>CAKRSV010000005.1 GCA_934401915.1 uncultured Lachnospiraceae bacterium
ATGTTTTCACTTTTTCCTCTGTGAAACTGGTTCGCTCATAGCGTGAGGAAATCACATCATACATTGTATTTCCTTTTTCCTTATGTGTTCCAATCACAATATAAAATAGGTTTGCTAAACAATCATCCTCGACCATTGGAATTAGGGTGTTTGTGTGAACCTTTTTCATCATGTTTGTTGTGAAGAAATTCTCTGTATCAAGAATCAACTCTCCTGACTCAGTTAATGCTAAACTATAAACCTCGTCTGTTGTAAGACCTTTGAGTGCATCCTTGATTTGCTTTTCTGTCAGTTCTACAACTTCTCCCTTTGGTAAGCTGTATGCTTCATAGCAGATTGGTCTTGCTCCTAAAAAGATTTCATTTGTTACTACTAATTTTCTACACATATTGTTTTCCTCCTGCGCTTTGCATTTATTATTTTGTCTGGACATTTCTTTTTATGTCCTCCTTACATTTAATACCTTAACGCTGTGGAAATGGGGTGTCATTAGGGGGAGTAGACAAAGATAATTACTTGGGGAAGTGATAGTGCACAGAAAAAGCAGGATGCGTATTTTTCACACCCTGCTTACTTTATTGATTTGGTTGGATTTTTATATTGGTACTATGGCTTTCTTAATTTTTTCCCCTGTTTCCTTACTTCTTACCTAATCTTAAAAAAGACGCAGAAACAAAATACTGGGTTACACGAATTCATGGTTGCATGTACAAAGTCCTCTGCCCCGTGGCCGCCGACCTTATGGCAGCGTATCCGCCGGTCCCCTACCATAATATAACCAGGACAACTGAACGTATCCGTCGTCTTGACCGCTCCCGTCTCCAGCCCGGCAGCCGCCGTGATAACCTTAAACGTGGAACCCGGCTCATACGTATCGTTGATACAGCCGTTTCGCCACATGGCGTTGAGACGTTCCTGCTTCTCTTTCTCACTCAATCCTTCCCCCGTCTCCCCATCCGGCAGTTCAAACGGATGATTCAGGTCAAACTCCGGCACGTTTGCCAGCGCCAGGATCTCACCATTCTGCGGGTTCATCACAAGGATCGAAACGCTGTCCGCCTCCTTGGTCTCCATCGTCTGCAAGGCAAGCTGGGTGGCGTAGCTTTGTATGTTGATGTCGAGGCTTGTGTACAGATCCTGTCCGTTGACCGGCTCGATCCGTTCTTCTCCCTCTCTTGGCACCTCCACGCCTTTTGCATCGGTCACGGTAAGGATTGTTCCCGCCTCTCCCTGCAGATATTCCTCATATACCACCTCTAACCCGATGATCCCCTGATTATCGCCCCCGGTAAATCCGAGCACCTTGGAGGCGAGGGAATCAAACGGATAGTATCTTTTATAATCTTCGTCCACCTTGACCCCATCCAGATCATACGCCCGGATGGCGTCCCCGATTTCTTTGTCTACGTTGCTCTTGATCTTTTCTATAGCCGAATACTTTTCTACCCGCTTGCGCACATACTCCTCCGAAAGCCCCAGCTCCTTGCACAGTACCGTCACAACCGTGTCCGGATCGGTCAGCTGGTTGTGGATCACAGAGATCGTACACACCGTCCGATTATCCGCCAGGATCTTTCCATTGCAGTCCAGGATCCGTCCTCTCGCCGCCTTGATGCTTCTCTCCCGCTCATGGAGCTCCTTCGCTTTCTGGCTGTAATACTGTGACTGGAAAACCATCAGATAGACCAGTCTGCCGCCAAGTCCGAGAAAGACCAGCACACAGGCAAAAAAAATGGCAACCGTCTTATTCCGGTGATAGGTTCTGTGGGATTGTTTCATTTTATCGGAGGACATAAAGAAAACCTCATAAAAGGTATTGATATAATTTATTATCCGTTTTATGAGGTTATTCTTTTATTCTGATTTTCTCTTTTTTATTTCTGTAAGGGTGTGACCCCTGCGCCTGCTATTGTTCTTCGCCCTGTGAGTCTGCTGGCGGCTCTGTTCCGCCTGCTTCCTGCGTCTCTTCGTCCATAAGGCTCTCACCGTCTACCTGTGCGCCCGTCTCCGGATCATACACGTTTCCGGTAGCCGGATCCACCGCATACCCGGTAGCCGGATCGATCGGGAAGGTCTTCCAGATATCGCGATCCGCCTCATCCTCCGTCTGCTCGTCCTGGCCACCCTCTGTGGTCTCCTCTTCCGCGTTGTCCGGGTTCTCTGCATCTTCGGGGTTTTCGATCGGGTTGCCCTCCTCGTCAACCTGCGGTTCCTCCTGCGTATCCTGTTCGGGCGTGCGGATCTGGATCTGGAGCTGCTCAAGCTCTTCCCTTTCTGCATCCGTCAGTTCTTCTGTCATAAAGATATTCAGATACGGAAGCGCCTCTGTCAGAATCTTCCGTACGATCCTCGTCGCATGCTTGGCGTCATCCTGATACTGTACATTCGGTCTGTCCACAACGACATAGATCGCGATCTGCGGGTCGTCCGCCGGCGCGTAGCCCATAAAGGATACAACGTATTCCTTGTTGCCTCGGGGCAGTGTCTCCGCCGTACCAGTCTTACCGCCGATCATATAGCCTGCCGGTCTTGCTGTCTTACCGGTACCATGTTCCCCGGTCACCACCTGATTACAATATTCTATGATCTTTTCGCTGGTGGATGCCGAAACCGTCTGTTTCAGAACACGCGGCTCCACATTGCTGATCGTTGCGCCGTCCGCCGAGGTGATCTTGCTCGCCACATGCGGTTCGTAGTAATATCCTCCGTTGATAAGCGAACAGAATCCGCTGATAACCTGGATCATCGTCGCATTAAAGCCCTGCCCGAAGGAGTTTGTCGCAAGCTCCGTTCTTCCTATAGTATCCTTATTGTAAACCATGCTGGCGGTTCTCGCCTCACCTGCCAGGTCGATGTTCGTCTTTAAGCCGAATCCAAACAGGTGCTGATAGTCGATGAACTTGTTTTCTCCCAGTGCGAAAGCCACATCCATCAAAACCACGTTACAGGATCTCTCGATTCCTTCCGCCACAGAGATCGTTCCATCTCCAAAACGCTGGTGGCACTTGATCGGATAACCTCCGACCTCCAGCTTTCCCTCGCAGGTATAATATTCATTTCCCGTGATTGCTCCGCTCTCGATCGCAGCAGCCACCGTAAAAGGCTTTGCGACAGATCCCGGTTCATAGGAGTCGACGATGCAGAAATTTTTCCAGAGCGCATTGAGCTGCTGATACATCTGTTCATCGTTTAATTCCTTGATGCTCTCCTCGGTCAGATACTCGCCGCTTATCTTTTTCCCTTTTTCATCCAGCGCCGGCATACCGATCAGATTCTCCGTGTTTCTGGTATCGTTCAGATCGTATGTCGGATAATTTGCCATGGCCAGCACATTGCCGGTATTGACCTCCATGATGATGCAGCCCACATTCTCTGCGCCGTTTCCCGGTCTGAAATTATCCTTGTACTCTTCATTGTATTCTTTCAGATATTTCTCTACAATTCCCTGGATATTGGCGTCGATCGATGTGTGAACATTGTAGCCGTCCACCGCCGGGATCGTTGTCCTCTCCAGATTGGAATCATCGTTCAGATAGCCGTATTCCCGGCCGTTGGTACCGCTGAGAAGGTCATTGTAGTACTCTTCCAGTCCGTAGGTTCCCACATTGTCGCTCGTTGTAAAACCGATCAGATCACACGCCAGCGAGCCGTTCGGGTACTCTCTTTTATACTCGTCCTCGAACCATACGCCCTTGATGTTCTTGCCCTGCTCCGGATCGTTTGCAAGCTCCTGGAACGCGTTCATCTTCTCGTATTCCACCTGTCTTGCCATAATATAATAGGAAGACGTCGGGTTGTCTGCCATATAGCTTCTGACTGCGCTGACGTCGATGTCAAAGCACTTTCTGAGCGCATTCAGCGTCGGCTCAACATTTTCCTCGTTCTGCAGGAGGATCTTGGTATCCAGGATGACATTGTACACCTTGTTGCTCACCGCCAGCACCGTTCCCTTGGCGTCGAGGATCTCTCCACGCTTAAAAGGTATTGTCGTAGAGTCATACTCCTGCTGCGACAATACCTGCTTTTTGTATTCTTCCCCATTATCTCTGGTGATCAGAAATAATCTGGCGCTCAACCCTATGAATGCTACCATGATGATCATAAACAACACCAGCAGCTTTTTTCTCATTTTTCTGGTAAATAGGATCGCTCCCCTGCTCTGACTGCTCAATTTATCACCTGCTTAGTTTTCCGATATCCGTCAGGGAATATCTGCCATCTGCTTTACGTAATCGTTGCTGTCACCGGAAAAAGTAACGATCTGTCCTTCCTCCGCATACTGCATGCCAAGCTCCTGGATTGCGATCCTTCTGATCTCCTCCAGATCAACGTTGCTGCTCACGCGGATATACTCTTCATCGTTTGCAAGTTTCAGCTCGTTCAGCTCGCTCTCCAGTCTGGAAATCCGCTTCACACTGCTTGTGATGTCGGACTGCAGCCCGATATAGTTGACAAGGATGATCCCTGTTGCGATCAGGGCGACACATAAAAAAAGGACATACGCCGGATTCATGTGTCCCGCCTTTTCCCTGTTTTTACGTGTGGTATTGCTAATTCCTGTCCTCGGCTGTCTTACTGTCTGCTGTTGATCCAGTTTCCTTACAGCCGTCCCCTGTATGTACCCGCTTCTCCCGGAAGCATACGTTCTCCCGGCAGAGGAACTTCTGCGCCCCGTTGCGGTTCTCTGTGACGTTGTTCTGCCTCTCTGTGCTGTCGCCATTGCTACCTTCCCCTCACTACATTCTCTCAAAAACTCTCAGCTTTGCGCTCTTTGCTCTTTTATTTTCCAGAATCTCTTCCTCCGATGGCAGAATGGGCTTTCTGGTGACCACTCTTCCCTTGGAAACCTGTCCACATACACAGACCGGAAAATCCGGCGGACAGGTGCAGGGATTCTGATTCTTACGAAATGCCGATTTGACGATCCGGTCCTCCAGCGAATGGAAGGTGATAATGCAAAGCCTTCCTCCGGGATTCAAAAGATCTATGAACTCATCCAGCGAGTTCTTCAGTACCTCCAGTTCTCTGTTGCACTCGATCCTTATCGCCTGAAAGGTTCTCTTGGAAGGATGTCCTCCCGTCGCTCTCATCTTCGCGGGAATCGATTCTTTGATGATCTCGTTCAGCTCTCCCGTGGTTTCGATGGGCTTGTCCTTTCTCGCCGCTGCAATATGCTTCGCGATATTCTTCGCAAACTGTTCCTCCCCATAATCTCTGATGATCCGGTAAAGATCCATCTCCGGATATTCATTGATGATCGTTCTGGCGCTCAGACTCTGCCGCTTATCCATCCGCATGTCCAGCGCCGTATCGTATTTATAGGAGAATCCTCTCTCGGCGTTGTCTAACTGAAAAGAAGACACCCCGAGATCAAGAAGGATTCCATCCACTTTTTCAATTCCGTTTTCCAAAAGTACCGTTTTGGCATTACAATAATTGTTTCTTGCAAAGATGATCTTTCCGGCAAACTTCTCCAGTCTCTTCTCCGCCGCCTCTATCGCGTCTCCATCCTGGTCGATCCCGATCAGCTTTCCCTTGTCCAGCCGGGATGCGATCTCATAGGAATGACCTCCGCCACCCAGCGTTCCATCCACATAGATGCCATCCGGCTGAATATGCAGTTCCTCTATGGTTTCCTTCAGGAGAACCGATGTGTGCTTAAATTCCATAATTCTACCCGTGCTTTCTCCTGCCCTTAGATTCCCAGTCCGAACTCTGCCATATGTTCGGCGATCTCATCCATATCCTCGTAGGCGGTGATACCCTCGAACCGTTCTTTGCTCCAGATTTCTATTCTGCTCGCCACACCGATCAGAACGACGTCCTTGTTCAGCTCAGCGAAATCTCTCAGTACATTCGGGACAAGGATACGTCCCTGTTTATCTACCTCTACCTCTGCGGCTCCCGCCAGGAAAAATCTGGCGAACTGCCTTGCATCCTTGTTTGTGATCGGCAGTGATTTCAGTTTCTCTTCAAATACATTCCACTCTACGTTGTCATACACAAACAGACAGCCATCAAGTCCTTTCGTCACCACAAAGGTGTCTCCCAATGTCTCCCGGAATTTCGAAGGAATGATGAGCCTGCCTTTCGCATCGATTGTGTGATTGTATTCGCCCATAAACATATTCAATCACCTGCCACTTGCCTTTTCAAAATCAGGCTCCTGCCAAAATGGTCTGCCACGGGATCTGGTCTTTGTAGCTCAAAATTCACCACTTTTCACCACTTCGTACCACTTCCCACCACTTTTAACCTAATTTTAATATAAAATAATATAGAATGCAAGCAAAATCAAGAGAAAAGGAAGAAAAAGGTAACCGTTTCACAATAGAACAAAATGTTACGAAAAAAGAGCCCTTACACGTTCGTGCAAAGACTCTCCTGCTCGTTCTTATTTTGTTTTCTCTGTGTTTAACTGTCTTTTCCGCTGCGATTCTCATCTGCGACACGTACCGTCACCGTCGGCGTAATCGTCTTTCTCCGGTGGAGGATCACACGGATGACAATGTCCGCCGTAAGCGCCCCGACAAACAGCACGATCGCCAACACCTGCGAAACTGCGATCGTCGTGTGAGGGATAAACAGCGTATCCGTCCGGATTCCCTCGATCCACGCTCTTCCAAGGCCATAGCCTCCCAGATACAGAAGCCACATCTCCCCCTGGAACTTTTTATGTTTCCGGTAAAGGATCATAAGGAGCAGCAGCCCCAGATTCCAAAGGCTCTCATATAAAAAGGTCGGATGAACCTGAATGTAGTTCGTCGCATCCGTCATATGCGCTGCTATCGACTCGGATATATCGCCGGTGGAGCGGATCGCGTCCACTGGCAGCCGCATGGCCAGCAGGTTGTTCGTGTATTCTCCGAACACTTCCCGGTTCGTAAAATTCCCCCATCTTCCGATAGCCTGTCCCAGTACCAGCGCCGGAACACAGGCATCCGCCACCTGAAAGAACGCCGCTTTTTTCAGCCAGCAGTAGATCGCCAGCGTGATAAACCCGGCAATGACTCCTCCGTAGATCGCCAGTCCTCCCCGGCGCAGATTGAAAATTGCCAACAGATTATCCTTGTACAGATCCCACGCAAAGACGACATAGTAGATACGCGCCCCGATGATCGAAAAAATAATCTCGTAGATAGCCAGATCCCATATCATATCCGGGTCAAGCTGATCCTTCTTTGCCAGATGCGCCGCAAGCAGCACCCCGCATAAAAAGCCGATGCCGATGATGACTCCGTAAAGCGAAATCTCAAATCCGAAGATCTGGAAACTCTTCGGCACGTTTCGTAAATAAATTCCAAGATTCGGGAACGCAATATCCCGAAGTTCCATTATATCCTGCATTTTCTTCCTCGCTTCCGCGCTTTTCCGCGCAGGTCAATCAGACGTTAAAGCGGAACAGAATGACGTCTCCGTCCTGCACCACATAATCTTTTCCTTCCATGCCGACCAGTCCCTTTTCTCTGGCTGCCGCAAGGGATCCCTGTTCTAACAGGTCTTTATAATTCACCACTTCTGCCTTGATAAATCCTCTCTCAAAATCCGTATGGATCTTTCCGGCAGCCTGCGGAGCCTTCGTGCCCTTCTTGATCGTCCAGGCTCTCGTCTCGTCCTCCCCCGCCGTCAGAAAACTCATCAATCCAAGCAGCGAATAGCTTGCCTTGATCAATTTCTGCAGACCGGACTCTTTCAGTCCAAGATCCTCTAAAAACATGGCAGTTTCCTCTTCATCCAGCTCTGCGATCTCCTGCTCGATCTGTGCACAGATCACAAACACCTCGCTGCCGTTCTCTGCTGCAAATTCCTTTACCTTGGCAACGCCTGCATTGTCAGCCCCGTCGTTTGCCAGATCATCCTCCGCCACATTGGCTGCAAAGATCACCGGTTTATAGGTCAGCAGGTTGTAGGACGTAAGAAGCGCCTGCTCATCCTCGTCTTCTGTCTCAAAACTCTTCGCCAGTTTTCCTTCCTCCAGATGCGCCTTGATACGCTCCAACAGATTGTACTCTTTGGCAGCGGTCTTGTCCATCTTTGCCAGCTTCGCCGTCTTGGCGATCCTTCTGTCCAGAATCTCGATATCTGAAAAAATAAGCTCCAGGTTGATGGTTTCAATATCACGCATCGGATCGATGGAACCATCCACGTGCACAATGTTGGAATCCTCAAAGCAGCGCACCACATGTACAATAGCGTCCACCTCACGGATGTTGCTCAGGAACTGATTTCCAAGTCCCTCGCCTTTGGACGCGCCCTTTACCAGTCCCGCAATATCTACGAACTCGATCGTTGCCGGTGTTACCTTCTTGGAATGGTACATATCCCCCAGGAGCTTCAATCTCTCGTCCGGTACTGCTACGATACCGATATTGGGGTCGATGGTACAGAACGGATAGTTGGCTGATTCTGCCCCTGCCTTGGTCAGTGAATTAAACAGTGTACTTTTTCCTACGTTGGGAAGTCCCACGATACCTAATTTCATATTTATCTTATCTCCTTTAAAAGTATTGATTTTACAAGCTTTTCAAACCTACGAATTATGCAGGTGTTACAATTGGTGTTACATTTTTATAATAAATATAAGGATTTTTATAGAATTATATAACCTTCAACGCACCTGCTACAAGCTCAATTTCTTTGTGCTTTTCGTCCTCAGTAATATGGACATATAAATTCATGGTGATTCCGATATTAGAATGTCCCAATATCTTTTGAAGTGTCTTTGGCATCATACCTGCCTCAATACATCTTGTGGCGAATGTATGTCTGAGAACATGCATCGAAAATCTCTTAATGCCAACTTTATAACGATACTCCATTGTTCTTGATATAGTCAATGTTTTATTCTTGAAATCAATATCGTCCCACTTAAGACCTACAAGTTCTCCAGTACGAATACCTGTCTGTAGAACAAATCTATATTGATTTTCATAGCTCTGATCTCTGGCTGCCTCAAGAAATTTTCTCTGTACATCAATGGTAAGTGCTTCTTTTTTATCCGAAGGCTGTCCCATATCACTCTTCGCTGACTTCTTACAAGGATTATTGATGATAACATCATTTTCCTTGGCAAAGTCTAACATATTATAAAGGGCAATTCTGGTCTGATAAATCGTTGTAGTCTTGTACCCTTCATCTGCCATATCCGAAAAAATCTTCTGACAGTGAATAGGTTTTACATCAATGAGAAGCATTTTTCCAATAACTTTGCTAATATTTCTATGATAGCGCTCTCGATAGTTACGTACCGTATTAGGTCGAACTGTTTTTTCTTTAATAAAAATCCAGTATTCAAACCAAGCATCCACCATCATGGCATTCGCCTCTGTTATACTGCTATGCTCATCTATATACTTTGCCTCATCAAGCCACTTTCTACATTCCTGCAGCTTTTTTAAAACGCTTAACCCTCCTTTTGCCCAGCTTATCAACAAAGCCTGCATTATATAAACCGTTTTTTTGCTGGGTGATACCCACACCCAGTTCTTTACCTTTTAAGTCTTTTCCCATAATAAGCCCCTTTCAAAAAAAGAAGCCTAAATACAGTACGAAATATTATACCATAGATAAGCTTCTTTGTGTTGCATTTTTTTAGTCAAGTTCTATGTTAGCCTCTAGGAACTGCTCAAACGCTCGCCTTTTCACTAATTTCTTTCGTCCAACATAAAGATTTCCTTGTTCAGCACATTGTTTCGCGCGGAAAGAGCCTGCACGGATTTGTCGTTCTTATCAAACTGCGAGGATACCAGCTTCATTTACGAACCGAGTACCTTGAACAACTGGTTGATATCGGCGAGAGCTTTCTTAAATTCCTTCTCACCCTCCACGCCGATCTTCAGACCGAAATTGTCAGCCATGCACCGTCACCTCCTTGTAGTTGGCATAAAAAAGCACCCTACCACAGAGAAGTTGGGACAAAACCGTCCGAAGTTCTCGATGAAAGCGTGTCTGCTGGTATGAAAAAGGAGCGGCCCCGAAAGGTCACTCCTCATAGATATATGAGTTATTTTGTCAGAACAATTCTACCCGGCCGAGCAGCAGATCGATCAGGTTGCAGTGGAAGATGCCGTTGTCGTCATAAAAGTTGTGCGGCACATCCATGCGGACGATGATCTTTTTGAAGAAATCCTTGGTAAGCATAAGCGATGCCAGCTCGGAGGATTCTTTTTTATCGGCATCCATACGGAAAGCGGACTGAATATAGATTTTCTTGTCCGCATCATTTACCACAAAGTCAATCTCTTTCTGAACCTTGCTGTCGCCTGTGCGGTCGAAAACCACTCCGACGTCAACGGAATACCCGCGCCGCAAAAGTTCGTTGTAGATCATGTTTTCCATGATATGACCGGGATCGTACTGGCGGTAATTCAACCGTGCGTTCCGAAGCCCGATATCCGTATAGTAGTATTTGTTCGGATACTTGAAATAGGTCTTTCCTTTGACGTCATATCGCTTTGCCATCGAAATGAGGAAGGAGTCGATAACATACTGCACATAGTTTGAAACCATCGCGGGATTGATTTTCTCGTTCTTCATGGACGCGATGGCATTTGCGATATTGGTCGGATTTGTCAGTGAACTGATCTGCGAAGCGAGAAAGTCCAGAATATCATTCAGAACATCCTCGCGCTCTATGCCGTTTCGTTCCACGATATCCTTGACATACAGTTCGCTGTAGAGGGAGGTCAGATAATCCTTCTTATCCTTTTCATCCTCCAGCGCTAAAAGTCTCGGCATACCACCGTAGAGCATATAGGTATCCAGTGCTTTTCGCTCATCACCGCCCACGGCAGAATAAAACTCCGCAAATGACAAAGGGAACACATGGATCTGTGTAGCACGACCGCGAAACTCTGTTGCGATATCTTTCGACAGCCCTTTGGAGTTACTGCCGGTGACATAAACATCAAGGTTTTTATATGCCTTGAGTTCGTTCAGCATATCGTAGATGGTAACCTCGATGCCGCCGTTTTCCTTGTCCACTACTTTCGTGGTGAGCTGCACCTCATCAATGAACAGATAGAATTTTTCATTCTTCCTGTCCCGGACGGTGCTTTCTACATATTCGCACAGAGTGATCGGATTTCTGAACTTATAGTACCGCCGCTGATCCAGTTCGATTTTCAAAATATGATCTTCCGAAACGTTCTGCGAAAGAAGATACTCGAAAAACAGATCGAAAAGCAGTACGGACTTGCCGCATCTGCGTATGCCTGTGATGACTTTTATCTCACCGTTCCACATACTGTGGATCAGCCGGTTCATAAAGGACTCTCGTTTAACCATGTATTTCACCTCGTACTTAGGACGAAACCGTCTGAACTTTTATGTTAGTATGCCACGATTTTTGAAAAATATCAAGGTCACAAGAAAAAACTCACAAAGAAGTTTCGTCGGAAACGGACTAAGTGCGAGGTAAAATTCTCCGATACGTCTCAGATTCCATAGGGGATAATTTCATCAATGGTCAAATTCTGCTTCGGTCTGGAGATGCCGTTATACTGCCTGTGGCACTCCCACAAATCCATAAACAGACCGAACGGCATCAGCCAAAACTCATCCTGCGTAAGGTGAAGCTGACCGATGCCGTAATATAAAAGCCGGGTAAATAGCTCCTCGTCACTTACCCGACTTGCACGTTTTTTGGATCAGGCTCACTTTCCACGTTCCGCTTTGTACCTCTGTACACAGCCTCCATGATGGCGTCCTTATAATCCGTCAGTTCCATCGGCGAGGTGAGAAGCTCGACCTCTTCCGCGGTCAGTTCCGGCTTTTTCTTGTCCGGATGCTTGAGGTTGTGGACGAGGATGGTCTGGTTGCACAGGAGCGTGATGAGCCACACGATCTCATCGAGAGCCATCTCGAAATTCTCCGACTTCATCAGCTTATCGCCCAGGTTCTCCAAGCCGCCGTAGCGTCCAGCGATTTCCTTCGTTGCCTTGGTGGTGAGGAGCATGACGATTTGGAACATGGACGAAGACGGCTTGTAGAATTCAAAGAAGGCGATCTGCATGAAGGCTGTTACTATGTTCTCCGAGGCGTAGTTCTTTATTTGGAGCAGAATTTGGCCGTCAAACAAAAAATCGAGTATAAGAGCGGCGCTAAAGTGCGCCGAGAAGGAAGGACGAGATGTATCTTTGATAATGGCACGGAATCCTCCATGCTCTATCGTTCTCTTGGAAAGGCTCTCAAACTCGATGGCTTTTGTATAAGCGATTTAATAGAGAAAAATGAAAGTTCTGTAAGCATCGACTCTACTGATGTGCAGAATGGTTACATTTATGTCCTTCGTAGCTTAAGCCGTGCGCCACAAATTCGCTCCATCCGTAATCTTTACAAAATAGGATACTGTTCCGGCGATGTTACTACGCGCATTAAAAACGCAGTTCATGAGCCGACATACCTGATGAATGATGTTGAAGTTCGCTAATTTGATGAAGGATGGGGCATATACTGGTACAGCTGCATGGCTGTTGATGCGATCGGCATACTCTGGAGCGTCACCTTGCCTGGACCATATACCACCGTATTAAACAGACCTTCGCCGCCGAACAGTACGTTTGTTACGCCCTTGACCGTTTTTACTTCCATTCTGCAGCTTTCCGACATACAGGCTACATATCCCGTGTCAACAATCTTACAATCGCCTGCCGGGATACTGTATTCATGTGCCGATCCATCTATCTCCAAAAATACGATTCCCGATCCGGTATATTTTCTCATCAGGAATCCTTCGCCGCCAAATAACCCTCGTCCCAGTTTCTGCTGAATATACACTTCGCTGCTGATATTTCCTACGGATGCCAGAAATGCTCCTTTTTGAATGATGATACCGTTGCCCGGGGTAATCTCCACAGCAACGATCGATCCCGGAAATTTGGAAGAAAAAGCAATTTCGCCCGGTCTGGCTGCGATATATGTATTCGTAAACGCGCTTTCCTTGGTCAGCATTTTTCCAAGCATCTTTCCAAGGCCGCCACCGCTGGTCTGCATTTCGATCTCGTTATCCATCCATGACATTGCACCGGCTTCGCACTCAACTTTTTCCCCTTCATTTAACATCAGTTTCAGTACCGGCAAAGATCCGCCTTCAATTTTGTATTCCATCTTTCATTCCCTCCTACCGCATATTTTGTACTATCGCCTGGCATTTAGCCCTACGGATATCTTATTTTATCATTTTTTGAATTTCCAGTACAGTGGCAACTATATTTTTTGCTTGTGGCAACTCATGTTTTATCCCGATTTCCTTTACAAAAAGGTTTGAAAAGCATAAATCAAGGGATACTCCCGCTTGATAGGAATATCCCTTGATTATTGTATTTAAAGCATTATTAGTTCTTTCTATATTTCTGAACACTGTCTTGCGCTGTGGTGATACAGGTCACGTTCGGAATTTCTCCACTCTGAACTGCTTCGTAGAGTGTTCGTCCCAACTGTGCCGGCGGATTCTCGATGATCTCATTCAGACAGAATTCTTTTCCTGACGGTAAATTGCTGATGACGCTTTTCATCTGGTTTTCTAATGTCTTGTAGCTTATGTGTTTGTCTTTCGTATATGGTTTTATTTATAACTTTTGAATAGAATATATAATAAAACAAAATCTATTTCACAAGTACTTGATACTAAATTATAATGAATATCCTGATACAAAATACTGACAGGTTTCAGCAGAATCGCCTTCTACCGGAGCCATAAATCCCATCATATTTGAATCTGTATCAAAAATCCTATTTAATTCATCATCTGTAAATATTACATAATCTCCATAAACCAAAGAACCATCTTTCTCGATGATTAAAGCAGCTTCTTTACTGCCATCAGCAAACTGTACTAAATCAACAGCTAAAATATTTGAATCGCTTCCCCATACATTACTTTCATATCCCTCTATAACATATTCTGTATCGAGAATCTTTGCTTCTGAATCTTTAGTAGATGCAATTCTGTCATCCTTTAGTCCCGCAGGGATTAGTACAGATTTAAGAGTCACTCCCTCTGTATCAACAACAGTGTAATAGTACGCATCTGCATCCGCATCATACTCAAGACCCTCATAGATGTCATTTGCTGCGGTTTCTTCTTCGGCTTCTTCCTCAGCGGTTTCTTCCTCGGCGGTTTCTTCCTCGGCAGCTTCTTCGGTTGCCTCGTTTTCAGTTTCTGCAGCTTCCTCGGTTGCCTCTTCGGTTGCTTCCTCTGTTGTCTCTTCGGCCGTTTCGTCAGCGGCAGGCTCTTCTGCTGTTTCTTCAACAGGCTCCTCTGCTGCTTCCTCTGTCATTGCTGCAACAGGTTCAGCCTCCTTGGTATCTGCGCCACACGCTGTCATGGATGCCATCACCATAACTCCTGTTACTAATACTGCAATTGCTTTCTTTTTCATAAACTTCTACCCTCTCTTTTGGAAAAATTTTTCAACTTTCACTATATCCCATTTAATTATTCTTGTCAATTTAAAATATCATTGCGATAATGCAATATCGTTATGATTGCTTTACCCTTAAATAAAAAAGTGAGGGTAATGATATATGGTTTCTGATCGAATCAAATTTTTAAGAGAGCAAAAGAATTACACCCAAACCGATCTTGCAAAAAAGCTGGGAATAACGCGATCCAGTGTCAACGCATGGGAACTGGGCATTTCCGTTCCCTCTACGCAGTATATTGTGGAATTATCTAATATTTTTTCTGTCTCAACAGATTATCTTCTAGGTGTACAAAAAACTTCCTCTATTGATATAAGTGGATTAACGCAAGGGGATATTGAAATGATTTATTCCCTGACCGAATATTTGAAATCCAAAAATCATTAGAATTGCCTGCAATCGAGTAGGAGGGAAAATTAAATAAATTTTCCCGACCTCTCACACCACCGTGCGTACCGTTCGGTACACGGCGGTTCAATCAATTTAACAAGTAACACACCTTTCGGTGTAGTAAGCCAACTTATCTCTCGCAGCCTAGCCTTATATGTGATTTCTGTTCGTCGGACCAGAGATTTGCTTACAGCTTCCTTCAGATTCCACCTCACGATGGACACCCTTGCTGTTCGGCTATACACTTCCCACTATCTGGGCATGTTCGGGACTTTCACCCGTTAGAGCGCGCCCATGGCGCGCAAACTTAAAAAAGCGCCAGACCCATGACCTCGTTCGAAGTCATAAGCTGACGCTTAAGATTGCCGGTATTCTTTTGCAAAAGAAATGGGCTCACTGTTCGGGATTTGTTCCCGTTCGCTTTGCCCATTGTAAATATAACACATCAAAAATCGCTTGAAAAGGGAACTGATAGGTAACTGACAGGTAGTTCGTAGGTAATCGACAGGTAATCCATATCTGAAATGGCTGACTTATATTTTCCCCCTATATCAAATCCTTCAAACTTATATAAATCTCTGTGCAATTGTAAAATAATAGAAGGCTTGGGTGGAATATAATCATGATTCTCGTGTATTATATTTAAAACATCCCTATAACCTGCAATCTCTCGTTCATTACGGGTCTTTGGTCTAGTTACGTCCCTTACCAATGCTCTTAAACGTTCATCTGATGTGTAAATTCCTTCGATTTTATTGGAAGCCTCTGTACTTTGAATCTTCGCTATCTCAACAAGCTGCGTCAACGTATCAGCCTTGGCTTCAATAAACAGAGTTTGTTCCCCCTTAAATTCATGTATCTGTGATAAATAAGATACTATTTCCGGTGTAAGCAATTTCTTCCATTTTTCACGGTAATCATACTTTCTCATTCAATAACCTCATTAACAATTCTATTTTTTATGCCTCCCATACTAAAATAATTATAGTATGTTCTCCATTTTTATCATTGTCAATTCAATTTTATCATTTCTGTAAAAATGATAAAATTAAGTTCTTCTTTGATAAAATTGATTTATATGATGAGTTAGGAAATACCTACTCAATTGAGTAAAAAGAAACGAGAGACCTTTTCGGTCTCTCATAATCAACTTCATCATTCGGTCAATTTTTATTTTACCGTCCTGTCAGAACCGTCACAGGACTCTCATCATAAATGATGAATAAGAGCCGCTCTGTTTTTGGCTATATTATCTGCAAATATCTTGCTCCATCCACAACAGCTTTCTCAGCCCCTCACGAAGAACCCTCAACAACTATGCTATTTTTTATGCCAAACCCTCACGAAAGACCCTCAACAAGTTTGGCAAACCCTCAGCAACTTTGATTATCCTAAAATAAGCACCTTCAGAAAGATATGATACTGTTCTTTCCGTTGGTGCTTTATTTATTAAACATTTTGCTTGCGTGAATGATATCAGAAATTATTCCTGTTCCAGTACGGACTGAATCTGCTTCATCAGCTGGTCGTAATTTGACTGATTATCAATTCCACCCATAAATGGTTCTCCAACGATATTTCCCTCCTTATCTACAAGCACTGTTGTCGGGAATGCCATGATGTTGACTTGGTATTGTCCAACCGTTGAATTCGAATCGAAAGTCAGGTTCTTATAAGAGGCTCCCTGGGCTTCCAAAATTTCTTTTGCTAATTTGATACCATCCTCATTGTTATCTAACGTATCTATGTTGATACCAACAACTTCGCCTCCCATTTCTTTCAGTGTTTCATTTAATTCATTCAGTTTCGAAAGCTCTTCCACACAAGGTTTGCATCCGCTGAACCAGAAGTTTACAACCGTAACTTTATTGTTAGTAAACAAGCTTTCGTCTACATCATTTCCATCCAGATCTTTCCCTTTGAAACCGCGGAATACACCTGTGGACTCATCGGGGTTAACGGAAGAAGTGTCAGCGGATTCAGATGCAGTAATCTCTTTTTCAAGTTTTGCGATTTCTTCTTCAATACCACGGATGGTTTCAATGTCTTGACTCAGCGTAGCATATTCTTCGTCTGAGAAAGAAGATTTGTTTGCTTCTACTGTACTTGCAAGAATGTCTGCATAGTTTTCACTTGCATCATCCTTTGTCACATTCTTACTCATAAAGCCAAATGCCTTGTCCCATGCATCTTTGTGGTCAGCAAAAAGTTGATTTTCCTGCTGGTAAAGGTCATTCCATTTTTCATTCAATTCATCTGCACTTCCTGCATCTGTTGTGGAATCAGCTTCTTGTTTGTTACTTTCAGTTGCTGCAGAATTAGCGGAATTTCCACAACCTGTGAATGCGAAAAGTACGGCAATGGCAAGACCTGCGGCAATTACCTTTTTTAATTTCATTGAGTTGATTCTGGTTAATTTGTTTTTCATGTTTTAAATCTCCTATCTTTAAAATTTCATTTGATTCGTTCTCATCTAATTAGTTGTCATCTAATTAGTTGTCAGACTGCTTCCTATTCGAAAATCCGTAATAATAACAGATTGCATCAGCCGGGCAGGCTTTCATACATTCTCCACATCGGATGCATTCCGGATGATTTGGTGTTTTTACTACATTAACATCCATTTTACAGGCGCCGCTGCATTTCTGACAGCCAATACATTTCTCATCATCTACCTGCATCTTAAGAAATGATACTCTGTTAAACAGCGAGTAAATGGCACCCAGTGGACAAATCCATTTACAAAACGGACGATAAAACAGAATGCTTAAGATTATAAAAAGCAAAAGGATGATAAATTTAAATGTAAACAGTTTTCCCAATGCGGCACGGATTCCTGTGTTGGCAAGCGACAAAGGAATTGCACCTTCAAGTACACCCTGTGGGCAAATGTATTTACAAAAGAATGGGTCTCCCATACCAAGTGAATTGGTTACAAATGCCGGAAGTAATATAACAAAAACAACCAGGATTACATATTTCAGATATCGTAAAGGTTTCAGTCTTGCGGTAGAAAGTTTCTTACCTGGAATCTTATGTAACAAATCCTGAAACCATCCAAACGGACAAAGAAAGCCGCAGATAAAACGTCCTAAAAGAACTCCCAGCAGGATGAAAAAGCCGGTAATGTAGTAGGTAAACTTGAATTTCGAAGAACCGACTACTGCCTGAAAAGCTCCGATTGGACAAGCACCTGTGGCTGCCGGACAAGAATAACAGTTCAGTCCCGGTACGCACAGCATCTTTACATTTCCCTGATAAATCTTTCCTTTGAACAGATTCGGAACGTGAATATTTGTCAGCAGTGTTGCAACAGCTTGAATCCATCCACGAAAACGGACTGGAAAAATTTTGTTTAATTTTATTTTCTTATCCAATTCCAACACACTCCATACATAATTTTATTGCCTTACTAAGTACTACTGCCGCTTCGCCACGCAAAATTCCAACAAGAACAAATGCTAAACCAGCTACGAGTAAAAAAATCTGTGATACTTTTTCATATTTCATAAACCACTCTCCCTATTACTGTTCAAAGTCAGTTTATTGACCTTTCCATGTCTACATTATACAATAGAGCATGTAAAATTCTTGTTAAGAAGATGGAGAAAAATAAATTGAAATTATTAGTTGTCGAAGATGAAAAGAAATTATGTGAAATGATTGCCAAAAGTCTACACCAGGCAGGTTATGAAGTGGATACATGCCATGACGGAGAAGCAGCATTAGATATGATTTATGAGGAAATGTACGATTTAATCATACTTGACCTTAACCTTCCGGGAATTGATGGAATGGAAATTCTTCGGGAGCTTCGCAAGGAAAACGAAGACACAAGGGTATTGATTTTATCTGCAAGAAGTCAGATCGCCGATAAGGTTGAAGGCCTGGATGCAGGTGCAAATGATTATATGGAAAAGCCCTTTCATCTGCAAGAACTGGAAGCCCGTGTGAGAAGTCTGACAAGAAGAACATTCGTGCAGAAGAATGTCTGTCTTGAATGTGGCAGTCTTCGATTTAATACAAGAGAAAGGGTTGCATATGCCAAAGGCAAACCGGTAGCGTTGACGAGAAAAGAAAATGGTATACTGGAGTATCTTCTTCTGAATCAGGGAAGACCCGTCAGTCAGGAAGAGTTGATTACGCATGTCTGGGATTCTTCTGTGGATAATTTCAGCGGTTCCATCAGAGTTCATATGTCTTCTCTTAGGAAGAAACTGAAAGCAGGTCTTGACTATGATCCTATTATAAACAAAATCGGTGAGGGGTATAAAATAGTATGAGGAATGAACACATGAAAAAAATATCGCTCCAGTGGAGACTGACAATCCTTACTACTGTATTGATTACCATATTGTGCGGATGTCTTACATTTTTTTTATATCGGAATGGCGTCTATTATTTTGATACGCTTCAGGAAACTGTCACAGTTCAAGGCATATCACCGGAAGCGGTGTACATCGATATTCTGGATAATGAATGGGAAGACTTTGTGGCGCAGTTTGCTACGAAGGTTTTTAATTCCAAATCAGATTATAGAAACAGAAGTCTTCTGATTACTGCTGTTGTAGCACTGTTTGGCGGTGCAATGACGTATTTTATCAGCGGGCAGGCATTGAAACCACTCAAAAAATTTTCGGAGACAGTAGAAAAGGTTCAGATACAAAATCTGACGGATTATACAATTGAAGAAAATAAAATTGCAGAGTTGGACAGACTCCGTACTTCTTATAACAAGATGCTTTTGCGGCTTTCGGAATCTTTTGAAGCACAACGCCAGTTTACCGGAAACGCAGCCCATGAGCTACGGACTCCTCTGGCGTTAATTCAAACACAACTGGACCTCTATCATTCAGCAGAAAATCAAGCAGACTGGAATGCTGCGCAAGAGACAATCCAAATGGTAACAGAGCAAAACGAGCGTCTCAGCAAATTGGTCAAAACGCTCCTGGATATGAGCGAATTACAAACAATAGCACGCAATGACAAGATTGAACTTTTCGGACTCATTGAGGAAGTACTGACAGATTTGGACCCACTGGCCCAGGAAAAAGGTGTTGTGCTAGTACAGGAATCACAACGCAACGCCGGTAAGAAAGATGAAAATGCAAACAAGGAGCTGATGATGACTGGTAGTGATATATTACTCTATCGGATGCTTTATAACCTTGTTGAAAATGCGATTAAATATAATCATGCTGGTGGAAAAGTTACGGTATCAGCAACACAAACAGAACATGACGTTGTTCTGACAATTGCAGATACCGGAAAGGGAATTGATGAAGCATACCGGGAAAAGATTTTTGAACCATTCTTCCGGGTAGATAAGGCGAGAAGCCGGGAAATGGGCGGTGTAGGTCTTGGACTAGCACTGGTACGTGAAGTAGTGCGGGCACACGATGGAACAATTGAAGTTCATCCAAACAAGGACGGCGGCACGATATTTGAAGTTAGAATAAATATGACAAGATTTCTCAAAATATCAAAATGACCCGATAACATGATTTTGCTCCTCTCATATCATGTTATCAAGTCATCTATGAGTTCTTTATGGAATCACTGCGTCTCCATAGAATAACATTTCTATATTTTCACAAACCCTGCAGAGTTCGCAGCAACCGTAACCTTTCCCTCCTCCAGCACTACTGGCTGTCCAAAGGAATAGATACTCTCCCCGTTCTTTCCTTCCTCATAAGCAAAGGAAACTTCTTTATCGGAAGGGTTGATGTAAACCAGTATCTTTTCTTCCTCATTCTCTCGCACATAGGCAAGAGGATATTGCTTCTCCGCGGCACAGACAAATCGGATGTCTGCCAGACTCTGTAATGCGCTGTGCTCCTGTCTTATGGTAATCAGTCTGTGCACCTCATTCCACAGAGAATCTTTCTCTTCCATGGACTTCTGCACCGTCGGTCTGTCATCGCTTTCGTCCTGTCTGATATAGAGCATATCACTGGCCGCACTGCTGAATCCGGCGTTTACAGAATCATCCCACTGCATTGGGGAGCGGGACCCGGTTCTTTCATAACCGCCCTCTACGGAGGTCAATCCTTCCACATAGCGCATACCGATTTCATCTCCATAATAAATGAAAGGTGCTCCCGGCATGGATAATAAAAAGGCGAAGGCTATTTTTGCCTTATCTCCGTGAACGGTTTTTGCCAGCCGGATCATATCGTGATTCCCGGAAGGAATACAGATAAGTCCTTTTCTTTCAGACTTTTCATAATTTTCCATATATTTCTTTACAAAAGCGGATGCATCTCCATTTCCTGCGAAGAAAGGGGTTTCACAGCGGAACAGGTCATTGTAATGGGACGGTCCGAAATGCAGCAGAAAGTCCATATGGAAACCGCCTTGCAAGGACTTGTCCGGCTCTCCCCACTCGGAAACCATCGCCGCCTCTGGGAATTTGTCATTCAGGAAATCTCGGATTTCTTTCCACAACTGAATGGTTCCTTTGCCGTCTTCATCATTTTTGACCAGGGATCCCGCCATATCCACGCGGAAGCCGTCACAGCCTAAGGCGAGCCAGAAGCTCATGATATTCATCAGTTCTTTTACGGTCGCTCTGGGGCCTTCTGCATCAACCGGCTGCTGCCATGGCTTCTCTGGCTTATAGAATCCATAGTTCAGCGCAGGCTGATGGGAAAAGAAATTTACCATACAGGAGCCGTCCCGATCAGAAATGCCGCGGATACAGCCGTAATCTGCGGGCGCCTCCCATACGCTGTCGGTCCACACATAGCGGTCTGTATACTCGTTCTTCTCCGCTTTTATGGACTCTTTAAACCATTTATGCTCCACGCTGGTGTGTCCCGGAACCAGATCCAGCAGAATGTGCATGCCACGCTCATGGACCGCCTCAAAGAGTCTTTTCAGATCCGCATTGGTTCCATACCGGGGCGCCGCCTTATAATAATCTGCCACATCATAGCCCGCATCCCCAAAGGGAGACTCGAAGCAGGGATTCATCCAGATTGCATTGCAGCCAAGCGTCTGTATATAGTCTAGTTTCTCGATGATCCCCTGGAAATCTCCGATTCCGTCTGCATTGGTGTCCATAAACGATTGCGGATAGATCTCATAGAAAATTGCGTTATCTAACCATGCCGGATGTGTCATAAGCTGTTCCTCCATTCTCCGTTTGTTATACTGTCCCTTATAGGATACCCTGTCTCCACGCAATATGCTATAAATATATCACTTTTTTATGACAATATAATAACCGTTCTGTTCTCTGAAATCATAACCGCTGATATTACACACCTGACATGGTTCTACTGTCCACATTTTTATCCCGAATAGCTTTCGGAAGAATCGTTTATCTGCAACTATTTAGGAATTCTGCCAGTCTATGCCGGCATTTTGTCCATGTTTCCCTATTCCCCTTTTCAAACCATTCTGTCTGGCTTTCACCATAATATTCCAGTACGCGTTCTATCTCCTGCATGGAAATTTCATCATCGACCATCAGCATCCTTCTCTTCTGCATTTCCCCCTGTATGAATAGCTGGTCTGCTATATTGGCAACTTTGCCCTGATGCAGCCAGCAAAATCCCTTTTCTCCCGCAGCAGCTTTGAGCACAATGACTCCTTTGCCGTTATCCTCTTCTTTCATCTGTACAGGTATATAACTGTATAGAATATGCAGTTTTTCAGTATCGCTTTTGCTGTAGTGAAGCTGTATCTGTCCATGCGGGGCATTGCTTAACTCATGTAATATAAAATCAGGCTCCGGCATTTCCAGATAATTGCATGCACTCTTTTCTTCATAACCAACCGGTGCATCCGGGTTAATAACCGCTGTTCCATTCACATAAAAGGTTACCGGCCAGAATCCGGGCATAATTCCGTCTATCTGCGTTTCCCAGTTTCCTTCCTTTGTCCGTTCCAGCCCCACTTTATTCTTTTCTGCGATTTGCACTTCTACGCATTCTGCTTCTGGTGCATGGAAGGTAAACCGCACCATACCGGATTCCATTACCGTAATTCCATGTAAGGCATCCGGGTATTTTCCGGCTGGTCTCCCCTGTTCATCATTTTCAAACCGAATCTGTCTGTATACCGGGTCAAAAAACAACATTTGTTCTTCACCGGTCTGCTTCAACAGTTGTTTTCGGTCAATGACTGCTCTGTTTCCCGCCATAATGTCATATTCTTCTTTTTTCTCCCACCGGAATAGCAGTTTCACGAAATCCTGCAGGCTCTTTCTCCATACATGCCATTCATGATATCCTTCATATACATGGCTTACTGTCATTTTTCCTGCCTGACACATCCTCTTCTCTATCTGTTGGATTCCTGCCAGTATCTCTTTCTCTTTATTTCCACAGCTCATAAAAATCACTTCCAGCGGTAATGGGCTTTCGCAAATTCTGTCCATTTCATGAATGGCAACTCCGGAAAAGACTCCTATCGCCGAAAACAGCTCCATGTGCTTCGCCACACTGTCTGTTGCCTGTGCTGACCCTAAGGACAAGCCTGCCATAGCACGATTATTCCGCCCCCTTTTTACCCGAAAGTTATTTTCAATGTAGGGAATGATATCATCTGTCAGTTCCTTATCAAAATCTCCCGGATAAAAAACGGGGTATTCCTTTTCCTGAAATGCATAACCACTGCTCATCACAATAAGCATTTCCTCACACTGCTTATCCGCAATCAGATTATCCATGATAAAGTTCAATTTTCCCTGCCATATCCAGCCGGTCTCATTTTCTCCTACTCCATGCTGTAAATACAAAACCGGATACTTCTTTTTTTCTGCCTTTGCATATCCGGGCGGTGTATATACATAACATTGTTTTACGTGTCCATTTACTCTGGAATGGTATTTGCACAGATTAACAACTCCATGGGGTACTTCCTTTACAAAATAAAAGTCTTCTCCTGTCTCCGGCACTTCAAATGTGTTAATTGGTGTAAAGCATCCATAGGAAATCCCTGCCTCTGGATTACAAACACGAACACCGTCAACATACCAAAAATAATAATGCATCGCCCAATGAAATTCAGCGATGCTCTTATAAAATCCTCCTTTTCCATCCGGTTCCAAGACTATTCTGTCTGTAGGAAAAAATCCTCCCAGTCCTGCAACCTCTACACGTTTCGCCTTAGGTGCATACATGTAAAAGCTTACCGTTCCATCCACTTCTACGGTAACAGATGGGCATTGCCCCCTGCCTCCTTCCGAAACCGGATATAAATCCAATGCATCATTTATTGCGTTCTGCATATTTTTCTCCATCCTCTATTCTCTTACGAATACCTTTTAACGCTGTGTCCTTCTTTCTAATTCTTCCTGCAATGCCCTGTAATAAATTTCAGGACTGCAAGCCTTATAAGCTGCCATGTATTCTTCCCATGCAGCTTCATAGTCCTGTGCCATAATAATTTGCGGTAACCAGACGTGCTTTACTTCGTCCATCTGCACTTTAATCTGTCCTTCCAACGTATTGGCAGGTAATGTTGTGGTATAGGAATACATTGGGTACCATTCACCTGGTGCCTCATTACTCCCCAGCATTTCGACATAATTGGTAACGCCATAAGCTTCAAAGCATTCCTGTACATCTACCGGCTGATTCTTCAAAAATTCCTGACTTTGGTATTCCATGGAAAACGCATTGATTCCATCTGGAAGCAATCCTTCCAGTCTTGGAAAATAAGAATATGGGCAGTAATGATTCTGGCTTAATTCATACTCTCCCCTTCGTTTTCCCTGTTCTTCTGTCATATAGAACAGTCCGTCTTCACCTACAGAATAATCAATTCCTTCTTCTCCCCAAAAACGTAATTTTTCTACCTCAGGCTCCAGTAAATCATTTACAAATTGTAACGCCCCCTCTATATCCTTGCAGGATACCGTAACGGACAATCCCGAAGAATTATCAATTTCTGCGGAACGTACCGTGTGCCATTGATTTTTCGTTCCAGTCTCCATCGTAATCGGAAGCGGCACATAATCACATCCCTGTGCGCTGAGATTATTCTCTTCATATACAGGCTGTATGGAATAGTAAAATTCCCACCACTGGTCTACCATACCCAGCACAGAACCGGTCGACAGTTTCTTTAAATATTCTTCATAAGTACTGGTAAATGCTTCCGGACTTAAAATCCCTTTCTGATACTCTTCGTTTAACTTCTTAAAATAACGCTTTGCCGTATCTGTGGTATTGTAATCCACAACCTGCAGCGTGTCCGGTTTGACAATACAGCACCCGTCATTTGGGTAGCCATCCAGAAACTGTGGTACATTTTCCAGGCAAAAATAACGCCAGCCATCGCAGAGAATCGTAAATGGTACATTCTCCGTCCCATCTGCCATAACCGGATTTGCCTCCACATACCTCTCCAGCAAATCAAAGTACTGGTCTACTGTACGAACTTCCGGGTATCCCGCCCATTTTAAAACTCTGGTCTGAATCCAGAAAGCCTCCCCATTATGTATCACTTCAACACTTTCGTTCCCGCTTACCCCAAACTGTGGTATCCAGTAAATGTGACCATCTTTCTGGCGGAACCGCTCCCATTGTTCCTCCGTCAGATAATTCTTAATATTAGGATATTTATCCCAGTATTCATCCAAAGGAATCAGTGCCCCCGCATCATACAGCATGGCTTCTCCGGAAATAAAATCCGGATATTCCCCACTGGCGATATACCCATTAAGCGCATTCTCCTTCGTCTGCCCCACAAGCCAGACTTCCTCACAGTCTGCCCCTGTCAGTTCTGCAATCCTGCCCTTAATCTCATTATTACTGTCTATTGTAGTACCCTCTGTTGAAAAAAAAGCAGTAAAGTGCCTGATTTCCTGATTCCGGGATATTTTGTCCTGTCCAATCAAAACTGCTGCTAAAAGTACTGTCAGTATCCCTGCCATCACTAAGACTGTTTTCTTTTTCATTCTGTCTGCCTCTCTGAACAACTAAATTACACTGATATGGTAATTATATCTGTTTCCCTGCTGTTGGGCAAGAAATGCTGTTCAAAAGACACATCCGGATTTTCTGATTCTGTTAATAGATTCGATAATTTCCTGACAAAGCCAGCATGGCAAACAGATAGAGGAAATTATCATAATACCTTCTGTTACCTTTACGAAGAGGCGTATTCCAGAGTTTTTCCACACAGGCTTTTGCATAAGGTCCATCTGCCGCTAAAGATGCCTGTGCATTGACGGCAACGATTGCCACCGGATGAAGTGCTTTTTCCTGTAATCTGGTTCCATCTGTCAGAAACACACCATCCCAGTGTTCTGCCTGTTCTTCCCAGTAAAATTTCTGAAGCCGATTAGCATTTTCGACCTGCCATGGGTCTGCTGCAAACCATAAATAATCCATTGCCATATTGGCAATCGTGCGATAAGCATCACTGTAATACCAGTCATGTCGTCCAAAAATTTCCTGATGTCCCTCATGAGGCGTTCCATCATAATCCGCATACTCCGCTGAGAGTCCTGTACGAGGATGGCATGCAAGATGAAGATAATTCCTGCTTGCCGCAGCCGCCTGTTTCCAGAATTCCCTATCTCTTTCTTCTGCCCATTCGGCAAATAATTCATAGAAATGTGGTAAATGATAGGATGGGTCACTAAAATCACAGTTTGGAATAAATTTAATCAGCTTGTTTGCCGGCTCCCACATAGGTTCTCCCGGATGTCCCGGTTCTCCTTTATGCACGCACTCACGTAAAATGGCTTTTGCCTCTGCGCTATATTGGAAAATGCCTTCGCCCTCTCCCCAACGCCTGGAAGCCAGAAACAATGCCATTGCAAAATACTCTTCCCCATCCGGTGCCGGTCCGTTGGAATTCCGGCTTCCATCCGGCTTACATGACCAGGCAAAATAGTTTTTACAGGGTTCTTCGTCTATATACATATAGGTCCTTACCCATTTCCATAATCTGTCAAACTCTGCTTTTTTATCCATCTGGACACAGACCATCATTCCATAAGACATTCCTTCTGTCCGTACGTCAAGATTTCCTGTATCCATCAGGTATGCCATGTCCTCTCCGGCTTCGTGATAAAAACGTTCTTCCTCATTATAAAAAATCGTCTGAAAGGTTTCTTCAACCCGTTGTGCTATTGCCTTTTCTTCATAACCACATTCCTTAAATACATTCCGATACTTTCCTGTATAATATGCTCCGGTCATTTTTACTTCTCCTCCTGCTGATAGGCTCTCCCTATTCTTTTACGCCTCCAAGGGTAAGTCCTGCAACGAAATATTTCTGCAGGAATGGATAAATACATATAATTGGAAGCATTGTAATAATTGTAGCTGCTGCACGTACAGAAGTCGGTGTAACAGTTCCCATAGAATTCTTCATCATTTCTGCACTACCGCCCTGATTGGTTACAGAAGAAAGTAATTTCATCAATTCATACTGCAAGGTGGTCAAATTATCACTCATACGGTTATACAGCATCGCATCAAACCAGGAATTCCACTGACCTACCGCAACGAAAAGTGCCACCGTAGCATATACAGGTTTACATAACGGCGAATAGATTTTCAGGAAAATGGTTGTATATCCCGCTCCATCCAATTGAGCTGACTCTTCCAGACTATCCGGTATTCCATTCATGTAGGTACGGATTACCAGCATATTAAAGGCACTTACCATTCCTGGAATGATATATACCAAGAAGTTGTTTGTCAGACCTAATCCTTTATACAACAGGAATGTCGGAATCAGTCCACCATTGACATACATGGTAATTACCCAGAACAGTGACAGTTCTTTCTTAAACAGGAACCTCTTTCTGCTTACCACAAATGCCAGAATCGCATTTGCCGCCAGAGACAGAATTGTTCCAAGTAACGTTCTTGCCACGGTTATGTAAGCACCCGTAATCAGATTATCCTTTTGAAGTACGGTAATATAATTTTTCCATGTAAATTTTCTCGGTATCAGATAAATCCCCCCACGTAATGCATCCGTACCATCGTTTAAGGAAATTGCCAATGTATTTAAAACCGGATACAATGTCACAATCACAAAAAGTACCATGATAAGTCCATTTACAATCGGAAATGCTTCTATTTTACCTGCTGTTTTCTTTTTTACTGTTTTTTCCATTCCTGAACCTCCCTAGAACAATCGTTCCTCTCCATTATGCTTTGCAATCTGATTTGCAATCACAATCAGGACAATGCTTACCAGACTCTTAAAGATACCTGCCGCAGTACCAAGAGAATAATCCCCCTGGCTGATACCCCATTTCAATACATAAATATCAATTGTCTGTGATACCTTCTGTACCAGACCATTTCCCAGAAGATACTGGATTTCAAATCCTGCATTCAAAACGTTTCCCACATTCATAAGAAGAAGAATGACAATCGTTGGCTTGATTCCCGGAAGTGTAACATATTTAATTTTGGCCCATCTTCCTGCCCCATCAATAGCTGCCGCCTCATATAACGATGGGTCAATGGAGGTAATTGCTGCCAGATAAATAATCGCATTCCAACCGGTTTCCTTCCAGACATTGGCAAAGGCGACTATTGGCCAGAAGTAAGATGGATGGGCAAAGAAATTAATGGGCTGGTTTAAAATATGAAGCTTCAGCAGCATTTCATTTACAATACCAGACCCGGATAACATATCATGTAAAATACCCGTTACAATAATCCAGGAAAGAAAATGGGGAAGATAGGAAATTGTCTGGACTACCTTCTTGCCACCCTTTGATTTAATTTCATTCAGTAAAATGGCAAACACAATTGCCGTTACGAAGGTTGCTATTAAATTGATGACTCCCATCGCGAATGTATTGCGGATGACCCGGATAAATGTCATATCCGAGAATAGCATTTTAAATTTCTGTAATCCTATGAATTCTGAATGTAAAATTCCGAATTTGGGTTTATAATTCTGAAACGCCATTGCCCATCCGGCAAGCGGCAGATAGTAAAAAATAACGCCATAGATTACCATAATTGCAGCCCAGAACAATAATACCTTCTGTCTTTTTATTTCCTTCCATGTAATTTTCGTTCTGGATTCTATATTTTTCTGTTTTCTTTTTGTTCTCGTCGATGACATATATCCACTCCTTAAATCATTTTTCCGATTCAGATTGAACAATTATTCTCATAAAGAAGGGGCAGATGAATAAGAATTGCATCTGCCCGCTTATCATACTGTACTATACCTATTTAAATTCAGCAGCCTGCTTCATTCTTGCATCAAGCTCAGTCTGTAATTCTCCAAGGAAATCTTCTGGATTGCAAGCATAGTAAGCATCCATATAAGTATTCCATGCACTATCAAAATCATCTGCCATAACAACCTGTGGAAGCTGTTCATGCTTTACTTCTCCAATCTTTGCCCATGCTACACCGCCAGGTGTATCGGTTGTAAAATTATTGGAGTAAGACCACATTGGGTACCAGTCGCCAGGGGCCTCATTTGTTCCGAGCATTTCTACATAAGTTTCCACCCCATACGCAAGGAAAGTATTTTTAACATCATCATTTAATCCATCAAAGAATTCTCCAGGCTGTCCATCCGGTTTGTTGGCATTGATACCATCATCACTGGTTCCATTATACTGTGGAAAGTAAGAATAAGAGCATAAGTGAGATGCTTTATAAGCAGTATCAGAAGCCTGCATTCTCTGTTCATCGTTTCTGCTGAATTCACCATTCTCATCAACCTGATAGTCAACTCCTTCTACACCCCAGAAACGAAGATTATGGATATCCTGGTCAAGAAGGTCATTCACAAACTGTAAAGCACCTTCTACGTCCTGGCAGCTTACAGTAATAGCAAGACCAGTGGATTCATTGAATGCTCCGCCAGAGTTATGCCACTGGTTCTGAATGCCTTCATCAATCGTAATGGGAAGCGGAATATAATCACATCCCTGTGCATCCAGTCCTGCCTGCTTTATTGCATCCCCTGCTGTATATGCGAAATCCCACCACTGGTCAATCATTCCAAGCACACGGCCGGTAGAAAGCTTGGCAATATACTCATCATAAGTCTGTGTAAAGGATTCCGGGTCTACAATTCCCTTATGATATTCTTCATTCAGTTTCTTAAAGTATCTGACTGCCGTATCAGAAGTATTATAATCCATTACGGTTAACGTTTCCGGGTCTACCATGCAGCTTCCATCATTTGGATAACCATCCAGGAACTGCGGTGCATTTTCCAGACAGAAATATCTCCAATCGTCACAGAGTATCGTATATGGAATATTCTGTGTTCCGTCTTCCATGGTTGGATTTTCTGCATTGTAGGATTCAATCAAATCGAAATACTGATCCATTGTTTTGACTTCCGGATATCCTGCCCACTCCAGAACTCTTGCCTGAATCCAAAAAGCTTCGTCATTATGGGCACAAACCTTCTCTTCATTCTTAATACAGCTGAACTGCGGAATCCAGTAAATATGACCATCATCCTGACGTAATTTTTCCCACTCAAGGTCTGTAAAAAGATTCTTAATATTAGGATAGCTGTCCAGATAATCATCCAGTGCCACTAATGCATCTGCATCGTAAAGCTGCATCTGACCATTAGCACCCTCGATAAAGTCAGGATATTCGCCTCCTGCAATCATTGTTCCCACTGCTTCCTCAGGGGTCTGTCCGGTAAGCCATGTTTCCTTTACCTTAACGCCGGTTTTGTCCGCAATGATCTGCTGGATTTCATTGTCATCATTAATTTCGGTTCCTGCAGTGGCAAAAAAAGCGGTAAATTCCTTTACACCACCTTCCTGTGATGTCTCTGTTGTTTTTCCATCTGTTTCAGTGGAACTTGCGGTTTCGGTTTCTGTTGTGCTGCCGCATCCGGCAAGCATGGTTGCTGCCATCATACCTGCAAGCAACACACTTAGCATTTGTTTTTTCTTCATTTTGCTATTACCTCCCTTTCGATAATACTACTTTACCCGTTTCCCACCTCATAAACAATCGGACTAACTATAGTGAAAAACAGGGTAAACTATAGCTTGTTACCGCAAACTATAATTTACCCTGTTCCTTTATTGTTTTATCCTGTCAGCACAGACCTTCCTGCATCTGCTTTCTGAATCTCGCTGGAGTACAGCCTTTTGCCTGAATAAATCTGTTTACAAAATAGTCTAAATCATGATACCCCACATCCTCTGCCACCTGTACAATCTTTCTGTCTGTATGGATGAGCAGATTTTCTGCCTGTTCCATCCTGTAATTATTCAGATAGTCCTTAAAAGACTGGCCATACTTCTTACGGAACAGCTGCCCCAGATAGGCACTGTTGAGATAATACTTTTCACTGAGTCCTTTCAGCGTCAGATTGGAAGCATAATTTTCCCTGATTTCCTTCTCTATCATTCCCAGAACACCTCTGGATACATTTTTCCGAAGCTGTGACAGATAATTTCCATACTCACAGGCAAACCGTATCAGATGTGCCTTACTTCCTCTCATCAGACCGTTTTCAAAACTACTTTCACTGATTTTTCTGAGAATTTCTTCCTGGTTCACATCATCATCCTGCTGGCATGCCAGATGCACCATCTGAAACAACAGGTAATTAATGTTCAGATTCATTGTTTCCGTGCGTAATCCCAGCTGCCCCATCTCCCCATAAAAAAGTTCAATGGCATTTCTTATTTCCAACGGATTATTTTGTTCCACTGCCTTTAAAAGACTGTCAAGACTTTGCTTACACAGCACAACACCGGTTGTGGGAACCTGTACTTCATCTTCATAATAATATATCTTTCTTTTCTCCCGGAATCCCTGAAAAGAATGCAGCATACAGGCATTTCCATAGGACCTGGATATATTTGCAATATCCGTAACCTTTTTCCCTACAAGCATAACGATTTCCTGTTTCATGTTTCCTTCCAGAAAAACCAGTAATTTTTGAAGGAATTCCCGTTCTCCTACCCCTTCCCGTTGGGGAAGAGAGTCAAATAACAGCAGACCAATATCATAAATTTTATCCTCTACTGACACATCAAAAATACAGAGATTTGCATTTTCCTGCATGTACTCCACGCAATACTCATACAGTTTTCTCTGCAGTCCCCTCATTTCCTTGTCTGCAATTTCCTCATCATCAATATGCTCCTGCATCTGGATTTCCACATAGCATACACTTCCGTCACACTTCATATTTGTCTTGATGTATTCCAGATTTTCATTATCATACTTTCCATGAATCAGAGCTATCAGATGCCTTGCCAGATATGCCTGTCTCATCTTACGGTTTTTCTCAAGCTGTTCCTGTTCTCTGCTCCTCATTGCAAGAATCTTTGCCAGCACCCGTAACAGAATTTCCTTATCTACCGGCTTTAACAGATACTCGGTACAGGCATTTCGCATGGCCTGTTGCGCGTAATTAAATTCCGCATATCCACTTAATATAACAAAATAGGCATCTGAAATACGTTCTTTCCTGATATGCTCCAGCAGCTCCAGCCCACTCATCTCCGGCATTTTGATATCTGCAATTACCAAATCTACTTTTTCCTTTTTCAGAAAGGCAAGAGCCTCCTTCCCATTTTCTGCTGTTGCCGCAATTTCGAATCCTTCCTGCTCCCAATCAATCAACAGTTTCAGTCCCTGTAAAATAAACGGTTCATCATCCACTAACAAAACCCGCAGCATTTCCGTTCCCTCCTACACATATTCCATCGGAACTTTAATCAGCACAACAGTCCCTATACCATCTTCTCCGTCCAGTTCAAATTTCACCTGATTTTCCGTCACCATTTTTAATCGTAGACAGGCGTTGGTAATACCAACACTTCCACTGCCTTTCAGCATATCAATACTGGCATTTTGCATGTAATTGCGTAAATCTTCCATCTTCTCTTCTTCTATGCCATTGCCGGTATCTTCTATTTCGATGCACAGCATTTGTTCTTTTCTGGAAATTCTCACAAAAATCCACCCCGGTGTCGATTTGCTCTCGATTCCATGGATACAGGCATTTTCCACAAAGGTAACAATGGTAAGCTTTGGAATCTGGTATCGCTCACATTCGGACATAATATCCAGCTTATAATTCAATCTGTCTCCAAAGCGATATTTCTGAAGTGCCAGATATGCTTTCACAAATTCTATTTCCTGTTCAATGGTAACTGAATCACTTCCCCATTCTACATATTGTCTCTGCATAGTAGCCAATTTTTCCACCATATCTGCTGTCTCATTTTCCCGTTTCAGGATACTGTGCATTCGTATGCTTTCCAACGCATTAAACAGAAAATGGGGATTAATCTGACTGTGAAGTGCCAGTAACTCCGCATTTTTTCTTCCTACCAGCATTTCCTGTTCTTTCAGTTTATTCTTGTATACCGTCTGAATCAGTCCATTTGTCCGCTCCACCATCCGATTATAATTCCGAATCATGCTCCCTATTTCGTCTTTCCCGTTCTCCTGCTCCATGGGAATAAGCTGTTCTCCCTCTACTGACTTAAATACCTCGCTTAATTCTGTAATCCTTTTGGTAAAGGAATGATTAAATATATGTACCAGACATAATGGCAACAAAACATTGACCAGAAAGAGAAAAACTATAATCGGAGAATTATTCCACAAACTATTCCATATATCTCCCTTTGCCTTTAATACGTAGATATCCATATCTGTGCCATATAAACTGATGGTCTGCGCATAAGCCCCCTTAGGCACCACCTCTATGGTTTCAAAATCACTCCCGTGACTTCCGTGGTTTCCATTGGACAACACAATTTTATTGTCAACACAGATAAGCACCTCATTATCATAGTTCATATTCTTCAAAGTCCGCATCAGATTTCCATAATCAAACTCTATTTTTAACAATTTTTCGTGATTTTTGGAAAAGAAATTTAATTTTTGAAGATACAATACCCTTCTTTCATCAGTCAGTCTTGCTCCGCTGTTATCATAGACAAAAAACAGCCCCTGCCTTCTTCCAGTTTCTATCAGCTCCTGATAGGCGACGGTTTCCCTGACATTCCCTATGTAATCAACTTTGCCGCCCTTTACAATCGTCGCATTATCCGTATACATCGTAAAAACAATGTTATTCATTCCCAACGCATTTTCCATCAGCGTATTTTTGAAAAAATTCTGATAAGCTGATACATACTCCGCTGAATTTGCGTATTCTCTGGATAAAAAATCATCATAGTCTCTGTTCGTATATATACTCTTTGCAATCTGCGCTGCTCCCTCCACCACATCAATCAGGTTGTACCCTACTGCATTGGCAATGTTGGCCATCTCATGCTCCTGTCTTTCCCGTTCTGCATTCCTTACAATGTGAAATACCACACTGTCTGTTATAATCAACGGTACTAAAACACATAAAATATAGAAAACATAAAATTTCTTCTTAATGGTCAGATTATTCATTTTTTCTTCTATGCCAAGTGCCAGTTTCTTTATTTTCATTTCTATTTCCCCGTAAGTTCAAACCACCCAAAGTCAGCATAATTATCGCTTTCTTCTCCGTTTGAGGATGCATACATTCCGACCGTACATCCAACAAAACCGCCTGCTTCCTCTGTTGTATATGGCAGCAAATCAACCCTTTCTGCCACCTGTCTGATAGTTTCTCCTGTCCTGACCCAGATAGCTGCCTCCATGGCATCGCACCTCATACAGATTTCTACCATCTGATTATCCCATACTATTTCCGTACAGGCAATCTCTGTCTCCTCTCCATGAATACAGGTGGTTACTGCCAGACATTTGTTTACCGCTTTCTTCTTTATCTCTATCCGTAAATGATTTTCATAATTCTGATATAATACAATCCCGGCGGACTCCGATTCGTTCTGTGGCAGGAACGTAACCCCGGTGTTTACCCGGAAGCTGTAACTTTTCTGCCGCAGTCCTAAATAACTGCAATAAGAGGTCTCTGTTATTTTTTCTTTTCTGTTATACAGCCGCAACATCCCCTCATTCGCAGTAAGGGAATATATCTCCTCATTCCTCTTGCCGATTCCTACCAGCCTCTGATCCAGGTCTTTCTTCCAGAAATGCAAGGCATCTGTCTTTCCTATCTCCTCCGGAAACCGTACTTCTTCCATCGGAATCTCTATCTTTTCTTCCAAATGCCCGATTCCCGGTGCAATAACAGGCCATCCATTCTCCCATATTACTTTGGCAATAAAGGTTTCTCTCCCCATACTGCAATGCTTCTTACAGGGTCTGGATGCCAGCATTACCACATACCAGTTTCCATAACCATCTTCTACCAGGTCACCATGTCCTGCGTAAATAACCGGATAATCCATTCCCAGATTCCGGTGTGTAAAAATGGGATTTCTCGGACATCCTTCAAACCACTGAAAAAGACTTTTGCTTCTGGCTATGCTGATACTATGCTCCGGCCCGGTTCCTCCCTCTGCATGCATAAGATAATAGTATTCTCCTATTTTATACAGATGGGGACCTTCCGGCCAGATAACGTCCTTGACAGCCCCTTTCCAGATAGCCATACTGTCTCCTGTCAGTTTCATAGTGCTTAAATCCAGTTCCTGTACCCATATTTCCCAATCTCCATTATAACGTACCCCCTCCGGATTTGGTCTGGTTCCACAATAATAGCATTTACCATCCTCGTCAAAGAACAGACTGGGGTCAATTCCCGCTGCTTCTTCTCCCAGATAATAAGGGTCTGACCAGGGTCCTTCCGGATTCTTTGCCGTTACGATAAAATTTCCTCCATAGCTTACATTCGTTGTAATCATATAGAAAGTTCCTTCGTGATAACGAATGGTAGGAGCAAAAATTCCTCTGGATATTTCGTCTCCCTCTACCCTAAGCTGTTCTTCTCTTTCCAGAATATTTCCAATCTGTTCCCAATGGGCCAGGTCTTTACTGTGAAAAACAGGCACGCCCGGTGCGTAGACAAAACTGGATGTTACGATATAATAATCGTCATCTGCTCTGCAAATAGATGGGTCCGGATAAAATCCGGGTAAAATTGGGTTGCTTGCTGTTACCATGTTTTTCTCCTCCATTATAATACATAACCAAAACCAAGAATGGTAAAACTCTTATCCCGGTCTTCCTCTGCTATTTCTACTCTGACGATATGCTCCTTGGATTCTTTGCGTTGCAGAACAATGACCGCATTACAATGCAGCCAGTTGTTCCTGTGGGGGTCTGCCAGCAGACATTCTTCTCCGTCTACCAATACTTTGGCCTTTCCCACGGAAACCTCTCCGGAATCTTTATAAATCAGGATAAGTGCCCTGCATGTCAGCCTTAATTCAAAAAATGCCTGATTCCTGCTCTTTCCATCATACATCCAGTTATAAGGAAACTGCGGTGTCATTTCCAGACTACTGTCCATCTCTACACACTGTAGTTCTCTGTCAATGGCAGTAAATCCCCCTTCCTCTATCACGGCTCCTGCCGGTATATCCTTCCGGTCCATTAATCTTACCTTTTCATAATGGTTTCCTATTACCGGTGCTCCCTGCAATTTCTTTTGCAGTGCCTCCTCCTGCTGTCTCTCCTTTTCCGGGCTCATCATTTTCTCCTGTTCCTCTATCCTGTCACATTGTAAGAACAGATTGTGAAGGCACTGTGCCATAATGGTATGCCCCATGTTATTAGGATGAAACATATCATAGAAAAACTGGTTTTTCGTCAGAACCCTTCCCCTCCCATTAGCTAATGTAAACTGGGGTGTTACAGCATCCCGAATACTCACCATGGGTAAATCATATTGCTGTCCTACAGCCTTTAACCGCTCCTGTAAATTCCAGTCATCTGCAAATACGGAAAAAAGTAATATCACCGCTGGCTTCCAGGATAATTTCAACACCTTCCTGACCAGACTTTCATAACAGTCCCCCTGCGTCTCATCCCCTTCATCATTTACAGCAAATTCAATGACAACAATGTCCGGTCTTTCCCCTTGCCTTAGTACATCCCTGTCAAATCGTATCATTCCCAGTTCAGAAGGGGTTCCACCTACCCCTGCTTTGATAAATTTAACATTTTCCTTCTGTGCAAATGTTTTCTGAAAAAGCTGATAAGATTTATAGGCATAACATTCCGTGTTAACAGGCGTGGCTCCTGCGCCCTGCGTAATCGAGCCACCAATATAAGCCAGGGTAACATTCTTACCTTCCCTTGCCCGGCTGATAGCATGCTGCAATCTACCGGTATTTCCCTCCTGCATAAGAGAGCGTTCAATCATATCATGGTATTCCTTTGTATTTTCAGCAACAGGCTGCTCCTGCTCCATTACTGCTGCTTCATATCCATCCTGTAGATAAAATCGTACACTGGCTTTTCCAATACGCCCTGCCGTTGGGAAAAGGAATTTAATCTGTCCCGGGATATCGTCATCCTCTGTCCATGTGTAATCCGACAGATAAATCCTGCGTTCCATTCCATCCCCGGAAACTTTGGTAATCAGATTTGTTCCTCCTCCATATAAATCTTTCTTTCCATACATCTGAAACAGAAATGTTATCTCTTCTGATGGCATATCCGTCTCAACCGTTACCCCGATACTATGAACAAGTTGTCGAAATCCTTCTACATTCTCCAATAACCTAAGTTGCTTCCGGTCCGTAACATTTCCTGTAATCTGTGCACTGTTTATCAGCCGCCCATCACTCTCATAAATATATTGTATCCCTGTACCATCTTCCTGCGCAGTAGCAAAAATCTCTTTTTGTCGCATAATATAGAAAAACGCCCGGACTTTTTCCGGATTTTCAGGTGCCACTGGTCCCATTTTATATCCCTCTTTCGCTTTTTGCTCTATTATAACAAAGCCGGTTTTTCCTTAATACCGGAGAAACTATATATCATAATCTGATAAACTGATAATAAAGCGAACATAAAAATCCTCTACCCGTTATCTTCTTAAATAAAATAACGGATAGGGGATTCTGTTTCTAGTATCTTTTTATTTCTTTTAGTTCCTGATACAGCACCATGTAATTCTCATACCGCACCTGACTGATCTTTCCCTCCGCGACTGCATCCTTTACGCCACAGGACGGTTCACTGATATGGGCGCAGCCACTGAATTTACAGTACGGCTCATACTGCACGAACTCCGGGTAATACGTTCCCAGCTCTTCCTTGGTGATCTCGGAGATATCTAACGAGGTAAAGCCCGGCGTATCGACGATATAGGTATTCTCTCCGAGCGCTATGATCTCGGAATGTCTGGTGGTATGCTTTCCTCTCTCGATCTTCCGGCTGATGTCCCCGGTCTCCATCTGGGCTTTTGGCGCAAGCTGATTGATGAGGGATGACTTTCCTACTCCGCTCGGTCCCGCCACAGTGGTGGTTTTGCCTGCCAGAAGCTCCTTCACCTGCTCCAGTCCCTCCTTTTCGAGGGCACTGATGAACAGAACCTGATATCCACAGGTTTCATAGGCCCTACGGAGCGCCTCTTTTTCTTTCTCTGTCGCTATATCCTGCTTGTTAAAGCAGATGATCGTCGGAAGGTTCTGCCGTTCCATCCGGATCAGAAACCGGTCCAGCAGATTAAAATTCGGATTGGGTTTTACGATTGCAAAGATGATCAGCGCCTGATCGACATTTGCCACCGCCGGCCGGATGAGCGCGCTCTTTCGCGGCAGGATCTCCCGGATGTTTCCCAGCATCGCCTCTTCATCCAGAACATCCGCCTCCACATCGTCTCCTACAAGCGGTTTCTTATGATCTTTTCTGAAAATACCCTTTGCTTTGCACTCGTAAGTACCGCGTCCTTCCACGTACACATAGTAAAAGCCCGCAATACCTTTAATGATTTTTCCCCGCATCCATCGTTCCTTCTCAACATTTTGCGCGGCCGCCGTATCCGGCCTTTATTCCTGTGTAAAACTTACCTGTCTTGTCACAACCTTCTGTCTGGAGGTTGCCTCTGTCGTCACCGTCTCTCCGGTATCGGGATCCGTGGTCGTCGTCGCCTCTGTCGTCACGGTGAACACGAAGGTGATCGTTCCGTTTGGCGATTTGATCCCGGTATAATTGACTGCGATCGGGAACGACGAGGTCTGGGTGCTGAGAAGCTGCGTCCCGTCTGCTGTCGTGATGGTCACGCCGACCGACATCCCGCTCTGATACTCCGCATCCTCCGTCGGTGCGGCGATGTTCTCCGTATATTTATACGTGCTCTGCGCGGCACCCACACTGATCTTGAGATCGATTGCCGTGCCTTTTTCCACATAAGAACCTACCGAATAGCTCTGATAGCACACTTTATCCTGAAGCGTCGCATCCTCACTCTGCGTCTCTGTGACCGTTCCGACCGAAAGACCACTCTCTGTCAGGCTTACGGTCGCATCCATCTCCGTCATGCCGATCACATTGGGAACGCGCACCTTATTGTCCTCTGCTCCCTGGCTGACGCGGATCGTTACGGCTGAACCTGCCGGCGCCTTCGTATCTGCCTCCGGCGTCTGCGAGATCACATAGCCTTTCTGGACTCCCGCATCGTAGCTCTGTGTCACAGAGACGACAAAGCCTGCCTTTGTAAGGATGGAATCCGCCTCTTCCTGTGACTTTCCTGCCACGGACGGCACCTGCACTCCTTCGGAGCTCTGCGCCACCGTCAGAAGGATGTTGGTGTTCTTGGCAAGCATGATCCCTTCCTGAACGCTTGCGCGCAGCACGGTCCCCTCTTTATAGGATTCGTTTTCTTCGTATTTGATCTCCGGCGTCAGTCCGAGTTCCAGAAGCGCACGTTTGGCGTCCTCCACATCCATTCCGACAACCTTTATCATTTCAACCTGTTCGGTTTCCTGTTTTGCCTGTTCTGCTGAATCAGCTTCCGATCCGAAACTGAACATTCCCATCGCGTGTCCGATCAGGAAGATCACGATACAGCCGATCAGAATTGCCGCAACCACGGCAAGGATGGTTGTAATCTTCTCCATTTTGGGATCGTAGTCCTCATCGTCCTCGTCTTCCCAGTCTTCTTCCTCGTCCCCTTCGTATTCCTCTCTCTCAGAATACGTGCGCACGTTTTTCTTTTTCAGGCGCATCGCCTCGTCCATCGAATCTCTCTTCTCAGACTGACGCTTGATCTGCACCATATCCCGGTCAGTGATGGTTCTGGTGGACGCTTCCTCGTCCGGATCGATCACCTTCACAAAATCTTCATCCGGATTGATCAGCGACTGCTTGAGATCCACGATCAGCTCTCCCATCGACTGATATCTCCGGTCAGGACTCTTCTGGCAGCACTTACATACGATCTGTTCCACGCTAACCGGGATTTCCGGCACGTAATCGCGCGGAGACGGAAGCGGCTCCTGTATGTGCTTGATCGCGATGGCAACCGTTGTGTCTCCATTGAAGGGCACTCTTCCGGTCAGCATCTCAAACATCGTGATACCGAGCGAATAGATGTCGCTCTTTTCATCGCTGTAGCCGCCTCTTGCCTGCTCCGGCGATGTGTAGTGCACCGATCCCATCACGTTTGAGGTAATGGTATTGCTGGTAGCTGCTTTGGCTATCCCGAAATCCGTCACCTTCACTTTTCCTTCTTTGGAAATAATGATATTCTGCGGCTTGATATCCCTGTGGATGATATGGTTATTGTGCGCCGCCTCGATTCCCATCGAAACCTGTATGGCAATGCTGATCGTCTCCTTGACAGACAGCCTTGCCTTTTTCTCAATATATTTTTTCAGCGTGATCCCTTCGACCAGCTCCATCACGATATAATGGATGCCGCCCTCTTCCCCTACATCGTACACGTTGACGATGTTCGGGTGCATCAGTCCTGCTGCCGCCTGCGCCTCTACACGGAATTTGGAGACAAAGTTTGCATTCTCCGCAAATTCCTGCTTGAGCACCTTGACCGCAACAAAACGGTTCAATTTGTGATCCTTCGCCTTATATACATCCGACATACCGCCGGTACCGATTTTTTCCAGTATTTCATACCGGTCGCCGATCATCATTCCTATTTTAATCATGTTCCACCTCGTCTGCCAGCGGCTCAACTACAATAGCTGAAATATTGTCCTTGCCACCGTTCTGGTTGGCTAACCTCACCAATTCCTCCACACTTCTCTTGAGCGTGCCCTCTCCCGTCAATACACGGTGGATCACCTCGTCGTCCACCATATTGGTTAAGCCGTCGGAACAGAGGAGTATTTTATCCCCCGGTTTCAGTTCCAGATTAAAGAAATCTGTCTCCACGGTATCCCGCGCACCGATCGCTCTGGTAATAATATTCTTATCCGGGTGATTTCTTGCGCTTGCGCGATCGATTCCGCCCATTCGCACCATCTCTTCTACCAGCGAATGATCTCTTGTAACCTGCTCGATCGTCTCGTTGACCACATACAGCCTGCTGTCGCCCACGTTGGCGACCTCGAGATACTGCCCGATGCAGGTTGCGATCACCATGGTGGTTCCCATCCCGTTCAGATGCTCATCCGTCTGCGCTCTCTCCCGGATCATCCGGTTTGCCTTATCGATCGCTCTCCCCAGGATCCTCACCGGATTCTTTTCTAGGGAATTGCTGATCTCCTCAACGACAATCTCTACGGCATATCTGGAGGCGTAATCGCCCGCATTGTGTCCGCCCATTCCGTCTGCCACGATAAAAACGTTTGGCAGATTGCCGATCGGCGTCTCCGACAGGTAGATGAAATCCTGATTGAGTTTTCTTTTTTGTCCAATATCCGTTATCGCATAGGACTTGATCACGACCGGTTCCTCCTGTATGCTGTCTATCGTTATCAGCGTATGCTTCTCCAGAGTTTCCTCTGGCGCTTTCCAGCGCTGTCCGGCTCTGAACATCACATACAACCTAAGATATTACCATATAAATCCGGAAAGGACAAGTCTTAGTCCCTCTCCGGCGTTTCTGCCGCCTCCCGGATCCCTTCGATATGTCTGCGCCTGAGCTGTCCGCAGGCGCCGTCAATGTCTCTTCCCATCTCTCTTCGCACAGTGGCGGTGATGCCGCCCTCCTCCAGCATCCTGCGGAAGGCGTCGACCGCTTTGTGCTCGGACTGCACGAAGGAACGCTCCTTGATCGGGTTGACCGGTATCAGGTTCACATGGCAGTTCATCCCGCGCAGCAGCGCGATCAGCTCCTTCGCATCCTCTCTGGTGTCGTTGACGTCTCGCACCAGACTGTACTCAAACGTAAGCCGTCTGCCAGTCTTTTCAAAATAGTACCGGCACGTGTCCATCAGCTCTGCGAGCGTGTAGGAATTTGCGACGGGCATCAGCTTCTTCCGCTTTTCATCCGTCGTCGCATGCAGGGAAAGCGCCAGCGTGATCTGCAAGCCTTCCTCCGCAAGCTGCCGCATCCTCGGAACGATCCCGCAGGTCGAAACGGTCAGATTTCTCTGGCTGATATGAAGTCCGTTTTCATCTGTCAGAAGGGTGATAAAGCGCAGGAGATTGTCATAGTTATCCATCGGCTCTCCGGTTCCCATGACGACGACGTTCGACACCCGCTCCCCCGTGTCAAGCGAGATCGCATAAATCTGATCCAGCATCTCCGACGGCGTCAGATTCCGCTCCAGGCCATCGAGCGTAGACGCGCAGAAACGGCACCCCATACGACAGCCTACCTGAGACGAGATACAGACGGAATTTCCATGCTTGTACCGCATAAAGACGCTTTCCACCACATTGCCGTCCTCCAGCATAAACAGGTACTTTCTCGTCCCGTCGATCCCCGATTCCTGCATCCGCACCTTCTGAAGCGCCGTGTAGACAAACTGCTCCCGGCACCGTTTTCTGAGGCTGGCCGGAAGATTACTCATCTCGTCATAATCTCTCGCCAGCCTGCCGTGCATCCACTCATAAAGCTGTTTGGCGCGGAATGGCTTTTCCCCCATCCGCACCATCTCATCCTGAAGTTCTTTCAGCGTCAACGACTTGATATCCGTTTTCTTCTCTTCCATCTTCCTGTCTTTCCTTCGTTCTCCCTCTGTGCCATCCGCCTCTGTTGGCGTCACTGTTTTCGCAGCCTGGCAAGGAAAAAGCCGTCCGTCCTGTGGATACCCGGAAGAAGCTGGAGCATCCCGCTCTCTGCTTCCTGCTTCAATTCATCCGGCATATAACTGCTCATATCTTCCAACACAAACGAAAACTGCTCACAGATCCATGCCGCCATCTGCCTGTTTTCAGCCGGATTGATCGTGCAGGTGCTGTACATCAGCGCCCCGCCCCGCTTCACATAGCGCACCACATTCTCAAGGATCTCACGCTGCAGCTGTGTGATCTCTGCAAGTGCTTCCTCCGTCATGCGGTATTTGATATCCTGCTTCTTACCGATCACGCCGAGCCCGGAACAGGGCACATCCGCGATCAGCACGTCTGCCATCTCCGAAAAATCCTCCCGGTATTCCCGCGCATCCTGCACGCACACCTCAACGTTCTGAAGCCCAAGTCTTTCACAGTTCTCTTCGATCTTCCCGGTCTTGTAAGAGGAGACGTCGCAGGCGATCACCTTTCCCTCTCCCCGCAGCTTCGAAGCCGCATGAAGCGCTTTGCCGCCCGGCGCCGCGCAGACATCCAGCACGACATCGCCCGGTCTGATCCCTGCCGCTTCCACAACCAGCATTGAGCTGACGTCCTGTACGGCAAATTCGCCTTCCCTGTAGCCCTCCAGACTTCCAATCCCCTCCGCGCCATCTATCCAGAAGGCGTAGGGCAGGTACGGATGCGGCGTTACCTTGATCCCGTTCTTTTTCCAGGCTTCCTGTATCTCCTCTGCCCTTTCCTTTGACAGATTTTCATCCAAGCGCACGCAGACCGGCTTCCGCTCCAGAAAAGACTGCAGGATCTTCTCGGTCTTTTCCTCTCCGCAAGCAGTCAGGAAGTGCCTTACCAGCCACTCCGGAACCGAATAGCAGACGGACAGATAACGCACCGGCTCTTTCTCCCGGTCCGGATAGGCTATCCTGTCTTTTTCTCTTGCGATCGTCCGCAGCACGCCGTTGACATAGCCCTGCAAGGTCTGGAAATGCCTCTTTTTTGCCAGCTTGACCGCCTCGTTGCAGACGGCCGCGTCCGGTATATTTTCCATAAATAGGATCTGGTACACGCTCATCCTGAGCAGTTCCCGGATGAGCGGCTTCATCTTCCGCACCGGAACCTTGGAAAACTGATCCAGAATATGATCGATCTGGATCCGCCGCTCCAGCGTTCCTTCGCTTACCCGCTTGATGAACGCCTTCTCTCTGGCATCCAGATAATCATATTTGTTCAGAACCGCCGTGATCAAAAGGTTGCTGTATTCCGTTTCCTTCGCTATCTCCATCAGAATATCCAGTACGATCTCTCTGCTGTTCATCTTAATTGCTCATCCTTTTCCTTATTTTCTGTCAATCCCGCCGCTTTCCGCCTCCAAAGAGCATCACCAGACGGAGCAGCTGCAAAACTGACGTCGCCGCTGCCGCCACATAGGTAAACGCCGCCGCACGCAGCACCTTCCTGCACCCGCTCGTCTCGTCCTTTTCCATCAGCCCGTAGCCGTCCAGCATCGCAAGCGCCCGTCTGGATGCATCGAACTCCACCGGAAGCGTCACGATCTGGAACAGCACGGCAAGTGCAAAGACCCAGATACCGATCTGGATAAGAACCTGATTCATTCCCAGGATCGCTCCCAGAATGATCAGCGGGATTCCCGCCTGAGATCCCAGATTGGCCGCCGGCACCAACGCCGACCGTAGTTTAAGCGGCCCGTAATCTTTCTGATGCTGTACCGCGTGTCCACACTCATGTGCCGCTACACCGATCGCCGCCACGGAAGGAGAATCATAGGTTGATTCCGAAAGCCGCAGTATCTTTGCCGAAGGATCATAGTGGTCTGTCAGCTTTCCCCCGACTCTCTCAATGCGGACGTCGTAGATCCCCGACATCTCAAGGATCCGCTGCGCCGCCTGCGCGCCGGTCAGCCCACTCCTGCTCCTGTACTTTGCATATCTGCTGTAAGTAATACTGATCTTTGCCTGCGCAAAGAGACACAACAGCGCTCCGATCAGCACAAGCACGTAGGTAGGATCCAGATAATAACCAAATCCGTAATATCCCATACTGTTTCCCTTCCTTTCTCGATCGTCCTCTTATTTTTCTCCCAGCTTTTCCCCGGAGGTCATATGGCATCCCAGCAGGAAATCCTTCACTGCCATTCTTTTCTTGCCCTCTAACTGCACCTCGCGGATCCGCAGAGCGCCCTCTCCTGTCTGTACGCAGAAATGGTCTTTCGCCACCTCGCAGATCGTCCCCGGCTCATACGCCGCATCCGCCCATCCTGCTGCCGGCTCTTCCATCCATATCTTGAGCGTCTTTCCCCGGTAGTGCGTGTAGGCTCCCGGCCAGGAGATCAGTCCACGGATCAGGCAGTCCAGCTTCTGTGCGCTCTCCTGCCAGTTGATCTCTCCCATCGACTTGTCGAGCATCTTCGCATAGCTCGCCTTTTCCTCCTGCTGCCTGACGGGCTTTATCTCGCCTCGTTCTATCTTAGGTAGCGCCTCGACGATCAGCTCGGCGCCGGTCTTTTCCAGTTTGGCAAAAAGGCTCTCTCCCGTCTCATGCGCATCGATCGGAACCGTTTTCTGCAAAAGGATGTCTCCCGTATCGATCCCTTTGTCCATCTGCATGATGGTAATGCCGGTCTCCTTTTCCCCATCGATGACCGCCCACTGGATCGGCCCGGCTCCCCGGTATTTCGGCAGAAGGGAGGCATGGATATTGATACATCCGTACCTCGGCATCGACAGGATCTCCTCTGACAGGATCTGTCCAAATGCCGCTACCACAAAGACGTCCGCCTCATAAGTCCGCAGCTGTTCCACGGCCTCCGGCAGCCTGATCTTCACCGGCTGAAAAACCGGTATCCCATATTCCAGAGCGCACGCCTTGACCGGCGTGATCTGAAGCTCCTTGCTCCGCCCTTTCGGTTTGTCCGGCTGCGTCACCACAGCCACTACCTGATGACCGGCTTCCACGATCGCTCTGAGCGCTCCCACCGCGAAATCCGGCGTTCCCATAAATACAATCCGCATCGTTATTCCTCTTCCTCTTCCTCTTCTTCCAAATCCTCTGTATTGTACAGTTCGCCCTCTACCTTTTCCACATACAGGTGACCGTCCAGATGATCCAGCTCATGGCAGATTGCTCTTGCCATCAGCTCTGTTCCCTCCAGTTCAAAGGGATTCATATCCTCATCGTATGCCTTTACTTTCACATACTTCGGTCTTGTCACCTGTCCGGTCTTGCCCGGCACGCTCAGACAGCCTTCATATCCTTCCTGCTCTCCGCTCGTCTCCAGGATCACCGGATTGATCAGAAGCACCGGATTCTCTCCCGTGGTGTCGATCACAACGATCCTCTTCAAAATACCAACCTGCGGTGCTGCCAGCCCGACTCCGTTTGCGTCGTACAGCGTCTCATACATATCTGTGATCAGCTCCTGGATCCTTGGTGTCACCTCCGTGACCTCTTTGCAGACCTTGTTCAGGACCGGATCTCCGATCTCTCTGATTTTTCTAAGTGCCATCTTTTTTTCCTCTCTTCCCTCTGTGCCTTCTTCGCTGCCTGCTATGTAGTGTCAGTAGCAGTTCATCGGATCAAAATCAAACTGTACCGTCTGATTCCGTATTTCCTTTGTCTTAATATATTGTTCCAGACAATCCTTCATGTCCACCAGCACCTGATAATCCTCGTGTCTCACATAAAACAGGTGGCGGTACTGGTCGTTGATCCTTCCGATCGTCGCCTCTGCCGGGCCGATCACACTGAGACCGTCCTGCTGCCTCTCCCGGATCAGGCGGGCTAACTCCTGTGCCAGCGCCTCTCCCTGTTCGAGCTGCGCAGACACGATCAGAACCGCCAGCATATGCTCCACCGGCGGATACCGCATGAACTGGCGGTACATGATCTCTTCCTCATAAAAGCCTTCGTAATCCTGCGCTGCGGCGTGCAAGATGCTGTAATGATCCGGCCGGTAGGTCTGTATGACTACCTCCCCCGGCTTCTCTCCTCTTCCTGCCCGGCCTGCCGCCTGCGTCAGAAGCTGAAAGGTTCTTTCTCCCGCCCGGTAATCGTTCTGGTTCAGGGACAGATCAGCTGCGAGCACACCCACCAGCGTCACGCCCTTAAAGTCGTGCCCTTTTACGATCATCTGCGTTCCCAGGAGGATATCTGCCTCCTCCTCCGCAAAAGCCGACAGGATCTTCTCATAGCTTCCCTTTGTCCTGGTGGTGTCGGCATCCATACGGAGCACGCGCGCCGTCGGAAACTCCCGGTGGATCGCCTCTTCGATCTGCTCGGTTCCCGCCTTAAAGCCCATCAGGTATTTTGAACCGCACGCCGGACAGATCTTTTTCGCCGGCTCTTCATATCCGCAGTAGTGGCAGACCAGTTTCCCGTTCCGGTGTTCTGAAAGCGAGACGTCGCAGTGCGGACATTTCATCACATGACCGCACGCACGGCACGAGATAAAACCGGCATACCCTCTCCGGTTCAAAAAGAGGACCGTCTGCTCTCCTCTCTGAAGCCGGTCCTGCATCAGCTCCCGGAGTTTCCGGCTGAAAACCGATCGGTTCCCCTGCTTTAATTCTTCCCTCAAATCTACCGTATATACGCTCGGCAGAACGCTTCCCTCCGGTCGGTCCTGCATCCGGTACAGTCTGTACTGTCCCGTCTTTGCCCGGTAATATGCGTCCACGGAAGGGGTTGCCGATCCCATGACCACACTCGCCCCATACATCGACGCGATCTGGATCGCCGTCTCCCGCGCATGGTATTTCGGCATAGATTCGCTTTTATAGCTGTTCTCATGTTCTTCGTCGATCACGATGACGCCCAGATCCGGAAAAGGTGTGAACAGCGCGGATCTGGGGCCGATGATCACGTCCAGCTCCCCTTTCTCTGCCCTTGTAAGCTGGTCGTACTTCTCCCCGGCAGAGAGTGTCGAATTGATGACAGACACCCGGTCTCCGAAACGCTTATAAAACCGCAGGAGCGTCTGATACGTGAGCGCGATCTCCGGGATCAGCATGATCGCCTGCTTTCCCATCGCGACCATCTTCTCTATAATTCCCAGATAGACCTCGGTCTTACCGCTCCCGGTGATCCCGTGGATCAGATACTGATCCGGTCTGCCCGCCTGATAATCGCTTATCACATCGTCGATGATCCTTCGCTGATCCTCCCGCAGCACAACGCGCCGTTCTTCCTTTGCAGGCGGCTTTACCGGATTCCGGTAATATGCCTCGGCTTCGATCTTCAGAACGCCCTGTCTTTCCAGACTCTGCATCGTCGGCAGCGAAACATTCAGCTTCTGCCTAAGCAGCTCATAGGGCAGGATCTCCTCCTCCGCCAGAGCCTGCAGCACGCGCACCTTGGCGTTTTGATGCTTCTTTTCACAGACTGCGGCGATCCTGGCGATCTCCGAAGCATCTACAAGACGGACAACCTTCTTTTTCTCCGGCAGCTTCATCTTCTGCCTGACCGGCAGCACGGTCTTCAGCGCGGTGATCATCGTCGATCCGTATTGGCGCTTGAGCCAGTACGCGATCTGGATCTGCCTGTTCCCGGCTGTCATTCCCTTTTCATCGACCGCCTTGATCTCCTTGATCTTCTCCGGCGGATAATCTGTCTGATCCGACAGATCCACCACGTAGCCGACCCGCTCCTGATCTCCCCTGCCAAAGGGGACGCAGACCTTCACTCCCGGGTAGACCATCCCCCGCAGTTTCTCGGGGATCCGGTACTGAAAAGGACGGTCTACCTTTTCATGGGAAATATCTATAATGATGTCTGCATACTTCTCATCCATACGTTACTGTTTCCTGCTCTTCTCTTCCAGGATCTCCCTGATCAGAACCCGCTCATCCATCGGATACTTGACTCCTTTGATCTCCTGATAGTCCTCATGTCCCTTGCCTGCCAGAACGATAATATCTCCCGGCTCTCCATGCTCTATCGCATACGCAATGGCCTCTTTGCGGTCACAGATCTCCACATAGGCCCCTCCGGTCTTGCCGATCCCAACCTTGATATCGTCGATGATCGCCTGCGGCTCCTCCGATCTGGGATTGTCGGAGGTAATGATCGTCAGATCTGCCATCCGGCCGCTGACCTCCCCCATCTCAAACCGTCTCGATTTAGCGCGGTCGCCTCCACAGCCAAACAGGCAGACCAGCCGGTGCGGATGGTACGCACGCAGCGTTGTGAGCAGGCTTTCCAGCGCCATCGCATTGTGGGCATAATCGATCATCAGTGTAAATTCATCCGAAACTTTTACCATCTCGATACGTCCCTTGACCTTCGCTCCGCGCAGCGCCTTTTTGATCTTCTCCTCATCGACTCCAAAGTTCCTGCAAATGGCGATCGCCGTCAGCGCATTGTACACGCTGAATCGTCCGGGCGTCGCGATCTCCACATGGAAATCCATCAGTCCCGTCACGTCAAACCCGACACCCAGTTCTCCCGGATTCTTTAAAAAGGTGATATTCTGTGCTTTCAGGTCTGCATCGGAATCAATTCCGAACGTCTCCACCTCGCAGGTATGCCCCTCCAGAATATCCTTCCAGTGTTCGTCGTCCTTATTGACGATCCCCACCCGACACTGCCGGAACAGCAGGCTCTTACAGTGCATATAGTCGGCGAAATCCTTGTGCTCTGCCGGGCTGATATGATCCGGCTCGATATTCGTAAAAATTCCGTAATCAAAGATAAATCCCTGCGTCCGGTGGAGCATCAGTCCCTGTGAGGATACCTCCATCACGACCGTATCGCAGCCGGCGTCTGCCATCTGCCGGAAGTATTTCTGGATCAGATAGGACTCCGGCGTCGTGTGATCCGCATGGATGTGCTCCTGCCCTATGATGATCTCGATCGTCCCGATCAGTCCGACCTTTCTCCCTGCCTGCTCGAGGATCGACTTAACCAGATACGTGGTGGTCGTCTTTCCCTTCGTTCCGGTGATGCCGATCACCTTCATCCGCTCTGCCGGATGTCCGAAAAAGGCGGCGGAGAGAAACGCCATCGCATAGCGGGTATCTTTCACCGTGACAACCGTCACGTCCGCTCCCTCCGGCAGCTCTACCTCTTTTTCGACCAGAAGCACCGAAACCCCCGCCTGCACGGCACTTGCCGCAAAGCGGTGCCCATCTGCGACAGCCCCCGGAATACACACGAACAGACTGTCCTTCTTTACCTTTCTGGAATCATAGATAATATCTGAAACCTCTCTTTCCATGGTTCCCTCTATCTTTTCATATGCGATCTCTTTGAGTAATTCCTTTAATCCTGCCATTTCTGCCTTCCTTCCGCCCGTCAGGGCTCTGCGCCATATACCTTTTCTTCTATTTTAAGATGATAGCATGAAAAAGATACTTTTTCAAATTTCCTTTTGGAATTCTCTCCCTTTTCGGAGAGTTCCCTTTTTGTTTAGAGTTTTTCATTTTTTTATAATAATTCAAACACATTTTGGTCACATTTCGCCCTTATGATAAGAACCAAGATAGTTGATGAATTCACTATCTCCCCCCTCATAAGAAAATGCGGAACGCCTGAGAGAAATCTCAGGCGTTTTCGTATATGCTGCACAGGCAGCTCTATTGCAGCTTTTCTATCACGACCCGGCTCATCAGCTCTTTTGCAGTCTCAAGCGGGATACAGGCGCTCTCTATCGTCGTTGCGTTGGCAGCCGACACCGCGCAGGCTCTGCGGATCGCCGCCTCTTCGTTCTCCTTTTTCCGCATCGAGATGGCATAGGATGCAACAACACTGTCGCCGCAGGCTACCGTGTTTACCGCCTTGATCTCCTCCGTCCTTGCGCAGTAGACGCCCTCCCCGGAGACGCTCAGCAGTCCCTTGCTCCCCATGGAAACGACCACTTTCTCTATCCCCATTTCCCGCAGATAGAGCGCAGACTCCACAATCTCTTCCCGGTCTGCGATCTTATGTCCCATGATATATTCCAGCTCTTTCCAGTTGGGTTTGATCAGATCCGGCGCAGCGCCGATCCCGCAGCGCATACTCTCGGAACTGGAATCCAGATAGGCCGGCACACCCGCCGCCTTCGCCTTTCTGATCAGCTCACAGTAGATGTCTTTCCCGATCCCATCCGGCACAGAACCCGAAAGGATCACCAGCCCGCTCTCTCCGAGCAGCTTCTCATAGCGCGCAAGAAACTCCTCCTGCTGCGCCGCAGGGATCTCCGGTCCCGGCTCAAGCAGCTCTGTCACAAAGCCGTCGTCCGCCACGATATTCATATTGTTCCGGGTTTCCCCCTCCACATGAATAAACTGACAATTTGCGCCTCTTTTTTGCAGATCCTCCTCAATAAACCGCCCGCTGTAGCCTCCGAGAAAACCGGTCGCCGTAACCGGACAGTCATACTGCCGCAGGATCTTCGTCACGTTCACGCCCTTGCCCCCCGCGATCTTCTGCACGGTTCGCATCCGGTTCACGTGCCCCGTCAGAATACTCTGGGCTGTGTAGGTTTTATCCACCGCCGGGTTTAATGTCACCGTTAGTATTGTTTTCTCCATCCTTTTTCCTCCCGTCAGACAGCACAATAGTCCTGCATGATCATCTGCAGCTGTTCTCTGCCCTGATAGCTGTTGATATCCGGATAGTAGAGCACATGCGCGCAGATTGCGTCGCAGCCCCCCTGATATAGCTTCTTTCTCATCTCTTCTCCGAAATGCTCGTCCAGAAAAGCGTGCCACGCATCCAGATCGCCGAAGTACATCAGATCAAACGGATTTCCCTGTGCATCCTGCACCTGATACTTTCCCACGTTCGCATTTTTTCCTAAGATCCGTCCTCTTCTGAAAAAAAGCTCTCTCTGAGCAAATATCGGCTTGGAATTGCCATTTCCAAAGGGCTCGAGGAGCGATAACTGGCGGACAAACGGCATTGTCACATAGCTCATCGGCATCGCCACGTCGATCACTGTCTTTTCCACAAAATCCTCCGGTGTCAGCCCACAGTGCAGATTGAGAAACTCCCGGAATTTCTCCACATTCTCTTCCGGCATCGAAACGCCCGCCGCCATCCGGTGCCCGCCGTACTTTGTGTACAGCTCCTTACACTCGCTCATCTTGTCGTACATGGAATACGCCTCTATGGATCTCCCGGAGCCTTTCACTCCATCCTCCGCATCTGTCAGCACAAAAACAGGCTTGTGGTAACGCTCCCGCAGTCTCCCGGCTATGATCCCGGCAAGACTCTCATGGCACTCTCTGAGGTATACCACCAGCACGCGATCCTGCCCCAGCGTCCCGCTCTCGATCTCCTCGATGGCTTTCTGCGTCTGCTGTCTGGTCATATTCTTCCGGCTGTCGTTCAGTTCCCTGAGTTCTCCTGCAATCCGGGCAGCCTCCGCCGGATCGTCCGTCAGGAACATGCGAAGCGCCCGGTTTGCCGTATCCAGTCTTCCAGTGGCATTCAGACACGGTCCCAGCACAAACCCGATATGATAGGCAGACAGCGTTTTCCCGGAGAGCTGGTTGCTCTCCAGCAGGGCACGCATCCCCGCATTGCTGGTCTTTTCTATCTTTTTCAGACCGTATTTGACCAAGATCCGGTTCTCCTGCACCAGCTCCATCACATCGCCCACTGTGGCAAAGGCCGCAAACTCCAGCATCTCATCCAGCAGGGCTGCTCTGGTGTCATCGTCTGTCTCCATGCGTTCTGACAAAACCTGCAGCAGCTTATAAGCCACCACCGCGCCGCAAATCCCGTCAAAAGGATAAGCGCACGCCTCCTGCTTGGGATCTACCACCGCATCTGCCGGCGGCAGACATTCTCTTTTGGTTTCCCCTTCCATCTCGTAGGGAACCTCATGGTGATCGGTCACGATCACCGTCATGCCCTTCTCTTTGGCGAGGCAGATCGGCTGCAGCGCCGCAATGCCATTGTCGCAGGTCAGGATCGTGTCGATCTGCTCCTCCCACGCCTGCCGGATCAGGGACTCATTCAATCCGTATCCGTCCTTTATCCGGTGCGGGATTGCCTCATCCACGACCGCCCCGCACACCCGGAGTCCCTTCACCAGAATATAGGTCGAACAGATCCCGTCGATGTCGTAGTCTCCGATCACCCGGATTTTTTTCTGCTGTGTTATCTTCTGCGCGAGCAGATCTGCCGCCTTCCCGATGTCTTTCAGCAGATGAGGATCAGGAATATCCTCCAGCGTTCCATGCAGATACCGGTCGATCTCCTCATCCCCGATCACATCCCGGTTTCGTATGAGCCGGGCAAGCACCGGGTCGATATGATATTTCTGTGCTATCTGTGCAAAGTCCGCCTTTTTGGCTGCAATCACCCACTTTGCCATCTTTCCTCCTTCTGCCGCATCCGCTCTGACAGGCAGCAAGAGGCAGAATCTTCCGATCCTGCCCCTTACCATGCCACATTTTTATTTCATCGACATATTTTTAATCTGCTCGATCATTTCCATATCGTCCGCGGTAATTTTCAGATTGGAGTCAAAGCTCTCCCCCTCTGCCGTTGTCACGCGGATCTCCACGATGCTGCCTTCCTTGATCCCGTTTTGCGTGACAGCCTTCAGAAATTTAGGAAATTTCGGATGGCTGTTCTGAAAGCGGTTCCACAGGTTCATAAGCTGGAACAGGGCTGCCGGATTTTGAAAACTCATTCTTTTTCCTCCCCTTCCGCTTCCTGTGCCTGCTCCGGCACGATCGCGATACCAAGCTCCTCAAGCTGCGCCGGATCTACCGTACCCGGTGCTTCCGTCATCAGACAGGATGCGTCCTTTACCTTCGGGAATGCAATGACCTCGCGAATACTGTCCGCATGGACGAGAAGCATCACGAAACGGTCCAGACCGTACGCCAGTCCTGCGTGCGGCGGTACTCCGTACTTGAACGCGCTGAGCAGGAACCCAAACTGTTCCCATGCCCGCTCTTTGGTAAAGCCGAGCACCTCAAACATCTTTTCCTGAATATCATCCTGATGGATCCGGACAGAACCGCCTCCCAGCTCCACGCCGTTTAAGACAATATCATACGCTTTCGCTCTGACGCGTCCCGGATCGGAATCAATATACTGCCAGTCCTCTTCCATCGGCATCGTGAAAGGATGGTGCATTGCCATGAACCGGTTCTCCTCGTCGCTCCACTCCAGCAACGGGAATTCCACTACCCAGAGGAAGTTGAACTTCGATTCATCGATCAGTCCAAGCTGCTTTCCAAGCTCGACACGGAGCGCTCCCAGCACGCTGTACACAATATTTTTACGGTCAGCCGCAAAGAGAAGCAGATCTCCCTTCTCACCCTTCATGGCCTTCACCAGTCGATCCAGTTCTTCTTCTGTCATAAACTTTGCAAAGGAGGATTTGTAGCTGCCGTCCTCCTGCACGCTCAGGTACGCCAGTCCTTTTGCCCCGTAACCCTTTGCGAAATCTACCAGCGCATCAATCTTCTTACGCGGCATACCTGCCTGTCCCTTGACATTCAGACCTCTGACCGAGCCGCCATTCTCCAGTGCCGAAGTGAACACGCCAAACCCGCATCCGGCTACCACATCCGACACATCGGTAAGCTCCATCTCAAAACGGGTGTCCGGTTTATCGGAACCATAGCGGTCCATCGCCTCCTGCCAGGTCATACGCGGAAGCGGGATCTGCACATCAAGTCCGATCGCTTCCTTACATACATGCTTGATCAGCCTCTCATTGACTTCGATCACATCGTCGACATCTACAAAAGAAAGCTCCATATCCGCCTGCGTAAATTCCGGCTGTCTGTCTGCCCGGAGATCCTCGTCACGGAAGCATCTTGCGATCTGGAAATACCGGTCGTAACCGGAGCACATCAGAAGCTGCTTGTAAAGCTGCGGAGACTGCGGAAGCGCATAAAAGCTGCCGGGATGCACACGGCTCGGCACAAGGTAATCTCTTGCCCCTTCCGGCGTCGATTTACACAGGATCGGCGTCTCGATCTCCAGAAAGCCTTCCTTTGCCATAAATGCACGCATCTCAGACGCAATCTTGCTTCTGAGGATCATCTTTTCCTGCAGATCCGGTCTGCGCAGATCCAGATAACGATATTTCAGACGGATCTCTTCCTTCGTCTTGGAATCTGCCTCCACCGGGAACGGCGGCGTCTCCGACTCGGACAGAATCCGAACCTCTCTCGCACGGATCTCGATCTCACCGGTCGCAAGATTTTCATTGACTGCTCCGGATCTTCTCTCCACCTTTCCGACTACCGCGATCACGAACTCGCTTCTCATCTTTTCCGCTTTTTCAAAAGCGCTGGTTCCACAGTCATTTTCCTCGAAAATGATCTGAAGGATCCCGGAGCGGTCTCTCAGATCCACAAATATGATCCCGCCCTTATTTCTCTGTTTCTGTACCCATCCCATGACGGTTACATCTTCTCCGATATTCTTTGTCGAGAGCTCGCCACACCGGTGACTTCTCTTCCATCCCTTCATAGACTCTGCCATTTTCTGTTCCTCCTCATCGTCTGCTGCATCTGTCTTTCTTTCGCCCTGTAAGGCGTTTTTATCGCTTTAATTCCTCACGGTAAAATTCCTGGAACTCCTCATATCCCTGTGCGGTAAGCTGTTCCTTCTGGAACTTCTTATTCTTGTTCATGCGCGCCACCAGGATCTGATTTCCTTTCTGCCGCTCTTCCTGCGCCTGCTTCATCACCTCGCAAAGCCGCCCGGATGGCAGTCCCTTTTCCATCAGATAGGCGATCTTCTTTCCCTCCTTGGGAACCTTGAAGCCATTTTCCATCAGCAGAAGGATGATCCGCTCAAAGCCGATGGAAAAGCCGCACGCCGGCACATCGTTTCCGGTAAACTTCCCTACCATCTTGTCATATCTTCCGCCGCCTCCGCAGCTTCCTCCGAACTGCGGCATAGCGATCTCAAAAATCGTTCCGGTGTAATAGGACATCCCCCGCACAAGCGTCGGATCAAATACCAGTTCAAAAAAATCTCCCTTGGTCGCCTCGACGCTGTCGATGATCTCCTGAAAGCCTGCCTGCACGCCGTCCGGCAGTTCGGCTCCGATCTGCTCCATAAGATAGGAAAGCGCATTGTCCGCCGCCTCCATTCCTTTAAACAGATCCATGTATTTTGCAACGCCCGCCGGATCATAGCCCGCGCCAAGCAGTTCTTCCTTTACGCCCTCGACGCCGATCTTGTCCATCTTGTCCAGAATGATAAAGATCTGATCGTAATCCTCCTCCGCGAAGCCGCAATGTGCAGCCATCGCCTTCAGAATCTGTCTGTCGTTGATACGGATCTGGAAATCGCGGAACCCAAGTCTGCCAAGCGTTGTCGTCGTTGCCAGGATCAGCTCGATCTCTGCCAGATTTCCTGCCTCTCCCAGAATATCTATATCACACTGCATAAACTGACGGTAACGTCCTCTCTGCGGCCGGTCCGCACGCCATACGTTTCCCATCTGCAATGCCTTAAACGGTGACGGAAGCTCGTTCGCATGGTTGGAATAATAGCGCACAAGCGGAACAGTCAGATCGTAGCGCAGTCCGCCGTCCACCAGATCTTCTTCGCTTTTGGCGTCTTCCAGACGAAGTTTTTCTCCTCTCTTCAGGATCTTGAAGATCAGCTTTTCATTCTCTCCGCCCGCCTTGCAATTCAGGTTTGCGATATTTTCAACACAGGGAGTTTCTATGGAAGTAAACCCGAAGTTTGCGTAAGTCTCCTTGATCACGCGGATCACATAATCGCGGATCTCCATCTCCTCCGGCAAAATATCTTTCATGCCGGTAACCGGCTTCTTGCTAAGTGTCATCTCTCTCTCCATTCCAAAGCGTCTGCCTGCCGCCCTTTTCCGTGTCCTCCCTGTGCATTTTCCACCCAGACGGACATCCGTTTTTTCGAACGGCTCACCTTACTTTTTCACTTACTTTTATATCGTTAAAAGTGTACACTTTTTTCTGTCTTTTGACAAGTCTCTCCTTGTCCTGTTTTTCCTAATAGGTTCGAAACAGTTGTCCTCTAATCACTTTTCTTTTTACAAAAGAAGGTATATAATGGTAATGCCATATTACATTTAAGAGAGGGGAGTATGATTTAACCAATGAATGAAAACTCTGTAACCAAAACAAAAAGTCTGAAAACATCCCTGACCGGCATGTGTATCGCTCTGGTATTCATTACCGCCGTCGTGATGGGAATTCTCGGTATCTACGGAATCCGTTCCTCCAGTTCTCTTGCCATGACAGAATACAAAACGGCCATGCAGGAAGGCTACAAAACGGAGATCAAATCCCAGGTTCAGGCCTCCATCGCCATTGTAAAGCACTATTACGAACTCAGCCAGAACGGCTCCATGACGGAGACTGAGGCGAAGAACCGCGCGAAGGAGACGCTGCGCGCCATGCGTTACCGTGACGATGACAGCGGTTATCTCTGGATCGACGCTACCGACTATACACTTCTCATGCACCCGATCCTCCCGGATCAGGAAGGGAACAACCGATATGAACTGGAAGATCAGAACGGGGTCATGATCATCCAGGAGATCATGAAGGCCGCACAGGCAGGCGGCGGCTACAACAGCTTCTGGTTCACCAAAGCCGACGGCGTCACCGTAGCAGAAAAACTTGCCTACTCTGAGGAATTTGAGCCCTGGGGCTGGGTTATCACGACCGGTAACTATGTCGATGATATGGACGCGCAGATGGCGGAGACCTCATCCAGCATTACCGGCAGCTTCACCACACTTGTTGTCATGATCGTCATCGCAGTAATCGTCATTCTGGTGCTTACCGTGATCGTATCTCTGAATTATGGAAACCGGATCTGCAATCCGCTCAAACAGCTTCAGAATATGGCGGTCAGCCTTTCCGACGGCGATATGACCAGTCATATCAATGTTTCCCGTAAAGACGAGCTGGGCGCTACGGCTTCCGCTCTGGAGATCGCACAGAATCATTTCATCGAACTAATCTCCACGATCACCGGCGTCACCAACGACCTTTCCTCGGCAGTGGATGAATTTGAAGAAAACTTCTCTGCCATGAACGAGTCCATCGGAAATGTTTCGATCGCGATCGGCGAGATTGCCAAGAACAGTACCGAGCAGGCAGATTCCACCTCTGTTGCAAGCGACGGAATCCGCAACATTGCAGACGGCATCCAGAAAACTTCTGCCGAGGTGGAATCGTTGGATAAGAACGCCATCGAAATGCAGGAGTTCTCCCAGAAATCGCTGGATACCCTGCGCAACTTATTAACTGCGAACCAGAAAAATATGGAAGATATCCTTTCCATGCAGAAACAGACGCAGACCACCAGCATATCGGTAAGCCGTATCGGAGATGCTACGACCCTGATCGACGACATTTCCTCCCAGACGAACCTGCTTGCGCTGAACGCTTCTATCGAGGCTGCACGTGCAGGAGAAGCCGGCAAGGGATTTGCCGTAGTCGCAGAAGAGATCGGACACCTCGCTACACAGTCTGCCAATACCGTACATGAGATCAACGAGATCATCGTGGAGCTTGTTTCCAACTCCAACAATCTGGTCAAGACCATGGATCTGATGACCGAAACCGCCAAGGAACAGGAAGAAGCCTTACATAATACCGAGAGCATGTTCGAACAGCTCAAGGCGATCCTCGACTCCTTCGTACAGTCTGTAGATTCGATCTCCGCTACCATGACTGACGTAAACAGCCAGCGCGAGCTGATCACAGAAAAGATCACGACACTGACTGAGATCGCCACAGACAACGCTGCTTCTTCAGAGGAGACTTCCAGCATTACCACCGAACTGGAGCAGACCGTCAGCCGTTCCAACAGCAAGGTTCAGTCCCTGTCGGACAATGTAAAGGCTCTGGTCAACAACATGAAGATGTTCAAGTTCTAAAGAGCTATCAAAAGAAAGACTCTATCACAAAAGAGCTGCCGCAGCTGCGACAGCTCTTTTTTCGCTCTTTATATTATCTTATATAACTCTCTATCAAACTAGACACTCCGGAATCTGGAAAGGAATTCCTTCGTTGTCTCCTTCTGTGGCTTTTCAAAGATCTGCTCTGAGGTTCCCTCCTCACAGATCACACCGTCTGCCATAAAGATCACATGGCTTGAAATATCCCTTGCAAACGCCATCTCATGCGTCACAACGATCATGGTAAGCCCTTCCTTTGCCAGATTCGTCATAACCTCCAGCACCTCGCCCACCATCTGCGGATCCAGTGCGGAAGTCGGCTCGTCAAACAAAAGGATCTCCGGCTCCATGGCAAGCGCTCTCGCAATCGCCACTCTCTGCTTCTGTCCACCGGAAAGCTGTCTCGGCTTGGCGTTCACATAGGCGCTCATACCGACCTTGTCCAGAAACTGCATTGCTTTCTCTCTTGCCTCTTCCTTGCTCTTGCCTGCCACCTTGATCTGTCCTACCATACAGTTCTCCAGTACGGACATATTGTTAAACAGGTTAAAACTCTGAAAGACCATTCCGACCTTTGCGCGGTATGCCGGCACATCCATTTTTCTTGCCGTGATATCCTCACCGTGGTACAGGATACTTCCAGCATCCGGCACCTCCAACAGGTTGATGCACCGCAGCATCGTTGACTTTCCGGAACCCGACGCTCCGATCACCGATACGACATCTCCCGGATGGACACGAAAACTGATGTCCTTTAATACGGAATGGGTTCCGAAGGATTTCTCCAGATGTGCGATCTCCAGGATTACCGGATCCTGTCCCTGCTTTTCTTTGCTCTTGTCTGTACTCATTTTCCGGCCCTCCTATCGCTTCTCTTTTCTGCCAAGCTGTGTTCCAATATCCATAACGTCTACCAGTTCATAGTCGTCCCGTCCATCCATCTTCTTCTCCCACAGCCGGAGCAGTTTGGATGTAATAAGCGTCATGGTCAGATAAATGACCATAACGATCGTTGCGGATTCGAAATAAGTATATAACGCGCCAGCCACACTCTTATGTACAAAGAAAAGGTCGACTACGCTGATAACCGAAAGTACGGACGTATCCTTGATATTGATGATCAGGTTGTTTCCGATCTGCGGCAGGATATTTCGAAATGCCTGCGGCAGGATCACGTTCGTCATCGCCTGCACATGGTTCATACCGATTGCCTTGGCACCCTCCATCTGACCGGGATCTACAGAAATGATACCGCCTCTGACCGATTCCGCCATATACGCTCCGGTGTTGATCGAAACCACCAGAAATGCGGCCTGCCACATACCGAGCTGTACGTTGAACACCTGCGCCAGTCCATAATAGATAAAAACGGCCTGAACGATCATTGGCGTTCCCCGGAACACTTCAATATAAATTCGAAGAATAACGTTGACAAAACCCAGCAGAATCCTTTTCCCGAGGGGATCTCTCTTCTTATCGACCGGTATCGTCTGTATAATTCCCGACAGAAACCCAATGATACACCCTATCAACGTAGACACCAGCGCGATCAGAAGCGTCGCTCCGGTTCCCTTTAGATATGACACGCCATACTTCTGTAAGATGTAGATAATCCTTTCCAAAAAATTCATACTGGATATCATTCGTCCTTCTCCTCCTTAACCAGACATCGCTTCCGCAGTATGTGTGCCGCGAAAGCGATATTCCCCGTTTATTCTGACAGCGGCTGTACGCTGATCGCATCCTGCATCAGACTGTTAAAGTCATCGACTGTCATTTTCTCAAGTACACTGTTGATTCCGTCAAGCAGCTCCGTATTTCCCTTCTGTACAGAAATACCAATATTGACTTCCTCCTCGGAGACATCGAAATCATCATCTGTGCCGGAGAAGTCAAGCAGCTTCATATCCGGGTAGGCAACGCATGCTGCCATCGCCGTCGGCATATCGGTTACGATCAGATCCGTTCTTCCGCTCTCTAACGCTACAAGCATTGCCGGTGCAGACTCCTGTGCCGGCTGGATATCAGCATCTTCGATCTGGCCAAGACAGTTATCATACCAGATGGTTCCAAGCTGTGAGGTACAAGTTGCTCCTTTCAGATCCGAAATGCCTGCTGCATCGGCATAAGCTCCGTCTGCCTTTACAAGCCCTACTACAGTAGCATAATAATATGGCTTGGAAAAGTCAACCATTTCCAGTCTTTCTGCCGTCGTCGACTGACCGGCGATCACGCAGTCAACTGTTCCAGACTGTACTGCCGGGATCAGCGCATCCCAGTCCAGCTTCACGATCTGTAACTCATAGCCGAGCTCCTCTGCGATCTTCTTCGCAATGATCACATCATAGCCGTACGCATAATCGGAACTGTCGTTGATCGGAACCGCTCCGTTTGAATCATCCGGCTGTGTCCAGTTGTAAGGCGCATATCCGCACTCCATTGCAACCTTCAGAACCTTGCTTCCATCCTCTGCTGCCTGATCCTTCGCCGTACTGCCGCAGCCTGCCATAGAAAGCACCATCATAGCGCCAAGTAATACACCTAATACTCTCTTTTTCATAACTCTCTCCTCTTTTCCGTATGTTTCCTAAAAAATAGAGAGAAAGACACTCCCCGCCTTCCTCTCTGAATTGCACGCATTTATCTTATACGCAATTCGACAAATTGTCAACTGTTACCTTGCTATCCGACAATGTATTTGGTAACACCTCAGCCATTTGCTAAACATCAGACAATCTGATACCCTGCCTTCTCCAGCGCGTCCAGCGCCTTTTCAAACTGTTCCTGCTTCACCAGAATATAATCTGTGTTAAAGGTGGAAACCGCAAATATTCCGATCTCCTTTTCCGCAAGGATCATCGATATTTTCGCCAAAATGCCGATCAGGGAAAAATCGAGCACGCCCTGGATTCGAAAGGCTCTCCATCCGTCCTCCCGCTCTGTCACATTTTCCGGCACATCCTCCGTAATGCAGACCAGGGACTTCTCTTCGTCCGTCTTTGCTGTAAAGCAGAATCTGCTGTTAAAATGAACCTGTGAATAATCTTTTACCTTGCATACTGAAAACAGATACTCTAATTTTTTGATCTCCATTGTGCTCTCCATTCTTACATCATTTATTTGTCAGCCCTGCTGCCTATATTCTTCCATCAAACTCCATTTTTTCTTCCTATTATGATTATCACCTTTTCTCCCGTATGTATTCTGCTGCCGCTTATTCCTGCCAGTCAAACAGAGTCAGCTGTTTTCCAGCCTGCTTATCCTCATATTCGTGCATATACTGAAAAATCTTCGCCTCATCACAGACAATACCACTCTCATCACATTTCTGCCTGATTAGTTTCATAAGCTCCTTCTGCTCTGGCACGGGCAGCTCATAGGCATTTCCATACACCCTTTTATAGCGCTCCTTCAAGCCCGGAAAATGCTGGTCCAGCTTTGCATAATAGTACTGCCTGTCCCCATCGCGCAGCGTCAGTCCCAGCTGAAAGATAATAATACCATATACCTGCGTCTTTCTGCAGGCTTCCAACAGTCCCAGAATATTTTCCTGTGTGTCATTGATAAACGGAAGGATCGGCGTCATCCACACTACGGTCGGAATTCCCTCTTCCCTCATAATATCAAGCACTTCTATTCTCCTCGCCGTCGTGCAGACATTGGGCTCCACTATTTTACAAAGATCCTCATCATAGGTTGTCAGCGTCATCTGCACCACGCATTTGGATTTCCGATTGATACTCTTCAGCAGGTCCAGATCCCGCAGGATCATATCCGACTTCGTCTGGATCGCAAGTCCGAAACCGTATTCGTCAATCTGTTCCAGACACCTTCTGGTCAACCGCAGTTCCTTTTCTATATGGAGATACGGATCGCACATTGCCCCGGTCCCTATGACGCACTTTTTCCTTTTGCTGCGCAGTGCGCTCTCCAACAGTTCCGGTGCATTTTTCTTCACCTCAATGTCTTCAAACGCATGATTCATCTGATAACAGGTACTTCTCGCATCACAGTAAATGCAGCCATGCGAACATCCCCGATAAATATTCATTCCGTTCTGCGCGGAAAGAATATGTTTTGCCTCCACCTCGTGCATGGCGAACGTTCCTTTCTGCCGTTTTCAAGGAGATCTCTTGCGCGGATCGCCGATAGTCTTTTTCCATTATATCGGAAAAGGGCAGTTGAGGCAAATACTTATTAAGTCAAAAATGCTACATAAGCTGCGGATTGAAATAATTTTATAAAAAAAGTAAGGACCTACCAATCCTTACTTTTTTTGCTTAACACGCACGATATTCTTCACCGATAACTCTATAACAGACACGCTTACAGCTTTATCACAGCTGTCCTCTGCCCGAAATACTCCCATGATCTTTCTTCTCCAGCGCTGCCACCTTCCGATCAAGTCCCCATTTTCTTCTTTGACCGGCACGCTTCCCCTATGCTTTGACTATACCCTCGCAGTTTTCTGTTTCTGATACTGCGTCAGTGCATACTGCCTCGACCGGGTTTGTCTTGGATTGACTATCTCTGCCAGTTCGCCGTTTTTCTCAATGCGGCTGACCGAGCCGTCCCGATACAGCACCATTCCCTCTCCGCCTTTCTGGTCTGCATCCATGCCCTGTATTCTTACCCCGTCGTACCTGCCGCCAAGATAGTTTACATAACTTTGTATACCATTGCTATAGCTGTTCAAACTTCCCGACAACCCATACGGATACAGACTGCTGCCAAAAACGCTTCCATACATTCCCCCTGTCAGCGAGGACATCCCAGAGGAAAGAAGCGCTGACATCAGCATCCCCTGAAATCCAGACGTACTGTTCTGTCCTGTATACATTCCCCATCCAATCTGGTTATTCTGATTTTCCACACGATTCTGATAACTGTTCCACACCGTTTGCCCGACATGACTTAAGCTCATACAGATCTCCATTTCTGCGCGTCTTTTGCGCATAGCAAATTTGTGTCAAGTGTACACAGGAACAGATCTTGTGTGTGAAAATCCTTTTTGGGGATCTATCATTTTCTCACACGGTTCCCGCCTGTTTCCACTCTTCGATCCTTCTGACTTTCATTATCCCAGAAAAGGAAACCATATAAAACCCTTTTGCGGCAACCGGATATTTTTCTGTATCAACTGGATGTCCTTTGCATCATCACGCGTATTTCAAAAACCGCATCCTGCACATCGATCTGCACGCTTCCCATATAGAGCTGCGCGATCTCCTTCACATTTCGCAGACCGATCCCATGTAGCTGGCTTTCTCCCTGTTCCTTCGAGCTGACGGGCAGTCCATCCTTTTCATCAAAAAGAATCTTCCCCGCATAGGGATTTCTCACTTCGATCAAGATACAAGGTCCTCTCTCCCTGCCGGTAAGCTGTACATAGCGCTCGTTCTCCGGAAGTTTTTCGCACGCCTCAAGGGCGTTATCCAGCAGATTGCTCAGCACGATCCCTACGTCAAAATCAGGAATTCCCGGCACATAATGAAAGTCAACTTCCAGCTTCGTGCCGCATTTCGCCGCCCTCCGATACTTTTCATTCAAAATGACATCGCACACCGCGTCGCCTGTACTGAACCGGTAATCGATCGTGTCGATCGCGTCATCCAGCTTTTTTACGTACTCCTGGATTGAATCTCTCTCCCCGGCTGCCAGCATCCCCATAATGATCGTCACATGATTCTTCATTTCATGGCGCAGCTTCCGAATATCGCTATAAAGGGCGTCTGCCTCTTCAAACCGCTGTTTCATCTGCCTAAGCTGCTCTTCCCTCGCCAGAACAAGCTGTCTTTCCTCCAGAAACGTCCGATACCTTCCCCACACATAAATACCCGTGTACTCCCCGGCTAACACCAGAATTGCGATCAACGGCAGTTTGTACATCAGATCGCCTTTTTCCTCAAACAGCACAAAGACATCCTTCTCCATCTTCACGACGCTCAGATCCAGCATGATATATACCAGGAAGATCGCAACGATACTGAATGTCGAGAGAAACGCAAAGTCCAGAAAGTCGATCTCCTTTATATCACATCCGATCTTTGCGAGCAGCAGCACCATTCCGGTCAGAAGGCCCGCATAGCATATCATCAGAAACAACTGTTGCACGATGAGCTGCCTGTAGATTTCTGTCAGAATATCCGGTGCACTCAGATCCATATTCTCCTGCCATTTCATTTGCAGAAACTGCGCTGCGCAAAAGGCTATCTGAAAGGAGAGCACATGAAGATTGTATAAAAAGATACACAAAAAAGCAGGCGTTTCCCACTTTGCTACCTTGAAATGCCTGCAATAAAGGATCGCTGCCACCATAACCAGCGGATACTTGATGATCGCAGGAACGCTTGTCGTCTCCATTCCCAACAGATATGCCAGAATAACCCCGAAAAAGATCCAATCTCTTCGGCAAGGTTTCCGGCTGATCATCACTCTCCACAGACCAATGAAGAGCAGTCCCATGATCCCCGACTTTACTAATCCCGTCAAATACACAACCCGATCGCCTATTTCCTGCATGATGTCTTTTCCATTTCTAACATATTATGTAAATCGGATTCAAAGTAAAAACTGCATGTAAGCGTCCACAAACGCCTGATAGCGGTACTTGGAAAGAAGCAGCTTACTCCCATCCCTCACCGTGATGGACGCCCGGTCATACTTTTCAATATACTTCATATTTACAATATAGCCCTTATGAATCCTGAAAAAGTAATCCGGCAGTTCCTTTTCCAGATCCGAAAGGACGCCATAATATTCAATCCTTTCCCGTGCCGTGTGCAGGATATTTTTACGGTTGCTGCTTTCCACATAGAGGATATCGTCTATCGGAACTGCAAAAAACTCGCCTGCACGCTTGATCTTCAGCAGCGCTTTTCCGCTCGCACTTTTTCTCAGGATCTCCTGCGCACGCCGATAAATATGTCCGAGTCTCTCTTCTTTCACCGGCTTGACGAGATAGTCAAACGCATACACGGAAAAGGCTTCGGACATATACTCCTTATAGCCGGTCACAAAGACGATCAACGGCATACTGCCCCACTGGGAATGTCCCTCTTTTTCCTGGCATTCCCTGATTTTTCTGGCAATGTCCAATCCGCCCTCATCCGGCATCTCTATGTCAAGAAAAAGCAGATCAAAATCCAGCAGACTACTGATCTTGACCTGTTTTGCACTTTCATATTCCTCTATGGTGTCCCGCCTGTTTGTCTGTTGCAAAAAACTTCTCAAAAAAGCTCTTGCCTCTTTATTGTCATCTATAATTCCTATCTTCAAAAAATCACCCGTTCAATGTATCGGCAGATTTTATGCTTTACTTTGATGTTTGTTGCAAATGGACAGATTTATGTCACGAAAATCATTTTTCCTGCCCGCTCTTCTAAATCCTCTGCAAAATCCTTGCGACCTCCATAACCGCCACTTTCAGCAAAACACCGGCAGACATCATATAAAACCATATTTCACGTACACGCTGTGACTTTGCGATCGGCGTAGCGATTGCGGCAACGATAATGATCGCCGCTCCGACACAGCCTGCAATATTTGGAACGCTTACTAGCGAAAAGATTCCAGGCTCGCAGCTGCCGTCTATTGTAAACTGAATCGTTTTGTCCAAACCATCCCTCGCCGCCGCAAAGCAGCAGATCACCAGCCCATAGACTAGGACAAACAGGCTCCTGCGCCCCCAGAAGCTCACTTGATCCCGATGATATACAGAATATCCTATAAAGCCCAGCAGCGAAAGGATCATCAGTGTCGTTACCGTTGTCACCATATTTCCAAAATAAAGTTTCATCTTTTCTCCCCATTTCTGCACACGCTTTTTTGCGCATGACAAATTTGTATCAAGTGCGCGCAGACACAAATCTCGTGATTGAAAAATTTATTTTTCAATCTTTTCCTCCATAACATGAAGGTGCTGCGCAAAGTGCTCTATATGCTGTTCAAGAAGCGTGACCACCTGCTGTTTGTCCTCCGCTCCGTCATAAATGCTATATAGCAAAAAGATCGGCCCATAAAAATCCAGCGCCACTTGTCTTGCTTTTTCCGTATCGCCCAAAAGTCCGGCAAACAAAGTCTTTATATAAGCTAACGGCCCTTCCGCGAGGTAATTCTGATAAAGAGCTGCCATCTGCGGCTCTCTATACTGCTCCAATGTCAGCATCTTTCGGAAACAGCATGGAAACTCCTCCTCCGTCCAGTGAAGGAACTGCACCTTTGTAAACATCTTGATCTTATCAAACGCAGTCTCTTTGTACCCGGCGATCACCTCTTCCATATCCCCCTCCGGCATCTCGTACTGCTTTACTCTTTCCTTATCCAGTTCGTTCATTTTCGATACGATGCTGTCCAGGATCTCCTGTTTGCTCTTATAATGCTTGTACAGCGCCGCCTTGGTCACGCCGAGCCTTGCCGCGATATCATTCATGGAAGTTCCCTTATAGCCGCTCTGGGAAAAGAGCTTTAAAGCCTCTTCCAGTATTCTTTCCTTTGTATTTTTCTCTCGGTTCTCCATCTCCGTCCTCCTCCTTTCCGGTAGTTACCATCTGATCACTTTCATTATAGTTACCGTTTGGTAACTTGTCAAGAGTACGTCTGTTTGACATATCACATTTCCACATCTTTAGAAACGCCTGCGATACACCGAAAGCATTAACTTCTTTCCTGCGAGATATGCATCCTGCCCGGTAGGACTTTTACTCTATCGGAAACACAGCCTTCACACTTTTGCTATCCTCCCCCCAATGCGTTTTTGATGCACTGAGGGGATTAGTTTTTCCCAGGCAGTCATCCTCCATATCGTCATCATCATAATCCACATCGGAGAAGCCTACCAATTCCTCTGCTTCGTCATCATCTTCGGTATTTCCAGATGCAACAGCAGCAATTTCCGGATACTCGATTTCATCATCCTTGACACCAAACAGAATCACATGGGCGTTGACGCCATCCCATACCACCTTACGAACGATGGTGCGAATGGCAGCACGTTTCTGCTCAACTGTCATTTCGTCAATACCATCCTTGAAGATGGTCAACAACTGACGCAACAGATCAAATTCAATATCGCTGAGAGCGTGCCGGGAAGTCAGACTATCCAGTTCCTGAATACGCTGTTCAAGGGACTGGTATTCCTGGTTCAACTGTTCAATTCGTTTGGTCACGTGTGCCTTGGCAGGGCTGTCGCCCATATCTACAAGGGCGTCTACCAGAGAATTGATTTTCTTCTCGGTTTCTGCCTTTTCCTTTCTCATTTCATCAAGTCGCTGCTCATAGTCCATGCGATTGCCGGTATAGAATCTACGGCTCTGTTCCAACTGTGCAATGAAAGTATCCTTATCCTCCGCAAGCATTTTAATCTGCTCGACCACAGCCATATCCAATGTATTGCCATTGGCATTCTTGCTGTTGCATACAGACCTCTGACTGCGTTCCTTCATTTTGCATACATAGGTATAAATTACTTTTCCATCCGCAGTTTTGCGCTTGCTCATTTTCGGATACATACGCTCACCGCAGCTACAGAATAGCAAGCCAGTCAGAAGCGCTTCATTACTGCGTGGCTTTCTAAAGGATTTGGATTTATTGCGTTCCAAAGATTCTTGAATCTGTACCCACACTTTACCCGGAATCAGCCCCGGATGCTTGCCAACAGATACAATCCATTCACTTGCAGGAAGGTACTTTGTTGCTCTGCCTTTTTCCTGATCGGTACGGTTGTAAGCCATAATACCATGCTTGTTGTCAAAGGCATCTTTGTCTGAAAACAAGTCCGTATCATGCTGAGTAAAGAATTGATAGGCATCTTCATCCGCAATCATGTAAACCGGATTTTGTAAAATCGCTTTGATGGAAAAACGGGTAAAGTAATTGTTGTTCTTCGTCTTGATACCTTGTTTAATCAAAGCGGCTTCGGTCAATGTCAGAGAGTCTGTTTCAATATACAAATCGTAAATCATTCTGACAATATCCGCTTCTTCCGGTATCAGTTTCAATTTGCAGGCTTTCTTAGACTTTCCATCAATCGTAACACTCTTGACTGCTTCGGAAGCATAACCAGTAGGGGTAGTACCGCCAAGCCAACGACCTGTCTTTGCCAGTTCGCGCATATTGTCACGGATACGTTCTGCAATGGTTTCACGCTCCAACTGTGAGAAAACAGATGCGATATACATCATAGCTCGTCCCATAGGGGTGCTTGTATCAAACTGCTCTTTAATGGAAACAAAAGAAATATCCAGACGAGCCAGTTCCTCAATCAGACTGGCAAAGTCGCTGATATTACGACTGATACGGTCAAGACGATAAACGATGATAGCCTTAAACTTTCGTTTCTTGGCAGCATCCATCATTTTCTTAAAATCCGGACGATTCAGATTACCACCAGAAAAGCCCTCATCTTCATATACAGCAACTTTATCTACAGCGGTATCACCATAATGTACACGAACATATTCTTTGCATAGTTCTACCTGATTGCCGATACTTTCACCTTTTCCGGTAAATTTAGACTTACGGGAATAGATAGCTATGATGTCATCATTTTTCCGCATTTCATACACTCCTCATCTTGATATGTGATGTGTCTTGTGGTATTGTAACATAGCGTAGCAATGAAGTAAACAGATTGGAGGTATTTCTATGAAGTCAATCTTTGAAGAAATGGGCGGAACCTATACACTTGGCGAAGATGAAATGTATTATCCAGATTTGGAACTGCCTGTTGATGAAGAACCCCACTATGGAAAGTATGGTCGTATGCGTAAAGCCTACATAAAAGAGCATCGTCCTTGGCTGTACACAGAGCTTTTGTTCGGAGGGAAACTGGTATCTCACTTAAATAACATTGATGATACAGCTCATCAGAGAATGGAACTGCTGATCCAACAAATACAGGAGCAGCAAGGCGTAAACGAGGAATTAAAATCTCGTGATCAGATGGGTTGGGTAGGTGCTTGTAATAATATCCGCAATGCTGCGGAAGAAATCGTCTTAAATGAATTGATATATTGTTAAAAATGAAGACCATCACTGGTTCTCTATTTAAGAACCAGTGATGGTCTTTATCTTAATGCGAATTTAATGCCATAACCAGCACGCTAATGCCCATTTTATGGTTGAAATGCAATAATATAATTAAGGAAACGAACATTGGAGGTGTTGAGATGGGAAAACTGGAACGTAAATTATCCTCCTCACAGATGATCATTCTCGGTTTTGCCGCTGTCATATTGTTGGGTGCGCTGCTTCTGATGCTGCCGGTATCCAGTAAAAGTGGAGAGATTACACCGTTTCTGGATTGTCTGCTGACATCGACTTCGGCGGTTTGTGTGACCGGACTTGTGGTTTATGATACGGCGGCACATTGGACAGTGTTTGGGCAGGCAATCATTATTGTGTTAATTCAAATCGGCGGCATGGGCGTTATCACAGTAGCTGCTGCGATTACAATGGCAGCAGGAAAGAAAATCTCCTTGATGCAAAGAAGCACAATGCAGGATGCAATTTCCGCACCGCAGGTTGGCGGCATTGTCCGATTCACTGGTTTCATCTTGAAAGGCATCGTAATTATTGAGCTTTTGGGCGCAGCGATCATGGCTCCTGTGTTCATCGGGGATTACGGATTTGGCGAAGGTCTTTGGATGGCAGTATTTCACTCTATCTCAGCCTTCTGTAATGCCGGTTTTGACATTGTAAATGATGGTATTCTGTTTAATTCTTTGATGGGATATGCTGCAAATCCAATTATCAATCTGGCAATCATGCTACTGATTATCATCGGCGGACTTGGATTTTTGACTTGGAGAGATATTTGCACCAACGGCATCCACATAAAGCGATACCGTATGCAAAGCAAAGTTATCCTTACTGTTACCTCAGGATTGATACTGATTCCAACGGTCTACTTCTTCTTTTTCGAACTGGCACATCTTCCGTTTGCAGAACGCTTTTGGGGAGCCTTGTTCCAAGCTGTTACGCCGAGAACAGCAGGCTTTAACACCGTGGACTTGAATGCAATGAGCGAAACTGGACAGATGATTACATCATTGTTGATGATCATCGGCGGTGCGCCCGGTTCTACGGCAGGAGGTATGAAAGTTACTACCTTTGCAGTAATGATATCTGTCACAGCGGCAGTCTTTCAAAAACGTCAGAATGGTTGTTTCTTCGGGCGACGCATCGATGATGATACCGTAAAAAATGCGGCAACGGTGTTCTTTATGTATATTTCGTTATTTCTTCTTGGTGGCATAGCAATCAGTAAACTGGAAAATCTTCCGCTTGTAACTTGCCTGTATGAAAGTGCATCGGCGGTTGGCACAGTCGGTTTGACACTGGGTATCACACCGGAACTTGGGGCTATAAGCAAACTGATTCTGATTGCACAGATGTATATCGGCAGAGTTGGTGGGCTGACGCTGATCTTCGCTACACTGCCGGCAACAAAAAACACATTATCAAAACTCCCTGTCGAGAAAATCTCGGTAGGTTAAGAACAAGGAGGTTCTGTTATGAAATCGATATTATTGATTGGTCTTGGACGATTTGGCAAGTTTATTGCTATGAAGCTGCACACTATGGGACATCAGGTTATGGCAGTAGATACCAGTGAGGAACGTGTAAATGCACTGCTTCCTTATGTTACCAATGCACGGATTGGGGACAGCACCAATGAAGAATTCCTCGCTTCTCTGGGTATTGACAATTACGATTCCTGTATTGTTGCCATTGGAGATAACTTCCAAAACTCTTTGGAAACCGCTTATCTGCTGAAAGAATTGGGCGCTAAGAAGGTTATTGCCCGTGCATCTCGTGAGATACAGGAAAAGTTTCTGCTACGTAATGGCGCAGATGAAGTGGTCTACCCTGAAAAGCAGTTGGCTGCATGGACAGCAGTCCGTTGTTCCTCTGAGAATATCTTGGAGTACATTGAACTGGATAACGAATACGCTATTTTCGAATTGGAAATCCCACTTGAGTGGAACGGAAAAACCATTGTACAGTTAGACATTCGTAAAAAGTTTGGCATCAACATCCTTGGTATCCGTGAGAACGGAAGATTAAATATGAGCATTACGCCGGATACCGTGCTTGGTCGAAATAAATCGATTCTTGTGTTAGGACAGGAAAAAGCCGTTCACAAGTGCTTCCGCATATAATCAATCCTTTTTTAAATCAGGTTAAGGAGATGTTCTTGATGAAGGATCTGTTTTTAATACTAATTCTGTTGGCAACTTTTGCATTTGGATACTATGTTGTTGTAAGATTCGGAGATTTCATTGAAGAAAACCAACGCCTAATCGCCGAAGGTAACCGAAATAGCCAATGCAAGATTTGTATTGCAGCAGAAAACCCGATGCTGTTAAATTCCATTGCATCTGCATTAGAGAGCTGTTCTGAATCTGCTCCTCATATTGAGTTCTTTCTCAGTAGCGGACAAATCAATCGTCTCTTAGATAAGCTAATAAATGAACGTATCGACATTCTTCTGCTGCCAGATGACTGCACAGAACCTTTGGGGCAACAATATGCTTCTGTTCGGATTCCATACGAAAAGACAAAGATGCTGGTAACCACGCTTGGTCTAACGGTTGAAAATTTGGATGAGGAAAAATGGATTCGTGTTGTTTGGAAAAAGAGTTTGAAATCCAAAAATCGTGACCGAGTAATTACAGCATTGGAAATGGAACATTGTAGACTAAAATGCGGATATGCTGACTATTTAGACTGATCGTTCACATTTTCGAGGTAGAAATCAGGACTTTTGTATGGTAGAATCTATTACAAAATTGGAGGTGAGGATAATGAATAAACTAAATAACATTAACAGCAAGCAGGATCATATCCTCGCCTGTCTGTCGTCGGCACCGTCCAATGCAAAGATCATTCGTACCGCCGCAAGAATGGCAAAAGCCTTTGACAGTCAGTTTACAGCATTATTCGTTGAAACACCGGATTTTGCAGTGGCTACCGACGAAAACAAAGAGCGATTAGAGGAAAACCGCAAGTTGGCTGAACAGCTTGGAGCGACTATAGAAACGGTATATGGCGACGATATTCCGTACCAAATTGCAGAGTTTGCCCGCATCTCCGGTATTACTCGAATTGTTTTGGGCCAAAGCTCCGCTATCCAAAAGCATCTGTTTGGAAAGCCGACATTAACACAACTTCTGTTGTCCTATGTACCAGAGCTGGATATTCATATCATTCCAGATAAAGCAGCAGATACGACCTATCATCCCAAAAAGGCGAGGAAATACCATCACGAGCAAATCATAAAAAACACTGTAAAGAGCGCTCTGATTCTGTTTGCGGCAACATTACTCAGTTTGTTGTTTCACGAGATAGGCTTTACCGATGCAAATATTATAATGGTGTATATTCTTGGTGTGTTGTTGACATCTATTGCCACATCCCATCAGATATACAGCTTGATTTCATCCATAGTCAGTGTATTTATCTTTAATTATCTGTTTACAGCACCTCGATTCTCGCTCGCAGCTTACGATACCGGTTATCCGGTAACATTCGTAGTTATGTTTTTAACGGCGTACATCACAGGTACATTTGCCATTCGATATAAAGAACAGGCACGACAATCAGAGAAAATCGCCAAACGAACAAAGGTACTTTTTGATACAGATCAGCTTTTGTCTAAGGCAGAAAACAAATTAGCCATTCTGCAAACTGCCGGACAGCAGATCAACAAGCTGCTCGGACGAAGTATAGTCATTTTTGACCACGAAGGTGGACGATTATCTGAGCCGATACGTTTCATTTCGGATGAACAGCGCTTTTACGATGAAGAAACAGAACTTGCGATTGTAGAGTGGGTTCTTCAGAACAATCATAATGCCGGAGCTACAACAAAGAACTTCCCAGATGCACAGTATCTGTATTTTGCTGTTCGTGTCAATGAACGAATATATGGTGTCGTGGGAATTGATGCAATGGCAGGTGCTTTGGATGCATCAGAGCAGGGCATCCTTTTGTCTATTCTCGGTGAAACAGCGCTTGCACTGGAAAATGAGAAGAATATCAGGGAAAAAGAAGCTGCAGCAATTCTGGCAGAGAGTGAACAACTTAGAGCTAATCTGCTGCGAACCATCTCCCATGACTTACGCACTCCGCTGACAACGATTTCCGGTAATGCAGGCAATCTTTTACACAACAGTCATAGCTTTGATGATGAAACCAAACAGCAGATTTATGCAGATATTTACGATGACTCCATGTGGTTGACCAACCTGGTGGAAAATCTTTTGTACTCTACTCGTATCGAAGAAGGTCGCATGATGCTGAAAACCTCTCCAGAGCTGGTTTCTGAAATCATCGAGGAAGCGATGCAGCATATCCGCCCCAATGCAAAAAAGCATTCCATCACTTTGAATTATGGGGATGATTTACTGATGGTACGGGCAGATGCAAAGCTGATCGTACAGGTCATCATCAATCTTGTGGACAATGCACTGAAATACACACCTTCGGACACCTTGATTAGTATCAGTGCTGAATGCAGGAACGGGATGGCGGAAATCAAAATCGCTGACACCGGCAAGGGCATCAGCGACGTGGAAAAAGGAAAAATATTTGATAAATTTTACAGCGGCGAACATAAAATAGCGGATAATCGCCGCAGTCTTGGACTGGGTCTGTACCTCTGCAAGGCTATTGTGGAGGCACATGGCGGATCAATCCACATTACGGACAATTTACCGCATGGTTCTGTGTTCCGTTTTACCCTTCCGCTGGAGGAGGTAATAATACATGAATAACTTTCAAATCCTCGTTGTGGAGGATGATGCTCCGGTACGCAATCTAATAACTACAACATTAAGAGCACATGATTACCGCTTTATTGCATCAGGCACCGGTGAAGGAGCTGTGATGGAAGTAGCTTCTCATAATCCTGACATAATTTTACTGGATTTGGGACTACCAGATATTGATGGAGTGGAAGTAATACGCCGTGTCCGTAGCTGGTCAAACGTTCCAATCATTGTTATCAGCGCAAGAGCTGAGGATAATGATAAAATTGATGCACTGGATGCTGGTGCAGATGATTATTTAACAAAACCGTTCTCTGTTGAAGAATTACTAGCACGTCTGCGTGTTACCCAGCGCCGCCTTGCGCTGATGCAAAATGTGAGCAATGAACAAGCGGTCTATCAAAACGGTCCACTTCGAATTGACTATTCTGTGGGTTGTGCTTATCTGGGTGACGATGAGCTGTCTCTGACTGCAACGGAATACAAGCTGCTATGTTTACTTGCACGAAACACAGGCAAGGTATTGACACATCGTTTTATTTTACAAAATGCATGGGGAAGCAGTTGGGAGAATGACATTGGTTCTCTGCGTGTTTTTATGGCAACTCTGCGAAAAAAGCTGGAGAAAACCCCTGGCGCTCCACAATACATCCAGACTCATATTGGCGTTGGATATAGGATGCAGAAAGTGGAATAATGCTAAGAAACAGTTAAAAAATCTCTACTTACCCTTTGTTGATGGAGTTATTGTTGACATGGCCAGAGAGCTATTCTATAATAAAAAATAGTAGAATTTTTCTCTCTGCCGCAAGATGATTTTAGGTCGGTTGAGGGATTAGAAAACGCCGGAAACCCGCATAAACTCTATGTTTTTGCGTGTTCTCGGCGTTTCTTTTATCGCCTGTATTAGTGGTGCTTTTTCGGTAAATGGTGCCCAAATCCCACGCGGGGCTATAAAACGATATAAGAAGCGGTAAAGAGATACAGCGGTTAAAGCTCTAAATCGCTGCTCTTTTTCTTTGCCGCGCTCTTTGCTTTCTTCGGCTCGGCTTTCTCTGCCTTTGCCGGGTCAGCCTGTTTGACCGCCCCATGATAAGCGTCTAAGACTTCCTTTTTTCGTTCAAGCCGCACGTCCACATATCGGGCGGTAACAGCTTCAAAGTTCATAGACAGCCCAAGCGATACGCCGATACCCGCAAGCGTATGTCCTAACACTTCGCCTACAGTGTAGAAGTCGCCCGTCAGTTGGTGCATATTCGTAGCCGCCGTATGGCGTAAATCGTGAAAGCGGATATGCGGCATATTCAAATCTTCAAGCAGCTTTCCAAACTGGGAAGATACCCACGACGCGGAGATAGGGGAACCGTCCGGCTTCGCTACAACAAGGTCATTGTCATAGTATGGCTTTCCGTCTTTTTCTGCCTGTTCGCGCTGCGCTTCCTGCATAGCAAACTGTTTGAGGAAGAACGGGCGGGCAAGCTCTGTGATAGGCAGCTTTCGCCCGTTGGATTTCGGCGGTGCCATTTCCTCAATGACTTTTGTTTTCGGCGGCACCTTAAAGGGTAGCTGCTCGGAAACGTCAAAGGTGTTGTTTTCCAAATCCACATTACGCCAGCGCAAGCCCAGGATTTCAGAACGGCGCATACCGTAAAGCCCGCCTAAGATAACGGGCATTTCCCAAACGGTACCCTCGACGCGCTGCATAAGGGCTTTTACCTGTTCCGGCGTATAAGGGTCGGGGGTCTTGTCGCTCTTTCCAAACTTCGTAAGCGTGTCCTTTGCTGCGTTTGTTTCGATATAGCGGTATTTCCGGGCATGGCTCAACGCCACGCTCAAAACACGTTTTGCCCCGGCTGCGGTGGACGGTTTCAAGCCTTTGTCGATAAGCTGCTGAAACATTTTGTCTACCATAGCGGGGGTAAGCTGATCAAGGGCAACGCCGCCGATATAGGGATTGATATAGTTTGCAATCGTCTTTTTGTACCCGTCGTAGGTAGAGGGGCGCAAGTTCACTCTTGCATAGCTTTCAACCCATTCATTCAGATAGCTTGCAGCGGTCTGTTTCCGCTGTGAAGCGATAGACGCAATCTGTCCCGGATTATGGAGCTTTGCTTTCATCTCTGCTTCATGCTGCGTCGCTTCCTTTTTTGTCGGAAAGCCCTTTTTGGAATAGGTTTTCTTTTCCCCATTCGGGGCGGTGTACTTTATATTCACGTCGTAAACTGTTCCCGGTCGCCCGGTCAGTACGCCGTTGCTGTCGCGTTTATTCTTAACCTGCCTTGTTGATATAGCCATAGCTTAACCTCCCTGTCGTGCCGGGGGCTTCGCTGTCGTCTTTGCCCTGTGATACCAGTCCCAGATTGCAGCGTCAGCTATCAAACGGCGGTTTCCATTCTGTATATATTCAAGCTCGCCGCTATCCATAAGCTCGCGCAGCTTATTTTCCCCGATACCGCTAATCTTGCTCATTTGCTCAACGATCTTTAACATAGGGAATACAGGGATAGTGGGGCTTGCTGTTTCCTTTTTTGCCATAGGAAAATACCCCCTTTCATAAATGGCTAAAAAGTCAAGTTACAAAAAGTGGGCTTTAGCCGGGCGGCTGTTAGCACAACCTCGCGGGAATTGCACCCCTGCTCATTTAAGGCAGCTTTACCCATTGTCTGCGACGCTCTGAACGCTCGGACTGTGGCTGTAAAAGCTTATCTCCCCTCAATGCGTGTCGTCGCCCGCAAGCTCCTAACTTGCTTCCCGTCGCGGTGTTTCTCGCTCGTCTTTTCCCGATAGGGGAATAGCGTCATGGCGCACCCTCTGTATGGCTCGGCGCAAAAAGGACGTACCCGGTTTGCCCTATACTGCGTCGCCGTTATCTTGCGTCGCTTTCTTTGTCAAGGTGCATACGGGGCTGCTGCGGATTGATACGAAACGGAAAAGGGGTTAAGACGTTTCGGTAGCATTACCGCAACACATTATTTCCTAATTAAAGTAAAAAATCCCCCACCTGTTTCCAGATGGGGGATCAGCACCTACGTATTCGTTTTTTCTATTTGTTCTCTTTATAAGCCTTCTTCGCTTCCTCGAAGCCCGCTTTTATCCCTGCCGCACCTGCCTTAGCAACTTCCTTGCCGACCTTGAGCGCTTCTTTTGCAACTTCCGCTCCCTTGTCTGCTACTTCCTTTGCCACTGATGCCGCTTTATCTGCTACTTCCTTCGCTTTTTCCTTGCACTCTTCGATCTTCTCTTCCCTGGATCCCGCAGACGTCCCATAGGTGATCGCTGCCTGTGCTGCCGCCAGTCTTGCGATCGGCACACGGTAAGGAGAACAGGAAACGTAGGTCAGCCCCACTCTGTGACAGAACTCTACGGAAGACGGATCTCCACCATGCTCGCCGCAGATACCCAACTTGATGTCCGGTCTGGTAGCGCGTCCTTTCTCTGCCGCCATCCGCACAAGCTGTCCAACGCCCTTCTGATCCAGTCTTGCAAACGGATCCGACTCATAGATCTTATTCTTATAGTAATCGCCGAGGAACTTGCCAGCGTCATCTCTGGAAAATCCAAAGGTCATCTGTGTCAAGTCATTTGTTCCGAAGGAGAAGAACTCTGCCTCCTGCGCGATCTCATCCGCAAGGAGAGCCGCTCTCGGGATCTCTATCATCGTACCGATATGATACTGGATATCGGATTCCTTCTCTTTCTTCACCTGCTCCGCAGTCTCTACGACAACATCCTTTACAAACTTCAGCTCCTTGCGCTCTCCGACAAGCGGGATCATGATCTCCGGCACGATGTCAAAGCCTTTCTCAGCCTTCACCTCGATCGCCGCCTCCATCACCGCTCTCGTCTGCATTCTTGCGATCTCCGGATAGGTCACGGCAAGACGACAGCCTCTATGTCCCATCATCGGGTTAAACTCATGCAGGGAATCGCAGATCTCCTGCACCTCTTCTGCCGTCATCATCATTTCTACTGCCAGATCATCGATATCGTCTTTGTCGGTCGGCACGAACTCATGCAGCGGGGGATCCAGGAAGCGGATCGTCACCGGTCTTCCCTCCATCACTTCATAAAGCGCCTTGAAATCGCCTTTCTGGAAAGGAATCAGGGCGTTCAACGCCTTCTCCCTCTGCTCCTGTGTTCTCGCCAGGATCATCTGACGGATCTTAGGAATACGGTCCGGCTCAAAGAACATATGCTCCGTTCTGCAAAGTCCGATTCCCTCTGCGCCGTATTTCACAGCGTTTGCCGCATCTGCCGGCGTATCTGCGTTGGTGCGTACTTTCAATTTCCGGTACTGGTCAGCCCACTCCATGATCCTTCCGAAGTTGCCGCTCACCGTTGCCTCTACCGTCTTGATGTCACCTTTATAGATCTTTCCGGTCGAACCGTCCAGAGATATGTAATCGCCCTCATGGAATACCTCTCCACCGAGCTCGAACACTTTTTCCTCTTCATTGATCGCGATCTCGCCGCAGCCGGATACACACGCCGTTCCCATACCGCGCGCCACAACGGCTGCATGGGATGTCATACCGCCGCGCACCGTAAGGATTCCCTCTGCCGCGTGCATTCCTTCAATGTCTTCCGGCGACGTCTCCAGACGCACAAGTACGACTCTCTCTCCGCCTTCATGCGCTGCCTTTGCCTCTTCTGCGGTAAAATACACCTTTCCTGCTGCCGCACCGGGTGATGCCGGGAGCGCCTGTCCGATCACCTGCCCTGCTTTCAGCGCGTCTGCGTCAAATGTCGGATGCAGAAGCTGATCCAGCGATTTTGCCTCGATACGGAGTACAGCCTCCTGCGGCGTGATCTTACCTTCATCTACCAGATCACAGGCGATCTGTAACGCTGCGGGAGCCGTTCTCTTTCCATTTCTCGTCTGCAGGAAGAACAGCTTGCCATCCTCAATGGTAAACTCCATGTCCTGCATATCACGGTAATGATCCTCCAGCTTCGCCGCGATCTGCATAAACTGCTGATAGCACTCCGGCAGATCTTCCTCCAGCTTCGTGATCGGCTGCGGCGTCCGGATACCGGCTACCACGTCCTCGCCCTGCGCGTTGATCAGGTACTCTCCGTAAATGCCTTTCGCTCCGGTCGAAGGATTTCTGGTAAATGCCACACCCGTTCCAGAAGTATTTCCCATATTTCCAAACACCATTGCCTGCACGTTGACTGCCGTACCCCAGTCGCCCGGAATGTCGTTCATACGGCGGTACACGATCGCTCTCTCGTTATCCCAGGAACGGAAAACAGCCTTGACTGCCTCCATCAACTGTACCTTAGGATCCTGCGGGAACTCCTCTCCCTTATTTTCCTTATAGATATTTTTGAACCGGACGATAATATCCTTCAGATCTTCCGCAGTCAGATCGGTGTCATACTTGACTCCCTTTCCTTCCTTGATCTCATCCAGGATCCGCTCAAAGTAGGATTTGGGGATCTCCATGACCACATCCGAAAACATCTGGATAAATCTTCGATAGGAATCATAGGCAAATCTCGGATTCCCTGTTTTCTTCGCAAATCCCTCCACTGCTACATCATTCAGACCCAGATTCAAAATGGTATCCATCATACCCGGCATGGATGCTCTCGCGCCGGAACGCACAGATACCAGCAGCGGATTCTCCGTATCTCCAAACTTCTTGCCCTGCTTCTGTTCCAGACCGGCAAGCGCCTCAAAAATCTGTTCCCGGATCTCATCGGAAATTGCTCTGCCATTGTTGTAGTAATCGGTACAGGCCTCTGTCGTCACCGTGAAGCCCTGCGGTATCGGCAGACCCAGATTTGTCATTTCTGCCAGGTTGGCGCCCTTGCCGCCAAGAAGGTTCCGCATATCTGCGTTTCCTTCTTCAAATAAGTACACCCATTTTGCCATAGTTTGTCTCCTTTTACTGTTGATAAAAATCTTCCACTACAAAAATGCCATAAGATAATCGAGTAAATATCGCATGGATCTGCGGTTTTCCTTACAGCAAGCTGCTCAGAAACAGGAATTATTATGGCATTTTTTCGGCACTTCTTCGCACCCTATATATAATTTTATCATAGACCTGAAAATTTAGCACTATCTTTTTAAGAAAAATCAACAAAGAAAAGACAAATATTACGTTTTTTTTCGTGATAATGAATCATTTCGACTGTTTTGGGTAAAAACTGTCAAAGATAAAGACCTCAAACTCTCCCTGCATCGCATCGAGATTCTGCTGGCTCTTAATTGTCCAGGCTGCCGCCGGAAGATGATACAGACCATGGCACAGCCGCCTTCCCGTTTCCTTATAAAAATGGAAGTTATAAGCGATAAAATCCGGTCTGGTCAAAAAATTGCAAAGCAGATGCCGGATCATAAAGTACAGAGGACCATGCAGATTCCCATCCTTTTTGAAATTCGAGGAAAGCTGTCCCCGCACGATCTCTCTGTGATTCCAGCGATACCACCATAAAACCAACGGGTTAAAGGACTCAATACAGTAAGATCCCCGATAATCGCGAAGCATCCGGTCGATCACTTCGCAGGAAGAAACGTTGGTCGACTCTGACTTGATCTCTACGATCAGCGGAACCTTTCCGTCCACCAGTGCAAGCACCTCGCTCAGCGCCGGGATCGTCTCCTGTGAATCACACAGCCGGTACTGCAAAAGCTCCTCGTACGTGTGCTTTTCTATAATACCGCTGACGCCGCAGATGCGATCCAGCTTGAAATCGTGAAACACTACCGGAATATTATCCCTGGTCACATGGACGTCCAGCTCGATCCCGAAGCCTGCCTCGACCGCCTTGCGAAATGCCGCCATTGAATTTTCCGGCGCCTCCGACCGGTTATCGTGAAGTCCTCTGTGCGCAAATAGTTTTTTTTCAAACAGCGACGTGTCCGGTCTATTGAACATTCTCGGCATGACCATCAACACGTACGCCACCGCGATAATTACAAGTACAAGCAATATAATTTTTATCATTTCCAACATCCCTTTTCTTCTGTTATGTCCACCCTCCACGCACTGCCGTACCCGGAGAATTTCTTTTTTCTTTACATTATCCCGACATCATTATATTACTCTTTGAATAAATCGCAAGTGTTTTTCATGAAAACCACTTTTTTCCGCAACAATCCTCTTATTACAAATTCCTCTTTCCAGTGTTCGTTGAAAATCCTATTTATCGCGGCTGCTCTTTGCCCACACGAAAACTACGATTGCGGTCGCTATGAGCAATTCTGCAAAAACTCCCGTTTACATTCCAGCAAGGACACTTTACAATCAGATGTCAAATGATGGAGTTGCGGCTTTGCGTATTCAGTTTTGAAAGGAATTTTTCTTTGCTTGGTAGTCTCCGATTTTGTACCTTGAAAAAAACATATCTGTATGTTATATTGAAAATGAACAAAGGGAAAGCCAGAGAAGCGGCTACCCTCGATAGTGATTAACTGTTATTAACTAACAGCCGTCGACTACTGCGAATAGTTGGCGGCTATTTTCGTTTTCGGTAAGCCGCCCGGCTCTCTGGTTTCCCATGTGTCCATATTATCATCTGGCAGTCTAACTTTCAACTAAATTTTGTTTGAATTATCTTTATAGTTTAAAAGAATAGATTGCCCTTGCTCTTTTCCACTTTCCCGTCCAGGATATTTATGCGCTTACACGTGCTCCATTTAATGATTAAGATACCCCCGCACTTTCTACACATTTATATCATCGTCGAAGCCTTATCTTGTACATAATTTGTGTACGATGGTTATTTTTCTTGAAAATAACATGATTATATGTATAATAAAATATGTATGTCTATCGTTAAAAAATATAGGAAAACAGAGGGTTTACAATGATACAGGCAAATAATGTAACTTTACGTGTGGGCAAAAAAGCCTTATTTGAAGATGTCAACATCAAATTTACCGAAGGAAACTGCTACGGTCTGATCGGCGCTAACGGCGCGGGAAAGTCTACTTTTCTGAAGATCCTCTCCGGCGCACTCGAGACGACCAACGGCGACGTCACCATCACGCCCGGTCAGCGTCTCTCCGTGCTGGAACAGGATCATTTCAAATATGACGCTTTCCCGGTTATGGATACCGTCATCATGGGCAACGAGCGGCTCTATCAGATCATGAAAGAAAAGGACGCCATCTATGCGAAGGAGGATTTCTCGGATGAGGACGGAATCCGCGCCAGCGAGCTGGAGGCAGAGTTTGCGGAAATGGATGGCTGGGATGCGGAATCCAATGCCGCCATGCTCTTAAACGGACTCGGTATCGGCACAGATCTGCACTACAGCATGATGTCCGATCTGAACGGTAATGAAAAGGTGAAGGTGCTGCTTGCCAAAGCGCTGTTCGGAAATCCGGATATCCTGCTCCTTGACGAGCCGACGAACCACCTGGATCTGGACGCGATCGCATGGCTTGAGGACTTCCTGATCGATTTTGAAAACACCGTGATCGTCGTATCCCACGACCGTTATTTTCTGAATAAGGTCTGCACCCACATTGCAGACATTGATTATGGCAAGATCCAGCTCTTTGCCGGAAACTACGATTTCTGGTACGAATCCAGCCAGCTTATCATCAAGCAGCGCAAGGAGGCCAACAAGAAGAAAGAGGAACAGATCAAGGAGCTGCAGGAATTTATCTCCCGCTTCTCTGCAAATGCCAGCAAGTCCAAGCAGGCTACTTCCCGTAAGCGTGCTCTGGAAAAGATCGAGCTGGACGACATCCGTCCTTCCAGCCGTAAATATCCTTACATCGACTTCCGTCCGGAGCGTGAGATTGGCAACGAGGTTCTCACAGTTGAAGGACTGAGCAAGACCATCAACGGAGAAAAGGTTCTCGACAATATCTCCTTCCTGGTTGGACATGATGACAAGATCGCATTTGTCGGCGGCAACGAGCTTGCCAAGACAACGCTTTTCAAGATCCTGACCGGAGAAATGGAGCCAGACGAAGGCACTTACAAGTGGGGTGTCACAACCTCTCAGGCTTACTTCCCGAAGGACAATACCGCCGAGTTTGACAACGACTACACGATCACAGAATGGCTGATGGGCTTCTCCCCGGTCAAGGATGTGACCTATGTGCGCGGTTTCCTTGGTCGTATGCTCTTTGCCGGTGAGGACGGCGTCAAGAAGGTAAAGATCCTTTCCGGAGGGGAAAAGGTGCGTTGTCTCCTCTCAAAAATGATGATCAGCGGAGCAAACTGTCTGATCTTCGACGAGCCGACAAACCACCTGGATATGGAATCCATCACTGCACTCAACGAGGGCATGAAGAAATTCAAGGGCGTGGAGCTGTTCTCCTGCCACGACCATCAGGTAGTCCAGACGACCGCGAACCGTATCATGGAAATCCTTCCCGACGGAAGCCTGATCGACAAGATCACCACCTACGACGAGTATCTGGCAAGCGACGAGATGGCTAGAAAACGTACTGTATACACCAGCACCGCTGAAGAGGAATCTGACGACTGATGACTAGACCTGTTGATCTGCACACCCATTCAACCAAATCTGACGGAAGCTACACTCCCACGGAACTGATCGACTACGCAGTTGAAAAGGGGCTTGCCGCGATCGCTCTCACAGACCACGACACAACGGACGGTCTGGACGAGGCGATCGGACACGCTGCCGCTCTCACCGCGCAGAACAAACCGTCCGTGGAAGTTATTCCGGGCATCGAGCTTTCCACAGAATACAACAAAAAAGATATTCATATGGTAGGACTTTTTGTGTCCTATCAATCTCCTGCTTTCCAGAAAAAGCTGCAATCCTTCGTAGATTCCCGCATCCTGCGGAATCAGAAGATGTGTGCCAATCTCCGGGAAGCAGCTATTGACATCAGCTACGAAAAGCTCTTAGACGCTTTTCCGGGTTCTGTCATCACCCGTGGCCACTATGCGACTTATCTGATGGAGCACGGTTATGTAAAAAGCCGCAAGGACGCTTTTTCACAATATCTGGGCGACCATACCAAATACTTTGTCCCCCGTGAAAAGGTTTCCACTTCCGAAGCCGTCCATCTTATTCTGGATGCAGGCGGCGTTCCTATCCTTGCGCACCCGACGCTCTATCATATGGGCAATGACGCGCTGGATCAGCTTGTTCATCTTCTGAAGGACGCCGGACTGATCGGCATTGAGGCGATCTACAGCACGTACACCAATCAGGAACAGCGGGATATCATGCGGCTTGCCTCCAAATATGATCTGCTGCTGAGCGGCGGTTCGGATTTTCACGGAAGCAACAAACCGGGGCTGGATCTCGCCGTCGGATACGGCGGACTTTTCGTCCCCGATGAAATACTTGAAAATATCCGCATGGCTGTCAAAGGCGTAGCCATACGTTCAGAGAAAGGATTTTTATGAAACTTTTATTCACTGACCTTGACGGGACGCTTCTCAACAATCGCAGCGAGGTATCTGCCGGCTCCAGAGCTTTTCTGGAGCGTTTTCTTGCAGACGGCAACAAGTTCCTGCTCTCTTCCGGGCGCCCGCTGCCGAGCGTTCAGGAGGTACTCCGTCTTTCCAGGCTTCCCTCAGCCGGCGTTCTTCTGATCTGCAACAACGGCACGCTGGTCTACGACTGCGACAGCAAACGGAATATCATGGAAAAGCGGCTTCCGTTTTCCAGTGTAGCCTATCTGCAGGAACAGGCGCGGCTTCACCATGTCCACATCCAGACTTACACGGATGATTCGGTGATCTGCGAGGAGGAGGACGACGAAATCAGGTACTATCGCCGGAAGATCCATGTTCCGCTCATTCTCACGCAGGACTTCGTCTCCGTGCTCCCGAAAGAGCCCTTCAAGATGCTGGCAGCAAGCCTGACGGATCACGAAAAGCTCGTCCGCTTCAGCGAAGCGCTTGCTCCCTGGGCAGAGGGAAAAATCCAGGCGATCTTCTCCAATGAAAAATATCTGGAACTCTTTCGAGAGGACGCCGGAAAAGGCAACGCCGTCCGCTTCGTGTGCGACTACTTCCACGTACCGCTCACAGACGCTTACGCCGCAGGGGACGCTGAAAATGACATTTCCATGCTGGAGGCGGCGGGAACCGGTATCGCCATGGCAAACGCCACGGAACAGGTCAAAAAATCCGCCGATGTCATCACCGAGGTGGATAATGACAACGACGGACTCGTTCTTATGCTGGAGAAACTGCTTGCATAGGGGTAACCCCTGTGCAGTTTTTATTTCCCTTATCTCTATCCCTGTACGATCAGATATCTTCCATCGCCGATCTCGAAAACTTCCTCTGCCTCCAGGATCTCCTCTTCCCCGGCGCCTTCCATATCGACTCCTTCTTCCTCAAAGAATTCCCACACTTCTTTCACCGAAGATACCACGACCGCCATGCACTCTTCCAGAAAATCCTCTGCCTCCTCAAGGCTCTCCGCTACCGGCTCCGGAAAAAGCTGATCCTGCTTTTCCAGAAAACACTGCAATACCTTTTCATCAAACATCCTTCTCATCCTCCCGTTTCTGTTTTTCCGATATGATCTGTCTTTCATTTCTTTTTATCCACATCGAGCAGATTTCTCTTTTTCAGCTCCTGACAGACCCTGCCCACCGGCAGTCCAACCACGTTGTTGTAATCGCCGCAGATTCCCTGAATATAGGCTGCGCAAAGTCCCTGGATCGCATAGGCGCCGGCTTTGTCCATCGGCTCGCCGCTGTCCACATACTTCTTGATCTCCTCTTCTGTCATGGAATACATCGTCACATCCGTACACTCGCTGAAGGTCGTAAACATAGCGTCCGTGTCCCGATACTTCCACGCGAGCGTCACGCCGGTATAGACCTGGTGGCTTCCTCCCTGCAATTTTCCGAGCATGGCGCTTGCCTCCGCTTTGTCCCCGGGTTTTCCAAGGATATCTCCCCAGCAGGACACCACGGTATCTGCTCCGATCACGACAAATTCGTCCTTTCCTTCCTGCGTCAGTCTCTTGCAGACATCCACTGCCTTCTGGTATGAAAGCTCTTCCACCACTTCGTCCGGCTTTGTCTTTGTCGTCTTTTCCTCTATGGTGCTTGGCATTGTCTTAAAGGAAATGCCAACCTGTCTCAAAAGTTCTTTTCGTCTCGGCGACGCCGATGCGAGGTATATCTTCATCGTATTTCTCCTATTCCACACGTTTTCTGTCACAGCCGCCGTATTTTTCAGTCCTCATGGTGCGTCTCCGGAATAAAGATCCGTCTGCTCAGGATCTCGTTTTCCGTCCGCGCCATCTCCTTTGCTTCCTTACAGAAAAGGAGCTGTGCATTGACCGCCTCTCTGTGTGCGTTTCTTGCTACCTTGCTGTAGCCTCCATCCGCTCTCAGCACGGACGCCTTTACGTTGTCCATCAGCTGACGTTCCAGAATATGCTGCAATTTTTCCCGGAGCTGCGGCTTTTCCACCGGGAACAGGATTTCCACGCGTCGATCCAGATTTCGCGGCATCCAGTCAGCGCTGGCACAGTAATACTCCGGCTTCCCGTCGTTTTCAAAAAAGAAAATGCGGGCGTGCTCTAGATAATTTCCAACGATCGAGCGCACGCGGATGTTTTCGCTCACACCCGGGATCCCTACCTTAAGACAGCAGATCCCTCGCACGATCAGTTCGATCTTCACACCTGCCGCGCTCGCACGGTACAGCGCCTCGATGATGCTCTTGTCACAAAGAGAATTCATCTTCGCAACAATATGTGCATTCCTGCCTTCCAGGGCGTGCTCGCGCTCCCGGTCGATCAGATATAGGAATCGATCCTTCAGCCACAGGGGCGCCAGGGACAGCTTATTCCAGCTTCTCGGTTCGGAGTAGCCGGAAAGCATATTAAAGACCGCCGTCGCGTCCTCTCCGATCAGCTCCGAGCAGGTGAACATTCCGATATCCGTATAGAGCATGGCGGTCGAATCGTTGTAGTTTCCGGTTCCGAGGTGTACATACCGGCGAATCCCGTTTTCCTCTCTCCTGACCACCAGCGTGATCTTGCTGTGGGTCTTTAAGCCGACCAGACCGTAAATGACATGGCAGCCCGCCTTCTCGAGCTTCTTTGCCCACACGATATTGTTCTCTTCATCAAATCTCGCTTTGAGCTCGACCAGAACCGATACCTGCTTTCCGTTCTCGGCTGCCTGCTCCAGCGCTGCGATAATGGGTGAATTTCCACTGACACGGTACAGCGTCTGCTTGATGGCGAGCACATCCTTATCCTTCGCCGCCTGCCGTATAAAGCGCACCACCGGCTCGAATGTCTGATACGGATGGTGCATCAGGATATCCCCTTCGCGGATCTTTTCAAAGACATCGGCGTCCTCCGGCAGCTCCGGCACCGGCTGCGGCGGCAGATAGCTGTGTTCCTTCAGATTGTCAAACCCTTCCAGTCCGTACATCTTCATCAGAAATGTGAGATCCAGAGGTCCCTTGATGGCATAGATATCCTCTTTTTCGACGGCAAGCTCTTCTTTGATGATCTTGAGAAGTCTGCTGTCAATTCCTTCCTCTACCTCAAGCCTTATGGCCTGCCCCCACTGTCTTTTCTTGAGCTGCTTTTCGATCTCCTCCAGCAGATCCTCCGCCTCTTCCTCCTCGATCGTCAGATCCGCATTCCGCATGATACGGAACGGGTACGTACAAACGATATCGTAATTGAGGAACAGCTTATGGATATTCCGCTCGATCACCTCTTCCAGAAGGATCACCTTCTTCTCCTTCTCTGACGGAATGAGCACGATACGGGAAAGTACGCTCGGAACCTGCACAGTCGCAAATTCCAGCTCCCCGTTTCCGTTCTTCTTTGTCACCAGCGCGCCCAGATTCAGCGACTTGTTCCGGATCAGTGGAAACGGTCTGGATGAATCCACCGCCATCGGCGTCAGCACCGGATAGACATTGTCTGCAAAATACCGGTCTACAAAGGCTGCGTCCTCTTTGTTCAGCTCTTCATGGTGCGCTACGATGTGCAGCCCGTTCTCCAGAAGCCGCGGCACCAGCCCTCTGTTGTACACGTTGTACTGCTCTTTTACCAGCTCGTGTGTCTCCTCGTTGACCCGCGCAAGCTGCTCGGACGCCGTCAGTCCGGCAATATCCTTTTTCTTGTAGCCCGCTCCGACCATGTCCTTCAGCGACGCCACGCGCACCATAAAAAATTCGTCCAGGTTGGAGGCTGTGATGCTGAGAAATTTCAGTCTCTCAAACAGGGGATTCTGTTTGTCCCTCGCCTCGTTCAGTACCCGTTTGTTAAAGAGCAGCCAGCTCAGCTCCCGGTTCGTATAGTATTCGTGTTTGGAAAAATCTGTCTCCGCCATCCTGCTGCGGCCTCCTTCTATTTAATTTACCCGTCCTTCCGTCATCTGTCCCGCTGGACAATAACCGGTCTTACACTGTAAACCTCTTCAAAGAAATCTGCCCTTTTCCCGAACATTCCTCTCTCCAGCGTAATGTCTACGTTGGCGTCCGCAAAGATCAGCAGCTCCTCCCCGCGAAGGGAAGTTTTGATATTGCGGAACTTCTCCTTGTGGCTCCGATCCAGACCGTTGGCGATCTTGAGGATCGCTGTGAGCTTTGCGATCGTAAGGTAGGCTTCCTTATCGATCGTGCTGTCCTGTCCGAGCACCTCATAGTAGGCAAATTCCATATGATTATATTTCACCACATTGGCGACGATCTCGCGCTCCATATGGGACAGTCCGATAATCTCGGTCGACATGATTATGTTGTAGGAGCACTCTCCCAGATTGACCAGACTGATATATTTTCCACAGTCATGCAAAAGGGTGGCAATGCGCAGGAGCAGCCGCTCCCGTCTTCCAAGTCCATGCACCTTCTTCATGCTGTCGAAAATTGTCAGCGCGATCTTTTCCAGCGTTTCACTCCGATCCTTGTTTCCCATATAGCGCTTGCTGATATTCTGCGCGCAGGCAGCGATATCCTGCTCAAAATCGTGCGCCTCTTTCAGTAATTTATTCTTCTCTCCGTACTCATATGCCATACCGTCGCAAAGTGTCACGCCCGGCGCCCAGATCGTTCTGGCGTCCATCGTCTTAACAATGTGGCTGATCAGGATTCCGGACAGGCACAGAAGCGGCACGTTTTCCTCCGGGATTCCCAGCACCCTGGCGACATCGTGCGCTGACTTTTTCCGGACTCTATCCAGAAAGCTGTCCATCGCCTCTGCGCTGACCGTCGCGTGCTCAAGCCCGCGGATCTCTTTTCCGACCACCGCAGACACATAATCGTCCACGACGATCACGTTTTCGATCCTGCGTTTCTCCAGATACAACTTCTTAAATACCATAAGCTGCGCGTTGACGATCTCTTCCAGTACCATCTCCATCTGCCCGTGCCGCAGGTTCAGACGGCTGATCTGATCCTGCAGCCGCAGCACGCCCAGACGAAGGTTCTGTGTCGTCACCAGCGTATCTTTGTCAAACAGCGATATCTGGATACTTCCGCCACCGATATCCACGATCGCCGTTCCCTTCTCAATGGTTTTGCTGAACGCATCGCCCAGTGAGGCGATCGACTTGTAATCCAGAAAACGCTGCTCAGAATTGCTCAGCATCTCGATGCGTATCCCCGTGCGCTGTGCGATCTGGTCAAGCACGATCAGTGTGTTTTCTGTCTCCCGGATCGCGCTCGTCCCATATGCCCGGTAATCGTCCACCCGGTAGTTTTTCATGATCCCCGCATAGTCGCGAAGAACCCTGCAAAGCTCATCCACGCGCTCATTGCTGATCTTGCCCGTGGTGAACGTATCTGTTCCCAGATCGATCCTGTGTCTGATATAATCGATCTCCCGGATCCCATTTTTGGATGAGATCTCGAAAATCTTCATCGCCAGCTCATACGAGCCGACATCGATCGCTGCAAATGTCTTCATAAGACGCCGACCTGCCTTTCATCCTCTCTCTTCCAGCCTGCCCTTCTGACAGGGCACTTATTCTGTCCGGCTCTGTCCCAGCAGATAATCGATAAACTGCTGTGCCGTTCTGCCGGAAAGACCGCCGTGGGCAAGCTCCCATTTATTTGCCTCCAGATAAAGCTCCTCCTCCGGCATTTCTACCTGATAGCGCTCCGCCAGCGTCTTGACGATCTGCTGGAACTGCTTTTTATCCGGCGCGCAGAAGAAGATCGTCACGCCGAATCTGGATACCAGCGACAGCTTCTCCTGTACCGTATCGCCCGCGTGCAGATCGTCTCTGCGGTCCTCTTTGTCGCTGAACTTCTCGCGAACCAGATGCCGTCTGTTCGACGTTGCGTAGATCAGTACGTTCTCCGGCTTTTTCTCCAGACCGCCCTCGATGACAGCCTTCAGATACTTGTATTCGATCTCGAAATCCTCGAAGCTGAGATCGTCCATATAGATGATAAATTTATAATTTCTGTTCTTGACCTGTGAGATCACATCGTTGAGATCCTGGAACTGATGCTTGTAAACCTCGATGATGCGAAGTCCCCTGTCGTAATACTCGTTTGCGATCGCCTTGATACTGGAGGATTTGCCCGTTCCCGCGTCGCCAAACAACAGACAGTTGTTCGCCTTTCTTCCCTCCACAAACGCCTCCGTATTGTCCGTCAGCTTCTTCTTCGGGATGTCGTAACCCACCAGATCGTCTAGCCGCACATGGGCGATCCTCTGGATCGGGACGATCTTCGCCCCCTCCTCCGTGTGCACGATGCGGAACGCCTTGTGCAGTCCGAACTTGCCCACGCCGTAGTCCTTATAGAACTCTGTCAGACTGTCCTTCATCTCCCGCGCATCCCTGCTGGTATTAAAGATCTGTGCCAGATGACAGATCCGGTCGCGGATCCTCTTATTGTAGACCTTGCTGTCCTGCGAAGGACTCTGAAAATCTGTGACAACCGCAAATTCCGGAACTTTCAGGACTTCCATCAGTCCGCCGAAATCAAAATCATAAAATTCCTTGAAGATCGCAATGTCGTGCAGCACCAGGTCGTTCACGGAGCCTTCCACCGCCCCCCGGATCTCACACGCCATGCTGTAGCTGTTCTCATTGTTTACCAGAAGGTTGGTAAGATAACAGTGCCACAGATTGCCGTAAAAGCCGTGATCCGCTGCCAGCTCCAGAAGCCGGTTCATACAGTCGTACATCAGCGGTCTTGCCGCCGCGTCACCCTGCCGGTAATGCTCCATCAGCCATACCATGTCCTTCAAAATACTGCCGTCCTCAAAGTTTTTATAAATAATCAGTTCTTCTTCTCTCATAGTTCCTCCCTGCCGTCTGCCACCGTTCTTCTCTGACATAAGCTTTTACTCTCCGGCGTCCTTCACCGCGCATCAGTAGTTGCCGAGCACCTTCATCGCCCGCGCTTCCTCGCGCAGTCCGCGGAGCGCATTCTTCACCGCGCTGTCCGCCAGATTTCCCTCAAAGTCCACAAAGAAACGGTACTCCCAGTTGCGGTCCTCGATCGGTCTGCTCTCGATCTTCGTCAGGTTCAGATCGTTGTAGATAAAATGGGACAGCATGTGATAAAGGGATCCGCTCTCATGCGGAATTTCAAAGCACAGACTGATCTTTCCGGCATCTCTTCGGAATACCTTCTGGTTGGTCACAATGATAAACCGGGTGGAATTTGTTTCCGACTGGTTGACTCCCCTTGCAAGGATCTCCAGTCCATACGCCCTCGCTGCCTGCTCGCTGGCGATGGCAGCCTGCGTCCTGTCCCCGTCCTCGCTGACCTTCCGCGCCGCAAAGGCATTGTTCTTCATGCTGATCTGCTGCCAGTTGTCATGCTCCTTCAGATACCTTGCGCTCTGCATCAGCGACTGCGGGTGCGAATAAACCGTCCGGATCTTTTCAAAGTCCGTTCCCGGCAGCCCGAGCAGACAGTGCTCGATATGGATGATCTGCTCTCCAACAATGTAATTTTCAAATTCCACCAAAAGATCATAAATTTCATTCACGATCCCTGCCGTCGAGTTTTCAATCGGCAGCACCGCATAGTCTGCTCTTCCCTCTTCGATCGCGCACATGGCGTCCCGGAACGTCTCCACCGCGAACCCATTCACCGTATCGCCAAAGTATCTGCGCATCGCCATCTCCGAGTAAGCGCCTTCCGCTCCCTGGAATACCACGCGCGCGTTCTCCCCGTCCAGCCGTTCTATCCCGATGAAAGGCAGTTTTCCGGTTCCGCCCTGCGCGGCGAGTTTTCCATATTGCAGCTTTCTGCTCATGGACATGATCTGCTCGAACAGCTCCTGTACGCCCTTTGCATTAAATTCGCTGTGGGCGAGCGCCTTTACCCGGCGCAGTTTTTCTTCTTCCCGGGTCTTGTCAAATACCCGTTTGCCTGTCTCTATCTTATAGTCTGCCACCTGACCGCAGATATCCATCCGCTCCTCGTAAAGTTTCACGATCTGCTCGTCGATGACATCCAGTTTTCCTCTCAGCTCCTGTAAATCCATGCTCTCTCCGTTCCGAAACTCCCTGTCCCTATCGTTTTTTCTTTATATATATTTCATCTGCGGGCGCTCCGCTCATAGAATGAAGCGAAGTCTGTCCTGCGTGTGCAAGCACACTCGTTCAGCCTCCTTCGCTACCCTCCACTTACTATTAACAGTTCAGCCCCGCATTTCATAAAAGCGGCTGCTCCGCATCCGTCGCCGCCATGCGGCTCTCCTTTTATGTCATCTGCGGGCGCTCCGCTCATAGAATGAAGCGAAGTCTGTCCTGCGTGTGCAAGCACACTCGTTCAGCCTGCGCTTCATTCTATGGCTGAACTGTTAATAGTGTATACCAAAACCCCCTTGATAGCAAGAAACTTTGCGGATATAATAGGGTTATTACAAGGCTTTTACAGGAACTTTACATAGCGGATCCTATCCGGTGTGCACAGTCTGTCAGCCTTACATACGGAAAGGGGAATCTCTATGACTTCAAAGAGTAAAAACATCCTGATTTTATCAATAACAGGTGTTATAATTATTGTATTGGCGGTACTGCTCATATTCAGCGGCAGGATCACCATGAACGAGGAAAATGTGACGGGAAACACTCCCGGCAACCTGAACAACGGCGGCTATTTCTGCGAGACAGAGGACCGCGTCTACTTCGCCAACGCTTACGACGACTACACACTGTATTCCATGAATCCGGATGAGACAGACCTTGTCAAGCTCGGCGACAATTCCGTCTCTTCCATCAACGCCGCGGGAAAATATCTCTACTACTCGATGATCTCCAAGGCAAACGGATCAGGACTTGGCTATCTGATGAACACCTACGGCATCTACCGCTGTAACCTCAAGGGTAATAAAACGATGTGTCTGGATCGCTCCTATATCGTATCCATGCAGCTTTGCGGCAACTATCTGTATTATCAGAAATACGACAATCAAAAAGGACCTTCCCTCGAGAAAGTCCGCATTGACAAAAAGGACGCCAAGTCCATCGCCGCAGAGATCATCAGCCCCAACAGCTGTAAGGACGGCGTCATCTATTATTCCGGCTCTGAAAAGGATCATTACCTGCACGCCCTTGACACTTCCACAGACACCTCTTCCGTTGTGTGGGAAGCCAATGTCTGGAATCCGATCCTCCAGGACGGCTACGTATATTATATGGACATCGACAACAATTACCGTCTGTGCCGCTACTCCTTCACCGACAATGTCATCGAGGTTCTCACCGATGAGCGCCTTGATTTCTTCAATATCTACGACAATATGATCTACTACCAGGTAAGCTCCGCACAGTCGCCCGCGCTGAAGCGTATGCTGATTGACGGCAGCAACCCGGAAACCGTCAAAGAAGGCGTCTTTACCAATATCAATATCACTTCCCGGTATGTCTACTTCAACGCCTATGAAGAACCCACGCCGGTATACCAGACGAGCACTTTCGGCGATATCAACGTCACGACCTTCGACGCCGCTATGCAGGCTGCAGTGGATCAGCTCAAAAAATAAAACGTTTCCATCTAAAGGATATGTTTTTCCCCGCCATTCTGCACAGCCTCATAGAGCTGTGCAATAGTTTTGCCCAGAAGCGGATGCACCTCATAGGGTGCGATCTGCATCAGGGGTTTTAAGACAAAATCCCGGTTGTGCATATCGATATGCGGGATCTTGAGCTTTTCCGTATACATCGTGCATCCCTCATACAAAAGAATATCCAGATCCAACGTTCTCGGTCCCCAGTGGACCAGTCTCTCTCTGTCATTTTCCCGTTCCACCTCATGCAGAAATTCAAGCAGCTCCTGCGGCGGATACAGCGTATCTACTGCGATCGCCCCGTTGAGGAAATTATCCTGCTCCACCTCTCCGTACGGCGTCGTATCCATCCAGTCAGATACTGCCACCACCCGACACTTTCTGTCCTGACGCAGCTCTTCCACCGCCTTGTTCAGATAGTTTTCCCGGTCGCCCATATTAGAACCGCAGGCGAGATATGCTCTTTTCCAACCACGTGTTATTTTAACAGATACCGACCCAAAAGGCAGTTTGATCGGCGCCTCCGGCTTGCGAACCTCCAGGGTGATGCCGCGTATTCTGGAAAACTGCAAAAGAACCGCCTCCGCACAGCGTTCCGCAGCCGTCTCGATCAGCTTATAGGTATTTTCCGTGAGAAATGTGTGGATAAACCGGCACACCTCCCCATAATTCGTGGAGAGCTCCAGATCATCCATCACGCCCGCCTCTCTGGTATCCGTATAGAGCTCTGCATTGATATAGAAATTCTGTCCCTTTTCATTTTCTTCCGGGTATACCCCATGGTGGGCAAACACCTGTAGTTCCTCAATTCTGATCTGATCCATCTTCACCCTCCGTCTATCGCTTTCTCTCTGTTTCTGCCCTTATCTCATGGTCAGCGGGACGCCTGCAGGATTGCCTCTGCCATGCGGATTGCCCGCACATTCTCCTTCACATCGTGCACACGCACATACGATGCTCCCTTGAGCACCGCATACACCGTTGTCACCAGCGTTCCCTCCACGCGCTCCGAAGCCGGCAGATCCAGTGTCAGGCCGATGACCGACTTGCGGCTCGTCCCCAGAAGCACCGGGTAACCCAGTTCTTTGAGCCTGTCCAGACTGCCTATGATCTCCAGATTGTTTTCATAGGTCTTGCCAAAGCCGACGCCCGGATCCAGCATGATATTTTCATCGCTTATCCCCGCTCTGTGGGCAATACGGATCGTTTCTCTGAGATCCTCCAGCACATCCTCCATGTAATTGTGGTAGTCCGGCTCTTTCCGGTTGTGCATCAGACAACACGGAACCTGTGCCCTGGCAATCACGTCCGCCAGCCGGTCGTCATACTTGAGTCCCCAAATGTCATTGATCATGTCCGCGCCTGCCCGGATGCCGGCTTCCGCTACCGCCGACTTATAGGTATCCAGCGAAATTGGAATGTTAAATTCACTTTCAACTTTTTCTATTACAGGAACTACCCGGCTGATTTCTTCCTCATCTGACAGCAGGGTGTACCCCGCTCTGGTGGATTCTCCTCCGATGTCAAGAATATCCATTCCTTCTCCGATCATTTCCTCCACATGCCGGAGCGCCTGATCCATCTCTGTGTATTTTCCTCCGTCCGAAAAGGAATCCGGCGTCACATTCAGGATCCCCATCACATAGGTATGCCCACTGTCCTGAAACTCTCTCTGTCCTATTTTCATCTTCTTATATCCTCTCTATCCCATGATCGTCCCTGCGGATCGTATCTCGGTGTTCCACAACCTTCATCAGTTCTCCGAGATACGACAACGAACCAAACGCCACGATCACGGCATCTTTCTCTCTGCTCGCGAGCAGGTAGGCGATCTCCACCGCCTCCGGCACGCTGTCCGCCACCGTCACATTTCCGTTGCACTCCCGCACGGCCTGCGCAAGTTCATAAGCCGGCATGGCTCTCTCCCGGATAGGCGGCGTTACAGTAATGATGTGCTCCGCCATATTACAAGTGTTATTTATTACTTTTTCATACTCCTTATCCTTCAGCATCCCCAGGATAAAGATCATTTTTTTCTCTGCAAAGTAGAATTGCAGGCTCTCTGCCAGCCTCCTGGACGCGTCCTCATTATGCGCTCCGTCCGCGATGAACAAAGGCTTTTTGCCGATCACAGAGAAACGTCCCGGCCAGCTTGTCAGCAGCAGTCCCCTGCGCAGCGCCTCCTCCTTGACCGGAAATCCTGCCTTTGCAAGCACCTGTATCGTCTCGACAGCCACCACCGCATTTTCAATCTGGAATTTTCCCAGCATGCTGATTTCCAGATTCTTATATCCCGCATAGGTAAAGCGCTGCTTCGTCACACCGTAGTATACCTGCTTCGCCCTCTCTGCATCCGCCGTATACAATTTACACTTTCGCAGCAGGGCAGCCTGCTTGAGGATCTTTGCAACCGCCGGATCCTGTCTTGCCGTGACGACATAACAGCGGTCTTTCATAATTCCCGCCTTGACGAGCGCGATCTTCTCCAGCGTATCCCCCAGGATCGCCATGTGATCCATGCTGATCGACGCAAAGACCGCCGCCACCGTCGTCTTCACCACGTTCGTCGCATCCAATGCGCCGCCAAGTCCGGTCTCAAGCACCACGATGTCGCATTTCTTATCCAGAAAATAGAGAAAAGCGACCGCCGTTTCCACCTCAAACGGCGTCGGATGCGGTTTTCCCTCTGCCGCCATCGATTCTGCCGCCTCTTTCACCTGCTCCAGATATTTACAAAGCCCCGACTGCGTGATGAACCGGCCGTCAATCTGAAATCGCTCCCGGTAATCCGTGATCGTTGGCGAGAGGTATCTTCCCACGCGATACCCTGCCTCCTTGAGGATGGTAGACACATAGGCCAGCACCGAACCCTTTCCGTTCGTCCCGGCGATATGTACAAACCGGAGTTCGTCCTGTGGATTTCCCAGCCGGCTGCAAAGCTCGCGCATGGAATCAAGCCCCAGAACACTCCCGTACTGCTGCAATTCTTCTATATATTCTGTCGCTTCCCTGTAATTCATTTTCCGTCCTTTCCGCTGGCTAGTATAAATCCGTTCTTCCCGCCCATACTATAAATAGATCTCCGGCAGATCCAGCGTTCTTCTGTCGGTATTTTGCCCGAATACGCCTGCCAGAACATCCGGTATCCCTGTCATTTCCTATAGAAAAGAGGTTTTCTATGAATCGATTCATTCACAACTTTATCCACTGCGGTCTGCTCGGCTGGTGCCTTGAGATCGTGTTCACCGCGTTTCACGCTTTCCGCAGAAGAGATTTCCGGCTCGCCGGAACGACATCCATCTGGATGTTTCCGATCTATGGCATGGCAGCCTTTCTCGCTCCCATCAGCCGTCTTCTGAGGCGCTGCAATGCACTTTTCCGCGGCCTGGTGTACACCGTCATGATCTTCACCGGAGAGTACCTGACCGGTCTTTGGCTGACCAGACGCGATCTGTGTCCCTGGAATTACAAAAAAGCCAAATGGAATCTTGCCGGGATCATCCGCCTGGATTATGCACCCTGCTGGTTTATCTCCGGCCTGTTGTTTGAGCGTCTTCTGCGCGAGAATGACCAACAGACTTCCTAAAACTCTCCGTCCTCAATATCCGCCGCATCTATGTTCAATGTGTTCATGGTACGCCGCTTTCTTCTCGCCTTTTCCGACGCATGAAGGATAAAATCTTTGATCTCCTTTGCATGCTTTACGTGTGTGATGAAAAGCTGCGGGTGCGTGTTGTCTCCCGTATAGCAGGCAATCGTTCCTACCCCTACGAGCCGCTCTGCCAGTGTTGTAATCAGCTCCACATCCTGTACTTTATATAAATAACAGTCGTTTTCTTTTGTGCTCAGCAATCCCGTATTGATGGTGATGACCTCCTCATTGACTGTATATTTGGTGAAAGTGAACGGCAGACCCAAAAATAACCACCGTTTTCTTTCGATGTATTTCTTTTCCTCATCGGCTTCCTCCGTCTCCGGCGTCTGCTTCTCTAACAGTTCTTCTTTTTCCTTTTCCATGTCCTTGCCATCCTTTCGTAAATTCGCTGTTTTCACTATATCATACCCCCACTTTTTCTACAATCAAAAATGAAAATGTCATCTTGAATCCCCTCTGTCTTTATGATATGATGTACAAGATATAGAGAAAAAACATCGGAATCACACAATAGGGAGGTATTTGATATGAATGCAAAAGACTGTATTCTTGGACGCAGAAGTATCCGCCGCTTTAAACCGGATCCGGTTCCACACGACGTGCTGGAAGAGATCATTGAGCTTGCATCCTATGCGCCCAGCTGGAAGCACACACAGATCACCCGCTATATTGCTGTGGAGGGTGAATTAAAAAATCGGATCGCCACGGAAGGCACTTCTATCTTTCCGGGAAATGGCAAAATTATAGATCAGGCACCTATGCTGATCGCTGTTACCGTTATCAAAAACCGCAGCGGCTTTGAACGCGATGGTTCCTACAGCACCGTCCGTAAGGATGGCTGGCAGATGTTTGACGCCGGCGTTGCTTCCCAGACCTTCTGTCTGGCAGCCTATGAAAAGGGAATCGGTTCCGTTATCATGGGGCTTTTCGATCAGGACACCGTGACGTCGCTCCTTTCCATTCCGGACGATCGGGAGCTCGTTGCTCTGATCCCTGTCGGATATCCCGATGAATCACCGGCGGCTCCCAAGAGAAAAGCAGTCAGCGACCTGCTGACCTATCAATCATAATGACATATAAAATAGAAGAGATCATTTCTCTTCTATTTTTATGGAAATAGAACGGTACGGAAGAAGCACTCCGCACCGGACACCGGAGACGGGAATCGACCCACGCGCACCGGACACCCGCTCTCCATGAATCGTGCGCAGAAATGAGAAAATCCATGAGACACTTAATGAACCCTCTTGATTTCTCTGTAGAAGAACTGGATACACTTTTCCAGCTTGCCTCAGACATTGAGACCAATCCGGAGAAATATGCACATGCCTGCGAAGGCAAAAAACTCGCCACCTGCTTCTATGAACCAAGCACAAGAACGCGGCTTAGCTTTGAAGCGGCCATGCTGAATCTTGGCGGTAAAGTTCTCGGCTTTTCCGATGCGGGCAGTTCTTCCGCATCCAAGGGAGAAAGCGTATCCGACACCATCCGCATCATCTCCTGCTATGCCGATATCTGCGCCATGCGCCACCCCAAGGAGGGCGCGCCTATGGTAGCAGCCAGTCACTCCCGTATCCCGGTGATCAATGCAGGCGACGGCGGACACCAGCATCCCACACAGACTCTGACCGACCTTCTTACCATCCGCTCTCTGAAAGGTCGTCTGGGCGACTTTACGATCGGTCTGTGCGGCGATCTGAAATTTGGCAGAACTGTCCACTCCCTGATCAACGCGCTGATCCGCTATCCCAATATCCACTTTATCTTCATCTCCCCGCCGGAGCTGAAGGTCCCCGACTACATCACGGATATGCTTTCTGAAAAGCAGATTCCCTACAAGGAAGTGATCCGTCTCGAGGACTGTATGCCGGAGCTGGATCTACTCTATATGACCAGAGTCCAGAAAGAACGTTTCTTCAACGAAGAAGATTATGTCCGTCTGAAAGATTTTTATGTCCTGAACAAGGAAAAGCTCGTCGCCGCCAAGCCGGATATGCTGGTGCTGCATCCCCTTCCCCGTGTCAATGAGATTTCGGTAGAGGTCGACGATGATCCGCGCGCCGTATACTTCCGTCAGGCGCAGTACGGCGTGTATGTGCGTATGGCGCTCATCCTCACCCTGCTGGGGATCACCGTTTCCTAAAAAGGGAATTATCTCCACTACATACGAGCAATTTCCATGAAAATGTGCGCAGACTGGCTGCGCAGAAATGAGGCATCCTATGTTAAATGTTGGTAAAATTGAAGAGGGTTTCGTGCTGGATCATATCGCTGCCGGCAAGAGCCTTTCCATCTATCATCACCTGCAGCTCGACAAGCTCGACTGCACCGTGGCAATCATCAAAAATGCCCGCAGCAACAAGATGGGCAAAAAGGACATTCTCAAGGTAGAATGTGATATCAATATGCTGGATCTGGACATCCTCGCCTTTCTCGACCACAACATCACCGTCAACGTCATCAAAGACGGCGAGATCGTGGACAAGAAGGAACTGGTGCTCCCCAAAGAGATCCGGAACGTCATCAAATGCAAGAATCCCCGCTGCATCACCTCGATCGAGCAGGGTCTTCCCCACGTTTTCGTCCTTTCCGATGAAAAGAAGGAGATCTACCGCTGCAAATACTGCGAAGAGCGTGCGGCTGATTTTTCCAAATGGATCTAAACAAAAAATCCCGGAAATCCATAACAGATTTCCGGGTTATTTTTTGTACTAAAATATTTCTTACTCTATGACAGGCTAAATTATACCTGCGCAACATCCTTCATGGAGAAGCTGATCCTGCCCATCTTGTCCTTGCCAAGACATACGACGGTTACCTCATCGCCAAGTGTCAGGACGTCCTCAACATGGTTGATTCTTTCCTTCGCGATCTTGGAGATGTGAACCATTCCCTCTTTTCCGGGAGCAAACTCGATAAACGCGCCAAACTCCTTGATGCTGACAACTTTACCCTTAAAGATCTGACCTTCCTCAAAATCGGTCGTGATCATCTTGATCATCTCTACCGCCTTGTCCATCATCTCCTGCTCTGTGCCGCATACGGAAACCTGTCCGTCATCTGTAATGTCGATCTTAACGCCGGTACGGGCAATGATCTCATTGATGGTCTTTCCTCTCTGTCCGACCACATCACCGATCTTGTCGGGATCGATCTGGATAGAAATGATCTTCGGTGCATATTTGCCAACCTCTTTACGAGGTGCTGCAATGGCAGGAACCATACAGTTCGCCATAATAAACTCTCTTGCGTCACGGCATCTTGCGATCGCACCTTCCACGATCGGTCTGGTCAAACCGTGAATCTTGATATCCATCTGGATTGCCGTGATTCCGTCGTGTGTACCGGTTACCTTGAAGTCCATATCTCCGAAGAAGTCCTCAAGTCCCTGAATATCTGTCAGCAGAACGAAATCGTCGTCGGTATCACCGGTTACCAGTCCGCAGGAAATACCTGCTACCATTTTCTTGATCGGAACGCCGGCTGCCATCAGCGACATACAGGATGCACAGGTGGACGCCATCGATGTTGATCCGTTGGACTCAAATGTCTCCGATACGGTACGGATCGCATACGGGAACTCTTCCTCGGAAGGAAGTACCGGAAGCAGTGCTCTCTCTGCGAGTGCTCCGTGTCCGATCTCTCTACGTCCCGGTCCACGGCTAACCTTCGTCTCTCCTACGGAATAAGACGGGAAGTTGTAGTGGTGCATATATCTCTTGGAAGTAATGTTCTCATCCAGTCCGTCAACCTTCTGTACCTCGGAAAGCGGAGCCAGTGTACATACGTTACAGATCTGTGTCTGTCCACGGGTGAACATTGCGGAACCATGCACGCGGGGGATAATATCCACTTCCGCTGCCAGCGGTCTGATCTGGTCGAGTGCACGGCCATCCGGACGCTTGTGATCCTTGAGGATCATCTTACGAACGGTCTTTTTCTGATATTGATATACTGCCTCGCCAAGTACGGCAAGATACTCTTCGTTGTCTGCAAAAGCCTCTTCCAGCTTTGCGGTCACATTCTTGATATTTTCTTCACGAACCTGCTTTTCATCAGTGAAAACGGCTGTCTCCATCTCTTCAGGTGTGACGATCTTCTTCATATCCTCAAACATCTGTGCCGGGATTGCGCAGCTCTCATAAGAGTGCTTCGGCTTACCAACCTCAGCTACGATCTTGTTGATGAACTCAATGATCGTCTGGTTTACCTCATGCGCCTTGTAGATCGCTTCGATCATCTTAGGCTCCGGTACTTCGTTCGCACCGGCCTCGATCATAATAACCTTCTCTGCTGTGGAGGCTACTGTCATCTTCAGATCGCCCTTATCCCACTGGATCTGGGAAGGATTCACGATCAGCTCTCCGTCTACCATACCGATCTGCGTCATAGCACAGGGACCATCAAATGGAATATCAGAGATACAGGTTGCGATCGCGGTTCCGATCATGGCAACCAGCTCCGGACGGCACTCCGGATCAACGCTCATAACCATATTGTTCAGGGTTACGTCGTTTCTGTAATCCTTTGGGAACAGCGGACGCATCGGTCTGTCGATCACACGGCTCGTAAGAACTGCGTTCTCGGACGCTTTTCCCTCTCTCTTGTTAAAACCGCCGGGAATCTTTCCAACGGCGTACAGCTTTTCTTCATACTCAACGCTGCAAGGGAAGAAATCGATTCCATCCCTCGGCTTGTCTGATGCGGTCGCTGTAGAAAGAACGGTTGTCTCACCGTACTGCATGAACGCGCATCCGTTTGCCTGCTTTCCGACTCTTCCGATATCTACACGAAGGGTACGGCCGGCAAGTTCCATGGTGTAACTTTTGTACATAATCTTCTCTCCTTTACTGATTCTTTTCTTTGATTCCTTTTGCCCGAATGTTCAAGGTAGAAGATGCCGAAACTACAGATACAGCCACAAATTTCTTCTTCGTCCATTTGCAGATATAGCTGTGGTCTCGGATGCCTCTTCCACCCCGCATACCAGCAGTTGCAACACATTAACAAAAGGGTGGGTAATGCCAGACATCGGTCCGCCTTTACGCCCACCCTGTTATTTTGTGTCTTACTTACGAAGACCGAGCTTTTCGATCAGTGCACGATATCTTTCGATATCCTTATCCTTGAGGTATGAAAGAAGTCCACGTCTCTGACCTACCATCTTCAGAAGTCCTCTTCTGGAATGATGATCCTTCGGGTTCTCTTTCAGATGCTCTGTAAGCTCCTGGATTCTTGCTGTCAGAACGGCAACCTGTACCTCCGGTGAACCGGTATCGCCAGGTGTTCTTGCATACTCATTGATAATTGCTGTTTTCTTTTCCTTCGAAATCATTGTTTCTCCTTTCCTGTAGAGGGGTTTCCTCTCAATCGCCTGACACTAAGCATGGGTTGGAGTCTCCCATCCCGAGCATCGGCTAAAATCATACTTTGTAATTTTAACACAATCCCCTTGCCTTGTAAAGCAGGAATTCTGGAATTTCCGTCATCCGGTGTGCTCTAATCGTTCAGGATCCTGACTGCCTTGACCGGCGTCCGGTAAGATACATTGGAAATCTTGATTCCCGTCTTGGGACTGCTGGCGTGGATCACCTGACCGCCGCCGATGTAGATCGCCACATGGTTGATCCGGCTTCCTTTGCCATAAAAGATCAGATCGCCCGGCTGTGCCTCCGACACGCTGATCTTGGTTCCGCAGTTCGCCTGTGCTACCGAGTGATGCGGCAGGCTGATTCCATACTTCTTGAATACGCTAAGCACAAAGCCGGAACAGTCCGCACCGTTTGTCAGGCTCGTACCGCCCCATACGTACGGATTTCCGAGAAATTCCTTCGCATACTGGCAAAGGTCTACCCGCACATCCGACACGCCCTGTCCATACAGAAGCTCCGTCATGGTCACCGCCGTCGACAACTCTGAGCTGACGTCCACATAATCTGCCGAGACGAAAACCTCTTCGTCATCCAGATATACGCGCACCCAGTCGCCCTCTACGTCTGCAACCTCCAGCTCTTCTCCGTTCGGCACCATCGTGATAACCTCAGAATCGGTGTTCGCCTCCGCGCGCACCTTCAGGCTGTCCGTCGTCACGGTCGCCATCGTCGTTGCAAGCTCCTGCGCTTTATGGATCGCTGAAATACCGGTCAGCAGATAATCGCAGCTCACATAGCCCTCTACCTTTCCGGACTGGATATGCGCCCATGTTCCGTCCTCGTCCAGCACTTCGCACGCCGCGTCCTTCGGCAGCTTTCCGACCAGCTTGCCCTCCTGATCTGCCACAGCGCGAATGTTCAGATTTCCCTTTTCGACATCCGCGATCCCCAGGTTTGTGTAACCCCAGTTCGCGTTCTTTCCCTTTTCGTATGCCTGCGCATACTCTTCTGCCGTCTTGTTGGCGCTGAGGATCGCGTTTGCGCCCACCGGCTCACCCAGCACATCCTGCACCTTCTCTTTATTCTCTGTGGATGTCTCTGTATTCAAAATGTCAAACTGTCCGCCCGGCACCTGCTCCGTCTTCTCTTCCGTTGTCTGCTCCTCCTCGGAGGTATTCTGCGAGATGCTCTCCAGAAGGGACGGTGCTTTCGCCTGCACCGGGATCGCAGTAAACAGCATGGCGCTGCAGCCGGCAAGCAGACACAAAACCTTTAATCTCTTCATCATTCCTCATCCATTTCTGTTCATAACGAGTTCGTAATTCATTTGTAATAATTCCGTAACAATTACATGCTCCATTATAACAAAGCGACGAAAGTCTGTCAAGAAAACACCCCTGTGTTCACACACACTTCACAGTTCAAGCCCTCCAGACTCTCCCCGCCTCGATATCCTTCTGCATCTGCTCCTTGAGCGCCTCCACGCCGTCAAACTTCATTTCCGGTCTGCGGAAAGCGAGCAGCTCAACCGCCATGTCCTGCCCATAGATATCTCCGTCAAAGTCATACAGATACGTCTCTACGCCAAGGATCCTGCGGTCGCTGACCGTCGGCTTATAGCCGACATTCGAGATTCCCCGGTACTCGCATCCTTCCAGACACACTTTCGAGTAATAGACGCCGTTTGGTGGAAGCAGCTTGTCCTGCGGGGGCAGCAGATTCGCCGTCGGCATGCCGAGCGTGCTCCCCAGTTTTCTTCCGTGCTCCACCGTTCCGCTGATACGGTAAGGCGTCCCCAGCAGGCGGGCTGCCTCTTCCATTCTGCCATCACGGACGGCGCTGCGCACTCTGGTGGAGCTGACGTCCTCTCCATCCACCTGCACCTTGTCGATGATCTCGATCTGATAATTACATTCTTCTGCTAATTGTTTAAGCAGGATATAATTTCCAGCTCCTTTTCTGCCAAAAGAGACATCTGATCCTGCGCAGATATAAGCCGCCTTCATCTGATCCCGCAGATACTTTCTGATGAAATCCTCCGGCTCCGTCGCCGCTGTTTCCTTGTTCAGCGGAAATTCGATCAGCACATCGATTCCCATGCTTTCAAAGATTTCTCTCTTCTCCTGCCGCGTCGTCAGCTCTTTTTCCTCTGTCCCGAAGAAAGCCGCCGCGGAGTGGTCAAATGTAAAGACAGTTGCTAGCAGTCCGTTCTTTTTCTGTTCCAGAAGCCGCTCAAGCAGCCGTTGGTGTCCCAGATGGATCCCGTCGAACTTGCCGATCGCTACCGCACTTTTTCCCGTCATATGAAAATCCGTTGTATTTTCTATAATCTGCATCCTAATCCTCGTTTCCAGACAACTTGAAATTCTGTTTTTTTCCGTCGTTGCCTGCGTCAGTCCTTCGTCAGAAACATTTTGACCGGCCAGAGTTTTCTCTCCCCTGCACGGTACTCATAGATCCCGCAGAAATTCCGCCCGGTATCATAGACCCGGACCTGCTCGCCCTGCTCAAAATGACCGGCTTTTTCCAGATGCGCCGCGGTCAGCTGGTTTCCGTTTTTTACAAACTTCTCTCCCAGCTCATTGACGTAAAGCGCCTGCTTTTCGGCAAAAACAGCGTCCGGCTCTATAATAACATCTGTAATTTTATCCTCATCGCGCAGTTCCTCCAGTTTGGATAGCGTCAGGGCGTCCTCCATTCGGAAGATTCCTACCCGGCTTCTTTGCAGAGACTGCATCGCACCTCCAACGCCAAGTTTTTCTCCTATGTCATGGCAGAGCGTTCGGATATAAGTTCCTTTGGAACATACCACCCGCATTTTCACGACCGGCAGGCTGCTCTCCAGGATCTCCAGTTCTGTGATCTCGACCGTCCTTGCCTTGCGTTCGACCTCTTTTCCCTCCCTGGCAAGCTCATACAGCTTCTTGCCGTTGACCTTGAGGGCCGAATACATCGGCGGGATCTGTTCGTATTTTCCCTGAAAGGACTTTATCGCCTCTTCCACCTTCGCCGGACTCAGCGCATCCAGACTCTCTGCGGAAGCCTGCGTGAGCACCTGTCCCGAAAGATCCTGCGTATCTGTCGTCACGCCCAGTCGCAGCTCGGCGATATACTCCTTATTCCAGTCGGTCAGCATATCGCACAGCCGCGTCCCGGAACCGAGACACACCGGAAGAACGCCAACCGCATCCGGATCCAGCGTACCGGTATGCCCTATCTTCTTCTGTCTCAGGATCCCTCTTAACTTTGCCACCACATCGTGGGAGGTGAATCCTGCTTCCTTATATACATTGATGATTCCGTTATACATAATCCTCCTGCCGCAGGCTTTCGCCTGATCTGATATTCCGAGCGATTTCCTGACACACGAAAATAGCGGGCATCTTTTCTGTGCCCGCCAGATATTCTGCGTTACATATTAAGCTGCGCTGCTATTTCGATCGAAAGATTGTTGATGTTGTCATGGCAGGTGCCGTTCATGGTACAGCCGGCAGCTCTTACGTGTCCACCGCCGCCAAACTTGACTGCGATCGCTGACACATCCACCGTGCCCTTGGAGCGCATGCTGACCTTGTACTCCAGCGTCCCTGTCTCATACATAAAGATGGCGCACTCCACATCCTTTACCGCGATCAACTGATTGATGATCCCATCCATATCCTTTGCCGTCACCTGATAGAAATCCATCATCTTTCTGCTGACAACGCTGACGATCCCTTTTCCATCCAGAAAACGCACGCTCTCCAGAACCGCTCTTCCCATGATCTGGCTCTGGTTATAGGTTTTCTGGAAAAAAGTCTCGTCAATGATCTTCGAAAAATCAAATCCAAATTTAAGAAGTTCTGCCGCCACCTGCATCGTCCGTGGAGAGGTGTTGGAATACCGGAACACGCCCGTATCATGTACGATCCCGATATAGAGCGCTTTCGCCACCGGCTCGTCAATCTTCTCCGGATCCAGCAGATCATACAAAAGTTCTGCCGTGGAGCTTCGATGCGCCTCCACAATGTTGACGTCACCATCCCCCGCATTGCTCACATGATGATCAATATTGATCTTCTTCTTTGCCCTGCGGAAGATCTCTGCGGCGCCTCCCAGCCTTTCTTCGTTGCAGTCCAGCGCTACGAACACGTCGTAGACCTTGTCTGTGGAAAAGTCGGACCGGATATCCTCCACGCTGTCAATACAGTCGAAAATATCCGCCGGTTTCTCCAGATAGACCGCGATCTCTGCATCCGGCATCTCTTTGCGCAGATACAGATACAGCCCCATGCAGGAGCCGACACAGTCGCCGTCCGGCCTCACGTGCCCGCTGATCGCCACCGATCCCGCGCCTTTGATTTCTTCCATTATCCTTGTCTGTGCTGTCATGACTCTTTGTTTACCTCATCGATTAGCTTCGACATATTGACTCCGTATGCGATCGACTGATCCATTATAAATGTGATCTCCGGCGTATTTCGCAGATTGATGGTCTTGGCAAGCTGGCTGCGGATATATCCCTCCGCACTGTTCAGCCCGGCAAGTGTATCTGCCTGCGCCTTTTCATCCCCGTACACGCTGATCCACGCTTTACAGGTCTTAAGATCCGGCGCAACCTCCACCGCTACCACAGAGGTCATCGGGGCGATCCTTGGATCCTTGATCCCGCCCCGGATGATCTCTGCCAGCACGCGCTGCACTTCTCCGTTGATCCTTGTATTTTTCACACTGTTTTTACGCATTTATCATTCACCCTGCCTCTCTGTCATCCTAAGGACACCCAAAGCCGGTCATTGCGCTTTTCGGTTCCTATCTGGGAACCTCAACCATAATGTAGGCTTCTACAATATCCAGTTCCTGCATCTTATCAAATCCGTCAAACACAAGACCGCACTCGTATCCTGCCTTGACTTCCTTTACATCGTCCTTAAACCGCTTGAGGGACGCCAGCTCGCCTTCATAGATCTGCTCGCCCTCTCTGGTGATACGGATCTTGCAGCCTCTCTGGAACATACCGTCAAGCACGTAGGATCCGGCGATATTACCGATCGCAGAAGCCTTGAAGATCTGTCGTACCTCGGCATGACCGATCACCTTCTCCTCATATACAGGATCCAGCATCCCCTTCATGGCTGCCTCAATGTCCTCGATCGCCTGATAGATTACCTTGTACAATCTGACGTCTACGCCCTCGCGGTCTGCGATCGCCTTTGCCGTCGCATCCGGTCTTACATTGAAGCCGATGATGATCGCGGAAGATGCGGATGCCAGCGTGACATCGGACTCGTTGATCGCTCCGACGCCGCCGTGGATACATTTTACAACGACCTCCTCGTTGGAGAGCTTCATCAGACTCTGCTTAACCGCCTCGACGCTGCCCTGTACGTCTGCCTTGACGATCAGGTTCAGCTCCTTCAGATTGCCTTCCTGGATCTGGCTGAACAGATCATCCAGAGACATTCTGGTCTTGGTATCTGCCAGCATTTCTTCTTTGTGCTGTGCCTTATATGTCTCGGCATAGGCCTTCGCACTCTTGTCGTTCTCATGGACTACAAATACTTCGCCTGCGCTCGGAACATCGGAAAGTCCCAGAATCTCTACCGGTGTGGACGGTCCTGCCTCTTTCACTCTTCTTCCCTTATCGTCGACCATGGCTCTGACCTTACCGTGGCTAGACCCTGCGGAGATAAAGTCTCCCACATGAAGCGTACCCTTCTGTACCAGAACCGTTGCGACCGGTCCGCGTCCCTTATCCAGCTCTGCCTCGATGACAAGACCTCTTGCATTCCGGTTCGGATTGGCCTTCAGCTCCAGGATCTCTGCCGTCAAAAGGATGGTTTCCAATAAATTCTCGATTCCTTCACCAGACTTTGCAGATACCGGAACGAACTCGGTCGTTCCGCCCCAGTCTACCGGAATCAGCTCGTATTCCGTCATCTCCTGCTTTACGCGGTCGATGTTGGCATTGGGCTTATCGATCTTGTTGACAGCCACGATGATCTCGATTCCTGCTGCCTTTGCATGGTTGATCGCCTCGACCGTCTGCGGCATAACGCCGTCGTCTGCCGCTACGACAAGTACTGCGATGTCTGTCGAGTTCGCGCCGCGCATACGCATCGCCGTGAACGCTTCATGTCCCGGCGTATCAAGGAAGGTAATGCTCTGTCCCTTGACATTGACGGTGTAGGCACCGATCGCCTGCGTGATACCGCCCGCTTCCTTGTCTGTCACATTCGTCTTACGGATCGCATCCAGCAGGGAGGTCTTACCGTGGTCAACATGACCCATAACACAGATGACCGGCGGTCTTTTGACCATATCTGCCTCGTCCTCTTCATCCTCTCTCAGAAGTTCCTCGATGACGTCCACCTTCACTTCTTTTTCACAGATGATCTCATAGTCGATCGCGATGTTCTCCGCGTCCTCAAAGGTGATCTCGGAGTTCACCGTTACGATCTGTCCCTGAAGGAAGAGCTTCTTGATGATGGCTGACGGCTGGATCTTCATCTTATCTGCCAGCTCCTTGATCGTGAGGCTCTCCGGGATCGTGATCACTTTGATCTGTTCTGCCTCCGGCTCCTCTGCCTTCTTCTCCGGCTTGATGAAACGTCCGGCTTTGTTGCGGTTCTTCATCGCCGCCTCGTCATCCTCGTAGATCAGATCCTTCTTGGATCTCTTGTCGCGGTCTGCATTTGCCCTGCGCTTTTCTTCATCCCGGTGCTTCTCCATGTCCTTGACAGACGTCTCGGGCATAAAGTCCTTCTGACCGTTATTTTTCTTAAATCGATTGTCCGGCCCTCCATTGCCTCTCTGAGGGCGGTCATTATTTCCGCCGCCACGGTTAAAGCCTGAAGCAGAGCCGCCGCCCCTGCGATCGTTCTGGCCGTTGCCATAGCCCGGGCGACCCTGATTTTCATTTCTTCTGTATTCTCCGCCATTTGCTCGTCTCTCCTGATTCATCGGGCGCTGCTGGCTTCCCGGACGGTTCTGGTTATTATTGTAAGCGGGACGCTCCTGCGCCGGCTGACGCTCCTGTGTTGTCTGGCGTTCTGCCGCTGTCTGGCGTTCCTGCTCCTGACGCTGCTTTTCAGCCAGACTCTCCTTCTCGCGTCTCTGCTGTTCCATCCTTCTTTCCTGCTGCTGACGCTGACGCACCTCGTAAGGCTCCGCCGTCACCGGGATCGGCTTCTGGGTCGGACGGATGATCTTGTGCGGTACATTCTGTGCCTGTACCGGTCTGCCACCGTTTCCGTTCTGCGGACGTCTGTCGCCGTAGCCGTTTCCGTTGCGGTTCTGCCCATTCTGCCCCGGACGCTGTCCCTGCATCTTGGAATTATGCGGGTTGCTCACAAAGATGATCTTTTTCTTTTTCGGAGCCTCCTCCTTCGGCTTTTCTGCCGCTACCTTAGGCGTTTCTTCCTTTGCAGGCTCCGCCTGTGCCGGTTTCTGCGGCGCTTCTGCCTTCGGTTCCTCCTTTGCCGCTGCAGGCTGCTGTGCCTCCTGCGCCTGCTCACTCTTCTTGCCGCCGAAGTGCTTGCGCACTGCCTCGATCGCCTCATCCTCGATCGAACTCTGTGCCACCTTCACCTCATATCCTTTATCCTGCAAAAAAGCGATCAGCTCCTTGCTCTGCCTCTCAAGCTCCTTTGCCAGCTCATGTACTTTCATTTTCGCCATGCTTACTACCTCCAACTATCTCGATCCCTCAAATTGTTCCTGCAATCCGGAATCCTTTAAATGTTTCTGTATCGAATCTGCAAATCCTGCATCTGTCACCGCAAGGGACGTTCGGTCTTCCTTTCCCATTGCATGCCCCAGAACCTCCTTCATACCGTATATTTCATATGGTACTTCATAGAATTCACACATATTACTGAATTTTTTCCTGGTGTTATCGGAAGCGTCCTGTGCGATCAGGACCAGACAGGCCTTTCCGCTCTTAACCGCCTGCTCTGTTGCAAATCCTCCACTGACAACATTTCGGGAGCGCGCCGCCAGTCCCAGGAGAGACAGTACCTTATCCGGTCTGCTCCTTTTACTCTGCTCCATACGCCGCATACTCCTTTTCCAGTGTCTCATATACCTCTTCCGGAATGCTCATCTTGAATGACCGCTCCAGGCCTTTGTTCCTGCGCGCTTTCTGCAAACATTCGGCAGATTTGCAAAGATACGCTCCCCGCCCGTTCTTCTTGCCGGTCATATCCAGCACGATCGGGCCTTCCGCTGTTTTCAGTATGCGCATCATTTCCTTTTTATCCTTCATCTCACCGCAGCCTACGCACTGCCGCATGGGGATTTTTTTCATTGCTCTCCCGCCTTTCTGCCGTCTGCTCTTCTCCGGATGGTCTTTTTATTCGTTCTCCTCTACGTCCGCTGTATCATCTGCGCTGTACTCTGCATCCTCTTCGTATGTCTCGTCGTATTCTTCCGCGTACTCCTCGCCATACTCATCCTCATCATACACGTAATCCTCATAGCGGAATCCCGGTGCATCCTTCGCCTGTGTCTCACTCTTGATATCGATCTTGTAGCCGGTCAGTCTCGCAGCCAGTCTCGCGTTCTGTCCCTCTTTACCAATGGCAAGGGAAAGCTGATAATCCGGTACGACCACCTTCGCTGTCTTTTCATCCGGATCCGCAAATACGGCAACGATCTTCGCCGGGGAAAGTGCGTTCTGGATCAGATTACCAGGGTTCTCATCCCAGTTTACAATGTCGATCTTCTCTCCGTTGAGTTCGTCGACGATCGTGTTGACTCTGGCTCCGTTGATTCCCACGCAGGCTCCTACCGCATCCACGTTCGGGTTGTTGGAGCGTACCGCGATCTTCGTTCTGCTTCCTGCCTCTCTGGCAATGCTCATGATCTCTACGGTTCCGTCCTTGATCTCCGTCACTTCGGATTCAAACAGTCTCTTCACCAGCTCCGGATGGGTACGGCTTACCAGGATCCTCGGTCCCTTCGGCGTATTCTTAACTTCCAGAATATATACCTTGATACGGTCGGTCGGTCGGAAATTCTCTCCCTTGACCTGCTCGCTCTCGTTCAGGATAGCGTCTGCCTTGCCAAGATTGATGGAGATGTTTCTTCCAATATAACGCTGTACGATTCCCGTGACCACATCTCTCTCTTTTTCAAAATACTGATTGTAGATCACGCTTCTCTCTTCCTCGCGGATCTTCTGCAAAATAACGTTCTTCGCATTCTGTGTCGCGATACGTCCAAACTCCTTGGACTTGATCTCTACGTGAAGAATATCTCCCAGCTTCGCATTCTTGGATATCTTCTGCGCATCCTCCAGAGAGATCTGCAGGACGTCGTCCTCCACCTCTTCTACCACTTCTTTCTCTGCGTAGCAAAGGAAGTCGCAGGTATCCCTGTCGATCTCAACCTTCACATTATCCGCCTTTCCGAAATGATTCTTGCACGCTGTGATCAGAGAGTTTTCGATCGCTTCAAACAGGGTTTCCTTGCTGATCTCCTTCTCCTTCTCCAGAATATCCAGTGCCTCCATTAACTCCTTATTCATTTTCTATTATCCTCCTATCAATAATATCCGTATTTTCTGCCTGCGGTCTTTCAGGCTTCCTTTCGTTTTCAGGCATCTCTAAAAATCAAGCGCCAGTCTGATCAGGGCGATCTCGTTCCTCTGAAAGGTTCTCTCCCCGTCATCCTGCTCTATGGTAACTGTCGCTTCGTCAAAGCTCTTTAAGATCCCGGCAAACTCCTTCGTCTTATCCATGGGCTTGTAGGTCTTGATCTCAACCTCCCGCCCGATGCTCTTTTCCAGATGCCGGTCCTTCTTCAGCGTCCTGCCAAGCCCCGGACTGCTGACCTCCAGGATATAGGCGTCCTCGATGAAATCCTCTCTGTCAAGCGCATCAGAGAGCGCCCGGCTCACCTTCTCGCAGTCGTTGATGCTGACTCCTTCCGGCTTGTCGATGTAGGCACGCAGATACCAGTCGTTTCCCTCCTTGACGTACTCCACATCGTAGATCTCTACCCCGCAGTCTGCCGCGATCGGTGCGAGCAGCTCCTCGGTCTTTGTCTCATAGTTTCTCTTTGCCATATAGCCCTCCATTTTGTATAGCAGTTTTCCTTCCGAAATCCTTACCGGCATCTCACTACATACGAGCACATATTCTCTCACATGAAAAGAGTGGACTCGCAAGCCCACTCTTAACCTTCGTAACATACTCAATACTTCTATACTATAACACCACCGCCAGCCCTTTGCAAGGCTTTGGCTGAAAAAACTTGAACTGTTTTATACAATATTGACACATCTTTTGGCATCTATTACTCTATACTATATATGTCTATACAGAAATGGAGATCACCATGAACAAAAAGATAAATTTCAAGCTGCTTTGCCACCTTTTCCAGAGTTTTCTTACCACCTGGGCACTGATGAAGGCCGCCCGCATGGAACCGGGCAACATCCTGACCTTTGTCTTTTTCCTTCTGGTGTTTTTCTTTTACCGTCACGTGAGCAGGCGGCTGAACCGGCTGAATCTTTTCCTGCTCGACCAGTCCCAGATTGCCTCGGACGTCGAGGGCGACACCATCGTGCACGCCAAAAACACCAACCGCACTTCTCTGGTCCTCGCCCTTATCTTCACGGCGCTCTATATGCTGGTGGACTATCCTCACTATATCGAACTGCTCACGAACACCGGTTTCCGGCTTGGCATCATTGCGATTACCTACACTGGCTTCACGATCCTGTTCTATTATCTTTTGAAGTTCCTTTTTTCCTACACCTGCAATATCTCAAGGCTGGAGGAGATCCTTCTCACCAAATATCAGGATGCATCCTACCATTGCCCCTGCCGCAGCCAGAAGCTCTCGGCTGTTCTCTCTGCTGTCATAAACTTCTACCGGGATCACACGGCGCTCAGCTCTTTCCTGCTCTGTCTGCTGTGCTGGCTTCCCTACTATCTCTATCAGTACCCCGGCATTATGACGCCGGACAGCATCAATCAGTTTGAGCAGGTTCTGGGTGTGATCCCCTACAACAACCACCATCCCTTTGCCCACACGATGGTATTTGCCCTTCTCTACAAGGCAGCTTTCGCTCTTACCGGGGACATGGTCGTCTCCGTCGGCTTCTATACATTTGCGCAGATGTGCCTGCTCTCCGCCGGCATGGCTTTCTTTATCAGCACCCTGCGTCAGCAGAGGATCCGTCCGTTTGTTCTCCTTCTGCTCACTGCGTTCTATGCCCTGATCCCCTACCACGCCGTCTTTTCCGTGACCATCTGGAAAGACATTCCGTTCGCCGCTGCCGTACTGTTCTTCAACTGTCTTCTGCTGCGGCTGATCCTGCGCGGAAGCCTGCTCCTCCATGAGCGGATCCTGCTGCTGTTTTCCGGCATGATGATCTGCCTGTTCCGCAGCAACGGCTGGTATGCGTTTCTTGTCGTGGTTCCTTTCCTGCTGTTCTTTTTCCGGAAACAAAAAAGACAGGTCTATCCCTGTCTGCTCGTGACGCTGCTCCTCTGTGTGCTTATCAAATATCCGGTTATGAACCATTTTCAGGTGACGCAGCCCGATCTGATCGAATCACTCTGCATCCCTACCCAGCAGATCGCCGCAGTGCTCTGCAACGACCGCGAACTGACCGCCGAAGAACGTGGGCTGATCGAGAACGTCGTCGATCTGACCTATATCAAAGAGCTGTACAACCCGACTTTCGCCGACAACATGAAGGAGCTTGTGCGTGCCGGCGATCAGGAATACCTCGCCACCCACAAAAAGGAATTTCTCAAGCTGTGGATTTCTCTTGGTCTGCGTTACCCGGGAGACTATCTGAACGCCTACATCCAGCAGACCTACGGTTACTGGTATCCCGACTCTTTCTATCTCGTAGCGGAGGCGGAGGGCGTCAGCGCTACCGAGCTTGGCGTTTCCACCAGACACCTGATCGGCGGTCCTCTCGTCGTCAAAGGAAAAGAGCTCGCCATCAAGCTGGGAAGCATCGTTCCCATCTACGGCACGCTCTGGAGCATGGGCGTTGCCTGCTGGGTACTTCTTTTCAGCATGGGAACCGTCCTGGTACGGCGCGAGACGCGAAAGCTCCTGTGCTACCTGCCAAGCGTGCTGCTTCTTTTCACTGTGCTGATTGCCACCCCGGTCGCCACGGAATTCCGCTATGTCTACTTTATGGTATACAGCATGCCCTTCTATCTGATGGCCGCCATGCTGCCGTACTCGCCGGAATGATCCGTCAGGTTCTGCCTTCTGCGGTACTCCACCGGGGCCGCCCCGTATTCCTATCTGAAATTTTTCATAAAACCCGTTGTACTATCAGAACACCGGCTCTATTATCTGCCATAATTCCTTTCCATCTCATAATCCGGAAAAATTTTACATTGAATTATATGGCAAAGTCAATTCAACTTCCTATTGCTTTTATACAAAATAAAAAAGCACTGAAACCCGCTTTCAGGTTTCCAGCACTTTCCGGGTTGGGCTGTTATTCAACAGTCAACAGCTTGTAGGGGAATCGAACCCCTGTTTCCGCCGTGAGAGGGCGGCGTCTTAACCGCTTGACCAACAAGCCATGTACTTGGTACTTGACTATAATATTATATCTCAGAGAAAAAAGCAAGCCTTTTTTGAAAGTTTTTTAAAAATTTTCAAAATTCTACATAAAATTAAAACAGTATGCAAAACTTCCAAAATTTCTGTCGCCGCATCCGGCTCTCTTCCGCATGACGCTTCTCGCATCACGCGGAGAATTTCCGTCTTTTCCTTTATCCTAAAGCACCTTGCTCAAAAAGTCGATGGTTCTCGGCTCCTTGGGATGATTGATCACCTCGTCCGGCGTTCCCTCTTCCACAATATAGCCGCCTTCCATAAAGATCACGCGGCTTGCCACTTCTCTCGCAAATCCGATCTCATGCGTCACCACGACCATCGTCATGCCTTCCCTTGCCAGCTCCTTCATAACAGCCAGTACCTCGCCGACCATCTCCGGATCCAGCGCGCTGGTCGGCTCATCGAAAAGCATGATATCGGGGTTCATCTCAAGCGCCCTTGCGATGGCAACTCTCTGCTTTTGTCCACCGGAGAGCTGGCTTGGAAACGCCTCCGCCTTATCGGACAGCCCGACTCTCTCAAGGAGCTTCAAAGCCTTATCCTTTGCCTCGTCTTTTCCCATCGTCTTGAGATGCACCGGAGCCAGTGTCATATTCTTGAGCACCGTCAGATGGTTGAACAGGTTGAAATGCTGAAACACCATGCCGATGTTCTGGCGCACCTTGTTAATGTCGGTATGTGCATCTGTCACGTCGTGTCCATCGATGATGATCTGTCCCGCGGTCGCCGTCTCCAGTCTGTTCAGACAGCGCAGCAGCGTAGACTTGCCGCTGCCGGAAGGCCCCAGGAGCACGACCACTTCTCCCTCGGAAACCTCAAGACTGATATCCTTGAGAACCTCAAGAGAGCCAAAGTTTTTCTTTAAATTGCGAACGGAAATCTTGCTATCTGCCACGGTTTACTCTCCTTTCGATCTTCTTGGATACCTTGCTCAAAGTAACGATTACGACCATGTACATCACGCCGATGATCGCCCAGGTTTCCAGATTCTTGAACGTATTTCCCATGATCGTCTTACCAACATTCGTAAGTTCCGGAAATCCGATAACGGACAAAATAGAGGTATCTTTTAAGGTGATGATAAACTGATTGATGATAGACGGGATCATCGTCTTGATCGCCTGCGGAACTACCACGAGAGCCATCGTCGCGCCATAGGAAAGACCGAGACTCCGCCCCGCCTCCATCTGTCCGCGGTCCACGCTCTGGATACCCGCACGGATGATCTCTGCCATATATGCGCCGCAGTTCATGGAAAGCGCGATCGTTCCGGCCTGAAGCGCATTCAGACGGAAATCCGAGAATCCGATTCCCTGGATCCCGGCAGGAACACCGAAATAGATAAAGTACGCAAGCACGATAAGCGGCACACCCCGGACTGCGTCCACGTACACCGTTCCTATACAGTTAAGTACCCGATTGTGCCCCACATTCATCAGTCCGAACACCATACCGATCACCATCGCGAATACAAGCGATAAAAGCGTGAGCAGCAGTGTCTGTCCCAATGCGCGTACCAGCATCGTTCCATATGTCTGAACAATCATCCCCATAAAACATATCTCCACTTCTTCTTTGTGTTTATCCGATACACTAAAATCTCCGGAGCGCCGCCTGCGACACTCCGGAAGATAAGTGTTCACTCTGATATTATCGCAGATATCTGATTATTTCTCAAGATATTTTGCAATGATTTCGTCATACTTGCCGTTTGCTTTGATATCAGCAAGACCTGCGTTGAACATATCCAGAAGTTTCTGGTTGTCTGCGTTCATGATCGCAAAGCCGTAAGGAGCTCCGTCACTCTCCATGCCTTCCGGAATGGTCAGTGCCAGGTTACCTGTCTTGATGGAATCTGCCATGATCGGCGTATCCTCTACACATGCTGCGGAGTTGCCAAGGATAACATCCTGATACATGGTCGGTGAATCCTCGAATACAGTTGTTGTGAAGCCGTACTCATCTTTCAGGCTCTCTGCAAAATCAGCTCCGGCTGTTCCGTTCTTAACTGCTACGTTCTTGCCTGCAAGGTCAGCGAAACTCTTGATGTCGCTTCCTTCCGGTACAACGAATGTCTGTGTTGCATCATAGTATCCGTCAGAGAAGATCCAGCCGGAATCGATTCTTTCCTGCTTGATCGTTGCACCTGCGATCAGACCGTCTGCCTGGCCAGCCTGTACTGCTGCCACTGCTGCGTCCCATCCAAGGCTCTGAAGCTCATACTTGAATCCCTGGTCCTCAGCGATCGCTGCGAGAACGTCCACATCGATACCTACGAAATCGCCGTTCTCATCTGTAAACTCGAAAGGACGGAATACGGTATCTGTTGCAATGATCCATACCTTGTCATCTGCTGCGTCTGCTGTTTCATCGGCCGCTGCATCCTCTGTTGCAGTATCTTCTGCTGCAGCATCCTCTGTGGTTTCCTCTGCTGCGTCTGTTGTCGTTTCCTCTGCAGCGTCTGTTGTCGTTTCCTCTGCAGCCGATTCTGCTGTTGTTTCATTGGCAGATCCGCACGCCATCATAAAAAGCGCCATACATCCGATCAGAGACATTGCTACTAATTTTTTCATAATATCCTCTCCTTTTCCAGTCTGTGCATTAAGCATCCGCCAGACTGCTGTCCGCGGCATTATCCCGCTGCCGCTATGACAAAAGACGGTGTATCTGTATCATTTACACCGTCTTTGATGCTTCGTACTCAGTATAGGTATTTTTTTCTCCGTTGTCAAGGGACAATTGTATACAAATATACAGTGTGCAAAAATTTCCAAAACCGATCAAAGATCCTGTGACGCCGTGAGGATCATCTGCACCGCCTTGTCGATGCCGAGCTTCTCTGTGTTGAGCGTCAGATCATAGTTTCTCGCATCGCCGTACACGCGGTTTGTATAGTATTCGCAGTATTTCTTTCTTGCCCGGTCTACCGCCCTGACGTCGTTTACCACCTGATCTGCCGGAACCTGATCCATCATCCCGGTCATACGGCGCACGCGCCATTCAAAACCGGCGTGGATAAAGACATTCAGACAATGATCAAATTCCTTCAGAATGTAGTCTCCGTTCCGTCCGACGATCACACAGCTCTCCTTATTGGCCAGCTCACGGATCGCATCTCTCTGCGCTTTCCAGATCTCTTCCTCCAGCGGCTTGTTGTAGAAGTCAAAAAGACTCTGTGCAAAGCCGAAATTCTTAGGCACGCGCTCATCCCAACGGCGCACCTGCTCGGGATCCAGATTCCGGCTCGCCATGGCTGTCTTTAAGATAATATCCTTATCGTAGTATTCCAGTCCCAGCTCCTTCGCCACTCTTCTTCCTACCTCGGCTCCGCCCGCGCCAAACTCGCGTCCAATGGTGATGATCTTTCTCATAACACTTCCTCCTTGTTCTTATCTCTTTCTTCTATCATTATCTTCTATAAATAAAGCCTTCCTTTTCCGCTCCGGTCAGGAAACCGCAAAATCGAACAGGCTGATCTGGTTCGATTCCGGCAGATTTCCCAGCAGTCCCAGACTGCTCATCAGCTCAACGATCGTCTTGGACGCCTTTGTCCGGTCACGGAAATCGTCCTTGCTGAGGAACGGACCGTCCTTGGCCGCCTCCACGATCGCATCCGCCGCTTTTTCTCCCAGACCATCTATGCTGTTCAGGGACGGCATCAGCTTGCCGTTGACCACCTGAAAAAGCCTTGACTGCGCGGAAAAGATATCGATCGGTTCAAACTCAAACCCTCTGGCGTACATCTCCTGCACGATCTTCATATCCTTGTAGGCATTCTGCTCCTTCTGGGAAAGCGAGTCGCTCCGCCTCTCATAATCCTCCATCACGTTCTCCAGATGCCGCTGTCCCTGGCACATCAGCTCATATGAAAATGCTGAGGCGCGGATACTGAAGTAGGCGGCATAGTACGCCAGCGGATAATTTACCTTGCAGTAGGCGATCCGCCACGCCATCATAACGTAGGCGGCGGCGTGCGCCTTCGGGAACATGTACTTGATCTTCTTGCAGGAGCCGATATACCAGTCCGGCACATCCTGTTCCTTCATCGCGTCGATCCACTCCGGCTTGAGTCCTTTTCCCTTACGCACGCTCTCCATGATCGTGAAAGACAGCGCAGGATCTACGCCCTTCTGGATCAGATAGATCATAATATCGTCTCGACAGCAGATCGCAGTGGAAATGGTCGCCTTTCCTTCCTCGATCAGCGTCTGCGCATTGCCCAGCCACACATCGGTTCCATGAGAAAGCCCCGAAATACGCACCAGATCCGTAAAGCACTTCGGCTTGGCGTCGATAACCATCTGGATAACGAAATCCGTACCAAACTCCGGGATTCCCAGACTTCCGATCTTGCACCCGCCGATCTGATCCGGCGTGATGCCAAGCGCCTCCGTGGACTGGAACAGGCTCATGACCTGCTTGTCGTCCAGCGGGATCGTGACCGGATCGATCCCCGTCATATCCTGCAGCATACGGATCATCGTCGGATCGTCGTGCCCGAGAATATCGAGCTTGAGCAGGTTGTGATCGATCGAATGGTAATCAAAGTGCGTTGTCACCGTCTCCGTCGTCATATCGTTCGCCGGATGCTGTACCGGCGTAAAGGAGTTGATATCCTCCCCCACCGGCAGCACGACGATTCCTCCCGGATGCTGTCCGGTACTTCTGCGGATCCCCGTACATCCCGTCACGATCCGGTTGATCTCGCAGACTCTCTTGTGCTTTCCTCTCTCCTCATAGTAATTTTTCACATAGCCAAAGGCGGTCTTATCCGCCAGTGTACCGATCGTCCCGGCGCGGAAAGTCTGTCCGTATCCAAAGATAACCTCGGTGTATTTATGCGCCTTACTCTGGTATTCGCCGGAAAAGTTCAGATCGATATCCGGCTCTTTATCTCCCTTAAATCCCAGGAATGTCTCAAACGGGATATCAAAGCCTTCTTTCCGGAGCGGCTCTCCGCAGACCGGGCAGTTCTTATCCGGCATATCGCATCCGGCGCCGCCCCCATACGCCTTGACCTCCTCCGAGTCAAAGTCATAGTAATGACAGTTTGGGCACAGATAATGCGGACTCAAAGAATTTACCTCCGTAATTCCCGCCATATTCGCCACAAACGAGCTTCCGACCGAACCTCTCGACCCGACCAGATAGCCGTCCTCCACCGACTTCCACACCAGCTTCTGCGCAATGATATACATAACGGCAAACCCGTTGGAAATGATCGAGTGAAGCTCCTTCTTCAGTCTGTCCTCCACGATCTGCGGAAGTTCTTCGCCATACAGCTCATGGGCGCGGTTATAGCAGATGTCCGTCAGAAGCTGGTCGCTGTTCTCGATGACCGGCGGACACTTATCCGGCCGCACTGGGGACATGGATTCGATCATATCCGCGATCAGGTTGGTGTTGGTGATCACGATCTCCTCCGCCTTATCGCTGCCAAGGTAGGCAAACTCCTCCAGCATCTCCTCGGTCGTCCGCAGATAGAGCGGCGCCTGATCGTCCGCATCCGGGAATCCCTGTCCCGCCATGATGATCCTCCGGTAGATCTCATCCTCCGGGTTCAGGAAATGCACATCACAGGTGGCGACCACCGGCTTGTGGAACTGCTCTCCCAGATGTACGATCTTCCGGTTCATCTCCCGCAGATCTTCCATGGACTGTATATTTTCATGCCTCTCCGAGGCGATCATAAACTTGTTGTTCCCAAGTGGCTGGATCTCCAGATAATCATAGAAATTGACCAGTCTGGCGATCTCTGACTCTGCCTTCCCATCCAGAAGCGCCCGGTACAGCTCGCCCGCCTCACAGGCGCTTCCCACGATCAATCCCTCCCGGTACTGGTTCAGCACGCTTTTGGGAATCCTGGGTCTCCTCGCAAAGAACCGCAGATGGGACTCCGAAACCAGCTTGTACAGGTTCATCCGCCCTACATTGTTTTTTGCCAGGATGATCACATGGTAGGTCGGCAGCTTCCTTATGACGTCCGGACTGCACTTACCCTTCTCATTGATCTGCGCGAGCGTCGTGATGCCCTCTGCCTCCATTCTGGCAATGAACTTCACAAAGATCTCGGCGGTCGCCTCGGCGTCGTCCACCGCCCTGTGATGGTTCTCAAGCGATACGCCGAGCGTCTTGGCTACCGCGTCCAGCGTATGTTTTGCCTGCGTCGGCAGCATCACTCGCGAGATTCCCACAGTGTCTATGTAGGTAAAATCATGTTCGATTCCCTGCCTGTCACAGTTTTCCTTGATAAAGCTCATATCAAATTCCGCATTGTGCGCCACCAGCATACAGCCTTCACAGAATGTCAGAAACTCCGGCAGGATCTTTTCGATGGTCTCTGCCCCCACCACCATATCGTCGGTGATGCTCGTCAGCTTTTCAATACGGAACGGAATCGGCACCTGCGGGTTGACGAAGGTCGAAAACCGATCCACGATCTTGCCCTCCGACACCTTCACCGCGCCGATCTCAATGATCCGGTTCTCCACCGGTGAAAAGCCGGTCGTCTCAATATCGAACACGACAAAGTCCTGCTTGAAATTCTGTCCCTTTTCATTCGTGGCGATCTCATGCAGATCGTCCACCAGATAGCCCTCTACCCCGTAAATGACCTTGAAAAAGTCCTGTTTGTCCGGCTCTGCTTCGCCTGCCTCCTGCCGTCTCTTCTTCTCTTCTTTCCACAGATCCTCCCACACATGGTTTGCATCCGGGAAGGACTGCACCACGCCGTGGTCGGTGATCGCGATCGCCGGGTGCCCCCATTTGTAGGCGCGCTTGACGATGTCCTTCGCCTCCGACACCCCGTCCATATCGCTCATCTTGGTATGACAGTGCAGCTCCACACGCTTGCGCACGCTGGTATCCATCCGCGAGGTCGTGAAATCCGGGATCTTCTTGACGCCGGCGAGTGAGCCGATTGTCAGCTCATGGTCAAATTTGTCCATCACCGTCATTCCCTTGATCTTCACGAACACACCCGGCTTGATCCCTTCCGTCACCTCAGCCACCTGATCGTTGTGCACGAACATCTTGATCGTCATCGTATCTGAAAAATCCGTCACATCAAAGATGAGAATGGTCTTTTCATTCTTGATCTCCCGCTTATCCATATTCAGGATCTTGCCGCGGATGACCACCTCGCCAAGCTCGCCCACGATCTCTTCGATCGGCATGGCTTCTTCCTCAAAATCCCTGCCGTAAAGCACATCCGGGTTATCCGACCTTTTGATGGCGCGCCGGAAATCCTGCCGGTCGCCTTTTTTCTCCCACTTTCCTTTTTTGCCCGGGAGCGGCATCGTCTTTTCTGCGGCGTCTGGCTGCGGAGCCATCGCTTCTGCTCCTGCTGCCTCTGCTGCCTCTGCTGCCATCTGCGCAGCCTGCATGGCGTACATATCCGCCGCCTCCTGCGAGAAGCCTTCGGCTCCTGCCGCTTCTCCTGCGTTTGCCGTATCCTGTGCCTGGAAGCCCAGCGCCGCGGCTGCCTTCACCGGCGTCACATAACCGGCTCTCGCCGCGATCTGCGCCACCTGCATCGCCAGCTTCTGCTCGTCTTCCTTGCGGTACTTTCCTTCCTCCCGCTGTTTGTACGCCGTGACAACCTCCACGCAAAGACCGCACCGCTCGTTATAGATCTTCTCCAGAATCCGGATCAGCTCGTCGGTCTTCCCTCTCCCCAGCACGGTATCTTCCACCGTGAGAAGCATTTTCGATTCGCCCTCAAACTGAATATCCGCTTTTTTGAACAGGCTGTATTCCACCGGGGAATACTCCCGCAGCTCCATAAGGATACTGTCCCGATACACATCGGTAAGCCGCTCCGGGTTGTACTGTACGGAAAGCCGGAACTTTTCATAGATCTTGATGACCATGGTCGCCGTCGGGAAAAACTGCTTTTTGATCTCCTGCTCGACCTTCCAGATCAGCGGTTTCTGGATCAGATGCTCCGAAGAGAGATAAATGCGCAAAAAGTCCTTCCGTTTGGTGGAAGTCACCCGTTCCACCACGGTCTGTCCGAACAGATCCTTCTCCGCCTCATCCAGTTTTAACGTTGGAAAAACATCAAAAAAACTTTTGCCCATCTTCTCTTCCATCTTTTCTCTACTCTGTCTTAGTTCTCATTCCAGTGCAGAAGCTCTTCCCGCAAAACAGACAGGAGCTGATCCTCCGGCACTTTCCGGATGATCTCTCCCCGCTTGATGAGAAGTCCCTCTCCTACACCCCCGGCAATGCCGATATCTGCCTCTCTGGCTTCTCCGGGTCCGTTCACCGCGCAGCCCATGACTGCGACCTTGATGTCTAACGGGATATCCGCCACCATTGCCTCAACCTGGTTCGCCAGCCCGATCAGATCGATCCTCGTCCTCCCGCAGGTCGGACAGGACACCACTTCGATGCCGCCCTTCCGCAGCCCGAGCGTGCGCAGGATCAGTTTTGCCGACTTGATCTCCTCCACCGGATCGCCTGTCAGCGAGACGCGGATCGTATCTCCGATTCCTTCGTTTAAGATGATCCCGAGTCCGATCGCCGACTTGATGTTTCCGCTGAGCACTGTGCCGGATTCCGTGATTCCCACATGAAGCGGGTGATCTGTCTTCTGCGCAAGGATCTCATGCGCCTTGACACACATCATCACATCCGACGACTTAATGCTGATGACCAGATTGTCATAGCCGAGGTCCTCTATGATCCCGACTTTGTCCAGCGCGCTCTCCACGATTCCCTCTGCGGTGACGCCATGATATTTTTCTACCAGCTCACGCTCCAGCGATCCGCTGTTCACGCCCACACGGATCGGAATGTTCCGCTCCTTCGCCGCATCTACCACGGCGGCAACCTTTTCCCTGCTGCCGATATTTCCCGGATTGATACGGATCTTGTCTGCCCCGTTCTCGATCGCAGCGATCGCCATCCTGTAGTCAAAGTGAATATCCGCCACCAGCGGAATATGGATCTGCCTGCGGATTTCTCCGATCGCCGCAGCCGCCTCCGCCGTAGGCACCGTGCACCGGATGATCTCGCACCCGGCTTTTTCCAGCCTGAGGATCTGCTCCACCGTCGCCTGCACATCTTCTGTTCTTGTATTTGTCATCGACTGGATCAGAATGGGATTTCCCCCTCCGATCACGCGGTCTCCTATTTTCACTGTCTTTGTCTTGTCACGATACATCGTATATCCCTCTTTCAATCAACGCTCCTGCCCTTTTTCTGCAAAAGTCTCTCTGCAAAGCTACCGTAATATTATACATGAATCCTTATAAAAAGTACACTCCCCCTTTTCCTGTGCAAGCCAGACGCTTTTCTCTATTTTATACAAAAACTTACCTGTTTTGCGTCTTGTTTCTCTGTTTGTACGCCATCCGTTTTTCCTGCATTTCTCCAGTTCCTCCTGCATTTCCTGCGCTGTCTGGAACCGCTCCTGCACCTGCGTTCTGACCACTTTTTCCAGAACCTTCTCAAAATTTCTGGAAAGCATCGGATTGTAGCACCGCGCCGGGAGCTTCCCATAAGGCGGCAGCGCCGGATCTGCCCCCGTCACCGCATAGTAAAGCACCCTGCCAAGCGAATAGAGATCAGAGGCCGGTCCGGGCAGCCCGGATGCACCGTCATCCTCTCCGGAAACCTCCGGCGCCGCATACCCTGCAGTAGCCCCCATCCGCCCGATCCCGGTGCCGTCATAACTCCGCCTTGCCGCCGCACCCCAGTCGGTCAGCCGCCATTTTCCGCAGCCGTCGAGCATCACATTGTCCGGCTTCAGATCTCCATATAAGACCATCGGCGTCCTCCCATGGATGTAACGCAGGCACTGTAAAAGCGCCAGCGCCAGCTCTCCAGCCTTCTCCTCGTCCAACGCGCCGTTTCGCTCCACATACTCTCTGAGACTCCCCCCGCCCAGGTATTCCATGATCAGGCAGCCTTCCTCGCTCACATCGTACAGTGCCGGAAGCATCGGATGCTGCAGCTCCTTTAAAAGCTGCGCTTCCCTCGCCAGGTTCTGCGCGCTGCCCTCTCTTTTCCGGTAAACCTTGACCGCCACCTGACGCATAAGCTGCCTGTCCAGTCCGGCAAAGACCTCCGCCTGACTGCCCTCCCCCAGCTTTCTCTGGATTTCATACCGTCCGTCACACACTCTCTGCTCCATCTGCCACGTCACCTCCCCGTCCTTACATAAACTGCCGAAAGGTTATCCCTCTCGCCTCTTCTCCGGCAGCATCCTGCGATCTCCCGCAGTCTTCTGCCGATCTGTTCCTCCCCGGTGATGCCCTGCGGTGCAAGCACCCCGCCCAGCTCCCCTTCCTCCATCCTCCGGTAAAATCCGTCGCTGCAGATCAGAAAGCCTTCCCCTGCACGCACCGTCCCAAGGCTGTGATCCGGGCAGAAAAAGCCGAAACTTCCGACACATCTGGTCAGACTGCTGCTCCCGACCTTGTGATCCTTCGTCAGACATATGATCTCCGTCTCCTGTCTGCACCTCTTACCTCGGACGCGGTATATCCGGCTGTCCCCCAGATGCCACAACAGATACCTCTGCTCCCAGATCACAATCACCGACATGGTCGTTCCGAGCTGGAGCTGCTCTCTTTGCGCATACCCTTTAAAGCACGCCTGCATCTGGTATACCAGCCGGTCCAGCGATCTCCGTATCACCCACAGCCTCTTCCTGCGGCGCACGGACGGCAGCAGTGTGTCGTAGAACCACTCCTGAAGCTGCCTGGTCACCAGCGCGCTTGCCACTTCGCCGCCGCTGTGTCCTCCCATTCCGTCACAGACCGCGGCAAGCAGCACCCGCCCCCGTCCGGTCAAAGCGGTCAGCAAAACGACAGCGTCCTGGTTCTGCTCCCGCCATTCCCCCTTTTCCCAAAATACATCCGATAAAAAACGCACGAATACCTCCTATTCTGAAATGCGACCACGCGAAAACAGACTCCGGCTCTTTTCCCGTTGCACTCCTTATCCAATCTTTGCGTTGAAATATGACGATACGCCTGAACTACTAAGTATTTATGACATTACTGGCAGACAGATCTCTGCCGTTTATGGTTTATGACAAAATTAGTTTAACATAAGATTAAAGAAAATACAATCTTCTATTTTCGGGTGCTCCGCTCACAGGATGATCTGGAATCAAAAAAAGCTGGCGCACATCAATGCACCAGCTTCATAATATCGTTATACATCACAAAGACCATCAGGATCATAAAGGCAACAAACCCTGCGAAATGAACCATCCCTTCTTTTTCCGGCGGGATCGGCTTCCCGCGGATCACCTCAATGAACATGAACACCAGTCTTCCTCCATCCAGCGCCGGAAGCGGCAGCAGATTGAGGATTCCCAGATTCACCGAAAGCAGGATCACAATATTCATCATCGTAAACAGAATGGAAGATACGCCGTAGGGCTTTACCTCCTCGTAGGTGTCGCCGACAAACTGCGCCATCCCGATCGGTCCGGATACGTCGTCCTTTGACGCCTGACCGGTCAGCAGCATCCCCAGGCTCTTGTAGGTTGCCTTCACCCAGTATTCCACCTCGTACGCGCTGTACTGGAACACCTGAAACGGATTGCATTTCATATACTCTCCGGCGCCCATCAGTCCGATATAATATCGTCCTGCCGTCTCGTCATACATCGGCGTCACGACTGTTTCCATCTTCTGTCCGTCCCGCTTATACTGGATCTCCAGGCTTTCTCCCTTGTTCAGGGCGGAGATCAGGCTGATCTCCCGGTACACATGGATCCGCTCATGACCGATTTTGGTGATCACATCCCCTGCCTGCAGTCCCGCTGCCTCCGCGGGGGAATTTTCCATGAAACCGGTCACGACCGGACGGTCTACCCCGGTAAACGCGACGATGACCAGCGCAAAGACAAACGCCAGGATAAAATTGAAAAACGGTCCGGCAAAGACCGTGGCAATCCGTTTCCAGACGCCTGCTTCCGTAAAGGCACAACCCTCTGCCTGCAATTTCGGGCGATCCCCTTCCTCGGATACCCGCTCGTTCTCCTGCAGGTTTCCATCCTCGCCGTCAAACATACACGCCCCGCCAAGCGGAAGCAGCTTGAGGGAATACTTCGTTCCTCCCTTTTCAAATGAAAAGAGCGTCGGTCCCATTCCCACACAAAATTCCAGCACGCGGATCCCGTTGCGGCGGCCGATCAGATAATGGCCAAATTCATGAGAAATCACCACGATGCCAAAAATTACAAGAAATAAGATAATGGTTGCTATCAATTTTTTATTCTCCAAACTTTCGATTGATAAATTCGTAGGTCGCCTGTTCCGTCTCAAGGATCTTTTCGACAGACGGATCCTGCGTCACCTGATGCTCCCGCATAGACGCTTCGATCAGCTCCGGTATCTGCAAAAAGCGGATCTTTTTCTGCAGGAACAGCGCAACCGCCCGCTCGTTTGCCGCGTTGAACACAGTGGGCATCGTCCCTCCCGTGCGCGCCGCCTCGTAGGCAAGTGCAAGTCCCCGGAAGGTTTCCACATCAGGCCTCTCAAAGGTGAGCTGCCCAAGGGCAAAGAAATCCACCCTTCCGTTGTTCATCGGCCGCCGGTCAGGGTAAAACAGCGCATACTGGATCGGCAGCTTCATATCCGGCACGCCAAGCTGCGCCATGATCCCTCCATCGACAAATTCCACACCTGAATGGACGATACTCTGCGGATGCACCAACACCTGGATCTGATCCAGCTCCACATCAAAGAGCCATTTTGCCTCCATAACCTCCAGTCCCTTGTTGCAGAGGGATGCAGAATCGATCGTCACTTTCTTTCCCATTGACCAGTTCGGGTGCTTCAGCGCATCCTCCACCGTCATGTGTTCCAGTTCTTCTCTCTTTTTCCCACGGAACGGACCGCCGGACGCCGTAAGCAGGATCTTGCTGATGCGATCCTTTCTCTCTCCGTGCAGCGACTGAAAAATAGCGCTGTGTTCGCTGTCGACCGGCAGGATCGGCACGCCAAGTTTCCTGGACAGGGGCATGATCAGATGCCCGGCGCACACCAGCGTCTCCTTATTGGCCAGCGCGATCGCCTTACCGCTCTCGATCGCTGCGATCGTCGGTCTGATACCAATCATTCCCACAATTCCGGTAACTAATACCTCCATTTCGGCAAGTGTGGAAACCTCGAGCAGTCCGTCCATCCCACTCGTCACGCGAACCTGAAGATCCTTCACTCTCTGACGCAGATCTTCAGCCGCCTTTTCACTCCACATCGCCACTAAGGACGGGTGAAATTCCCTGATCTGTTTTTCCATCAATTCCACATTGGAACCTGCCGCCAAAGATACTACCTCTATATCCGGCTCTTTTCTTACAATATCCAGTGTCTGGGTTCCGATCGAACCGGTCGAACCCAAAATACCTATCTTCTTCATCTGTCTTAGCCTCTCTTCTGTTCTTCTACAGGCTGACGCCGCCCCACGAGCTGATCAGCACCAGACCACCGAGCACCAGCGGCGTAGCGATGATCACACTGTCAAAGCGATCCATAATCCCACCATGCCCCGGAATCAGCTTACCGTAATCCTTGATGCCGTGGTCTCTCTTGATCGCCGATGCGACAAGATCTCCGACCATGGATACCAGCGCCCCGACTACTCCGAGAGCCGCAGCCATCAGCGGCGGGATCGGCGTATCCGTATAGACGTTGATGACAAAATGCGTATAGATCAGCAGCAGAAGCGCCGCGCCTGCAATGCCTCCGATCGCTCCCTCTACCGATTTCTTAGGACTCAGCTTAGGAGTCATCTTATGCTTTCCGAACAGGACTCCCACAGCATACGCGCAGGTATCGCTTCCCCAGGAACACAGAAAGACGAACCATACCAGATAGCGCCCCTCCGTGAAGCCTTCCCGGATCAGATAGATAAAGGAAAGCATGAGCGGCACATATAAAAACGCAAACATCGCCGCCATCACCTGTCCCGCTTTGTACTTAGGGAAAGTGAACACATAGAGAAAAAGAAATACCAGCATCGTCAGGATCGTAAATCCCAGCACGATCGGATAGCAATCCTCCAGCGTTCCACCGCGGTACGGATTCAGCCCTGCAGAAACAGCCGCGTAATACAGAACGATCATCACCGTTCCCGCAATTTCCAACGCAGACCATCCTTCCTTCTCTCCGTTCACCTTGCAAGCCTTCGTCAGTTCCCTGTAGCCCACAAGCGATATAAAAAGAAGGATTCCTGCCAGCACGGCGCCTCCCGTCAGGATCGTAAGCACCGCTATCACTACCAGTATCACACCGCTGATCAGTCTCGTCCTAAACATAACAACCTCTCCTACTCTTCCGTGACAAGGCCATATCTTCTGTCTCTTTTATTATATGCCTCCACTGCTTTCATCAATTCTTCTTTCGAAAAATCAGGCCAGGCAACCGGTGTAAAATAAAACTCGGTATAGGCCAGCTGCCATAACAGGAAATTCGAGATCCGCAGCTCGTTACAGGTACGGATCAGCAGATCCGGCTCCGGGATTCCCTTCGTGTCGAGCGCGTCGCTGATCGACTCTTCCGTGATCTGCTCCGGCGTCAGTTCTCCCCTTTGCACCTGCCAGGAAAGCTGCCGCACCGCCCGGACGATCTCATCCCGTCCGCCATAATTGATCGCAATCTGGAAATGAAGTCCCGTATTTTCCTTCGTAGCCTCCTCCAGCTGTTCGATCCGGTCGCGGATATCCTGGTCGAGCCTGCTCTTTTCCCCGATCACGCGCACACACATATTGTTTTTTGCCGCTGTCTTGAGGCAGGTCTTCATGTAGTTCCTAAGCAGCGTCATCAGCGCATCCACTTCCTCCTTGGGGCGATTCCAGTTTTCCGTGGAAAAGGCATACACCGTAAGGTACTGTATCCCCATCCGGTACGCCTCCTCGCAGATCACTTCCACCGTCTTTGCGCCCTGCACATGCCCGTAGTTGCGCGGCATCCCCTTACTCTTCGCCCAGCGTCCATTCCCGTCAAGAATGATCGCCACATGGTTTGGTATCTTTAATTCCTCTGCCATTCTTATCCTCTCATTTACCAGTAAAGAGGGACAACAGAATATCCTTATCCTGCAAGCCCCTCTCTTCGCTGCGTTTCTTTCTATATATACTTTGTAACTCATCGGATATACCGACTTGCTGCGCTGATGCCGCCTATACGGTCAGGATCTCTTTGGACTTATCCTCTACCAGCTTGTCGATATCCTTGATGTACTTATCGGTCAGTTTCTGAAGGTCATCCTCCAGCTCCTTAATCTCATCCTCGGAAACCTCTGTCTTTGCGAGTTTCTTGAAAGCGTCGTTTCCATCCCGTCTCACGTTCCGGATCACAACCTTGTTCTCCTCGCCGCGCTTCTTGACGTCCTTCACCAGCTCTTTTCTCCGCTCCTCGGTCAGCTCCGGGAATACCAGACGGATCAGTGTTCCGTCGTTCGTCGGGGTAATGCCTACATCCGACATCATGATCGCCTTCTCGATCTCCTTGAGCAGGCTCTTCTCCCAGGGTGCGATCTGAATGATACGCGCCTCCGGCACGGTGATATTTCCCACCTGCTGGATCGGTGTGGGCGTTCCGTAATAATCTACCTTGATCTTGTCCAGCACGTGCGGATTTGCACGCCCTGCACGGATCGCTCCCAGATCGGTCGCTAAAAATTCATATGCTTTCTGCATTTTCTCTTCGTATGGTTTTAATCTGGCATCCATTGTTCTATCGTCCTCCGTAATATTTTATTTCAAACCATTCTATACCGTTACCTTGGTTCCGTTAAACTTACCCTTCACGGTATTCACAATGCTGTCTTTCTCGTTCAGGCTGAATACCCACATCGGCATCTTGTTATCCCGCGCGAGGATCGACGCTGTCATATCTACCACCTGAAGATTCTTCTCGATCACTTCGTGGATGGAAACCTCGTCATAGCGCTTCGCTGCCGGGTTGATCCTCGGATCGTCATCATACACACCGTCAACTGCCTTGGCGAGCAGGATCACATCGGCGTCAACCTCCACTGCACGGAGCACCACTCCCGTATCTGTTGAAAAATACGGATGTCCTGTTCCGCCTGCAAAGAAAACAACCATGTTCTTTGCAAAATATTTGTTTGCCCTGTCCTTCGAAAAGAGCTTGGTAAACGAACCGCACTCAAACGGCGTCAGTATGTTTGTCATCATTCCCGTAGAGCGGAAGATCTCCGACACGTAGATACAGTTCATGATCGTCGCAAGCATACCGATCTGGTCTGCTTTCGTCCGGTCGATATTTTCGCTGGAACGGCCTCTCCAGAAATTGCCGCCTCCGATCACGATCCCGACCTGGATCCCGTCATCGACAAGCTGCTTCACCTGTAAGGCTACTCCCCGCACCGTCTCCTCATCAAAGCCGGTCTTTTTCTCTCCTGCCAGTGCCTCACCACTGAGTTTTAAGAGTATTCGCTGCATATTCTATTCTCCTGTTATCCCAATTCGTTCTGTTCCGGTTATTTCTTCTTTTTGATATCCTCGAAGAAGGAAGTCGGATTGACGTCTGCATAGCACTGGGAGCACATACCCTCGATCACCGCACCGTTGTTGATCTGTACGGACTTCGACTTGATATTTCCCATCACGATCGCAGATGTGTCCAGAATGACCGGTCCATGCACATCGATATCGCCCTTGACTGCTCCTGCGATCACTGCGCTGGTAGCGGAGATATTTCCGATGATAACGGAGCTCTGTCCGATCTTTACGCTGCCCTGACTGTTGATCTCGCCCGTGATCTTTGCTCCCTCTGCGTAAATCTCAGCCGCCTTGGAATTACCCTGAACCGTTCCTGTAATGTTCAGCTTTCCAAGAATATCAATGTTTCCGTTTACTGTACCGATCAGCTCCATCGAACCCTGCGATACAATATCACCTGTAATTGACATACCTGCTGTCACAACTGCTGTTTCGTCCATCATTGCCTTTGTCTGTGTGTCCATCTTCTTTCCATCCCTTTTACTGTTTTGATATGTTGAAAAGCTTCCATATTCCTTCGGTTTCTCTGTTTTAAACACCGGCTGCGGCGCAGGCTTTACCGGCTCTTCCTTTGCTGCCGGCTGCGGCGTATTCTCCTTCGTCTCCGTCTTTTCCGGCTCTGTTGTCACCGGTTTCTCCTCTTCCTTCCTGATCTCCGGCTCTTCTTTCTTTGCCTCCTCCGGCACAGCAGCATCCAGCTTGTCCAGCATGCTGCTCAGATCAAGGGAATCCACCGTAGCTGCCGCCGCAGGATCCTTCTTCTCCTCACCTCCGGCCAGCGCTGCATCCAGTTGTTCCTCCGGCATCAGTTCATTTACAGCCTGAGACAGATCTTCCTTTAAATCCGAGAAAAAACCCATTCTCTCTTCCTCCATTCTTTAGTCGTTACTGATATGATGAATCGGTTCCGTCTCTTCTGTTATCGGAACGATCCTTGTCTTATCCATCGCCTGTATTGTTTCAATAAGTTCCGGCAGGGCTTCCACTGTTGAATTCTTGTTTTTGGCATCGTGCATCAGAATGATCGCCTCCTGGTAATTCTCCAGCTTATCCGTGCAGTTCTTCACGATGTCCTCCGGGCTGATGTAGCTGCTTGCCGCATCACCGGACGATACGTTCCAGTCGAAGTAGGCGATCTCTTTTTCATCCAGATACGTGATCAGGTCGTGCATATCCACGCTGCTCACCGTGTTGCTGCTCCCTCCCGGAAACCGGCAGAACTTACACAGAACGCCCGTTGTCCGGTATAGAAATCCACGCAGCTTGTTCAGATCCTCCGCGTAGGTGTCTACCGACTGGTATATCTCATCATACTTGTGACTATAGGAGTGCATGCCAAGTGTATGCCCCTCCTCGACAATTCTTTTATATAACGGCTGATATTTTTCTCCTTCCCTGCCTACCACAAAGAAGGTTGCCTTCACATCGTATTCTTTCAGGATGTCCAGAATCCTTGCTGTATTGTCGCTCGGCCCATCGTCAAAGGTCAGATACACTTCCCGCACATCTTCCTTCTCCTCCGGCGTCTCCGCTTCGGCAGACATCTCTTCGCTCTCTTCCTCTTTTGCAGCGGAGCTTTCCGGCACTGGATCTGCCGCCGGCTCTTCCCGGCTGTCTGTGCTGTCTGAATCTTCCGTCGTCGCCTCAGCCTGTTGAATAACAGTTGTTTTTTCCATTTCAGCCTGTAAGGAGCGCAGTTTTTTCTCCACCCTGTGCAGCCTGATTCCCAGAAAAATGCAGATCATAAAGAGGATCACTATGACTGCGAGCGGAACAATGACGATCAGCTTTTTGAGGATACGGACTCTTCTGCGGCGGGCGCTTGCCTGCGCTTCTTCGGTATCTTTGCCAGCCATCTCATCGACTCCTTATTTTATACTCTATTATACTATATCACATTCACTTGATTACGCAAAGAAAAATTAAAGATTTTTTATGGAAATCAAAAAACCTCCACCGACCGGATCTGCTCCGGCCGATAGAGGTTTCGCTTCATTTTTCTGTTCTGGGTGACAATTACATTCCCATCTGCTTTGCAACTTCCTCTGCAAAGTTCTCTTCCTTCTTCTCGATACCTTCGCCGGTCTCAAAACGAACGAACTTCTTGATGGAAAGGTTTGCACCATTCTCTTTTGCAACCTGCTCAACATACTTGGCAACCGTCTGCTTGCCATCCTCTGCCTTTACGTATACCTGCTCTAACAGACATACCTCTTTCAGCTCTTTGTTGAGACGTCCGTTGACAGCGCCCTCGATAACCTTCTCCGGCTTGCCTGCCATCTTAGGATCATTCTTGATCTGCTCTGCAATGATCTCTTTCTCATGAGCCTTGTACTCTTCCGAAACTTCATCGGTAGATACATACTTCGGATAAAGTGCTGCAACCTGCATAGCGATGTTGGTAAGTGCTTCCTTCACTGCATCATTTACAACATCGGTAGCTGCCTCAACAATAACGCCGATTCTTCCGCCGCCGTGTACATAAGATACAGCACAGCCGTCGTTTGCTACGACCTTCTCGAATCTTCTGATGCTCAGGTTCTCGCCGATCACGGCAACCTTGTCTACCAGCGCATCCTTTACAGTCTTGGACTTATCCAGATGCCAGGGCTCTGCCATGAAAGCATCCATATCCTTTGCGTCAGACTCAACTGCCTGCTCAGCAACAGCCTCTACATATGCCTGGAAATCTGCATTCTTTGCAACGAAGTCTGTCTCGGAGTTTACTTCTACAACTGCTACTGTCTTGTCATCCTTCACTGCTACGCGGCAAAGACCTTCTGCTGCAATTCTGCCAGCCTTCTTCTCAGCCTTAGCCTGTCCGTTCTTTCTCAGAAATTCTACGGCTGCATCCATATCGCCTGCAGTCTCATTCAGAGCCTTCTTGCAGTCCATCATGCCTGCACCGGTCATCTCTCTTAACTCTTTTACCATTGCTGCTGTGATAGCCATCTATTTTTCCTCCTGAACTAATCTGATTTATGCCTCTTCGTCTGTCTCTTCGATCTTCTCAGCTTCTGCCTCTTCTACATACTCTTCTGCACCCTGGTTTGCCTCGATGACAGCGTCTGCCATCTTGGAAACGATCAGCTTGACAGCTCTGATCGCATCGTCATTACCGGGGATGATGTAATCCAGCTCTTCTGGATCACAGTTTGTATCACCGATACCGATCAGTGTGATTCCCAGAGAGTGTGCTTCCTGTACGCAGATTCTCTCCTTCTTGGGATCTACAACGAAGATACAGTCAGGAATTCTTGTCATATCCTTGATACCGCCAAGGTTCTTCTCCAGCTTCTCCCACTCTTTCTTGATCTGGATAACTTCCTTCTTAGGAAGAACATCAAAGGTTCCGTCCTCTGCCATGGTCTCGATTGCCTTTAATCTTGCAATTCTGGACTGGATGGTCTTGAAGTTGGTAAGCATACCGCCAAGCCATCTCTCATTGACATAGTACATACCGCAGCGCTCTGCCTCTGTCTTTACAGCGTCCTGTGCCTGCTTCTTTGTACCAACAAAGAGAATGGTTCCTCCCTGGGAAGCCACATCAAATACTGCCTTGTATGCCTCGTCTACCTTGCCTACGGACTTCTGTAAGTCGATGATGTGGATACCGTTTCTCTCTGTGAAGATGTAAGGAGCCATCTTAGGGTTCCATCTTCTTGTCTGATGTCCGAAATGTACACCAGCTTCCAATAACTGCTTCATTGAAATAACGCTCATTTTCTTTCCCTCCATTTGGTTGATTTCTGCCATATACCTTACGCAGACTGCCACCCCTGAGCTTCGGAGCACCGGCAACTGCTGGGCATATGTGAATGTTATGTGTTTACGCACACTTGTAAAGTTTAGCATAGAAAAAGCCCCTTGACAAGGGGGCTTTTTAAAAATTTTATTCCATTCCTGTTATGATCCTGGCGATCTGCTCGTCGCCGGCGTCGGCAGGGATCGTGTACTCTCCCGCCCGGATCTTCTTGTCATATCCGTTGTCGCAAAGGAAGCGGTCATAGGACGCCGCAGAACTGATCAGTCCTGCCTGCTCCAGCTTCTGCGCCACGCTCACCGAGCTGTCTCCCTTATCGATCGTGAAGATCTGCGCTTCCCCGGACGCCGCTGTCTTTGTCTCGCTCTGCGCTCCGGTGCTCTGCTCTGTCTCCTCTTCCAATGCCGTCTGTGCATCCGCCTGCTCCGGCTCTGCCTGTGCATCCACAGCGTCCGCCTGCTCCTGGCTGTCCTCCGCGTCAGTCTGCTCCTGCGTATCCTGCTCGTCCGCAGCAGCCTCCTGCATATCTTCTGTCACCGGTTCTGTGTCTGCTGGTGCCGCTTCCTCCGATTTTTCCTCTGCGGCTGCCAGATCCGTTTCAGCCTGCTCCGCATCTGCCACCGGTTCCGACAAGACTGTATTTTCGATCATTCCGAGCTCTCTCGCTCTCTGCCGAACTTCTTCATCCGACATCTCTTTGCTGCCTCTCTGTGCGGCGCCCATAATGATCGCTGTGATCAGGATCCCAAGTCCCAATCCCCGCAAATAATATCTTCGTTCCATATCACATACCCTCAAACAGATCGATGACCAGTTTTACCTCACCGATCCCAAGTCCAAGTTCCTTGGCGATCGCCATGTTGGATTTTCCGGCCTTGTGCAGTTCCAGAATCCTCTCGTTGCTGTTCCGTCCGCTCTCTTTTCCCTGTGCGAACTGGATATCCATCTCCGCCGCCTCTGCCGGCTGACCTGCCATCTGTCTTTTTTCCGGCTGTTCCTCCTCTTTCTTCTTCGCCGGTTTCTTTCTTGTCTTCTTTGCTGGCTTTGGCTCATCCGCCTGCATGGCTGCCTCCGGCGGCGCTACATAATCGCCGTCCGGCTCATGGATGATCTCCACCCTTTTCGCCGCGATCGGTCGGAATGTATCTTCCTGCTCTTCCTTTACCGGCTCCTCTTTCACAGGCTCTGGCAAGGCGCTCACTTCCTCTGCCGGCTTTGCTGCGCCGACCTCCTGCTGTCTTTTCTCAACCTCTGAAAGCATGCTCTGCAGTCTTCCCATGGAGATCTCCAGATTGTTCTGGGCGTCGCGCACGGACTGTTCTTCCTGCTGCAGCCGTCCGATCATCTCCTGTGCTTCCTCCAGCGCCGCCTCCACCTGCGCCGTCATATCCTGCACCGCGCTCTGTCCTTCTTTGGCAGTGATCTCCGCATCCCTGACAGTCTGCGTGATCCCCTCTGCCTTCGTCGTCATCTCGCTGATGGTATTGACAAGGTTATCGTGCTTGTCATTCAGCATATCATACAGAAATACCACTTCCTGGTGATTCTTGTTGATCTCCTCCAGCACGGTGTCCGAATACTCGTTGATCGCCATGATCTTCTCATTGCTCACTTTCTCCATGGAACGTTCGGTATTCTCCATCGCGTATTTGATCCCCTCGTCCACGGTCTTTGCCACACGGTCGTGCACTTCGTCCGTCTCTTTGGCGATCAGCTTTCTGATCTCATCCTCGCTGATCAGCTGTACTTCCTCATCCAGCTTTTTCTTTCCTGCGGGTACAAAGCAGCCAACTATCAGCACTGCCACGCCTGCTATTATCAGAATGATCTCCATCGTGCTCATCTTTCCCTCCAGACCACCGTATCTCCTGTTCTTTCTTTCCGACACAGCGGTTCCTTAATTCTTGATCCGTCCGGCTGCCGCCAGCACCCGTCAGATCGAAATATCAAAGTGCCCGCTCTGTTTCACAAGCACTCTGCCGTCTTTCTTTCCCTGCTTTTTCTTTCCGCTTCCACCGTCTCCGCGATACTCGTTGTCGCCTTTGTCCTTGGCGTCAAATTTGCGGTTGTGGTACTGGGACTCATCCGCATGGTTGACCGCTTCCGCCTTTTTCTCAACCTGCTTCGTCATCTGCTGTTCAAAATTCATCTGATCCAGCATCGGCTTGTTGTCCTCGTTCTGTTTCAGCGTCGTGTAATCCTGCGCCCGCGTTATCTGTCCCTGTAATTCTACCAGTCCGATTGCCATGTTATTCCTCATTTCCGCGCACGTTCTTTGTGCATACCGAGTTTGTGTCAAGTACGCGCAGACACAAATCACGTTTCTTTATTATCCATATTAGATAGACGCCATTTTAATCTCTCCGCGTTCTCTGATAAACCGGCAGTACTGCGCACTCTTCTGAACCACCATGGATGCGTCTCCGATACAGAGCTTTGTCCCCGGGTGGATCGTTCCTCTGACGATGATCCCCCGCCCCTCGGAACGGATGAGTTGTTTCTGCAATTCCTCCAGTTCCGCCGTGCCTTTCTCTACCAGCTCTGTCTGCTGCTGGTTCGCCTTGATCAGCGACTGTACATATTTTAACTGCTCCGGCGTCAGCGTGACGCCCTTCGCGATCTTCTGTTTGGCATTGACAAGAATCGGCTGGATCGACTGCAGTGTCTTGGTGCTCTCCGCGATCGACTTTTGCAGCTCCGCCATGCGCGCCTTGATCTCCGGATCCGCTCCGACCTCCACCACGGTATCTGCACCCATCGCAGATCCCAGCGTCTTTACGTCGATCAGACCCGCCGCGCTCACCTTCCCGCCGGTGATAAATCCCCGTCGTCCGCTGACCGTGATCTCTGTTCCCGCCATCACATGACAGTGCAGAATGGACTCGGAGGATACATACCCTGCCGCCTGCACCGTGACATTCTCGAGGAACTTGGAGATGACATTGCCGCCTGCCTTCAGCACGCCTTTACCCACGCCGTTGACGCCTCGTACAATGATGATATTGCCGCCTGCCTCCAGATGCGCGCCTTCGACAACACCCTTCACGATAATGTCGCCCTTTGTTTTGACCTCAAAATTGGTACACACATTTCCGTTGATCTGCACGCTGCCTTCAATGTCGATGTTGCCGGTGGAGGTATCAACGTTCTCCACCTCCAGCACATCTGAGACAAAGACCTTGTCGTCCACCAGCTCCGCATGACCGTCCACCATGGAGATCAGTGTCAGTCCATCCTCCGACTGCTCAATGTTCTTCCCATACTGGAACCGCGTCTCCCTGACATTCGTCGGCTGGATTGGCTCCCCATATACGTTGCTGCCTGCCTCTCCAGGCACTGCCGGATGAAGTTTCGCCAGCACGCCTCCCTTTTTGCAGGTACTTACCATATTCAAATGGAAAAAATCCACACTGCCGTCTTCCAGCAACGTAGGTTTCGCTCTTCTGTCCGTATTAAAAAAATATTCAATGTAGGCATTCTGCCCCTGCTTCGGCTGCGTTCCCTCCGCAACCAGGATCTCCTCCAGATAATTTCTCTTGGCAAGGTAACTCCGCAGATTATCCTTACAGATGCCCGTCTTGATGCCCTGCGCGTTCAATCCCCTTAGAAGCTCCTCCGGCGCAAGCAGCTGACCACCCTCCGACGGCGCATAAAACTTGGCGTAAGCCTGCATTTTATCCGGCGTTACGCGCAGAGTAAAGCACTCTTTCTCCACAAGCCGCGCACCATATCCGAGAAGCACGACCGTCTCTTCCTCTTTTGCCTCGCTTACCGCCCGCTTGAGCGAGGGCAGATCGCAGGCGTAGTCCTTCATCGTCAGATATTCTACCACATCGTTGATCTCGACTGGCTTTCCATCTTCCGTCGGCGGAAATAATTTGATCCTGGTCTTATCCTTTTCATTCACAAGTCGAAAGTAGCCGTTCATGGTCACCTCATTACTTTCCCGCGGGATTGGTTAAAATCCCCATGTAGTTTCCCAGTTTCGTTTTCATCTTCTGTAATGCTCTTGTATGAAGCTGTGATATTCTGGACTCCGAAACCTCCAGAATACTGCTTATTTCTTTTAAGGTCAGATCCTCATAATAGTATAACTCGATAACTCTTCTTTCTTTCTCTGTCAAAATCTCCAGAGACTGTACCAGCATCTGTTTCAGCTCGGTCTTGGCAACCACCTCTTCCGGACTGTCGAACTGTGCGCTCTTGGTCTTCATCGCCTCGTTCGGCACCTCGCTGCCCTGCTCCAGGAACTCGTTGAGCGAGACAATGTTGGTGATCTTCATCTGGGACTGCCACTCCAGATATTCCTCCGGGGCGATCCCAAGTCCTGACGCGATCTCCTCATCGGTCGCATTTCTTCCATATCTGGTCTCTACATCCTTGATCACCGCATCGATCTTTTTCTGCTTCTGCCGGATCGTCCGTGGAATCCAGTCCATCTTCCGGATCTGATCCAGGATCGCTCCCCGAATCCTCAGACTGGCATATGTCTCAAACTTGACATCCTTGAGCAGATCAAATTTGTCGATCGCATCGATCAGACCAAATACACCATAGCTGACAAGATCTTCATACTCGACATTGTATCCCAGATACATGCTGAGCCGGCCTGCCACCACCTTCACAAGCGGCGCATACTCCAATATGATGTTTTCCCGCAGCTCCGGCGTCTTTGTCTTTGCGTATTCCTCCCAGAGCTTCTTCTTGCCTGCCTCATCCATCTATCCGTCTACTCACCCTTCTTCTCCGGTGCAGATGTCGCCTCCCCGGAAAGCTCCTTCTCAATGACTTCGCCTTCCCTGGCTTTGTTCTCTTCAATCTGTTTTTCAAACTGGTCGAGCATATATTTAATGACCTCGCCCACCAGATAAAATACTACTAAAACGATCAACAGCACGATCAGCATCGTGCGCGTCTCATACCGGAACAATCGCATGGCAATGCTTACGACCGCTCCCGCCAGAAGCATCACAAAAGGCGGGATCAGTCTTCTTCTCCGTGCGCTGATCCTCCTCTTCTCTTCTTCCATCTTCTCTCTGGCTTCGCGTTCTGCCTCTGTCTCAAGCTCCAGCTCTTCCTCTTCCTGCACATCCTGCATCGTCTTTTCAGTTTCCTCTACAGGATCTATCCCCTTTTCTTCCTCTGCTGCCACGTGATAACCCTTTCATTTCGCGATATCAATAGTAACCGATCAGATCTTATACTCCGATTTGCCGACCGCCCGGATATAAAAATCCCCATTCTCCGGATAGAAAATAACGGTCCTTCCGTAATTTTTGCCCGTATCCTCTGCCAGGATCGGAATATTCATCTCTGCCAGTTTTTTTCTCGTTGCCTCTGCATTTCTCTCGCCGACGCGCACCATCTCATTCTTGGTCTGGAATGCGAACATCTGCGCTCCCCCTGCGATCTTGGCCACCAGTCTGCCCCGGTTTGCACCCTGCGCCACAACCCTCTTGACCAGCTCTTCTATTCCTGTATCCGCAAACTTCGGAATGTTGACATTGTTTCTGATCGCCGTGCTGTCCGGCAGCATGATGTGTGCCAGACCACCAATCTTTGTAACCGGATCGCGGATCGCGATACCTATGCAGGAGCCAAGTCCCAACGTTGTAATACAGTCCGGGCTGACGCAGACATTCAGATCAGCCATGCCGACTTTAATCATATTCCCCATAATCGCTGCCATCTCCTGTTATTTAGTCCGTCTATCTCACGAATTGATTCCCAGCGCCGACAATATCTTGCCATACGAATCCAGATCCGGAATCAGTATGAAATATCCGTCCAGCGTCATCTCGTCAAAGAACTGTGTCTGAATAAGCAGCATCCGGTCACCCAGCGCGCCGAACTCGATCGCCGGCACACTCAGGATCGCTCCTGCCATATCTACGCACAGATCCGGAACCGATGGATAAATAACCAGGTTGGTAAGCATGGAAAGCGAATTGAGGTACGCACCCGTGATGATGTTTCCGACCTCTTTCAGTGCCGAAAGCTCTATCTCGGAAAACTCCTCTCCCTCGGGCTGCATACCGCCCATCAGCTTACTCACCAGATGTCTTGCCGCCTGCTTTTCCAGCAGGAACATGATACTTCCGGTAATGTCCCCCTCGATGCCGAGGTAGATACCTGCCATGATAAGCTCTTCTCCGCCCATCATCTCTCCGATCTCCTTGAACTCAAGAAGCCTTACCTGCGGAACGGCCATATCTACCTTACACTGCATCATCTGGGCAAGTGCCGTCGTCGCATTGCCGGCACCGATATTTCCCAACTCTCTCAGAACGTCATAATACTCGTTCGACATTTTCTCCAGGGTAATTTCGCTCACTACGAATCCTCCTAAACGTTCTCCAGCACAACACTGTTCAGATCCAATAAGGAGATCAGACCGCCCTCATATTTCCCAACGCCGCAAAGGAAGTTGTCCTTTTCATCCCTTGAGTCATACGCGATCTTGTCGATCTGTTCATTCTCCAGCGTAACGACCTCTTTTACCTCATCCACGATCACACCGATGGTTCCCTGCTGTTCGATCTTGAGAATGATGATCCGGCTGGACTTCGTCTCCACATCCGGATCCAGTCCCATCTTGATACGAAGGCTCATGACCGGGATTACCTCACCTCTGAGGTTGATCACGCCCTTGAGGTACGCATCCACCTTGGGAACCCTTGTGATATGCTGCATTCTGACAATGTTGTCTATGTACTTGATATCGATGCCGTACTGTTCATCACCAAGTTTGATCACGATAAACTGCGTAGCATCGCCTACTGTCTTTAATTCTTCCATATCGTTATCCCTCCTTAGCTTAAATCAATGTGTTCGCATCCAGGATCAATGCCACTTCGCCATCGCCGAGCACGGTTGCTCCGCTGATGATCTTACACTTGTTTGTGTATTTTCCAAGTGACTTGATTACGATCTCCTGCTGTCCGATCAGCTCGTCCACAACAAGACCTGCCTGCTTATCGCCCTTCTTGACGATAACGACCACCAGATTAGCCTCCGGATCCTTTTTGCTGTCAATGTCCAGAATCTTATTCAGACGGATCAGCGGGATAACCAGATCACGGATCTGGATCACTTCCTTCGCCTGTACCAGCTTCACATCCTTCGCCGGGATATCCTCGATCGTCTGGATCGAGCCGAGAGAGATCGCATACTTCTCTCCGCCGACCTCAACCATCAGCGCCTGGATGATAGCAAGGGTAAGCGGCAGACGGATCGTCCAGGTACTTCCCACGCCAAGTTTGGATTTTACTTCCACCTCGCCGTTCAGGGATTCGATCATCGACTTCACAACATCGAGTCCGACACCTCTTCCAGATACATCGGATACGACTTTTGCTGTAGAGAAACCGGCATGGAACAGAAGGTCTATGACCTCCTTCTCACTCATGTTGTCGCCCTGCTCCGGCGTGATCAGTCCACGCTCGATCGCCTTGCTCTTAACTGCCTCTGTATCGATACCGTTACCATCATCTCTCACTTCGATAACGACGTTGTTTCCATCCTGATAAGCATCCAGGAAAATGGAGCCGACCTCCGGCTTTCCTCTCTCCTTACGGACTTCAGCGGATTCCAGTCCATGATCTGCCGAGTTACGGAGCAGGTGCATCAGTGGATCGCCGATCTGATCGACCACGGTACGGTCAAGCTCTGTCTCCTCACCGGTCATGTACAGTTCCATCTTCTTGCCCAGCTTCTTCTGCAGGTCACGCACCATACGGGGGAACTTGTTTACGGTACTCTCGATAGGCACCATTCGTACCTTCATGACCGACTCATGCAGGGATGTCGTCACACTCTCCAGATACTCGATCTGTTCGTTGACTGCCTGGCTGGCATTTCCCGACATGGCAGACGCCGATACCAGCGAGTTCTTTGCGATGATAAGCTCGCTGACCAGATTCATCAGTGTGTCGAGCTTCTCGATATCCACTCGCACGGTCCGGTTGACTACCGGTTTGTTGGCTGCCGGCTTCTTGGCCGCCGGACTCTTTGCCTGCGGCGCTGCGCTCTGAGCTGCCGGCTTCGTCTCCTGCGGTGCTGCGCTCTCTTTATGTTCTTCTTCCTTTACTTCTTCCTTAACGGTCTCCTGCGGTGCCGCGCCCTGTCCGTCTATGTCTACCTCGCCGCCGGTCACCTTGTCGATTTCTGAGACGCCGCGGACTGCGTCGAGCAATGCCTCAAGCGGGCTGTCGGAGATAACGATCAGGCTGAAATCCAGATCGAACTTCTCATCCTCGACATCCTGTGCGGAAGGACTTGAGACAATGATCTCGCCCACTTCTTCCACCGCTTTGAATACAAGAAATGCTCTCGCTGCTTTCAAGATACAGGACTCATGTACCCATACGGTGATGCCGTACACCTTCTTCCCCTGCTTCACTGCCTCATGGAGCACATTCTTCTCGCTGTCGTCCAGCTTGATCTCCTGCCACTTTTCAGCGCCAGAAGCGGTCTGCTCCTCCTTGGGCGCAGGCTCTGCCGCCGGTGCTCTCTGTGCCTTTTCCGGCTCCGGGTTCTTGCCCTCGTTGAGAATATCGTTGAGCTGCTTGATCAGCGGTTCGTTGTCGTTTGTTCCCTCGTCCGAAGTCTCGCGGATACAGGTATTGTATTCTTCCAGAGCATCCAGGCACTGGAACAGGACATCGATCATCTCCGCATTGACTTTGATATTGCCGTTGCGCACCTCAGAGAATACATTTTCCATGTCATGCGTCAGTGTCTGCATTCTCTTGTAGCCCATCGTTCCCGCCATACCTTTTAGGGAATGTGCGGCACGAAAGATCTCGTTGATCGTGTCCATATTCTCCGGATCCTGCTCCAGCGCAAGGATCTGGGTGTTCAGGCTCTGTAAATGTTCGTTTGTTTCATCAAGGAAAATCTCGAGATATTGACTTACATCCATCTTATTTTACCCCCACGTTCATTATGATTTCCTGTGCGATCTGATCCAGCGGCACTACCTGGTCTGCCATTCCCGCGTTGACCACGCTCTTCGGCATGCCATATACTGCGCATGAACCAGCCTCCTGTGCAATTACGTGAACTTTCTTCTTTTCCTTCAGGTTCATGATGCCCTGTGTGCCGTCGGCTCCCATTCCGGTCATCACCACACACACGATTTCATCGTACCGGCTGTCCCGCAAGGATTCGTACATATAGTTTGCGCAGGGCTTAACGCCCTCTCTGGACGGCTCGTCCGAATAGTGGATACTGTACTTGCCCGCCATCGTGACGACATTCAGATGCTTTCCGCCCATCGCTATGTACACGGTTCCAGCTTCCAGAATGTCTCCCTCTGCTGCTTCCTTGACATGTATCTCGCTGAGTGTGTTCAGCCTCTCTGCCAAAGATGCGGTAAAGCCTGCCGGCATATGCTGTACCACGACCACCGGTGCCTTCAAATTCTTCGGCAGCCTCGGTATCACCGCCTGCAGTGCCTTGGGGCCTCCTGTCGAGCTTGCCAGAGCGACCACCTTGTTTCCACTGACCGCCGAGGCATGTTTGCTGACCAGTTCCACCATCTTCTTGGAGGTCTTGATCTCCTCCAGGGAAAATGCCCTTCCAAAGGTCGGCGCCTTCGACTCTGCCACAACCGCCAGGATCTTCAGCATCTTCTGTCGGAAGCTGTCGTCCCGGCACTCCATGGCATTGTTCGGTTTGTGAATAAAATCCAGTGCTCCGAGTTCCAATGCGTCGAGGGTGGTCTTCGCCCCCTCCATGGTATCGGTGCTCGCCATCATCACCCTGACCGAGATCTTTCGCTTCTGCAATTCCTTCAAAAGCTCCAGCCCGTTCATCTTCGGCATATTCACATCCAGCACAACGGCATCATATGTCTTTCTTGTGAGAAGATCCAACGCTTCCAGACCATTGACTGCCCGGTCCTGCACATGGAATCGTTCATCACTGTCAATTATATCACACAGCACCCTTCTCATGAGTGCAGAGTCGTCAACAACCAATATATTTTTCATATTTTTGCCTCTCGCTATTCTATCCTGTCTCTCTTATTTTTGATGGTCTTTCTCTCCTCATCAAAAATATACTTGATGATTTCTTCCCGCTCTTCGGCATCCATATTGATATACTGAACCCGGTGCTCAAAGACACCCTTCCGGTTCTCCAGCTCCCGCACGCTCAAAACTCTTCCAACCAGGGAATACTCCTTGCTCTTTCCATTCAGCATCAGCCGGTACTTGCAAAGGATCAGACTCTGCTCCTCATAGGCATAGTCCGCCACAAAGCGCAGTCCACCCCCACTGATATCGACAATGATGCTTCCCTTTAACGGAAGATCCTTGTCCCGTGTATCCTCATGCTTTTCTGCATGCTCTGTCTCCTCCTGATCCAGCGCGCGCGACTTCATCTCCAGCGCACAGCTGAACCGGTAATATTCTCTTCTCTGGTATTTGCGCAGGTTGCTGGTCAGCTCCATCACCAACACAAACTGGTTGTTGTCCTTATAACGGTCCGTCACCCGCGCGTAGCACTGATACAGCACGTTGTCGCCGTAAAAATACAGATCGTACTCTCCCCCAACGGAAAGAAGCACGAGCTTTGCCTTCTCCTGCGGCATCGCGATCACGATCCGATCCTCCTTCAGAATATCCAATACCTGGCTCTGATAGGCTTTCGTCGGTTTTTCTCCTGCACCTCCCGCTGCCTTCGTGCGGTCGATGACCTGCAGATCGACGCGACATCCCGGTGCGATATATTTTGATAACAATCCTGCCATAGTTACCTCCGTACCTGTTTTCCTTTACCTTCTGGAAATGATGTGAGTAAAAAACGCCGCCATTCCTCTTCGCGGCTGCACCTTTCCTGTCTCCCTGTTCATCAGCTTTGCGGCAAGCTGTTCATACGCCATCGCCGATTTTGCTCCCGGATTCTCGATGGACACCGGCATCTGCTGCATCACCGCACGCGCAAGCTGCTCGTCCTGCGGCACCATGCCAAGATATTCGATGGGGATCTTCAGATACTTATCCACGACTGTCTCCAGCTTATGGAAAAGCATCTCTGCCTCCTGCTCGCCCCGTACCCGGTTGGCGACCACCTTGACTGTGGTAGTCTCGCTGGAATACTTGGGGTGTCTTGCCAGCGCTTTGATCAGGGAATACGAATCCGTGATCGAGGTCGGCTCCGGCGTCGTCACCAGAAGAACCTCTCCGCTCGCCACGAGAAACTCCAGCACGGCGTCCGAGATCCCGGCTCCCGTATCCACGATAACGATGTCCGCCATCTCATCCAGCTCTCTCAGCTTCATAACGATATAGTCCAGCGAATCCCTGTTCAGGTTGGCCATTCCGGCGATCCCGGAACCTCCTGATATAAATCCTATGTCCATGGGTCCCTGCGTTATGATATCTTTCATCTGCATCCCCTGATAGATCAGGTCTGACAGATTGTGTCTGGGAATCGCCCCAAACATGATCTCTATATTTGCAAGGCCGAAATCCGCGTCCAGAATGACGACTCTCTGCCCCAGTTTCTGTAATTGTACTGCCAGATTGATAGCTGTGTTCGACTTTCCAACACCGCCCTTACCGCTTGTTACTGTGATGACTCTTGCCAAAGGGAGCTGGCTGTTTGCCTTAATGATATTCCGTAGTTGTTCAGCCTGATCCATTTGCTTCCTCCTTAGTTCTTGCCTCCAAGCAACCTTTTTACGGTCTTTTGAGGGTTAAACTCCTCCATATCGTCCGGGACATTCTGCCCACAGGTCACATAGGAGAGCGACGCTCCTGTATATAATCTCATATTCAGCAGACTTCCCAGCGTCGTCGTCTCATCCAGCTTTGTAAAGATGAGCTTGTAGTCTGCGATCCCTTTATAGGAATCCGCGATGCTGCGCAGATCCCGGTACTTCGTCGTCGCGCTCAGCACCAGATAGATCTCCTTCTCGATCTTCTCATCCAGCGTGCCGATCAGCTTACACATATTTTCCTTCTGTTCGTTGTTCTGGTGGGAATGTCCCGCCGTATCGATCAGAATATAATCATACTCCTTAAAATCCTCTACTGCCTTGCCAAGTTCTTCCTCCGAATACACCACGCGAAAAGGCACTTCCAGAATATTGGCATAGGTCCTGAGCTGCTCTGCAGCTGCAATCCTGTAGGTGTCTGCCGTCAGAAGCGCTACTTTTTTCTTCTCATCCAGTCTGAATTTGGACGCCAGCTTCGCGATCGTGGTCGTCTTTCCAACGCCGGTCGGCCCGATGAAGAAGATCGCCTTCACGCCGTCCTTCGCCGGGGTGATCCCGGATGGCTTTCCAAATTTCAGGATCATTTTCTGGTAAATATTCGCAAGCGCATAGTCAAACGGAAGGTTTGGCTTGTTGAGCTGTCCGATCTCCTCCAGGATCTGATCGGCGTAGGTCTCGTCCACCTCGTTCTCCAGCATCGTCGTGTGGAGCAGCTTCATAAACTTGTCCGTCTCCGACTCCTCCTGCGGTTCTTCCACCTTGGGCTCCGGCTCTTCCTCCGGCTTCTGAAGCTGCTGTTCCAGAAGCGACTGTAAGCTGTCCAGTTTTTCCTCGATCGCGCTGTTCTCGCGCTTCTCCGGTACCGTGGCAGCCGCGTTGTTCTGTCTTTCCCTGTTCTGGCTTGCATTTAACACATTATTGATCGAAGAGAGAGCTGCCGTATACTTCTCGCTCTCCTCCTCCAGCGCCGCCGTGACCTCTGTGAGCTGCGGTTTCAGAAAAGCAAACGCGCCTTTCGCCTTCACCTTCCTGACATTCATGATCACCGCTTCCTCGCCCATCTCTTTCCTGGCGGCCTGCGTTGCATCCTTTTCCGTTTTTGCCGTAAACTTTTTGATTATCATTATGCTGTCACCATCCCAACAGACTGTAATTCAATATTTGATTCCACCTCATTGTAGGACACTACCACAAGATCCCTGAAGTAATCTTCTGTCAACTTCTTGAAGTATACTCTCACAATAGGAGAAGTGATGACGATAGGCATCTTGCCGAGGTTCTCCAGCTTCTTTGTCTCCACGGACACGGAATCCATGATCGCCTTGGTCTTGGCGGGATCCAGCGTCAGATAAGCGCCCTGCTCTGTCTGCTTCACGCTTGCCATGATCTCCTGCTCCAGCTTGGGATCGAGCGTCACCACGCTGGTCGTCTCATTTGCTGCAAAGAACTTATTCGAAATAGCACGCTTGAGGCTCTGCCTTACGTACTCTGTCAAAATATCCGTATCTCTTGTCGTGGACGCATAGTCTGCCAGCGTCTCAAAGATCGTAAGCAGATCCCGGATCGAGATCCCTTCACGCAGCAGATTCTGCAAAACCTTCTGCACCTCGCCCAGTCCGAGCAGCTTGGGAACCAGCTCCTCCACGACGGAAGGGTTGGACTCCTTGAGATTGTTGACCAGATTCTGCACATCCTGCCTGGTGAGAAGCTCTGCGATATACTGCCTTATGATCTCGGTCAGATGCGTTGCGATGATCGACGGCGGATCCACCACCGTGTAGCCCAGACTCTCCGCACGCTCGCGCTGTCCCTCCGTGATCCAGATCGCCGGAAGGTGGAAGGAAGGCTCAAACGTAGGAATACCGGTGATCTCCTCCTCCACATAGCCGGGGTTCATCGCCATATAGTGATCGAACAGGATCTCGCCCTCGCTCACCTGTACACCCTTTATTTTAATAATATATTGGTTCGGATTCAACTGGATATTATCACGCAGACGGATGATCGGCACAACGGTACCAAGCTCCAGCGCGATCTGTCGCCGGATCATAACGACACGGTCTAGAAGGTCTCCACCCTGGTTGACGTCCGCAAGGGGAATAATACCATAACCGAACTCCAGCTCGATCGGGTCTACCTGAAGCAGGGAATTGACATTCTCCGGCTGTCTTATCTCCTCGGCTGCCGCCTCCTCTTCGTCCGCTTCACTCTCGATATTGGCCGTCTCGATCGTACCTGCCATCACTCTTCCCGTAATGATAAAGATGGCTCCAAGCGTCACGAAGATCAGCGTATTCAGAGGCGTGATGATACCCAGTACGGCGATCACCGCACCTACCAGATAGAGCACTCTCGGCACGCCGAAGAACTGACGGATCAGCACCGTACCAAAGTCGGCATCCTTGGAACCTTTCGTAACGAGAATACCGGTTGCCAGAGAGGTCAGCAGAGACGGGATCTGGCTCACCAGACCGTCACCGATCGTCAGGATCGTATATTTGTCAAGCGCCTCTGCAAACGGCATCCCTTGTCTTACCACACCCATCGCGATACCACCGATGATATTGACCGCCGTGATGACAAGACCGGCCGTCGCGTCTCCCTTTACATACTTTACCGCACCATCCATAGAACCGAAGAAGCTGGATTCCTCCTGGATCTTATCACGGCGCTTCTTCGCCTCCGCGTCCGTGATCGCCCCGGTGTTCAGATCGGCGTCGATCGCCATCTGCTTACCGGGCATCGCGTCCAGCGTAAATCTCGCCGTTACCTCAGCGACACGCTCCGTACCTTTATTGATGATCATAAACTGTACAATGATCAGAATGATAAATACGATGATACCGATGACCAGGTCACCGCCGCCCACATACTCACCGAAGGTCCGGACTACGTTACCGGGATCGCCAGTGGATAAGATCAGCTTCGTTGACGACACGTTCAGCGCCACACGGAACACCGTGGTAAACAAAAGCACCGTCGGGTAAAAAGAAAGATTCAGCACTTCATTTGCAAACATACAACTGAACATGATCACGAATCCTATCGAAATATTACATGCCAGAAGCACATCCAGCAATCCCGACGGAATCGGTACGATCAACATGACAAACGCTGCCAGTACATACAGGCTGACGCCTATATCTGCCTTTCTCAGCTTACCCATAGTGGTTCTTCTCCTTTCCCGGCCCTTCCCCGGAAATATCTCTTATACCTTGCCTTTCAGATGGTATACGAACGCCAGCACCTCCGCAACCGCCTGATACAGCTCCGGCGGAACGACTGCGCCGATCTCGACATTCGCATACAGCATCCTGGCAAGCGGCTTGTTCTCTACTATCTCAATATTGTTTTCTCTGGCCGTCTCCTTGATCTTCTGCGCCAGATAATCCGCACCCTTTGCCAGTACAAACGGCGCGTCGTACAGATCGGGATCATACTTGATCGCCACAGCATAGTGCGTCGGGTTCGTGATGACCACGTCCGCCTCGGGAAGTTTCTGCATCATACGCCTTCTGGACGCTTCCTGCATCCTCTGGCGCTGTTTTCCCTTGATCTGCGGATCTCCCTCCGTGTTCTTGAACTCATCCTTGACCTCCTGTTTGGTCATCTTCATGTCATTCTTGAACTTAACCTTCTGATAGACATAATCTCCGATCGCCACGATCAGATAAAAGAGCGATATCCGGAACCCAAGCTGGATGACCAGACTGCCGATCTCCTGGATCGCCTGGTTGAGCGGAATATCATAGAAAAGTTTCAGCGGAATCTCATGCTTCCTCAGGTAGTCATACACCACATACCCTATCACCACGATCTTGAGGATGGACTTGAGCAGTTCTACCAGGGAATCCTTGGAAAATAGTCTCTTCACGCCGCTTACCGGATTGAATTTACTGAACTTTGGCCGGAGCGGCTTCGAGGTCGGTTTCCATTTTACCTGAATCAGATTAACAATGACCGCGATCAGAAAGCCGACGATCAGAAACGGAGCCATGATCAGCAGCACTCTCTGCATCATCTCAATAAACATCATGCGGAAAGACATTTCCGGAACCTGTCCATCATGCAGTTTGATGAACTCCGGAATCTGCGAGTACACATCGTAGATATTGCCGATAAAGTACTTCCCCATGTTCTGCACCCAGAAAGATAAGAGCGCAAACGTCGCCAACAGCTCACAGGCGCTTACCAGCTCCTTACTTTTGGCAACCTGTCCTTCCTTCCGGGCGTCCTCCAGCTTCTTGCTGGTAGGCTCTTCTGTTTTTTCTCCGCCTGGACCATCCTTTGCAAAAAACTGCAGATTATATTCCAGTATCACGTCATCCCCTCCACAAAGGACACGATCATTCTCTTCATCTCCACAAACACAAAATCAGCAGCGCCCGGAAGCATTCGGATCGTCAGAAACATCACTCCCAGACCTACCAGTATTTTAAGCTGCAGACCGACCGTAAACATATTCATCTGCGGCGCGATCTTTGCCAGGATTCCCAGCACGCAGTTCAAAATCAGCATCGTACAAAAAATTGGCAGAATAATACGAAAACCTATCGTTATGTAATCTGCCAGAAATGTCATGATCGATTCCAGCAGCGATTCCGCGCGGAACACCGCGCCGTTGACCGGAATCAGTGTAAAAGTATCCACAAGCGCCTGCAAAAGATACCGGTACATCCCCGAAGTGATCAGAAACAGGGTGAACATATACTGATAAAGAACGCCGGTAAAGGTCGCCTGCTCCTTGGTCGCCGGATCCATCAACGATACCATCGACAGTCCGATCTCCATATCCGCGATGCTACCCGCAAAAGAAGCCACCGTTGTGCACAGATACGTTCCCCATCCTATCAGAAAACCCGTAAGTGCCTCCTTCATCACAATGACCGCATACCCGAGAACCGTCTGGTAGACCACTTCGTTTCTGTCCACGGACAGATAAAGCAGGTAGGCAGTAAAAATGCTGAAGCCTACCCGGATCCTGCGGGGCGTATTGTTCATGCTGAAAAAGGGGGCGACAAAGACAAAACAGCTCACCCGCACCAGAATCAGCAGAAAATATTCTAAATCAGCATAGCTGAAGCTGAAATCAAACATAGGACAACCACATCTTTCCCTCAACAGGATATCTACCTGATATACAATGCGAAGTCAGACCACAGATCAATCATGTACTGAACCATCTCATTCATGATCCAGTGTCCCATCAGGATCAGGCCCAGAAAAACTGCCAGAATCTTAGGCACAAAGGTAAGCGTCTGCTCCTGAATGGATGTAACTGTCTGAAAAATACTGACAATCAGACCAACGACCAGCGAAACCAGCAAAAGAGGAGCCGAACACTTTATGATCGTATAAAGCGCAGTCTCTCCCATCGCAGTTATATCATCAATCGTCATTTTGTCACTTCCTCTCCTGATTTAGTAAGCAGCACTCTTTAGCAGTCATGGCGGGATCACATAAAACTCTCGACCAGACCCTTGATCACCAGATGCCATCCGTCTGCCAGCACAAACAGCAGGATCTTGAACGGCATGGAAATTGTTGTCGGCGGCAGCATCATCATACCCATACTCATCAGGGTCGACGCCACAACCATATCAATTACGATAAACGGAATATAAATGGTAAAGCCTATGATAAAGGCTGTTCTCAGCTCGCTTATGATAAAACTCGGTACCAGAACACTCATCGGGATCTCTTCCAGTTCGCCGTTCCACTCCATCCCCTTAATTTCCATAAAGAGGCTGACGTCCTTCTTCTGCGTCTGTCCATACATAAACGTACGGATCGGAGCTGCCGCGCGATCAAGTGCTTCCTGCTGCTCGATCTCTCCGGCTTCAAACGGAACGATCGCCTCTGTGTTGATCTGCGAAATAGTAGGCTGCATGATAAAGAAAGTCAGAAACAGTGCAATACCGATCAGCACCGTATTGGGTGGCGCCGTCTGTGTATTCAATGCTGCTCTGGTGAAATGCAGTACAATGATGATCCGCGTAAATGAAGTCATCATGATAATGAGCGACGGCGCGATCGCAATCAGCGTCAGAATGATCAGGATGCGTAGTGCTCCATTCACATTGCCGTTTCCATCCTGATACGTGACTGTTACCGTATTCGCGATATTTAGTTTTGAAAGATCCTCCGCGCTCTCCGACGCTCCCGGTTCCTCCACATTTGTTCTCTCAGCAGTCGTCCCTGTGAGATTGGATTCCCGGTACGGCGTATCTGCCGCCGCATATGCGGTCGTCTTCAGGCATAGACACAATATGCCTGCCAGAAACAGCAGGCATACTAACTTTGTTTTTTTCATTCATCTCGCCCATCTTCTTTTTCCGGAAGGTTTCTTTTCTGTACTTTTTCCCATATCTCCCGAAAGCCGGAAGACGGTTCCTCTTCCTTTAAAAGATTCAAATCCTCTTCGGATATCTCCGTCAACATTGCAACAGAATCCTTGCACACCGCAATCGCCAGATATTTCCTGCCGATCCGAACGATCTGAAGATATTTGCTGCCGGTCAGCCGATAGGCCTCTATAGTCTCCATGTTGGCATGTGACCTCTGTCCCTTCTGATAACCGGCTATCCATCTGGTTACCCCCCAGGTAAGCAGCAGAACAAATACAAACAGAATCAGAACAGTCATAAACTGTATATAAGAATTTGCCCTGTCCGATACTGCCAGGATCATTAGCCCACTACCTTCCTTACGGCGTCGAGTACACGATCTGCCTGGAAAGGCTTTACGATAAAGTCCTTTGCTCCAGACTGAATGGACTCGATAACCATTGCCTGCTGACCCATTGCAGAGCACATGATGACCATAGCTCCCGGATCGGTTGCCTTGATCTTCTTGAGTGCCTGGATTCCATCCATCTCAGGCATGGTAATGTCCATCAGCACCAGATCCGGCTTTAACTCGTTGTATTTCTCTACAGCCTTTGCTCCGTTCTCTGCCTCTCCGGCTACATTGTAACCATTCTTTGTCAGAATGTCCTTGATCATCATACGCATGAACGCTGCATCATCACATACTAAAATATTCTTTGCCATATCTCTTCTCCTATTCTATTATTCCTATTTGATAATTTCAGTTACACGTACACCAAAACTCTCTTCGATTACTACTACTTCACCTTTTGCAACAAACTTGCCGTTCACCAGTACGTCGATCGGTTCGCCGGCAATTTTATCCAGTTCAATGATAGTACCCGGAGCAAAATCCAGAATATCCGAAATGGATTTGGAGGTTCTTCCAAGTTCTACTGTTACCTCCAATGGCACATCCTTAATCAGTCCGATGTTCTCCTGGCTTACCATGGTGTTCATGTCGCCCGAGAAATTCTGGAACTGAGCAGGCTGAATGTTCATATTTGACTGCATATTCATCTGAGGCATTCCCATCTGGCCTATATTCATCTGGGGCATTCCCATCTGACCCATGTTCATCTGAGGCATTCCCATCTGGCCCATATTCATCTGGGGCATTCCCATCTGACCCATGTTCATCTGGGACATTCCCATCTGATTCATGTTCATCTGATTGCCCGCCATCTGCTGGTTCATATCTGTCTGCGGCATCGCTGTCTGCTGGGCTGCTCCCTGTGCAGATGCCTGCTGGGGTGCTGCCTGTGCGGTCTGGGCGCTGTCTCCCGACTCACCTGACTGACTGCTGATAAAGGTATTGTAAAGATCCTTTGCAAAATCGATCGGATACAACTGCATGATCATGGAATCTACCAGATCATCAATCTGCATCCGGAATGCGATCTTCACAAATGTTCCCTCCAGGAAGGAAGCAATCTCTCCACCAGACTTATACGCAGTCAGATCTACCAGACTTGCCTCCGGCGGACTAATATCGATCATCTTTCCAAGCATCGTGGAAAGAGACGTCGCCGCAGATCCCATCATCTGGTTCATCGCTTCGGAGATCGCACTCAGGTGCAGTTCTCCAAGTTCCCCATCTGTGTTGCTTCCGTCGCCTCCCATCATCAGGTCTGTGATGACTTTTACATCATGTTCTTTCAGAACAAGAATGTTTGAACCGTCCAACCCCAGCGTATATTTAATAAGAATGAATACGCATGGTCTTTCATATTCTTCAATTACATTTTCCCAGGTTGCCAGTGTAACAACCGGTGTGGTAATATTTACTTTTCTGTTTACCAGCGAATACAATGTCGTTGCCGACGAACCCATGCTGATGTTTGCGACTTCACCGATCGCATCTCTCTCGATGTCGCTCAATAGCGATGTGTCGGCCGTTGCTGATCCCTTCGGAGTTTCTGCCGGCTCTGCAACAGCTTCTGTTGTCTGTGCCGCGTTCTCCTCAGCAGTGTCCGTCCCGCCTGTGCCGGTCGCATTATCCATGCCGTTCAGCAGCGCATTTATTTCGTCCTGCGAAAGCATTCCGTCCATGCTTTTACTCCCCCTCTCTGATTACCGATGTCACTCTTACCGCGTATTTATCTTTGCTCGACCCCGGCAATGCAGTGAATTTCTTAATATTACCGACATAAACTGTCAGATCATCCTCCACTCCCGTATCCAGTCGTATAATGTCGCCCACCTGCAGATTCAGGAAGTCGTTGACTGCTACCTCACTCTTGCCAAGCACAGCCTTCACAGGAACATCCACTCTCTTGATCAGAGCTTCAATGTATTCCTCGTAATCCTCCTCGTTCTGCTCCTGCATGTTTGCATACCAGTACTTGGTATTCAGCTTGTCCATGACATTCTCGAGCGTAAAGAACGGCAGGCAGACGTTCATGAAGCCTTCCACCTCTCCGATCTTCATATTCAGAGTAACGATCGCAATCATGTCGTTTGGTGCAATCACCTGAGCAAACTGGGAATTCGTCTCGATCCTCTCCATCACCGGATTGATATCGGTCACGTTTTTCCACGGCTCTCTCATAAGCTGCATGCACACCACCATCATCTTCTGGATAATGGTCATCTCTATCTCTGTAAAATCGCGGTTCTTTTCCAGCGGATCTCCCGTTCCTCCAAGCATACGGTCGATCATTGCGAAGCCAAGCTGTGCAGCCAGTTCTATGATGATCGTTCCGCCAAGAGGCTGGAAATTAACAATTCCCAGAATGACCGGATTTGACAGTGCGTTTGTAAATTCAGAAAAGATAACCGTTTCGGAGCTTGCCACCGAAACCTGTATATTTTTTCTGAGGTACACCGGAAGGTTCGTGGATAAAAGTCTTCCATAGTGTTCATATATAATTTCCAAAGTCCTAAGATGTTCCTTTGAGAACTTGGTAGGACGTTTAAAGTCGTAGTTCTTGACCTGCTTGTCGCTGGTATCGTGCATTTCCTCTGCATCCAGCTCGCCGCTGCTGAGCGCCGCAAGCAGATTGTCGATCTCATTTTGAGACAGTACCTCTCCCACGAAAGTTCACCTCCCCGTGGTGTAAATTTTCTATCTTTAAATAGAATCTGTCTTACTGGAACAGGATATCGCTAAATGAGACATTGAAAATAAATTCAGAATCGAACATCTTCTGGATCCGCTCCAGGATCTCCTGTCTCATCTTATCCTGATTGTCTCTCGCTTCCGTCAGAGTGTACTGGCCGATCACGTCGTTGATCTCACTCTTGATCAGGCTTTCCTGCTTCGACAGGTCGGAACCGTAGGTCTTGTATCCTTTGTCCTCTGTATTGATGGACAGCGTTACGGATACCATACAGAAATGCGGATCTCCTCCGTCTGCCTCGTCTGTTTTAAGTGGAATCGTCATCGACTCGGAAATATCGTAAGTCTCAATATTGGACATCGGGATCGCAGTCTCCGCCGCTTCTCCATCCTCACCCTTTGCTGCCAGTTCCAGGTTCAGAGCTGTCGCAATATTGTCGACCAACGCCGCTGTCTTTTTAGAAGTGCTCGTCACGCTGAACATCATAATAGCCGTCAGAACGACATTCACGATCAAAAGCGCCAGAATGATAATAGAAATCAGATTTTTTTTCATTTTCCTTTCGCTCCCCTTTTAATATGAACTTAACGAGTTGTATATTTTGATCTCAACGCGGCGGTTCTTAGCCCGTCCCTCCGCTGTTGAATTATCCGCAACAGGTACGTACTCCCCACGGCCGGAATGTTTGATCTTCGCCGGATCCAGGTTTGTAACAGAAAGAAGATAATCAAAGACCGACTGTGCTCTACCCGAACTCAGCTCATCATTATTCGAGTATTTTGCTCCGGACATCGGCACATTGTCCGTGTGTCCTTCGATCTCGATCGTGCCGGGTGCATAGCTCTCCAGAATCTCTCCCACCTGACCAATCACAGGCTTCGCCTCCTCCTTCAGCTCGGTGCTTCCCGAGTCAAACAGAATCGTCCCCTTCAGCGTAAGCAACACATACTGCGACGTAAAGTCTATGTCTATGTCGTTCTGCAAATTCCGCTCTTCTACTGCTTCTTCTATCTTCTCCGCAAGTTTCTCAGACTCTTCCATCTGCGCCTGTTCCACCTGCTCCTGTGCATTCGCCACATTTTCATCAACGAGCTCGCCTTCGCCCATCTTGCCCGAACTGTAAATGTAATCATCCAGTTCGTTCAGCTGGCTCACACCGTTGCTGATCAGAACGCCGTCCCCGATCGCCGTCGCTCCCGCCGTGAAAATAGAGAAGCTCTGGTTGAAGGACGCCACCACCGCGTCGAACTTCGCGCTGTTTACGTCGGACATAGCAAACAGCATAACGAAGAAACACAGCAGCAGGTTCATCAGATCCGCAAAGGTCGACTGCCACGCCGGCGCTCCTTTGGGCGGCTCGTCCGGTTTCCTTTTAGCCATTCAGTTCACCTCCGGCCTCATCAGCTGATGTTCCTCTGTCCTTAGGTGCCAGGAAGGACTTAAGCTTCTCTTCGATGACACGTGGGTTCTCGCCCGCCTGTATGGACAAAAGACCTTCGATCTCGATCTCCTTCATCATTGTCTCTTCTGCATTTTTGCTCTTGAGCTTCGTCGCAACCGGCGCGCAGATCCAGTTCGCCAGAATAGAACCGTACAATGTCGTAACCAGTGCAACTGCCATGGCCGGTCCGATGGATGACGGATCATTCATATCCTGAAGCATGTTAATCAGACCGATCAAGGTACCGATCATACCCCAGGCAGGGCCCATGGCTCCCAGGTTTTCCCAGAAACCGATCTTGTCCTTATGTCGGTCTTCCACGCTTACCAGCTCTGTCTCCATGATCGCACGGACAAGCTCCGGATCCGTACCATCTACTATCAGTAATATTCCTTTCTTGAGGAATTCATCTTCAATATCCGTTGCCGCTTCCTCCAGGGAAAGCAGTCCTTCCTTACGCGCCACGTTCGACAGATCGATGATCTTCTGGATCGTGTCCGGAACGTTCATCGTAGAAAGTTTAAAGATCAGGGAAATGCTCTTGATTCCTGCCAGGAAATTCGGCAGGGTGTAACTTGCCAGGATACAGCAGAACGAACCACCAAAGGTGATCAGCGCTGACGGCGCATCCAGGAAGTTCTGCATAACCGACATGTCATGTCCATACAAAATACCAAAAACAACCAGTATAAAACAAACTATCAATCCAATAATTGACGCAATATCCATATGTATTCCACCCTCACTTACACTCTCTTATGCAAAGATGTCCTTTCTGTACAATTTTACTAGATTTTTTATGTCTTGTCTACTTTCTTTTACAATAATTTTGCGCCCTGTTGTAAAGGAAAGGACAGTGTCCGGTGTCTCCTCCACTTCTTCGAGCAGATCCGGATTGATAAGCACCTTTGCACCATTTAACTTGGTTACCTCTATCATAACTGACACCCCCGAGGTTTTTCCCTGGTCCGTCAAACCCCTTCTTTGTACGAACCTATATTATTTTACCATATCTTATGCAATTCTGCAAAAGAAAAGAGGAACTTTGTCATTTTTTACAAAATCAAACGAAAGTTCCTCTTCAATTACTGTCTATTTTATCTCTTCAGATTGACGAGTTCTTCCAGCATTGTATCGGAAACTGTAATAATACGGCTGTTTGCCTGGAAACCACGCTGTGTTGTGATCATTTCCGTAAACTCGGAGGAAAGATCCACGTTACTCATCTCCAGTACGCCGGAGGTCATGTAGCCGCCGCCCGCGGTGATATCCTGACCGATTCCGTCGAACTCACCGGAGTTCATCGTTGCGGAATACAGGTTATCACCCTGTTTGGAAAGACCGGATGCGTTGGCGAAGTTTGCCACTGCGATCTGTCCGAGCAGCCTGGTCTGACCGTTGTCATAGGATGCGCGGATCTTACCGTCCTGCGCGATCTCCACACCGATCATCTCGCCTTCTTTTCTACCGGTATTATATCCCTTCTTATCTCCGTTCGTCGCTGAAATGGTGGAAGTTCCGCCATTGTTGTACATCGTACAGGAGGAGAAGTCGATATCAATGTCGCTGAACTGTGTCAGCTGGATCGTATCTCCCGTCATAGAGACTGCTGAATTGTTGAAATCAAGGGTTACGGTATCGTTGTCCACGCTTCCCACATAGGAGAATTTACCGGTGTCGGTATTGAATACCAGCGGGTAGCCGCTCTGGGAAACCTGCTTGATGATCTGCGCCTTGCCGTCTGTTCCCACAAAGTCGATCGTGTAGGTTGTGTTGCCTGCGCTCTCCACACCGTATGCTTCCTTGAGTACATCCTCCGCCGGGATCTCTGTCGAGAAAGTCTTTGCTCCGTCAAAGGTCGTATCCTTGTTTGCCGTGAAGTCCTGCTTGAATTTCAGGGTTACTTCACCGTCTGTAACCGTCACGCCGGTAACACCGGTAACGTTCATCTTTGCAAGTGCCGTCTGCCATAATGCCGCATCCGTGCCAAGTGCCTTCGCCGTACCGCCATCGTTAAAGTAATACTGCCCCTCTGCCGCATTGTAGATCAGGCTGTAAGGCTCTGCCTCCAGGAGCGCCTGATCCAGGGTAACGCTTCCTTCCACCGTAACCGTACTTCCACTTGCCACAGCTCCTGCCGCCGCCGGGGAGGTGATCGTCCAGTTGTCCTTGGACATTGCGATCATGTTGTTGCTTGCAAAATCGTCGAGCACATCGCCCGCTGTCAGATTCTTGACGTACTTTCCGGTTGCCGGATCGTAGGATACGCCGTCGAGCAGTTTGTAGACTGCCTCGGAAGTCGCTACCGAGTCCTCACCGAAGGATGCGATATCCTTAATGCTGTTCAGGTTGTACTTCTTGACAAGGGATACGCCGTCGCTGTCCAGAATGTCATCCAGGGATACATAGTAGTTTCCATCGGTATCTGTCGAGTGGATGCTCATCTTTGCCGTATACTTGTAGCCAAGGGCATCAAAGAAATTGAGCGTCATGATCTTGCCGGCGGTGCTGTTTACGTTGGTATCATATTTGTCCAGAATACCGGATACGTAAGCCTTGCTGGTCGCCTCCGGCGGATAGGTCAGATTGTCTGTGTTCATGATCTGCAGCGCAGATACGGTATCTGCCACAATATCTCCGTTTTCATCTGTCTGCCATCCCATTACTGTGTAACCAGTAGTTGACATAACAAGGTTTCCTGCTCCGTCGACCGTGAATGATCCGTCTCTGGTGAAGAAGTTCTCGGAGCCGTTGCTCACGATAAAGAAGGAATCTCCCGTGATCATAACGTCGAACGGGTTGTTTGTGGACTGTGCCGAACCCTGCGTTGTGATCGCTGTCGAGATTGCTCCGGTCTTTGAACCAAGACCGATCTGGCGGGCGTTCGTACCGCCTCGTCCGGTCGCCTCGTTGGCTCCGGATGCCGCCTGTGTCGTCTGGTACAGCAGATCGCTGAATACCATGGACTGTGATTTGTATGCTGTTGTGTTTACGTTCGCGATGTTATTACCGATAACATCCATTCTTGTCTGGTGGGTTCTAAGACCTGCCACACCAGAGAACAATGATCTCATCATAATGAAATGACCTCCTTATTCTGTATGGAAATCCGTTCTGTTCCCTCTGTCATTCAGAAACATAAGCCCCCCTGAGGTCCGGCTATATGATAACGGCTCCATCAATGTTAGTGAATACATTTTCATCGGTCTCTGCCTGACTCATTGCCGTGATCACCGTCTGATTCGGCACATTCACGATAAATGCAAGAGAGTCTACAATGACCAGTGATTCATTGATTCCTTTCGCTTCTGCTTTCGCAGCGCCCAGATTAAGGCGTTCCACCTGTTCCTCTGTCAGTTCGATATTTCTGTCTACCAGCCGGTTTGCCGCATGCTTCGAGAATTTGATCTCTCCTGTCTGGCGCGTGCTTTCGGTCTTCTTTGTCAGAATATCCTGAAAGCTGGGGCCATTCTTGGCTGCGCTTCCCGCGGTCTGACTGTTCTGGTTCAGGAACCGGTCCTGCATCTGCTCAATGGAAAGGAACGAGTTGTTTTGAATCTTCATCTTTGCTCCTCCTTGAGATAACTACATGCCGCCAGTCCTTTTAGCAGCTTCCTTTCGCTTGATCAGCTCTCTTCTTCCTGCGCCTTCACCAGATCGTTCATCCTGCTTGTGTACTTCTTGAGACCTTCTACATAATCACTGGAAATAAACTTCTTCTGATAATCATTCATCTCATCGTACATCTTCTGTACCTTCTCTACATCCTCCCTGTCGCCGATCGTAAGCTCGCCAACCTTCGGAAGTTTGTTGTACAGATTCAGGAATTCTGCCGCCAGCGTGTATGCCTCCAGATACTTCTCATCTGCAACAGTATCGAGATCATCCAGCGAATAAAGCTCCCCGTTGATCGATAAGAATGCCTTGTTGTTCTCATAGACAACATAATCAACATTTCCCTGTACCGTTGTTGTGTTTCCGCTGCTGTCCGTCACCTTCATCAGTACGGTCTGTCCTACCAGCGTCGATGCTCTGGAAAGCTCCAGTGTCGCGCTCATGTTCTGCATCTGCTCCAGTTCGGAGAAGGTTGCATACTGTGATATGTACTCGGTGTTGGATGTCGGCTCCAGCGGATCCTGGTATTTCATCTGTGCCACCAGCAACTGCAAAAATGCTTCTTTGTCTACGGTAGATCCACTCTTCTTCTCGCTGCTCTTCGCAAGAGAGGACGCGGTTGCGGATTCTACCACTTTGCCATCTTTGATTTCAGCTATTGCTCCCATAGCCTGCTCCTTTCTTTTTACTTAGGAATCGTATGTTCTCGTCCCTATGCGGTGTAATCGACCGTCCCGCCGTTTGCACGCATCATCTCGACTGCGATCTTCTCGGATTCTTCCATCTCCGGCGCATCTTCTGCGTCGAGTTCATCCAGATTCAATCGTCTCACTGTCCTGCCTGACTGGCTCTTCTGGTCTCTCTGTGCTTCTTCCCCGCTCTGCGAAAACTGCTGGCTGTCCTGATGACTCGCCACGGCAACTTCCACTTTGTCGACTTTGATTCCCTGTTCTTCAAACTGCTGCTTGAGTTCCACGATCTGACTCTCCACTGCCGCACGGACTGCTTCGTTCTGGGTCGTGAACTGTGCTGTAATACTTCCGCCTCTGGCTGCGATCTGTACATTGACTGTACCGAGGCTCGCCGGATGAAGCTGCATCTCAAGCTCCTGTGTCTCCGCTTTCAGGTTGACCTTCATGTAATCTACGATCTGGTCCATGATTTCCTGTGTCTGCGTCGACTGATAGGTATCCGGCACTTCCGCCGTCTGATTCACCATGTTCTGTGCATCCACTGCCTGCTCCTGATTTGCCATCTGGAACAGATTACCGGACTGCTCTGCGCCAGAATGTTCTTCCTGTGCGCCTTTGCCCTGACCGCTCTTGACGATCGCTTCCTGTGGGTCTGCAAGTTCTTCGCTTCCGTCGGCTGCTCCCGTCACGTTTTCCTGTACGGATTTGTCGCCGTTCTGGTCATCCACGGTCACGCTCAGCTTGACTGTCTCCCCGTTTTTCTGCACGGTAACGGTGTAGTCCTTCGACCCTTCCAGTCCGCTTTCCGGGAGATTCTCTACATTCTGTGTCTCGTCTGTGCCTTCCACGGAAGCCATGTCCGCGATCAACGCGCCAAGCTCTTCACCGTCAAGTCCAAGCTCCTCTCCGAGCTGATCCAGACTCTCCTCCACGATCATGAACAGATTCTGCAGATTCTGATACAGTTCTCCATTCGTAACCAGAGACATTTCATCCGGACATCCGCTGATCTGCAAAAGAAGCTGCTTCAGATTCGACAGATCAAAAAGATCCACAACGGAAAGTCCGAGAACTTCCATCGCATCTGTCACCTCTTCGGTCGTGACACCCATCTCGTCTGCAATGTCCTCCACCAGCTTTTCACCGCTCTCGCGGACGGTCTGCTTATCCTGCGCCGCCGACCGGTCTGCCGCCGTCACACTCTTCTTTCCGTTTCTGCCGTCTGCATTGCCAGAAGCATCTTTGATCTGATTCTTCTTTCCTGCGGATGCATCCTTCTTTCTGGATGTCTCTGCCTGGCGCACGCCGTCAGTCTTCGCTGTTCCGGTGCTGCCCTGCGCTGCAAGGGAAGTCACTTCACCGGTTATCTTAGTCATAACCTTTTCAAAGCTCTCCTTTACGGCGTCCTCGGTCTTACCTGCCACGCCCGGCTGCTGGTTTACATAATTCAGTGGTGCATTGATGTTGTTTACAGGTATGCCTGTCACACACATTCCTCCTTTCTTCTATTATCAAAGTGCTCGCCTTTCGGCATATTTATATATAAAATACAGACTGCCGCCTATATCATATATATCGACAATTCCAGTCCCCGTCTTAATTCTTTACCATCGTATGTCAGGACTCCGGATCCATGATCTTGGTCAGTCTCGCCGCCACGGTCGGATCCATCACACCGAGGATCTTTCCTCTGTCCTCCGTGCTCATCTGGTTCAGGATCTTTGCCGCCAGCTCCAGATCATCCGTCATGTTCTCAAAGATGGCCGCAGCCTCCTTGGGCTTCATATCCGCATAAGCCTGGGCATAATCCTGGATCTCCTTGCTCGCCTCCTGCTGCTGTACAACCTGCTTGTACAGGTATTCAGCCGTCGTCGGATCCATCGATTCATAATACTTCTGATATGCCTCTGCACCAGGGCCTTTGTCGGCATACACTACTTCCTCGTAGAAGTCGTTCTTGATCCGCTCAAATTCCACCTGCGCATCCTCGAAGGTCTGTAAACGCTCGATCTCCGCGCGCATCTGATCCATCTCCTCCGAGTCCGTGTTGCTGCTCGACTGTGCCTGTTCCAACTCCAGTTCAAGCTGCTTGATATAGTCAACCGCCTCGCGGAGGCTTGTGTACCCTCCGTAGGCTTCCTCATCGTCTGTTGTGATCACCGACTCTGCCGGCAGGATCTTATTGATCACCGGGACGTCCTTCAATACCGGAGCAAGCACATTGGATCCGAAGCCACCCACATCCAGCTTGATCAGCAGGCAGAGGATCGCCAGCCAGATCGCCACAATGACCACCGTCACCAGAAATACGGACACGCCCCCGGCCTCTTCATCCTCCGTGAGCTGCGCCTCCTGGGCAGATATCTCTTTTGCACGTTTCTTGGCTTCCTTGCGCTGCGCCTTCTGTTCGTCTTTGATCTTTTTCTTCTCTTCTTTTAACCGCTGCTTCTCCGCTTTGGTATCTACTTCCTCATTCAAAAGTTGTTCTGCCATATCTAAACCACGCCTTCCAATCAATCATCCTCGCGCTGACCATAGGTATAGCTTGTCAGCTCATCCACAGCTTTCCCCTCTGCCGCATTCTCGTCCTTCATAAACTGTTCAAAGGCCTTTTCCTTCAGCTTTTCATGCATCTTGCGCTCCTGCATCACTTCCTGCAGCTTCGCTCTGGCTTCTTCCACCCGTTCCTCCGCGATCGCCACCTGCTCGTTCTGCAGTTCGATGATCTCATCCATCGCCGTAAGCGCATTTGCGTTTTCCCTGAGCTGGCTGGCGCGCATCACGCTGCCGCGGATCGTTCTGCCCTCTTCCAGATAGGACTCTTTTCTGTCTATGTACTCCTGCAGGATGTCCTGTTCCTCCCGCAGTCTCATCTGCTGTCTGCCAAACTCCATCTTCGCCTGATTTTCAAGCTGAAGTTTGATGTTCAGTATATTCTGCATCCGGTAAGCGAACCTAGCCATTTTTCATCACCCATCCGTCCGGTCTTTTCCGGTTATGCTTCCTGCTCCGGCTCCTTTGCCTGATCGTCGAACAGTTCTCTGAGCAGATCTACCGCCTGCTCGTAATCGTACTTGGCATCCACATCCTGCATCAGATAGTCGTTGACAGCGTCGATCTTGTCGATCGCATAATCGATCTTCTCGTTGCTGCCTCTCTTGTAGGCGCCAATATTGATCAGATCCTCCGCCTCGTTGTAGGTCGCCAGCACGCTCTTGAGTTTTCCGGCAAGCACCTTGTGCTCCTTGCCTATGATCTGGCTCATACATCTGGAAATACTCTGCAGCACATCGATTGCCGGATAGTGGTTCAGATGCGCCAGTTTACGGTTCAGCATGATATGACCGTCCAGGATACTTCTTGCCGTATCCGTGATCGGCTCGTTGAAATCATCTCCATCGACAAGCACGGTGTACAGTCCCGTGATGGAACCTACGCTCGCCCTTCCCGCTCTCTCCAGGAGCTTGGGCATCTCCGAATACACGCTCGGCGGATAACCTCTGGACACCGGCGGCTCGCCGCTGGCAAGTCCGATCTCCCTCTGTGCCATGGAAAAACGTGTCAGGGAATCCATCATCAGAAGCACATCTTTTCCCTGATCCCGGAAATACTCCGCGATCGCCGTCGCGGTCTTGGCCGCTTTATTTCTTTCAAGCGCCGATTTGTCCGAGGTCGCCACAACGACCACCGACCGGCGCATACCTTCCTCCCCGAGATCTCTCTCGACGAACTCGCGAACCTCCCTGCCCCGCTCTCCGATCAGAGCGATCACGTTGATGTCCGCCTTGGTATTTCTAGCAAACATACCCATAAGTGTCGATTTGCCGACACCGGAACCTGCAAAAATACCGATACGCTGTCCCTTGCCGACCGTCATCAGTCCATCCACTGCCTTGACGCCGAGCGGAAGCACCTCGTCGATGATCTTCCTGCTCATCGGATCCGGCGGCTGCGCCTCTACTGCGTACGGCGTACCCGTCATGTACTCTCCGTCGATCCTTCCCAGACCGTCCAGCACCTTGCCGAGCAGATCGTTGCTTACCGGCACCATCAGCGGTTCTCCGGTATTTTCCACGATACAGCCAAGACCGATCCCGTCCGTCTTGTCGCAGGGCATCAGCAGCGTCTTGCGATCCTTGAATCCGACAACCTCCGCCATGATCGGTGCATAGGTGTCATCCGCCGGATAGATCCGGCACAGATCTCCGAGCTTCGCTTCCGGTCCGGCCGATTCGATCGTCAGACCCACCACGTTCTCTACACGCCCCATCTTGCGAAAGAAGGTGTCGTCCTCTATTCTGCTGTATTTTTCAAAATCAATGATTGGTTCCATCAAAAGATAACACCCGCAATTTCTTCGTAAGCTCTTCAAGCTGCGTTCCGATACCGCAGTCGAAAATTCCCCCGTCCGTCTCGATCATACAGTCTCCCTTTGCCAGGGCGATGTCCTCCACGATCTCAAGGATTCCTTTGCCGCCCACCGGTCCGTCCAGAAGCGCCTGCTTCTGCATATTGACGTAAGGGTAGTCCTCCGCCGAAACATGTACAATAAAAGTCCTGCTGCTCTCTACCTTACGCAGGGTAGAATCGATCAGATGCACCAGGATGTCTCTGTTATCTGCAAGATCCACTTTGAACACATGGTTGTAGACCTCTGTGATCGTCTCTATGAATTTTGGCTCCAGCTCGTCGATCAGATCGCTGTAATGCTGTTCCAGCTTCTGCTGCTCTGCCTCCAGCTTCTGTTTCATCTCGCCCACTTCGGCAAGACCTCTCTGGTAGCCGTCGTCGTAGCCGTTCTTTTCCGCCCGGTCAAGGGTCTGTCTCCGGAGATTCTCTGTCTCCTCCTGCGCTGTATCCTTGATCTGCTGCGCCTGGAGCTGTGCATCCTCCAGGATCTGCTGCGCCTGCGCCTTGACTTCTTCCAGATCCGGTCCTTCCATGGAAGCAGCCTTGATGATCGATCCATCTCCGCCGTCCTCAGCGCCATCCTGAGGTTCTACTGCTCCGGCCTCAAGACCGGAGGTAAACTCTCCATCCTCGCCTTCCGCAGCAGCTCTTCTCTCCTGCTCTCTCTGCTTCGCCTGAAGCTCCTCGATCCTCTCCGCCACGCGCTCGTTGCTGTCTATCACACATTTATCGTCCTCTGTCACTGCCACGCAGTAGGACTTGTATATATTCCTAGACAATGATCTCGTCACCTCCACCTCTGGAGATAACAATCTCTGCGGAATCTTCCAGTTTTCTGATGATATTTACAATCTTCTGCTGTGCTTCCTCAACATCCTTCATACGGACAGGTCCCATGAATTCCATGTCTTCCTTGATCATGACAGCAAGACGCTTGGACAGGTTGTTGAAGATCGCGTTCTGTACCTCTTCGTTGGATCCCTTGAGGGCGATCGCCAGATCTCCGTTGTCCACATCACGAAGTACACGCTGGATCGCACGGTCATCAAGCAGCAGGATATCTTCGAATACGAACATCTTCTTGCGGATCTCGTCTGCCAGCTCCGGCTCTTCGATTTCCAGAGTCTCCATGATATGTTTCTCTGTTCCACGATCCACGGTATTGAGGATCTCTACTACGGCATCCACACCACCGATAATGGTGTAATCCTGATTGACAAGGGATGCCAGCTTGGATTCCAGAACCTTCTCCACTTCCTTGATAACCTCCGGACTTGTACGATCCATCACTGCGATACGCTTTGCAACGTCGGACTGTCTGTCCGGCGGCAGTGCCGACACGATCAGCGCCGCCTGTGCAGGCGATAAGTAAGACAGGATCAGAGCGATCGTCTGCGGGTGCTCGTCCTGGATGAAGTTCAGGAGCTGTGCCGCATCTGTCTTTCTCACAAACTCGAAAGGCTTAACCTGCAAGGAGGCTGTCAGCCTGCTGATAACATCCATCGCCTTCTCCGAGCCGAAGGATTTCTCCAAAAGTTCTTTCGCGTAGTTGATACCACCCTCCGCGATATACTGCTGTGCCAGACACACCTGATAAAACTCGGTCACGACTTCTTCCTTGACCTGCGGTGTGATACTTCTGGTGTTTGCTATCTCAAGAGTCAGTTCCTCGATCTCTTCTTCCTTTAAGTGCTTGAAGATCGCTGCTGATTTTTCCGGTCCCAGGGCAATCAGCAAAATCGCTGCCTTCTGCAGGCCTGTGATCTTCTCCTCTGCTGTTCTTGCTGACATATTCCTACCCCCACTCTTCGTTTAACCAGTTACGCAGCAGGTTGGCTGCCGCCTCCGGATTCTCTTCCACAAACTTGCTGACAAGGCGTTTCTCTTCCGATTCATTCTCCACGGAAATATCCTCAAGCTGCGGCTGTGCAGACTGAAGAAGCGTCTCCACAGACAGTTCTTCCTCTTCCTCCTGATGTTTCTCTCCACGCATGCTTCTGAGCACGACAAAGGCGAGCAGCGCCAGGATCACGATGATCAGGATGATCTGCAGGATATCCGTTGCCGTAAGTCCCGATCCCTCTGCATCGAAGAAAATGTTCTCGCTGTAAGCCACTAATGTAATGTTGTCGGTCGAAATGCCGGTCGCATTCGCTACCGCCGTATAGAAATCCGGATCTACATCCAGTTTGGTCCTGTCTTTGTTGGCCAGCTTGTACTCTTCCCATGTCACGCCGTCCAGAAGTCCCTGTGTCTTTGCATCCTCCTCGCGGACCACATTGTACTTGATCAGCGACGCTGCCAGGGAAGACTGTCCGTAATCGATCAGTCCGGCCGGTGTCGTCGTTGTTGTGATCGTCTCATTCGGAAGATAATCTCTCGACTCCTCGCTTCTTGTCGAGGAAGAGTTTGCGTTGTCTTCAATGACATAGGTGGTAGTTTCGTCGTTCGAGTCCGTTCCGGGCACTCCACCGGTTCCGCTGGTGTTCTCCTCGTTGTAGATGTCTTCATGGCTGAGTACGCCCTGTGTCTGCCCTTCTGCCGGCGTGTAAGTATGCTCTGTCTTGTCGATTGTTGAAAAGTCAAGGATCAGATTGCTTGCCACTTCCACATTGTCAAACTCGTTAGTTCCCAGGATCACCTTCTTCACTTCGCTGGTGACCAGCTTCTCTGCTTCCTTCTTTACCGTAAGCTGTGCGTTGGTCGTCCCGGATACCGTATAGTTGTCGTCACCGGTAAAGAGCATATTGCTCTCTGTGTCCATGATGACGATGTTGTTCGTTGTCTCATTGCCGATCGCCGTCGCAACCGCACGCGCCAGATATGCCGCATTTTCGGTCGTAAACTCGTCCTTGAGCTCCAGAAGAACCCACGCAGAGGATTCCTCCTTCGCTGCGATCAGTGTCCCGTCATTTTCAGGGATATTCAGTGTGACGTAGGCGTTCTTGACTGCGTCAAACTTCTTGATGACATCGTTTTCCAGATATTTCTGGAGATAGACCACATACTTCTTCTGCTTGTCCGACTCAGTAGTCGAAAAGCTGCCGTCCGTCACGTTCTCGATCCCATAGCCTGCCGCCTGGATGTTGTTCGTTCCAAGCAGGAAGTTGGCGTCCGCCGCCTGCTCCTTGAGCACCGTGATAGTCAGTCCGTCATCTGCGATCTGGTATGTATAATTTCCGTCACTGTCCAGAAGGTCTTTCACCTCGGACGCTTCCGTCATTGTCTCGCACTGTCTCAGAAGCACGTACTGCGGTTTGGTCAGTGCAGCCACGATTGCTACGATCGCCACGACTACAGCCACCGCCGCACAGACGATCAAAGTCTTTTGTTTTGTTGTAAACCGGTTCCACCATTCCAGGATCCGGCTACCGATCTCTTTTAATTTTTCCAGCAATTTCTCCACGACGATTCCTTCTCCTTCAGTATAAGATACTCACTAAATCTGCATCTGGATCAGTTCCTTGTATGCGTCCAGAAGTCTGTCTCTGATCGCAACGGTGTACTGCAGTGCCGTGGACGCCTTTTTCAGTGCAATGCCCAGATCATGTGAGTTGTCCGTCTCGCCCAGAGCCCACTTGATCTCCTCATCCTCCGCATTGGAAAGAAGTCCGTTTGTCGTGTTCAAATTATCGATCGCTGTGTTCAGCAATCCGTCAAAGCTCGTATCTGTATAGCTCGCCGCCGTTGTTGTCGGCGCTGCCTTTGCCGCCTTCTTGATCGCATCCGAAGACACATTGTACAATGATGTGATATCCAAAGCCATTTCAATTCCTCCAGTTGTTCTCTTGCATCCCTCTTACTAACTGCTTACTTCCCCAGATTTCTATGCGTTGATAATGCCAAGTCCTGCGCTGGCGATCGTCTTGCTCGCATTAAATGCTGTCGCATTTGCCTCGTAAGCGCGGCTCGCATCGATCAGGTTTGTCATCTCCGTCACTGTATTTACGTTCGGATAGGTAACATAGCCGTTTTCATCCGCATCCGGATGGGACGGATCATAGACCTTGTTCATCTCTGTCCACTGGTCTTCGTAAACTCCTGTGACCTTTACGCCGTTTCCTGTGTAGGAATAGCACTTTGACGCCTTGTTCAGCACGTGGCGGAAAGCAGTCTGCTGTCCCTTCTCTTCAAAAACAACGACCTTTCTGCGGTACGGTGTTCCATCTTCTGTCCGTGTTGTGTTCGCGTTCGCCACGTTCTGCGAAATAATATCCATACGATAGCGTTCTGCGGTCATACCCGAAGCATTGATATCAAATGCCGTAAACATTCCCATAAGTCTTTCTCCTTATACACTTTTCATTATTTCATCACGATTCTGAGATTTTCGAACTCCTGATTGATACTGTCCGTGAGTCCCTGATAAACGATCTGGTTTTTGGCCAGGTAGACGGCTTCCGTATCCGGATCCACGTTGTTGCCGTCAATACGGTAGGAAAAGCCTGCATAGTCTGTGTATGTTACCGGCTCCAACCTGTTTGTCTTGAGATTGGCAACCTTGGCATCCATTGATGTATATCTGGAATGTCTCAGCGCTTTTGCGAGCTGTGACTCAAAATCCACATCCTGCCTTTTATAATTGGGTGTATCTGCATTGGCAAGGTTGTTCGAGATCGCATCGTTTCTAAGCCAGGATGCGTCTGCCGCCTTGTCCAGCACATTGACATAATCAAAAACGTTGGTACTTGCTAAGGTACTCATAATTCCCCTCCTTGATCCACCTGTTCTTTCGCTCCGTCCGGTTTCCTCCCGGTATACAGATGCGTCCCCTCAAACAGGCTGTTTGATAAAACCATAAAGTAGTCCCTATTACATTATAAAGTAATTACGAGAAAAAACAAGTTGTTTCGATATAAAAACACAAAAAAAGGATCCGTTTTCCGAAGCTGTTTTCCGAACAGATTCGTATCACAAACCCTTTTTTTGCGTTTTTTCCAGCATTTGCGTTCTATTTCTGACAAATTATGAATATTTATCAAACTATCAGTATCTTCCCTGCTCTTTCAGCTTTTCCACCTCGTCGAACACCACGTCGTTCAACACCTTGATGTAGGTTCCTTTCATGCCGGAGGAGCGGGACTCGATCACGCCGGCGCTCTCGAACTTGCGCAGGGCATTGACGATCACCGACCGGGTGATGCCGACCTTGTCTGCAATCTTGCTCGCCACCAGGATCCCCTCCATGCCGTTCAGCTCTTCAAAGATATGCGTGATCGCTTCCATCTCTGAGAACGACAGCGTGCTGATCGCTGACTTGACGACTGCGATCTTGCGGTTTTCTTCCGCGCTCTCCTCACTGACCGCCCGCAGCATCTCCAATCCTACCACCGTGGTTCCATACTCGCACAGGATAATATCGTCGATGTCGTACTGTTCGTCGCATTTATACAGGAAAAGGGTTCCCAGTCTCTCGCCGGATATCTCGATCGGAGCAATGATCGCCTGAAATTTGCGGATGTCGATATTTTCGAACCCGAGCGTCTCCAGATTGACATTCTCCTTCGTAGACAATACGCCGAGCAGACGCTCATTCAGCAAAGGATCGATAAAGCCTCCCACGTGGTCTACGATCAGCTCCGTGATGGACTCCACCGAATCCAGATCGCCGATGCCGAGCACCTTTCCTTTCCTGCTGATCACAAGCACATTCGAGGCAAGGATCTCCTTGAGAACCTCGCAGATATCGTTGAACACGACCTTTCCCGAGTTGTTGTTGTGTAGTAGCTTCCCAATTTTTCTCGTTTTGTCTAATAGCTGAACACTGCCCATGAACTTTTCCTCCACTGTTTCCAGCCTTTGTCTGTCACTCTATCTAAAAATTATTTTATCACACCATTTGGTTGTTTTCAATGTATTTTATATACAATTCGCATAAAATATAAAAATATGCGAGCAATTTCTTCAATTTAAAAAAACTTAAAAAAGAAGACCTGATATCAGGCCTCCTCTTTCGGTGCATCTTTGATAAAGCCGCAGCCCTCCTTGGAGCATACCAGCTTGTTCCCTTTCTGGAGTAGGATCGAACCACAGCGGTCGCAGCGGTCATTCACCGGCTTCTGCCAAACCATGAAATCACATTCCGGGTTGCCGATACAGCCGTAATACTTTCTTCCTTTCTTTGTCTTTTTGATCACGATGTCCTTGCCGCATTTCGGACACGCAACTCCGATCTTCTCAAAGTACGGTTTCGTGTTGCGACACTCCGGGAAGCCCGGGCATGCCAGGAATCTTCCATGCGGACCGTATTTGATGACCATCTGCCGTCCGCAGACGTCGCAGTATTCATCCGAAAGCTCGTCGGCAATCTCAACCTCGTCCAGCTCTTTCTCTGCCTTGTCAACTGCCTCCTGCAGATCCGGATAGAAGTTACGGATCACCGTCTTCCACTTGACGTTTCCTTCCTCCACGCCGTCAAGCAGCGCCTCCATGGTTGCCGTAAAATTGACATCCACGATAGAAGGGAACGCCTCCTTCATCATATGGTTGACCACCTCGCCCAGCTCTGTCACATAAAGATTCTTGTTCTCCTTGACAATATATCTTCTGGCAAGGATCGTCGTGATCGTGGGAGCGTAGGTACTCGGTCTGCCGATCCCCAGCTCTTCCATCGCACGGACTAACGACGCCTCGGTGTAGTGCGGCGCAGGCTGTGTAAAATGCTGCTTCTCTTCCATATCGATCAGGGACAGTTTTGTCTCTGTCGTAATTCCCTTCATCAGGGTGTTGCTCTCTTCTTTATCGTCGTCCTGGGTGTAGACGCTCATAAATCCGTCAAATTTGATCTTGGACGCCGCTACGGTGAAACGCTGTCCTGCCGCGTCGATCTTCACGGAAGTTGTCTCATAGACCGCCGAAGCCATCCGGCTTGCCACGAAGCGCTTCCAGATCAGCTGATACAGACGGAACTGATCCCTCGAAAGGGATTCCTTGATCTCAAGCGGGATCCTGCTGATGTCTGTCGGGCGGATCGCCTCATGCGCATCCTGGATCTTCTGCCCGCTCTTGCGCTCCTGCTCCGTGCCTGCCGCATAGGCTTCTCCATACTTCTGCGTCACAAACTCTTTTGCAGACGCCTCGGCTTCCTCCGACACACGGGTCGAATCGGTACGCAGATACGTGATGATACCTACCGTGCCGCTGCCCTTGATGTCGATGCCTTCATACAGCTGCTGTGCCAGACGCATCGTCTTCTGTGTCGAGAAATTCAGGACTTTGCTGGCCTCCTGCTGCAGAGTGGAGGTTGTAAACGGAAGCGGTGCTTTCTTTACTCTCTCTCCGGTCTTTACCGAAGTCACCTCGTAGGCTGCTTTGTCCAGAGACTTCTTGATCTCCTCCAGTTCTTCCTTGGACGCGATCGTCTTTTTCTCCTGTGTTGTTCCATAATACTTTGCAAGGAGAGGCTTCTTCTCCCCTTCTACCGCCAGATTCACATCCAGCGTCCAGTATTCCTCCGGGATAAACGCATTGATCTCTTCCTCCCGGTCGCAGATGATCCGCAGCGCTACCGACTGCACGCGGCCTGCACTGAGCCCTCTCTTTACCTTCGCCCAGAGCACCGGTGAGATCTTGTAACCCACCATCCGGTCAAGGCATCTTCTCGCCTGCTGCGCATCTACCAGATTCATATCGATCTCACGCGGATGCTTGAGTGATTCTTTCACTGCCGTCTTTGTGATCTCGTTAAAGGTGATCCGGTATACTTTCTTATTCTCCAGCTTGAGCGCATAGTACAGGTGCCAGGAGATCGCCTCTCCCTCGCGGTCCGGGTCGGTTGCGAGATAAACTTTTTCTGCTTTCTTGACTTCCTTGCGCAGATTGGCAAGAATATCGCCCTTGCCGCGGATCGTGATATATTTCGGTTCAAAATCATGTTCCGGGTCAATTCCGAGTGTGCTGCGCGGAAGATCGCGCACATGACCATTGCTGGCCGCCACCTCATAATTTGCTCCCAGAAACTTCTTGATCGTCTTCACTTTTGCAGGTGATTCCACGATTACCAAATACTTTGCCATAGCAATTTCCCCTATTCGTTGGTGCTGTTTCTTAACGTGAAACACTATACACTATATTTTTCGGGATGGCAAGGGGAAAATAAAAATTCTGTTTCTTCTATATTATAATATGTCTCCGGTATCTGTCTCTCTATTTTTGTTACTCCAGCATAAACATCTGCGCCCGGTTGAGAGAAATACTGTCGCTGGACAACAGGCTGTACGATCTTCCTGACTTGCCAAAAGCAGTCTCCAAAACCACGTAGATCCGAGCGTTCGTCATACCATCATTCTGTCTGAGTGCCACGACAGGCGCCTTGATGCGATAGACCGCCCCCTGCTTTACCTCTGTCGGAGCAACCTCCACCAGTTTGTTTTTCTCAACGGTGTGGATCACGCTGGCAAACTCCGTCGCCTGCACGGTCTCTCCTCCGATATCTACTGCTGCTCCCGCCGGATCCTCATAATAGAAACGGACGACCTGCGTCTTTAAAAGCGCCAGATTGTTGTCTGTATAACGGAAATATACTTCCACCGTATCGTCCAGAACGCCTCCGTCTGCCCTGTCCGTATGATCCTCGTCAAAGGGGATCGTGATACTCTCGATCGGCGCAGAAGTCTTGTCAAAGCCTGCCACCATCTGGATCTCCGGTCTGTGGATGCCCGCATTGTATGCCGCCATCAGCGCATTTACAAACAGACGCGTCTCGTCCATTCCATCGCCGTCCGGCTGTCCCTTTCCGGTATTGTCATAAATGTACGGATAGTTCGTCTGTCCGACATAGACCAGACTTCCCCGGCTGTACAGATAGTAATTGTTTCTCGCATCCCTCGGGGATACATTGTAGGCGTTTATGCTCCGCTCACTCTGGTGAAGCGTATACCACGCAGTCGTGGCAGTCTGCACGCTGTCTGCCGATCCGATATCCAGAAGATAGGACGGCGCTTTCAGCGCAGTACTTCCTCCAAAGGCGATCGAATCGTTAATCTGATACGGAAATACGCTGACGCTTCCACGGTTGATCTGTTGGGCGTGCAGATTGGTCCTGGCCTGGAACATGTCGCCCTGTAAGCCGCTGTAACGGTAGAGCGCCCCCGTCGCCGCGCTGAGGCTTCCATAGGTTCTTCCCTCTGTCTGTCCAAGCGCTGCTGTATTCACGCCAAGCCTGTCACTCTCCGCGCCCGCAGACGATACCACCACGCTGCCGCCTTCCGCCAGATAACTGTTCACGGCTGCCGTCACCGTATCGCCCGGGTTGCCGCTCTGGCCAAATCCAAGCACTACAACGTCCCACTGCTTTAGATACTGTGCGTTGGCAGCAAGATACTCTGCCGCTGCCGCCGGTGTAATCGTCTCAATCTGAAACTCCGTGTGCAGAAGCCCTTCCGCTCCCTTTAAATAATACTGCATCATGGAATTGTCGGCTTTTTCATATAAGAACTGCAGGTTTGCCGTCTGTTCATCCAGATTCCCAAGGATCTGCAATACACGGATACTGCTCTGCTGTGTTCCGATCAGTTCAAAAAAACCTTCCAGAGAATCTCTCCGGTAGCCGTTTCCGCTGTCTGCCACTTCCAGCTTCCAGGGAACCAGCCCAAAGCTGACTTCGTCGAAATCCACGCTGATCCTCGTTCCGCCTTCAATGCCTTCTTCAAGATATCCGGTGTACTCTTCATCCGCGGAAAAGACGCCGTCATAGTTGGTATCCAGATACAGCCGTCTGGTCAGTTCTCCGCTGTAAACGGCATTTTCGTCTCTGTCTGTCGCGATCCGGTAGGCGATACTGCCACGCAGTTTTCCTTCCTCCGTGCGGACAGCCGCCGTCAGATCCCCGCTCTCGACCGTCTCTGTATCGAGGGCGACAAGCACCGGGCGCACCACATTAAGCTGCGTGATGAAAAGCGCGCTGCTGTGCAGATCCTCTACCGTGTAGAGCATATCCTTATAGTCGTTCATCGCTGTTTTCAGGAAATCATACATCTGTGAATCGGCGGCGATATAGTCGGTATTGATGTCTTCGCTCTTTCCCTCTTTCGCTGTCTTGTTCTTGAAACAGTCATTCTCCACTACCACCGGGTATCCCGCCCGGAGATAACTGTAAAGCGCTTCCTTCCCCGCAGGCGTAATATCGCTGGGGTCATAGCGGGTATCGCTTCCCGCCGCACGGTCGCCGCAGTGATATACCTTTCCTTTGAGATCCGGGTCGTTGTACACTGCGTACGGCTTCCGGTCCCCTTCCCTGTTCAGATTCTGTCCGTCCAGCCCGATGAAAACCATATCGTAGACGCTATTGATATCCTCGTACTCGCCGTTAAACTCCGCGACGGACTTCGTCGAGATCTCCGCTGTTATTTCCTTGGAGCTGCGCAGGATCTGCTGTCCCGCACCCTCTCGATCCTCCCGCTGCCAGTACAGCACGGTTCCCTTCTGACTGCCTCCTGTCGTCGTATGCAGATCCGAGGCAAGGTTCGCCGTCGGCTGCAGCTCGAGGATCTTCAGATCCTTGAAATCACCGACCAGTCCGAGCGAATAGTTCATGATATACTGGACTGCCATCGCCTTGCTGACGACCTCCGCGATCTGGTCCTCCTTGGCGAGCGCAGAATTCTCCGCCTTGATCGCCGCCAGCACCTCCTGGAATCCCCGCTCTGCCTTCTCTTTGGCAAATGCCGTCGGGAAGTCCTCGCTGACCAGAATCGTATCGTCATTTACCATATAGATGTTTCGGTTTACATAATTATAGTTGTTGTCCTCTTTATCCGGATGCTCGTCCGACTTTTTCCCGGCGTTCATCAGCAGGTTGTCCACCAGATTGCCGCTCTGGTTCATCGCATAGTAGAAGGATGCCAGATCCTTTTTCAGAAATACCTTCGCGAGCTTCTGATATGCGCTGTCCTGATATTCCTGCGTCACGACGGTATCTTCTATGATACTGTAGTCGACGATCACCGGCTTGAGCTGTTCTACCGCCTGGGAAACCAGCGCGATCACAGCATCCGCCGCAATACTGCCATCATAAGTCTTTGTCAAGCTGCCGTTCAGATATGTGCCGGCGCCATCCTCCAGATAGACCAGATCCGCCTCGTTGATCATCGCGTTCGTCACTTCCGCAGCCGCTACCACATCCACCTGTATCCGGAACTTATCGGACGCATTATCCTGCTTGCTCAGCGAATTGAACACATACTGCTCCAGCCAGTTGTTGCCGCTGCAGCACCGCATATATACCGAAGTGTTCCACAGTTCCACATCGTGGATCACCGAAGGATCCACCCCTGCGCTGTCGTCCGCTCTGGTGAGCTTGTACTCTCCTGCCCCTGCTCCCGCATAGACAAAAGCATATTCCGTTGTCCCTGTGTCTAACGGTTCGACGCCATCCTCGCCCTGCGCCTGCCTTCCAATGCCCGCAAGATCATACAGGTCATTCGGGGCTGCCTCCCCCTCCTGTTCCTCGTATGTCTTCACTTCCTGCACTTCATACAGGAGCTCAGCCTCTTCGCCGTCCGCTTCATGGTTTACATAAGTAAAAGAAAGGATAAAGAACTCCTGCTGTACGTTCTCCTCCGCATATCTGTGCCAAATTGTCCCGGATGTCTTTGCAGCCTGCGCGCTGACACCCTCTGCCGTTTCCGTTGTCTGCTGATCTTCTCCACCAGTCGATGTTCCTTCGCCGGAATCCTGTCCTTCGCCGGAGTTCTCTCCCCCTCCGGGGTTCTCTCCTTCGCCGGGATCCTCCCCTTCGCCGGGATTCTCCCCTTCGCCGGGGTTCTCCCCTTCGCCGGGATTCTCTCCCCCTCCGGGATTCTCCCCTTCGCCGGGGTTCTCTCCCCCTCCGGGATTCTCCTCTCCGCCAGGGTTCTCTCCTTCTCCGGGATTTTCCCCTTCGCCAGGATTCTCTCCCTCACCGGGGTTCTCTCCCCCTCCAGGATTTTCTCCTTCACTGGGATTCTCTTCTCCCGCGCCGTTTTCGTCGTCCGTCGTCTTGCGGTCTGGATCGTTCTCTCCCACCGTTCCGGAATAGACATACTTTCCATCGATCAGCCGGTACACGCTGGTCGCCGAGGGATAATTCCGCCAGTCATCCGATACCACCGAAGGCCGGTACCCTTTCATATCCACCTGTGGATTTCCAAAGATGACCTGATAAGCGCCATTCTCCGACGCCTCGTAAACCTCTCCGTCCTCCGTACTCAAGGTTCCCAGCGTATTTCCATCTCCCTTTGCCAGGGTATAATCATAACCGGTCTTGTCCTCGCCGGTCTTCCACTTCGTCACAACTGCGCGCAGTTTTCCCACCGGAACACTGTCTTTATTGGCAGGATCCGTAAGATCAACACCCTCCACCGGGGACGCGATCTTCGTCCAGCCCTTCGCGGCAGAGTTATCCTCGCCAATCCCGTCATAGCTCTCCTGATAGGACAGATTCAAAAAAGAATTTTCATAGCCAACCGGTACGACCGCATCTACCAAAGCCTTCCTGCTGTCGTAGCTGTAGAAGCTCTCCTTGCCCTCCGTAAAGATATTCGCCAGATCCTTCTCGATCGGCGCCTGTCCCCCGGCAAGATACCCGATCGTGCCCAGCGAGACGTCGTATGTATTCGTCCCGTCCGTATAGGTGGCTTTGCCCGGCACAATATCCAGGATCCGGTAGGCTTCCTCGCTGTGCGATTCCACGATCTGATGGATCCCGCTCAGCGATTCCTTCGCATATACCTGCGTCGGCTGCAGATACGGCAGAACGCCGTAGGCGGCTACCGCCACCGCCAGGGAATACGCTGCGACTGCCACGATCTTCTTTTTATTCGACCGGGAAGCCCCCGGCTGTCTGTCTTTTCTCATAAACACTCTGCCTTTCCCCTTTGATCCGGCAACCGTCAATTACCGACTGTCACCGTATCCCACTCTGTTCCGTCCGATTTGCAGCGGAAGGTTCCGCCGGAATAGGTATTATTCTGATTGTCCTGGTATGTAAAGGACAGATAATAAGCATCCTCCAGTGCCTTGTATTCACAGGTGACCTTTTTAAAGGATACCTGATTAAACTGCTTGCGCGCCGGCGTATACATCCGCACCTGCACCCACTCCTTCTGCTGCTTTGCCGTCTCCTTCAGGTTAAACATATTCTTGAAATCGTTCTCAGACGGAGTCGGGAAATAACCCGTACACTGTTTCAGGAACTGATTGTCATAATATCCGTTTAGTGTGATATTTCCATTCGTGACCTTGATCGTGATCGTGTACTCCGGCACTTCGTAATACTGAAGCTCCCCGTAATTCGGCTCATAATTTTTGTAATATACAGAATAGCTGTGGTCTGCCTGCTGTACATTGATATAATTGATGTGCGGTACCAGATGATAGGTACCTACCGCTTCCGTTGTTGCATTGTTGCCATCCAGACGGATATACATTTCGAGTGCGTTCTGGATCTCTGAAAAGATCAGTCCGCCCACACCGGTGCTTCCGCTGTAGCTGCCGGAATAACCATCGGAGAAGTTTACTCCGGGGCGATAACCATAGATTGGCGATCCCCAGCCTGCCTTGTCATCCCCTTCTCCCTTATAGACATCGTATTTCACGCATTTGCTGATATGTCCGTACTGGTTTCCGTTATAAATATTCTCAACCTCTGCGACACCGAACTTGATCTTCTGTTCTCCCTTTGCCACACTGAGCGGATCGAGCGTAAGCTCCCCGCTTGTCAGTTCGTCCTTATATTTATAAACGATCTTCGCAGGATTGATCTCAAACGCTTCCATCCCTGTGTGCTTATAGGATCCATTGTAGGCTCCTGTCACATCGCAGTTCGCCAGATAGTCGTTCACGACCTTCTGCACGATCGCATCCCCCGCGCTGAAATGACAGCCCGGATCGATGATCTGCAAGGTGATATAATGCTTTTCATTGACCTTCAGTCCAAACAAGTCCGGCGTCAGCCATGCATCGGAACCGTTCGTGCCATAGAGCATGATCTTGTCATTCGCCGCATTGCCGTTTTCCTGCGTCTTGATCCTTGCGCAGACGATATAATATCCCTGCCCTCCGGTATTGAACTCCGGGTAATCGATCCCCAGCTTGGTCGCCCTTCCGTAGCGAAGTCCGTCGCTGAATGTAATCTTTCCGCCGCTGTCTCTCACCGTCAGCGTGATCTCCCCGCTCACCGGGGTATACCCTTTCTTCACGGAAAGATAAGAGGTTGCCTGTATCCTGATCGTGTCTCCCTTTTTCGCCTTGGAGGACACTGTAAAGTCCATTGTATGGTTGTCGGTGTCGATCTTCTCGACGAGCTCCGTCCCCTCCAGAACCTTCCACACATAGGCGGCATACTCGTTCTTGACAACATTCTTGTCTTTGGCGGTGCTGTCGCTGCATCCGTCACACTGATAGCCCAGCTTCACACCCTTAACATCAGCTGTCAGCGTCACCTTCTTGCCTGCCGATACCTCGTTCGGTCCATTTTTCGGATCTTCGTCAGAGGTCTTGGTGATGTCCACCGCATGCACCCGCTTTACATAGACGGTTGCCTCCGCCTCGGCAGGTTTGCCATCCTCGCCGCGCGCATTGGTGGCTGCCTTCACCCGGAAGCTCTCGACCTGCTCCGTCATAGCGATATTCAGGATTCCGTTGGTCGTATCCACAAATGCGGTTCCACCGTTCACTGCGTCGATGATCGACCAGGTCACCGACTTGTCCGTCACGTTATCTCCCCACACCTTAGGCGTCGAGAAGTGGTAGGATTCACCCGGCTCCAGAATGACCGTTCCCTCTTTTATCTTGATGTTGACGCTCTTTTTCCTGCTCAGCGGCTCTACCTCCGCGTCGTTGATCAGGACCTTGTTCCGCACCGTCACGTTGTTGCTGGTCGTATATTCCCGCTCGCCGCACATAAAGTCCAGCGAAAGCTGAACGACACGCTTCTCCTCCACCTGGGACAGATCCACGCTGAAATTGGTCACGTGCTCCGCAAGCACCGCCCAGCTGTCCGGGTCATCGATCTCATCGGTCCCCGGGAAATCCGGTATATCGCTCAGTTTACAGTCCGTTCCCGGATCCGTCACTTTCACATCGGTATAGTAGACGTTTCCGCTCGCCTTATCCCAGTAGAAACGGTAATTTCTGTTTCCATTGCCCGCGCTGATCATCTCTTCCCCGGAGGACGGGTCTGTGTATGTCTCGCCGTTGTACATTGTCAGCATCTTGGCGTCCGCCTCGAAGGTCAGCTCGGAATCCTTCAGGACCGCTTCTCCGCTTCCTCCCTGATAGCCCACGTAGTTGATGCTCCTGGTGGTATCGATCAGCACATCCGACATCTGGTTCAGCGCAAGCTGTGCTTCCTGCTGTACGTTGATATCATTGTTTGCACTGGCGTAGCTCTTAGAGCCCACCACCATGAAGCCGCCCACAGCAAGCGCTATGATCGACATGATGGCTACCGCTATGATCAGTTCGACGATCGTAAATCCTTTCTGATTCCTTTTCATAACTCTTCCTCTCCCACAACTGCACACTGCCTGTTCCCCGATAAGCCGCTCTGCGCGGCAGGATCTTACTTTTCTCAGCGAAGTTTCAGCTCCGTCTTTCCGGTCAGCCGGATCAGCTTCAGCTCATATTCCCTGTGACCGCCCGCGATCACAATGGTATCAAACACATCCGTTGTACCCTCCGTAAAAGAACCTGCGCTCCGGTCAAATGTGATCGTCACAGAATCGCCCGCGCTGATGTCTTTGACCGCGCTGCCGTCCTTCTCGCAGGTGACGCTGACCTTGTTCGTCCCGATCTTCTGCGGCTCCTGCGCCACGCCGTCCACCGTCATGCAGCTGTAAACCTTCCCGTCCTGTCCGTAAATCTCCAGACTGGCGTCCGCCTTGCCCATGGCGGTCACCTTACAGTCGTTGACCGCGCGCTGCAGATTGTTGGCACACGCCTTGGCGTTGGCGCTGAAGATCATCACGAGCGAATAGCTCACCGCCGCAACGATCACCGCAATGATCGCAATGACGATGATCAGCTCCACGATGGAATACCCGCCGTCTGATCTCTTCCTTCTTCTGTTGTCTGTATCTCCAAAGCGCTCTGTGTTTTCCAAGTTTCTGCTCCTCAATCTCTCTTCCTGCGCAGACAGCCGGATCACTTCTTGATCCAGTTTGCGTAGCGCACGATCTCTGAATAATCGATCACCAGATTGCCCGTCTCGTCCACCTCTGCCTCGGCTGCTCCGTCCACAAGGCTTCCGCCGCCGTTCGTGAAAAATACCAACGGCGTCACGGTCTCGCCCTCCACGCCGGTCGTCGCGCTGAGCACCTCTGCCAGCTCCATCTTATTGTAGCGGATCGTCGGCGCGCCGTTTGCGATCGTGATCTTTCCCTTGGCTATGATAAGTCCCTCAAAGGACTTGTCGACCGTCACATTTCCCTTTACGATGACCAGTCTTATCTTCGCTGCGCCGGACAGGTCGGACAGCTTCACATCGCCGTTTGCGACATACGCCTTCAGTCCGGTCGACGTCACAAAATACTCGCTGTTCTTGTGTTTGCTGTTCAGATAGGTGTCCAGATCCGCCTCTTTGATGATATTGTCAAAGACGGTCCTGGTATCCGTTTCGCTGACAGAGGAATGATCCGTCGTCAGATCATAGCACAGCGAGCGGTAGTTTCTCGCGATCTGCTCCGCCATGTTCAGCACTTCCTCCTGCGTCCGGTGCATCTGGTCGCCTACCTCCTGCGCGTTGTCCTTACTCTCCTCGTAGACCTCTTCCTGTGTCTGTCCTTCCTCCGGCTCTGTGCCTTCCTCTCTTCCCGGAAGGGTGCTCTGGTCAACGCTTGTCAGAAGGGTGACGCCGCTTTCGGAAAGCGCATCCGACACCAGACTGTTTCCAAGGATCGTATACTGTCCCTGTTCCAGATCTCCCAGCCTGATCCCGCCGGAAGCATATTTGTCAAAGTAACTGTCTATCGCCGCTTTGTTGGCGTTGAAATCATAATACTGTACGAAATATTTTGCCGCGTTATCCTTATCCATCACCAGATAATAATAGGTGAGTGTATCGTTTCTGTACTGCGTGCTCACCTTGCGGATATAGTCCATGGAGGTCACTCCAAAATCGCTGAGCGAGCGATTCCCCAGCCGGTAAACCTTCCGGGAAAAGTCCACTTCCATAAAGGTTTCATCATACTTTTCGGACTGCGGATCCTTCATTGCCCTTATGGCTGCCGCCAATTCGCCGCCGACCGGATTCTGTCCGATCTTCACGCCCTCCTTGTTTACGCCGATGCACTCTGCCGGAACCAGATAGGCGATCTGCCCGCCCTTGACTGCGATGGACTCACCCATCAGCACCGCGGTGCTTTCTTCCGTTCCGGGCGTAACTGCCGCATCCTCGCTGGTCTGCTGTCCGATATATGCACGCCCGGCAAGCAGCAGCTTTTTGACGCCGCTCATATCGATGGTGGAATCGATCCCGTTGATGATCACCGCACTGCTGGCGGAGGGATCGATCGGATCTTCCCCGGTCATGCCGTTGCTGACAGAGGTTCCGTATCCATAATATTCTCCGGTCAGGGTCGCCCGGCTTCCATTTCCGTTGAGCGTCAGGTCGTTCGTCACATAGGACGCGCCATCCAGACTCAGGGTTGCACTGTTCAGTTTCAGATTCTTCGCGTAGATCGTTCCGTTCTTGCCGGTATTTCCACGCACAGAAAAAGCCGCCGAAGGTCCTTTCACCTGAACATCCCCCGCGCAGATCACTTCGTTCGCATCCTCCATCAGAAGTTTTCCTGCCTGATTGACCAGAATGCCGCCCTTGCCCGCCGCATCGGTTCCCGCAAATACGCTTCCCTTCACGTTGACCGTGCCGACGTTGTTCTGCATCTCGATTCCCTGGTTGCCGATCATCACATACTCATAGAGCTTGTCGATCGTACCGCCCTGCGTAAACACCAGCTTGGGCACATCGATCCGGATATCCGTACTCACGATCGATACCCGGTCGTTCGCCTTATCCTCGTAGCAGACATAGATGTTGCGCAAAAAGATGCTGTTGTTGTTGACCAGCTCGATCTCCGGCTGTTTCGCCGGCTTCGTGCTCACATCGCCGTTATCCCAGTCCGCCCTCTTCACATCGGCAAAGAGATAGCTGTCCACATACTTCTCCAGCACATCCCGGTCATATCGTCCGCTCGTCCCGGACTTTTCCAGCTGCGCATAGAGGTTGTCAATATACGCCGTGACAAAGGTGGTATAGCGGTTGCTCTCCGTCCCCAGCGATTCCCAGTTCTTCATCACTTCCTGATAAGCTGAGGAAGCCGCCTTGGAGGCTTCGTTCTGCACGCCCGCCATGATCTGTTCGACCACCGTCTCTGCCGAATAAAAGCTGTCCTTGTTCTTCACATCGTTGATCTTGATCTGATAATTCATGTAGGACATCCACAAAATACTGGTAGCAAGGATTCCGATCATCGCCATGGCAATGATGACGATGACGATCGACGCTCCCCGGTCGTCCTTTTTCAGCCGAATATCCTGTTTTCTTTCCCTTTTACAAACCCTGTTTCTCATAGCTCCGCTTTCTTTCCGCCGTCTGCTTTGCTTTTCCTGCCAACTAATCATTCTTGCTTCCGCTCAGAAGCATCACTCGCTCCTCCAGCGGAAAACCGTTCGCCGCCGCGCCCTTCTTATAGACTGCCACGTGCACATCGTAGATGACATCCGTCTGATCTTCCGGCACCTCTACCGGTGAGCTTCCCATCCGCTTGCCTTCCAGCGTGTAAGCCTTGAGGGACCCCAGCGGAACACGGTTAAAGTCATATACAGTCTCTTCTTCGCCATCAGCGTTAATCTCTTTCATACTTCCTACATAGTCGCCAATCTCTACCCTGTCATCTTCCGACTTGGTTGATGACTCTGCCCCCAGAAAGGTATCGTTGACCAGTGACCGGCCCAGATTCGTGCGGATGACCAGACTGTTCTTGTCCCATCCTTTTAAGTTCAAGTATGCCGTATAATGTTCCTCTGCCTGAAAAAGCTGCGAATCCGTCAGCTCTGCATCCGCCTGTTTGCTCACGATCAGCTGCTTCAGCGGGATCGCGCTCGTATTGTTGATGATGATCTCATCTTGTGTCATTCCATATTGCGGATAATAAAAGACATAGAACTTTCCACTGGTAAATGTCGGGTTGTCTGTCGGCAACGCGTTCTTTATCTTGATAACGTGTTCGACATATCCGTCTTTTCCATTGTATCCACAATACATACGCACCGTCGCACAAGCGGTCAGGATCGGCAGTCCCTCTTCGTCCACGCTTCCGCTGTCCGCAATGTCGATCTGCGTCCTTCGCCTTGCAGTAAGTCCTGACACAGTAAATCCCTTTGTTGAAAAGTCCAGGTCTGTCCGTCCGACGCCCTTCGCCTCGAACTCGTCCTGAAAAGCCGACCAGATCGCGTCAATTATCGCCGCGTCCTCCGACTTTTTCTGGACATACATGCCGTCCTTGCCTTTCACGACGCTTCCTATCTTCGCCATATTCTTGTTGTTATGTCCCTGATTATGTACCTCAAAGAAAGCCGGATCCATCGGATCGCGCCCGGACAGTACCGAGGGATCCCACGTAGGATCCGCCGTGCCGTCGGTATAGCCGCGGGCGTCCACCTTGATCAGCGCATCGTATCTGCTGCCCTGCATCGTGACATCCGTCATGGAAAAATAGTACAGTCCTTCGATCGCATTGCCGGAGCCGTCCTTCTCCCGTTCGCTCTCCTCCTGCACGCTCCCTTTGATGAGCTTGTCGTCCACCACATAGAAGCCGTCCAGCGGCTGGTTGAACTGCTGCTGCAGTTCGTCCACATCGTACGCTTTCAGTCCTTCCATGATATCCTGCGCCACGGTCGTCGCACGAAGCGTCTGCCGCGATTTCACATTCAGCCTTGTGGATGTGAGGAACAGATGCATCAGCGGAATGACGATGATCGCCAGGATGGTCACTGCGATCAACAGCTCCACCAGGGAAAAACCGGCATTTCTATTCAGTTTCGATCGGTTTTCTTTCTTCAAACCACTGTTCCCCTTTTTATTCTGCCGCCTCGGAAGCCTCCGTACCCTCCAGATCCGGAAGATTCTCCTCACTGTAAATCTTGACGGTTCCAAAAATATTGTCTGTTCCAAGCAGCACCGATGAGAAGTCAGGCTCGACATACTCCTTGCCCTCCTGCCCCGGCACGCAGTACATATTCACTACGGTAGAGCCTGCCAGCAGTCCGGTCGTCTCGTCAAAGGCAACCGTCACCTTCTCGATGGACATCCGGTTCGGCTGTACGCAGATGTTCTTGATCCCGCGCTTGAGCCCTTCATAGGTCACGATATAATTGATCGTCGTCTCCCTGTTAAACAATCCGTACGGATTCCCAACGGATGTCGTCTCATCCTGCGGCGCTGTCTCCACGGTCTGCGGATCCTGGATTCCCTCCTGATCCTCGTAAGTCTCCACTTCTCCGATCTCGTAGGTGTACTCTACTTCCTCTTCCTCCTGCACATCGTCCAGGAATGGAACCTCCTCCAGCGTATTGATCGCCACGGATTCCACCTTCATCGGCGCGAGCAGCTCCTGATTGATCGCGAGCAGGATGCTGTCCTCTTCTCTGGTGTCCACCGGGAAAAGCTGGTAGATCGCCTGCATCTCGTTATTCATGGACTCCGTCTCTTCTATGTAAGTGCTCTTGTTCTTCATCTTATTGCCGAGGTCGATCACCCGCTGCTGTAACTGTTCGTTCTCAGCCTTCAGCTTCTCCGTCTTTTCGGTGTTCGGCTTATACGCCAGAAAATACCCCGCCACAGCCACCAGCACGCCGAGCAGTCCGATCAAAAGTAACACGTCTTTTTTCGATGTCTTTTTCATTCTGCCGCCTCCTCCTGCTCCTGTGCCTGTTCCTCTAAGGTCTTATACTCTGCTGTGACCGTAAAGTTGATCGTCTCCTCCGTGCTCTCCTCGTCCTCCTCGTTCACAATGGACGCGACTCTCACGGATTCCGGACGCAGAGAATGAAATGTTCGGATCTGCTCCACTGTCGCGGCAGCCTCGCCCTTGGTCGGTACGCTCATATTGATGGAAATTCCTTCCTGCGTACTCTCCATCGCGATCACGCTGACCTTGCTCGGCAGACTTTCCTCCAGCTCCAGCATGAACTCATAGAGACTGTCGTTGTTATTCTGCGTCGTCTCATACATCGCAGTTACCTTATTGTAATCTGACTTCGTCGTGACATATTCATTATAGATAGGAATGATCTCTTCGAGCTTGGCAGATTCCGCTTTCAGCTCCACATTCTTCTTCTGTGCCTCCACGTACTTCACCGTAGAGATACAAGTCATCGCCACGCCCGCGATCACGCCGATCGCAAGCACCGCATAAGCAATGACAGCGCCGTCTGCTTTGCCGCCGGCTGTTTTCGGCTTACCGGTCTGTTTCTTGCTCTTCTCACTCTCCTTGCGGAAGCCCATGGGCGCTGCCCCGGCTCCGGCGCAGGCAATGTACTCACCGTACCACTCTTTCTGGAAATTCTTTGCAAGATTCCAGCCTGCCGCCTCTTTGAGCACAGCCACCTGATAATTCGTCTCTTTTGCAAACAGAACATCCAGACCGCGGATATTTCCGCCAAGACCTGTCAGAAGGATCCGGTCGATCGGCGCCTGCGCGTTTCTGGACACATAATAATCAATAACTCTGGCAATACCGTTGACCAACGGCAGAAGCGCCTCTGTGACAGCCTTCTTTGCCTCCTGCTCCTCCGCAGATCCTTGCGGCTGCTCTGCGGCTTTCGCCTGTGCCTGCCCGGCCTCTTCCCCAGTCGCCACTTCTGTCTCTGCGCCTGCTTCTTCCGCGCCCGTCTCCTCGATCCCTACGCAGTTCTCCCTGCCGAGGATCTCCATCGCCTTCTGCACCGTGTCGGCTTCCTGAAATGCCTTCTGCTCCATCACCGTCTGAATAGTTTCCTCTACGCCGTATGCCACGTTTCGGCTGAACGAAAGGACGCCGTCCTGAACGACCATCACGTAGGCAGAGCGCTCGTCGATCTTCACGATCATATTGACGCCCTGCGCACATTCCCCGCGCACAAGCTGATAAACACTGTTTCCTGCATAGTCCAGCGCCGCAAGCTCCAGCCTGAGTGCCTTCGCCAGATCATAGTACCCATCCAGCATTGCAAGCGGAGCCGCCATTACAGCCAGCTTATACTGCTGCTGTCCCTTGGGATCGCCCTGCTTTCCGAGGATGCTGTAAGCAAGCTGATACTGGCTCAGGTCCACCGGGAAATAATCTCCAGCGTTCGCTTTCACAACATCCGCGATCCGGTTCTCTTTTACAAAAGGGATCACAACCTCCCTGCTCGCTATCTTGGCAGAAGTGATCGTAAATAGCACCTGTTTTGCCTTGATCTTATTTTCCGCAAACGCCTTCTTGAGCTCTTCCACATATTCCGGTGTGATAGAGAGCGCGCCATCGTTGATCACTCCCTCCGGCGTCGGTACGGTAAAACTGTTATAGATCCGGTGTGTCTTCGCCTTGTAATCTGTCTCACAGACTCTAGTCAGTGAATAACCTATCTCAATACTTATGATCCTGCCGGCCATGAAAGTATTCCTCCTTCAACAAATCTCTATGTACAACAAACCTGTCTTCTAGGAGACAGGTGTATTTTTTCCCAACTCATTCAATTACACATTTGGAATTCCCCTTCAGAATTGTCCCAGATACCATTGCAGCATCTGATCCCCCCACATAGCCGCGATAAAAACTCCCATAGAAAGATATGGTCCCATTGCAAGCACACGGCTCTCGCCGGAAACCTTCATGCGGATCACATGGATGATGGAGCCGAGAACGCACCCCAGAAGAAATGCCAGGATGACCAGCTTCCAGCCAAGCAAAAGTCCGCAGGCAGCCATCAGTTTCACATCGCCGCCGCCGATCGCTCTCCCCTTCGTAGCATAGTATAAAATCGCAAGCACAGCACTGACAGCCACGAGACCGATCAGATACTCTGTCCAGTTGGAAAGATCTGTGATGAGCCGGACCAGTCCCAGTGCCAGTATAAAAAGATTGATTCCAAGCGGAATCTCGTAGGTTCTGAAATCTATGATGCTAAGCACCAATAACGCTGAAAAAAGTAAACAGTAGAGTAGGGATTCTACGCTTACCCCTTTTACCAGTAAGACCAGTACATACGCTACGCCGTTCAGCGCCTCGATCAGAGGATACTGAACCGACAGCCTGGCCTTACATTTCCGACACCTGCCGCCCAGTGCCACATAACTGATCACCGGAAACATGTCATACCATTTAAGCTGATAACCACATGACATACAATGGGATCTCGTTCTCACAATATCCTCTTTTTTCGGGATGCGATAGATGCAGACATTTAAAAAGCTGCCGATCACGATTCCGAAGAGGAAGGTTATTAAATAGAGTATTATGTTCACTGTCATTTGCGTGTTCCTTTTTCAAAATAATCCCCAACGGTTTCCCGCCAGGGATTATTCAATTTTTAAAGAAAAGCATTGCCTTTTTATAGCATCCATCGCTTCTAAATTTTATATTATTTATGATGATACGCTATTTCAGCATACAAGCATCCTTTGATTTTCAAACTGCAGATTAGTTATTCGCACCAAGCATTCTATTGCTGAACTCGCCCGTTGTTGCTTCGCTAGTAGCAGAATAAGTAAAATCGAGATTGCCATCATTGACAGTCCACGCAATTGTGTAATCCTGCCACTCGGTTCTGCTCTGTCTTCTTGTATGTAACACATTAGATGCATCTAACAAACCTGCATCCTGTAATGCTGCTCCAAGGAATGCAGTGGGATCTAATGTCTGGTCAGACTGAGTAATTGTAATACTTCCAGCTGCAGGCGCTACTGTTGCATCCGGGTCAGACGCATATACCTGTAATGCGGTGACAATCTCCGTTGCGTTCTGAAGGTCTGTTGAATTTCTTGTTCTCTCCACATACTTCAGATACTGAGGTGCCAGTACCACGATCAGGATTGCCATGATGGCAATAACGATGATCAGCTCCACAAGGGAGAAACCTTTGTTGTTCATCTTTTTCATTTTCCTCTCTCCTTTTCCTCATGAAAAATATATCTTAAACGCATCCGGTCCCTACTACGCGGCTGCATTTAATTCGTATGTTACAGGTTGTCCAAAGCGCTGTACATGGTTACCATCGGCGCCATGACTGCTGCTATCAGAATACCGACGATACCCGCCAGCACGATAATGATCATCGGCTCCATCGCCGCCATCAGCGACTGTACCGCCATTTCCACCTCTTCTTCATAGTAATCAGCGAGCTTGTTCAGCATTTCCTCCGTAGAACCCGCTTCCTCTCCAATATGTATCATGTGGTAAACCATCGGCGGGAACAATCCACAGGTCTGGAGCGGCTGTGAGAGCGGTACGCCGATCACAATCTGACCGAGTGCATCTTTAAGCGCTTCCTTAAACCAGATATTTGGCATTGTATCTGCCACAATATCGACCGCCTCTGTCAGCGGTACGCCCGCTACCAGAAGCGTGCTGAGTGTCCTCGCCATCTGCGAACACGCCGACTTCACGACCAGATTCTTGATCGCCGGAATCTTGAGCTGCAATCCTCCGAACACGTGCTTGCCGGAATCCGTCCGTCCATATGCCTTCAATACGGCTACTAAAGCAATAATAATTGGGATGATAATAAACCAGAAATGCTGTATGAATGTGCTAAGTGCTATGACCGCTTTGGTGATAGCCGGCAGATCCACTCCCAATTCTCCGAACATGTCCATATATCTGGGAATGACTACCACAAGCATAACAATGACAACTGCCACCGCTACGCACGCCACCACAACAGGGTAGATCATGGCTTTTTTAACTAATGCCTGTGTCTTGGCGGATTTTTCGAACTGAACCGCCATTCTTTCCATCGCTGTATCCAGACTACCGGAGGCCTCGCCAGCCTTCGCCATCTGTACCATCAGTTCCGGGAATACCTTGGGATGCCTCGACAGAGCCGCTGCAAAACTTTCGCCCTTCTCCACATCTGCTCTCGCCGCGTGGAGCGCTTTCTGCATCTTTACGTTTTCCGTCTGATCTGCGAGCATATTCAATGTCTCAATGATCGTGACACCCGCTCTCGTGATACTGGAAAACTGCCGACAGAACACCGCGAGATCCCGCGCCGTCGGTCCTTTGCTGAAATCAAGACTAATATCTTTTGTAAGTGCATTCTGCTGCGTCACTTCAAGAACGATAAGCCCCTGACTCTTCAGCTCACGCCTTACCTGTTCTTCTATTTCTGCCTCTCTGCTGCCCTTTACTTCTTTGCCTGTCTTATCGATCGCGACGTATCCCCAGGTCGCCATATTTCTTCCTCCATAACAATTACCTATGTCATCCCCTACATAAGTATATTATAAAGATTTTCCACCATTTTTCAATATTTTGCACTAAATTTGTACTACTTTCAGTTAACATGCACAAAACACGCTCTATATTTCAAGTCATTATTCATCACTTTTTTCAATCTGTCACGTTTTACATAGATTTTACTTACATGAAAGGACTTCGAATCCTTCCACAGGTGCCTGATCTCCTGTTGGTAGACCATCCTATATCCTTTTTTTCAACTCTTACCATTATTATACTCATATATAGAAGTTGACACTACATTTTTAGTGCGGTATATTAACCTCATCAAACTACAAAGGAGAATATTATTTATGGATTTATTTACAAAAGGTATTATTACGATCCTCCCTCCCATTATTACAGGAATATTTGGCTTCTATATCGCAAAATATCAATCTAACCGTAATGCTCCATTAGAAAAGTTAGAAATTGCGTATAACAGAATTTATTGCCCAGTATCTAGACTATTGCACCGTGAACCAAATTTCAAAGAAATCGATGTAGATTCCGTTATTTCTACCGTTTCTTCTTATTTAGCTAAATATGAAAATTATGCCGATAGATCCACACTAATGGCCTTTCGATCATTATGCAAATACAAAAATAAAGAAACCTATCAAAATTTTCAAAACAACATATACACCAATAGCGCATATCTCCGCAGACGGCTTGGTTATTTAGAACCTAGCATTATTCAGACATATATGTACTTATCAAAAACCGAACAGTCAACCATTAGACTAATACTCGAATTTGCAGCAACATATTTTTTCTTTATTTTATCAACCTTACCCTTTGGTGACATTCATACTATTTGTCTATCTTTAGGAGTAGCAGCCGTAATAATCCTTATACTGGAAATAATAGTCAAATTTCTTCACTTCGTATATCATAAAACCAAAAAATTATTTTGTTTATAAGGAGAATCTCCGGCAAATTGCCGGAGATTCCCTCCACTTTCGTATTTAGTTTCTGTATGCCCTGTGCCAGCTTTTCCAGCACATTTTGTCTTTTCGCCATCTGCTGCTCCTGCCTGTTCCACAGTCCTTTTCGGGCGTGTCCCATCGTCTTTCGGTCTGGTTTACAGATCGAAGGATACTCTCATCATTTCCGGAACCGATGTGATTCCCTCCAGAACATACTTTGTCGCCGCCATACGGAGCGTGTTCATGCCCTCTTCGAGCGCTTTTTCCTTGATCTCCTCCGCCGTACCATGCTTGCTGATAATGTTCTTCAGCGGCTGAGTCACTTCCATGATCTCATATACACCGATTCGTCCACGGAAGCCTGTCCCGTCACACTTGGTACAGCCGCACGGCTCGTACACCGTCACATCCGCATCCGGTTCCAGCATCAGCATTTCCAGCTCTTCCGGGTCTGCCTTTTTCGGCTTCTTACATTCCGGACAGAGACGGCGCACAAGACGCTGTGCGATAACGCCGATGGTAGAGTCTGCGATCAGGTATGGCTCGATTCCCATATCTGCCAGACGGGTGATCGTGCTCGCCGCTGAGTTGGTATGCAGGGTAGAAACCACAAGGTGTCCGGTGATGGACGCCTGCACCGCGATCGACGCGGTCTCCTGATCTCGGATCTCACCGATCATAATGATGTCCGGGTCCTGTCTCAGAATTGAACGGAGCGCTGTTGCAAAGGTCAGGTTCGCCTTGTTATTGACCTGTACCTGATTGATACCGTCGATGTTCGCCTCGACCGGATCTTCGACGGTGATAATGTTTACATCCTCTTTGTTCAGTTCGCTCAGGGCGGTGTACAGTGTCGTAGACTTACCGCTTCCGGTAGGTCCCGTTACCAGCAGGATCCCGTGCGGATTGCTGAGGATGTGATCAAATTTTTTCAGTTCATCGGCGCGCAGTCCGAGCTGGCTCTTCTCTCTCGTCAGCGCATTTTTGGAGGTAAGACGCATAACGACCTTTTCCCCGTACACCGTGGGCAGGATCGATACACGGATATCAAATTCCCGCCGGTCTACCACCTGCGTGATACGTCCGTCCTGTGGTTTTCTTCTCTCGGAAATGTCCATGCCGCCGATGATCTTGATACGCGCAACCATCGCCGGAAGCAGACGGATATTGTAATTCGCCTTTTCATAAAGTGCGCCGTCGATACGGTAACGGATACGCACCTGCCGCTCCATCGGCTCAATGTGTATATCCGATGCCCTCTGTCTTACCGCCTGGTCGATCATGGATTTTACAAGCTGTACGATCGGGGAATTATTGACATCCTCACTGTAGATGTCCTCCTCCTCTTCCAGAAGGATCTCTTTTTCCTTCGCATACTCTTCCAGCGCGGAATTAACTTCTGCCTGTCCGTAATAGCGGTCGATCGCCAGCATGATGCTTCTGGTCGTTGCCACCACAGGCTCAACCCGCAGATTGGTGATGATACCGATATCGTCCATCGCCGTCATGTCCATCGGATCGGACATTGCCACTCGCAGGACGTTCATGTTGTCGGCCGCATACTCGAAGGGAATCATCTTATACTTTTTCAGCACGGCTGCCGGAACCAGCCCAAGCACTTCCTCTTCTATGGTAACGGTCTGGAGGTCTACCATATCGTAATGGAGCTGACTGCTCAGCGCCTTCGCGATGTTTTCCTCCGTTGCGATGCCTTCATCAACCAGCGTTTCACCGAGCTTTCGCCCGGATCCCTTTTGCAAGGCCAGACCTTTCTCAAGCATTTCCTGCGTGATGACACCGCTGTTTACCAGCAAGTCTCCCAAACGTACCTTTTTCCTGTTAAAATCCATACTCCACCTTCCTTATCCCCTAATACTGTGTTTTTTGCTGCTTTTTTTCGGCTTGTGCCGTTGTAGATCGAATTGGTATGTATTCAGTATAAAAGATTTTATACTATATATTTACTCCTCCCCCCAATAATCAATACTTTCCTGATTTATAGTAGCAATGCCGAACAGTTGATACATGAAATCTTCCTTTTCATTAAAGATTTCCAATATTATCACCATATCATCCGTAATTCGATAGATAAAATAATTGTGTTCTACAAAGAGCATATAATAATCGCAGTCCAAATCATACTGTTTGCGCATAGACACTCCCATTTCTGGGTACTCCTTCAATTTGGCTATGACGCCACTTATCTGTTTTGAAACTTTGTCAGCAATGTACCGACCATGCTTTTCCTTTATCTCTCTTTTGATCGCTTTCCGTTTCGAAAGTGCAACCGAAGAATATGCTATCTTCTTTAAATTCATACTTTAGCCAGTTCTTCCTCTACTTCCTCTTCTGAAAAATATCCTTTCTCACGTACAGATTTTTCAGCAATATTCATTTTTTCCATAAAAGTTTCCATTGCATTCTCTTTCTTGCTCTGTGCATTAAGTGAAAATAGCTGTTCTACCAGATTTTCTACTTTTACATACGACTCTTGAGGAAGTAAATCTATTTTTCTTGTCAGTTCAGCTGTAATCATGTCTGCACCTCCCTCTTTTCCATTGGCTCTGACCATTTCATACATATATTTTACAAGTCGAAAACATTTCCTATTTTTTAACCTTTATTATACCCGAAATACATGATTTTGAACATATATTTTCTTTCTTGAGTTTCCGCAGTTTTATCCACAAAACCTCATTTACATTGATATCATCATAAACGACTTTCAAAAAATGCCCAAAATATAGGGAATCCTATCCTGTTTTGCAGTAAAATTAAGCTACGACACAAAATCTTTACTAAACAATAAAGAAAGGGATTCCTTATGCTTAATTCTACATCAAATACCTATATTTTGAAACGGGAAATTTTAACTTTTTCAAATAAAATTTCCAAAAATCTTTCCAAACCGGACAGAAAGTTTACTGCTGACATGACTTATGGCATACTCGCCTCCGGCAGCTGTCTTCTCACCGATATCGTAGATCAGCTTCATGAACCTGCCAAGAAAGTTAATTCCGTGGAACGGCTTACCCGGCACTTAAATAAAGGTATACCTGCAAAGGCTTTAAACTCTTATCTCTCCGTTATCCGCAAATGGATTCCGGATGAACCCGTCATCCACATCGACGACAGTGATATCATAAAGCCGGATGGCTATAAATTTGAGGCTCTCGGCATTGTCCGTGATGGCTCCAAAAGCTCTGACACAAAAAACATTTATGAAAAAGGCTATCATGTGGCAGAAGCCTGTGTACTGACAAAAAGCAACCATCCGGTCAGTATCTTCTCAGAAATCCATTCTTCAAAAGAAAAGAATTTTACATCCACTAATAACGTAACTTTTTCCGCAATGGAACGGGGTGCTTCCACGTTTGGCAGGGCTACCTTTGTCATGGACAGAGGCTATGATGACAACAAGATGTTTTTAAAGCTGGATGAACTGAAACAGGATTACGTAATCCGTCTCACTGCCAAACGCAAGCTCTTTTTCCACGGGAAATGGGTTCCTGCAACACAGCTAAGGAACCAGCGGAAAGGAAAATCAAAACACCTCTGATTTACAAAGGGAAACGCCATGATGCCTATCTTTCCCATGTAAAAGTCCAGATAACCGCATCCAGAAAAGACATCTATCTGGTTCTCGTTTATGGGATTACGGAACATCCCATGATGATTGCCACGAATAAAGAAATCAGGTCAAAAGAAGATGCCATAAAGGTTGCAAAGACTTACTTCTCCAGATGGCGCATTGAAGAATATTTCCGTTGTAAAAAGCAGATGTTTCAGTTTGAAAACTTTCGGGTACGGAAACTTGCAGCAATCAATGCTTTAAATTTTTATATTACCTTATGCATGGCATTTCTGGCTCATATATCCATGAAGACAGAAACAAATGCCCTTAAGGTTTCCATCATACAAAAAGCAGATCCTGTAAAGGAAAAGGTACATTTCTGCTATTACCGGTTAGCCAAAGGTATCTCTGGCATACTATCGTATGCAAAAGAAGGCATCAGACTCTGGTTTCGGACAAAATGTCCGGCATACCGTCAACTCTGCCTTAAGCTGGCCGTCTAGATAGATAAAAGAATATGTCTCCCAAAGCCCGGTCCCGGCAGGTCAAAGCCCAGGATGGGGCTTATCAAAGTACCATTTCTCACAGTACTGCCTTTCTCAACATTTCAAAAAAATGGCAGATTGGTACTTTGGGAAGCTGTACTCATTTTCAGATTACAACTTACGGAAACTCAAGATTTTCTTTAAGTCCCTTTATTCTCTCCCGACTCCTACCTCTCCTGGAAGAACTCGATCTCCTCGCCAAGAGGTCCTTTGCAAAAAGCGATCCGCGCCGGAAATGCAGGCTGCGACGCGATCTCAATGTCCTTCGGCTCTATGAACACCTCATAACCTGCCGCTCTGACTGCCTGAACGCAGGCGTCCACATCTGCTGTCGCAAAAGCGAAGTGACGGATGGTTCCCTTGGGGAGCTGATCTTCCTCGCTCTGAAAAAGCTCGATCAGTCCGCTTCCTGTGTCGAACATGATCCCACCCTTCCATTCTCTTGCCGTCTCCAGTCCCAGGATTCTGCCGTAGAACGCAACTGCTCTGTCGTACTCCTCCTGCCCCTGGCATTTCATTGATACGTGGTGTATTCCCTTGATCAGACTCATATATTTTCTCCTTGGATGTTTTTTATTTATATCTTCTTCCCAGATCCGCTATCTGTCAAGGGAATTTCCCCGCTGCATCTGCCGCCTTCTTTCTACCTCACAATCTTATAATACGTCCTTGCCGTGATAAGGTAGCTGGCACCATAAAACACCAGGAAAACAGCTGTCACGCCCACGCCGATCCGGTAAATCTGCGCCGTGTCAAACAGATTCAGCGTATAGAGCAGATGAACCGTCATGTTCATGCTGCAGGCCGTGTGGAGGATAGCTGCCGCCACCGGCAGTCCAAACACCAGAAGGATCTGCCTGCGGATCGTCGAGCGGACGTCCTCGTCACTCATCCCTACCTTCTTCATGATATGGAAGCTGTCCTGATCTTCAAAGCCTTCGGAAATCTGTTTGTAATACATGATCAGCACCACGCATACCGAGAAGAGCAGTCCAAAAAAGACGCCGATAAACAGAAGTCCTCCGTCCAACACGCGCATTTCTCCGGCATACTCTATGCTGTTTCTGTGATCGCGCTGCGTCGGGATCTGCAAAAACGCTTCGTCGGTCTGCCGGATAAATAACGCGCGGTTTTCTTCTGTCCCCTCAAAATTTACGTGGATCGCACTGTACATCACTCCATCTGTCAGCGCGCTCACCGTCTCCTCATCCCGGAACACCAGATAATACGTCCGATCTGCCATGGCTTCCCCTTCTTTCCGGTCGATTGCCAGATTGGAGAGTTCTCTTTTGACATGAAAAGGCACGCCTTCAAAAAGAATATCTGTATAACCGAAATCTTTCCCGTTGGAATAAAGCAGAATCTCTCCTTCCTCCAGCGATTCCTTTTCTCCCTGCATCCGGTTGTAATCGTCCAGCGGAAGCATCCGCACATATTCTGTATCGGCCTGCTCTGCCTGCCCGTCATATCGCTCAAACGTGTTTTCCTCCAGCACCTCCTGCAGACTTCCATAGACATAGTCTACCGTTTCCGTGATCCGCACCTGATCCTGTTCTGCCAGTTCGCCCATCTTCGTCTCGAATGAAGCAAGCACCGCTCTGTCCGCTCCGTCAAAACTATAGCGGCAGTCATAGGGATTGTTGAAGCGGATCGCCTCATCCTCGCCCGCCCACAGGGAGATCGTGCAGATCAGCGTAATGATAACCATCGTGCTGAAAATACAGATGTTCACCAGACTGGCGGCGTTCTTTTTCATCCGATAAAGCATCCCGGCAATGCACACATAATTATCTTTCCGGTAATAAAACGACTTGTTACGCTTCAACAGATTCAGCACAAAAATACTTCCGGAGGTAAACAGAAAATACGTTGCGGCAGCCACCAGGAGGATTGCCACAGGAAATTTCAAAAGGATAAAGGAATCCAGCTTGCAGGTAAATGTCATATAATACCCTGCTGCCAGAAAAAGCAGTCCGAACACCGTATACAATCCTAAGTGCTTCGGCACTTTTTCTCCCTTTCTGCCTTCCCGCAAAAGCTCCACCGGCTTTACGCGCGTCACCTGCCACAGGTTTGCAGCCAGATTCATCGCTGACACGATGGCAAAAAACACCGCCGTAGCCAAAAAGCTCCCCCTGCTCATCGTAAATTCCGTCTGCACCGGCAGCTGGCACACCCGCAGCAAAAAGGCAAAGATCAGCCTTCCAAATACCACGGCTGCCACCACCCCGGTTGCAATGGAAAACAGATAGGTCATCACCGTCTCCAGAAACATCATGATTGCCACATGCTTCTTTTCCAGTCCAAGGATCGTGTATAACCCCAGTTCCTTTTTTCTGCGCCGGATCAGGAAGCTGTTTGTGTAAAACAGAAACGGAATCAGTATAATCCCCAGCAGGACCTTCCCTGTTTCCAGCATCATGACCGCATATTTTGCATGCGGCACGTACTCCATGACCGGATTGTCTATGATACAGCCAAACACAAAGAATACCGCCACCGCGAAAGCCGTCGTGAGCAGGTACGGCGCGTAGACGATGCCATTCTTGCGGATTCCTGTCGCCGCCAGCCTGGGGATCAGTCGTACTTTGTTCATGCCTGATCCCTCCTCTCTGTCTGCAAAACGGTAAGCATATCGGAGATCTTGTGGTACATTTCCTCATCGCTGCTGCCGCCCCGGTATATCTGATGAAACAGATTTCCGTCTTTGATAAAGAGCACTCTCCCCGCGCACTTTGCCGCCTGGATGCTGTGCGTCACCATCAGGATCGTCTGCCCTTCCGCATTGACCTCCGAAAGCAGTCTCAGCAGGCTCTCCGCTGCCTTGGAATCAAGCGCTCCCGTCGGCTCGTCGGCAAGGATCAGACGCGGTCTTGTGATAAGCGCCCTCGCTGCCGCCGCACGCTGCTTCTGTCCGCCGGATACTTCGTAGGGATACTTTTCAAGCAGCTCCTCGATCCCCAGCTTCTTTGCCAGCGGCGTCACGCGCTTTTCCATTTCCCCCGGCTCCACGCCTTGCAAAACCAGCGGGAGAAGGATATTGTCTTTCAGCGAAAAGGTGTCCAGCAGGTTAAAGTCCTGAAATATGAATCCCAGCTTATCCCGTCTGAACGCGCTCAGCTCCTTTTGCCGGATTCCGGAAAATGGCTTCCCATCCAGACAGATTTCTCCCTTGGTCGGTTTGTCCAGGGACGCCAGCATATTGAGAAGCGTTGTCTTGCCTGAACCGGACTCTCCCATGATCGCCACGTACTCTCCCTCTTCCACAGAAAAGGATACGTCGTCGATCGCCTGCACCTGTGTTCCTCCAAATCTTGTCGTATAAATTTTCTTTACATTTTTTGCCTCTAACAGAGCCATGTTCTTATCCTCATTTCGCATAATGTCTGACCGGTCTTTTTACTCTTACACTATAGCAAAAAAAGAAATGCAATGCCTTTATTGTGGCTTACATTTCCTTTTGAAACCTTTCATTTTTGTAAGGTATGAGGCTCTTTTTCTTCTGCCGCAAATCCGATCCGGACCTGCGTGCCCTCGTTCACCTTCGAGGTCACGTTCAGCGAGATCCCCAGCTTGCGCGCGATCTGTCTGCACAGATACAGCCCGATTCCGGTGGAATGTTGATCCAGTCTGCCGTTAAAGCCGGTAAAGCCCCTGTCGAAGATTCTCGGCAGATCTTCTTCGCGGATTCCGATCCCTGTATCTGCTATCACCAGATTGCTCCCTGTTTCCTTCTGTTCCAGATAAATATGTACGCCGCCCTGCGCTGTATATTTCACACTGTTGGAAATGACCTGCTGAAGAAGGATCTCCAGCCACTTCTGATCCGTCACCACAAGGAAGGAGAACTCTTCAAACTCCATGGACAGCCTTTTCTCGATAAAGGAAACCGAATACTTTCTGACCGCACTCTTCACGATGTCAGAAAGCTCATACTCTTTCAGCACCAGATCGCTGCCCTCCTCCTGCAAATGAAGATAATGGAGCGCCATCTGTGCATACTGTTCAATTTCGAATAGCTCCTGTTCCATCCTGCTGCGTTTTTCTCCGCCGGGCTGCGACTGGATCAGCAGCCGCATTGCCGCGATCGGCGTCTTGATCTGGTGGATCCACATACGGTAATATCCGTTCGTCTCCTGTTCGCGCCTTTGCTTCTCCTGCAGCGCCTGTTCTCGCTGGTCGCGAAAGAAGCTGACTGCGGTCTGGTATTCCCGCTCCAGTCCGCTATCCGGCTCAGGCATCCGCTCCATGGCCTCTTCGTTGCCATCGCTGGCGCAGACGTCCCGGATATGCCGCTTTTTCCTGCTGTTCCTGTAAAGGCGCGCCAGAAAGAAGATCCCATAGAAAAAGGAAGCGATCTCCAGTCCATAGACCACCGTCTGCAAAGAACCCTGATACGTCCATACCACCAGAAGAAGGATCAACGCATACAGGATAAATTCAAGAAACCGAAATACCTCTTTTTTCATGTAAGCTGATATCCAAGCCCTTTCTTCGTCGTGATAAACTGCTCCAGTCCTTTTTCCTGCAGCTTCTTCCTGAGCCGCGCCATATTGACCGCCAGGGTATTGTCATCCACAAAGCAGTCTCCGTCCCAGAGATGCTTCATGATCTCTTCCCTGCTGACGGTTTCGTCCCGGTGCTCAAACAGGATCTGCAGGATCCGGAATTCGTTCTTGGTCAGTTCCACCTTTTCTCCGTTTACCTCCAGCGAAGTGTCGGACAGGTTCAATATCACGCCCCGATGCTCCAGCAGGCTGGTCTGCCCCGCAAACGCGTAGGCACGGCGCAGCATCGCCTGTACCTTCGCCGAGAGCACGCTGAAATCAAAGGGCTTTGCGATGAAATCATCGCCTCCCATATTCATAGCCATCACGATATTCATATTTTCACTGGCAGAGGACAAAAAGATCACCGGCACTTTGGATACCTTTCGGATCTCACTGCACCAGTAATAGCCGTTGTAAAACGGCAGGGAAATATCCATCAGCACCAGATGCGGCATGCACTGTGCAAATTCCTTCATCACCTGGCTCAGATCCTGCACAATGCTCGTCTGCATCCCCCAGCCTTCCAGATTCGCCGCTATCTCCTGCGCGATAACCGCATCGTCCTCTACGATCATTATCTTATAAATCATCTGTGCTTTTCCTCATACGTTCAATTCATGTATCAGCTTTATCCTACCATAGAATCCCGTCGTATTCTATCCCCGGCACACAGTCTTTTATCTTTCCCTTCTCGCATCCCTCTTTGTAAAATGCTCTTTGGCGAACTCCATGTCCTGCACGAACTCCGCCGTTCCGATATATTTTCCGCCGCGGTCCCGGACTGCCATATAGCGCACCAGCATCGTCCTTCCGTTCTTGTCCATCCAGATCGGCACCTCGTCCATGGTGCCTGCGCGGAACTCCTCGATGATCCTGCGCACCTTCTGTCCGATCCTGGGCGGATGGCAGGAAAAGACCTCCCGGTCGATCGCCATCGTCGGCCGTTTGAAAACCTTGGGGCCTTCGTTGAAATAGCGGTTCACGTTCTGCTCGTCCACAAAGGTGATCTCTATCGGCACGGTGTTGAGCAGATGTTCCAGCTGGTCGAGCGTCAGATGACCTCCCACCAGCACCACCTCATTTTCCTGTGCTGCTCGCCCTCTCTCATTCTTCCTGGCTTCGCCGATCTCCCACCGCTTGGGTTCTACTCCAAGACAGGTTGCATAGTCTTTGGCGTCCTGATAGATTCCTGCCCACTCTTCCTGTGTAAAATGGACGGCGCAGTTGGGAAACAGGATGTTGTTTTCCTTGTAGATCATATCCTCTGCCCGCTGCAGGACAGCCTCGAAGCGTTCAAACCACTTCTGATCCTGCTCCCATGTCCTTGACAGGCTGTTCAGCTCATCCCGGATCTCATCGTCCACAGACCACATCACATCCGAAGGACCGGAAATCCCATAGCGCACATTCAGTACCGGATACAGGAGATCCCCCTTTTTCGCATAGTGAATGGCGAGCTCGCGCAGCCTTCCAAGCAGCTTTTCGTCCACCTTGCCGATCCGGGAAGCCTCCTTTGCCTCGTGGAGCAGACGCTCTAACGCTTCGTTTTCTCTGGCAAAGGTGTGAAGCGGATGTCCCGGAGTCGCCGTCAGTTCCTGTGTTCTCTGCGTTCTCTCTTCCCGCAGCTTCGCCGCGTCCACCTGTGCGCCGCTCTCTGCGATCTTTTCCCGGAAAAGGGCGGCATGAACATCGCACAGGCGCTGTACCTCCTCCAGCGGCGTTCCCTCCGTCAGCATCTCCTGTTCTGCCTGCATGATCTCCGTCGGATCCACATCGCGGAAAGCCTCGGTAAAATCCGCCCGGACGCACTCCAGCTCTTCTCCCTCTCCCAGACGTTTCAAATAAGATTTTAACAGTTCTTTTCTCTCTTTCACTTGCTCTGTCCTCTCTGTTTTTTCTTATTTGTTATTCTGTCTTTTCCGGCACGATAATATACGCCTGTGAAAAATTTGTCCGCCCGGGATCGCTCTGTAAAAAACAGGTGTCCCTTTGCTTTTTCTCGCTTTTGTGTGCTGTACATCGGTTGAAGATTTTTTGCAGATTTGATAGAATAGACTCGTTGCCTGAGGGCAGCCTGATTGTGGGGGATAAGAGATGTATAAGACTAAGAAACGTGTTTTTGATATTATCCAGATTGGAAACCGGAAGGACTTCATCAGCAGCGCCTTTGACCTTTTTATCGTGATCGTCATCGTCCTGAATCTGTCTGTCACGCTGCTTCAGACCTTCGACGAGCTGGCTTCCTACGAGGGGATTCTGGATGTGCTGGAGCTTTTCACCATCATCATATTTACGGTCGAATATCTGCTCCGCATCTGGACTGCTGATCTGCTCTACCCCGACAAGCCATACTGGAAGGCTGTGCTCGCCTTCGTGCTTTCGCTGTACGGCATCATCGACTTTCTGACCTTTTTCCCATATTATCTGCCCATCGTATTCCCTATGGGCGCAGTTGCTTTCCGTATGTTCCGCGTCATCCGCATCTTCCGGCTTTTCCGGGTCAACGCGCAGTACGACGCGTTCAATGTCATCATCAATGTATTAAACGACAAGAAAAACCAGCTCATCTCCTCGATTTGCCTGATCCTGATCTTCATGGTCGCCGCCTCACTGTGCATGTACAGTCTGGAGCACGAAGCCCAGCCGGAGCAGTTTGCAAACGCTTTCTCGGGCATCTGGTGGTCTGTCTCCACGCTGCTGACCGTCGGGTATGGCGACATCTACCCGGTGACGACGCTCGGCAAGATCATGGCGATCGTCATATCCTTTCTGGGCGTAGGCATGGTCGCGATCCCGACCGGTATCATTTCCGCCGGATTCGTCGAGCAGTACACCAAGCTGCGCATGATGGCTTTCCACTCCGAGGAGCATGAGCTGAAATTCGTCACCTCCGTCATCCCGCAGGGCCACTCCTGGTGCGGCAAGCGCGTGAAAGAAGTTCCTTTTCCACCGCAGATCATTCTGGTAACGATCATCCGTCAGGGCGAGGCGCTTGTGCCAAACGGCGATACCGTCATGCTTGAAAATGACACACTTGTCATCGGTGCAAAGCACTATCGCGGCGAGGAATATATCAATCTGAAAGAGATCATCATCAAGGAAGAGCACGAATGGATCGGCAAACAGATCAAAGATCTGGACATCTCCCGCCAGGAGCTGATCGTCATGATCCGCCGACGGAACCGGACGATCATTCCAAACGGCTCCACCTATGTCAAAGAGGGGGATGCAGTGATCCTGTACTCCAAGGTAAAAGACGCGGATTAACGCGTCTTTTTTGCCTCCGGGAATCTGCCGAGAAACAGGGCTTTCACCCTTATCAGCACCTACAACATCTTTTTCTGTTTATAGCACTCAAAAATATAATTCGGATTTTCGTAATAAACACTGCTATTATAATCATCGATCATCGGACTGATAAATGAATTGTAAACCTCGATCAGGGCATCTATGACGTCTATCTGTTCATCGGCAGCAACCATTTTGATCAAACGTCTATACACTTTTCCTATATCCCAATGCGATGGAACCGAATATCCACAATTCGCCACATTATCAAATTTACCAGGTTTGATGTCGGCTGTTTCAATAAAGTCATCGCTCACGCTGTCTATATTGTCGCAATGGTAGACATCGGCAAGGCTATAAATCTTACGAATATTGTCTTTTCCTAAGCGATTCACTACATCAGCACGTACATTTTTTGTCTTTCGGGAAATATAATCGATCAATCCACATGTAAAGAAAAGCGCATTATCTTTCTGTGATTCTCTTCCCTGTCCAACCATTACCGTACCTCCTCAAATCCTCTATAAGTCAAACACTTCAGTGCCTCATCCGTGCAAAAGACAATTTGATGCGTCGGATATTTGAACTTTGCCAAAACCCAGAACTGCTCTCTCGTGATTGTGCCATCTATGTAATCCGACACATATGAATAGATCTGATCATCTGCCATAGCGCCAATCACGATATCATAATCATGCGGTTCCCCACTTCTGCAAGAAACAATAAAATCCAGCCATTCTTCCGTCATTTCTTTAAATTCCAACGTTCTTAAACCAGATAAGAATCTGACATCATATATCGATACTATTTTCGTATCGTATCTTCTTGCCCATCTTTGAGCCTGTTCTTTAATAACCGTACAATAGAAGCCTGTCCCAAAATCTTTTGTATTTTTATTAACCCGTATCTCCGGCTTTTTAACTGCCTGGTATCCACCATGATACACTGTCATTAACGCCATATTTTCCCTCCATGAACTGCATATAGTTATCTTTATCCCAAATATCGCTGCTTCAAACCAGTAAATAACTGCTGCGTTTTCATATGCGTCTTCCGATACCACTTTTAACTGACATATTTTACATAATATATTAGCACATAATTCCCTCTGAATACAGCCTTCTTATCATTTCTTCCTCCTGCTCGGTTTCACCAATATTTCCGGTCAAGATGCCATTAGCAGGTTGCCTCCACGAGATGGACTCTTTGACTTCCACTCAGAGATTCACACTGTCAAGAATTTTTACGCAGGTTCTTCAGTCCAAACTCATAGGTCACAAACAGCAGCATCGTCACCGTCACAAGCTGTGCCCGGTATGTGAAAAAGTAGTGCAGATACGCGTGATTTTCCAACACCGCATACCGCAGATAGGGAACCGCCCCCACTAGCAGGCAAAGTACCACGGCACGTCCATCAAAGTTCTTGCCGCGGAACAGATACACAATGGCAAAGCACAGAAACAGCACGCCGAAAAAGCTCAGTGCGGCTGCCCCAGTTCCCATGGAATCCCGGAACGGAAACAAACTTCCCTGATTTCTGAAAATGGCCCCGAAGAAACGCTGCACGCCGGAAGCCTCCGGATCTGCCGTAGTGTTGCCAAGATACACTGTTCCCCCGATCCTCTCCCCGGCGGACTCCATCGCCTGCATAAAGACCTGTCTGCCGAGCACCATCACAGCAAGCAGCCATTTTGTCACAAAGGTTACGGCATAGGAAATCCCCCAACCAAGCAAACAGCCCATGCCCCGCTTGCACTCCTGCCGCAGTCCATCCAGTTCCCCTTTCTGATACCGCAATACCAGAAGAAACAGGATCGGCATTGTGACAGTCAGCGTCTCCGTCGTAAGAAAATCAAAAAAGCAGGTCCACACACCGGCAGCGCACAGCATCCCATATACATGCCGATACAGGCTTTCCGTGTCCTTCCTCTTCGGGAAACAGACAAGCAGTGCGATCAGCACGACATTCATCAGCAGAAAAGTCGTAATATATTCGATACAGAAAGCACACCTCCATGCCTGCACGATCAGATTTCCGAGAACGTAGCAGACCGCTAATCCCTTCGCTTTCTGCCTCCATAAAAGAAACACTGTCAGACCGGTCAGTATCAGAAGAAGCACTCCCAGCGCAGCTCTTGCTCCCTGAATCCCGGTAAAAATAAAAAGGGGCCGAAGAAGAACCATCCCTCCGTGCCAGTATCGAAAATAATCTACGTTTGGTATCTGCTCTGCCTGCATACTTTCCGTCAGGCTGACTTCCACAGATTCCACCTCCGGATTGTAATAAGAAGCCTTGATCAGGGACGCAGGCAGATCTTTTCCGTCAATATGATACAGAATATTGACCAGAATACAGTCCGCGTAATTGTCCTGTCTGGTATTGAACTGTCCCTCCACCAGATAGGGGAACAGTTCATGCTCCTGAAAATACACACTGCTTTCCCTGCAGGAATCCTCTATCATGCTCCTGGGAATCAGCCCTGTTATCAGCAAAAGCAGCATCCCGCAAAAAATGCTGAGCACCACAATTGACGGAAAGACCTTTCAGGGAAGAAAACGCTATCTGAGCGAACACAAGAAGCTCCGAAAGGAGCTTGGGCTGACTGCTTCTTCCGCACAGGAAAAGAGCCTTTTCGGTAAACCCGCTGTTTCCTTAAGTCTTCTTGAAAAATGCAGCCTTTTAGACGATATGCCAATGGCATACTGCGTGATTGAGTTAGTGTTTGACGAGGGCGGTCACGGAATTGATTTCATTTTCCGCTACTGCAATAAATATATGGAAATCGTGGAAGGCGTCCCTGTGGAGGCCATGGTAAATCATTCTTTCTATGAAGTGTTTCAGAACGGTGACCGGAAATGGCTGGTCGCTTATGCAGACGTGGCTCTAAATGGGGTACAACGTATCCTGCATGATTACAGTCCCGAAATTGACAAGCATCTGACCATCTACTGCTATCAGCCGGAACCCGGATACTGTGCCTGCATATTAGCGGTCGAAGAGAAATAATATTTCCCAAGCTAATGGTTTAGTACTGCTGCTCCTACTCCCCACCTTTCTTCGCAAAGTAACTGCCTCCTACCTGTTTTCCATAGCCTTTTCCGCATATTTGCAGCAGTTCATAGAACAAGGTGGTGATCTCCATCCGTTCCCCATATGCTTTCTCATACTGCTGCTGTAACTGTTCTGCTGACTGTGGGGCAAAATCCAGCAGTTCCCACAGCCTCTGTTGGATACCTTCCAGGAATACCAACTCCTGCTGTATCCAGTTTTTCCCATTCTTTTCAGCATTAGACAGACTTCCCCGCAAATTTCCAATCAGCTCTTCCGGCGTTTCCACCAGTTCTGCCCCCTGTTTAATCAGTCTGTTGCACCCACGGCTTAACGGGTCGGTAGCACGTCCGGGCAGCGCATACACTTCCTTTCCCTGTTCCAGTGCCATATCTACGGTAATCAGAGTTCCGCTTTTCTCTCTGGCTTCTATAACCAGTATCACATCTGCCAACCCGCTGATAATCCGGTTTCTGGGTGGAAACAGCATTGCCCTGGGTTCGGTTCCCGGCAGATATTCTGAGCAGACACCGCCCTTTTCCAGCAGGGAATCATACAAATCCCGATGCTCTGCCGGATAACAGACATCTACTCCACAGCCAAATACCGCCAGGGAATAGCCGCCTGCCTGCAATGCCGCCTGCTGACTGATTCCATCAATTCCCCTTGCCATGCCACTGATAACGTCTATGTCTGCCTGTGCCAGCGCAGCACTAAATCGTTTTGCCATATATCTGCCGTATTCTGAGCAGTCTCTTGCTCCGATGACTGCCACTGCTTTTTTCTCCTTATCGGGTAATTTCCCTGCATAGTATAGTCCATACGGAGGATCCGGAATCTTCTGCAGCCGGTCAGGGTATTCCTCCTCTTCCTCCACCATCAGTTTTATCCCCCTTTGTGACAGTCGCTTATACTCACCCTCTATATCATAGTCCGGATAAAACCGTTCCAGTTTTTCTGCCTTCTTCTGATACTGTTCCGGCAGACTCTCTCTCAATCTTCCTGCCTGCACTTCCTCATAGATTTGTCTGGCACTGCGCTCTTTCCGGAGGAACCTCAGAAAGCCTCTGCTCCCTGTGCCTGCCGCCTGCAGCAGCCAGTGTTCGTATGCCTTCGCTTTTTCATCTTGTCCGCTCATACTATCTTCCTTTCCCTCTACTCCCAATACTTTTTATCCAGCTGCCGGTAGCAGATAGCTTCCGCAAGGTGTGGCTCTTCTATCTGCTCGCTGCCTGCCAGGTCTGCAATGGTCCTCGCCACCTTTAATATCTTGTGATACCCTCTGGCAGAAAGCTGCAGGCTCTCGAACATCTGTGCCATGAACTGTTTTTCCCTGTCGCCCAGCACACAGTACTTCCCGATTTCCCCAGCTCCCATATCCGCATTAAAGGTAATGCCATCTTCCCGAAAGCGCTCCTCCTGTCGTTTCCTTGCCTGCAAGATCCGCCTTCGAATCTGTGCACTGCTTTCCCCTTTTTTACCGCTTTCCAAATCCTGAAACTCCATCGGCTGTGCTTCCACACAGATATCCATCCTGTCCAGAATCGGTCCTGATATCCGGTTTAAATAACGTCTTACCTCATAGGAACTGCAACGGCATTTCTCCCGGTTCGGATAGTAGCCGCACGGACAGGGATTCATCGCCCCCACGAGCATAAAATCCGCCGGATAGGTGTACGTTCCGCTGCTCCTGGCAATCTGCACTCTCCGGTCCTCCAGCGGCTGCCTGAGAATGTCCAGCGTCTCCCTTTTAAACTCCGGCAGCTCATCCAGAAAGAGCACACCCCGGTGCGCCTGTGACACGACTCCCGGCATCGGGATCCTGCCGCTCCCCGCAAGCGCCTGTCCGGTGATGGTGTGGTGCGGACTCAGGAACGGCCGCCGGATCTGCAGGGGATTTTCCGGCTGCAAAAGCCCGGAAATGCTGTAAATCGAAGATATCTCAATACTTTCCTCCAGCGAAAGCGGCGGAAGGATCGTCGGGATCCTTTTGGCGATCATGGTCTTACCGGCTCCGGGCGGTCCGATCAACAGCAGATGGTGAAATCCTGCCGCGGCGATCTCCGCAGCCCGGCGCGCACCTGCCTGCCCCACCACTTCGCTGAAGTCAGGCTCCTCTCTCTCTTCCTCTGCCCGCAGCAGTTCTTCGATGTCTACCCGCTCCGGTTCCGGGTTCTGTCCTTTGCCGAGCGCTTCCAGACAACGGATCACCTCTTCCATGCTCCGCAGCCCGACGCTCTCCGCCTCTGCCACCAGCGCTCCTTCCCTCGCATTTTCCTTTGGCAGCAAAACCCTGCGGATTCCCTCCTGCGCCGCCTGCCGCACGATCGGCAGCACGCCGCGCACCGGTTTCAGCTCCCCGGACAGTCCCAGCTCTCCCAACAGAAGCGTATCCTGCACGGCCTTTGCCGGTATCTTTTCCATGGCGACAAGGATCCCGGCTGCGATCGGCAGGTCGAGCAGCGTTCCGTTTTTCGGCAGGTTTGCCGGGGAAAGGTTGACACTGATACACAGCGGCGGCATACGGATCCCCACATTCCTCAATGCGACCTTTACCCGCTCTTTGGACTCCCGCACCTCCGAGCCGGGCAGACCTACGATCTGAAAACATGGAAGTCCCTGTGTGACATCCACCTCCACCCGGATCAGGCAGCTTGTCATCCCGTAAATAGTTCCCGATAGAATGGTACTAAGCAAAATAATCCTCCTTTTCTTTTGGATTTTCTGTTGTTTCGTTCGTTGTTGGAATCTTCGGCGATACGCCTCACCGGAAAGAACTTCCGGCTTCTCATCAGATAAAATCAAGAATCCACCTATAACTATAAAGGGACTCGACTACATCTGTCAAGTCCCTGTCTGTCCGTTATATGCTTTTATACAGCAATCCGCTCTATCAGCGCCAAACCGTTCTGCTTTTACAGCACCTTCTGCTGCATACCATCCGGATCCTGTGCAAACTGGATCGCCATGTCCCGGTCGATCTTTCCGGAATAAAAGAGCTGCACGATCGCATCGTCCATCGTGATCATTCCCAGCTTCCGGTTCGTCTGCATGACGCTCGCAAGCTGATGGGATTTTCCTTCTCGGATCAGATTCCGCACCGCATGGTTCGCGTGCATTACTTCAAAAGCCGCCACACGCCCGGTTCCGTCCGCCGTCGGGATCAGCTGCTGTGAGATGACCGCCTCCAGAACGTTTGCAAACTGGACGCGGATCTGCTGCTGCTGATGCGGCGGAAAAACGTCGATGACACGGTCTACCGTGCTCGCCGCTCCGATCGTATGCAGGGTAGAAAGCACCAGATGTCCTGTCTCTGCTGCCGTGATAGCTACGCTGATCGTCTCAAAATCTCTCATCTCGCCGACCAGAATAACATCCGGGTCTTCACGCAATGCAGCGCGGAGCGCGTTTGCATAGCTCTGGGAATCGATCCCCATCTCTCTCTGGTTTACCATCGACATCTTATGCTGATGCAGATACTCGATCGGATCCTCCAGCGTGATGACGTGCGCATCCCGGTTGTTGTTGATCTTATCGATGATCGCCGCCAGCGTCGTGGACTTTCCGCTTCCGGTCGGTCCTGTGACGAGGATCAGTCCTCTTTTTCTCTCATACAGGTTGATCACGGATTCCGGCACGCCCAGCACCTCCGGCGAGGGAACCTGGGTTCCTACCAGTCGCAGCGCAAGCGCCACCGATCCTCTCTGTTTATAGACATTGACACGGTAACGTCCAAGCTCGGGAATCGAAAAAGACATATCGTACTCTCCGCGCTCGTCAAACCGCTCCCTCTGCACATCGTTCATGATCGCATAGGCGATCTCTACCGTATCCGCCGGCATCAGCTTCGGATACTCCATCGTGATCAGGTTTCCGTTGACACGCATCTTGGGCGGTATTCCTACGGTAATATGTACATCAGAGGCCCCTGCCTTGTGGGCAGTCCTCATAATTTCCTCTATCGACGGCATTGCTTTCCCCCTCTGCTACGCTTCCTTTGGCACTTCCACGAATGTCGGCTCCTCCACCTGGAATCCCTGTCGTCTCAGCAGATCCACATTCATCACGTGCCGGTTGTCCATCGTTTTCATAATATCCCTGATCTCCAGATCTCCATAGACATCTTCATTGGAAAGATCAATGATGCTGTTATCGTTGAACATCAATATCATCGGCTTCAGGATATTCTCTGTATTCTCTGTCAGGATCAGCGCCTTCTCGCCGGTATTGAGCTCCACGCTCACGCCGGGCGTCAGAATATTGATGGAACGGATCAGCGCCTTTACTGCCGTCCGGTCATACGCCTTGGGATGCTCTGTCAGATAGCGCAGCGCGGCAACCTCGGATACCGGTCCGGTGCCGATCTGCACCGCCGTCATCGTATCAAAAGTCTCTGCAACCGCCAGCACCTTGGCTCCGATGACCATTTTCATCGCTGAGATATCTTCCCCTGTCTCCGCACTCTCCACGGCTTTCTGTGCCTGCGCACAGATCCTGCGGATGTTCGGTGTGGTCGGAAATACCATGTCGATCAGATTGTAGCCTTCCAGCTCCACAGCTCTCAGCTCTGCCATCTCTTCTTTTGTCAGGATTTCCTTTTCCCGGATCGAATCGGACACGGTCAGCTTTCCGATGTCGTGGATCAGCGCCGCCTCGATCGTCTCGAGCTGCTCATCCACCATCACATTCATTACGTGGGTCATCATCGCACACAGGATCGCCACGTTCAGGGAATGCTTGAAATGATAGTCCTCTCTGCTGCGCAGGTTCTGGACGAAATTGATCTTTTTCTCCAGATGACCGTAGTTCCGGATGACATCCGATGAGATGATCTGCATCCGGTTTGTTCGCCTGGTCTGAACGATCTTTTCCAGCTCCTCCTGCAAAGAGTATACGCACATCGTCTGGAACCGTTCAAACTCGATATCCTCCTCTGTCATCGGAGGTACAGGCTCTGCCGGTTCCAGGATAAAGATGCCGATCAGCCCGAAATTTTTAATGCTCTCGATGCCCTGCGTGGTCAGCTTTGAGCTTCTCTCGTAGAGCAGTACCCCGTTTTTGTTGTAAATAGGCCTTGCAAGCCGCATACCAATTTTTAAGTCTTCCCTCTTTACAAACAACATTCTTCTGTTCCTCCCCATACCCTTTCGGTTTCTCACATTGTCTCATAGCCGGCTTTCAGTTTCTCCAGCGCTCTCTTTTCGATCCTGGAAACGTAGCTTCTGGATATCCCCATCATCCTGCCGATCTCCCGCTGCGTAACCTCTCTGCCGCTCTGCAGGCCGTAGCGGAGCATGATGATCTGTTTCTCCCGGTCGGTCAGCCTTTCCTCGATCAGCTCCGGCAGCCTTCCTATCCGGCATTTCGTCTCCATCCGCTCAACAATATCTGTCTGCTCCTGCTCGATCACATCCAGCAGACTGATCTCGTTTCCTTCCTTGTCGGTTCCGATGGGATCGTACAGCGACACCTCCCGGGACGTCTTTTTCTTCGCCCGCAGAAGCATCAGCAGTTCATTGTCGATACAGCGCGACGCGTAGGTACTCAGTTTCCCCTTGCCTGCGTCAAAGGAACCGATCGCCTTGATCAGTCCGATCGTGCCTATCGAGATCAGATCCTCCATATCCTCATCTACATTCTGGTACTTCTTCGCTATATGTGCGACCAGTCTGAGATTGTGCTCGATCAGCATATCCCTCGCCTTCTGACGGACTGCCTCATCTCCGTTCTCAAGCTGATCCAGATATATGGCTTCTTCCTTCGCCGATAGTGGTTGCTTAAATGTTTTCAAAAGAAGCCCCCAAAGTCCATTTACTCTATTCTATGAACTATGGAGAATTGAAGTGCCTTTCCACCTCCGAACATTTTTTATCCGGGGCGGAAAACGTCATTTTGACAAAATGACCAGAGCCTAAGCCCTTTCCTTCCATTATACAAACAGCGTATGTAAAATTCAACCAAAAACCTCATTATAATTGCGGTTTTTGTAACAATTCAGCCAAAAATCCAGGAAACCGTCTGCTACACAGTTTTATTTCATTTATGGACACTCCGCTCATACGATGATTTTCTTTAATCGAACAGAAAATCCGCCATAACATAGTTGCTCACATCCACGCCCTTTTGGGTGAGGTACACCCGTCCGTCCTTCTGCAAAAGAAGTCCCTGCCCGACAAACCGGTCTATGACGTCCCCGTAGACGTCCCGTATCGTTTTTCCAAACTGCTGATAAAACGTTTCCTCACGCACCCCTTCCGTGAGCCGCAGTCCCAGAAACATGAACTCTTCCATCTGCTCCTGCTCCGTCAGCGCCTGCCCCTCGGGAAAGCCGCTTCTGCCCGCGCACACCCGATACGCTTCTTTTTCCGCCGGATTGCTCCACCGCACATTCTCCACCATGGACGCAGCCCCCAGACCGACGCCAAGATAATTGCCTCTCTGCCAGTACACCTTGTTGTGCCGGCACTCCCTGCCTTCTTTCGCATAGTTGGAGATCTCGTAGCGGTGATAACCGTACTCCGCAAGGTACTGCTGCGTGAGCAGATACATTCCGCGCTCCTCTTCCTCTGTCGGAAAGACATAGTCCTCCCGGTGCTCGCACAGCCAGGTTCCTTCCTCCAGGATCAGGCTGTACGCCGATATATGCTCCGGCGAAAGCGCTGTCACCCTGCGCAGCGTCTCCCGATAGGAGGCAGTGTCCTGCCCGGGCAGAGCCGCCATCAGATCTATGTTGATGTTGTCAAAGCCTGCCGCTCTCGCCGCCTCATACGTGTGCAGAAACTGATCATAGGTGTGGATCCTTCCGATCCGGCGAAGCTCCTCGTCCGACGCCGACTGCAGGCCGATGCTGAGCCGGTTGATCCCCGCTTCCCGGTAGCCGCGGATACTGTCTGCCGAAGCCGTCCCGGGATTCATCTCCATCGTGATCTCCGCATCCTGCGAGAGCGCATAGCACTGTCTGATCTCATCCATCAGCCCCTGCATCTGCTCCGGCTCGAGCAGCGACGGCGTTCCCCCGCCGAAAAAGACCGTCTTTACCGTGTAGTCCCTGCACGCCTCTGCGCGCGCTCTCAGCTCCTGTTTTAGCAGGTTTACATAACTTTCTATTTCCTGCCTCTTTTTTCCCACAGGAAAAGACAGGAAGTCGCAGTAGAGGCACTTCCTGACACAAAAGGGAATGTGAACATAAAGGCTTAGCTCTCTCATCTGCAATTCCTGCCTTTTCTATCTTCTACTTATCATCTAATTTCAATACGCTCATAAATGCGCTCTGCGGCACTTCCACGTTTCCTACCTGGCGCATCCGCTTCTTTCCTTCCTTCTGCTTCTCCAGAAGTTTCTTCTTACGGGTGATATCGCCGCCGTAACACTTGGCGAGCACATCCTTCCGCAGCGCCTTGATCGTCTCTCTGGCGATCACCTTGCCGCCGACCGCCGCCTGGATCGGGATCTCGAACAGATGGCGCGGGATCTCCTCTTTCAGCTTCTCGCACATCTTTCTGCCGCGCTCGTAAGCGCTGTCCGCATGCACGATGAAGGAGAGCGCGTCCACCTCGTCATGGTTGATCAGGATGTCCAGCTTCACCAGCTTCGACTGCTCGTAGCCCTTAAGCTCATAGTCAAACGACGCATAGCCCCTCGAGCGGGATTTGAGCGCGTCGAAGAAATCGTAAATGATCTCGTTCAGCGGCAGATCATACTTGAGCAGCGCCCTGCTCGCCTCGATGTACTCTGTGCTGACATATCTTCCGCGGCGTTCCTGGCAGAGCTGCATGATCGGCCCGATAAACTCTGTCGTGACCATGATCTCGGCGCTCACCACCGGCTCTTCCATATAGTCGATCTCGGAGGGATCCGGCAGGTTGGACGGGTTCGTCAGCTCGATCATCTCTCCGTTTGTCTTATGTACACGGTAGATAACGCTGGGCGCAGTCGTCACCAGATCCAGATTGTACTCTCTTTCCAGCCGCTCCTGGATGATCTCCAGATGCAATAATCCGAGGAATCCGCACCGGAAACCAAAACCGAGCGCGATCGAAGTCTCCGGCTCATAGTTGAGCGAAGCGTCGTTGAGCTGCAGCTTCTCGAGTGCGTCCCGCAGATCCGGGTATTTCGCGCCGTCTGCCGGGTACATTCCGCAGTACACCATGGAATTGACCTTTTTATAACCGGGCAACGGCTTTTCGCAGGGATTATTTACATCCGTCACGGTATCGCCGACCGCCGTATCCTTCACATTCTTGATGGAGGCAGTCAGATAGCCTACCATGCCCGCCGAAAGCTCCTCGCACGGAATGAACTGTCCCGGGCCGAAATAGCCGACCTCCACGACCTCCGCCGTGGCTCCTGTCGCCATCATCTTGATGGTTGTCCCCTTGCGGACCCTTCCTTCCATGATCCGACAAAAGACAATCACGCCCTTGTAGGAATCGTAGACGGAGTCAAAGATAAGCGCCTGCAACGGGTTGTCCGGGTTTCCTCCGGGCGCCGGGATCTTCTCGACGATCGCCTCCAGCACCTCCTCGATCCCGATCCCGTTCTTGGCGGAGATCAGCGGCGCATCCTGTGCCTCGATGCCGATCACATCCTCGATCTCGTTCTTGACACGCTCAGGGTCAGCGCTCGGCAGATCGATCTTGTTGATGACCGGAAAGACATCCAGATCGTGATCCAGCGCCAGATAGACATTGGCGAGCGTCTGCGCCTCGATCCCCTGCGCTGCGTCCACGACAAGGATCGCCCCGTCGCAGGCCGCCAGACTGCGGCTCACCTCATAATTAAAATCTACGTGCCCCGGTGTGTCGATCAGGTTGAAGATATACTCTTTTCCATCCTTCGCGTGGTAGATGATGCGGACGGTCTGCGCCTTGATCGTGATGCCGCGCTCCCGCTCCAGGTCCATGTTGTCAAGAACCTGCGCCTGCATCTCCCTGCTGGTCAAAAGACCTGTTTTCTCTATGATACGATCTGCCAGTGTGGACTTACCGTGATCGATATGCGCCACAATGCAGAAATTTCTGATCCTGCTCTGATCTATGGATTCCATTGTTTCCTCCTCGCCGCCTGTCGCGGCCTGTGATATTTCGCTGTATCAGTATAACAGAATCCGGCTTTCCTGTCCACAGCGGACGCTCACCGCACCGGCTCTTCGCCGCTGAGCACCAGATGCAGGATATGCGCCAGCGGTTCGCAGGCATTGCGGATCTCCTCCACCGTATTGTTCTGCGCCCCCAGCTCGATCAGAAGAGTCTTTGGACACAGGTGCATATTGTAGCGGTAGGCTTTCAGATAGATCCTCCTGGCGATCCCGGGGTAATACTCGTTGCTCGCCACCTGCATCTGGAAGGAAAATGCCAGATTTTGCGAAAGATACGGATTCTCGAGGTAGTCGATCTTCCCCTTTCTGGTCTGGCTCATCCCGTTGAAAAACATGAACTGCGCCGTCGGTCTTCCCTGCAGATCCACCACCAGCCTTCTGTCCTCCGGCATCTCGTCGCGGTGCAGGTCGATCACCACCTCGATCGACGGATTCTGTGCAAGCAGCTCCTCCATTGCCGGCAGGGATTCGCTGTACGCATAGTCCCGTTCCTCGTCGTAGCAGGCGGTATGGTGCATGACGCGGTAGCCGTACTTTTCCTGTAAAAGCCGTGCAAGATAGTCTCCGATCCCGACGATCGTGGTCGATTCATCCCCCGGAACCGAGTCGATGAAGCTCTCCTTTGAATGGGTATGGTAGATCAGGATCTGCGGCTCCTCCCCGCCCCCGGAAAGGCGCATATCCTGCGAAAGGAGCTGCTCTAACTGTATGTACTGCGGATCGGCTACGGTCGTTGCGTCCACGGCGTAAAACGCCTTGATGAGGTCGCTCTGCTCCATCAGGCTTTCCCATGGATACTGGTATGCCCGCACAGCTGCCGGGACAAAGCCTGCCTCCGGCTCGACCTGCGTCTCTTCCTTGTCCATCTCCGGCTCTGTCTCAGCCGCACGCTCTTCCTTCCCATCCTCTGCCGCCGCCCGGTTCTCCATGTACAGGCCGTTCTCCTTTTCAAACGCCTCCTCCATCTGGCTCTCCAGATGCAGCGCGTCATCGCCGTAAGCCAGCTCATCCTGCGCGATGTTCTTCCTCTCCTCGTCCGTTCCCTCCAGCAGCAGAAGCTGTTCGTAGTCGCTCTCCGCATAGGCTTTCTCCGTATCCTGCGCGTTCAAAAGCAGACCGGAGAACACCGGGTAGGGCTGCATCAGAAAAGCCGTCCACTTCTTTCCGCCCACGCCGCTCTGATCCGCATCCTGACGCGCCGCCACCCCGGGCAGATACAACTCGAGCGTTCCTCTGCCGATGAGCTTCGCCACGATCCCGGTCTTCTCTTCCTTCTGCTCCGCCCTGCCAAGCTCTGCCAGAAAAGCCGCCACAGTTCCCGCCAGCAGCACCGCTATGATAAATTTGATAATGATTCGCTTCCTGTCCATATAATAACATTATATGCAATGCCATGCCGTCCTTAGTACGCCGGAGAAGTCCACGCCGGCTACATCTGCAATGCCAGGTTGATCGCGTCGCACAGGATATGGCTGATCTGCTGGATCTGGAGATCCACATCCTTTGTCGTCACATACATATTGTTCAGTTCCTGCAGCGCAACCGGTCGTTCTCCCATCGCATCGCCTACGATCGTCGCCGCGTCCACGACGGTCGGCACTCCCAGCGCAAGCACCGGCACCTGCAGGCTCTCCTGCGTGATGGCATTCCGGTGGTTGCCAACGCCCGAGCCCGGATGGATCCCGGTGTTGGTGATCTGGATCGTGCGGTTCAGCCTCTTGGTCGAACGAGCCGCCAGCGCGTCGATCGCGATCACCAGATCCGGGGAGGTCTCCCCGATCACGCCCTTGATGATCTCCGCCGATTCCATACCGGTCTTTGCCATGACGCCGGGCACCAGACTGCTGACCGTGTGCATCTTAGTACAGTTGTAAGCGACCTTGCCGTATTCTCTCACGATATGCCGGTTGACAAACAGGTTGTCGACCACGTTCGGCCCCAGCGAGTCCGCCGTCACCTCCCGGTTTCCGAGTCCCACCACCAGGATCGACTGCTCCTTCTCCGGCTCCGGCAGAAGATTCCGGATCTCCTCCGCCAGGATCTCCGAGATCTCCTGATGATAGTCCTCCTCCGGCTCCGTCATCGCCGGTGCCTCCAGCGTCACGTACGTTCCCATAGGTTTGCCGAGTATGCGCGCCCCGTTCTTTGTATCCACGATCACCGTCGTCACATACACATTGCTGTCCTCATGGTATTTCTTTTCCACCCGGACTCCATGGATCTCCGACTCCTTTTCTCCGATGCTCTCTCTGGCTTCCAGAGCCAGGTCCGTCCTGACCGTTGACCAGCCGTCCATATCTGTCTCCTCCTGCATTTTATCTCTATATCTATATGCACTTCTCAGTCCCTGCGTTCCTCACGTAGCAAGGAACGCGCCGTACCTTTACTTTTTCCCAAAATTGTGCAAAATATGTATTGACATCCATAAACTCATAATCTACAATAATATGCGTGTGTTTCCATTAAGACGTCCGTGTCCGGCTTTAATGAGACATGCTCCAAATACTTAACTTGAGATGGAGGTGTAATCATGGCTAACATTAAATCTGCAAAGAAGAGAATCTTAGTAAACAAGACTAAGGCTGACAGAAACAAAGCGATCAAGTCCGGTGTTAAGACTGCTGTCAAGAAGGTTCTCGCTGCTGTTGAAGCAAACGATAAGGAAGCTGCACAGAGCGCACTGCTCGCTGCTACATCCACGATCGATAAGGCTACCAAAAAGGGTATTTACCACAAGAACACAGCAGCCAGAAAAGTTTCCCGTCTTACAGTAGCTGTAAACAAAATGGCATAAGAAAGACATAGAAGCATGCGTCGCAGGACGCATTAAAAAAACAACCCATACCGTCATGTGGGTTGTTTTTTTATGTTCAAAATCTGATTTCAGAACGCAGGGTCACAGCTGTGTCTTTAACGGCTGTGACCGCCTCCGCCATGGCTTCCGCCACCGCCGCCACCGCCGCTGTGACCGCCTCCGCCACCGCTGCTGCTCGTCTGGATCTTATGACTCGTCACACTCTTTCGCAGGAACCGGTCCTGTCTTACCGTGAAGTTCGGGGTATGCCCCTCTACATAGGTAGACGCATTCACCGTCTTGTCACCCTTCTTGGAATTCCAGTTCAATACAATGAAGATCACCGACAGCACCAGACCTGCCACCCACGGCAGCCAGCCGGGCACATAGGTGTCAAACGCACGGATTCCCATCATATCGTGATAGAAATCGTTCACATAGGTTTTATAGGCACGGTACGGATTCGTCTCCACATAGCGGTATACATTGTCCAGGATATGATTGATGTCCGCATCCGAATACGCCGTCTTTACCTTTCCGGTGGTACAGAACCAGGTATGGATCTGTCCGTCGTCCTCTCTCGACCAGTTGTCCACCAGGATCACGCCGTCGCCGTTCGGCTTGTCGTATCCCATATTGCACTCTTCATAGAACTGCTCGGCGTACACCCGCACGTACTCAGGGGAAGATACCCAGGGATCGATCGCCGTCGCATATTCCTCCAGCGGCTCATCCAGCGTCACCAGGACAATATCGCAGCCGGTCTGCTTCTGTCTCTTATCGATCAGCTTCCGGAGCTTTTCTTCCTCCTTGTCCGTCAGCACATCCGCATAGTCGAACACTCTCTCGTCCGTCGTGCAATCCTCGTTCAGCCGGTCATAGTATGACATCTTGGCGAGCGCCGCATGACCTCCCAGCAGGAAAAGGTACAGCGCAATGATCACACCGAGCACAATATAGATCCATTTAAAAAACTGAAAATACTGTTTCATCTCTGCTTTTCCCCCTTCCTATAAGATTTCCAGAAAACGTATTGCAAAATAGCAGATCGCCGTCATCGTTGCAAAGAAGGAAGCGCCGTACGCCAGCACCTTCTGTCTGGATACCGGAGTCTTGCCCACCACCTTGCCGGTCTGGCCGTTTACATGGTACTGATATGTTTTTCCCTGATACTGGTAGCGGTATTCCCACACCGGCATCAATACATAGTTGACGCCGTTTCTCTGCAAATTCAGATCCTTGCGGCGCGCCTTCATGGTATTGTAGCCACTCAGCGATCCCTGCATCAGCTCCTCAGAGGCGTTCCTTGCCTTCACCTGCGCCCTGCCTTCCAGCTCCGGCGCCGACTGGTTGTAGATCTCCCCGTAAAAGCCGGACATATATTTCGGATCAAAAGCCAGCAGCTTCTGATAATCGTATGGCTCCATCAGGTCCATCACGCCGTCGTCCATCGCATAGGAGGCGTCCACCGGGATCTTGTCGAACGAAGCCTCCATTCTTCTGACCACCTCGTAGTAGGATGTCTCCACATACTCGGTGTCTCCGCTCCGCCAGCTTCTGACCTTGGTTCCCTCTCCTTCAAAGTTGTAATCTGCATCGTAGTCGTACAGCCAGAACGGAACATAGATGCCCTGCATCTTTTCCAGGCTCTTCGACGAAAGAAAGCCCGCCGGCGTAAAAACGCGCTTTCCGAATTCCTTGTTCATGGCTTCCACCGCCTTCTTCCTGCTCACCTTGAACGGAAGCACCAGGTGCGGCTCATACACGCCCTCCACCCGCTCATTAAAGACCAGATAGCTTCCGCAGTGCTCACACTTGCTTGCGGAGGTATATTCTCCCACCTGCAGGGGCGCTCCGCAGTTCACGCACTGTGTCAGTGATCCGCCCTGCAGTACATCCTGGCTCTCCTCGCCCTCACAGTGCGGACAGTACATCGTTTCTCTGTCTGGATCAAACACGACGTTGCCGCCGCAGTTTTTACACTTAAATAGCATACACTTCTCCCCTCTGTTCGTTTTCTTGCATTTTATCTGTTGTTCTATTTCTATTCCCTGCCGTCCCAGCAGTATGTACACAGCTTGCATTTATCAATGCCGACCGACTCTATCATATCATCCAGCCGGTGATAACGCAAAGATGTAAAATTCAGTTTCTGCCGGATCGACTCGAGCATATCCCGGTACTGTGTGCTCTCCGGGTCAGCGTAGGCGCTCAGGTTCGGATACCGGTTGCCCTCCATCTCCTCGATCACGCGCCGCGTGATCAGTTCCATCTCCGAGGTGGAACGGGAAAAATTCAGATACTTGCACCCGTAAAGGAGCGGCGGACACGCCGGACGGATATGCACCTCTTTTGCTCCGCTCTGGTAGAGGAATTCCGTCGTCTCCCGAAGCTGGGTTCCTCTCACGATCGAATCGTCGATCAGAAGAAGGCTCCGGTCCTTGATCAGATCATGCACCGGAATAAGCTTCATCTTCGCGATCAGATTCCGCTGGCTCTGGATCGTCGGCATGAAAGAGCGCGGCCAGGTCGGCGTATACTTGATAAACGGTCTGGAAAAAGGAATCCCCGAAGCGTTCGCATAACCGATGGCGTGCGCCGTCCCGGAATCCGGGACTCCGGCTACGATATCCGGCTTCGCGTCATCCCGCTTCGCCAGCATCGCCCCGCAGTTGTAACGCATCCGCTCCACGCTGATCCCCTCGTAGGATGAAGAAGGATACCCGTAGTAGATCCACAGGAACGTACAGATCTTCATCTCCTTGCCGGGACTTGCCAGCGTCTGTACACCCTCCGGTGTCACCGCGACGATCTCTCCCGGTCCAAGCTCCCGCTCTGTCTGGTAGCCCAGATTCAGATAGGCAAAGCTCTCGAAGGATACGCAGTATGCGTTCTCCTTCCTTCCGACAGCGACCGGCGTCCTGCCGTAGCGGTCCCTTGCGGCATAGATTCCCTTGGGCGTCATCAAAAGCATTGTCATGGAGCCTTCGATCCGCTCCTGCGCATACCGGATTCCTTCCACCAGATGATCCTTGCGGTTGATGATGGCGGCTACCAGCTCCGTCGCATTGATGTCGCCTCCGCTCATCTCCAGAAAATGCCCGTGCCCGTCGTCAAAAAGCTCCTTCACCAGCTCGTCCTTATTGTTGATCTTACCCACCGTGGTGATCGCATAGGTTCCATGATGCGAACGCACGATCAGCGGCTGCGGCTCGTAATCGGAGATACATCCGATACCAAGATGCCCCTGCATGGTGTTGGCGTCCTTGTCAAATTTCGTCCGAAACGGCGCGTTCTCGATGTTGTGGATCGCACGGTCAAATCCGTTCTCCTTGTCATACACCGCCATACCGGCGCGTCTCGTCCCCAGATGGGAATGATAATCTGTCCCGAAGAACAGATCAAAAATACAGTTTTCCTTTGAAGCAACTCCAAAAAAACCACCCATGATCGTCACCTGTTCCCTTTATGTATTCTGTTATCCGTCTGCTTTCCAAAGAATGACACAGACATGTTTATTGTATCGTTCTCACGATCACTCTGTCAATCTCCTTACGCCGTTTTCTATCAACAGTTCGACCATAGACAGCACGCGGGTGTCTGCACACAAAGGACGGTCTGCCATAGCGGCCAGACCGTCCCATAAGCTCTGTTCTGTTTTCTCAGGAAATCTTCTCCGTCAGCTTGTGACGAAGGAAGTTGCTGAGCAGCTCCGCTGCCTGAATATGATTGCGGTAGCCCGGATGACATCTGGAACCCACCGTATCATCGTTCGTCTCCGGCAGGGAGAGATAACATACCCTGTGATCCCCGCTCTCTCTGCGGTAGTCTGCGATCGCATCGCTGATCGGCTCCTGCAGACCGTACCCCAGCATACCGTAGCACCAGACGATCACTGCCTGCGGGTTGCACTCGCGGATCGTTTTCAGGAACGCGGTCACGCCGTCCTTTATCAGGCGCACGTCCTCTTCGGCAAAGCTGCCGTCCGGCTTCCGCTCCGCCTTGTAGGTTTCCCCGGTCTTTTCATCCGTCCAGCGCGGCTGATCAAATCCGCTGGCGTCGTTCGTCCCCAGATTCACTACCACCGCGTCAGGCTGCCAGTTCTGGAAATTCCAGGGCTGTGTACCGCCGAGCGCTTTGCAGGTTTCCCCCGGCATAATGCTGCACACTTCCCGGTAGAACCGTGGCAGCGCCGAATGGAGATTATTGTCCCAGCCATGATGGATCCCAAATCCGCTCTGGGAAAAGATCCGGCACTCCGCATCCAGCATCCCCGCCGTCAGATGCGCATAGCCTCTCTGCGCAGAGAAGAACATCGGGATCCAGTCCTCCTCCTTCTTCGCGCCAAAGGTACCTTCTCCTGAGGTAATGCTGTCTCCGATAAATTCAATCCTGCACTTCTTCTCTTCCACCGGAAAAAACGTTCCATCCAGGCGCAGTGCATGAATGTGCAGGAATGATTCCCCGTCGTCGCTCATCGCCTGCAGATCCTTATAGAACCGCACGTTCTTCGTCGCCTCCGGGCTCATCCCACGAAAGAGCGGGATCCAGTATCTCCCCTTCGGGAGCATCTGTCTGCCGATCCAGTCTCCGTTGACCGTGTAGCTGAACCACGGTTCATAGACCTCATACACAGACTCTACTTCCACCCAGAGTTCACTTCCGGTAACGTTTACCTCAAACCCGCTCGCTGTCCAGAACAGCGTCAGCGGATCTCTTCTGTCCGTAGTCCTCCCGTGGATCTTGATCTCATCGATCTCTCCGATCGCTATTTCTCTCATCATTTTCTGTCCCCATACCGCGCTGTCAGGCGCGTTGCCTTCTCTCTATTACTGATTCACCGTCGACACGATGATCTTCATCTCGCCCTGGATGCTCACTTCTCCCATACCGGCAGGCAGGATGAGGTGATCGCCCTTTTTCACCATGCGTCCCTCGATCAGTCCTTCCCCTTCCAGGATGCTTACATTCAGGAACGGATATTTCTGCTCTACGGATACCGGCTTTGTGATGTTCATCAGCCATACCTGATAATAGTCGCAGTTGATCAGCAGGTTCATCTCATTGTCCGGAAGCTCGGCCGCACGCTTCACGCACTCCTGCGCCGGCGCTGCGGGAACGGTGATCACATCGATACTCTGCTGTACGTGCAGTTCTCTCGGCTTGCCGTCCGTCAGTCTGTCGTAATCGTATACCCGGTAGGTCACATCGCTGTTCTGCTGCGTCTCGAGCACCATCACGCCGCCCTTGATCGCGTGCATACATCCCGGATTGATCTGGATAAAGTCGCCCTTGTGGATCGGGATCTCACGGATCAGCTCGCTCCACTTTCCAGAGCGGATCATATCCTCCAGCTCTTCCTTGGTCTTTGCATTGTGTCCGACTACCAGCGTGGAATCTTCCTTGCAGTCCAGCACATACCAGCACTCGGTCTTTCCGAGCGATCCGTTCTCATGCACTCCCGCATAAGCGTCGTCCGGGTGTACCTGGATGCTCAGATCTTCCTTGGCGTCGATGATCTTGATCAGGAGCGGGAAACGGTCCAGTCCCAGATTGCCGAACAGCTCCGGCTCTTTCTCGAAGAGTCCCGAAAGCGTCTCACCCTTGTAGATGCCATCGCGGATCACACAGTCGCCATTCGGATGCGCGCTGATCGCCCAGCACTCGCCGGTGTCCTCTCCTGGGATCGCGTAGCCGTACTCGTCGCGCAGCCTGCTTCCGCCCCAGATCCTTTCCTTAAATACCGGCTCTAAAAAGATCGGTTGTCTTTCCTTTTGATTACATGTCAGATTCATTCCATTTCCCTCTATCACTTTCTGATACCAGAATGCGGAATCCTTCACGATCCGCTCCTGTGTCTCATAATCTACATACACGATACCAAAACGTTCCGTGTAGCCCTTGTCCCACTCGAAATTGTCGAGGAAGGTCCACAGGAAATATCCCCGGACGTCCGCACCCTCGTCGTTTGCCTGCTGCAGAGCGGACAGGTAACGATCCAGAAAATCCTGCCGGTTCGGATCGTGCACTCTTCCATCCACCGACACCACATCGTGACAGGACATACCGTTCTCCGTGATGTACAGCGGCAGCTGATAGCGCTCATACAGAAACTTCACGCCCCAGTACAGACACTGCGGAGTAACCGGCCAGTTTGCCGCCGTCTTGGGATTGCCGGTCGGTCTGTCTATAAACTCCGGCTCTCCGTTTTCTCCAGCCCGGATGGGATAGCCGTTGTAAATATTCTGTCCCATGAAGTCAAGCGGCTGGGAGATCAGCTTCATATCCTCCGGCGTGATCTTTGGCAGATAAGCCGCATATTTTTTCAGCCCTTCCTCCGGATACTTTCCAAGAAATACCGGATCGCTGAACCACGCCACATTCCAGGTCCAGTTTCCGATCGGCTGATAGAAGCCAAACAGCACCTTCTTTGCCGCCTCGATATCCTCCGGCTTGTCTGACGCAGGGTACGCCATGCCGCAGGTCGGCGCATATCCGACCTTGATCGACTGCTTTGCGTGCTCGCGCAGGGCGATCACAGCCTTTCCGTGCGCCTTGAGCGCGTTGTGCGCGATCTGGAACACTTCCCGCGGCGGCAGCTTGGCGCCGGGCGCCTGTACACCGGACAAATGTCCCAGCCCGACGAAGCACTGCGGCTCGTTCAACGTGATAAAATACTCGCAGATATCTGAAAAATTCTCCGCCACCACCTTCGCATACTCTGCAAACCAGTCGCTGACCTCTTCGTTCAGCCAGCCTCCCCGGTCCTGCAACGCCTGCGGAAACTCCCAGTGATACATCGTAAGGTACGGCGTGATGCCGTTCTTCTTCATCTCCAGGATCATATCGCGGTACAGCGCCACCGCCTTTTCATTGACCTTTCCGGTTCCCTCCGGCATAAGCCGTGACCAGCTTATCGAAAAACGGTAAGCCTTGATCCCCAGAAGCCGCATCAGCCGGTAGTCCTCCGGGTAGCGGTGCATATGGTCGTCCGCCACCCTCGCGTCGCTGTGATCCGGGATATGGCCGTCCAGTATAAAGCTGTCCCAGATACACCTGCCTGCGCCGTCCTGCGCATCTCTTCCTTCTATCTGGTAGGCGCTGCTCGCCACTCCCCAGACAAAATCGTCTCGAAACATGTATCCTCCCTCTCTTCCCGGCGTCTGCCGTGGAAGCACCTGTCTTTTTTATATGATGAATTTGCCGATCGCATCATCCAGCGCACGCACATCGCGGCTTAAATTGTCCGCCTGTCTTACCAGCTCGGCGATCACTTCGTTCTGGCCTCCCAGACTCGTCGTCACCTGCTGGGTGGCTGCCGCCATCTCCTGCGCTACCGCCGAGATATTCTGAATGGAATCCTGTACCTGATCCTTCTCGTCAGAAATCTCTCCAAGCCGCTCCACGGTGACGCGGATGCCCTGTGCCAATGCAGCAACACTCTGATTGATCCGGTCAAAAACTTCCACCGTCTGCTGCAAAGCCTCTGCCTGCTTCACGATCATCTCTTCCGTTCTTCTCGCAGATTCCGTCGTCTTGTCCGTCGTGTTTCCGATGTTTGCCACGATCTCGTGGATCTTGTCACCGGATGCCTTGGACTGGTCTGCCAGCTTGCGGATCTCCTCTGCCACAACGGCAAAGCCTCTTCCTGCTTCGCCCGCTCTCGCCGCCTCGATGGACGCGTTCAGCGACAGCAGATTCGTCTGTCCGGCGATACTGTTGATCACCTCGACAAACTCCTTGATCTCTTCCGAGTTTCTCTGTACCTCTTCAATATTGCCGACCAGTTCTCTGGTCAGTTCTACGGTGCGTGTGCTCTCGTCGTTCAGTCCGTGGATGATCTGTTTTCCTTCCTCCACCGCTCCGATCGCCTGATCTGCCGCTCTTCCCATGCTGTCTGTCTGGCTGACCACCGCGCCGATATTGTCTGCGAACGCCACCATCTTCTCGCTGCCGGCTTCCGTCTCAAGCGCCTGGTGCTGTACGCCCTGCGCCAGATCCTCCATCGTCTGTGAAGTGCTGTCGATCGACTGGCTGATGCCGCCCGCCTGCGCGGATACATCCGTCGCCATCCGGCTGACCTTCGTTCCGAAGTTCTTCATGTCGTTCATCAGTGCCCGTATGCTCTCCAGCATGGAATTCAGACTTGCCGTCAGCAGCCCGAACTCATCTTTGCGCTTCGTTGCAAAGTGGCTGGTCAGATCTCCCTCTGCCACCTTGGAAAGTCCTCCTGTCACTTCTTTGACTGTCTTAGAGATCCCCATCGAGATCTTGCCGCCGCACAGAAGTGCCGCTGCGGTCGCAAGGATGACCATGATGACCGTGATCACGCCGATCGACCTCGCCTGCTCTGTAAGGTTGCTGCGCGGAATCAGTGCACAGAGCATGATCCCTGTCTTTTTCACAGGCATCGCTATGTATACATAACTCTTTCCCTTAACCTTAACCGTCAGATTCGTGAGTTCTTCCGACTCCCTGCTCTCTTCCAAAAAGCTCTGTCCCACAAAGTAAGTCTCATCCTGCACCAGTTCCTGTTCGCCATCCGGATTCTGAATGACTGCCACTTCTCTTCCATCTCTGGTCACGACTGCCTTCACGCTGTTCTTTCCAAAATCCATCTCAGCGAGCATATCCTGCACGGTCTCCATCTTGATATCGAACATCAAAAAGGCGTCTGCCTTGGACAGCTTCTGATAAAATGTCATCGCATAATCTTCCGGACCGGTCGTGAGACAGCCGTCCAGATAGCTGTGATAGCCAAGCCATGCGTTCTTGGCGGTCTTGTTCTCCACAAAATACTGGCCCTCCGGGCTTGCGTCAAAATCAGCCTTGGGATTTTCCGTCATGCTTCCGCTCAGGGAAGTCAGATAGGTTCCCTCCGCAGGAATGATGCTGTAGCTGTTGATATAGCTGCTCGTCCCGCGCGCATTGCCCAGCATCGTCTTTGCGCCGCGAAGTGCCTCCAGGGAAGCCGTATCTTTCTTCTTGTACAATCTTCCATAGTAGTTTGACACATCATCGTTGGTGATCGCCTCGACCGCCTTGTTCGATATCGTGGTGCACATCAGCCCGAGATAGCTTCCCGTCGCGCGCACCGTCGATTCCGCCGACTTCTCATACTGCCCTACAACACCTGAGCTTGCCGACAGATAGGAGCCCGCTCCCAGGATCACCATCATAATTACCGGCACCATAAAAGCCGCCAGAAGTGTCTGCATGATAGACCTTCTGCCGCCCTGTATGGCTGCCATCTTTTTGTTGTTTACTTTACTCTTTTTTTCTTTAACCTTTTTCTCTCTCTTACCTTTAACCCCGCTTTTTGTCATACACATCCCTCCATCATTATCTGGAGCCGATCACCGATACCAGATAGAACGGCGCTGCATCCTCTTCGGTTGCCTGTATGATCTCAATGTCTATCTGGTGAACTTCATCTTTCAGTCCCCTGGCAATCGTCTCAATATAGAGACAGTCACCCCAGTCTTCCTTAAAATTAGAGTCCAGGATCACACTCTTGTCCTCTTCTCCGTCGATCCACACTCTGCCCACCGGCGCCGGTCGGCGGATGGATTTCCGGTACTGGATCGCGAGCCCTGTCGCCGCAACAGAAAAGCTGATCTTATCGCCCTGCTTCGCCGCCGTCCAGCCGCGTTTGAACAGATCCGTGATCTCCTTCTGCTTCCCCGGATCTGCCACAAATCCCGCAAGCACCGGCTCGCTGTTCCAGTTCTGGTAGCGAACCGACTCCTCGTACCGGTTCTCTGTGATCGGAGCGGGAAGCTCCTTTGGAAGATCCGTTTCCTCACGCTTTATGTCGGCGAGCACTTCCTCCAAAAAGGTCGTGACCACCTTTGCAACCAGCGCGTGTCCCTCGTCATTCGGGTGCAGATCATCCGGAGTGATCGTTCTTCTCTCGATCGCTCCGCTCTCAATCTCCGGCCAGATCGTCGCCTTCATGCTGACCATCGGAATCTGATAATGCTTTGCCACCTGCAGGTGCATCTCTTCGGCATTGCAGCCGTCGTCGTAGCGGACATTGTTCATCAGCATAAACGCCGGTCTTTTCTCTGCCTTCAGGATCGTGCGGACCAGTCCTTCGTATGTCTCCTTAAAAAACTCCGTATTGTCGTCGTTGACGGCAAACTCCGTCAACACAAAATCCGGCTCATACTGCAGCAGATGCTCCTGTACCCGGCTGACGCCGTACTGTGATGTCGTCCCCCCGATCCCCGCATTGCGGTATACCACTTCTGCCATCGGGAATTTTTCTTTCCACCACGTATAAACCAGATACGCATAGCAGGATTCCGGAACGGAGGAGAGGCTCCCCTGTGTAATGGAGCCTCCTAAAAATCCAACGCATACCTTTTCGCCTGCAAGCGCCTTCTTCATGCAATTCTTGATTGCCTGCCAATTTCCCTTATTGATCAAGCCTTTTTCAAAACTAATGCCGGTTTTCAGCATAGCGCTACCTCCTGTCCATTCCGGAATCTATCTGTTTCTCCCCCTGAAAATCTTACCTCTTAGCGGATACCGATCTCTGTATCGGACTCCGTTACCACACTGTGCTCTTTGATGTAAGCGACAATGTCCTCGAACTGTGTGAATGCCAGACCTACATAGCTGTCTGCGCAGCCGTAGTAGATAGCGATCTTTCCACTCTCCGGATCGTGGATCGTTGCGCAAGGGAAGCATACGTTCGGAACGAAGCCTCTCTCCTCATACCACTCTTCGGGCGTCAGCAGGAAGTTCTCACATCTGTATTTTACGATGGACGGATTCTCCAGATCAAGGATCGCTCCGCCGATCGAGTATACGAAACCGTTGCAGGTGCCGCTTACTCCGTGGTAGAACAGAAGCCAGCCTTCGCTTGTCTCGATCGGAGCAGCGCCGCCGCCGATCTTAACGGACTCCCACCATTCGCTTCCTTTGCCCATCACGTGTCTGTGTTTGCCCCAGTACACCATATCCGGGCTCTCGCTGATAAAGATATCTCCGAACGGTGTGTGACCGCTGTCGGAAGGACGGCTCAGCAGACAGAAGTTGCCATGGATCTTACGCGGGAAAAGAACTGCATTTCTGTTGTAAGGAATAAAAGGATTCTCCAGTCTTACAAAGGTCTTGAAATCCTGTGTCTTTGCCATACCGATCGATGCTCCGTAGAAATCCTGGCACCAGATGATGTAGTAGGTATCCTCAACCTTAACCAGTCTCGGATCGTAAGCATACTTCGGCATGAACGGCTTTCCGCTCTCATCTACGAACGGGATCTTCTCCTTATCGAAATCCCAGTGGATCGCATCCTTGCTGCGTCCCATGTAAATGTAAGGAATACCATTTGTCTGCTCACCGCGGAATACGCCGATGAACTCATCGCCATAAGGCATTACGGCACTGTTGAAGATTCTGGCAACGCCCTCCACCGGATTTCTTCCGATGATCGGGTTCTCGGTGTATCTCCACACAGGCGCGCCGACGAGGTTCGCCGGTCTCTCCTGCCAAGGCACGTTCTTTACGGGTGGCGCGATCATTTTGATGTCACTCATATTTTTTCTCCTTTACCATATATATTTTCTTTCTTAAATCTTCTTTTTATTTCTGCTGTGCAAGGAACTCCAGGTTCTTGCGGATCAGGTCGCATCTCTGTGCAACGCACTCTACGGAGCGGAGCGGATCGGTCGGCGTATTGAAAACGTAATCGATCAGCTTATCTACCGTCGTGGTTGCCACGTGCATCCGGGTGTCGCTGGAAGCGTAGTAGATAAATACCTTGCCTTCCTTCGTAGCGATCGCTCCATTAGTGAATACCACGTTCGAAACATCGCCCACTCTCTCTCCGGCTCTCGGTCCGATCAGCATGCCGGACGGCTCTGCGATCACCTTGGAAGGATCGTTCAGGTCAGTTGCAAACGCATAGATGACATAGCGAAGTCCTGCCGCTGTGTTTCTCACGCCGTGCGCAATGTGGATCCAGCCTCTGTCGGTCTTGATCGGAACCGCACCGGCACCGTTCTTTGCCTCTGTGATGGTGTGATACTTGCGCAGACTGGTCATCTTCTCTTCGTCGATCACCGCATGGGTGATGTCGTCGCACAGTCCGAAGCCGATACCGCCGCCGGATCCAGTCTCGATGAAGTCATCCATCGGTCTTGTGTAGAACGCGTACTTTCCGTTTACAAACTCCGGATGAAGCACTACGTTTCTCTGCTGGGGAGAACGGAGCGTTACCAGATTGTCCAGTCTCTCCCAGGTCTTTAAGTCTTTGGTACGCACGATACCTGCCGCTGCAACCGCCGCTGACAGATCGTTCACCGAATGATCCTTGCTCTCGGAACAGAACACGCCGTAGATATAGCCGTCCTCATGCTTGGTCAGACGCATATCGTACACGTTTGTCTCCTCCGGGCAGGTGTCCGGCAGAAGGATCGGATAATCCCAGAAACGGAATCCGTCCACACCGTTGTCGCTCTCTGCCACGCCGAAGAAGGACTTTCTGTCGTCTCCCTCGATACGTGCCACCAGATAATACTTTCCGTTCAGCTCGATCGCGCCGGAATTCATCACAGCATTGACACCCAGTCTCTTCATAAAATACGGATTTGTCTCCGGATTCAGGTCATACTGCCAGGTCAGTGGAATATGCTCTCTGGTCAGCACCGGGTACTCATATCTGTCGTAAATCCCATTGTAAAAGTTCTCGTCGATCTTGTTTTTACGTGTGATCAGCGCTTCGTATTTTTTGAGTTCTTTCTCATACTTTGGATTCATCATCCCTCTCTCCTCCATCTCAGATTTTCTTACACAACCGATCCCTATATCTATGTGTCTACTGTACTATAATCTCTTCATAACTTCCATACACATTCTTCCATTATGGTAAGGACATTTCCACGGCTCAACGATCGGTCTGTTCGGATACGGCTTGCCGTCCTCGTCCACTTCCCAGTACCACTCGGAACCAGCTCTCTTGTCGATCACATGATCCTTGATAAACTGCCACTCAGACTCTGCTGCCTGGAGATATTCTTTTCTGGAAGGATCCTTCTGGTAGCCATTCAGAAATCCGATCACAGTCTCCGCCTGTACCCACCAGATACGATGCATATTGACTACGCCTCTCTCGCACTCGTTGGCAAGGGAGTGTCCGTCGAAGGCAACCTTGTAGATCTGTGCTGTCAGATCCCTGGTGATCGGGGAAAGCAGCGCTTCCATCGCCGGATCTCCGAGAACCTCCACGCCGCGGTCGATCAGCCATGCCGTCTCGATGTCATGTCCGTAGGAGTGCAGGTCGATGATCGACTTCATGTTCTCGTCGAAGAACACCTCCTGGCGGTGAAGCTCCGGGTTGTAAACCTTATGTGCAAAGGTTTCCATGATCCAGTGCAGCTTTTCTCCTACCTCCGGCAGCTTCGCCACACGGTAAAGCTCGGTATATGCTTCAAACACGTGGAGCAGCGTGTTCATCGTCTTTGCCGCAATGACGCCGTTCTCCGAAAGTTTGTCGTTCCCGATCTCATGGAACGCCTTGTCGAAGGCTTCCTTGTAACCGATCTCGTCGGTACATTTTGTCTCAATGATGTAGAAAAGCTCCTTTGCCATATCCAGCGCTTCCTGCTTTCCGGACGCCTCGTAGTAAGAGGACAGTGCGTAGATGGCAAATGCCTGATTGTATGTATGTTTCGTGGTGTCTTCCGGCGTTCCGTCATAGCGGATCGACCAGAAGATTCCTCCGTTTTCGCGGTCCGCACAGCGTTCCTTAAGGAACGCAAATGCGTGATCTGCTTCTTGTAAAAGGCTTTCGTCCTTCAGCATGGTATAGGCGTTTGAAAAGAACCAAAGGATCCTGCTGTTCAGGATGCAGCCCTTCACCGCTTTTTTGTCCACTTTCAGATCATAGCCTACCCAGCCGTAATAACCGCCGTTCTCATCATCTCTCAGGTTTTTCCAGAAGGGGATGATATCCTTTACCAAATGATTCTGAATCTCTTCTCTCATCTTTGTCATGCTATCGTCCTCCTTCTTTCTAACCCTTGACTGCTCCGGCAGTCAGACCCGAGTAAATCTGCTTCTGACACAGGACAAACACGATCAGTGCCGGCAAGAGAGAGATGATAACGCCTGCACAGATCAGGTTGTACTGACTTCCAAGAGGACCTACGAAGGTGTAAAGGGAGGTTGACATCGTCGGCAGCTCCTTCTTGTTCTGCAGATACAGATTCGCCATGTAGTATTCGTTGTAAGTTCCTACACCCTTTAAGATACAGGATGTGACAATCGCAGGCTTGAGCAGCGGGAACAGGATCTTGTAGAAGATCGTGAAATAGGAAGCGCCGTCCATGATTGCTGACTCGTCGAGCGAATAATCGATATTTTCAAAGAACTGGATGTAAATATAGATCGAGATAACATCCGTTCCACACATCAGGATGATGTAACCGTACAGCGTGTTGATAAAATGAAGGTTGAACATGATCTCGTAGGTTGCGATCTGCATTGCCACGCCCGGAAGAAGGGATGCAAACAGAAACAGGTTACGGATCAGGTTGTTACCGATGAATTTGAAACGGTTGAGCACATAGGCAAGCTGGGTTCCGATCAGCACGGAGGCTGCCAGAACACACACCATGATGATTAACGAATTCAGGAACGCTCTTCCCATGTTCGCCTTCTGGAACGCCTGTACAAAGTTGTCAAAGTTCAGCCAGCTCTGCGGAAGAACCATGACGTTTGTGTGCTGGTACTCATCCTTGGTCTTGAACGCTGTGATGACACAGGATACGACCGGCAGTACCGCTACAAAAGAGAAGAACACAAGGGATAAATATTTCAGTACCGTAAGAAGCATTCTTGTTACTTTTTTCATTGCAAACATTATGCCAAGCCTCCCTTCCGAGCCTCTCTTTTATTTCTTCTTGCAACATATTTTGCGATCCGTCTGTCACGCTTGATGCCTGCGTACTTATCCTCGTCGTCCGCGCTCTTGAATACGAACTTGAAGAACAGCTTCTGCAGGACTGTTGCCACGATTATGATCAACAGCAGAACGATCGCCATGGCTGACGCCAGACCAACCTTTTGCTGTGTATGTGCGATTTCGTGCATTACCACAAAGTATGTTCCCGTGCCGTTCGCGCCGCTTGTGATAACGTAAGGCGGTTCGAATGCACTCAGAGAACCGGTAATGGATAAGATAACATTCAAAGTGATAATTGTCTTAATGCTTGGCAGGATAATACTCTTGAACTGCTGGAAGCGGTTTGCCCCGTCCAGCATCGCTGCCTCATAAAGTTCCGAATCCACAGACATGATCGCTCCGATGAAGAGCACCATATTCTGTCCGAAATAACGCCATACCGAGGTTCCCACCAGGGAGATATTGTTGATACTCTGATCCTTCAGCCAGTACGGCAGATTGTCCAGATTAAATCCGCACCACTGCAGAACGGTATCGAATACGTAACCTCTGGTATAGAAAAATTTAAAGATAAATCCGATTGCAATACCATTGATGAGGTAAGGGAAGAACATGAATCCTTTGAAAAGGTTACCGCCCTTTACCTTAAAGCTGAGTACTGTCGCCAGATAGAGGGAAAGTGCAAGCTGGACAACGGAGCCGACCATGTAGTATAAACTCAGTTTCAGTGCGCCGAAGCAGTCATCTCTCTGGAACACTTTTGCGTAGTTGCTAAGGCCTACGAACTTTCTTGCTCCCACGTATTTCATTTTATAAAAGCTGAATCCAAACATCTCTGCGAAAGGCAGATACGTAAAGGTAAATAGTAAGGCCAACGGGATAATCATAAAGCAGATCATCACCAGGACTCTCTGTCCGTCTCTGCTCTTTATCCACTCGCCAAATGTTCTCTTTCGGGGTTTTGCCGTCTGAGTCATTGCCATCGCTCCATCCTCCTGATAATCAGAGCCAGGGAGAGCTTTCCCCCCGGCTCTATCATTTTCATCGCTTTATAAGCAAATCTTAGTAAAGAACTTCGATTCCGCACTCTTCCTGTGCATCGTTCCAAGCCTGTGTCCACTCAGCCATGATGTCATCAAAGCTCTTGGAACCTGTAGCTGCTGCTTCTACAATGCCCTGAACCTTAGCGTCTCCGCCTGCGTTGAAGGAAAGCTCGCTCTCTGCGTTCATCTCATTCATGAAGTCCTCTTCTCCTTCAAGTGCCTGAAGGTTCTCAACAACCTCTACGCCCTCGAAGTTGAAAGATGTCGGAGCTGTCTTGGAGATCGGGTAACCACCCTCAAGCTCACACCAGCCAGACTCTTCAACCATCCACTTAACGAATACCATAGCTGCTGCCTTGTTGTCGTCAGAGGAGTTTACATTGATACCGAAGTTGTAGTCAGGACCTGCTGTCGCATACTGCTTGCCGTTTACAGTGATCGGGAAAGGCATATATCCGATATCGTCACCATTGTCGCCTGCTGCCTTCATCTGAGCTACTGCCCAGGAGCCAAGTACCATACAACCGATCTCTCCGTTGTTGATCATGCCCTTGCAGCCTTCCCAGTCAGTTGTTGTGTAGTCATCCTCGATCAGTCCGTCAGCTACTGCATCGTAAAGGATCTTGTAAAGTGCGTATGCACCTGTTCCGTCGCCGTTGTCCTTGAAAGGCTCAGCTGTGTGAACGAATTTCTGGTTTAACCATGTCTCATCACCTGTTGTGATCGCGCCAAGGTAAGCATCCCACTGACCACCCATGGTCCAGCCTGCTGCATAGTTTGTATACAGCGGAATAGCGTCTGTGTTGTCCTTGATTGCCTGAAGTGCTGCGATCAGCTCATCGGGAGTCTTAGGAAGCTCTGTTACGCCTGCATCAGCGAAAACTTTCTTGTTGTAAAGAAGTCCCTGTGCATTTCCCATGTAACCGATACCGTAGCAGTTCTTATCCCACTCCCAGTTATTAGCGAAGTTGATGTACTGGCTCATTTCCTCTGTGGTTCCATAAGGAACAAAGTAAGTAGGAAGTTCTGACTTGTCGATTGCCGGGATAAACATGATGTCGCCCCAGTCACCGTTGGAAAGACGAAGAAGGGAATCCTCCTGATAATCGGTAACGCCTTCTGTCTCAACTGTGATGTTCGGATATACCTCGTTGAACTTAGCTACCAGATCAGCCATGGTTCCATCTTCCTCACGGTCTGTCTTGTGATGGATGAACTTGATGGTTGTTGTCAGATCTGTGTAGTCCTGTCCGAGGGTGATGGAAGCATATGTAAGTCCATCTGCTGCTGCAGCAGTGTCATCTGCTGTATCGTCAGCAGCCTCTGTGTCCTCTGCTGCTGTTGTGTCCTCTGCTGCTGTTGTGTCCTCGGTTGTCTCCGCTGCCGCATCATCAGTTGTGCTTGCTGCTGAGCTGTCTGCGCTGTTGTCGGAAGAGCCACATCCTGCAAGAGATAACGTCATGGCTGCTGCCAGGGTAAGCGCTAATACCTTTTTCAGTTTCATAATATAATCCTCCTTTTTTGTGCTAAATCAACTTGATTGTTGATTTAATTTAAGTATATATTACTTTATATTTTAATCATCACTCATTTTTGCAATAAATATTATATTCTTGTATTTTTGTCCAATTTCAATATTCTACCCAAATTTAACTATCCGTTTTTGTCTATTATTTATAGGTTTTATTTCCATTTTTTCTTTTTTATGCCATTTAGTTAGCTTTATTTTAAGTTAAATTAGGTTGATCACTTTGCACGAACAAAGCTGTTTGTTGCCCTTTTGCCGCTTTTTTACTATACTATACTTAAAAATTCACGGAAAACTCTTCCCGACGGGCTGCCCAGAAACGGAGATTATTATGGATTTCAAAGAACTTCTCGACAACAGACTGCATTTTTCCGACTCCCGGCGTTTCCGGCAGGTCTCCCTCTCGGGCGATCTGAACTATTACGCCTGCGACAAAGCGCCGGAGCTTATCTACCCGAACGCCGACTGCGAGGTCACACTTGACCTTCCTATGCAGGCGACCTTTTCCGACCTGCCCGGCTATTTCTTTCTCTACCTATATAATGCGTCACTGACCGTCGAGAGTGCAGACGATGAAGGGATAGAAGCATCACCACTTCCCTGTCACGCCGGACAGGCGCTCCTGCTTTCGCTCGACCGGGCATGGCGGCTGACCATCCCTTCGCACGGCACGCACCTTTACCTGTGCTTTTTTGACGGCGGCTGTTCCCGCCTGATCGCCGGCGAGCTCTGCCCGTCCGGCTGCCGGGTGATCGCTGTCCCCTCTGCCTCCGGCGTGACCGATTCGATCCGCTATCTCCTCGATCACCCCTTTTCCGGAGAGATCGGCTCCCAGATCCTCTTTTCCAAGAAGTTCACGGATCTTCTGACGGAGCTCTACCTCGCCTGCACGCAGCCCTCACCCGGCCGGGATAAGATCCCTTCTTACGTCCGCCGCACGAAAGAGCTGTTCGATACACAGTACCAGGAGAACTATACTCTCGACAAGCTGGAAACGCTCTTTGGCAAAAGCAAGTATTCCATCTGCCGCGAATTCGGGGCGCACTATGGGATCTCGCCTCTCCAGTACCTGAACAGGCGGCGCATCGAGGAGGCGAAACGGCTTCTGCTCTCCACCGATCTGCCCGTCCATGAGATTGCTTCGCACGTCGGCATTGAGAACACGAATCACTTTATCCAGCTTTTCAAAAAAAATACAGGAGCCACCCCGTTTGTCTTTAAACAGGAGGCTCCCGTATCTATCTGCGAGCTACGCTATCCTTGTACACCAGACGACCGTCCACGATAAACATTCCCGGCTCATAACTGCTGTTCTCGATTTTCTTTATCATATTGCTCACCGCTCTGTGAGCCATTTCCGGCATATCCACCTCGTAGGTCGTGATCTCCACATCACTCACACCCGGGTAGATATAGTTGTCAAATCCGACCACCGAAATATCCTCCGGCACGCGGTAGCCTGCCGCCTCCAGCTTGCGGATCAGGTAGCCCGCCGCAAGGTCGCAGTTGCAGACAAACGCCGTCGGCATTTCCTGCGGGAGAACAATCTTATGCTCCGGGTCGATCTTCGCCTCCTTGATGTCACGGTCCTCGATGATCCAGTCCTGCCGCACGCTGACACCATGCTCCATCAGCGCCTTGGTGTAGCCGAGATAACGGTCCGTGATACTGGTCGTCGCCAGCAGCGTTCCCACAAAGGCGATATCCCGGTGTCCCATGTCAAACAGGTAATTCGTCAACATATTGGTTCCGTAGATGCTGTTCGAGATCACCGTATCCCGCTGTCTGGTCTTGTCGTAATAGTCCAGATAGATGATCGGCACGCCCGCGGACTGCTCCATTTTTTTCAGATAGGGCTGCTTCATCGCGCCGATGATGATCACGCCATCCACCTTTTTTTCCTGAAGGATCAGCGGCATCCGTCCGCTCTCCGCATCCTGCTCGCGCACCACCTCCAGGATCGCAATACTCCCCACCGAGGTCGCCTTCTGCGTGACTGCCTGATACATCTGCCAGTAAAAGGAAGAAAACTTTTCAAGGTATCCCTCCTGTGCCAGCACTCCTATGTTGTAGCTCTTTGTCATCTGTACTTTGCGCGCAGCCGAAGGGGGCTTATAGCCCATCTCCTGTGCCAGCTCCTTGATCCGTGCGCGCATCTCCTCGCTGACGCCCTTCTGGTCTGCCAGCGCCTTGGACACCGTCACGGTGCTCACGCCTACCCGCTGCGCTATGTCTGATAATTTAACGCTCTTTGCCATATCCTGCTTTTCCTTTTCCCCGTATTGTCTCCACGCTGTCTGTCGCCGCAGCTTCTGCGGCGGCGCCATCCTCCTACGCCTTCGCGGTAAGATGGATCAGTTTACCTCGGAAATCTCCCCATGGATTTTCAACCAGGATACCTGCGTTCATCAGCAGCTCTCCGCTGTAACTTTCTTTTGTCTCCTCCACCTCGTACTGTCTGTTCGGATCCAGACCCTTCAGGCAGATCCTTCTGCTGTGGAAATTCGGCCGGTTCAGCACCTGTACAAAGGTGACGAGCGCTTCCTTCTGATCCTTGGAAACCACCATATAGCAGTCGTACTGGTGATTCTCATGGTAGGACGCGATGCGGTAGTAATCTCCCTCGCGCACCAGATCGTTGTACTTGTGGTACATCGCTACCTGCTGCGGGATCTGCTCCTGCTCCTCCTTCGCGATCTTCGTGATATCCAGCTCATAGCCGAAGGTTCCCGCCAGCGCGACGTAGCCTCTCGTCTCAAACGGCGTCACTCTTCCCACTGTATGGTTCGGGCAGTCGGACACGTGCGCGCCCATGGAAGAAAGCGGATAGATCAGCGCGGTTCCCTCCTGGATACTGAGACGCTCGATCGCATCCGTGTCATCCGAGCACCAGATCTGCGGGCTGTAATAAAGCATACCGGGGTCAAATCTCGCACCGCCGCCGGAACAGTTCTCCAGCAGCAGGTTCGGAAACTCCTGAAGCATCCTCTCCTGCAATTCATACACGCCCAGCACATATCTGTGATACAGCTCTCCCTGACGGTCGTTGTCAAGCTCCACGCTTCCGAGATCCGAAAGCTGTCTGTTCATATCCCATTTTACATATTCTATGTTCGCGCTGTGCAGGATCTCTGCGATACAGCCGTAGACGTAATCGCGGATCTCCTTGCGGCTCAGATCAAGCACATACTGGTTTCTGCAAAGGCTTGCCGTCCGCCCCGGGATCGCGATCGCCCAGTCCGGATGCGCCTTGTACAGCTCGGAATCCGGCGAGATCATCTCCGGCTCCATCCAGATACCAAATTTCATTCCCAGCGCATTGACGCCGTCCACCAGCTTTTTCAGACCGCCCGGCAGCTTTTCCTCGTTGACCGTCCAGTCGCCCAGACTGGAATTGTCGTCGTTCCGGTGGCCAAACCAGCCGTCGTCCATGACAAGCATCTCTATGCCAAGCTGGGATGCTCTCTGCGCGATCCCCAGCAGCTTTTCCGTGTTGAAATCAAAATAGGTAGCTTCCCAGTTATTGATGAGGATCGGGCGTTTCTGATTCCGGTAAGGACTGCGGATCAGGTGGCTGCGGTAGAGGTCATGCAGATTTCTGGTCATCTGTCCGATTCCCTCGCCAGAATAGGTCAGTACCACCTCCGGCGCGGTGAATGTCTCCCCGCTTTGCAGCTTCCACTGGAAATTGTCCGAATGGATACCCATCACGGCGCGGATCGTATCGAACTGCGTCTTTTCGATCTGTCCCAGGAAATTGCCGGAATATACAAAGTGCATCCCGTAGATGTCTCCGTGATCCTGGTCGGTATTTTTGCACTTCCATGCGATAAAAGGATGCTCCTGATGGGAGGACTCGCCCCTCACGGAGCACACGCTCTGCTTTCCGTAGCCGAGCGGGCGGTATTCGATCTGACGCTCTCTCGCCCAGGAACCGTGCAGGGAGATCATCTCGTAATCGTTGTCATCCATATCGAGGCAGGCGGAATACACCTTCGTCAGATACACCGGCTGCTGCGCCTTGTTCGTGACGTTCACGCTTCTGGTGATCACATCCTCTTTCTCAAAAACGGCGTAGAGAAGCTCAATCTGCAATCCGAGCGCCGCATCCTCGCAGATGATCGACAGCGCCGCATCTGCGCCGAAGGTAGCCGGAAGTCCCGCAAGCTGCGGCTTCTGTGCCAGAATTTCATGGGATCGGTACTGCGGCGTCACCGCAACGTGCCCGTCCACTGTCCGGACGCTGATACATCCCTCCCGGTAATCGCCTACGCCGTTGCCCGGATATTCCATCGGGAAACAATCAAGAAAAGACACCCTGTCCCTGTTATTCTTCGAGGGAACAAAAGGCGCCTCTCCCGTCCGCATCAGATACCTTGCATCCTGTCTGCCGATCTTCTTTCCATAGTAGATATGGCCAAGAAATCCTTCTTCATCCACGATACCCAGCAAATAGCTGGTATGTGCTGTGTCAAGCTGAAACTGTCTGCTTTTTTCATCAAAAAAGATACCCATAGTAACCCACCCCTTAAAATGATCTGCGGGCGCTCCCTTCCGGGGAGCGCCGCGATAATTATGTGCATGGGTACAGTATACCATACCTTAATTTAATTTGCATAGAGATTTATTTAAGTTTTTTTAGGTTTATGCGTTAAGCAGCTTTTTCATCATCCAGTCTGCCGACGCATAACTGCCATCTGCATATTTCATATGATCGGGGAATGCGCCATATTTCTGGAAGCCGAGCTTTTCATATAAAGCGATCGCTCTCTCATTGCCAGAGATAACCTCCAGCATCCGCCTTCCGATCCCGCAGCACGATGGTCCTGTCTGCTTTATCCTTGGTCTCAATCGGTCCAAATCTCAATTTCAACCGCCTCCTGTGTTCTGTGCTCCCGCCATCTTTATGGCATGAAATTTCTTGTGATCTGTGCGATCTTGCCGTCCACCGCGGTCACCGTGGTATTGTTCGGGCTGAAGCCGTATACATCATCCTGCAGGGAAGCAAGAAACTGCTCTGCTGTATACTCCTGCTCCTGTTTCTCCGGATCTGCCGAATCCCGGAAGAAGAAATCCTCTGCCAGCGGCAGGGTCAGATCTGCCACCGGCTGATAGCTCTTCGACTCTAACAGCATCTCGTAATACAGACCGTCCTCTCCCTTGCAGAGATCGCAGCCGTCCTCCTCCAGACCTCCGTTGATCTGAATCCAGGTATCGCTCTGGGGTTCTACCAACTCCACCTTCATCTCCTTCTGGTCGATCACCAGAATGTCTCCGGCTTTCAGATTTTCTATCTCAGGACCGTTAAACAATTCACAATCATACGCTGTCAGATGGATGATCGTCTGCTCTCCCTCCTGCTCCACATCGTCAGCGGTAAAGGAAGCCGCAAAGCCCATGTTGCTCAGATCGCTGAAATCATAGGTGTTCTGTATCGGCTCGATCCTGCTGCCCTGTGCAGATTCCTCTGCCGTATCAGTAGACTCTTCTGTCGTCTGTTCACCTGTCGTTTCCGCAGACTCCTCTATCGTCTGCCCGTCTGTTGCTTCCGCGGACTCTTCTGTCGTCTGCTCGCTCACCGTCTCCGTGGACTGTGCTTCTCCGGACGCTCCGCATCCGGCGCTGGCAAGCATCATGCCGCCTGCCATTATGGCGGCTCCAATCTGTCTGATCTTTCCTTTTTTCATAACTTTCTCCTCTAAACTTTCTTAATATATTTGCAGGATCCACCGTCCGCATAGACGATGGATCACTTGCTTTCACGCTGTAACAGCCTTAGTACCCGCTGCCTGTTGTACCTCTGCATCACCACAAAGATCAGGTCAAACAGGGCTGACAGAACAGAGGTAATGATAAATACCGGGTAAGCGCCAAACCAGATCCCGGAAGCAATGGGCAGAAAACTCAGCACAACGATAGTCTCATCTTGAGTTTCCGCAAACTTCCCGGTTATATTTCCTCACTCATATCTGCCTCATATACAGATATCTTTACATCATCGTTGCTTTTCAACTCCGGTGTGTCCTTCAGCTTCTTTAGATATGTGTCAAAAAACTCCAGATGACATTTGCAGAGATTCTCATGCAGGACATCGGCATCAAGTTTTCCAACCAATAACTTTATTGGCAGTATATACTTTATTACATCTGCAAATCCGATATGTGTCATATCTCTGAATAAAACTTTATAAACCGGCTCAGTATGACGGATATAAACCCTGTTCACTACATTTTCATTATTTTTGCAGCTAACCTGCATAAACGGCCTTCTCAGTATATCATTTGTATAATCCCCAAACAGTCCGCCATCAAGATTAATACCGCAGACAAAGTCTTCATTTCTCGCACAAAGTGCATATGCGGTATCTCCCCCCATCGAATGTCCGGATACACCAACGCCCTTTGCAAAGTCAATCATGTCGGACAATTCTTTCTTTGCGTATTCAAGGGCCGCCTCGTTATCCTTTATCCACTCCGGAAGTCTCCCCATCATAAATTTACAATACTTTCTCTGTGCCTCATCAAACTTTTGCGCCAGTTCTTCATCACTTCCTTTTGCCCTCACCAGTTTAAGCATTGTAATAATTCCACCAATCATAGGCTCATACATTTTCTTTTTTATAGCTTTGTCGAAAAAAAGAACGGTTCCGTCATCAAACTCACTACACACAGCCTCATGGGAATGATCCACAGATATTACAACGTATCCGTTAGAAGCAAGTTCTGTACAAAGACAGGAATTCCCTTCTCTATACGAATTATAGGCATGATTAAACATAATCAGCGGGAACTTTTTCCCCGGTATCCTATTTGCATTTAAATAACATTCTGTCAAATTAGACTCCGGATTCTTTCTAAAATCAGGCACCACCTTAAAAGTATCCTTGAAGCCTTTCAGCATATTATCCGATAATGCCACCGCTTTCGTAAGTCCCTTTACGCTTTCCCTAAGCACCGGATAATAAACCCTTGCCGCCACGCTTCGCATGCCTCCCTGACGCATAATTTCTTTCCTATCGTCTTTGACTGTGTACGTAAATGTTCCGACTGCATATTCCCCTGTCGGTTTTGGTAATCCCTTTTTTCGCATGATTGAATCTCCCCTCCGTTTCTTCTGCATCACATAATTTAAATACAAGGTCGAAATCAAATCCGTCCTTGACATCTTCAATATCATTCAGCATCTGCATAAATTCCTAGCATATGTATAAGCAATCTGCTCCGGTGTCAGCTCTGGTGGAATCAAATTTTCCTTCACCGCATCCGTGTGAATACGGTAGTTCACCTTTGATAAAGCCCTGTTCAAGTTCCAGTCCAATGAAAGCCGACTGTTTTCATCTTGTTTTAACCTGCGGTAATCTTTCATAATATACAGTTGAAGTTCCGGAGAAATCCATGTAGCAAATGCCATAGCAATATCGCTATGTGCATAAGTTCCTCCGCCATATCTGCCTGCTTTTGACACTATTCCAATAGCATTTGTCTGTTCAATCCATTTGGTCGGTGTCATAACAAATCTGTTTAATCCTGCCTCACTTCTAACCGCCTCGAATTGCACACGGTTAAAATCCGGATTATGAAGCTCTTACCAAACAAACAGCCAAAAACTCAACTGTATTTCTGTTTCGCATCCAGTTCTGAATGACAAATCTGGGATCATTATCATTTCTATATTTTGCAATATCTGTCAACGAAATATATTCATTTTTAAAATCTTTCGTGTAAATCCCAATATCAATTCCTTTTGCGTGAATAATTTCCCTAACTATTTTATTTGCCATCTCTATTCCTCCACCATGTTCTCCATCTGTTCCAACTTCTGCAAGGCTTTCATATACGCCATCAATCTTTTATACTGCTCATCTCCAAGGCTGTGAATCTGCTTTAAAATCTTAATATCCGACCTGGTTACTTCATAATTCGCATCTTCATCCTTATATTCCGGATCAATGCCTTTTCCTGTCAAAAGCTGTTCGGGAGTAATCTCCAATGCATCACATATAGACAACAAGCAGTCCGCTTTGGGATTTGTCTTTTTCTTCTTCCAGTCACTAATGTTACTTGTTGCAATCCCGGTCCTTTTTGAAAGTTCCAACTGGGTCATGTTCTTCTTCTCTATTATATAAAAAATTCTTTCACTGATAATCATTTTTTCCTCCATCAGCATTTCTGCATCCGCATTTCCATGTTTCCATTCCGCATTTACGGTTATAATATCATACGGCAACTTTTCTCTCAACAGATATTTTTGTATTTCTGAATTTTGCAACAAAAAAGCAACCGATATTACTCGATTGCCACGGTGTTATAAAAGCTCAAACCAAAAGAGTTCGAGCTTCATTTGCACATTCGCATTTTCTCATTAAGCAACTCTATATTTCATTTAATGCAGTCTCAATTTTTTTCAGCAAAAGATGATGAAAAAATGCAATATTTCTGTATTCCCGCATCTGTGATACTCTCAACTCAAGCTGCAACATTTTCTCCTGCCACTCTTCATCTCCATGCTTTTGCTGATTCTGTTGCAAATCCCAAAAAGTTCTTATTCCCCAAATATCTGAGATGGTTATTCGTGGCTCCCATTTAGTAATATCATTTTTTTCAGCAAAATGATTCGCCGTAATCCCTTCGCCACTACCAAAATCAAGAATCTTCTTTCCTTCCAGGTCACCAAGCTGCTCCCATACAATTTTCTTAAATAGTCTCTCCCATGCGGGAAGTTCTGTAATATCATGCATCTTTCTCTATCCTTTTTCTCTACATTTACCAAACCCCCACTGAAGAACTGCTCCTGAAAAGCAATCTGCGCATAAATTTCATTATCTGTCGGGATCTCTATTATGCCTTCATCATCACATGGAACTATGTTGCCTTACTCTCCGCAGCTGTCAAATCCATATCAATTTTCACATTTACATGATGCTTCCTCATGGAGTTTAGACAATAAGCAAACCGTCTCAAGTGTTGATAACTTTTCCAAGGAAACCATATGTTCATCTGATTTCTCCTTGTCCAAAGAAATTCCCTTGATTTGTGCTACTTCCTTGCCTTCTTTTATAATCGGTACCGGAAACTGAAACTTAATATTCTGAATCCAATTTCCATCTTCCCGTCTTTCCGAGAATATATCAATGCGTTCAATAAATGCCTGCATGAACTGTTTCTTTTCTGCATCCGTACATTCTGAATACACTTCATTAAAAGCACCTAAAAATCCGTATATGCTATCTGCATCAATCTGATTTTTCTTAAGCTCATAAATCTGAGACTTCAGTTCTGCCATTGTTTCTTCCACTTCATCTATTCTATCATATTGAGCATCCAATCGTCTCTGTAAATCTGATATTTTTTTATCGTAATGAGTATCTGTAACATCCAGATTATCCATCTGCTGTTCAAGGCGGGTTTTTATTGTCTCCGCCTGATGAAGGCTTGCATTCAGCACGGATAACTGCTTTTCCAGGTCCGTTGTATCAACAGTCGCTCCAATCTTATCCTGAATGGCATCCTTAAATTTTCCTTCCTTTGTCATTGCTGTAATAAGCTTTGCAAGCATATCATCAATCTGTGACTGCTCGATGTTGCGTCGGAAAGTACACTTATGCCCGGTAGCATTCACGGTATTCTTGCAATAATAGTAATATCTGGTCTTGTTATCTTTTCGCCCTGCTTTGGCAATATTTCCATACATTCCTTTTCCACAGCAAGGGCATTTTAATATTCCCGACAAAATATGTGCATGTTCCGGATCATGAATTTTTTCACGCTTGTAATTATTTTTTGAACGTTTTTCCTGTGCAAGATCCCAGTCTTCCTCGGAAATAATTGCTTCATGAATCCCCTCATAAACAGGAAAATCTGATTGCTCCACTACATGAGTTTCATTACGGGTTCCTGTTTTCTTCTCTGTACGCCTGCGTCCATATGCTATCTTCCCCATATATACCGGGTTATCAATTATCTTCTTGATAAAACCGGTCGAGAACCCCGGTATTGTTCCATTCTGACGCAGTTTCTTCGTATATCCATGATTGTTCAGATAATTTGCCACGCCATTGATTCCATCATTGGTATGAATATACCTGTCAAAGATCATTTGAATAATTTCCACTTCATCCTCTGCAATAACAAGTTCACCATTTTCCAGCTTATATCCATACGGAGCAAATCCGCCATTCCATTTACCTTCTCTCGCCTTCTGCTCACGCCCAGCCATTGTCTGCACTCTGATATTTTCCCGCTCCATCTCTGCTACTGCCGCAATGATAGATATAAGCAGTTTACCGGCTTCTTTTGAACTGTCGATTCCATCTTCTACACAGATAAGATTCACTCCATAATCCTGCATAAGCTGTAAAGAGCTGAGTACATCTACCGCATTTCTACCAAATCGGGATAATTTAAATACAAGGACGAAATCAACTCCGTCCTTGCCATCTTCAATATCGTTCAGCATACGCATAAATTCCTGACGACCTTTTATATTCTTACCGGAATGCCCTTCATCGGAATATTCTCCTGCAATCTCCATATCCTGAAATTCAGCATATTTTCTAAGCTTGTCCTTCTGTGCATCCAAACTGTATCCATCAACTTGAATTGCTGTTGATACACGAGTATATATGTAGCATTTTGTTTTCTTTTTCAATACATTCGCTCCCCTCTACTGTGGTAAAATCAAAGTTGGATTTTTCAACAGCGTTGCAATCACCGGAGTATATTTAGATACTCCATAGTCTTCAACAATACTGGTTATTCTAGCCCCTGCATCCTTTGACGAAGCACCACATAAGAAAACCCTTTCATCAGCAGTTCCATAATCCAACACTATAAATCGATCATGAAATATACCGCCTGTCTTTTTCATTGACAAATTTACTGTTGGGTACTCCTTGCAGAAATCTATAAATTCTATGTTGTGAAGTTTATTATTTCCAACATTATCGCTGAACAAAGTAATATTTACTCCAGTCGGAGAATTCTTAAGGTGTACCAGCGTTCTTAATCCAATATAATTGTCAACGACATATATTGACGACTTTGCCTGCTTATAGATGGACTCATATACCTCATCTGCACTACTGAATTTTGCATTAAACATGAGTCACTTGTCATCATCGTCTGAAACAAAGCTGTTCATCATATCAGCCAACTCAGATTTTGTCACAACATCCTTCAGTCCTTCTGCAACATCTGAAATCTGCTTTTCAAGAGATATCATATCTGAGTTGATTTTGTTAATTTCTATTCTGTTGTTGGCCGTTTCCATACTTAACTGAAGTATTTCCCGCTGACCAATAAGATTTCGATTTTCTAAAATGTAATCTTTCATTTTCTTAAAAGTTTTCACAAGTGCACGGCTTTGTTTAATTGCGAGATCGCCGCGCAAAACCGTCATAAGCATATATACACCCTGTTCTGTAAACACATAAGGTTTGTATTTTATATTTGAACCTCTTCCCATATTCAAGGTGAAATTTTTGCACCTTGAAAGATTTTCCACTTCTTCATCATTCAATTCAAACATAAAATCATCGCCTTCAAATTTGGCAATGTTATTCTTAACCTGCCTTTTAAAATTTTTGGTTTCATACCCATAAATTTCTGCCAAGTCTGAATCAAGCATAACTTTTTTCCCTCTGAATTCATAAAGCCGATTCTTCATGTATTCTTCTGTAATTTCAATTACTGCAATTTCTTCTTTCTTCTCTTCTGTCATAAATTTCCTTCCTGATTTTGCGGTCACAAACTGTGACCACAAATATTTTCTGTTTCATGTTTGCGGTACAAAAAATCCACCGCAAAATTCATTCAACCATTTTCATAACACCTCAAAAATGGTCTACTCATTATTCTTTTCTTCCCTCATCTTGTCATAATACGCTTTATACCTATAAATCGTCCTCTCACTGACATTGTTCCGCTTCGCAATTTCTACCATTGTCATGCCGCTCTCATATCCAATGACAAAATCATTATAAATAGCCATCCACTTGGCGTTATGTTTCTGACGACCGCTTAATTTACGATTTCTGTAATACTCCAATTCCTCCCGAAGTTCTGCATTCTCTTTTTCCAACTCCTCAATTCTTTTTAATGCCTCTTCAAGTGTTACATATTTCTCCATTACCCTGTCCTCCGTTCATGTCATTTTCGTTTTGTCTATATTATAAATATCTATATTACTTTAGTCAATCCGATTATGTCATGTTGTGTCATTTTTTACAATGGCTTTCATACAATCGAAATACCGCTGATATCGTTTACAGGCTAAACTTCTCCAAAAACAGTCAGCCTGTATATTCTTTATCCACTCACGCAAAATCCATTTTCTTTTTATTGCCGGTCCATATTTTAAGATCAGCGCTGTCACAACATCCACACATCTCTCAAATGCTGCATTCTCTTTTGCATCATCATAATATTTCTTTCTCATTTGTCCGCCCCTTTCTATGCTTAAATTGCTTTGGCAGCCAATTATCGTTGCGTGAATAATTTCCCTAACTATTTTATTTGCCATCTCTATTCCTCCACCATGTTCTCCATCTGTTCCAACTTCTGCAAGGCTTTCATATACGCCATCAATCTTTTATACTGCGCATCTCCAAGGCTGTGAATCTGCTTTAATATCTTAATATCCGACCTGGTAACTTCATAATCCATATCTGCATCTTTATATTCCGGATCAATTCCTTTTCCAGTCAAAAGCTGTTCGGGAGTAATCTCCAATGCATCACATATAGACAACAGACAGTCCGCTTTGGGATTCGTCTTTTTCTTCTTCCAGTCACTGATGTTACTCGTTGCAATCCCGGTTCTTCTTGAGAGTTCCAACTGCGTTATGTTCTTCTGCTCCATCACATAAAAAATTCTTTCACTGATAATCATGATTTTTCCTCCATCAACATTCTGTATATATCCGTATTTGTAAATTTATACATCCGTCTATACGGTTGTAGTATCATGCTGCAACTTTTCTTTCAATAGAGATTTTTGTATTTCTGAACTTTGTTATATTCTTCTCTTTATATAGCTCCGTGTACAACTGTCTTATTCTTTCCCTATGAAGATAAAAATCCGGATCCGGCAAATTATCCAAGTCCATTGCTTCCGCATACTTTGCTAACATTTCTCCAATAAAATTTGCCAAATCACTCCAAGCATCTCTTTCTTTTAAAACCACTTTATTCTTAACCATAATTTAAATCCTTTCTGACATTGTCATGAAATCCACCATATCCCATCCATAGTGATGTTTCTTCACCTCCAGATAGGATAAGATAGATATTATTAAAATTAGTATTGTTATTATTAGTCTTATTAGATTTTGATTTTTACTGTTCAAAACCTGTAAATACCAAAAATCTGTATGCGTCAAAATCAAAATTCTTAATTGTGAATTCTCCATCTTTTGTATTTTGATTTTTCCGGTATAGCTATTTCTCAAAACATTTTCTTGAGATACAGCTTGTTAGGTCTTCCCAATCCCTGCCTCTTCCGTTCAAGTGCTCCCAACTTTTCCAATTCATCCAATAACTTGCATGCCTTTTGAGTTCCACAATTCAAATCCTCGCAAATATTTTTTATTGAATAATAGATAAACACCCTCCCTTGGTCGTCAATCCATCCATTTTTTATTGACAATGAAACTCGATTTAAAAAGAATGCGTATAAAAGCTTTGCATCCATTGACAGTTCAATAAAACATTCATCCTCTACCAGGCATTTTGGCAACTTGATGAAAGTAAAACGCTCCTCACCGGTACAATAGTTATACCTCGGTTGAATGCTGTATGCACAAACCTTGAATACGATGTTTCAGACATCATTAAAATCAATCAGAAAAGATGGGAAATTGAAGAATGTTTCCGAATCATGAAAACGGAGTTTAAAGCAAGACCTGTATATCTTTCAAGAAAAGACAGGATCACAGCCCACTTTACCACATGTTTTACTGCACTTGTTATTTATAGGATTCTGGAACATAAACTGAATGAGAAATATACCTGCGAAGAATTGATAGATACAATACGATCTATGGATATGCTGATTGCCCCCGGCGAAGGCTATATACCAACCTATACCCGCACTGATATCACGGATGCACTTCATGATGCTTTTGGTTTTAGAACAGACTATCAGATAACTTCTCAGAAAAATATGAGAAAAAAATTAAATCAAACAAAGAAAAAAGGAAAATAGCCACATATTTTCCGATGAAAGAAACCTCGCAAACGACGTATTTGAGCGGTCTGCGAGGTTTTTATCTTCTTTTAACTGTCAAAGACAGGAATTTCCTTTCCACAACAATTTTTCAGTTATTATATTAAATTTACAAATTTTCTGTCATAAACAGTTCATTCTCTTATTTGCATCAAAAAACAGCATATTTGTATACAACTTTCTTTACAAATACGCTGTTTTTACTGATACTAATTTTATTATTAAAATGTGTGATATAATTTCCTTAGCCCAATGGAGTATGCTCTCTTACGCTTTCCACCATATCATCAAGTATCTGTCTATCACAAATCATCCTATGATTCACTTGGAATCATCTGAAAATATTTCAGTGCCCAAACAATAGCCTCTTCCTTCTCCTTCGGACACTTAGGCTGTCTGGCTTCCTCTGACTTAGGTAAATTATAATTCTCTCGCTCAATGATTCCATGCTTAGCCTTCACCTGCGCAATGTATAGATTACTTACTTTCATCCCATCATTATGCTCCGCTACGTACTTCTTTATCTCCTCATAAGTAGCCTTGCTCTCAGCCGCCGTTAAATCCATCTCGTCCATGTCAAATCTCACATTTACATGATGCTTCCTCATGGAGTTTAGACAATAAACAAACCGTCTCATCTATACTTTCGTTGTCCCAATCCACTCCAAGCACATCTCTGCCATTCAGATATATCGGAAATTTAAATCGAAGACCTCTTAATACCCTGCCATCCTTTTGCTCTTCCTCATAGATAAACACATCAGACAGGAAGCTCTTCAAAAATGTCTTCTTTTCCAGATC
>CAKRSV010000006.1 GCA_934401915.1 uncultured Lachnospiraceae bacterium
TTTTGAACGCAATGCATTTGATAAAAGAAAAATGGCTCTGGGATTTGCATCCCAGAGCCGCTTTGTCTACAGTCTGAGCAAACATATATTCAGAATATATGTTTGCGAATATTTGTTCGATTTTTTGCTTCAAAAGTATTGACACCGGAATGTATGTTCGATATAATGCAACTATCAAAGGAACAAACGTTCTGAATTGTTACAGCGAGAGAAAGGTCTGGGGTGAACAAAATGAACAGAACATACGCAAGAGGATACAGATATCAGGAAGAAGATAGAAGTGAGCGGCGCATCCAGCAGAACCGTATTCGGAGAAAGCGTGAGATCCGAAAGAATTTTCTGATTCTGGTCATGACGATCTGTCTGATATTTACGGGGACGATCACGATCAGCAGTTTCCGCTCCAGCGCGAAGGATGAAACGACGCAGGCGTCTTATAAATACTATACGAGCATTACGGTTGCCAACCATGCAACGCTCTGGTCGATCGCACAGCAATATATGGACGAAGAGCACTATGCGTCGGTGGAGGATTATATTCAGGAAGTGAAAAAGATCAATTCCCTTGCCGACGACCAGATCTCTTATGGTGAGCATTTGATCATTCCTTATTACACTTCCGATTTTGTCAGCTAGACTTTGACGATCTGTCGGTATCGCAGACGGACAGATGAGCCGGAGAGAGAAATACAAAGCCTGATCCTGCATGGTTTACTGCGGATCAGGCTTTGTGGGTTTTTCACGCTTTTCCCGTAAGCGGACTTTGTCGGCGGCGTATCTGCGGCGTTCATCCTCCAGCGCGGCGTAGTGCTTACGCGTGGTGTTTACATCCTTATGCCCCAGAACATCGGCTACCAGATATATATCGCCGGTTTCCCGGTAGAGAGAGGTTCCGTAGGTACTTCGCAGCTTGTGAGGCGTTATTTTTTTCAGACTGGTCACGGTGGCAGAGTATTTTTTAACCATGTTCTCGACTGCCCTGACTGAGATCCGTCTGTTCTGGAGGGAGAGAAACAGTGCATTTTCATGTCCCGACTGTGCAAGGATGTGTTCCCGTTCATCCAGATAATCATGCAGGGCTGTTTCGACCTCTTCCCCAAAATAGATGACGGCCTCATAGCCGCCCTTACGACGGACTTTGATTCCATTATTCTTAAAATCGACATCCTGGATGTCCAGACCGACACATTCCGAGACACGGATGCCTGTCCCCAGAAGGAGCGTCAGGATAGCGACGTCCCTGGTCTTGGTCATCTGATGGAATTTTAACTGTGCCTTGGTAAGTCCCGTTCCGTCCTCGACCTGATCCAGCAGAATGGCAACCTCGTCGGCATCAAGGCGCACGATCTCCTTTTCGTGCATTTTGGGAAGCGGCACAAGAACCGCGGGATTCTGGGCGATCAGCTCAGCCTGGAAATAATAGTTATAAAAGCTCCTGAGTGCCGCCAGTTTGCGTTTTTTGCCCCGCTCATTGTTCGTGTAGGTTTTGCCGTCCTTTTCATAGTAGGACAGATATTCTATGTATTCTTCAATGTCCTCGCGGGTCAGCCGTTCCAGAATGGAAAGTGGAAAATCGGTGATCTCCATTTTGCTGCAGTAGCTGTTTTCGTCATGAAGATATTCAAAAAATACACGCAGGTCATAGGCGTATGCAAGCCTTGTCCGGGCGGAGGTATATTCTGTGATCGCCCGGAAAAAGGAATGACAAAATGAAGGAAGGGTGTCTAAAACCTCCCGCATCTTGCGGACATTGTCTATATTCTGCTGATCGTGGTAATTTGCGTTGCTGTTGTTTTTGATCGTCATCGTTTTTCGCCTCGTCTGTTTCAGATTTTCTGCCAGCCGTCAAGCTGACTGTTCTGTACTGCGGTGAACATGCGCTCTTTGACTCCGGGATTCTCCAGATTCAGATTGCGGATAAGCTGTTTGATATATTCGCGCCTGGTATGACCGTCCACGGGGCAGGGACTTTTTACCACAGGGACCTGATTCTTGCGGACAAAGCCGATAATATCTGCCTCATTCAGATAGATCAGCGGACGGATCACAGTGATGCCAGTCCGGTCGAGATGGGTGACCGGCTGGAAGGTGTGCAGACGCCCTTCGTATAGCAGGGACATCATCATCGTTTCGATCACATCATCCTTGTGATGCGCATAGGCGATCTTGTTGCATCCGGCAGCAAGCATGGCTTCGTTGAGCGCGCCTTTTCTCATCTTCGCACAGAGAGAGCAGGGATTTGACTCCTTGCGGGTCTCAAATACGATCTGCGCGATCTCTGTCCGGACAATATGATAAGGAATGTTGAGTTCGTCGCACAACTGCTTTATCTGTTCAAGATGCAGGTTGTCAAAGCCAAGATCCACCGTCACGGCGCAGAGTGTAAAACGCTGCGGATAGAACCGCATCAGTCCGTGAAGTGCGTAGAGCAGTGTGAGACTGTCCTTTCCACCGGATATGCCGACAGCGATCCGGTCGCCGTTTTCAATCATATGATAGTCATCAATCGCCTGTCTGGCAAGGCTCATCAGCTGTTGTAATTTCATTCTATTAAACCCTTTCGCGGTAGTGATCCCAACGATAATTATACATTATTTTAGCAAAAAAATAATACAACTCAGCAAAAAAATGTTATACTTATAGCAGTACATTCTAAGCGAGGAAAAATAATGAAATTCAAATTCGATAAGAAATACTTTTACTGGGGACTTACGGCATTTCTGGTCATTGTTGCCGCTATCCTTTTTTATTATGTTCTTTTTCACAGGTCTAACCTGATGGATGGGTTGAGTACCTGCGTTGCTATTTCCATGCCGATCATTGATGGATTCGTTCTTGCCTATCTGCTCACACCGGTTTTGAACAAAATCGAGCGAAAGATCATCAAACCTTTGTATGCCAAGGCAAAGCTGCCTATGACAGAAAAAAACAGAAAGCGGATTCGTGGGCTTTCCATTCTTGCGACGATCGTACTGGTTCTGGTAGTTATGTATGAGTTCTTTTCGCTGGTGATACCAGAGGTGATCCGAAGCATTCAGAGCATCATCTTCCAGTTCCCGACATATCTTGACAATCTGACAAACTGGGCGCTTGGTCTTATGAAAGACAACCCCGACATGGAAGATGTTGTAAATCAGCTTATCGACAGATATTCGGCAAAAATACTGGAATATCTCAACACCAATCTTTTGCCGCATATCAATGAGCTTCTCAAGACGCTCTCTCTGAGCGTGATAGGGATGCTCAAAGGACTTTGGAACTTTATTATCGGCTTTATCATTTCAATCTATGTGCTCGGCAGCAAGGAACGTTTTGCGGGGCAGGCAAAAAAGATCGCCTATGCGATCTTTGACCGGAAGGCGGGAAACGAGATCATTTCCGATTTTCGCTTTATCCACAGCACCTTTATCGGATTTGTAGGCGGAAAGATCGTCGATTCGATCATTATCGGAATCATCTGTTTTGTGTGTACCAATATTATAGGAACGCCGTATGCGATCCTCGTCAGCGTTATTGTCGGAGTCACCAATGTGATCCCTTTCTTCGGACCGTGGATCGGCGGTATTCCCAGCGTATTGCTGGTACTTATGGTAGACCCCAGGCAGGCGCTTTATCTTGCGATCCTGGTGTTTGTTATCCAGCAGTTTGACGGCAATTTCTTAGGACCTAAGATCCTGGGAGATTCCACCGGTCTGTCCGGATTCTGGGTTATCTTCGCCATCACGATATTCAGCGGACTGTTCGGATTGCTCGGCATGATCGCCGGCGTGCCGATTTTTGCGGTCATCTACGCCGGTGTGAAAACCTTTATTAACCGGAAATTGAAAAAGAAAAATCTTCCCGTTGATACTGCAAAATACATGAATGTCGGCCGGATTGGAGAGGAAGACGAGTTTACAGAGTACATTCCGCCGGAGAAAAAGCACGGAAAGAAAACACATCAGAAGAAAGAAGTGCCTCCTACAGAGACAGTAGTGGGAGAGGAGCGAACGGTTCTGACAGATCCGGATGGAGAAACGGTAGAAATTGTGGAAGAGTTCGTAGAGAAGAAAGAATAAAGCCTGCCATGCAGATTGATCGCAGCGCCGGATCTGATCTTTTGCGAAAGGGCAAAGCGTTGTAGATTGGAGGTTATGATGAAATTTTTAGTACAGCGCGTCACAAAGGCTGATGTGACGATTGATAAAAAATAACAGGAGAAATTCAAAAAGGATTTTTAGTTTTTGTTGGCGTTTCGCAGACAGATACCAGAGAAACCGCTGATAAAATGGTGAAAAAGCTGCTGAACCTCCGGCTGTTTGAAGATAAAAACGGAAAAACAAACCTCAGCATCGCGGATGTACAGGGCGAGCTGCTTGTCGGTGCAGATATGAAGGTATCCCTGCTTAATGACGGTCCGTTTACCGTAATGCTTGATTCGGATGAATTATTCTACTTGGCATTCTGGTGTTTGCTATCCAGCAGTTTGACGGCAACTTCCTGGGGCCAAAAATTTTGGGCGATTCCACGGGCTTATTAAGCTTCTGGGTTATCTTTCCATCACGATATTCAGCGGCTTTTTCGGCCTTCTGGGCATGATAGCAGGCGTTCCTATCTTTGCGGTGATCTACGCCGGTGTAAAGGCGCTTACCAATAAGAAATTACGGAAGAAAGATCTGCCAACCGAAACCACTTCGTATATGACAGTCGGCAAGCTCGAAGAGAACGATGCCTTCACAGAGTATGTGCCGGAGACACGCAAGAAACATACCACCCGCAAAAAAACAGGAAGAAGTTATTATCAAAGAAGTTGTAGATCAGAAAATTATCTAAAGAAGAAATCATCGAAAAAGAAACAGTAGAAGAGAAAGACGGAGAGTAGTTTAATATGAAATTTTTAGTTCAACGGGTTTTAAATGCAAGCGTTGCAATCGATAATCAGACGGTAGGTTCTATAGATTCAGGATTTCTAGTTCTGGTGGGTATCTCTCAGGATGATACGCAGAAAGTTGCAGATAAAATGATCAAGAAGCTTTTGAATCTGCGTATTTTTGAAGACGAAAATGGCAAAACCAATCTTAGCATCAAGGATGTCGACGGCCAGCTTCTGATCGTTTCGCAGTTTACATTATATGCAGACTGTAAACATGGCAACCGTCCTTCCTTTATCAATGCCGGTAAACCCGAACCCTCTAAGGAATTGTATGAGTACATTCTGAAAAGCTGTCAGGAACAGATTCCGGTTGTACAACATGGGGAATTTGGCGCTGATATGAAAGTTTCGCTGCTCAATGACGGACCGTTTACTGTAATGCTGGATTCAACGGAGTTATTTTAAAATTTAAAAAGGTGTTCAATCAAAAAATCAATGGCATTAAGTTAAAGATGATAAAGAGAAGTTTGCATCATTGTTCGATATTAACTTCTCTTTCTTTTTTATATTACAGATAAAATTCTATATATCTCATTTGTATGTTTGTAAGGACTTTAACATAGTGCTAGAATGGAAAAACTACATATTTTCATTGTGCCAGCAGTCAATACAAACGTCTGGGGCAAAACTTTTTGATTACGGTAGTGGTGAAATCAATAAAATTTTAATTATCAGAAGGAGGCATCAGTTTATGCAGCAGGAATTCATTACAGTAACCTTCAATCGTATTAAGATTACTATCCGGCGTGCAGATATTCTCTATGTGATTATGTCAGGTGACCATTGTACGATTCACATGCTTGATGGAAATGTTTACCGTTGCCGAATGACACTAAAAGAATTAAAGAAGCAGTTGAATGAAGAGTTCATGGAAGTAAAACGTGGCTGTATGATAGCTGTGTCTGCAATCAGTGATATTGGAAACACAATTTTGCTGTGTAATGGTGAGGAAATTTGTTATACAAAGCGGAAAAAAAGGGTGCTCAGAGAAGAACTGCAGAAAAAACAGGAGCTTATGATTGTAAAGCTCAATGAAAAAAAGCTGCCGCTGACAGAAGAAGAATATTGCCAATATTATAAGATATGTGATGATTTTCCTTTTGCATTTACGGATATAGAAATGATATTTAATGAAGAAAAAAGGGCAGTGGACTGGATTTTTCGATATGGGAATGAAGAATTGGCTATCCTGGAAAAGCTGCCGTTAGACAAGCTGATTGGAAGTTCCTTTTCCAGCCTTTTCGCTAATATGGACGCAAAATGGCTTCGAGGTTATGAACGGGCAATCTTGTATGGTGAAACATTGGAAATCATGGAGTATAGTCCTGAAATAGATAAGAATTTGAAAATTATATGTTTTCCAACATTTCCAGGGCATTGTGGATGTATTTTATTTGATACAGACAAGCTGAGATATATAAGTGAGGGAAATCATCTGGCTAAATTGGTTGTAGTTTCCGTGAAAACGAATTCTATTAAATAAAAATGTCGTTTTACCGCTTATTGCGCTGATTTACCGCAATGAAAATGTTGTTTCGCGATGGTTTACTTGTTCCTTCAATATATTCATGATATATTTCTATTGGTTATAGCTCTAGCGAATAAATTAAGATTTACAGCAGAGAATATTTGAATTTTTGTTGAAAAGGAGAAACATATCATGAAAAGGAAAAAAGCAGTTACTTTGGTTGCTGTCGTATTGACACTAACGATGACGGTTTGTGGCTGTTCGACCACAATTAGCGAATCAAAGTTAACAGAGGAAAGCGAACCGACTACGAACACCGAATCAGAATTAACAGAAGAAAGCGAACCGGCCACAATTACTGAATCAGAATTAACAGCGGAAAGCAAACCGGCAACTCAGTATACGATTGATGCAAATCAGGAAGTTTATGCATTACTGGATTTTAAGGATACTGCGGAGTTTGAGAATGCTACAAAAGGTCTGATTGCTTCGCCGGATTCTTTGGATATTTATGATGAGAATGGGAAGATTGTATGGAGTCAGACGGCGTATGCTTTTCTGGACCAGGATGCTCCGGATACAGCTAATCCAAGCCTTTGGAGAGATACACAGCTGAATCATATTTATGGTCTTTTTGAAGTGACCGATGGGATTTATCAGGTGCGTGGCTATGATATGTCAAATATTACTTTCATAAAAGGCGATACGGGATGGATTGTAGTAGACCCGCTGATGAGTGTAGAGTGTGCAGAAGCGGCATTTGCATTGGTGGAGGAAAATCTTGGCACTTTCCCTGTAAAGGCAGTGATTTACAGCCACTCCCATATTGACCATTTTGGTGGAGTCAAGGGAATTGTTTCGGAAGAAGACGTACAATCCGGCAATGTGCAGGTAATTGCACCGGAAGGCTTTGAGAAGCATGCTGTCAGCGAGAATATTTACGCCGGTACTGGTATGGGACGCAGAGCAAGCTATCAGTATGGAACAATGCTTGAGGCTGGTGAAACAGGCTCCCTTGCCATTGGTATTGGTATGGGTCAGTCCAAGGGCAGCGCAAGCTATATTTCTCCTACACTTGAAATTACACAAACTGGCGAGAAGCATACCATTGATGGAGTGGAAATTGAATTCCAGCTTACTCCGGGCACTGAAGCACCGGCAGAGATGAATTTCTGGATTGAATCCCAAAATGCTTTGTGGATGGCTGAAAACTGCACGGGAACACTCCACAATCTGTACACACTCCGCGGAGCTCAGGTTCGTGACGGAAACGCATGGGCAGAGTACATTATGGAATCGCTGGCTCTTTATGGTAATCAGGTGGAGGTAGTATTTCAGTCCCATAACTGGCCACATTGGGGAAATGATACGATTCAGGAATATATGATTAATACTGCGGCTGTATATAAGTTTATTAACGACCAGACATTGCTTTATATTAATGAAGGTTATACGGAAACAGAGATTGCCAATATGATTCAGCTTCCGGAGGAACTGGAGAAAGTTTGGTATACGCGTCAGTATTACGGTACCGTTTCCCATAATTCGAAAGCGGTATATGAGAAATATATGGGGTGGTATGATGGTAATCCTATCCATCTTGCTGAACTTACCCCATCGGATTATGCCCAAAAGCTGGTAGAATATTTCGGGGACACAGATGCTGTTCTTGAAAAAGCCAAAGAAGATTATGCCAAGGGAGAATATCAATGGGTTGCCCAGATTACTAATACGCTGGTTTATGCTGACCCGGAAAATATGGATGCACGTTATCTGTGTGCAGATGCTTTAGAGCAATTAGGATATCAGGCTGAAGCTGGTCCATGGCGCAATGCTTATCTTTGTGCTGCACAGGAGTTGCGGAATGGTACGAACTCCGATGAGGCAACACGGGCCAATGGCAACGGTGATGTTGTTTTACATATGACACCTGATATGATTCTGGATTATCTGGGAATTCTTATAGATACAACTAAGGCACCTGATTTGACTTTTACAGCAAATCTTATATTACCGGAAGGCAATTATGTACTCCGTGTGAAAAATGGTGTACTTCTTTATCAGAAGGATATACAGGATGCGGATGCAGATGTGACATGGACTACCAAACGTGCCGGACTGTTGTCTGTTGTGCAGAAAAACGCAGAGAACGTTGCAGCTTTAATTGAGCAGGAAGGGGATGAGACCTACCTGACACGATTGATGGATGCCGTTACTGTTACAGCAGAGTATAAATATTTTAATATTATTGAACCATAAGTTTTTATGTTGGAAATATTATTGGAGTGGATGTTGGATCACAAACTCACTACTGAAAGGTGATTGTTGGCTGTGAGCCTACCCGGCTGCTACTGGCTTACTTTTCAAAAGTTCTTTATTACGGAAATTGGTCCATAAAATATCCAACAACTGCTCGTAAGTTTGGAATACCAACCATTAACGTACCTTGACAGTTCCAAAGTAGCATAATCAAACCAGGAAACACATCCTACATAAGTCTTTAAAGAGCCAACTCTGCGTTAAACGTTCTGTTTTCCGAGCAATTCCGGCAGAATTGATTGGAAAACATAGGTTTAACGAATCAGTTTAATGTCCTCAAAATCTCAGTTCTATTGACTTGTCCATTTTAGACCTCCAGAACAACTAATTCTATCCTGATGATGTTTTCATAGACCGATACGTGCCGGATCTCCCGGTCACCAAACCGGACTGCCATATCTGCCGGACTACCGCCGCCTGAAGCAACGACGCCGTACTGGTTTCTTTCCATTGCGACCACGTGCTGATACTCTGAAAAGCAACCGCCCTCAATAAATGTCCTAACCTTCATCTTTCTTATCCTCCTTGTTCAATTCTGCCGACATTTCCCGGTTCGTCCGTTCATACCGGGATGTCTTTAAATATTCCTTGACCAGATATGTACCGCCATCGACCAGGGCGCGGAACCACTCAAATTTATTCTGTCTGCACCAACGGATCAGTTCACTGTAATAAACGATGTTATTCTCGTCGCAGAAATCCAAGATCTCCGAAAGCACCAGGTACTTGTCCGTTACCAGCGTGATAACAGAGTAGTAGTCTGCACCGCCGAAAGCAAGCACATCCTTGGTATCGTAAATGTGTTTCTCTGGGTTATCCAGGTGGCACAGATACCTTGCATATCCGCGGAGAGATGCGACCTGTTCCGCACCGACACCGCCAAATGTCTCAAAAACTTCCTTTGCCTGTTTGTCTGTTTTAACAGACGGAAACATCAGTAGCACATGATAGTGAGGTTTCTTTTTTTCTCCATCCGGATTCATATCTTCCGAATGGAGAGGAGAGACGAATGTCTCCATCTTCAATTCTCCGAGCGTATCCAGCCAGTTATCCGGAGCGCTTTCCGGGTATACGATTGTTGCCCAGTTCCGGCATCTGCCAGTACCATATGAAATCCCGTTTTTATCCTTACTTGCCATGAATCATCCCCCTAAAGTAAAAAGCTGAACACTGAACACCATGGGGGTGTGTCGTAGTTACACCCCCCATTCCCCCAACGCCCGAGCTACACCGGGGCGGGAACATCGTGGGGCCCCTTTGATTCCCCACTCAATTACCACCCGGTGTAGCGAAATGGTTGTAGGAGTCATAGATTGCGAACAGCTTGCGACCTCCGAGAAAGAAGTCTCCGCCTATACGTTCACGGAGTGGATACCAGCGCGTAACAGCAACATACAAGTTATCATTACACAACAGACCCACAAAAAAACCGATATATCCGGCACGGCTGACTTTACGGTGCACAACCTCGTATTCAATCAAGCTACGCACTTGCCTGTCCAACATCCGATCGAACTGCGCAATCAAGACCACATCAAAGCCATAATGACGATGCTGCGAGAAGAACGACAGCCAGCCGGAGCGGGAAATGTTTTGCCATTCACGACTGTTAAAGAGCAGCTGCGCTTCATCGATCACAAGAAGCAGTTCGCCTTCTTTGAGCCTGCGCCCGAGATGCGCGGACAGTTTACGCGCAAAAAGCAGCAGCCGCGCGGGAGTCAAACGATCATTAGCAACGTACAGATAAATACCTTTTGCTTTCCGGATCGCCTTCTGGTTCACATAAAAATTTCCGATTATTACTTTCTTGGACATCCGAAGTCTTGTCCGGATCTCCTTAGCTACATGCAGCGACTTCCCGGATCCGGGAGTGCCAGAGTACAATTCAATCATCGCCATCACCTCATCCGATCAGCTTCACCCAGCGGGCAATCACCATGTAAAGATAATAAACAGCAATAGCTCCCAGCCATGCCGTACCGATCTTCACAAAGGTTCCCACTGGTATAAACCAGTTAATATAACCCAAATAGGGGACATCCCCTAATGATGCTATGTATGGTGCAAATGGTGACACCGGAAACAGCTTCAGTAGGAGATCTAAAAACTTATCAAACATTTCTTTCATGTAGAGTAGCATTGTTATCCTCCTTAGCCTTACCACTTGATCATCTTATGCGTGATCGAAATCAACACAAAAATGAAACCGATCGTTTCAAACAAACGAATCAATTCCGCGACATCATCAAGCCAAGCGAGATCGATCTTGACCGTCATATTGATGTCCAAAGGCGGCACAACAACCGGAAAGTCAAAGCAGGGAGTCACCGGCTCAGCATCCAACGTATCAAGCAGGGCGATAAAATCAAACGGCAAACAAAACGGAAAGAACAGCCGAAGATCCCGCTTGTATTTCTGAATGTCTTCTTCTGAATCGGTTCCTGGATCTGTTCCAGTGCCGGGATCAGTTCCCGGATTCGGATCGGTTCCGGTACCCGGATCAGTTCCGGTGCCGGGATCCGGAGAAGGATGCGCACCTGGGGACGGAAAATAGATCGGAGGTTTGGCAGGATCGGGAACGATAACAGGATCCGGAGAAACACCTGGCATCAGCTCCGGGTTTACCGATGGAAGAGAGCGTTTTATCAATTCTGCCAATTCTTCCGGACTGAGGTTATTTCCTACCGCATTTATGCCTAAAGCCTTGCAAAGTGCAATAAGCTGACTAAGCGTCAAGCCGATATTGCTGAGAGGATCGATCAGGATTCCGCTCCAATCATCAGATAACCAGTCAGCGTTCCGGTATGTCCGGGCATAATTCAAGGCATCTGTTACCGGAACAGTACCATCTAAATATCCCTGTGCTGATATTGCGGATGAAAAAATTGGAACAGGTATCTTTAATGAGTTAAATATCATGCCGGCACCAGAAACAACAAAAGAACATTTAGACAAATTCCAGACATGCTCACCAAAGTCACACCTGAAAGTACCATCATTATTGAATGCCCTTTCATGTTCTATTTTTGTAAAATTATCGTTGGCAATAACATAAGCAATTGTTACACCAGAATTATTCGTTTCATAATACGCAGCCAAAGGAACATCTGATTTTATATAACAATCCATATCACTAAAATAGGCAGCGTCTTTAAACTTTACAATTCTACAAAAATCATATGTTATTAAGGCGCCACTCCATTGCTGCTTAATGTCATATTGATCACAGGTCCTGCCGATCAACGGTTCCAGAACAGCTATTTCTTCATCAGTAAGATCTTCTCCTTTTGCCCATTTCTGATAAAGTTTGGATGCTGTATCATAAAACCACGTAGCACCGAGAGCCGTAAAACTTGCCAGCAGTTCGTCGGCGCTGGATGGGAGATTCAGCCATCCATCCTTTTCTTCTTTATCATCATTTTTATCATCATCGTCGTCATTTTTATTTGGAGAGCCGCCCTGGATAACTTCCCAAGGTGTATCTTGCACCAGCTGCAGCGCTTCGGATCCAAACACATAATCCTGTCCGGAAGCATCCGTCATATTTAAGACCCATCCATCAGGCAGCTCCGCGATGGAATCAATGAAGTTTTTGCCAGCCCGGGCGATTTCTTCCCTGTTATCAATCGCTTCGCCGATCGCATATATCCCTACAAGAGTAACTCCAACAAAAAGGCAGATCTGGAAAAGAGATGCGGCAGTTAGTCCTGCTCCGGCGACAATAGACGTTGCTTCTACTGTTCGTATATCACCTTCTACGATAAATTTATCCCCAATGGACACAGACAAGATCAAGACAACCAAAATAATGCACGTGATACGTTTTCTCATTCTGATCATTTATCTATCCTTTCTCGCTGTGCAACCGTACCAGGCAGTCGCACTAAAGGATCAAAATACGATCCTCAAGTGCTTTGTGCCAGCCTAGACGCTAGGCGGCACATTGACAAGGAAAGGGCGGGAGTGAGATCCTGCACTTTTCTGGCGACACGGTACACAACGCTGTTTTTTACCTAAAAAGGGGAGCTGCCACGATAAACAGCTCCCCGGAGAGAGAAAAACGATCCGATCAGCCTTTCATACGCTTCAACCAACCGATACCGAATTTCACGGAAACGATTACAGCAACAACAACTGCAATCGCAGGAACAACGATAGCAAGAACAGAAAAAATGTTCCCCTTTACCTGATCGACCGCGTTCTGCATGATCGTTGAAATGTCAAAAGATGATGCTGCATCACCGACGTCGGCTGACAACAAGATCATTGCTGCAGCAAACGGACACCTCAAACACATAGATAAAACCTGTAACACCTTACTCACCTCACTTTCATCAGACTAAGCACAGTTGTTACTATGTAGCCTGTCATTATGACTACACATTCCAGACAACCACCAACAATGATCATCTGGGATGCAATGCCAACATAATCAATCATGTTTACACCCCCTTGAGAAAGACGGCGAAGGGTTGAACCAGTAAAATACCGATCAGAACCCCGAGCAGGATCGAGAGTGAGAGAGTAGAATACTCGATGCTCTGGTTCAACTCGTTACAGGCTTCAACCACTGCTTCGGATTCCCGGGCGCGGATCTCGTCTGACTTCAGAAGCTGATCCTTCAGATCGGAAAGATCTTCTCCCAGGTCATTACCGGAGATGCTTTCAAGGATCGCTTCCAAGTCATTACCGGAAATGCTTACCTCGGTTTCACCTTCGATCGGATCGCTTTCACCGGGTTCTTCTCCGGGAAGATCTTCACTTTCATCCGGATTGCTTTCGCCAGATTCTTCTCCGGGAAGATTTTCACCTTCATCCGGATCACCTTCACCAGGTTCTTCTCCAGGAAGATCTTCGCCTTCAACCGGAGCTGCGTCCTCCCCCGGGAGATCTTCACCTTCAATTACATCCAAAAAATCAAAATCCTGTTCCATATCAATCCTTCATCAGATCCACAGTATCAAGATTGCCCCAGCGGTTAAAAGAGCAGTTAATCCGGGAATTAAGTGGAAGAGTAAGAGCATCTTTGTAAATGTCTGCCCGCTTTGATACCCAGAAGGTTTCTACTGAACAACCTTTCACCCGAGTAGATGCTCCGCTTTCACCGACAACGTGAAGTTTCACGCCCTCTACACGTTCCTGAGACTTACGACTCACATAATCAACCGATTCAATACCTACAAGTTCAAATACCATTTGTTTGTCCTCCTTTTTACTTGTGTACATTAAGTACTTAATTCTTCCTACAAACTATAACATTAAAATGTGTAATTATGAAACATTCAAATGTTACAAAATTACACATTTTATTTTATGAAATGTGTTAAAATTACACATGGGAGCGTGATGAAAATGTATGTAGAAACCTTTAGCAAACGGCTAACAGAAGCCCGAAAAAAAACAGGTTTCACTCAAATTGAAGTTGCGAATGAAACCAAAATACCTCGAGCCAATATAGCAAGTTACGAAATTGGAAGAACACAACCAGATATAGAAACTCTGGGTAAATTGATCGACTTTTACGAAGTAAACGCAGATTGGTTGTTAGGAACTGGAATCAAAAAGAAATAAAAACAGGCGAAAACCCGAAACAGCTCAAAAAGCGTTTTAAATGCCCTAGAATCGATTTTAACCTCTTTATGGCATATTGTTTGACTGATGATAACAAAAAGGCTAGAAAGGGCATATAAGCCTTTTCTAGCCTTATAAACTATTCGTTAAACGTTCTGTTTTCCGAGCAATTCCGGCAGAATTGATTGGAAAACATAGGTTTAACGAATCAGTTTAATGTCCTCAAAATCTCAGTTCTATTGACTTGTCCATTTTAGACCTCCAGAACAACTAATTCTATCCTGATGATGTTTTCATAGACCGATACGTGCCGGATCTCCCGGTCACCAAACCGGACTGCCATATCTGCCGGACTACCGCCGCCTGAAGCAACGACGCCGTACTGGTTTCTTTCCATTGCGACCACGTGCTGATACTCTGAAAAGCAACCGCCCTCAATAAATGTCCTAACCTTCATCTTTCTTATCCTCCTTGTTCAATTCTGCCGACATTTCCCGGTTCGTCCGTTCATACCGGGATGTCTTTAAATATTCCTTGACCAGATATGTACCGCCATCGACCAGGGCGCGGAACCACTCAAATTTATTCTGTCTGCACCAACGGATCAGTTCACTGTAATAAACGATGTTATTCTCGTCGCAGAAATCCAAGATCTCCGAAAGCACCAGGTACTTGTCCGTTACCAGCGTGATAACAGAGTAGTAGTCTGCACCGCCGAAAGCAAGCACATCCTTGGTATCGTAAATGTGTTTCTCTGGGTTATCCAGGTGGCACAGATACCTTGCATATCCGCGGAGAGATGCGACCTGTTCCGCACCGACACCGCCAAATGTCTCAAAAACTTCCTTTGCCTGTTTGTCTGTTTTAACAGACGGAAACATCAGTAGCACATGATAGTGAGGTTTCTTTTTTTCTCCATCCGGATTCATATCTTCCGAATGGAGAGGAGAGACGAATGTCTCCATCTTCAATTCTCCGAGCGTATCCAGCCAGTTATCCGGAGCGCTTTCCGGGTATACGATTGTTGCCCAGTTCCGGCATCTGCCAGTACCATATGAAATCCCGTTTTTATCCTTACTTGCCATGAATCATCCCCCTAAAGTAAAAAGCTGAACACTGAACACCATGGGGGTGTGTCGTAGTTACACCCCCCATTCCCCCAACGCCCGAGCTACACCGGGGCGGGAACATCGTGGGGCCCCTTTGATTCCCCACTCAATTACCACCCGGTGTAGCGAAATGGTTGTAGGAGTCATAGATTGCGAACAGCTTGCGACCTCCGAGAAAGAAGTCTCCGCCTATACGTTCACGGAGTGGATACCAGCGCGTAACAGCAACATACAAGTTATCATTACACAACAGACCCACAAAAAAACCGATATATCCGGCACGGCTGACTTTACGGTGCACAACCTCGTATTCAATCAAGCTACGCACTTGCCTGTCCAACATCCGATCGAACTGCGCAATCAAGACCACATCAAAGCCATAATGACGATGCTGCGAGAAGAACGACAGCCAGCCGGAGCGGGAAATGTTTTGCCATTCACGACTGTTAAAGAGCAGCTGCGCTTCATCGATCACAAGAAGCAGTTCGCCTTCTTTGAGCCTGCGCCCGAGATGCGCGGACAGTTTACGCGCAAAAAGCAGCAGCCGCGCGGGAGTCAAACGATCATTAGCAACGTACAGATAAATACCTTTTGCTTTCCGGATCGCCTTCTGGTTCACATAAAAATTTCCGATTATTACTTTCTTGGACATCCGAAGTCTTGTCCGGATCTCCTTAGCTACATGCAGCGACTTCCCGGATCCGGGAGTGCCAGAGTACAATTCAATCATCGCCATCACCTCATCCGATCAGCTTCACCCAGCGGGCAATCACCATGTAAAGATAATAAACAGCAATAGCTCCCAGCCATGCCGTACCGATCTTCACAAAGGTTCCCACTGGTATAAACCAGTTAATATAACCCAAATAGGGGACATCCCCTAATGATGCTATGTATGGTGCAAATGGTGACACCGGAAACAGCTTCAGTAGGAGATCTAAAAACTTATCAAACATTTCTTTCATGTAGAGTAGCATTGTTATCCTCCTTAGCCTTACCACTTGATCATCTTATGCGTGATCGAAATCAACACAAAAATGAAACCGATCGTTTCAAACAAACGAATCAATTCCGCGACATCATCAAGCCAAGCGAGATCGATCTTGACCGTCATATTGATGTCCAAAGGCGGCACAACAACCGGAAAGTCAAAGCAGGGAGTCACCGGCTCAGCATCCAACGTATCAAGCAGGGCGATAAAATCAAACGGCAAACAAAACGGAAAGAACAGCCGAAGATCCCGCTTGTATTTCTGAATGTCTTCTTCTGAATCGGTTCCTGGATCTGTTCCAGTGCCGGGATCAGTTCCCGGATTCGGATCGGTTCCGGTACCCGGATCAGTTCCGGTGCCGGGATCCGGAGAAGGATGCGCACCTGGGGACGGAAAATAGATCGGAGGTTTGGCAGGATCGGGAACGATAACAGGATCCGGAGAAACACCTGGCATCAGCTCCGGGTTTACCGATGGAAGAGAGCGTTTTATCAATTCTGCCAATTCTTCCGGACTGAGGTTATTTCCTACCGCATTTATGCCTAAAGCCTTGCAAAGTGCAATAAGCTGACTAAGCGTCAAGCCGATATTGCTGAGAGGATCGATCAGGATTCCGCTCCAATCATCAGATAACCAGTCAGCGTTCCGGTATGTCCGGGCATAATTCAAGGCATCTGTTACCGGAACAGTACCATCTAAATATCCCTGTGCTGATATTGCGGATGAAAAAATTGGAACAGGTATCTTTAATGAGTTAAATATCATGCCGGCACCAGAAACAACAAAAGAACATTTAGACAAATTCCAGACATGCTCACCAAAGTCACACCTGAAAGTACCATCATTATTGAATGCCCTTTCATGTTCTATTTTTGTAAAATTATCGTTGGCAATAACATAAGCAATTGTTACACCAGAATTATTCGTTTCATAATACGCAGCCAAAGGAACATCTGATTTTATATAACAATCCATATCACTAAAATAGGCAGCGTCTTTAAACTTTACAATTCTACAAAAATCATATGTTATTAAGGCGCCACTCCATTGCTGCTTAATGTCATATTGATCACAGGTCCTGCCGATCAACGGTTCCAGAACAGCTATTTCTTCATCAGTAAGATCTTCTCCTTTTGCCCATTTCTGATAAAGTTTGGATGCTGTATCATAAAACCACGTAGCACCGAGAGCCGTAAAACTTGCCAGCAGTTCGTCGGCGCTGGATGGGAGATTCAGCCATCCATCCTTTTCTTCTTTATCATCATTTTTATCATCATCGTCGTCATTTTTATTTGGAGAGCCGCCCTGGATAACTTCCCAAGGTGTATCTTGCACCAGCTGCAGCGCTTCGGATCCAAACACATAATCCTGTCCGGAAGCATCCGTCATATTTAAGACCCATCCATCAGGCAGCTCCGCGATGGAATCAATGAAGTTTTTGCCAGCCCGGGCGATTTCTTCCCTGTTATCAATCGCTTCGCCGATCGCATATATCCCTACAAGAGTAACTCCAACAAAAAGGCAGATCTGGAAAAGAGATGCGGCAGTTAGTCCTGCTCCGGCGACAATAGACGTTGCTTCTACTGTTCGTATATCACCTTCTACGATAAATTTATCCCCAATGGACACAGACAAGATCAAGACAACCAAAATAATGCACGTGATACGTTTTCTCATTCTGATCATTTATCTATCCTTTCTCGCTGTGCAACCGTACCAGGCAGTCGCACTAAAGGATCAAAATACGATCCTCAAGTGCTTTGTGCCAGCCTAGACGCTAGGCGGCACATTGACAAGGAAAGGGCGGGAGTGAGATCCTGCACTTTTCTGGCGACACGGTACACAACGCTGTTTTTTACCTAAAAAGGGGAGCTGCCACGATAAACAGCTCCCCGGAGAGAGAAAAACGATCCGATCAGCCTTTCATACGCTTCAACCAACCGATACCGAATTTCACGGAAACGATTACAGCAACAACAACTGCAATCGCAGGAACAACGATAGCAAGAACAGAAAAAATGTTCCCCTTTACCTGATCGACCGCGTTCTGCATGATCGTTGAAATGTCAAAAGATGATGCTGCATCACCGACGTCGGCTGACAACAAGATCATTGCTGCAGCAAACGGACACCTCAAACACATAGATAAAACCTGTAACACCTTACTCACCTCACTTTCATCAGACTAAGCACAGTTGTTACTATGTAGCCTGTCATTATGACTACACATTCCAGACAACCACCAACAATGATCATCTGGGATGCAATGCCAACATAATCAATCATGTTTACACCCCCTTGAGAAAGACGGCGAAGGGTTGAACCAGTAAAATACCGATCAGAACCCCGAGCAGGATCGAGAGTGAGAGAGTAGAATACTCGATGCTCTGGTTCAACTCGTTACAGGCTTCAACCACTGCTTCGGATTCCCGGGCGCGGATCTCGTCTGACTTCAGAAGCTGATCCTTCAGATCGGAAAGATCTTCTCCCAGGTCATTACCGGAGATGCTTTCAAGGATCGCTTCCAAGTCATTACCGGAAATGCTTACCTCGGTTTCACCTTCGATCGGATCGCTTTCACCGGGTTCTTCTCCGGGAAGATCTTCACTTTCATCCGGATTGCTTTCGCCAGATTCTTCTCCGGGAAGATTTTCACCTTCATCCGGATCACCTTCACCAGGTTCTTCTCCAGGAAGATCTTCGCCTTCAACCGGAGCTGCGTCCTCCCCCGGGAGATCTTCACCTTCAATTACATCCAAAAAATCAAAATCCTGTTCCATATCAATCCTTCATCAGATCCACAGTATCAAGATTGCCCCAGCGGTTAAAAGAGCAGTTAATCCGGGAATTAAGTGGAAGAGTAAGAGCATCTTTGTAAATGTCTGCCCGCTTTGATACCCAGAAGGTTTCTACTGAACAACCTTTCACCCGAGTAGATGCTCCGCTTTCACCGACAACGTGAAGTTTCACGCCCTCTACACGTTCCTGAGACTTACGACTCACATAATCAACCGATTCAATACCTACAAGTTCAAATACCATTTGTTTGTCCTCCTTTTTACTTGTGTACATTAAGTACTTAATTCTTCCTACAAACTATAACATTAAAATGTGTAATTATGAAACATTCAAATGTTACAAAATTACACATTTTATTTTATGAAATGTGTTAAAATTACACATGGGAGCGTGATGAAAATGTATGTAGAAACCTTTAGCAAACGGCTAACAGAAGCCCGAAAAAAAACAGGTTTCACTCAAATTGAAGTTGCGAATGAAACCAAAATACCTCGAGCCAATATAGCAAGTTACGAAATTGGAAGAACACAACCAGATATAGAAACTCTGGGTAAATTGATCGACTTTTACGAAGTAAACGCAGATTGGTTGTTAGGAACTGGAATCAAAAAGAAATAAAAACAGGCGAAAACCCGAAACAGCTCAAAAAGCGTTTTAAATGCCCTAGAATCGATTTTAACCTCTTTATGGCATATTGTTTGACTGATGATAACAAAAAGGCTAGAAAGGGCATATAAGCCTTTTCTAGCCTTATAAACTATTCGTTAAACTTGTGTTTTGCGCAGAGTTGCGTCGGTACTGCCAGTGATACTCTTTGTACCGAATTTCCTTGATTTTCAGCGGTTCCTGCATATCTTGACATACATCTTTAAATAAAATCAAATTCTAAGAAAGAAATACCGACCTTTTGGCAAGGTCGGTATTATAAATTACAGTATTCAATTCATACACAATATTATCTGTTCTCAAAATCCTCAACAAACTGAGTGATGAGCTTTACAGAACCGTCGATGCCGAGAATGCCGCTGTTGACGCAGAGATCATAGCTGTCGGCGCGTCCCCATTTCTTGGAGGAATAATAGTTGTAATAGCTCTGACGCTGTTTATCCTTTTTGTTCATCATATCGATGGCTTTCTGTTCGGACGTCACATCATCGAAACGCTCCATGATACGTTTTACCTTACTCTTTTCATCAGCGTGAATAAAGATGTTAAGGCAGTTCTGATAATCATGAAGTGCGTAATCTGCGCAGCGGCCGACAATTACGCAAGGTCCTTCGCTGGCGATCTTTTTGATCGTGTCGAACTGTGCCAGAAAGACTTTGTGGCTGATTGGCATATCTACGAAGGAGGAAGAATTGTATCCAAAGGAGTAAGTATCCATTACCAGATTGTACAGGAATGAATTAGTGGGACGTTCGTCATGGCTCTGGATCATCTCTTCACAGAATCCGCTCTCTTTTGCAGCGCGCGTCAACAACTCTTTATCATAGTATTTGATACCAAAATATTCGGCAAGCTGCTGACCGATCTCACGTCCACCGGAACCAAACTGACGACCTATTGTTATGATTGTATTCATAGAAACAACCCCTTTCTTTACTTACATCTCATAAGCTATCTCGATGATGAAATATTCTGAATGTATGAATTTACTTATCGAAATATTTTAAGATTTCAGTTATTTATATCATTATTATATATAATTTGCACAAAAAAATCAACAGAAATACCAAAGATTAAGTTGTTTTCGACGGCAAATCAGAGGACTCCTCAAAAGATAAATACGCAAAAAAACGGCAGAAGGTACAAGGACGTACTCTCCTGCCGCTGCTCTTTTTCTGTTATGTCTGCAAGCCGTTTTTATGCGGTTTTCTTGCGATTGCTCTTCAATGTGTTGATGCCTTCGACAACAAGCACAATGGAAAGAATGATAAGAAGGATGCCCAGGATCGCCTGTGCCCAGTTGCCCCAGTCAGAGCTCTGTACAGTGCCTTCTGCGGTCATAACCTTCCCTGCAATGATCATGATCTGATTCTTTACCGTAACGCCAAGGGAACAGATCGTAACGACGATCATAAATGCCATAGGGAACAGGAACATCTTATTGTTCTTGCCGATATTGTGCAGCCATGTCGCTACTGCGAGGAGACCGATGCCGGCGAGGAGCTGGTTGGCTGCACCGAACAATCCCCAGATCTTGCTGTACCCTGTCATACCGAGCAGGATGCCGAGCGCTACCGTTATGATAGTGGACACGTAGGGGTTAATCAGAACCTTTTTCCAGCCATCCTTGATGTCTGCGGCTGTCTGGCCGGGCTCAAGGAAGAACTCCTGGAACATAAATCTTGCAAGGCGTGTTGCGGTGTCAAGGGATGTCAAACAGAATGCAGAGTATGTAAGAACTAGTAATGTGTTCAACATATTGACACCGGCTTCAGATACAACGCCTGCATACATCATCGAGACACCGCCTGCAAAAATTGCAGTAGCGCCGGATGTGATGCCGTTTTTATATGCAAAATTGATCGCGCAGATCGTAATGACTGCAAGGACACACTCAAGGAGCATGCCACCGTAAGCGATCGGTTTAGCGTCTGTCTCTTTATCGAGCTGTTTCGATGTGGTTCCGGAAGATACCAGCGAATGGAAACCGGAAATCGCACCGCAGGCTACTGTCGTAAACAGTACCGGGAATAGATACTGCGTTCCGTTGCCGTTGGATACGGCAAATCCGGAAAATGCCTGCAGACCGTCAACTCCGCCCATACCTGCATGGGAAATAACAATGCCGACAAGCGCTACCGCCAGCATGGCATAAAGCAGGAAGGAGCTGAGGTAATCACGCGGCTGAAGAAGGATCCAGACCGGCGTTACCGATGCGACGGCGATATAGATGCCGACAACGATCATCCATGCCTTGGTCGTAAGGTAAAGCGGATGGAAATTCATACCGATCACCATGCACAGAGTAATCGCTACCACGCCTAAAATCGTGGAAATACCGATAGGTGCATTCCTGCGGTAGACAAGAAAGCCGAACACGATGGCGATCAGAATGAACAACAGGGAAATCATGGCAACGGATGCGTTTGTTGCGGACGCTGCTTTGTCGATGATCCCGTCCTCTCCTACTGTCGCGCCGAATGTTGTTGCTACAATCGAAGCAAAGGCAGCAATTACGAGGATAAGTGTCAGGTAAGCAAAAATAATGAAAAGTCTTTTTGCCCTAAGACTCATGTTTGTGGAGATGATCTCTCCGATGGACTGACCTTTGTGGCGAACGGATGCGATCAGCGCTCCGAAGTCGTGCACGCCTCCGAAAAAGATACCGCCTACAAGGATCCAGAGGATAACGGGAACCCAGCCGAAGATAGCGGCTCCAATCGGTCCGGTAATCGGTCCTGCTCCTGCAATGGATGAAAAGTGATGTCCCATCAGCACAGGCGCTTTCGCAGGAACGTAGTCAAGCCCGTCTTCCATTTCGTGCGCGGGAGTTGCGTTTTTGCTCTCTCCTACGCCCCACTGTTTGCAAAGCCATCCGCCGTAAAAGATGTAACCACAGGCGAGGATTGCAATGCAGATGATCAACAGTACCAGTGAATTCATACAAATATCCCTCTCTCTCTCTTAGTATTGTATAGAATTTTTTTCAAAATTTTCGCTGTTGAATGGCCGGATGCGTTCCTCTCAATACGTCCGTCTTCCAAAACGACCGCTGCAACACGAAAGTCCATCCAGCCATGCAGTGAAAAATGAAAACTTTTATAGATACGGCACTTCTTCAGCGCCTTGACAGCATCTTTATCACAGGTATCACATAGGATCACGGGATTGATCACAGAGCACATATGGCCTGGACCGATATGCAGCCGTTCCATGCCATCGTTGTATGAATATTCCTTGATCTGTTCGAAAAGCTCTGTCGTCAGATGGGAGACGCGGAAAAGATAAACAAACTCTTCGCTGTCCTCCGACCAGAGCTCTGCCTTGCGGGATAAAACGTATTTCTGGGAATGTTCATAGAACTCACAGAGAGCCACCAGGGGGAGCTTGTCCTCCTCGTAGCTTGTGATATCATAATAGACCTGATAATACTTCAACAGGCGCTCCATGGCGCCTTCGTAGGTTAATTGTTTCATGTTATCCATCCCGTAAGCCTTTAGCAGAATCTTAACACTAAATTTATAATTATTCAATCTTTTTCTAAAGAATGGCAAATATCTGAATTTTTATTACTGCGGAAGAACCTTCAGAAGGTGTTCAAAATAATCCGGCAGAGGTGCTGTGACTTCTACATACGCACCGGTCGACGGATGCTGAAATCCGATCACCATGGCATGAAGGGTCTGCCCTTCCAGATGAAAAGGAGATCTGCCAGTCCCATACAGGGTATCGCCCAGAAGCGGATGCCCGATGCTGGTCATGTGGACGCGGATCTGGTGTGTGCGTCCTGTCTCCAACTGACATTCGATATAGGTATAGTTTTTGAAACGCTGTAAAACCCGGTAGTGAGTGACAGCTGACTTGCCGTTTTTGTGATTGACCGCCATGCGCTTGCGATTCTGGGGATCCCGGCCGATCGGAGCGTCGACACTCCCCTCTTCATCCCGGATGACGCCGCACACGATCGCACGGTATTTCCGGGTGATGGAATGTTCCTTTAACTGCGCTGCGATCGATAGATGCGCTTTGTCGTTTTTGCAGATAATGATAGAACCCGTGGTGTCTTTGTCGATGCGATGGACGATCCCCGGGCGCATGACGCCTCCGATCCCGGACAGATCATTCTGGCAGTGATACATGACGGCGTTGACGATCGTGCCGCTGTAATGACCGGGGGCAGGATGTACCACCATATTTTTGGGCTTATCGATGACAAGAAGGTCGTCATCCTCATAGAGAATGGAAAGAGGAATATCTTCCGGCGTGATGTCCGGCTGAGCAGCCTCCGGAATGGAAAAGACGATCTCGTCGTCCGTTTTAAGGCGGTAGCTTGCTTTTTGGGGCGTTCCATTGACAAGCACCTTATCTTCTTTGATACACTTTTGAATAAAAGATCTTGAGAGCCCTTCCAGCGCCTCGCTGATCCATTTGTCGAGCCGTTCGTCCTCCGGGTCGTCCAGACCGAACTGATAGGTGAACTGTTCCATACTGTTCCTCTCCGTTTTTGTGGCCGCCTGTCCATCGGGAGGATGAACCGCGTCTATTTTACTTCACGATATTTCTTTTGCTTAAAGCTGATAAAGTTCAGATCATGCTCCTTGTAAACAAACAGGAGTATAAGAACCAGTATCGCGGTGGCAAAGGTCACATAGATATCCGCAACGTTGAAGATCGGGAAATTGATCAGAACGATGTAGATAAAGTCTACGACGTAATCCAGCCGGATCCGGTCGATCATATTGCCGATAGCGCCCGCTGCGATCAGGCTGAGCAGAATGTGAAGCGCCCGGTATTTCTTGTGATCCGGCGTCTTAAAAAGGACATATGCGATAACGCTCAGAATGACGATCGCCACAAAGATAAAGAATACCTTCTGGTTTTGCAGCATACCAAACGCAGCGCCTTTATTTTCCAGATAATTAAGCTCCAGGATCCCGTCCAGGATGATGTAGGCTGGTTTATCCTTTAACTGCTGTACTGCAAGGTATTTGGTAAGCTGATCGACGGCGATCAGAAGGATGATCCCGATCAGATCGACGGTCAGCAATATTTTTTTCTGTTTACTCATGGAAAACTACCAACTTTCTTTATTCTTTCGCGTCCTCGTCGCTGAAGTAGATCTCGTTGATCGCTCCGAGAAGCTCCTCTTCTGTGATGGTCTTATCGATCACTGCCTTGCCGACCTTTTTCAGAAGAACAAATTTGATCTGACCGCCCTCCATCTTCTTATCCGATTTCGTGAGCCGGAGGATCTCGTCAGGATCGATATCGTCGATGCTGATCGGAAGCTGGAACGGCACGAGCATATCGCGCACTTCATAGTACTCTTCCATGGAAAGCCAGTTGTGTTTCCAGGAAAGGAAAGCGGCTGCAACCATTCCGAGCGCGACACATTCTCCGTGGAGCATCTCGAAATTCTTATACTTTTCGATCGCATGGCCTACGGTATGGCCGAAATTCAGCAGCGCGCGGTCCCCCTTCTCGGTAGGATCCTTTTCAACCACGAGTTTCTTGACCGTGCAGCTCCGCATGACCATCTCTTCCAGCACTTCGCTGTCGCGATCGTGGATCTCATACATATGCTCCAGAAGCCACTCGTAGAACATGGCGTCCTTGATCAGCGCTGATTTCATCACTTCGGCAAAGCCGGAATAGAATTGCCGGTCATCGAGCTGTTTCAGCACAGAAATATTCATATAAACGAGCTTCGGCATATAGAAAGCGCCCACCATATTTTTGTAGCCGTCGAAGTCAACACCGGTCTTGCCGCCGATGCTGCTGTCTGACTGTGCGAGCAGTGTCGTCGGGATCTGCACGAAATCAATCCCGCGCAGATAAGTTGCCGCCGCATACCCGGTGATGTCTCCTACCACGCCTCCGCCAAGAGCGATCAGAAGATCCTTCCGGTCAAATTTCTCTTCGATCAGGAAGGTATAAATGCTCTTTACGGTATCCAGCGTCTTGCTTTTCTCACCTGCCGGGAACTCGTAGAGCACCGCCTTTTTGCATGCGCCGGCAAGAAGCTCGAGGATCGACTCTCCAAAGAGCGCGGCGGTATTGGAATCTGCGATCACAGCGATCTTGCGCTCAGCTGCGTCCAGCGCTGCAAGCTCATCGGGAAGCAATGAAAAATCATTGGTAAAAACAATATCATAACAAGGTTTTTTATTGTAGTTGATCGTCATTCGACTGGCCATATTTTACGTCCTCTCTTGCGAAAATTTTTATCACACTAAAGTCCCTATCAGATAAAAAGCTCCGCCGCATGGCGAAGCCTTGCCTGAAAGCATGGGATGATAGCTGACTAGATACCGTTGTTGATCGGCACGTCAAACGATCCGGACAACAGATTCTGGAAGTCGCCGGAAATATCCACGCTTGCAGGTGTGATGATAAAAATATAATTGGAAATCTTCTGAAGATTGCCGCTGATGGCAAAGCAGGAACCGGAGGTAAAGTCGATGATACGCTGTGCGATGTCGACGTCCAGTCCTTCCAGATTGAGCACAACCGTGCGGTTTGCGAGCAGCGTCTCGGTGATCTCCCTGGCGTCCTCGACGGTCGTAGGCTTGATCACACACACTTCCATCCCGCTCCCGGACATCTTCTTGACCTGACGCATAGGAGTAACCTTGGGAATGGATTTGCGCGGGAACTTCTCCTCCTCAGCATCGGATTCCTCTTTTGCGGGCAGGCTCTTCTTGACGGGATCGGGTTCATCCACATAGTAATCGTCGTCTTCGTAAAAAGAGTCGTTCTCCTCATCGTTCAATTTCATGGCGTTTAAAAACTTGTCCATTACACTCACTGTCTATATCCTCCATTACCTGAAATCTTTTCCCTGTCTATTCTCATGCGTATCTTCTTATCGCTCATCGACAATCTATGTAATCTAATTTACGGTATATTGTCTCTCGCCGAAAATGCCTGTGCCGACACGGACATAAGTAGCGCCCTCTTCGACGGCCACGGCGTAATCGCCGGTCATTCCCATGGAGAGTTCTTCCATACAGATATTATCAATGTTTTTCTGAATTATGTCAACATATATTTGCTTTAATTGTGCAAAGACAGCGCGATTTTCTTCGGCGTCTTCGACATTGGGCGCGATGGTCATCAGTCCCTTTATCCGGATGCCGGGGAGCTTTGCAACCTCCTGTACAAGAGAAAGTACCTCCTCTTTGTGCACGCCGAACTTTGACTCCTCTTCTGCCACATTTACCTCAAGAAGGATGGATACCGTGACATTTTTTTTGACCGCCTCCTTGCTGATTTCCTCTGCAAGGCGAAGAGAATCCACACTGTGGATCAGAAATACCTTTCCGACAATATATTTGACCTTGTTGCGCTGCAGATGACCGATCATATGCCAGCGGATGTCGGACGGAAGCTGGTCGTACTTGTCGACAAGCTCCTGCACCTTATTTTCGCCGAAATCGCGGCAGCCTGCATCGTAGGCTTCGCGCAGCATCTCAACGGGTTTGGTCTTGCTGACGGCGATCAGCCGGACCTCCTTATGGTTTCGTCCGCTCTTTTGACAAGCGGCGTCTATCTTTTCCTGTACATAGGCAATGTTTTCTTTGATCATGACAATCCTCGTTTCCTTCAAAGTGCTGAGTCTTTATTTTCGGACTATTCGTAGATAAATTCGTTGTCCTTGACCGTGGAAGCGTCCAGAACAATATAATCATACACGTTAAGTCCATAGGCGGTATTCGACTTTACGATGGAATACTCGTCATTCTGGTAAAGTATGATGATCTGCTTGAAATCGGCGTAGCCTTTGTTGATGTTGTAAACGCCGATCAGCGTGCCGGTTTTGCTGACGGCATATTTATCGGTGGAATCCGGTTTGATCAGATAGTTTCCGGCGCGGAGCACCGTATCGTCCAGATAATACTCGGTTTCTGTTTCCTCGTAGATGCTTGTCTCTACAAATTCGGTGGTCGCGTTTCCGTTTTCATCGTAGGTTTCCAGAAGAACCCCGCTGTTACCACTGTTGCCGCCGAGTGTGACATATTCCTTTGGCACGATGAAAAACTCTTTTTCCACGATCGCGGAATTGGGGATCTTCAGACCGCTCTCATCCTCCAGCAGAAGCTCAATATCCACAAACCGGTCGGTGCAGAAGGTGATCATGGAGTTGGTGAATGTGAGCGAAGCGAAGGTATCTCCGGCTTCGTTGGTGTTTGTTGTAACCTGTCCCCAGGCGGTATACTGGTTCTTGAGAAAACGGACCTTGATATATTCCGCCTCTTCAAGCTGTGCTGCCAGATCCGCCTCCACGGGAATCACGATGGACCAGTCCTCGCTGGTCGATAGTTTATATACGGGATCGCCCTTTGCGATCAGCTCGTTGTTCACCAGATGCGTCTTTTCGTAAGCGTCCTGGTCAAAATGTTCCTTTGTAATGTCCTGCAGCGTGAGATCTTCATAGCCGTCCGTAGAGTAGATCACAATTCCGCTGTCGGGCGCGTAACAGTAATTGATCAGAGCGGTTCCGGAGGCTCCGTTGAGTGCGTCCACGTTTTCCAGGATGTTGTAGTTGGCCAGCTTCATGACCGTGCCTTCCACGTTGTATTTGAAGTTATAGACACTGGAAAAGTCCCTGCAGTCGAAATTGCCCGCAAAGGATACGATCTCTGTTTTCAGCTCTGACAGATCCGAATCTGAGAGCGTGTTCTCTCCCGACTCGTTGGATTTGATGTAATCGGAGAGCTTTCCGGTCTCGTCGATCGTGTAGATCAGGTTCCCGTAAGCCGCTCTCTCGCCCTCACGCGCAAAATAATTTACGTAACCGGCGTCGGTGCTGGTGATGATCTCCTCCGAGCGCAGGGCGATCCCTTTATAGATCGTGTTGGAGGTAAGCGAACCCTCTTTGACACTGTAGCCTACAATGTGCTGTGCTTGAAAATACATGATGATGCAGATGACTACATAGATAAAGATCGTGGCAAAGATCAGCATACCGATGTTCAGATTCAGCGGACGTCTGTATTTAGTTATTTTGCGATTCTGGTCTGCCAAAAGGTTGCCTCCTACATGAAAAAACCTCGGAAATTCCGAGGCTTTTATGGAATTACAGCTTTGCGTTTTTTACAGGGAAACGATGATCTTGGATCTCACATCCTCGGGAAGTTCGTTTTCGTCAGCGGATACGCTGAGTACGAAATCTACCAGGAATTTATCGCTGATCGCTTCCAGCTTCTGAATAACTGCTGTGATGTCTTTTCCTTCAAGACAGGAAATGTTCAAAAAGCTGTCGAAGAACATTTTCTGAAGGTCATGATCCTGTGAAACGATACCGCAGATGAAACCTAAGAACTCATCGCTGTTGGTGATCAGATAATCTGCAACGTTGATCAGACGGATCTTGTTGTTCAGCTCATACATATGCTTGGTGCTCTTGTCGAGATACACGACATTTCCCTGTGCATCTTTGATCTCCGTATTTACTTTATCCAGTAACTGCTTTGTCTTTCCTTTGCCCTTCTTACCTACAATCAGTTGAACCATCGCAGAACCCTCCTCAAGTAATTTTTATGATGTAGTGCCCGATTAAATTATGTCTCTATTATACGTTATTACATAGAAAAAAACAATATCTGGTTGTTTTATTGTGCAAGTTCCAATAAGCTGGTCATGTCCTGATACAGATTTTCCCGCGAGGTGTCCTTCAAAATGACGGATATGTACGGTGTCCCGTTGGAATTTCGGGAAAGCAGGATCAGACAGTGTCCGGCAGCGTTGGTCGTACCGGTCTTGCCTCCGATGACGGTGATGTTGGAGGGCGCTGTGTAATCGCCCCGCAAAAACAGGTTGGTCGCCTGGATGTCCAGCGTCTTTTCTGCGCCCAGAGAGTCCATATAGGTCGTGCTGTAGGAGGTCATCTGGATGATCTGGTTAAAAAGCTCGTATTTCATGGCTTCCTGAAAGATCAGATACAGATCATAGGTCGTCACGTAGTGATCGTCCTGCGTCAGTCCGTTCGGATTCATGAAATGACAGTTGGTCGCGCCGATGGAGGCAGCCTCCTCGTTCATCATCTCGACGAAGGAATCCACCGAACCGCCGATGCCCTCTGCGATGAGAACGGCAACGTCGTTTGCGGAATAGATCAGCAGGATATGCAGCGCCTGGTCGAGCGTCATCTTGTCGCCCAGCTTTAACCCGCAGAGCTGCGCGCCGGATTCCGTGATGATCACATTGTCCGAGGCCGTCAGAAGCTGGTCAGGGGTGCCGTATTTGAGTGCAACAAGCGCCGTCATCACCTTGGTCAGGGACGCCGGATAAAGCTGCTGATTGACATTTTTGGCATAGACCGTCTTGAGGTTCTTGGTGTCGAACAGGGCTGCCGCTCCCACCTCGTCAAGAGAAAGCGAGGAAGTGCCGGTATCCCCGGAAGCGACACAGAGCGAGGACGCAAAAGGCGTCGCAGCCTCCGCTTCTGCCATGTTGAACAGCTGAAAACTGCTGACATCGTTGTTGATGTCATATGCCATCGTGTATTTGGTATTGCCGCACCCGGTCAGTCCGAGACAGGCGCTCAGAAGCAGTGCGGAGATCGTTCGAAATTTCTTATTTGTACATTTCACGCCACTCTAAGTCTCCTCTGTCGAGAGATTTGATCAGTAGTTCCGCCGTTGCAAGGTTGGTCGCAAGCGGTATGTTGTGTCTGTCACAGAGCATGACGACATTGTTGACATCCGGCTCATGGGATTTCGGATAGAGCGGATCGCGCAAAAAAATCACCAGGTCGATCTGGTTGTGCTCGATCTGTGCTCCGATCTGCTGTGCGCCTCCGAGATGTCCTGCCAGATACTTATGGATGGAGAGGTTGGTCACCTCTTCGATCAGCCGTCCGGTGGTTCCGGTGGCATATAATTCATTTTTGCTCAAAATTCCCCTGTATGCGATACAGAAGTTCTGCATTAGTTTTTTCTTTGCATCATGTGCGATCAATGCAATGTTCATAGTAAGTCACCCCTTCTTGTCTTCTCTTTATATTCTTTTGCTCTGCAATCGTACATTCAGTACGAACCCGATGCCGATATACGAACTCACAAGGGATGTAAGTCCATAGCTGACAAACGGCAGCGGTATGCCGGTGTTGGGGATGACTCCGGTGGCAACCGAAATATTGATGATCCCCTGAAAGCCGATCAGTGTCGCAACCCCCGTAGCGATGATCGTACCGGCCAGATCTTTTGCCTTCCTAGCTACCATAATACATTCAAATGAGATGAAAATCAATAATACAATTACAGTACAGCCGCCTACAAAACCAAATTCTTCTCCGATGACCGCGAAAATAAAATCTGTCTGCGGTTCCGAGATGAAATTGCCGTTTTTGACCGAGCTGATCTCGTTGGTGTTGTAGCCTTTTCCGTATAACTGTCCGGAGCCGATCGCCGTGATGGAATTGTTCTGCTGATAGGCTTCCGTGTTGGCGTATTCGTCCGGATAGATCCACGCCAGGATTCTTTTCTGCTGGTAATCCTCGATGATCTGCTGATCAGGCTGCAGGATCAGGGTCAGTGCGATCACAAACGCAGGGATCGCGATCGAGAGCACCAGAACGATGTATTTCCAGCTGATCCCGCCGACGAAGAGGATCACACAGAAAAGGAGCGTGACCATGATGCTGGTCGACATATCCGGCTGCTTGTAGATCAGAAAGATCTGCGGCAGAAAAAGAAGGATACACATCCCGATGACGCGCAGTGAACTCATCTCATCCTTATGTCTCATGATAAACTGGGCAAAAAACAGGATCAGCAGGATCTTGGCGGTCTCGGAGGGCTGGAATTGGATGCCGAAAAGCTCCAGCCAGCGCTGTGCGCCCCCTGCCTCCACGCCCATGAATTTGACTAATGCCAGCAGAACCACGTTGAGAAGGTACAGGATCCAGTAGAATTTCAGGATCACCGTATAGTCAAACAGGGAAATGACAAGCATCAGAAAGGCGCCGAAAACAGCACCGGCAATCTGTCTGGACTGCAGAGATTCCTTTGCGCTTCCGATCGCCAGGATACCGATCACGGTAAGGGCGGCGACCAGCACAATCAGTTTAAAATCATAATCTCGTATCCGGTACTGTTTTAACATTGCCTTATCCTTTCTGTCCTACTGCTTTAAGTCCAGTATGGGAATGTTGGCGTACAGGGTCGGATTTTTCATGCCCCTGCCCTTCCCGGTCGTCTTGGTGATCTGTATTTCCATACTGTTTGTATCGATCTTCATGTACTTGGAAATGACCCGTGCGATATCGTTTTTGATCATGTCCATCATTTCCGGGGAGCAGTTCACACGATCCGAGATCAAGAGGATCTTCAGCCGGTCTTTTGCAATCTCCCGCGAACTTTTACGCTTAAATATGTTTTTTAATAACATCCCATGCCCTCCTAAACTTTCCGGAATATACCGGATACTCTTGTCCAGAATGGAATTCCCTTCTCAAAATTCAAAAAGGGGATCTCCTTGCCCTGAACCCGGTGACAGATATTTTGGTAGGCACGTCCGGCAAGCGTATTGCTTCCTACGAGCGGTTCTCCCTGGTTTGTGGCGATCACCACATTTTCATCATCGGGGACAAGCCCGATCAGAGGGAGGGACAGGATGTCGACGACGTCCCCCGAGGACATCATATCTCCGCGCTTGATCATATCGTGGCGGATGCGGTTGATAATCAGATCAATGCGGCGGATCTCATTAGCTTCCAAAAGTCCGATGATCCGGTCGGCGTCCCTGATCGCAGAAACCTCCGGCGTAGTCACCACAAGCGCCCTGTCGGCCGCCGCGATGGCATTCTGGAATCCCTGCTCGATCCCGGCCGGGCAGTCCAGAATGATATAGTCAAACTGATCCCGCAGGTGATCAATCATGCGCACCATCTGTGAAGGACTGACGGCGCTTTTGTCACGCGTCTGCGCAGAGGGGAGCAAAAACAACGTGGGATATCTTTTGTCGCGGATGAGCGCCTGCTTGATGCGGCAGTTTCCCTCCACAACGTCAACCAGATTGTAAACGATCCGGTTTTCCAGCCCCATGACGACATCCAGATTCCGCAGACCGATATCGGTATCGATCAGCAGTACCTTTTTGCCCATGGCAGCAAGACCTGTACCAACATTTGCAGAAGTCGTGGTCTTACCGACTCCGCCTTTTCCTGACGTAACGACAATTACTTCACTCATACTAAACCTCCGTGATTTATGAATCGTTATCGTCCCCTGAAGGATCTGCCTAGATGGGCAGCCCGTTCAGTAATTCTTTGGTGATCGGTTCCATCATTACTCTTCCGTCGATCACATAAGCAATTTTCGGCTGGATCTTTGGTTTGATCGGCCATTTGCTCTGTTTTTCTGATGTTTTATATTTGAAATCACCGATTTTTAATTTTTCCGGTGACATTTCAAGCGCGATCACATAATGCCCGGGATCTCCGTTTCCGCCGGCAAAGGCCTGTCCGAACAGACCGCCGATGATGATGATGTCTTTGCTGGAATAGACCGTGGCGCCCGGGTAGACGTCTCCGAGGATGATAATGCTGTTCTCTGTCTCGATCGTCTGTCCGTCCTTCAGCGTTCCCTTGTAGAACTGTCCTGCGTTGTCCATGGCTTTCTGGTGCGTGGAGAGTTTTTGAAGCGCTTTGACATAGTTTTTATTTGTTTCATCATTTTTGCCGATGATACATACAATGTTAAGAGAGGAGTTGGCGTTGATGGTGCTGACAAGCTGTCGTTCCTCCTGCTCACTCAGGCTGCGTCCCTCAAAGGAGAGCGCCATGCTCGCGTCCTTAAAGAAGTGGGACGCCTCTTTGAATTTGACGGCGACTTCGCCGAGCAGCTCTGAAAAGGGCATTTCTTCATCCAGATAAAGGGAAATACCATTCGGAAAACTTTTGATAATGACAGGATTTTTCATAACTTACCTCTTTCTAGTCTGCATTGATCGCACCGGCCTGAACTTCGCTCGCAGTTCCGGTGATGATCTCATCGACAGCCTTTGTTCCGTAGTAATATGCGTAGACGTCCTTTGCTATCTGCGCGGCGTAATCGGAGGTGTAGCCGTTGGCCACACGGACGGTCACGCTGATCTCGGGATTTTCGTAGGGCGCATAGCTGATAAATAACGCATGGTTCGGTCTGTTTTTATTCTCCTGCGCAGTTCCCGTCTTGCCGGCTACGTTGACGTCCAGATCCGAGTAGTAGGATTTGGCTTCGACCACGCGACGCATGCCGAGATGGATAGCGTCCCAGTAGGCAGAATCCATATCAATCTCGTTCCGCACCTGCGCCTGCTGTGCCGTCACGTGCCCCTGTTCGGAGATCCGGTCTATCAATGTTAGATTATAACATGTTCCGCTATTGGCGATAGTAGTAACGTATCGCGCCAGACCGACAGTGGTATAGTTGTTGGTACCGTGACCGATCGCAGAACGGACAGCATCAGTATCGGATACCTCCGGTGTGTACTCTTCGATCTCGACGCCGGACACATCGCTAAGACCGTACAGATCGGCATACTTTGCCAGTTTGTTCAGACCGACATCACTGTTGTAGGAATCTCCTACCGTGCCGAGACGGTAACCCACCTCGTAGAAAAACCAGTTGCAGGAATGTTGGATACCACCGGATACATTTAAAGGTCCATGGGCGCCTCTGGGCGCGATCCAGCACCTTGCCGGCGGGGATATTTTGTCGAAAGTTCCCGTACAGGTGATCGTGTCGGTCGTTGTGATGACACCCTCCATAAGTCCTGTCGTGGCGGAAACGATCTTAAAGGTCGAACCGGGCGCCGTCTTTTGCTGCGTCGCATAGTTCAGTAGCGGATAGGACAGATCATCCCGCAGTTTGGCATAATATGCGGCGTCCACGCCGTTTGCCATCTTATTGTTGTCATAGCTCGGATAGGAAACCAGAGCCATGGTCTTGCCATCCTGAACGCTCGTCACAACGATGGAGCCGGAATAGGGATCCAGCGCGAGCTGGGACGGGGTGATATCCAGATTCTGGATCCGGTTTATCATAAAGTTGTAGGCTGTCTCCGATCCCGCCTGAAAAGCGCGGTACTCGCTCTCATCCAGTTCGACGACATTCTGTTCGAGCAGAAGGCTGCAGATCTGACGGCCGGTCACGGTATCGTTGTTGATCAGGTAGCGATAGATCTTTTTGTCGAATTTTTTGTCTTCTTTCAGACGCTCAAAAATATAGTCCAGAACCTTCTGATAGATCTCGACAGAATCGGAATACCGGGAGTCGATCGAGAGGTTCGACACATTGACCCAGTTCTGTGCAATCGCATAGTTCAGATATTCATTCAGACTGATGACCTCGTCCTTCGTCCATGCGATATAGGTCGCATCCTCCTTGTCCACCGCGTCTTCCATAAGGATGCCCTCATCGTACAGCATGGAGGCGATGTAGCTCTCATAGACCTGATACTCTTCGGTCAGCTTCTCATAAGGAGTACAGACCTCCTCCAGCTCGTTTCGCAGCGTTTCGAAGATCTTTGCCTGATTCTCCACAAAGGTCTGCTGTACGGCCTGCTCCGTCTCTCCGGCGTATGCGGAGGTAAAGCGAGATGTGTCTATGATATTGTTGTTGATACATGCGTAATAGACATCGTAGATCGGCGTCACGATGTCAGAGCTGCTGGAATTTTCATCGGGTGTATATTCCTTGATATTCCGTATCTTATCCAGAAGGATACCGGCGAGCTTGGATTCCAGAATATGATAACAGGCTTCCTGGAGATCGGCGTCGATCGTAAGGTAGACGTCCCCACCTGCCTGGGATTCCACCCGGTCGCTGGTCTCGATGACTTTTCCAAGATTGTCCACGTAAACGGTCTCCGAGCCCTTCGTTCCCTGCAGGACAGTCTCCATCGAGGCTTCGATCCCGGATTTGCCGACGGTGTCGTTCAGATCGTAGGTCGGATTCTCAGCCTGCAGATTCTCCAGTTCCTCCTGCGCGATCTTGCCGGTGTAACCGAGGATCTGCGCAAAATAGACGCTGTCGTTATACTTGCGGACCGTTCCCTCTGCGATCGATACACCGTCGAGCCGATCGGCGTTTTCCATCACGACAGCGACGGTTTCCTCGGAAACATTGTTGGCAACCGTCGTCGAGATATATTTCTGATAGCTGTTGGCGCTCATGGCGTAACGGATCGTGATGAGCTTGAGAATCTCCTGTCTGGTATAGCCAAGCCCGGGCACAAACGTCGAGGGGTCGTCCTCTTTATAGCCCCCGATCCCGTAATGGGAGGAAGGCGAAGTGCCGCAGAAGTAGGAAATGACCTCCTCCGGCGTCGCATTTTTTTCTTTGATCTTGAGATCGTCGATGGAAGAATAGCCGTACACATCGGCAAGAAAACGCAGAAGCTGCGTCCCTTCCACATCGTACTCATATCTTCCGCTCTCTCCGAGCACAATATGAAAATCGCTGATCACCTTGTCGCCGTTTTTTTCGATCAGACGGATCAACGTCAGGATCGTCTCGTTCAGATTCTTATTCTTCTCTCTTCCGGACTCGTACACATCCTCGATCGTCACTGAGTAGGCGAGTTCGTTGTAGGCGAGAAGTTTTCCGTTGCGGTCCAGGATATTGCCGCGTGTGGCGGGGATGCTGCGCTCCTTCGTGATCTTGAGCTGAAAGTTGTTGAAATACTCTTCCCCGTTGACGATCTGCAGCTGAAAGATGGTATAGATCAGATAGCCGCCCACGCCAAACAGTACAAAGACAAGAACGATCAGCCGGGAAGTAACCATATTAAAAAAGTTTTCTTTGATATGTTCTAGCAGTTGTTTAAACAAATTTCTTTGCACTCCTTTTTTCTGCCTTCTCCAGACGGGTGTTGATCCACAGGATCAGCGGATACAAAAACAAGGTGACAACGATCGTATAAACGATCTCCGGGAGAATGATATGTGCCAGGTAATAGCGAAATTCAAACCGTCCCCGCAAAAGAAAAAGGATAAGGTAGTTGATGATGCCATATACAAAATCGCTGCCAAGGATCAGCGCGATCGGCAGCTTGATGTCCTGCGGATAAAAGATGGCACTGAACTTGCCGTTCATATAGCCGATGTACATATAAAGCAGGGCGTAAAAGCCGATAACGCTCCCGAAAAAAATGTCTACCAGCAGTCCGCAGAAAAAGCCGATGAGCAGACCTGTCTTTTCTCCACGCATAAAGCCGAAGGAGGCTGTGAGGACGATCAGCAGATTGGGAACGATTCCGGCAAATGCAAAATGACGAAACACCGTGCACTGCAGCAAAAAACACAGAAATATCAAGATGGCGGTGATGATTCCTCTTTTCATATTTTCTCCATTTCTACTCTTCTATCGTCTGCTTCTGCTCCAGAATGATCAGAACCTCCTCGAGATGTTCGAAATCCACAGCTGGAGTGAGATATCCGGATTTTGTCAGGTTGTTGGAATCGCGATTGATGGTGCTGATATAGCCAATCAGGATACCCGGAAGGAACTTGTCGCTGATGTTGGAGGTGACTACCTTGTCGCCTTCCACGACGACGTCCTTGCTGTCGACGAGCTGTTCGAACTCGATGACGCCCGACGCGTAGAGCTTCAGATTACCGGAAACGATCAGGTTATCCGAGCTGGAAAGCACCATGGCGCTGACGTTGGAATCATCGGCAATGATCGATTTGACCTTCGCCCAGTTCGGCCCGACGTCGACGACTCTTCCGACCAGACCGCTCCCTGCCATAACGTTCATATCCACGGCGATCCCGTCGTTGGTGCCCTTGTTGACCACAAAAGAATAAAACCAGTTGCCGGAATCTCTTGCGATGATCCGTGCTCCGGTCTTGTTGTATTCGTCATACTGTGCGTCGAGATTGTACAACTCGCGCAGATTGGCAAGCTCATAGCGGTCCTGCTGCAGACGGGTGTTCTCGATCGTCAGCTCATCCACCTGCCGCTTGAGCTCGTCGTTTTCGGAGATGAGGTCGCGGATCTGGGCAAGCTCCTCCGAGCGGTTGGAAAGCCAGTGACCGACGACGCTGATCCCCTCCTCGAAGGGAACTACCGTATAGCCTGCCACGGCGCTCAGCGGTCCGCTGAAGATCGTCGTATTTAAGGTTAGAAGTACCAGGCCGGTACAAAGGATTGTTAAAATAAAAAGGAGATATTTACCTGGTAATGTAAATTTCTCTCCTTTTCTTTTTACGATGGGACTCATTTACTCATTCCTTCTATTGCATAAGCTACGGATTTATAATTTTCTTCCTTGATGATCTTGGCAAGCCCAAGCGCTACGCTGGTGACCGGATTCTCGGAAACGTTTACCTTGAGTCCTGTTCCCTTGCTCATCAGGCTGGCAAGCCGGCTTACCTGGGAAGCACCGCCCGTCAGGTAAATTCCGTGACGGTAGATATCCGCCGCCAGTTCCGGCGGAGTCCTCTCCAGAATAACCTTAATATTGTCAATAATTGTGTTGAAGTGCTCAATCAGACTCGCGTCTACCAGCGAAGTGGGGATCTCGCGCTCCACCGGAAGTCCGGTCACGATATCACGGCCGTAGACAACTGCGCCGGTGCCGGCCTCCTCCAGCTCCAGAAGAGAGGTCTTTACAGTCTCTGCGGTCTTGCCACCGATGATCAGGCTGAACTCGCGTCTTACGGCAGCTTTGATCGCATCGTCAAATTTGCGCCCGCCGACCTTGATCAGCTTGCTCAGTACGATACCGCCCAGAGAGAGGATGGAGATCTCCGTCGTGTCGAAACCGACGTTGACGACCAGCACACCCTGCGCATTCTTGACATCGATGCCAAGACCAAGCCCGTCGGCAACTGCCTTGTCGACAACCATGACCTTGCGCGCTTTTACGTTGGATTCCTTGATCAGATCCTTGAAGGCTCTCTTCTCTACTTCGGTGACATCCCACGGTACGGCGATGTAGTAATCTGCCGGACGGACATTGTTCTTCATCAGGTCGCCCATAAAGTATTTTATGAGCGTCTCCATGTTCTGTATGTCTGCGATCACGCCGTTGCTGAGTGGATAGGAAATGCTGATATTGCTGGGTGCTTTTTCGTACATCTCAAAGGCGGAGTTGCCATAAGCGAAAAGTGTCTTTTTGTTTTCGATGGCGATCATATTCTTCTCGACAAATACGTCATCGTCACCCCGATTGTATATTTTGATGTTGCAGGTTCCTAAATCAATTCCAAATGCGTTGTTTGCCAAGGTATGATACCCCTTTCTTTTCGTTCTTTAAAAAAAATATGGTAACTGTCCAGCCTCCCTGCGCAGAACGCCTGCATCCGTGCGACGATACGCTGCAAACCTGCCCGTCAGGTTATCAGGTGTCCTTCGCGGAAGCTGAAGTAACTGTTATCTCCGATGATAATGTGATCGAACAAAGGAAGATCTGCCATTTTCCCGACTTCGCAGATCCGTTTCGTGATCTTGATATCGTTGTTGCTCGGAGCGGGATTTCCGCCCGGATGGTTGTGCAGCAGGATGATGCTGGCTGCATTTCCGCGAAAAGCCTGTACATACACTTCCCTCGGAGAAAGGAGGGAGGCGTTGATCGTGCCCTTTGAAAGAAGTTTCTCCTCCGTGATATGAAGAGAGGAATCAAAGAGCAGCAGAAAAACATATTCCACCGTCTCGTGTCTCAGCTTTTCCATATAGTAGTCGGCGATGGAATAGGCGCTGTGAAAAGAAAGACTGTCCTTTGCCTTGAGCTGCGACATACGTGTGCAGAGCTCGCTCAGCGCTTTGAGCTGGATCGCCTTTACCTGCCCGATGCCATCAATTTCCACCAGCTTTTTCAATGGAATATGATACAATCCTAACAGACCGTTCCCGTAATGGGATGTCGCGCCAAGGACGGACTCCCCGAGGGTTCGGATATCTGTTTTGCTCGTACCGGTCCGAAGAATGATCGAAAGGAGCTCGGCATCGGTCAGCGCTCCCGCACCATAGGAAAGAAATTTTTCATATGGAAGATTCTTCATCCGGTAATACTCATTGTTCTCACACTTAGCTTTTTTCATTCAACCTCTTTTCCGACAGCACATCTCTCCCATGGCATGTGGAAAATAAGGGTTAGATAAAACGATAGATGATAATTCCTACGGCAATCCCGATAATGCTTGCGATCGTGATCTTGATCGACAGACCGAATGTAAGACTGAGGATTCCGAAATCAAACACGACCGGCGCGGATAATCCGAAGGACTGTCCGTAATTCAGCCATGTGCTGGGAAACAGACTTCCGATAAAGCCACCTATCACGATCCCTGCAAGGATCAGAAGAAAGCATGCCCAGTTATTCTTTTTCATAAGATGACTATTCTCCTTTCCCACCGCTCATTTTAACACAACCTATCTTTGGACACAATGCCTTTGTCTATAAGATTTTGAAGTGTCTTTAAGATGCCGAGCTTTGCATGAGGGAAGGTAAGCCCACCCTGAAAATAGACGGCATATGGCGGTTCAATGGGGCCGTCCGCACTCAGCTCGATGGAGGAACCGGAGACAAATGCGCCGGCTGCCATGATGACCTGTGCGTCGTATCCAGGCATATCCCATGGCTCCGGTGTGACAAAGCTGTCAACAGACGCAGCTGCCTGGATTCCCTGGCAGAATGCGATCACACCCTCGGGAGTGCCGAAGGTCACTGCCTGAATGATGTCGTGGCGGCTCTCCGTCGCGTCTGGAACAACTGCAAAGCCAAGCCGTTCATAGATGTTTGCAGCGAAGATGGCTCCTTTCAGGGCTCCGGCGGTAACGGTAGGCGAAAGGAACAACCCCTGATAGAAGGAAGGCAGAACGCCAAGCGAAGCGCCGACCTCTTTGCCGAGTCCCGGGGATGTGAGCCGGTAGGCTGCGTTTTCGACACAGTCTCTGCGTCCGGCGATATAGCCGCCGATCGGCGCCAGTCCGCCGCCCGGATTCTTGATCAGGGAACCGACGACCATATCCGCCCCCACATCAGAGGGTTCGATCATCTCCACGAATTCTCCATAGCAGTTGTCGACCATACAGATCACATCCGGCTTGCACTGCTTGACAAAGCGGATCAGCTCTCCGATGCGCGCAACGGAAAGGGTCGGTCTTGTCTGATACCCCTTAGAGCGCTGGATCGTCACAAGGCGCGTCCGTTCGTTGATCGCAAGACGGATCTTATCATAGTCAAAACTGCCGTCCGGAAGCAGATCCACCTGCCGGTAGCTGATCCCATATTCTTTCAGGGAACCCTTGGAGGGGCGGATCCCGATCACCTCTTCCAGTGTGTCATACGGTTTTCCGACCGGAGAAAGCAGCTCGTCTCCCGGGCGCAGATTGCTCATCAGCGCGAGTGCGAGCGCATGGGTTCCGCAGGTAATCTGCGGGCGCACCAACGCGTCCTCGGTATGAAAGATCGCCGCGTACACCTGCTCAAGCGTGTCTCTTCCGATATCGTTGTAGCCATAGCCGGTCGTGCCGAGCAGGCATGCCTCGCTGACGCGGCAGCTCTGCATCGCCTGGATCACCTTGAGCTGATTGTACTCGGCGATCTCATCGATGGCTGTAAAGCGTTCCTTCAGACTGTCCAGAATGGCGTCCCCGTAGGCGATGACCTCTCTGGATATGCCAAAGGCAGCATAAGACTCTGTCAAATCTATCATAAAATAAACCTCCATCCCGGTAAAATCAGGCTCGCGGCCAGATTCCCTTCGTATTTAGAACATCCAGCATATAAGCAAGGATGCGGTTGTCGTCGTGTTGGTACTGCTCTTTTTCCAGCCAGATCACATCCCGTTCCCGGCGGAACCATGTAAGCTGGCGCTTTGCAAAGTGACGGGTATCCCGCTTGATGATATAGACGGCTTCCTCAAGGGAGAGTTCTCCGTTCAGATAGGCAAGCATCTCCTTGTATCCAAGGCCCTGCATGGAAACCAGATCTTTTGTGCAGCCCTGCGCTGCAAGCCTGCGAACCTCTGCCTCCAGACCGTTTTCCAGCATCTGGTCCACCCGACGATCAATCCTGCTGTACAGCGCGGACCGCTCGTCGTTCAGCACAAAGTAGGCAAAACGGTACGGCGACTGGTTCTGCCGCTGCGACTCGTTGTGCTCAGAGATCCGTTGTCCCGTTTTTTCATAAAATTCCAGCGCGCGGATCACCCGTTTCACATTGTTCTTGTGAATGGTTTCACAGGCTTTCGGATCTACGGCGAGAAGTCTCTGATAGAGGACGTCTGCACCCTCTTTGGCTGCCAGATCCTCCAGTCCGGAGCGGAAGGAGGTATCCTCGTCGTTTTCCGTAAAATCAATGTCATAGAGAAGCGCCTGGATATAGAAGCCGGTTCCGCCTGTCACGATCGGGATATGCCTTCTTTGACAGATATCGCGGACTGCCTGCGCTGCAAGGCGCTGGAAAAGCACCACGTTAAATTCTTCTTCCGGATCCAGGATATCCAGTAGATGATGTGGAACGCCCTGCTGTTCTGACGGCATGAGCTTGGCGGAGCCGACATCCATGCCCCGGTACACCTGCATGGAATCTGCCGAGATGATCTCCCCATCGATCGCTTTTGCAAGGGAGAGCGATAATTCACTTTTTCCGACGGCTGTCGGGCCGGTCAGGATGACCAGCGGCAATGCGGTATCTGTCATTATGTCACGATCCTTTTAAATTTTTTCTCAAGCTCATATTTGCTCATGGAAATGATCGTCGGCCTTCCGTGCGGACAGTTGTAAGGATTGTCCAGCGTCAGCAGCTCATCGATCAACTCTTTTGCCTCTGTCGTGGTAAGGCGCATATTTCCCTTGACAGCCGCCTTACATGCCATGGTCGCGATGCGGATGCGGATGCTCTCCGGCGTGCCGGTCACGTTCTCTGCGACCAGCTCATCCAAAATCTCCCGGAAGAAATCCTCCTCGCGGTAGCCGTACAGATCGAGCGGTACGCCGCGGATCGCAAAATCGCTCACGCCAAACTCTTCTATCTCGAAGCCGAGAGCCTCGAAATCCTCGCGGTGTGCGCGGTAGCAGGCCTCCTCGCGGCCGGTAAGTGTCACGATCATGGGCGGATTGATCGCCTGAGATATGATATTATGTGCATAAAATCGCTTCATAAAGCGTTCGTATTTCACTTTTTCATGGGCGGCATGCTGGTCGATGATCAGCAGCTTGTCCTGGTACTGGATCAGCCAGTACGTTTCAAAGAGCTGTCCCAGAATGTCATACTGTTCTTTCGCCCTTGCGGACAAAAGACGGTCGTCAAACAACTCCATCTGCTCTCCTTTTGGAATCACAGGAGGCTTCGGCCGGGGTTCCTCTGTACTTGTTTTCTGCGGCTCTGTAGAGGAGCGAGATACTTCCGGTTCGTTCACAGGAGAAAACGTTTCCGCGGCGCTATCCCTAACCACAGGAATATTTTCCGGCTCCTGTACATACAGAGGACGGCTCTTTTCATAGATTCTCGAAATTGCTTCCGACTGCACGGGAACCGAGGCGATCCTGCGGCTCTCAAAGGGCTCCGGCACGGATGATGGAACCGGTATGACCGGCGCAGTATCCGGCTCAAGAACCACCTTAGGGATCATCTCAAGCTGGTGGAGCGCGTCGTGGACGGAACTCTTTACTTTTTCATAAAATACCGGCGCGTCCGAGATGCGGACATCCATCTTGGTCGGATGAACGTTGACGTCGATCTGCGAGGTGTCGATCTGAAAATGCAGGACACAGAACGGAAATTTGTGCTGCATCAGATACTCCCGATACCCTTCTTCCACCGCCTTACTGATCAGCGAGCTGCGGATGTACCGTCCATTGATATAAAAGATCTCATAATTCCGGTTGGACCGGTTGATCACCGGTTTCCCCAGAAAGCCAGTGATATGCAGTCCGTTTTCCTGATGCGTAAACGGCGTCAGCTCATCGGAAATATCCTTGCCATAGATCCGGTAAATGATCTCCAGAAGCTCCCCGTTTCCTGTGGTATAAAAACGATTCTGACCGTTCACAACGAACTTGAAGGAAACTTCCGGGTGGGACATGGCAAGATGTTCCATCAGGTCGGAAATGTACGAAGCCTCTGTCTGCGCCTGCTTGAGAAATTTCTTCCGGGCGGGCGTGTTGTAGAACAGATTCCGTATCATGATGGTGGTGCCGTCCGGGGCGCCGATCTCCTCCAGCTCTTTCTCAACGCCGCCGTCAATACAGTATCGTACTCCAAGCAGTTCATCCGGCGTTTTTGTGATCAGCTCGACCATGGAAACGGCCGCAATGCTGGCAAGTGCCTCCCCACGAAAGCCAAGACTGACCAAGTCAGTCAAATCATCTGCGGTGCGGATCTTGCTGGTGGCATGCCTGAGAAAGGCGTTCCGAACCTGTGATTTTTCGATGCCTTCGCCATTGTCTGTGACGCGCAGAAAGCTGATCCCGCCCTCCTTGATCTCGACGGTAATGGCGTCGGCTCCTGCGTCCATGGCGTTTTCGACCAGCTCTTTCACCACGCTGGCCGGTTTTTCCACTACCTCTCCGGCAGCGATTTTGTCAATGGTCTGGTGATCCAGAACATTTATTTCTTTCATAGGTATCCTCGTTTCTGAAAAGTACTGCGTTCCGGCAGTTTAAGACTGCCAGCGGTTTTTCAGCTTGTTCTGAAGCCGGTACAGCGTGTTGAGCGCATCGACCGGGGTTAAGGTTGTGATATCAACCTCCTGAAGCTCTTTCAGAACATCTTCATCCTTCACGGTGTCAAAGATCGAGATCTGTTCCAGATCGACCTCGTCATATTTGACGGGCTTGCGCTTTTCGTTTCGCCCGTTCACTTCAATGTTTTGTATTTTTTCGGTGATGTCATTATCGCTGAGCTGTGCGACGATCTCCTTTGCGCGGTCGATCACCATGTCGGGCACGCCCGCCAGCTTCGCCACCTGGATGCCGTAGCTCTTGTCTGCGCCACCCTTTACGATCTTGCGCAGAAAGACGATGTCGTCTCCTTTTTCCTTGACGGCGATACAGTAATTGTTCACGTTGTCCATCTTTCCTTCCAGCTCGGTCAGCTCATGGTAATGCGTGGCAAAGAGCGTCTTGGCGCCCAGAAGTTTCCGGTTGCTGATGTGTTCGATGACAGCCCATGCGATACTCAGACCGTCGAACGTCGAAGTGCCGCGACCGATCTCGTCCAGCACCAGAAGGCTGTCTGGCGTCGCGTTCCGCAGGATGTTAGCAACTTCGTTCATCTCTACCATGAAGGTTGACTGCCCGCTTGCCAGGTCATCCGATGCGCCTACTCTGGTAAAGATACGGTCGACTACGCCGATATTCGCCTTCTTCGCCGGCACGTAAGAGCCGATCTGCGCCATCAGGACGATCAGCGCCGTCTGTCTCATATAGGTGGATTTCCCTGCCATGTTTGGTCCGGTTATGACGGCGATACAGTGCTTGTGATTGTCCAGATAGGTATCGTTTGCGATAAACATATCGTTCTGGATCATTTTCTCGACAACCGGATGCCGGCCGCCCTTGATATCGATCACGCCCTTTTCATTCAGCACCGGACGTATATACTGGTTTCTCTCGGCGACATAGGAAAGCGAGGCGTAGACATCCAGGCGGGCGATGGCGTGGGCGGTCTGCTGGATCCGCTCGATCTCTCCGGCGATCGCATCCCGGATCTCACAGAAAAGATCGTATTCCATCGCATAGAGCTTGTCCTCCGCATTTAAAATAGTGTCCTCCAGCTCTTTGAGCCTTGGCGTTGTGTACCGCTCCGCATTTGCGAGCGTCTGCTTGCGGATATAGTCTTCCGGCACAAGGTCTTTATAGGAATTGGTCACTTCAAAATAATAACCGAAAACCTTGTTGTATTTGATCTTAAGATTCTTGATCCCGGTACGGTTCCGGTCCTCCTCCTCCAGTTCAGCAAGCCATTTCTTCCCGTCTGTCTTGGCATGGCGCAGGGAGTCGATATGCTCGTTGAAGCCGTCCTTTATGATGCCGCCCTCGCGGGTCTGGATCGGCGGCTCCTCATCGATGGAATCGTCGATCAGGTGGTAGATGTCCTCCAGCGGATCAAGCTGCTCATAGAGCTGACGGATCAGCGAAGCATCCAGATCTTTGATAACCAGCTTGATGCCCGGAAGCATGGCGAGTGAATTGCGGAAGGCGATCAGGTCTCTCGGATTCGCCGTCTTGTAGCTTACCTTGCCGAGCAGACGCTCCAGATCGTAGATCGCATTCAGGTATTCGCGCAGTTCGTCTCTTTCCACGCAGTGGCTGCAAAGGCTCTCGACAGCATCCAGCCTTGCCTCGATCTTTTCTTTGTCAATCAGGGGCTGTTCGATGTATTTGCGCAGCAGTCTCCCACCCATCGCCGTTTTGGTGCGGTCGAGAACGCCGAGAAGGGAACCTCTCTTCTGCTTTTCGCGCAGCGTCTCGGTAAGCTCCAGATTGCGCCGCGTCGCGGCGTCCAGAAGCATATATTTGCTGGTCAGGTAAGGATACAGATGCGTAAAATGAGACAGAGATGTCTTCTGCGTCTCATACAGATACTGGAGCAGAACGCCGGCGGCGATCAGACCGGACGGAAATTCCTCAACGCCAAGTCCGGCCAGCGTGTTGACCTGAAAGTGCTTCATCAGGCATCTCCGGCAGATATCATCGTCAAAGTAATGCGCGCTCAGCGGATAGACCGCCACGTGCAGCCGTTCTTTCAGATCGGCGACCGGATAGCCGCTCACAAGGAACTGTTCGTTACAGATAATCTCCGACGGCGCGTATTTGTTGATCTCATCCTGCAGCTTCCGAAGATCCTCCACCTCTGTCAGGTAATAGTCTCCTGTGGTCACATCCGCCACGGAGATTCCGATGCGTCCCTGAAAATAGGCAACGCAGAGAAGATAATTGTTCCGGGTATCATCCATCGCCTGCACATCAAGATTCGTCCCGGGAGAAACGATCCGGGTCACTTCCCGTTTGACAAGCCCTTTGGCAAGTTTAGGGTCCTCTACCTGTTCACAGATCGCCACCTTATACCCTTTGGATACCAGTCTGTTCAGATAGCCGTCCACCGCGTGATAGGGAACGCCGCACATGGGAGCGCGCTCCTCCAGACCGCAGCTTTTGCCGGTCAGGGTGAGTTCCAGCTCCTTAGACGCCGTCTTTGCATCCTCAAAAAACATTTCATAGAAATCGCCGAGGCGGTAAAACAGGATACAGTCCGGATATTCTGCCTTGGTTTCCATGTACTTCTGCATCATTGGTGTTAATTCTGCCATTTATCTTAACCGTCTTTCTTTACTGTGCTTGAAAAATTACTTCATATGTCCGGTGTAATAAAAACCGTGGCACTCGTCCAGAGATACCATGACCAGATTGCCGATCAGCGACGGATCCGCCGGAAAATGCACCAGCATATTGTTGGAAAGGCGTCCCGTCATCAGCGACGGATCGTGCTCGTTCACCTCTTCCACAAGCGCTTCCAGCGTCTGCCCCTGCAAAAGTCTGGCACGCTCTTTAGCGGTGTCCTGCACTACCTTCAGCAGCTTGTCAAAGCCTTCCTTTACGACCTCCTCCGGCACCTGGTTTTCCATGGCGGCGGCAGGCGTACCGGTTCTCTTGGAATAGATAAAGGTAAAGGCATTGTCGTACTGCACCTGCTTTACCACGTCGATCGTCTCTTCGACGTCGGCAAGCGTTTCTCCCGGGAAACCGACGATCAGATCGGTCGTGATCGAGATGTCCGGTATGGCGCGCCGGATCTTCGCAACCAGCTCCAGATACTGTTCTTTCGTGTAGTTGCGGTTCATCGCTTTCAGGATCCGGTTGGAACCGGCCTGAACCGGCAGGTGCAGGTGACGGCAGATCTTCCTGGAATTTTTCATCACTTCGATCAGCTCATCCGACAGATCCTTGGGATGGGAGGTCATGAAGCGGATCCGCCGCAGTCCTTCGATCTTCTCAACCTCTGTCAGAAGCTGTGCAAAAGTGATCGGATCCTCCAGCGTCTTGCCGTAGGAGTTGACATTCTGCCCCAGCAGCATGATCTCCACAACGCCGTCGGAAACCAGGCGCTCGATCTCGCGGATGATCTCCTTCGGGTCACGGCTGCGTTCCCTGCCGCGCACATAGGGAACGATACAGTAGCTGCAAAAATTGTTACAGCCGAACATGATATTGATCCCGGATTTATAAAAGTATTTTCTGGTGACCGGCAGCTCCTCAACGATCTGGTCTGTCTCCTTCCAGATGTCGATGATCATGCGGTCGCTCTCGAACATAGTCGTCAGAAGCTGCGCAAACTTAAACAGATTGTGCGTTCCGAAGATCAGATCAACAAAGCGGTAGCTTTTCTGGATTTTTTCGATGACGGACGGCTCCTGCATCATACATCCGCAGAGTGCGATCTTCATATGCGGTTTCTTTTTCTTCAGGCTGTTTAAAAAGCCGAGTCTGCCATACACCCGCTGATTGGCATTGTCACGCACGGTACAGGTGTTGTAGATGACAAAATCCGCCTCTTCCTCGTTCTCGGTAAGCGCGTATCCTACCTGCTGCAGGATGCCGGAGAGTTTTTCGGAATCTCTTGCATTCATCTGACAGCCAAAGGTGGTAACGCAGCTGAGAGGTTTCCTCCCCAGCTTTTGCTCCAGCGCGGCGACATGGGCCGATGCCCTCTCAATATACTCGTTTTGCAGAGCAACTTCCTGCTCGTCGTTGACGGAATTGTATTTTATCATAGAAATCTCCATTTCTGTGGTACTTGTTGCATAGCACTTTGAAAAAGGTCCGCGCTCTGGCGAACCTTTCCGCTTTGTTCGACTGTTTTCCAAACAGCGCCGTTAGATTTTCTTGCAGCAGGCAACCGCAAGCGCGCCGGGTCCGATATGGCACGCAACGCTGAGAGACAGCGGATCCATGTGGATGTCGAATCCCGGAAACGCCTGCATGACTTCCTCTTTCAGTAAGGACGCGGCAGCCAGATCGTAGGTATAGGCTACCTGCAGCCAGATGGCGTCCTTGTCCACTCCGCCAAAACGGTTCTCCATATCGTTTCGGATCGCATTTATCATCAGGGACTTACCCTGCGTAGATGTCCTTGCCTTGGCAAAGGCGTCCAGCTTTTCTCCCTGGATCTGAAGCACTGGCTTGAGCTTGAGGATCGTTCCGAGCGCGGCTGCCGCCGGTGTGATCCTGCCGCCCTTTTTCAGATAATAAAGGGTATCCAGCATAATATAGATACTGGAATTAAACTTGTCAGCTTCCAGAAATTCCCGGATCTCAGCCGCATTCATCCCGCGCGCAGCCAGCTGCAGCGCATCGAGAGCAGACTGTCTCTGCGTAACGGAAATACGCTGATTATTGACAACCTGGACACGGCCTTCATACTGCTGTGCAAGCATGGATGCACTCTGGCAGGAACCGCTCAAACCGCTGGACATCGGAATGTGCACGATCTCATCGTAATCTGTAAGCAGGCTGTCCCACATTTTCATAACCGAATCCGGCGTGGGCTGGCTGGTGATCACATTCGCGCCTTCCTTCAGCTTTTCGTAGAACTGCTCCTGTGTCAGTGTGATATCCTCATAAAATGTATCTTCGTTGATCATAAATGGCATAGGAAGCACGTAAATACCGAGTTCCTTTGCCTGCGACTGCGTAATTCCGCTGTTACTGTCTGTTACAACTGCAATTTTCCCCATTTTTTCCTCATTTCTGCGTACGCTTTCTGCGCACATCGCGTTTGTGTCAGGTTCGCGCAGACACATGATTTCTCATTTCATAACCCGCCGCATACAGATGGCAGTTTATCAGTTAAAACGTTACTATACCATATTACTTTCAGATAATTCTAAAGTCAACCTCATTTGCGGCTGCCTGGTCCAGAAATTCCAAAAGCGCCCGGTTCTCCGGCTTCTGCAGACCAGAATCCTCTGCAAGCAGGCGGTCGGCTTCTTCGCTTGCCTTCTGCAGCAACGCGGCGTCCTGATAGATGTCTCCGATCTGAAAATGCAGATCTCCGCTCTGACGGATACCGAACATATCTCCCGGTCCGCGCAGCTTCAGATCCTGTCCGGCAATATAAAAGCCGTCGTTCGACTCGTTGAGGATCTGCAACCGCTTCATGATCTCCGGACGGTCTGACTGGGAGATAAAGATACAGTAGGACTGCTCCTTGCCGCGCCCGACTCTTCCTCGAAGCTGATGGAGCTGCGCCAGTCCGAAGCGCTCTGCGTTCTCGACCATCATCACCGTGGCGTTCGGAACGTTTACGCCGACCTCGATCACCGTGGTGGAGACCAGGATATCGATCTGGTGTGAGGCAAATTCCTCCATGATGCGGTTTTTGTCCGCAGGTTTCATGCGCCCGTGCAGATAGGCGATCCGGATCTCCCTTGGCATGACTGCCTTGAGTTTCTCAGTGTAAGTCAGCACGTCCTCCAGGTCGAGCTCTTCGTTTTCTTCCACCATGGGACAGATGACATACACCTGCCGTCCTGCCAGGATCTCTTTTTCCATAAAGCGGTAGGCTTTTTCACGGTACGAGGTGTTTACCACACAGTTTTTGATCGGTAAACGGTCAGCCGGCAGTTCGTCGAGCACGGAGATGTGAAGGTCGCCGTACAGGATGATAGCCAATGTCCGCGGGATCGGCGTAGCGCTCATGACGAGCACGTGCACCTGGCTGCCTTTTTCAGCGAATGCAGCGCGCTGGCGCACGCCAAAACGATGCTGTTCATCGGTTATGACCAGCGCCAGCCGGTGGTAGGATACCTTGTCCTGGATCAGTGCATGCGTACCGACGACAATGTCTGCCTCTCCGCTCTCGATCTTCCCATAGATATCACGTCTTGCGGCGGCTGTCACTGAACCGGTCAGCAGAACCGGATGGATCGGAAGATGGTATTGTTCCCTGAGCTGGCAAAGGTTTTCGTAATGCTGGTGCGCCAGAACTTCTGTCGGCGCCATCAGTGCCCCCTGATAGCCGTTTGCCACACACATGAGCAGGGAAAGAAATGCCAGGATCGTCTTTCCGGATCCGACGTCTCCCTGGATCAGACGATTCATGGTATGATCGGAGGTCAGATCCGCCTTGATCTCCTGCCAGACTTTCTGCTGCGCCCCGGTGAGCCGGTACGGCAGCGCTTCGATCAGCCGTTCACTTTCGGCAACCTCCAGCATCGGAAAGCCATTTGCAATCTCCTGTCCTTTTTCCCGGAAACTCCGGATCAAAAGAATAAACAGGAAAAATTCATCAAATACGAGCCGTTCTCTCGCTTTGAGCAGCGTCTCCTTGTCCGACGGAAAATGCATCTGTTCCATGCAAAAGCGGTAAAGTGGAAAATGATACCGTTCCCGGATTTCTTCCGGAAGATATTCTGTCGAGGGATGATCCAGTGCAAGCGCCTGTTTAACCGCCTTGGAGATCGCATGGCTGCTCAGCCCCTTTGTGGTAGGATAGATCGGCTGCAAGGTGTTCAGCAGACTGGCATACTCCTCCGGGCGGTACATCTTTGGCTGGTCGATGGCGTAGCGGGATCCCTTCTGTCTGAGCGTCCCCACGAAGATGGCTCTCTGTCCTTTGCGCAGCGATTTGCTCAGATAGGGCATATTAAAATATGTCACAGAAACCGTACCGCCCTCACAGCCGATAGTAAATACGGTGACGCTTTTGGATCCGGCACGCCTGGTAACAATGCTGCTCTCGATCGTTCCGGAGATCGTTGCAAGTTCTCCTGGCGCGTATTCTGTGAGTGCACGTGGCTCCTCGAAGGACTGATAATCGCGGGGATAAAAATGCAGCAGTTCTTCCACCGTGTGTATATTCAATTTATCAAACAAGCGGGCGGTCTTGTCACCGATCCCTTTTAGCTGCGTTATTTCCATAGATGATCTGCTCTGTAAAGTGTAGCAATATGGTTTACAAAACCCCCGATCGGATCGGGGGTTTCCTGTGAACTGGTTTTCTGATACCGCCAAACAACCGGCGTAGTTTTCGCCTTATTCGGCAGAAACGATATAATAGTAGATCGGCTGACCGCCGTACTGCAATTCGATATCACAATCCGGATACTTTTCCTCTGTCAGCTTTTTCAGATTTTCGGCGTCCTCCTCCGTGATCTCGGATCCGTAATAGATGCTGATCAGCTCAAGCTCATCCTGCATCATTTCATCGATCATGCTGAGCGCAACATCGGTGATCGTTGTTCCAACGGAAAGAATACCTGAATCGCCAAGACCCATGAAATCGCCCTGCTTGATCTCTTTGCCATCGATGTTGGTATCTCTGACTGCGTAGGTAACCTGACCGGTCGCTACATTCTTGATCTCTTCCGTCATTGTCTGTTCATTTTCCTTGGCAGACAGATCCGGGATATAGTTGATAACCGCTGTGATCCCCTGCGGAACCGTCTTGGTCGGAATGACGATGATCTTTTTATCTTTGACAAGCATCTGTGCCTGGTTGGCAGCGAGAATGATATTCTTGTTGTTCGGAAGGATGAATACGGTGTCGGCGTTTACCTTGTCGATTGCATTTAACATATCCTCCGTACTCGGATTCATGGTCTGTCCGCCCTCTATGATGTAATCTACGCCAAGGCTCTTAAAGATCTCGTTGATTCCTTCTCCGACAGATACGGCGATGAAGCCTACATCTTTCTTGGGCATCGGCTCGCTTTCTGCGGCAGCTTCCTTCTGGGACTGCTTAAACAGCTTTTCCTGATGCTCCAGACGCATATTGTCGATCTTCATATTAGAGAGCGCACCGTATTTGAGCGCACGCTGAATCGCAAGACCCGGATCGTTGGTATGTACATGTACCTTGACCACATCCTCGTCCGCTACGACAACTATGGAATCACCGATCGATTCAAGATATGCCTTGAAATCCATCTCGGCTTTGATGTTGAACACCTTGTTCAGCATGATAATGAATTCGGTGCAGTATCCGTATTTGATCTCGGCGTTTGCCTGCGCTTCGATGCTTGCGCTGTCCTGCGCCTTCTTCTCTCCGGACGTCTCCTTTGTGATGTTCAGATCAATTTCCTTGCCCTGGAACGCATCGTAAGCGCCCTTGAGTACCTGCATCAGCCCTTGACCACCCGAGTCAACAACTCCTGCCTGTTTGAGAACCGGAAGCATCTCCGGCGTCTTTTCCAGAACTTCATCCGCATAGGTGATGATCTGTCCGATAAATTCCGTCATATCTTCCATGCCGGCGTCTGCAAGCTCCCGCGCTTTCTCGGATGCACCCTTTGCGACGGTCAGGATCGTACCTTCCTTGGGTTTCATAACCGCCTTGTAAGCAGTCTCCACTGCTTTTTCAAATGCGTCTGCAATAATCGGGATGGTAAGCTCGTCACAGGTCTTTACCACTTTCGTGAAGCCTCTGAAAAGCTGGGAAAGAATAACGCCGGAATTTCCTCTCGCGCCCCGGAGAGATCCGGAGGAAACTGCCTTGCAAAGGGACGTCATGTCCAGATCGCCCATCTCATACAGAGAAGACACTTCCTTTGCAGCCGACATGATCGTAAGAGTCATGTTCGTTCCGGTATCGCCGTCCGGCACCGGAAAAACATTCAGCTCGTTGATCCATTCTTTTTTGTTGTCAAGATTCTTTGCTCCGGCCAGAAACATTTTGGCCATCAGCTTAGCATCGATTACATTTGAAGCCACTTTTAGGTCCTCCCTTAGTCAATCACTTTTACACCTTCGACGAAGATGTTGATTTTTTCTACTTCGATTCCGGTGAATTCCTCTACTTTATATTTGACGCTGTCGATCAGATTGTCTGATACCGCCAGAATACTTACACCATATGACATGATTATATGAAAATTCAGGGTCAGCTTATTGTTGTTGAGCAATACCTGGATCCCGCGTGTCATGCTGTCTTTTTTCAATAATTTTACAAGACCGTCTTTGACACTCATACCGGCCATGCCCACCACGCCGAAGCACTCGGTGGCAACCGTTCCGGCATACTGCGCAATAACTTCCTGATCAATAGAAATATTACCCATATGTGTATCCATTGACGAAACTTTCATAAATTACCTCCTTGTTATTTTAGACATATATTGGTATTATAACCCGATACTTTGAAAAATGAAAGAAAAAATAACTCAAAATTTATTTTTCGAAAACAGACGCTTTTGTTTCTGAAAAATATTCTGAAAAAAATCTGTCCAAAAAATGTAAATTATGCTTGCATTCTGCTATTTAATCTGATATTATATTACCGTTGCGTAAGCAAAAAAACTTCGATTGTATCGTTAGGAGGTGCAAAGATGGCTAAGTGTGATATTTGTGGTAAGGGTGCTCATTTTGGTAATAATGTAAGCCATTCTCATAGAAGATCCAATAGAATCTGGAGTTCCAATATTCAGAATGTTATGTGCAAATTGAATGGTTCCAATAAGAAGTTACATGTGTGCACACGTTGTTTAAGATCCGGCAAAGTAGAGAGAGCCTAGTATCAAAGGCTTCTGATTTTCCAGATGAGATTAAAAACCAGCCCAAACGGACTGGTTTTTTTGCTACTCTTCATATTTCTGTTTCAGCAGCTCGTATTCCCGGTTGATCTGCTGAAGCACTTCCTTGTCTCCCGCCACATTGTCGGGATGAAATATCTTGATCAGATCCTTGTATCGCTTCTTCAGGGCCAGACGGCTCCGCACTCCGCAAAAGAGCATCGACACATCGTCGTCTGTCAGCGGCAGTTCCCTCTGGCGGCTCCGCTCTCTTTCCAGATGCTTCCGGTCTTCCTCCAGCTGCCGGAAGCCTCCCTGCAGGATCTCCATTTTCTTCTGAAAGAACTGCTCGTCCTCCTTCAGACGCTTCCGCGCCGAAGATACGCGCTGACTGATCACGCGGACTTCCTGCTGGAATTGCTCTTTTTCCTGCTGCATCTTTTCCTGCTGTGTTTCCAGCTCCTTGAAAGCGGCGGCCAGGCGGATATTTTCCTGAAACAGCCACGTTTTCAGCGATTGCAGTTCTTCCTCGGAAGCATTATCTACTTTTGCTTCAAAATTTTCTATCTTCATCTTCTAACCACAACAGAAACGATCCCCGATCCGGGTATTGCAGCCAACAGGAACCGTTACTCACAACAAAAGAACTGATACCCGATCAACAACAAGAGAACGATCAGAACAAGACCGATAAAACGGTTGGACATAAAAAGCATAAAAAACATGCCGGCTGCAAAGCACAGGGCTACAAATCCGATCAGTTTTTTCATAACCACCGCCCCTGTTCTCTTCTCTTTCTATATTCTATGAACTGCCACGGAAAAGGGTTCCTTTTGGAACGTGCGTATTACTTGTCCTCTTCCGGGAATGCGATATCCACCGCTGTATCGTCCGCGATCATCTCCTCCTTGGGTGAGGTGAATTTATCTACGACGTCCGGGATCATATCAAGAACCTTGGTAAGCGCATCCTGGTTTTTGATGTTGACCAGCTTGGTAGAGCCGTTCTTGATAACAAGGACGGCACTCGGAGACATTTTTGCACCGAATCCGCCGCTGCCTCCATTCTTTTTGTCGGCCGCACTCGCACCGGCGCCAACGCCGAACGATACGTCTACAAGAGGAAGGATGATGGTGTCACCGACCTGCGTCACATCACCTACTACCGTCTTTGTACCGATCACGGTATTCATGCCTTTCATCAATGCCTCGATCACTCCGGTAAAATTATTTTCTGCCATCTGTTACAGCCTCCTTTTTTAATAAACGGATCAATGTTCTGATATTTTTGTTGAAATAGATTCGCCAGGCAACCCTGACGAGTGCAAACAAACGGATGCGTCCCTTGATGAGCGCCGTTCCCTCGATATGTTTTGCATCATAGTCGGCGACGATCCGGACATTTTGTCCGACAAGCGGATAGCACACTCCGTAAACAGCCAGAATATCGCTGTTCAGAACCGGATCTCCCGTACCGATGATCCAGTCTGCCTTAAGTTTCGTGGGCTTCAAATGCCTCAGTGCATAGCCAAGTTCCCCCCAGCACAGCGCAAACGACTGCTGAAACACATCGCTTTCAAAAACTTCCTTATAATACTGTATATTATGAAGAATATCTTTTATTTTATCACACAACCTGCGGATTGTGTACTGTATATTTGACAGGATCTGTTTCAACCGGTTCCAGAACTCGATGATCCGCTCTACAAAGCTCCGCAGCTTTTGCAGGATACTCTTCTTTTGACCGGTTTGCTCCTCTCCGTCCGTTTCCGCTTGGTTCTGCTGTTCCTGTCCTGCCGGTAATCTGCCCGGATCTGCGGCAATGGACGGTGATTTGTCCCTGGATGCCTCCGAAACCGTCGTCTTTTCCGTCCCGGTGTCCGAAGTACTTATATTCTTTGTGGGATTATCCGCAGCATTGGATGGTTCTTTTGTTTCAGCAGGTGCAGCCGCATCCTGCCTTTCCGGTTTCCCTGCCTCTTTCGTCTTTTTTTTCTTTCTTTTTTTTGATGTGGCAGAATCCGTACTTTCCTGCGGATAAACAAAGATGGTACGCAGCGCGATCCTTGCGCGGAGCATGGGCTTTCCCGGATAATGAAAGCGAACATTGATAAGATGCAAAAGCCAGAATACGCTTCCCCGGACGCTGATCGGAGGCGCGCCGTCCTCTTCTGTCCGCTCAATAGATACCTGATAGCGGATCGGAACGAACAAAACGACCAAAACAGCCAGCAGAATGAACGCAATCGCCGCCAGCAGAATGATCCCTATGATTTTTAATATAATAAAAAGAATATGTAACATATCTGTCAATTCGATCCTTTATTGTCATCCTGATGGTTTCATTATTGACCATTTCCAAAAAGATATGCAGCAAAATCCACCCTTCCCAGAGTATCCAGTGATTCTTCTGCGATCTGCTGGATCATGGAAATCCCTGTTTCCTGCCCGGATGCGATCCCTACGATGCAGGGGGGATTTTCCTTGTAATACCACTGCAGCAGCATGGCGCTGGTGTACAGCTCCAGACGATTGAGTCCGGACGACCAGGCAAGCACATAGATTCCGGGCATGAATTTCCCGTGCGCGAGCTTTCTTTTGATCTTATTTGGATTTTTCAGGGTTTCGTCCATATACAGATTCTTATAAAAATCCATGCCGTTTTCCAATCTTTCCAGACTCCGTTTATGCCTGCTTTTTGTGGTAGTTTTGTCTGCATTACTTTGTTTTTTCTTAATTATGTTATATTTTAGCACATTTATAAAGATTTAAACAGGTTAAAATATTGACTTATTGCACAGATTCTTTATACTAGAATTAGTTGATTATATGCAACTATCTCAAAAGCTGCCGTTATGCAGTTCAAAGCGGTTGTGTTTATATTCAAAAGAGGGGGAAAGCAAATTGAAAACAGTAGCTCGTATGGCTTTGAGTAACGGGATGGTTGTCGGCGAGGACGTCTACAGCTATCAGCATGAGTTGATCTGCCCGGTCGACACCGTGGTGGATGAGGCACTGATCGCCAAGCTCGCACGACATTCTATCATGTGCGTTTCGATCAAAGAAGAGATCGACTACGCAACGACTCATTTCGAAAAGGTACGTCTCAGCACCGAATTCCGGTATTTTGAATTTACATATAACGACTGTATGCCGACCTATCGCAAGATTATGGTAGATTTTGTGGAGAAGGGAATCCCGGCGCCGCTCAACCGGTTGATGGATATTTATGTCAAGATCTCCTCCTGCGCGCGAAACGGGGAACAGCTTCTTGACTTTCTGTATAATATGCTTCCGAGCGAGGACGATCTTACCCATGCGCACTGTCTGAACTCCGCGCTGATCGCCGGCGTGTTCGGAACCTGGCTCGGCTTGTCCAAGGAAGATATTTTTCTGCTGATCCAGTGCGGTTTCTTCTATGATATCGGCAAGCTCAGACTGCCAAAGGAACTTCTCTGGAAGCCGGGAAAACTTACCGAGCTGGAATTTACCAAATTAAAAACGCATACGATGCTCGGCTTTGAACTTTTGAAAAACCAGAATCTGAACGAGCACGTGATCAAGTCGACGCTGATGCACCATGAGCGCTGCGACGGCTCCGGCTATCCCTCCAAGCTCAAATCGGATCAGATTGATATTTTTGCAAAATATACGGCAATCATAGACGCCTACGAGGCAATGACCTCTGCGCGCACATACCGCCAGTCCCTGAATCCGTTCCAGGTAATCGCCAATTTTGAGAGGGACGGATACATCAAGTTTGACGAGCATATCCTGAGGCCGATCCTTTACCATATCGCATCGACGCAGCTTGGCTTTAATGCGAGGCTTTCCAACGGCGTGGAGGCTGAGATCATGCTGATCAACCAGAATCATCTCTCCAGACCGCTTCTGAAGCGCGGTGACGAGTTTATCGATCTTTCGACCGATCCTGAGATGGAGATCGTCGCTATCTTCTAGCCAAAAAATTTAAGCTAAACAGAAAAATCTGTGGATTCCTTTTCAGCGGATCCACAGATTATTTTTTTTCATCGCTAAGTACTCCTCATACGCTTTTTCCAAAATCTGCTTTTCGTTTGCAAATTTCAGAAGATGATAGGCCTCGTGGTATTTGTAGAAGCCGGAATCCGTAAAGTACTCTTCTCTCTGCGGCTTGCTGTAGTAGCTGTCCGCCATCATAAGATACCAGTAGACTTCCTTGGATACCTTGTCATCCGGAATGTGGAAGGTATATTCACTTTTATCCACGTACTTCATGATCCTTGCCCGGGCGCCCGTCTCCTCGAGCACTTCCCTGAGTGCTGTTTCCTTATGGGACTCCCCTTCTTCCACCGTTCCCTTTGGGAGAACCCAGCCATCGTACTTATTCTGAAAATGCTTGTACAGTATCAGGATCTTTCCACGAAAGATCACAACACCGCCGCAGCTCACTGCTTCGATCATTTCCCTTCCTCCTATTCGCCAAAATATTGATCAAAGATCCTTTTGGCTATTGGTACAGCGTAATCTCCGCCGGAGCCTGCACCTTCAATAATTATGGTAACACATATTTCCGGATTTTCAACCGGGGCGAATCCGGTAAACCACGCATGTGAATCCGTCTTGACGCTGCTGTATTCCGCAGAACCCGTCTTTCCCGCTGCGGAATAGGCAAGCCCGGAAAGTCTTGTCGCCGTACCGCTCTTTACCACCTCTTCCATCAGTCCGATAAGCGCAGATGCTTCCGTCTCGGACAGAAGTTTCTTATAGGAATCCGGCGAAAACTGCTTGACAACCGTGCCCTCGCTGTTTTCCACGCGGCTCACCAGATAGGGTTTCATCAGCGTTCCCTTGTTGGCGATGGAGCAGGTGATCATATTCAGGTGAAGAGGCGTGATCTGGGTATTGCCCTGCCCGATAGCAGCCTGCATCATATCCGAATCCGAAGTATTTTCATCCACGACCAGCCGGCTCTGATTGTAGGCAAACTTGACAGGCAGCTCCTGGTTAAACAACAGTCCGTCCAGCGTATTTGCAAAGCTGGTGCGGTCGAGCTGCAGTCCGATGTTCGCAAACGAGGAATTGCAGGACTTGGCGAAGGATTTGGCAAAGTCCTCCGCGCCGTGAACGGATCCGTGATAACAGTTGATCCGGTCCTCGCCGTGAACAAAATTTCCATTACACTGATACCGGTACTGCTGATAGGTATCCGGATTTTCCCGGATATATTCCAGAGCCGTGATGATCTTAAAGGTGGAGCCGGGAGGATATAATCCCTGCGTCACCCGGTTTAACAGCACGGAGCTGTTCTGATCCGCTATCAGGTCTGACCAGATCGAATCGATCTCATTCGGATCAAAATCCGGTTTGGAAACCATTGCAAGGATCTCTCCGGTATCCGGCTTGCTGACGATGACCGCCCCCTTATAGACGCCCAGGGACTGGTAAGCGATCTGCTGCAATTCCACATCAAGCGTCGTGATGACATTGTCGCCGGGATATTTTTCCCCGGACACATCCTTCGCCACCTTGTCCGACAGCTTTGCATTGGAATTGATCAGATAATAGTTGCTCAGCGCCTCGATTCCGTACTTTCCGTTCGTCGCGTAGCCGACCACATGGGCGAACATATTGGAATACGGATATACGCGCGTCTCTTTGCCGTCGTCGCCGGTCTGCGTCTGTGCAAGCGGCTGGCGGTTTCTGGAATAGATCGTTCCCCGCGTGTTCTGGGAAATCAGCATTTCCTGCCGTCCGTTATAGCTGTTGTTGATCAGCTCCTGCTGGTGCGTCACGGCATAATGGCAGGTATACACCATCATTCCGAGAAAGACAGCCACAAACAGATACGTGACCGCCATGATCTGCCTATTCCTCTTCTGTCTCTGACGTTTCCTCTTCTTCTGTTCCGGCGAGATCGTCGTCTTCGAAGTCTTCTTCCTCGGTTTCGTATTCGATTCTCTTTCTTCGTCTCTTCTTTTTGCCACGTCCTGCTCCTTCATCCTGACGGATTATATACAAACCTTCCATGATAAAAAACATGATCAGCGTCGTCAAAACGGAACTGCCGCCGTAGCTGATAAGCGGCAGGGTGACTCCCGTCATCGGGATAAATTTCGTCCCGCCTCCGATCGTCAGAAAAACCTGGAAAATATAGGTGACAGCCAGTCCGACAGCGATCAGTTGATAGAAACGGTTCCGCAGCCGGATGGAAATATTCATAAACATGATAAAGCAGCTGATACAGATCAGGATCACACACATGGAGAACAGGATGCCTAGCTCCTCTGCAACCGCGGAAAATACAAAATCCGCCTCCACATAGGGAATTGAGGTCGGCGTTCCGCGAAACAGTCCCAGACCAAACCATCCGCCGCTGCTTATTGCGAAAAGAGATTGCGTGATCTGATAACCAGCCTTGTCGATACAGCTGAACGGATCCTGCCAGGCCTGTACCCGGACCTGCACATGGGTAAAAAAACGATAGGCCAGAACCGCCGCGCCGCAGCCGCCTCCCGCACCCAGAAGCAGGTAGATCCAGTTTCCCGTGGCGATAAACACCACGACGACATAGACAATGAAAAAGATAAGCGCACTTCCAAGATCTTTGGAAGCGACCAGGATCAGAACATGGATCCCCGCCAGGACCGCCGTCGTAAAGACACGCATAAAATCGTGTACGTCGCAGAGCGCACTGGCAAGAAAAAATACGAAAAGGATCTTCACAAACTCCGACGGCTGGAAGGTGATCCCGCCGATCGAGTAAGAAATCTTCGATCCGTTGGTCACGCTGCCGAGGATCAGAACGATCCCGAGCGCCGCGATACCGACACCGGCGTACACCCAGGTAAGGCTCTTCAGCATCCGGATCTTATGAATAAAAAACGGGATCAGCATCCCCGCTATGACGGAGGCTGTCACGATAAAGAACTGTTTGACCGCCTTCTCGTAGGACAGTCTTGTCAGAACGACAAAGCCGACTCCAAGAAGCATACACATATTGTTGATGATCAGACGGTTTCCCTTCGGATAGATCATGCGGAACAGGACGATCGTAGCGAACAACAGGATCTGCTGCAGGACATAAAAGAGAAGGTACTCCAGCTTCCCGGTCTCGAAGCAGATCACCAGAAAACATGAAAAATGCACCAGAAACATCAGGATATTCTGGCGTATATAGATTCCGGATCTTCTTTCCTCCTCCTGAAAGCGAAAAACGAGGAAACATTCCAGAGTGTACAGCGCTATGAACAGGGTAATAAAATATTTGGATAATTCCGTGATATAGAGTTCCATAGTTTGTATATGCGTCCTTCTGTTTTATTCGATTCCTCTCTGAAAATGTCCGGTCGTATATTCCGGAAAAGGAAACGTTCCGCCTGACAATATGGCGGCAACTTCCTTTCTGTTTTCCATCGTAAAATCAAAGCGCTGCGCCGTCGGTGAGATCCGTTCCCGCTCTTTTTTCTTTAAATGCAGGGAATATGGCAGCGCATTGTAAAGGATATTATAGCAATGTGTACAGTTTGTCGAAACCGGCAGCATCGCCTGCATCCGGTCTTTCAAAAAAATCTGCCCTTTCTTTGCACGCACTCCTGCAAGAAGACAGTTGTCCGTCGTCTTTCTGACGCAGTTGGCGGTCACCATCATCGGGATCCGGCCATATACGATCAGTGATACCGGTACTCCTGCCTGCGCTGCAAGCTGTCCGAGGTGCCTGCATTCCCCTGCGTTCAGCTCATAGGGGAAAGTGATCTCTCCGGTATGACAAGCAAGAAACGAAAGCGCTTCCCGGTTCATGCAGTACAGTCCGGCATCGGCAACCAGCACCTTGTCGTTCTCCTGTGGCAGGATCTCTTCAAGAAAGGCGACAGCTTCCAGATTGCGCGCAAGAAATCCTTTCAGATAGGGACTGTTCCCGATTGTGATCCTCAGCCGCTCCAGATAGTTTTCGTCTCTGTGCCTTATGATATACGGCAAAGCCAGAAAACCATCGACAGAGGCATGTCCGGCAAGCATCTCATCGACCTGTCCGGCAGCCGTCACGTAGAGGTCGCTGTCAACATATACCCTTCGTACCTTATCCTTATGCTGCAAAACCTCGGTCAGCTGATCCAACGTACAGACCAGACAATCGGTGTATGTCTTTGTTTCTCTATTTTGTCTCTTTTCTCCAGCTATCGCAGCAGTTTTGCTTTCCTCATCTGCCTGCGCAGCATCCGTCATCTCCTGTCGTCCGGCACACAGGCGGTTTTGACCGATCACCAGATCCTCGTAAGCCTGCACTGCATCCCGCCGCAGGGTATTGAGCGATTTCACCGGAAGAAAGACCTCTCCCTCCAGAAGAAGTTCGATGGAATCCGGCCGGATCAGGAAATTTCCTGTCTTGGAAAGCTGCTTCTTCAGCGTATCTTCGGTCAGAGGGGATTTCTGCGCCCGCATCACCACATCGCCGGACACCTGTACCCTGCCGCCGGAACCGCAGATCTCCAGCGTTGCCGGCACCCCTTCACACAAATGTGCCTTCATAGTGACCGGATCCTTTCCCGGCTCATGGATATAACGTTCACGCAGCCTTGCAAGAAGCGTCTCGTCGCTTCCAAGATAACTCGGCTTTTGGAGCGTGATCATCTCTTTTCCGTTGTGGCGCTCATAGTAGCCCGTCTGTATTTCGCTTCGGATATACAGATTTTTTAAAGTGGCAAGATCCTCAGGATCCACCTGATACGCCCCAGGATCCCTGCGATAGAGATCGATATATTTCCGGTAAAGCGCCGTCACGCCTGCCGCGTACTCAGGCTTCTTCATCCTGCCCTCGATCTTAAAAGAATCAATACCGGCGTCGATCAGCTTCGGCAGATATTCCAGTGTACACATATCCTTGAGACTGAGCGGATAACACTCCTGCCGGATGCACTGGTTTTCAAGATAAACACGATAGGGAAGCCTGCACGGCTGGGCACAGCGTCCGCGGTTCCCGCTTCGTCCGCCGAGAATACTGCTGAAAAGGCACTGTCCCGAATAACAATAACACATTGCGCCGTGGACAAAGCACTCAATCTCCATCCCCGTCTCCTGCTTCAGAATCCGGATCTCCTCCAGCGACAGTTCGCGGGCAGGAACGATCCGGCAGACACCCTCGTCTTTTAAAAGGGTGGCTCCCCGTTTGCCGGTCAACGTCATCTGGGTGCTGGCGTGCAACTCCAGATCCGGAAAATGCCGGCGGATATAGCGGAGCACTCCGAAATCCTGAACGATCACGCCATCCAGCCCGGCTTCGTAGATGGGATGAAGATACTCCTCCAGGCCATCCAGTTCCTTTTCTTTTACCAGTGTGTTGACCGTGAGGTAGATTTTTTTGCCGTAATAGTGAGAAAGACGCAGTGCGCGGCAGATCTCTTCTTCCGAAAAGTTATCCGCATAAGCACGGGCGCCAAAACGCTGTCCTGCCAGATAAAATGCGTCTGCTCCTGCATGAAAAGCGCCAAGAAATGCCTCATAATTGCCGGCCGGCGCCAAAAGTTCCGTTTTTTGTTCCATAACGCTCCCCGTTACCCGCGCAATGCGCTGATAGGAAGAAAAAAGCTGTCTTTGAAAAGACAGCTATTTTTTCAATTCCTTCAATTCGGTTTCCAGTCGAACCATCTTCTTGGCGTTCTCGTTCGTCTCTCGCTGAAGATTCTGAAGGTTCTTCTCTGTATTTTCCAGTTTGATCTGCGCCGCGATCAGCTCGTGCTTGAGATCATACATATCTTTTTCCCGGTTCTGGATCTCTTCTTCCAGAAGGTCGATCTGTTTCTTTGCCTTGAAGTAGTCATCCGCTATATTGAGCTGCATCAGAACATTCTGCGTATCGGAGGACTGTCTCTTGAAGCCGTCGACTTTATTGTATTCCGCTATCTTGTTATTGATATAAGAAGCTACCTTTTGCAGATACTCTTCGCTCTCATAGCCGCTCAATGTAAATACTTTTCCGTTGATAATAACCTCTGTATCCGTCTTTGTCGACATGTGACGCTTCCCTCTTCCTTCTTGCAGCTACTCAAACAGTTATCAACTTTTATTATATAGGCCCTAGGAGGGAATTTCAAGACCTAAATGGTGATAGGCAAGATCCGTGACCATCCGCCCGCGCGGCGTGCGGTTCAGGAATCCGTTCTTGATCAGATACGGTTCATAGACATCCTCGATCGTGCCGGCGTCTTCCCCGATCGCAGCCGCCAGCGTATCAAGACCGGTCGGCCCGCCCTTGAATTTCTCGATCAGCGTGCAGAGGATATTCCGGTCTATATGGTCCAGTCCCATCTTGTCGACGTCCATCAGATCCAGCGCGATGTTCGCAACCTCTTCGGTGATGATCCCATCGTATTTCACCTGTGCAAAATCCCGCACCCGCTTGAGTACGCGGTTTGCCAGACGCGGCGTTCCACGGCTTCTTCTCGCAAGCTCCAACGCTCCCTTTTCATCGATCTGGACGCCAAGGATCCTCGCAGAGTGCTGGATGATGAGCTTGAGCTCCTCGATGGAATAGAATTCCAGCCGGTGGATCACCCCGAAACGATCCCGCAGCGGCGCGGTCAGAAGACCTGCTCTGGTGGTCGCCCCAACCAGGGTAAAGTGCGGCAGCTCCAGCCGGATGGATCTGGCAGACGCGCCCTTTCCGATCATAATATCTATGGCGTAATCTTCCATCGCCGGATACAGAACTTCCTCCACCTGACGGTTTAAGCGGTGGATCTCGTCCACAAAGAGCAGATCGCCCTCCTGCAGATTATTCAGGATCGCCGCCATCTCCCCTGGTTTTTCGATCGCCGGACCGCTGGTCACTTTCATGTGCACGCCCATCTCGTTTGCGATAATGCCTGCCAGCGTCGTTTTTCCAAGTCCCGGAGGGCCGTAAAAAAGGACGTGGTCAAGCGCGTCCTGCCGTTGCTTTGCCGCCTCGATGTAGATGCGGAGATTGCTCTTGATCTTTGATTGACCGATATAGTCATCCAATGTCTGCGGACGCAGTGAGCCTTCTATTTTGATATCTTCTTCTAACAGATTGGTTTCGATTGTCCGATTGCCCATGAATCTTCTCCCCTGCCCGAGTTTTTCTAGAACATGTTTTTCAGCGCATCCTTCAGGATCGCCTCCACGGTGGTGTCGTCATCTGTTTTTACTTTTCTGACAGCAGCAGCAGCCTCTGACGCTGAATAGCCAAGTGCGGTAAGCGCTTCGACAGCCTCCTGCTTTTTCCCTTTTTCGGAAGCGTCCATTCCACCTGCAAGTGCTGGTTCGGCAGCCTCGCCGCCGCGCAGCGTATCTTCGATGGATATCTTGTCCTTCAGATCCAGGATCACGCGCTCCGCGGTTTTATTTCCGATACCCGGCGCTTTGGCTATCGCCTTTGCATCGCCCGAGATAATGGCAAAACGGAGCGTATCGGCGTCCATCACCGACAGGATAGCAAGCCCACCCTTGGGGCCGATCCCTCCTACCGTGATCAGCTTCTTAAATATCTCCAGATCACTGCGCGTCAGAAACCCATAGAGGAGAAACGCATCCTCGCGGACCAGTGTATAGGTATAGATGACGACCGGCTCTCCGATCGACGGCAAAGACTGGATCGTTGTCGCAGACACATGGACGTTATAGCCGATCCCTGCCACTTCCACAACGATATGATCCTCTTCGATCTGTTCCAGCGTACCTTTCAAATAAGCATACATACTCATTTTCCTTTCCGGCATAACAACCGCGATCACTGTGCGGCGCGAAAAATCTTCTGATACGGCAAAAGCATCAGAACTACCAGACCAAGCAGAAAGCCGGTCAGCGCGCCTGCGGCAAGCAGCGGCGGCGCATAATAAATGACAGCAAATGTCCCCAGGAGGAAGCGTGCTGCCGCAAGCTGTCCCATATTGTGAAAGACGCCGCCCAGAATACTGACACCGAGCGCCGAAAAGCGGTCTGTTTTCCTGCCGATCAGCATGGCGGCAAAGCTGCAGACTGCGCCCGCCAGCGAATAAAGGATCGCAAACATATTTCCAAAAAGAAATCCCGACAGCAGGATCCTGAGAATATTTACGGTAAGCGCCCGGGATACATTGCTGTTAAGAAAACCGCTTTCCTGCTCTTTTTCATCCTTCCAATACAGGATAAAGAGGATGACCGCGTTGGGCAGCCCCAGCTTCATTCCAGGAATCCCAACTGTCAGCGGGATCAACGCTTCGATATAGGACATGATCAGGGCGGCTGCAAGGAGCAGTCCCATCTGTGAAAGTCTTTTCATCAATGCACCATCCCATCTAACGTCTCGGTATCTGCCGCCTTTCCCTTTGCGCCGGTGATCTCGACAGACAGCTTATGAGGCAGACAGATGATGCTCTCCCGCGCCCGGAATACCGGTTTGTGGCGGACGCAGATCTGATCGGGGCAATCCGCAGCTAACATCTGCACATTGCCATTCTGTATCAGCAGCAGATTGTAGGATGTCCCCTCCGGCAGCTCCGGTTCCTGTGCATCCAACGTAAAGACCGGCGCTCCGTCATCCAAAAACCGGATCAGCAGATAGGTTTCCGTACCCTTTTCCTGTACAGCGTCCTGCATAAGCGGCAGTTCGTAGAAAAGCTGACCGTCTGCATAAATCTGCAGCGTATCTCCCCTGCGGGCGTTAAGCGCCAAAAGCACCGCCAAAAGCACCGCACTGCCCAGAAAAAACACAAGGAGCAGAAGATCTCCTCTGCGAACGCCGGGCGGCAGACAGCTTTTTATTTTGTCAGGTATCATTCTACCACATTCGAACATATGTTTCAAGTCTCTCTGTCAAGACCTCCTAATACTGTCCATTGAAAATTTGTGCGATCGGCGAATCATCTGACAGGATGATCGTCTTGTTGTCGCCGGTCATACTTGCCTTCACCGCATCCATTGCACGCACGAAGGAATAAAAATCCGTCTTATCCGGATCGGCATATGCCGCCGAGAGGATCCGCATGTATTCCGCCTCACCTTCAGCAACGATCGCCTCCGCCTTGGCGTCCGCATCGGAAAGCATGATCGACACTTCCTTATCCGTCGTATTCTCGATCATCTTCGCCTCCGATTTTCCCTCGGCGGTATACTGTGCTGCAATATTCTCGCGTTCCGAGATCATGCGGTTATAGACCGCCTGTTTGTTGTCGTCCGGAAGATCCAGCTTTTTCACCTCCACGGCAACGATCTCGATTCCGTATTTTTCCTCTCCGTGATTGACCTGTGCCATGATCTCTTCCGTAAGGGAAGTGATATTGATCACCTCTGTCTCCTCCGATGTGATGTGCAGGTCATTGCCGGCAATATCGCTGTCCTCATCCGTGATGGTGATCGTCATCTTTCCATCGCGGCTGCGGATCACTTCGTCCTGTTTCATATTGGAGATGGTGTTTTTAGTCGCATTGTACACGATCGCGTCGATACGGCCTTCGGCGTTGCTCACTGAACAGCTCAGTGTCTGCGCAAATTTCAATGGATCCGTGACATGCCACAAGACATAGCTGTCTACGATCATCGTTTTCTTATCCGATGTGATAACATCCGACGCCGCCAGATCGTACAGCAGTAATTCTTTTGGAATCGTGTCGACAGATTCCACAAAGGGGATCTTGAAGCTCAGTCCCGCCTCTGTGATCACACGCTGAACCCGACCGAACTGACGGATCAGACGAAACTGGTTCTGCTTCGTGATGACGATGCTGTTTCCAAGCACGATGACCAGAAGCAGGATGATTCCCACCCAGATGATCCCGCTCATTTTCTTCTTTTTTGCATTGCCCTTTTGATCCTTCCGCGTTCCGTCCGAAGCAAAACGCTCAAACATATCGCTATCGTTTTTATTGGTTGTCTCTGCCATAGTTTCCTCCTATATAAACTTGTCCTGTCCCTTACTCTTCCGCCGTGTCTGTATCAGAAGAAATCGTGCGGCTGTTGTCGATCTGTCCTGTGCTGTTGTCCCCTGTAAAGCTGTCGAGGGGAAGGATCGTGTTGGTCGATCCGTCTTTGCTCTGTATGACTACCTTCAGCTCCGGGAGCACATCTTCCATCGCCTCGTAGAACATACGCTTCTTGGTCACTTCCGGGTATTTGACAAATTCCTCGTACATCGAATTAAAACGGGCCACCTGACCGTTCGCCTCGTTGATGCGCTCCTGCTTCTTTGCCTCCGCATCCTGAATGATCTTGTCTGACTCTGCTTCCGCCTCGGGGATCTGCTCGTTCCGGTATTTGTTCGCATTGTTAAGAGCCGTCTCTTTCCCCTGCTTTGCCGTCTCAACCTCCTTGAAGGCATTTTCGACTTCCACCGTCGGAGGGGTTGCGTCCTGAATCGTGATATTCACAAGCTGGATGCCGATGTCGTACGCCTCCAGCTTATCCAGGATCATCTGTTTGATATTGGACTGGATCTCGTTCTTTCCTGTTGTGAGGACGCTGTCCACACTGTAGGAGCCGATGGTTGTTCGAATACAGTTCTGTGCGATATTATTGAGGATATCTGCCGGATCCTGTGAAGCGTAAAGTGCTTTGACCGGATCGGTCACTCTGTATTCCGCGTAGAAATCCACAAAGATAAAATTGTAATCGGATGTGATCATCAGCGAATCCGGGGTCGACATATCATCCTCGCTCATATCATATCCGATGGAAAAGCCCTGGATCGTCGTGTTGACCTTCGTCACCGTCTGGATAAACGGCACCTTGAAATGAAGTCCCGGTGTCGTCACAGCCTTGGGTTCTCCAAGAGTGCAGACAACCGCCTGCTCCTCTTCCTGTATGGTGTAATAAGAAGAATTGATGACGATCAGCACAATCAGCACCACAAAAACGATCTTGACATATCCGAGTGCCTTGCCGCCTTTGTCTTTCTTCTTTTTGTTAGTTTCTTCTCCCTTGTCTTTCGATTTACCGAACATATTGTTTCCTTTCTTTTTCTGCTTGTTTGCACGCTAATAAAGTAAAGTGTATCATTCGCATAAAAAAAGCGCAAGTATCACCTGCGCTTTTGAATCCTTTGTTATGACTTCTCTTCACATCCGCAGGTACTGCCGGATCCGTTGAACGGCATCGCGTCAAAGCGGGGTTCAAATCTCGGCTCCTTGCACGGGCAGCTCTCCTCCCGACCGGAATTGCTGCCGCAACCGCCGCTCTGCGGACGGTTGGAACTGTTTGCGCAGCCGCTTTGCGAACGTCCGGAATTGTCTGAACGGTTCTGACATCCACAGGAAGAACTGCGACGGTTATTATTGCAGCCGCAGCCACCCAGGCAGAACAGGCAGCATAACAATAAAATACAATCATTCATGGTCTTACATCTCCTTTTTCATGCAAAAGCTGACTCATACCATATCTTATGCACAAAAGAAAATGCCGTGATCATCAATGCCTGTTCTTTTTCAGTACCCGGCAGCGGATATAGCGGAAGGTTTTCTCTTCCCCCTCTTCTGCCAGCATATGCAGCAGCTTTTCAAGCTGCTTTTTCGTCCGCGGATGGATCGGCGGCGGATTTTTGCCGGATTCATAATATTCGAGCGGATCCCGGTCGGTGTAGGCCTCCCCGTGGTAGGTCTTACACGCAGCGATCCGGTCCATGAACATTTCGACAACATAGCGTGTCGGCATAGGCGCCGGAGCCATGCCTCCCTTGATATCCTTATTGCTGTAATCAATCCAGTATTCGTAATGATGTTTGTTGCGGCCCTTGTGGTGCAGCCAGGCAGAAGAATAGCCGATCGCCTCACGTTCCGCATTGTTGGGACTCCGGTTTCCCTGGTAATATTTGACGCCGACGAGAAACTCCGACGGACTGTATTTCGAAAGATCGTGCATCAACCCCTGCCGGTATAATCCGACTTTGAAGCACCCCTGCATGACAAGAATCTTATGGTGTGTGATCGTTTTGAAGTGAAGCCACGCTTTCCACATTGTCTGTAACCTCTTCTTTCTGCTGCTTTTTATTCGATCTGGGACGAACATTTTTCCGGTTCAAAACAGGAAATCCCTGTCTGGCGTGGTAGAGCGAAACCGTCCTTGCCGGAACGATGATCTCCTGACGCTCCGGACAATCCGCGTCTGCCTCCGTCACAGACACCCAGCGGCTTCCCTCCGGAAGCTGCGGTAGTCCCAGCGTATGCTCTTCCCAATGCGTATTGACGCCCATGTACAAAAGGAAATCTCCCTCGCAGAACATGATGCCGACGCAGCGGCTGGAGGCACAGGTATCCGGCTTCCAGGCGTCCCGCCCGTGAAAGGAAATATCCGGATAGGAGCCGGACGCCGGATTGCCGCCCGCAACCGGATGACCGCCTCGAAATACCCGGTGGGATCTGCGCAGACGGATCAGCTCCTTGCAGTGTTCCAGAAGCTCGGCACCGCTTTCCCCCAGATTCCAGTTGATCCAGGAAATGGCGTTATCCTGACAGTAGGGATTGTTGTTGCCCTCCTGGGAAAATCCGAATTCATCTCCGCTGTACAGAAGCGGCGTTCCCTGGGACAGCATGACAAAAGCGAGCGCGTTCATCATCTGCCGCTGTCGCAGCTGCACGATCGCTTTCTTGCGGCTTTTTCCCTCGACGCCGCAATTCCAACTACAGTTATAATCAGTTCCATCCTGATTGGCTTCCCCGTTCTTTTCATTGTGTTTCCGGTCGTAGGACACCAGATCCCTAAGGCGCATCCCGTCCCATCTGGCTATATAGTTGATGATCCCGATATCCGAAGAACTGTTCCTCATATGATGCAGGAAACGGTTCATCATATTGTCATCGCCCTTGAGAAATTTGCGCATCTCATACAGATAACCGTCGTTCATAAGGGCAACCGTCTTACTCTCTCCCATCTGACGGAAGCCGGCATCCGGATAAAAATGCTCGGTCAGAAGTTTGGTATCGGAAAGGAGCGGTTCCTGTGCCAGCATGGTGATCGGCATATCGACCCCCATGACATGGAAACCATCTATATGATACTCCGTCACCCAGTAATCCAAAACAGCCACGATCTCCGTGTGCCTGATCTCGGGTGGAAAATAAAACTGCATCATCACTTCTATTCCGTTTTGATGAAAGCAGCGAACCATTTCCCGGAACTCCGAGTTTACGTCCTTGCTGTACGCATAGGCGCCCTTGGGGGCATAGTACAGTCCCTTCTGGTAGCCCCAGTAGTTGATCTTTGCAGACGCCGAAGGACTTTGCTTTTTCTGCGTCGGCAATATCTCATTAAACTCGTACGCCGGCATCATAAGAATGGATGTGATCCCAAGCTCTTTTAAATATTCCAGCTTTTCCGTAAGACCGGCGAAGGTGCCCTTCTTTTTCACGCCGGAGGACTTATGCTTTGTAAAGCCTCTTACATGGAGGGCGTAGATCAGACTGTCCTCGTATGGAATCCGCAGCTGACGATCCCCCTGCCAGTCGAAAGTGTTGTCCGCGATACGGCACCTTACCATCTTTTTGGATACGCTGCCGTATTGGGTATCCTTTTCAAGCTGGCGCGCATAGGGATCCTGATAGAGTTCATCCCCACAGTAAAAAAGATAGCTGCACCCTTTCGCGCGGTATCCCTTCAGCGTCACTGAGATCATCCGGCCGATCCGGGCATCCTTCGGAAACGGTATCTTTGTGCCGCCGGGAGATTCCTTATCGTACAGGACAATGCCATATTCATCCGCTGTCTTGTGTAAAACGGGACAGGGCGTGGTGATATGAAGTCCCTCTTTTTCTAAAAAAACACCCGGCCGCGTTGGAACAGCGGCCGTAACATCAACTTTATTACGCATGAAATCCTCCCGGATGATTTTCTAAAAACGCTTGTTTCCTGCTTCGCAGGATATTCGTTCGCTAATAGGCGCAGGAAAAACAAATGCCTCCTCCGGAGTCGCTTGTTTTTCTTCTGCGCCTATTATAACATAGATTTTGGTGTGAGACAACGAAGAATCCGGCTGGGAGGACGCGCACAAGTGCCGGATACCCTGTAAAAAGATACGCTGCAGGCGCAGTTTTCTTACCGTTTTCTTATCTTCATGGCTTGAATAATTTGCCTGTTTTTAGTAAAATATGCTCATATAAGTGTAAAACACGAAAGGGAATGAGGGCTATCTTATGGGAAAAAATACAGACCATACAGACAACGGTTATGACGCCGAAGAAATGACTGTCGAACTGGAACTGGATGACGGCACCAATGTGAACTGTGCGATCGTAACGATCCTGACAGTAAACAAACAGGATTACATCGTTCTTCTCCCTCTGGATGAGGACGGAGAAAACTCGGATGGGGAAGTCTGGTTTTATCGCTATCGCGAAAATCCGGATGATCCAAACGAAGAGCCGGAGCTTGGCTATATCGATGACGACGATGAGTATGAGGCTGTCGCAGACGCATTCGACGAATATCTTGATTCGGAAGAATTTGATGAACTGGTAGAGGAGGACGATTGATTTCGTCCTCCTTTTTCTTTTCCTGGAACGGTCTGAAGCGGCTCAAGGAATGAGGACGGCCGCTCTTTGCCGCTTTTGCTCCTGACAGCCGTAATGACAAGGTTTTTTCTGGCCCTTGTCATGGCGACATAAAACAGTCTCCGCTCTTCCTCCAGCATCTGCTCATCGGTCGCTCTCTTGGATGGAATATGCCCCTCTTCACACATCGGCAGATAGACTGTGTCAAATTCAAGTCCTTTGGAAGCATGGATCGTCATCACACGAACACCGCATGGCAAAGGCTCTTCTTTTTTCTGCTTTACCGTTTCTTTAAATTGACTGATATAGTCACTGAACGTTCTCACATTCGAAAACCCTCGCGCAAGCTCTTGAAAGTCCTCTGCGATCTGCAAATAGCCAGTCTGCTCTTCCTCGACATATTTTTCTTTCAGATAGCGGTCGTAACCGATCACATTCCGGATATAGCGCAGCGCCAGATAGGGCGTCATATGCGAAAGCCTTGTCAGCGCATCAAACAGCCTTTCCAGCTCCTTTACCATATCGGGAACCGCTCTATAATACGAAATCCACTGTTCCTTTGTAACCATCTCCTCCTGCAGGCTCTCGCGGCGGAGATACCGGACTGGACGGTTCATAATGCGCAAAAACTTATTCCGCTCCCGGCAGCCACCGGCAAGTTCCAGATATGTCATCAGATCACGGATCACAAAATGATCGAACGGATTCCCTGCAGTTTCCTGCATGGTATACGGTATTTTAATCTGATCGAGAAACCGGCATTGCAGCAGACAATCATAATGCGACCTGCACAAAAACGCCGTTTCAGACAGTTCCTGCCCGGCAAGCTGTCTGGTCAGAGCGACTTTTAAAAAATCCTGTTCCTCCTCCCTGTCTGTAAAAATCTTCAGGCTCATTCCTTCTCCGTCTACATGGGACGCCTCCAGTTCCTTAGGAAAACGCTCCCGGTTATCTGCAATAACAGCAAGCGCCGCCTGAACGATGTCACGGTGACACCGGTAATTGACCGGAAGCAGGATTTTCTGACATTCCGGATAATCGCTCTGAAACTGTTTCATGCTCCTTGGACTTGCGCCCCGGAAGCCATAGATCGACTGATCGTCGTCTCCTACCACAAACAGGTTATTCTGCGGCCCTGCCAGCATTTTCACAAGCCGGTACTGCAAGGGGCTGATATCCTGAAATTCATCGACCAGAAGATAGACAAACTGCGACTGCCAGTATTTTAATTGTTCCGGATTCTCTAAAAGTGCTTCACAGAAAAGACCGATGTCCTCAAAGTCCATCTTTTGAAACTCCCGCAAACAGGCCTGATATTCCTCGTACAGGAAAAGAAAATCCTCCGGTTTCATTTCTGCTAACGCTGGCGGATCCTGCTTCTTATGATCTGCATCCCACGGCACGGCAAAACTGCTTTTTCTTTTGCTGATCTCTTTCAGGAGCGTACCCAGATCTTCCTCTCTGACATACCGAAAGCGACTGTGCATGGACAGGATTTTTCTCAGGATCTTTTTCTGTTCGGATTCTTTGATAATGGTATAATCGCGATATTGCGCGGATTGTCTCAAGATATAATAGAATATTGCGTGAAAAGTGCCAAATCGCACGGGCGGCCGTTCCTTTCCCATGCGTCTGAAAAAGCGTTCCTGCATCTCCCTGGCAGCCGCTTTTGTAAATGTTATGACCAGAATATCAGACGGATCGATATGGTGATGTGTGATCAGGTAGCGGATCCTTTCGACTGTTACGAAGGTTTTTCCGCTACCCGGACCAGCCAGAATCATGGCTGGTCCCTGTGTAAAACGGATCGCTTCAATCTGCCTTTCATTTCCCTGTATGGGTTCAGACATTCTGCAGCTTTTCAATTCCTTTTTTAATTCTTGCAAGAGATTCCTCTTTGCCGAGGATCTCCATAAGCTCTGTCGCACCGCCCGGCGTCATCTGCTTACCGGATACCGCCGTACGGATCGGCCACATCACATAACCGTTCCTGCATCCCTTCTTTTCCACATAGGTCGAAAGAAGCTGATACAGCGCGTCGTTGCTGTAATCTTCCTGTGCCTCCAGCAAAGGAAACACTTCTGTGAGCACCTCCAGAGAGGTTTCGGCGTTGGTTTTCATCTTCTTGTGCGTATACATTGCGACATCGTATTCCGGCAGTTCTTCAAAGAAGTCAATGTGCTCTTTGATATCAGGAAAGATCTCGATACGCGTCTTGACCATTGCGGCGATCTTCTTTTTGTCCAGATCTTTTTTGATCACTTCATCAATATAAGGCTTTGCCATCTCATAGAACCGGTCGAAGTCCATCGCCTTCATATACTCGCCGTTCATCCATTTGAGCTTCGTGTAGTCAAAAACCGCCGGGGATTTGGAGAGATGGTGGTAATCGAAGATCTTAACCAGCTCTTCCAGCGAAAAGATCTCGTTGTTGTCCTCAGGACTCCATCCGAGAAGCGCCACAAAATTCACGATTGCCTCAGACAAAAATCCCTGTTCGATCAGATCCTCATAGGAGGAGTGACCGCAGCGTTTGGAAAGTTTCTGATGGTTTTCATCCGTGATCAGCGGACAGTGCACATACTCCGGGATCTCCCAGCCAAACGCCTCATACAGACGATTGTACTTCGGTGAGGAAGAAAGATACTCGTTTCCTCTTACCACATGCGTGATCCCCATCAGATGATCGTCTACCACGTTGGCAAAATTGTAAGTCGGGAAACCATCCGACTTGATCAGTATCATGTCGTCCAGCTCCGAGTTGTCTACGGTGATATCTCCATAGATGTCGTCATGGAATGTGGTCGTTCCCTCTGTCGGATTGTTCTGACGGATGACAAAGGGCTTGCCTGCTGCAAGGTTTGCCTCGATTTCTTCTTTGGATAAATGCAGACAATGTTTGTCGTAAATATTGATCTCTTTTCCTGCAACCGTCTGTGTCAGGGACGCCAGTCTTTCCTTATCGCAGAAGCAGTAATAGGCCTCACCCTTGTCGATCAGCTCCTTCGCGTATTTCATATAAAGTCCGGACTTCTGGCGATCGCTCTGTACATATGGACCGACTCCGCCGTCCTTATCCGGTCCCTCGTCATGGAGCAGACCTGTTTTTTCCAGGGTGCGGTAGATGATCTCAACAGCTCCCTCAACATAGCGCTCCTGATCGGTATCTTCGATCCGGAGAATAAAGTCTCCGCCTTCATGCTTTGCTATCAGATATGCGTATAACGCCGTTCTCAAATTTCCTACGTGCATCCGTCCGGTCGGACTCGGTGCATACCTGGTTCTGATTTTTGTCATGGTTTTCTTCCATCCTCCGTTCTGTTCTCTATTCCACAATCAATATCGGCTACTGCTCTTTCGCTTCGCAGGGCAGTTTCTGTTCCGCGGCATCCTTAAATGCGCCGACCGCCTTCGCAGCCACCGGTATGGCAATGTTAGTTCCTGCTCCCGCGACACAGCCGCCGGGACACGCCATACCCTCGATCAGACAGCCATTTTTCTTGCCTGCCTTCGCAAGCATTAGCATCTTCTTACATTCGGAAAGGCTCTCTGCGTGTTCGATATTGACCTCCACGTCGGGATAGTACTCCCTCACGCACTCTTCGATCGCGCTTGCAACGCCGCCTGCAACGCCGTAGCCACGACCGGCTCCGGTCGCACCCTTCATCTGATCCATCGCCTTGATCTCTTTTAAAAGGATTCCCTTCGCCTCAAAGATACCTACCAGTTCCTCAAAGGTGATGACAAAATCCACATCGGAACGGATCGTCCGTCTGGATGCCTCCAGCTTCTTGGATGCGCAGGGTCCGATAAAGACAACCTTGGCGTCCGGATGATCCTTTTTGATAATGCGCGCTGTCGCAACCATAGGCGTCAACGCATTGGAGATCTTGTCGATCGTTTCCGGGAAAAACTTCTTTGCAAGCATCGACCAGGACGGGCAGCAGGAAGTCAGGCTAAAGGGAAGTTTGCCTGTCGCCACTTCCTTGGCATAGTGCTCCGCCTCGGCTAGTGCGCCGAGATCTGCGCCGATCGCCGTCTCATATACATCATAAAAGCCAAGCTCTTTTAAGGCTGTTTTAAACATATCCGGTGTCACATCCGCACCAAACTGTCCCGCGAAAGCCGGGGCAACCTGCGCTATGATCTTTTCTCCGGACTGGATCGCGCGGATAAGCTGGAAAATCTGCGACTTGTCCGCAATCGCGCCAAACGGACAGTTTACCATACATTGTCCGCAGGATACGCAAAGCTCCGTGTCGATCACCGCTCTGCCTTTGTCGTCGTTCTTGATCGCATTGACGCCGCAGGCTCCGGCACAGGGCCTTACCTGATGGGAAATAGCGTCATACGGGCAGACTGCTTTACACTTACCACACTTTACGCATTTTTCCTGATCGATGACCGATTTCCCATTTTTCATGGAGATCGCACCGCGCGGGCAGACCTCACGGCAGGGATGCGCCACGCAGCCCATACACATATCAGTCACATGATAACTGTTCTGCGGACATGCGTTGCACGCAGAAGGGATTACCTGCATCAGTGGCGGCTCATAATATTTTTCGGATATATTGCTCTCTTCCAGCCCCTGTGTCAGATGCACCGGCTGATTTTCGGGCCGCAGGGACATTCCCATGGCAAGCCTTATCCGCTCCCGGACGATCGCTCTCTCCCGGTAAATGCTCTCATATTCCGATTCATCATAATCAATGATTTTATAGGGAAGCGCCTCGATGTCATCCTTCAGATTATCTGAATGGTATGCAAGGCTCGCAACTTCCTTGAAAATACGTCTTCTGTTCTTTCGAACCTGCGTATCGATTCCTCTCATAACGGTCACAATACCTTTCTGCGTAGTAATAGACGATCCTGCAAAGGACATAAAAATCCCCGCAAGTAACCATGTACTATTTTTACACAAACTTGCGGGGAAATCAAGACAGTTCCTTTATTTCTTTCTGCGTTTAAGCCAAATCACAAGACCGGTGATCAGACACAAAAGAGGTACTATGATGGACAGCATAATTCCTGCCACAAGCGAGATCTGCGCATTAAAGGTCAGGAATCCGATGTCAAAGCTCTTCGCCGGTATGGAGACCGAATGATCGTAATCAGCCAGACTGCTGACAATACTTCCCAGAAAAGTAATGTTATTTCCCGGGAAAATAGCGTCGGCGTCCCCGGTAAAAATACTCTCCGTGGCTACGATCACCGCGTCGGATGCCTCGCCGTCTGCAACGTTTTTCTCTGCCTTTAGGGCGATCACAAACGGTCCGGATTCATCCTCCGCCCCCTTCTGGTAATTGCTGACATTGGAAATGTCTGTTTTGCTGAAAGCGCTCTCGCTGGTCTTTAAAAGCGGCGTATACTGAATGTCGTCACTTTCTTCGTCGTAATGCAGACCTCTTGCAAACGGTGCAAATACGTTTCCGCCCTCTATCCGCTCCGTAACTGTATCGTACTGGATGGACGGAATCAGATAGTACGGACTCTGGGTATAATAATAATTCCGGTCGCCCTCGACGATCATTCCATCGACCATAGAGACTCCGTAATAGGCAAGGATCTTCTCAAAATTCGGAAGGGCCGTCTCTGTCCATGTCGGGATGATCAATGCATTTTTCCCCTTGTCAAGGAATTGGATCACCTTATCCACATCGTCCTGTGAGAAATCGGTCGTCGGCGCGTTGATAATGATTCCTGCGGCATCATCCGGGATCGCATCCACCGTGTACAGCGCCAGCTCTTCACAGTTGACGTTCTCCTTCGTGACCGCATTCAGAAAGGCATCCTCAAAGGTAAGCTCATTGTGTCCCGTAATAGCATAAAAAACAGGTACTTCCTCGGTAAGTACATAGGAAACAGCCGATGCGATCTGCCCTTCCCCGTCGTATCCGGTCACCTTCATCTCATAGGTCGAGTAGTCCAACTCGCTTGTGTAGATATCGTTGTAATCTACCACCGTGCTCCGGTCTCCACAGACGACGATCAGACTGTTTGCAGTCGGCTCCTCCTGCGTATAATTATAATAGAACTTAGGATTCGACACCGGACTGATATAACTGACCTGTATATGATTGGAGAGGGACGCAACCTGCTGCAGCGTTTTGTCCAGGTCTTCATCCTTGGAATCCTCGTCCACAAGCACATAGATCGCAACATCCTTGTCGATAGCAGAAAGATTCTTTTTCGTATCGTCCGTCAGCGTATACACCTTGTTCGACGTCACATCAAAGGATGTATATCGCTCCGGGATCATCGACACCCCGATATTCGCAGCAGCCAGCAGGACAGCCATCACGAGAATACCGCCCAGACTGTACGCCCCAAGCCGGATTCCCTTTCCTGACACATGGTATCTCCTCTTCTGAATGGACTGTACCGTGAGGAACAGCATAAATGCTGCAAAGGTGATATAGTAGACAACCGACTCGACTTCAAAATATCCCGAGCACAGATCGTCAAACGGACGGATCAGATTGAAAAATCCAAGCACCTTCACCAGATACGTACTGAACGTGCCGGTTCCGGACATGGAAATGATATTGCAGATCCCGCCCATAATATATCCTACAAAAAGAACGGCGAGCGACAGCACAGCCGAAATCACGACGCTCTCCGTCAGCGAAGAGATAAAAAGTCCGATCGCCATGGCAAGCGCTCCGTATAAAAAGAAGCCAAGAAGCGAGGTATAGGATATTCCAATCTGAAACTCTCCTGCCTGCATCAGGATCAGCGGCGCTATGCCGAGCAGCACCACTGGGATCGCAAGCACTGTAAGAAGCGCCAGATATTTGCCGAGAACGATCTTTGTCACCGACACCGGCGCAGTCAGGATCAGCTGGTCGGTACGGTTTTTCCGCTCTTCTGCCAGACTCTTCATCGTCAGGATCGGGATCGTGAGGATGAAAAGAAAGACAATGCTCTGCAACAAATACGATATCGTCGGGTAACCGGACAAAAGATTGTAGACAGTGAAATAGATCCCCATCATAAAGAATGTCACGGCGAGGAACAGCCACCCGATAAAGGTTCTGAAATAGGAACCAAGCTCTCTTTTATATATCGCTGTCATGTTCTGTATCCTCCTCCCCGTCAGCGCTCTGATCGTCCGTCTGCATTTCGGACGTTTCCTGCTCTTCGGCAGCAAATGTCTCTGCTCTATTCTCTTCCGGGTTCTCTGCCGCTGTATCACAGGAATTCTCTTTTTCCGGTTCCTGTGTATTCTCTGACTGTGCGGCAGTCTCTTCTTCGGATTCCGTCAGCTCCAGGAAAATATCTTCCAGCGAGCGTTCCTTTCGGTTCATCGACAGGATCGGGATCCCTGCACCTGCCAGCTTTACGGAAAGCATTTTGCGGATATCTGTCTGCGAGCGCTCCGTGATAAGCACACGGATGTTTTCCGGCGTGTCTGCTTCTTCAAAGGAATAGGCTTCGATATCCTCCACGGCAGAAAGAACTGCTTCCACTTCCTCCCGTCCGGCACATACCGTCAGGTCAAGCTCTGCCTGCGTCTGCATCTTCTCCTGCAGTTCCTCCGGCGAACCGCTCGCCGCCAGACGTCCGTGGGAAATGATCATAATATGATCGCACACAGCGCTGATTTCCGACAAAATATGGGAACTGAGGATGATCGTATGCTCAGAGGCAAGTCCCTTCAACAGATCCCGCATCTCAATGATCTGTCTCGGATCCATACCTACCATCGGCTCATCGAGGATCAGAACCTCCGGATCTCCGATCAAAGCCTGAGCCAGCCCGACCCTCTGCTTATATCCCTTGGAAAGATTGCGGATCATCCGGTCTGCCACCTCGTCAAGCTGGATCTTTTCGATCACCGCATCTACGTGCTCGTAACAATTCTTTCGCGACACCTTTTTGAGCTTCGCCACAAACATCAGATACTCCCAGACGGTCATATCCGTGTAGAGCGGCGGGATCTCCGGCAGATAGCCGATACACTGTTTTGCCTTGAGGGGCTGTCTCAAAATATCATAGCCGTTGATCTTAACCGTTCCACTGGTGGCTGCTATGTAACCCGTCATAATATTCATCGTCGTCGATTTGCCCGCGCCGTTTGGCCCGAGGAATCCATATATCTGTCCTTTTTCCACGGTAAAAGAAAGCCCGTCTACCGCCGTGCGCTTCCCATATTTTTTTACCAGATTTTCTACTTGGATCAATGAAAAACTCCTCCCTTTCTGTCTCCATACAATATACTCTACTAAATTTACTCGTAAAATGTGTTGGTATTCGTATCAAACTGTGAACTTTTTGTGTCCTGCTTTCGGATCACATCAGATTATATGGCCATTTGGGCTTCTTATTGAGGATTCTCTTCAGCGAAGCGGTATCCAGAAGATTTACTGTTTTGAATTTTCCTTTGTAAAAGACAGCGTAATTGTTAAAAACGCAGGGAAGCTCTTTTGCCATACGCAAGGAATCCACTTCCACAAAATGCACTGGCACCTCATTCTGCGCACAATATTTTTTCACCTGATTGATACTGGAATAGGTGTAAGGACACTGTACGTCATAATATATGGTAAGTTCCTTTTCCGGAATGCGCATCGACTTCGCATTCTGTGCAAAATGCGGGTACGTCCCGTCGAAGGAAAGCGCAAGCAGCTCATATCCGTTTTCGGTAGTGTCCACCGTTTGAAAGCCGTACTTTTTCGCAAAAGACTGATCGGAAAGCCAGCCCTTCTGTTTTGACGCACCCAGCATACATACGCCCGACCGCCCGCTTTTTCTGGCGTCCTCCAGACAATACTCCATCAGAGCACTCCCGTAGCCATTCCCCTTCTCAGCAGACCAAAGGCAGTACAGATAATAATAATGGTCGCCAACGACCGGAACCCACGCTGTTTCAAGCGGCGCATACTCTATAAAAACGGCGGCGTTTGTGTTCAGCTTACGAAAAACGTGTCCCTCGCCAAGCCGTTCTGCAAGCCATCGGCGTTTCGCCTCGATCCCCGGATTTTTCTTTTTCACACGGATCAGACAGCTCAAATGCTCTTCTTCCAGATTGTCCGGCGTAAGATTGATGAAACCAGCCTCCATGCCATCCCTCTTTTCCTGTCACGCCCATACGGAGGCGTCTTTTGTATCAGTAAAACTCAGCGGATAAAATGCGTCTTGTGATCCGTCTCCGCGCTCGGAAGGGCAATCCCCGCTTCCTTTCCCGCCTGAAAGCATTTCATCATCCATGCCATATTTCTGGCAAGGTTGCGCATCGTCTGTAATCCTTCGTCATCCTTCAGCGCCTCGCCCGGCACACGACCGTGCACGTTGTTCCAGTAGGTCGATCCCGCCACCGGCATCTGCGAAATACCAAAGTATTTGTTTAAGACGTCAAAGGATGCTGTCGTTCCACCCCGTCTTGCAACGGCAACGCTTGCGCCCGGCTTGAATGTGAACGCAGACTTTCCGCTGTAAAATGCGCGATCCAGAAAAGACAGGATTCTCCCGCTGGGATGCGCATAATAGACCGGTGTTCCAAAGACAAAGCCATCGGCCTCTCTTGCCTTCCTGATAAATGTGTTGACGGCATCGTCACTGAAAACACAACCTTCCGCGCTGCATTGTCCGCAGCCGATGCAGTCTCTTACCGGGTCTGCTCCCAGTTGAAAGATCTCATAGTCTATCCCTTCTTTTTCAAGCTGCACTCCTATCTCATGTAACGCGGAAAATGTGTTTCCATTTGGCTTTGCACTTCCGTTCAGCATCAATACCTTCATCGTCTTATCCTCCTGTCAGCACTTACGGATATGTGCTGGAAAGCTCTGCAATTATTTATACAAACGCAGCAAAACCTGCGACTGCACCAGGCACTGTCCTGATTTCACTCCCTATCTTTGTCCCAAGCTGACGAAACCTCCTTATGTCTGCAACGGCTGTTCCAATCACGCCTGCCGGTATGACAAGTATTTCTACCGTGCCAAAGATGCAGCTTCCTCTTATGAACAGTTAAAGCATGACTGCCGTCAGGGCATCAACCTTACACCGGACGAAAGAGCCTCTTTGGACGAACTTGTATCGCTGCTCATTCGTAATGGTCAAACAATGGATCACATCTTTTCAGAACACAAGGAAGATATTCCCTGCTCTGAGCGGACTCTTTACCGCTATATTGATGCTGGTATTCTTTCTGTAAAAAATATCGATTTACCGAGAAAAGAAAAATACAAACCCCGTAAACAGTCTAATACTTCTGAAAAGCTATCCAGGGATTGTATTGCCGGCAGAACTTATACTGAATTTTTAGAGTATCTTGAGTCACATCCTGAAACCAATGTAGTGGAAATGGATACCGTGGTTGGGCCAAAACCCGCCAAAGTAATCCTCACCATGCTTTTCAGAAACTGTACCTTTATGCTGGCATTCCTTATGGATAACACAAAATGCGAGCCTGTTATACGGGTGTTCCGGTTTCTGCAAAACGAATTAGGTTCTGAAACTTTTTCCAGTAATTCTTACAGACCGGGGATCCGAATTTTCAAATCCTTTGGCTTTGGAATGCGATGAATATGGCGAGATACTTTCAAAAGTGTTTTTCTGTAACGCCAATGCACCATATCAAAAGGGGCGCCTTGAGAAAAATCACGAATTCTTACGGTATATCATACCAAAAGGTACTTCTTTTGACACTATGACACAGGACGACATCACACTTTGCATAAATCACATCAATTCCACAGCAAGAGGAAGTTTAAATGACCGAACCCCATTTGAACTTGCCTCCATGCTGCTTGATGTGAAACTCTTTGAGCTTCTACATCTGAAACCGGTAGAACCTGACAGTGTTCTACTTAAACCTGCACTGCTCTGGTTTTCTTTTTCAGAACAGTGCCATATCGCTGCCCTAACCGGAACAGCAGGATTGCAGAAAGCAGAAAAAATCTGTACATTGCATCCTGCTATGACCTGTGACAACCCCTTTTCAATCGCCTGCAGCCATACCGGCAGGGCAAGCACGCTGGTTCCGTCTAAAAAATTAACTCCTGTTGTATAAGAATGAAAATATACAACCATAACAATCGCAATAAATTTTACAATTCTGACCCTTTCACTTTCCTCTTTTGATAGATGATATATGCTCAATATGCCTTTCCTTTTTCTATTTGCTTCCGTATTCAACCCTCACTGAGTTTAAGTGAAACAGCGTAGCAACATCTTTATTCGTCTGGCAATCAGCATCTTCACTGATGCCCTGCGGATAAGTCACCTGTGTAAGTGGCATCCCCGGCATTTTTATGTAGACATCTGTTCCTTTCTCCGCAGTTTCCAGAGCCTCCAATACATCTTTGCGCAGGGTAAAAACTTCCTGCACCGTTCCGTTTGAGATCTCTTTGATCAATACAAAAGAGTATCCCGAGAAAATCTCTTCCGGCTGATCATACAGAAGCAGAAAACTGCCGGTACATATAATAAGTCCACACGCAATTCCGGTCAAACGTATATCATTATTTCGTTTTCCTTTTTTTGAAAGAAACTGCAGAATGTACTGTACCATATACATTATGGCAAACAAAAGGGAATAGCGAATCTCCAAATCAGCCACATACCGCGTCCTGTCATTAGAAAGCCCGCCGCCATGATATCCTAATATCACCGGGAAAATGCACAGAAAATGACTGACCAGAACAGACCCAACCACAAACAGTACCCCAATCCATGTAAGCGGACGTCTGGTTCTGGCTACCCTCACATCAGAATAAATACAGACCAGGACCAGCAGCACCGCCAATGCAATAAATACCGGATCATGCCATATCCGTCCAAGCTCTTCTTTCTGAACTCTAAAAGTGTCCTTTATGGCATCCGCCACACCATAACTAACCTCCCCCATGGTGGCCTGGCTTCTTCTCAAACTGCCCGGAGCGGTGACATTGATAACCGCACCGCAAAATGAGAGCAGAAACGGACAAACATCCCAAACATGAATCGGATTCCTGCCCGGTTCCGCCGATAATATCAAAACCAGTATTGCAATCAGCAGCCATGAACAGACAAAAGACGCCACCTGCGGACTGACTCCGGATGCCATAAATCCAAACAGCATAGAGCAGATATAATAACCCTTGCTTTTTTCTTTGCAATTCGCTGACAGCAGGCAGCCAATCGAAACAAACAGACCACCTATACCGATCAAATAACCTAAAGCCGCCGTATACCAGTAAAACAGTTCTCTTCCCACCCATGTTCCCGGCAGTCCCAATGCGGCGAACAACAATACAGCGTAAAGAAACAGCTTTTTATTCCGGCAGCAATGCCTGTCACTTTGAAGAACCGAACCATCCGAATAATTTATCACTGCATTTACCATAAAATACAAAGAACCCAGGAAAAAGAGGGAAAGAATTACCATGCCAGCCCGGAATCCGTCCAATCCGAAACGGCTGAATGGCATAATAGTAAACAGGAACAGGTTCGTCGTATATGCACCCTGCCAGTCCATGAAATAGTTCCATGCCGCATAAAGCGGTCCGCGAACCGGCCCTACGATCCCGCTTAAATAGGCTGATCCACTTTCGACAATAAAATCATCCGCTGCCGGATAGGTATATCCCGCACCAATTAATAAGGGAACGACCAGCATCAAAACAGCACACACTGTCAATGCCGTAATAATCCATGCACCAGCTTTTTTTCTTTTATCCACTCTGTTCTCTCTCCTCTCTTGTACATTCATTCCGTCTTTCTACCGTCATTATTTATTGATTAGAACAGATAACATCTGCCGCTTCATCAAGCTTAAAAGCTCTGTACTGGTTCAAACCAACAAAATTCGTTTGTAATTTCGTCCCTTATTACCTTATATGCCTGGCAATGCCCCTTCTCATCCTGTTCCTTTGCGTTTGACAGACCGTCGGCAAAAAACCAGTAATAATTATCATAGAAGTCTTCATGAACGCCATATAGAACAAGATAATCAAAACTGAATTCATTAACGATATCCCTCATCTGACGCTGGTAATTTCCCTGTATTCTCTTGTAAAGAATGCCTTGAAAAAATTCTGTATCACAACATAAAATAACTGTGCATAATCAGAATCCGACTGGTATTTCATAATCACAGTACCAGGCAAGAATTCTCTCAGTCTGAATTGGTCGCCTCCCGTTAACTGAAGATATTTCATCATGGCATTCCATATCCCTAATTCAATCAGCGGAACAGAGACTACCACTCCTCCTATCCGCATTAATCTTCCAATGTCACGCAACGTCCTATGCAGCCCTGCGCCGATGTACTCATATACCAGATAAACCAGACAGACACCACCAACAAAAATGATACCGCTCGGCTTTATCATAACCAGCATTGCCAGGATCAAAGAAATACCGGATGCCTTACGGTAACAGCTTTCTGTATCCGTTTCTCTTCTGCTTATTTCTGGTCGTAGCCTTTACCTGTTTTTCCTCACATTCGAAAACACGATAATCATTTTCCGGCATTTCATGTTTCATAAAATCCTGACTGTCCTGCATATCATCAACTTGTCCCTACATAATGCCGACTCCCCTGCCTAACATTAACGCGTACTCCTTCCGATCCCATCCCGAATACACCAAAACAGAGAAGAGGGAAATTCAATAGAATTCCATTAAAGGAAACATACGGAAATGTATCACTCATGGGAGTATGTGATACCAAAAATGCCCTTATGCCGTTGCACATCTTTAATAAATCAAATTGAGCAAAGAAATTCCCATACTTACTCTGGTCTGTGGTGGTCAGCTGATAAGATTGTCCAAACTCAAAGGGACTGTCAAACCTCAGGTAGTTATACAGCATGAGCAGAATACCTATGACAAGATATGGTGATACTGCATACAGAAGCTTTTTCAACAGCCGGAACGTCATCTTTTTACCATGCAGATATGCTCATACTGGTCTGTATAATCCGGTATCTCCCCGTTATAAGACGGAGACAATCCCATGGCAGTTTCCAATGTACCCTTATGCAGCTTCGATTCTGGCCTCAGACAAAACAGAACCGCAATGAATAATCCCCATATAAGATACCCTGTCAATAAAGTCTTACTGATCATGATCCTGTTTCCTTTTTCCTGGATTTATTTTTCATCTGCTTCCCATATATGCTTACTCCAATATGTCTTAGAGTTTGTAATTCTATCTCATTTTAGAGTTTATGACTCTATTTGTCAATGCAATTATCCTTATCATTTATACCGCAAAAAATATGCATAGAAATCCTCTGTCATTCTATCAGGCAGCCGGAATTCCATGAGTAATGCTAACACGAACATCGACAGAACGCATAAAATATAGAAAACACCAAATTGGAGGAGAAACATGCAGGATTTTGCATTCAAAGAAAACTGCGACCGCTTCCCGATCGCCATGGCGTATGTACCCTGGCAGCATTTTAAGGGGATCAATGAGAATCTGGAAGATGCCTTTCAGATTGGAACCATATTTCCGGAACTGGATAAACCTTTTACGGGAAGGAGATGCTGTAAACAATGAACGATCATTTTTCAAACGAACAGGAAAAACTTCTGCACGACATATCCATCCTGGATTTTATCGTAGTAGAACTTGCTGAATATCTTGATACGCATCCCACCGATCGAAATGCCATTGAGTATTTCAATCACTACAACCGGCTGAACAATCAGGCGAAGCGGGAATACTCCACACGCTTTACCCCGCTTACGCTTTCCGGTGCGGACACTTCTAACTGCAATGACTGGAAATGGGCGCTTACCCCCATGCCGTGGGAAGGAGGATGCAGATAATGTGGAATTATGAAAAAAGACTACAGTTCCCTGTAAACATCAAAGAATCCAACGCTAAACTGGCGCAGGTCATCATCAGCCAGTACGGCGGTCCGGACGGTGAAATGGGCGCATCCATGCGCTATCTGTCCCAGCGATATGCGTCTCCCTACCGGGAAGTTTCCGCTATTCTTACGGACATCGGCACCGAAGAACTTGCGCATCTCGAAATGGTTGCAACAATCGTTCATCAGCTGACGAAAAATCTTTCGATGGAAGAAATTGAAAACAGTGGATTCCAGAATTACTATGTCGATCATACGGTGGGGATCTGGCCGCAGGCAGCAGGCGGCATCCCATTTAACTCCTGCGAATTTCAGAGTAAGGGCGATATCATCACGGATCTGCACGAAAATATGGCGGCTGAGCAGAAGGCACGTTCCACCTATGACAATATCCTTCGCCTGATCCACGATCACGATGTCTGCGAACCGATCCGGTTTCTTCGCGAACGAGAGATCGTGCATTATCAGCGTTTCGGTGAAGCCCTCCGTATCGTACAGGATAAGCTTAATTCCAAGAATTTCTATGCTTTCAATCCAGGATTTGATTGTAGTAAATAATGAATGCGCATATACCAAGTCATCAAACCACCAGTTCAGCTGGTGGTTTGATATTAGCTCTCCCAAGGGCTATGTTACTGCAAACCGGCGTTGTAAATCATACAATCCTATAAAAACTTTTTCCTGGCTAATACCAGATTCTTTGCGATCACAATCACCAAATAGCAGAATACCATCATTAATAGGAATACCATCACTGACTGTATCTTAAAATAATCCCCATTTCCCAAATCACGTGCAGCTTTCATGACAGACGGCAAAAACATTCCCATAAAGACAAACGCACTACACTTTTAATGTCACAAATGTCAATAAGACAACCGTAACTCCGACATAAGGGTTTGCCATCGTCAGAAAATACTGAAAATGCTCTCTTCTCGGAAAGGTTCCAAGATCTATCTTTCTATAACTCATGCGCCCTCCGCTTATACATCTCTTCTGCCGCCAGTCTCGCCTTGGCTACCGGGATGATATCCCCTTTTGGAAAACAGTAATACAAAATCCTGGAATTTCCGATACAGATCACATCTCCCAGCTCATACCAGTAATAGTCTGCATACAAACTGTAGGATTCGGACGGTTTCTGCTGATAGTGCAGTGCGCCGTCGCACCCCGTCAGCTCAAAACCATTCTCATCATGCCGTAAAACGCCCTTTCCCACCAGATAAATAGATTTCAGATTGACCATCACCCCGATCTCAACCTCACATTCCATCTGATAGCTTCCCTGTGCAAGCTCCTGTCTCACGCATTCTCTCTCCCACTGATACCAGTCCGGAATATGGCTGTATTTTGTATTTCCGGCAACCGCCTTCAGATAGCCATCCTCCGTAAGCTCATATTCCTTCTGACAGGAAAGACAGGTCAGATGCACGCCCTTTCCCCGCATCTGTCCCTCTTTTAAACATTCAGGACACTTATATAATACCCGGTTCAGATCGTCCGCCCGAAAAGACTCTTTCACCGGAATCTTATTTGTTTGCTGCCATCTGAAATTGTCAAAAGAAAACTGATTTCTTACAATTTCGTTGATCTCCTTCGCACTCTTTTGTCCGATCTCTTCCGGCGAAAGGATGTACTCAATATCCGCCGACACATCCACCTGCCGCGGCTGAAGATTATTATAAAGAGGATCTCTCAAAAAAGCGCCGTAGGTCCGAACCATGACAACCGGAACCTTCAGCAGCTTGATGCACTTTCCAAGGCTTGCAGGAAGGGGCGTTGCCGTTCCGTCAAAGCTGTAGCTTGCCTCCGGATAGAGCAAAACAGAATTTCGCAGTGTATGTAAAGCGTAGATCATATCCTTTACGAGAACCAGATCTGTGATGAATTTGTTGGTTGGAATACAGCCGAGATGTCTCATCAGAAAACTTTTGCCGACAAAGCCATCGGATGTGCATACGATATTGAATGGTCTGTCTGCAAACACCGTCGCAGCTATCTTCAGATCGATAAAGCTGGAATGATTCATAAGGATCAGACATGGTTCATTCGTCTGCAAACGCTCCATTCCGATCCGTCTTGCCTGAAAATGCGTCTTTCGAAGTTCTCCCGCCGACGCATATGTCATCACTTTCCGAAGCAGAAAATTGGGCCTTACCGGCGATCTGTGCCAGTTTTCTGCCATGGAAAGAGCGGTTTTATAGTCTGTTCTTGTTGTCTTGATCTTCATCGTCTGTAGAGCGTTCCTTTCCGGGTTCTTCTTTCACACAGGCACATCGCCTCACGGATGTCCCCTGCTATCAGCATACCATACTTCCCGGACAGCGCATATCATTTTTTCGCTTCCGGCAACCGGAGCCGGAACAGTCTCTTGGCAAGCTGCCTGAAATTAAACGGAAGAAGCGGATAGATATAGCTTTTGTCCGAAAGCGTCTTGTTGTTCACGATCGACAGAATGAAAAAGACGATCGCGCCGATATATCCCCAGACGCCAAACAGAGCGGTAAGGATCAGATTGATGATCCGCATGAATTTGAGCGCATAGCCTAGCTCGTAATTCTGCTGGGTATAGTTCGCCAGTGCGACAAACGCCATATAAAGCATCACTTCACTGTTAAACCACCCACTGTTCACCGAAAACTCTCCCAGCACCAGCGCCGCCATCACACTCAGCGGCGTGCTGAGCATATTCGGCGTATTGACCGCCGCCAGCTTCAGACCGTCAATAGCAAGCTCCAGGATCAGAAACTGGGCGACCAGCGGGATGTTGGACGGATCCTTGAGCATGATAAACTGGAACGATTCCGGCACCCATTCCGGATTCTGCATCAAAAGTAAAAAGGTGGGCGTCATCACATACGTGAGGATCGCAATGATAAAGCGGGTGAGACGCAGGTACGTGCCGGTTACTGGCGGAAAATAATAGTCGTCCGCCTCATCGATAATATCAAAGATCGAGGTCGGAATGATCATCGCCGAGGGGGAATTGTCGACCAGAATGACGATATCTCCTTCCAGAACCTGCGCAGCCGCCACATCCGGGCGCTCTGTAAATTTGAATTTTGGAAATGGATTAAACCATTTGCGCTGATACAGACATTCTGCCAGACTTTCCTGATTCATGGTAAGGGCGTCTACCTGGATCTCTGAGATCCTCTTGCGGATCTTGTCCAAAAACGTCTTATCCACTCTCTCATCCATATAGCACAGAACGATATCGGTCCTGGAGCTCTTGCCGACGTTCAGCATCTCCATACGAAGCTGCGTGCTGCGGATACGCCTTCGGATCAGTGCGGTATTGAAAACAACGGTTTCCACAAACCCATCCTTGGAACCGCGCAGAGTCTTGTCCTTATCCGGCTCATCAACCCCTCTTGCCGGATAGGTTCTGGAATCGATCAGGATACAGCGGTCGTACCCATCGATAAAAAGGGCAAACACCCCGGACAGGATGTTGTAAAAGATATCCTCCCACTGATCCTTGAGATCGACTTCCACATAGGGCACGGACGACTTTGCCATCTCATACGCGCTCTGCGGCATGTCCTCGTTTTTCATATCCAGAAAATACTGGAGCATCTTTTCCATCAGTTCGTCTTTGCAAAAACCGTCGATAAAGTAGATGCAGGCTTTCCGCCCTCCCACCTCTATCACACGATACACAACGTCAAAACTGCTGTCCGGACACATCCTCTCCCGGATATACTCCATATTCTGTTCCAGATCCGTACTCATCCTAAGCGCACTATTCTGCTCGTTCAACATAAAAAACTCCCTTCCGAACACACCATTGTTTTAGATAGTATGCTCGTCAGGGAGTTTCCTTATGCGTATGATTTACTGTTTCCCGGTACTTCCGTGTCCGCCCCGGTCCTCGTGATCCAGATGCGCCACCTCGTCAAAGACGATCTTCGGCTGATTTTCCACAATGCGGAACTGGCAGATCCGGTCGTTTACATGGATCTGGGTATCTCTGAGCGCGTAGGCAGGCATAAACCACTGGTCGTTGTCCCCGCAGTAAGAACCGTCGATCACACCCTGATGGTTGGTCTGGATGATCCCGTAATTTTTGAAGGTTGAGCTTCTCGGGACTACGTGCGCCTCGTATCCAGCAGGCAGTTCCATGGCAACTCCCAGCGGGATCAAACGGAATTCGCCCGCTTTCATCTCGATCTCCTCCGCCGCCCGAAGGTCGATCCAGTCTGATTTTCCATCGATATAAGTCAGTTTCTCTATTTTGTCTGTAAAATATTTAATGCGTATCGTTTCCATAGCCGTTTCTTTTGCTGTCCTCTCTTTTCTTTTCACATACCGGTCAGGCGTAGTCTCCGCAGTGCAGGACCGGAACGGAAGGATCCGTCTGCCGCAGGCTCTTTTTCACATCGATGACACGCTGGTTGCTGCTTCCCTTCCACAGGAGCTTGGAATCTTTCAGATCCACCTTAAATTCGCCATCCACCAGAACATCCACATACTGCATTGCCGGGTAGTGGAGAATGTTCTCCCAGGAATCGCCTGTGTAGAGCCAGATGGTCTTGTCCGGATATTTCGCTTTGATCTCCTGCATCAGGTTGCGCACCTCCAGCCGGTTTGCCGCATGGAACGGATCTCCGCCAGAAAAGGTGATCCCGCTGATATAAGGCTTTTCAAGCTGTTCGAAGAGCTCTTCCTTCGCCGCTTCATCAAACAAAATCCCACCGTCCGGATCCCAGGTGATCGGATTCTGACATTCCTTGCAGCAATGTGAACAGCCAGCCACCCACAATACGACCCGCAGGCCATCGCCGTTGAGCATATCGTCTTTGGTTATATTATGATATCTCATAGTTTCCCCCTATTGTATCTGTCAATATTTCTACATACTTTTTCTCTCTGCGATCTCCGCCATCTTGGCGTCACTGAGTCTGGTGTCTCCATGCACGCGCGAATAGGCAAGATAACCGTTCATCCGGTCGATCTTGGTCAGATTCCGGCTGCCGCACACGGGGCAGACATCCATCTCCAGCTCCTGATGACCGCAGTCGTCACAATAGGCAAGGGAAAGGTTTACTCCCTCATAAAATCCCATATCCATCGCACGGCGGATCAGCGTCTTGATCGCCTCCAGATTGTAGTCTATCGGGTACTTGACATACTGGATCTTGCCGCCGTTTGCAAGCTCCCAGAAACGGTATTCCAGATCCTGCTTCTGGATAGGGGTAATGTCTTCTGTCACATGACAATGGAAACTGTTGGAAACGTACTCCTTATCGGAGACGCCTTCAATGATCCCATATTTTGCACGGAACTGTTTTACCTGCAAACCGCAAAGATTCTCGGCAGGCGTGCCGTAGATGGCATACAGATTTCCGTCTTCCTCTTTAAATTCAGCTATTTTATTGTTAATATGCTCCAAAACCTCCAGCGCAAAAGTGCCGTCTTCCACAAGCGACTTTCCGTTGTAAAGCTCCTGCAGTTCGTTAAACGCCGTGATCCCGAAGCTGGCCGTCGCTGTTTTCAGGATCGGCTTGATCTTGTCGTGAAGCTGGAGATGACCGCCAAGGAAACCGCCCTCGCAATATGCCAGCGGGTTCGTCGAAGCGCGCATCTCGCCCAGATAAGCGTAGGTTCTGATATGGAGCTGTCGGATCAGATTCAGATAGTAATCCAGCACCTCGTAGAAATCCTTGCTCTCCTGGCGGGACTTGGCAAGGATCATCGGCAGATGCAGCGATACTACGCCGATGTTGAACCTTCCGACAAACACGGGCACATCCTCTTCGTCTGCCGGGTGCATGCCGCCTCTCTCATACCACGGTGAGAGGAATGCACGGCATCCCATCGGGGAGATGACCTTCCCGTACTGCTTATACATACTGGCGATATAGCCTTTTCCGGTCAGGCTGAGCCAGTCCGGGTACATCGTCTTGGCAGAGCACTTCACGCCCGCCTCGAACACATCCTCCAGCTCTTTTCCCGGACCGTGGAGATTCTCGTCATAGAGGAATACGATCTTCGGGAAAAGCACCGGCTTTTTGTGCTCTTTCTTTCCCTGTCCTTTTCTGCGCACATTCAGCATGATGATCGTCGCCATCTTTGCAAAGCGTCCCGTACCGATACCTGCTGTCACCGTGATGAACGGATAGTCTCCCCGGCTGCTTGCCACCGTATTGAACTTGTACTCCCAGCCCTGGAAGCCCTGCTCAAATTCCTTGCGGACGTCTGCAAGCGCCTCAGACTCTGCCGTTTCCGGGTCAATTCCCAGACGCAGGTACTTTTCAATATCGCGCTGATAGGACTTCTCGGCGTACGGTTCAAGGATCTTGTCCACCTCCGGCACCGTGAAGCCGCCGTACTGCTGGCTTGCCGCGCTCAGCACAATGTCGCCGATGACGTCAAAGGCAACGTCCAGCGTTTTGGGCTCGTTATACCAGATATTTCCCATCTCGAATCCGCCGCTCAAAACCTCTGCCACGTTAAAAAGACAGCAGTTCATCGTATCCCTGCGGGCGGACATATCATGCACATACAGATAGCCGTCACGGCATGCCTGTATCTCCTCTGTCGTCATAAAAAATTTCTGGTAAAGCTCTTTATTAAACTGGTTAAAAATAAGACTTCTCTTGGTGGAAACGAGCGCGCTGTCCGTATTAGCGTTCTCCTTGTCACCAATGTACATGATGGACTGGCTCTTCTTGTATACATCATCCATCATCCTGACAAAATCCTGTTTGTAATTGCGGTAATCGCGATAGCTCTTCGCTACGATCGGCTTGACATCCTCCAGTGCACTCTCCACAATGTTGTGCATGATCTGGATCGGAATCTGATCCTCCCCGATGTCGTTGACTTTATCAACAACGGTCTGGCAGATATGACGTTTCTCTTCTTCTGTAAATTTCGTTAAAGCACGGTAGGCGCTTTTGCCTACCGCGTCAATAACCTTCTGTACGTTAAAAGCCTCCAGGCTTCCGTCCTTCTTGATGACCTTGACAACCCGGTCCGGCTTGTATTCCGAGCCAAAATCCTGCGCTGTCCCATTCTCAGCTTCGTGTCTGCTGCTCATTTCTTCCCCTCCGTAATGCCTTGTGCTGTCAATTCCGGCTGTTTTTCGCCTTTGCAGATACAAAATCTAGTGCCGGTTGACATAACAATACTATATTTTGTGGTTTAGGAATAGTATAAATTATGGGACATTTTATGTCAATGCTAACTGGCTCATCAAAAGTGCCAAAAAGGAACGGCTCTTTTTGTAAGTTCTTTATTTGCGGATCATTCCGGACGTCGCAATTTTTTCGATCGCCTCTTCGATCACTTCAACCGGAAGGGTAAGCGCGAACCGCACATAACCTTTTCCCAGACTTCCGAAGCTGCTTCCCGGCGTACAGATCACACCGGTCTTGTCCAAAAGTTCCATGACAAACGCAACATCATCGGTATAGCCTGCCGGGATCTTAGCCCACGCGAACATACTGCCCTCGCTGTCCTCGATAGGCCAGCCGATCCTGCGCAGACCGCCGCAGAGCGCATCCCTGCGCTTCTGGTATTCAGCGCACTGTGCCTTGACACCTTCGTCGGAGCCTGTCAGGGCAGCAACCGCACCGTACTGTACCGGAAGGAAGGTACCATAGTCGATCTGGGAACGCAGCTTTTTGAAGTTTGCCACGATCGCCGCGTTGCCGACCAGAAAGCTGACGCGTGCGCCGGTATAGTTGTAGGACTTGGAAAGCGAGTAAAATTCAACCGCGATCTCCTTCGCCCCAGGAATCCGCAGGATGGACTTTCCGACTCTTCCGTCATAGATAATGTCAGAGTACGCATTGTCGTGGATGATGATGATCTCATGCTCCTTCGCCCACGGGATCAGCTTCTCATAAAAAGAGTCGGGCGCCGTCTTACAGACCGGATTGAGCGGGTAGGAAACGATCATACACTTTGTTTTTGCAAGAATTGCTTCATCAATGGAGTCCAGATCCGGAAGGTAGTTGTTCTCCTGCGTCAGATCGTACGTCACGGTCTTTGCGCCGGCAAGGGAAGGTCCAATACCGAAGATCGGATAGCCGGGATTCGGAACCAGAACGATGTCGCCCGGATCGCACAGCGAAAGGCAGATATGTGCAATGCCCTCCTGGGAGCCGTAGACGGACATGATCTCGTTCTCTTCCAGCTTCACCTGATATCTCGCCTCATAACGCTTCTGAACCGCGTCGATAAGCTCCGGGATATCGATCAGCGCATACTTGAAGTTCTCCGGCTTTGCCGCCGCTTCCACGACCGCCTTCACCACATGCTCTGCCGGAGGAAAATCCGGTGTACCCACAGACAGGTTATATATCGTCTTACCCTGTTTCTGTGCCTCCTCCTTCTTTTCATTCAGCACCTGGAAAATACCTTCTTCAAAATCTTTCATTCTCTCTGCAAACTGTAACTTCATTTTTCATGCCTCCTCTTCTTTTATCCGATACCGGTCAAGGATATCCGCCAGATATCGGGAATAATCTTCTGCAACGTTCTGCGGTGCAAGAATTCCTGCACCACTGCCAAGACCGGTAAGCCAGCCGTAAAACTGTCCGCTCACCGCGATTTTGACACGGACGCGGAACCGCCCGTTTTCCATCGGTCTGACAGAGACTTCTTTGCCAAACCGGTCGATCACCACACCGATCAGACGATTCTCAAATTCCAGCGTGACGACCTCTTCCTGTCCGCCATACATGCCAAAGGTCTGGTTGGCGTAGGCTGCGATATCAAAGCTCTCAAACAACGCGCTGCCTGCCCGTTTTACGCCGTGCAGGATGGCGATATCGCCCAGCTTGTCCACCCGGAAATGCTTGATCTTATCCTCTGCGCTGTCATGGGCGATCAGATAATAATACTCGTCCTTGCAGGTCAGCGCCCACGGGCTCACCTCATAGATCCTTCCCCCATGGCGCGGGACCAGCTCCTTTTGCAGATTCCACTCCAGATAGTGGAACGAGATCTGCTCATTATCCTGCATAGCCTTGTGGATGTCGTCCACGATATAATAAATACTCTCGTTTGCCGTCTTGATCCGGTTTGCGACAAAGACCTGCCGCTGCAGCTGTCCCGCCTCCGATCTTGAGGCGAACTTCTCCAGCTTGGAGATCAGCTCCCGGGATTTCTTCAAGGTGATAAAGCGCGACGCCTGCACCGTCTCCACCAGGAGCTTCAGCTCTGCCAGCTCAAATTCCCTTGACGCAAGGTAATAGCCTCCGCCGGCTCTCGCCTTCACCAGTTCGATCGGATAGCCGAATTCTGTGAGCTGGGCGATATCATCGTAAATGCTTTTCCGCTCCGCCTTGATCCCGTAGCCAGCAAGCGCATCGCACAGCTCCTGCGCTCCAAGACAGTGCTCGCTGTCTGTCTGCTCCGTCAGGATCTTTATCAGGTAGAGTAATTTCAATTTTTGATTTGCTGATCTCGGCATATCCGGCTCCCTGTTTCGCATACGCAAAAAGGTGTTCCTGCCGAACACCTTTTTGCGTTACTTATCTTTTCACTTATTCAACTTTTCCTACTCATAACAATTCCCGGAGCGCTTAGGATCTGGTATCCTCCTCAGCAGTCTGCACCGTCTCCCCGGAATCCGCAAGCGCTGCCTTCGCATCCTTGCTCTTTCTCCATTTAATGCCAATAAAGCAGGCAACGATAATCAACGCTACGATAAACAAAAACAGAAATAAATAGGACAGAAAAGCATTTAAAAATAAAATCAAATTCGTCATCTGCATTACCTTCTTTTCTCTTTGTTTCTCTATCATAACACCATTTAGATGGTATCGTCAAGTAAGTCTGTTCCATCTGCCGCAGTCGTCGCCAGCCTGTCGCACCGCTCGTTCTCCGGATGCCCGTCGTGTCCTTTTACCCACTGGAAAGTCACCTGATGGATCCGCTTGGCCGCCAGCAGCCTTTCCCACAGATCTGCATTCTTGACCGGCTTCTTCCCCGCTGTTTTCCAGCCGTTGCGCAGCCAGCCCTCGATCCAGTGCTGGTTAAAAGCGTCTGTCAGATATTTGGAATCGGAGACAATCAAAACCTCACAGGGTTTTGTAAGTGCCTCCAGACCGATGATCGCCGCAAGCAGCTCCATCCGGTTGTTGGTGGTCTTTTTGTAGCCGGCGGAATACTCCCGCTCATGCAGCATTCCCTTGGGATCGACATACTGCATCACCACCCCGTAGCCTCCGGGGCCTTCCGGGTTTCCCCTTGCTGCTCCGTCTGTATAGATCGTAACCTTCATCATCTTTCTGGATCCTTTCCACTGTATTTCTCTTTCTGCTCCCTGCCAAGTCAGGATACGCTCCACTCTCCACTGTCCAGAAACCGCTTCGCCATCTCTTCTGCCTGTGATACGATCTCCGGATCATACCCCAGGATCCGCAGCAGTGCGATCGCATTTCTGGTGGTTGCCGGACCCTTGATCAGCTGATAGGGAAAAAGAATATCGTCCTGCTCCATCTTTTCTTCAAAGTGATAATTGTCGTATACCGACTGCAACAGCTGCGTCAGCTCTCCGTCATGTGTTGCTGCAAAGCAGACCACACTCTCCCTTGCCAGCATCCGCAGGATCTGCGTGGACGCAGAGATCCGTTCTACCGTGTTCGTTCCCCGGAGCACCTCGTCGACAAAGCACAGCACCTTCATCTGCTCTTTCCCGGCCTCCTGCACCTGATCCAGGATCCGCTTGATCGACTTCACCTCTGCCATATAATAGCTGTTGCCGCTCTGCACATCATCCTTCAGCGACATGGAAGAATAGATATAAAACAAGGGCGCACGATACTCTTTTGCCGGACAGGTGTGGATCGTCTGCGCAAGCAGGGCACAGACGCCGACCGTCCGCAAAAACGTGGATTTACCGGATGCGTTCGAGCCAGTGAGCAAAACGCTCTTTTGCGCATTGATGGAATTGGCGACCGGATCGGTAAGAAGCGGATGCACCGCATCCCTGATCTGCAAAAACGCCTTTTTCGAATTTTCTGTCACAAACTCCGGCACACACCAGCCATCCCCGAGATACGCGCGGTACGATCCGATCACGATCGCCGTCTCCATCTGTCCGGTGATCGTCACAAGCTCGTCCACCTCTGTCAGATGGCTTCTCAGCTCGGATAACGTGCGGTTAAACTGGATCAGATCCAGATACAGAAACATCCGCAGGTAGTCGATCACAACGCTGAGCGGGTTGCCCGATCCCTTCTCTATCGAAATGACGAGATTCGAGTTTCTCGCAAAGGCGCGCAGTGCCCGGCAGCACTCCTTCAGCCGATTCTTCTGCTCTCCGAAGTCGTCAAGAGGCAGCTTGCCGATCTGCTCCGCTCCGTCCAGCATCCGCCGGATGTAGTAGAAGCTGGTGACATACGGCTCCACTTCCTTGTATTCCTTATAGTAGTTGACCACGTTATGACAGCTTACCGCCAGAAAGAACACGATGCCGACCGGAAGGGAGAAAAACATGATTCCAATTCCTGCCAGCACAAGCAGGTCAAACAGGTAATACTTCGTATTGGTACGCACGCCGAGCGTGTCCAGATTCTCCAGATACTCGTAGATCGAATGTTTGCCGCTGCGTCCCATCTTCCACAGCTCCTGCTGCACCGCCTGACGCTCCTTCTCATGCTCTGCAAAATACCGGATCTGCCGCTCTTCCTCCTCCAGCTCCTGTTTGTCGTAAAGCGGCGTCCTGAGCCGGTAATATAAGTATTCGTCACCGGCGGCGCTGCAGGAGCTGTTCATCATCTGGTAGATGCTGTCCATATTCAGGTCACTCCACGTGATATCGTCTATCATGTGTTCTTTCCGGTGCTTTTCATAATAGCAACAGATGTGATCCAGCTCTTCCGCCCCGTAATTTCTTGTCGGCAGGCTTCCGTAGCCCTGATACATCTTTTCCAAGACCTTTTTCTGGAAGGAAAGGCTGTTCAGATATTCCTTTCCCATTAAAAGCACTACCAGCAGTGTCATCGCGATTGCTAAAATAAGATATTCCATCGTTATCTGAGACTGTCGATTATCTCGTTTGCCTTTCTATATATTTGCTCCGCGTCGATCGGAGCTGCAAAACGACCGTTTTCATAGAGGATCTTTCCATGGATCATCGTCATTTTCACGTTCTGCTTGCTGCCACTGTACACGATATTCTTCGGAATATTGTTGATTGGCTGCATGTTGGGCTGATGCAGATCCAGAAGAATAATGTCTGCCAGCTTTCCTCTGCCGAGCGTATCTGTATCCGGGAGAAACATCGCCTTCGAGCCGTTGACGGTCGCCATCTTCAGCACTTCCAGAGCATCCACCGCCGAGGCGTCACTCTCCCGCAGCTTGGCAAGACCGGTCACCAGGAACATTTCCCGGAACATATCCAGACAGTTATTGCTTGCCGGGCCGTCTGTTCCGATCGCTACATTGATACCCCGTTTCAGGTACTCTGAGATCGGCGCGATGCCGCTCGCCAGCTTCGTGTTCGAACCCGGATTCGTGACAACGCTCAGATGATGCTTCGCAAAGACATCCATATCCTCTTCTGTCATATGGACACAGTGATAGCCGCCTCCTCCAAAGTCGAAGATCCCCATCTGATCGAGCAGGACCGCCGGGGTGACGCCGTAGCGTCCCTTGCACTCCGAAACCTCCGTCTGTGTTTCTGCCAGATGCGTGTACACCGGCGCCTGATACTTGTGGGCAAGCGCGGCGATCCCCTCCAGCAGCTCTCTGGAACAGGTATACTCTGCATGAAAACCGATCACGTAGCTGAGCAGCGGATCGTTCCCGTTCAGCTTCTGATACATCTCTTCCACCAATTCAAGGGACTGGCTGAAATTGTTCAGCGCTCCCACCTGGACGCACCGCATCCCCATATCCGAGCAGGCGCGTGCCACGGTCTGCGGCGTCAGATACATATCAAAGATCGCCGTGATCCCGCTGGTCAGGTATTCCAGAATGGCAAGCTGCGTCAAATGATAGATCTTCTCTCCATCGAGCTTTGCTTCCACCGGAAACACCTGCTTATTCAGCCAGTCCTGCAGCGGCAGATCATCCGCATAGGAACGGAGCAGCGTCATCCCGGAATGGGTGTGCGCATCCTTAAATCCGGGCATCAGCAGATTTCCCTCACAGTCGATCTCCCGGTCCCAGATGATACTGGAAAGCTCCAGTCCCGCATAGACCTCGTCCGTGTCGGAGCCATCCCCGACATAAAGGATCCTTTCATTCTGCACCCACAGCTCACCCATCAGGAGTTCGCTGTTTTCCATCGTCAGTATCCTTGCATTATAAAATCTGATATTCATAGGTTCCTCCACACAGCCCTTTATCGTAATTATGTCTCTGCTTTTACGGGCTGTATCCTTATTTTTGCAGATTGACCGGACCAAATCCCTCCGGCAGGATCTCCCGCAGCCGATAACTGCGATATTCGTCGGGTGAAAGGGCAACGATCACCTCAAAGGAATCCGGATCGCAGAATTCCATCATGACCTGACGGCAGACCCCGCAGGGAAAACCGTACTGTGTGATCTCCTCTCCCTTCGGACTTCCGACAACGGCTATCGCCCGGAAGGCAAGGCAGCCTTCGCTGACCGCCTTAAAAAAAGCCGTGCGCTCTGCGCAGTTGGTCGGCGTATAGGCGGCATTTTCGATATTGCATCCCCGATAAATACGCCCGTCCGCCGCAAGCAGCGCCGCGCCCACATCATAATGTGAATACGGCGTATATGCCATCTTACGCGCTTCTATCGCCTGACGGATCAGATCCCGTATCTGTTCCCGCGTCAGCAGCTCTGTGTTTTTTTCTCCCATATAAATCCTCATTTCTGTGCACGCTTTTGCGCACACGAACCTCTTCCTTCTGCATCCGGTCTTCCGTGTCAGATAAACGGTTTGAACTTTCCGACAGACTCTGCCAGCAGCTTTTCAAATTTCGGTGCTACCGCGTCAGCCGCCGCCTGTACTTCCTCGTGGTTCAGCGGCGAACTGCTCATCCCTGCGGCAAGATTGCTGATACAGGATATTCCGCAGATCTTCATACCCATATGGTTTGCGGCGATCGCCTCTACCACCGTGCTCATTCCAACCGCGTTTGCACCAAGCGTATGAAGCATCCTGATCTCCGCAGGAGACTCGAAGGACGGACCGGTGAGCTGCGCGTACACGCCCTCAAACAATTCAATGTCGTTCTCTTTTGCACACCCTCTGATAATGTCCTGAAGATCCTCGTCATATACGTGCGACATATCCGGGAATCTTGTGCCGAGTTCTTCGATATTGGCCCCGATAAGCGGATTCGGTGCGAAACAGGAAATGTGATCCCGGATCAGCATCAGCGCCCCCGCGTGGAAGGAAGGATCGATACCGCCCGCCGCGTTTGTGAGGAACAGGATCTTTGCCCCCATCAGCTTCATCAGCCTTGCCGGAAGCACCACATCGGTGATCGGATACCCCTCGTAGAAGTGGACACGGCCCTGCATCAGCACGACCGGCACCTCGTGGATATAACCAAAGATAAATTTCCCGGCATGTCCCGGAACCGTAGATACCGGAAAGCCTTCGATCTCGCTGTAGGGAAGCTCCGCCCGCACATCTACCGTCTTTGCAAAATTGCCAAGTCCTGAGCCAAGCACTACGGCAACCTTCGGTTCGAAGTCAATCTTCTCTTTATAGCATTTGTAGCAGTTCAATAATTTTTCGTATACTGAATTCATAGGTTTGTCCTCCGTTTCTTTCTTAGAAATGTGGATATCGCTAACGGCGCCAGAAAAACAAGGGTCTGTCTGCAAACCGTCTGTTTATTCTGTGCGCCTGTTACGATTGTATCATATTTTCCGTTTTTTTCCTAGTAAAACCATCTCTGCCGCGACGCCTCCGCAGGCAGCCGCCGCATATCAGATGATAATGCAGACCATGCCGCCGTTCAAGTCGTTGACGATCTTCTGCATCGTCTCCTGCAGCTTGATCTGGCTCTCCTCGTTGATCATGGAGATCTTACCGGTAATGCCGTCGTTTACAAGCTGTTCCACCGTCTTGCCGAATATGTTCGTCTCCCAGATCCCCTCCTCGTTCGTCCCGGTATCGGAGATATAGCGGATCAGATCCTGCGCCTGCTCCTCCGTCCCCACGATCGGAGAGATCTCCGTCTCGATCGTCGCCTTGATCAGATGGATGCTGGGGCTTTCTGCCTTGATCTTCACCCCGAATTTATTTCCCTGTTTTATCAGCTCCGGTTTGGCGAGCACAATCTCCTCGCGGTCCGGCATCACAACGCCATAGCCCTTATACCGCACCGCCTCCATGGCGTGCAGCACCTTGGTGTACTCCTTTTTCATCCGCGCCATGTCGCGCAGTGTCGAAAGAAGCTGATACTCACTCTCGATATTTTCTCCGACCAGATCGCTGAGCATCTCATAATAGTAGCGGTCATCCACATCGAGCACCACGCGGACGCAGCCGTCGGACATACTGATCCCGTCCAGCTTGCACTTCCTGATATATTCGCTCTCGAGCTGCAGACCGCCTCCCGAGATATCACGGATATGATTGAGCTGGTTCATCAGCTGTTTGATCTGGAGGATCAGATCCTGCTTGACCTTGTGCTCGCACGGAAGCATCTCTACCCATTTAGGCATATAGAACTCGATCATCGTCAGCGGGAACTCATAGAGCACGTTCTCCATGATGTGATTGATGTCCTCCCGCTTCAGCTGCTCGCAGTTGACAGGCATGACCGTCACCTGATACTTATCGCTGATCTCATCGGCGAGCGCTCTTGTCTCGTCCGCATAGGGCTTCGCCGAGTTGAGCAGCACCAGAAACGGCTTGCCAAGCTCCTTGAGTTCCCGGATCGTGCGCTCCTCGGCCTCCAGAAAACTCTCTCTGGGAAGCTCCCCGAAGCTCCCGTCGCAGGTTACCACGATCCCGATCGTCGAGTGATCACGGATCACCTTGCGCGTTCCGATCTCCGCCGCCTTGGTAAAAGGGATCTCCTCCACAGACCAGGGCGTTTTGACCATGCGCTCTTCCTGCTCCTCCAGATGTCCGCTCGCCCCGTCCACCATATAGCCGACACAGTCGATCAGACGCACATCCACATCGATGTCGCTGCCAAGCCTTATGTGCGCTGCTTCCTTCGGAATGAACTTCGGTTCCGTAGTCGTGATGGTCTTGCCGCCTGCGCTCTGCGGCATTTCGTCCTGCGCGCGCTCTTTTTCGTGCTCATCTTCCATAAAGGGAAGTACCAGCAGATTCATAAAACGCTTGATAAAAGTAGATTTTCCGGTGCGGACCGGACCTACGACGCCCAGATAGATCTCCCCGCCGGTTCGGATCTGTATATCTTTATACAAGTCATATGTACTACTCTGCAAAAAGTCCATAAAAAATCCTCCTACATATGCTGATACATATATATGCAGGAGGATATCTGACTATTCTGGCAGTTTGTGGAAAATAATGCAGTTTGGCTGGTCCACTTCGATCTCTTTGCCGTTCATGACCAACAGTCCGTTCTTGAGATCCACCGTGAAAAATGTCATCGTGTTCGACTCATGGTTGAGCGAGACCAGATGCCTGTTATCCGGAAAAAGACTCACATCCTTCGGATAATCTCCGCTGACCGGCAGACACAGGATCTTATCAAGCATTCCCGTCTTCTGATCAATGCTGTAGACCACCGCGCTGTTGTCCCCGGCGTTCGAGCTTACCAGGTATTTAAAGTCATTGGATATGTTCAGCGCACTTGCCGCCGAACCGCCCGCATGATAATCATTCAGCGTAGAGATCGTCTGGATCTTCTCAAACTCCGGATTTCCGGAAACCTCCTGGTAGGTGTAGACATCAATATAATTCTTTAACTCGTGCACGATATACAGAACGTGCCCGTCCTTGGAAAACTTGATATGACGCGGTGCAGATTCCTGCTCGCTTCGTATCATATCGATCAGCTTCAGCTTGCCGGTGGTGTGATCCAGCCGGTACACACTGACGTGATCCAGCCCCAGATCCGCCGCACACAGATACTTGTTGTCCCTGGTCATCTTGACACAGTTCACATGCGGCCGGAAATTCCGCTCGGCAATGCTGCCAAGTCCCTTGTGGTAGATCTCGTCTGTAATCTCACCCACACCGCCGTCCTCACGAAGCCGCAGCACGGTGATCTTTCCGTCGTGGTATCCCCCTACGAAAAGGAATTTTCCCTCATAATCGGTAGAGATGTAACATCCCCGCATACCGTTGATGCTTCCCTCGTTGATGACCTCCAGATCTCCGGTCGGAAGGATCCGGTACGCTTCCACCCCGAAATCAGTGATAGAGTACAGATACTTTCCATTATGTGAGATCGAGATATAGGAGGAGTTGGTGATCTCCACCTGATTCTTCTCTGTCATCCTGCCGTTTTTCATATCCACATCGTAAATCCTGATTCCGTAATTATCCTTCTGTCCTACCGTATAGGTGGAGACATATGCCACATATTTTTCCTGACTCATACCTGACCATACCTTTCTCCGTAATACAAAATCCGTCTTTATTCAAATGCCGCCTTTTAGTAATCCTTCATCGGCATGGCTTGATTCTACCACACTTTGAAAAGGTTGTAAAACAAAACAGCACCGGCGCTCACCCCACAGGCTTTGCCTTGATCTTAAACTTTACGACCTTCGTTCCGCCGTAGTTACCGATTCCCTGCAGCGTGACACTTGCCGTTCCTTTCCAGATACCATTCCGATAGCTTCCTGCTACGATGACATAGTCTTCTCCATAGACCAGATTCGTTCCGGTTTTGGCGTTTCCGATCCTTGCTGTCTGGAAATCCTGCGCGGAAAGACTGATCTCGTTTCCTGTATAGACCTGATCCTTAATGACGATGGCAGCCTTGCCAAGAGCGGTCGGCACAATACGGAAACTTGTGCTGATCTCTCCGGTATAATTTCCTCTACCGGACGTGGCCACCTTCACCGTATCTCCCACATGAAACTCTGTGTCCCCAGATACTTCCGTATCCTCCACAAAATATTTCAGTTTCCGCTCATAGTCCGTTCCGGCTTTCAGTACCTTTCCGTCGCCGTCCGTGATCACAACCTTCGTGCTGCAGTCCTTTGGCTTTTTCTGGTTGTAGACCTTATCCTCCGCAGTCATAACGATATCCGTTACACCGGTCAGATCCTTTGCCGAAATGGTGTAATGCACCGTCCTTTTCGCACCGGTGTAATTGCCCTTTCCGGTGATCGTGATCGTCGGCGGATTCTTCTGTTTAAATGAGCTGTCCTCATACACCTTCGTATTCGCGGTATATTTTACAGTGTAATCAACGCCCTGTGTCAGCGTGACATCTCCTGCCTTCACCGTAACAAGAGGCTTTGCACCGCTCTTACAATATACGACAGCCGGATCATATGCGATTGAAAGCGCCTCTGCATCCGCGAATATCGCATTCTTTGCAATGGTAAAGTTTTTCTTGAGAACGCCTGTATACTTTCCTTTGCCGGTAAAAAGAATCGTTGCCTTGCCCGCCTTATCATTGCCGCTGTAGCTTACTGCAAAATCCCGTCCTTCTTCCAGTATATCGGTCACGGACTGCTTCTTCCCATCCGCGCCCTTGCTCTGGTAGGTGTAGCTCAGTCTGTAACCCTTCTGTGAAGAAGCATCATATGCAGGCAGTGTATATTCCGTTTTTCCCGGCTCGTAGGTCACCTGCGATACGAAAGATCCCGGCTCCACTTTCACCTTCGTCATGGAAACGCCGGTGATCTTAAACGTCAGCTTCCGGGTCCCTTTGTACTCATGCAGTCCTTTGACCGATACGGTCGCTGTTCCGATCTCGATGTTGTCCGCATAGCTGACTTCGTAATCGGTTCCTTCCTCCAGAGTACGGCTTCCATTTTTTATAAGCAGCGCCGGACAGATCTCCGCTCCCGTATAGACAGCCGTCTGATCCGCTTTGTTTGCAAAGGAAACCTTGAGTTTGCTCATCAGATATTCTGATTTTTTGTCGGCAATCGTCTCCGTCACGGTTCTTGTCCCGGTATAATTGCCGCAACCGGTTATGGTTATCTCATATTTTCCGGCTTCCTTATACTCGGCATCGCCGAAGTCTGCCGTATAATCTTTTTTAATTTTAAGCGTTTTCTTGCCCCATTTTACAACCGGCTGCTTCTTCTGGGCTTTTCCGTTCGACACAATATAGATGTCCTCTGCCGCGATATCCGCGTCTCCGAGATCCTTAGCCGAAATGCTGAATATCCTGGCAATTGTTCCCGTGTAATTGCCCTTGCCGGTGACAACAAGTGTCGGCGCTTTCACAGCATTTTCTGCAGCAGCGTTTGTATTATTCTTATAGGAAACAACATAATCTTTCTTCTCTGTCAGCTTCTTCGTCCCGTCATAAACGCGGATCTGCGGTTTTATCGCCAAACCAGTGTACACATAGGAATCCTGAAGCCCTGCGATCCAAAGTTTCCCGACCTCGATCTTCTCATCCAGAATATCATCGGGATCGATCTCTCCGTATACGCTCTTTCCATTTTTCCTGCTCAGGATCGTATAGGTTCTGATAAAAGGATCGCTTCCAGTATAACCCGTTCCCTTCGCCAACGCGTATAGCGTGATATTGCAGTCCTCGTCCTCCAGCCCTGATAAACGGATCGGGCCTTCATAACGTGAACTGGAGCCCGTAGGTACGGATCCATCCAGCGTATAATAGATCTCTACGCCGTTTACCTGCGCCTGCGTCAATTCCCCGGCTTCGTCATACGCACTGACGGTCAGCACGATCGCAGACTGATCAGGCAGCTGCTTTCCGTCTGCATAGTTTGCCGTGATCCGAAGCTGATCGCCCTTCTTCCATCTGGCTGTGTAGGTCATATCGCCGGTGACCGGAATCGTCAGATCAAGCCGTGTACCCTCATCCTCCGGATCGGTAAACCATCCCTCAAACCGATAATCCTCTTTCTCCGGCTGCGGAATATCGGTGCTCTCAAGATAATCGCCGTCGATCAGCGTCAGTTCCGCCACCGTGTCATTGTCTGAGCGGAAAACCACCTTATGTCTTGAAATTTTGAAAAAGAATACAGCGGTATCACTGTTTTGATGATATCCGTCCTTCCTGACCGCGATTGCGCGAACCTCCGTATCCTTTGCCAAAGTAAGCGGCTTGTCGAAACGCAGCGACTTCTCTGTCGGCTCTGTGCCGTCCAGCGTATAAAAGATCGTTACCCCTGCCGTTCCACTTTTCAGTGTCACCTGCGAATTCTTCGCAAACGCATCCGCTGCTGTCGGATTTCCCTCTGCATCCGTAATAACCGCCGTCGGCATATCGAGCTTCTCCTGCACGCTGACACTGCAAACTGCCTGATAACCGCCATACGAAGCCGTGATGACCGCCGTACCGCCGCCGACTGCCTGTATCGTTGCCTTCGTGTCGGAACCTGTCACCGTCGCAACCGCTTCATCCGAAGTCGTCCAGACAACCGCTTTTCTCTCCGGCAGATTCGAGATCTCCTTTACCGAAATCTGCTGTACTTCGCCTTTTGTAAGCTGTAACTCCGACTGGGTCAGTTCCATGTTTTTCAGCACCTTGATCTCGCAGCTGTCACTCACAGAGCCAAGCTGCAGTTTGATCGTGGCCGTTCCCTCTCCCACGCCTGTCACTTTTCCCGTCGCATCGACGCTGGCAACTTTCGGATTGGAACTGCTCCATATCTGCTCGTCGGAAGTTTCGCCCTCCTCCTGCGCCGTACAGGTCATTTTGATCGTCATCTGTTCCTTTGCCATGATCGTATGCGCTTCTGGCTGGATCCGGACGGAAGTCGCCGGATTCGACGCCCATACCGCATAGAGCACAAGCGGTCTGCTGACCGGTACGGAAATCTGGTCACCCGCACTGTAAGAAGTTCCCTTTCCGTTTGCTTTGGTATTCCACGACCGGAAACCAAGCGAACGGTTGCTGAACCCGACCGTATCATTGCCAAGCACCGTATACGGCTTCTCTGTCGTCCATGTCTCGGTATAGTCTGTTCCTGTTCCGCCGTTTGCCCGGTAGATCACATTGTAGGTGAGATAGTTCGTCGTGCTGTTGCAGTATCTCTCCAGCGAATCCCGGATCTCCTCTGAGGTCTGTATGCCCGTCGTGATACGCTGCACCTTATTGTTGGCATCGATATATACCATGCACGGGAAGCTGATAGTGGATATGCTGTATCCGGTGGCATTTAAATATTTCCACATGATATTCCCAGAAGTATTTGTCGTATCATATGTATAGGTGATCTGCTTGTTGTCTCTGCCATAGGAATCGCGAAAGCTCTTTACATCGCTTTGTGTCGCATTATAGGCTTCCACCGCTACGACATCCGTCCCCGTCAGATCCATCGCCCCGAGACTGCTGATCACCTGCTGACAGTTCATACAGGTTGTTCTAAAAAATACCAGCACTTTCGACCGCCCGTTTTCTGCCTGCGTCGTAGCTGTGCCATCATCCACTGTGGTAAATGAATAGTTCAGCGCTGAATTGTCGCCGTTAAGTTTATCCGGATCCTGCAAGCCTTCCCCTGCTTCCTTTCCATAGGAGGCAAGTGCCATCGGATATCTGGCATAGAATGCCGCCGAGGTGTACTCCGTATCTCTCGGATGATCCCGAAAATCCGAATCCGATTTCAAAAAGAAAGTATAGCTGATTTCATATGATGAATTATCCCAGGTGCAGTCCACATTGTAATACAGATCGTCCACACCGGCGATATTCCACGCATGGTTGATCGTCGTTCCACTGATCACCCTGCTGGATACCCCAACCTCCGAGCAAAGTCTGTAAAAAGCGACCGAAAATCCCTGACAGACACATACATTGGAGATCAGCGCGCCATACGCCGTATAGGGAATATAGGGACTTTCCGATGTACTGGAACTCTTGCCATAAGTAATATGACCAACCAGATAATCATGGATAGCCTTTACCTTCGTGTAGTCATCCGCTGCGCCAAGATTAAGCTCTGCTACAATCTCTGACACTTTCTCGGTAAGCTCTGTTTCCTGAGCTGCGCTTGTATAATACCGGATATTCGTATAGGTATAATAACCATACCCGCTGTATCCGCTGCAGCCGCCATACTGATAACGGATGGCGTCTCCCGTGATCCCGGTGCTGTCGTCGTATGTCTCCTCTGCCGCCTTCAAAACCTCTCTCCATGAAAAAGCGCCGCCTGTCACGTTCACCGTAATGGTTTCCTTACGCTGCACCATCTGGTCTGCCAGATATTTCCCGGCATCCTCCAGCGTCGTATACGTGACGTCGCTCTGCGCCGTATAGCGGTCATCCTGTGGTTCATCCGATTGCAGCGCCAGAATATCCTCTTCTGTGATGATATCCTTGTAGATCGGATTGATGTAGATTTCTTCCGTCACCTCTGCCTGCGCAGAAACTGTATCTGCCGTCTCTTCGACACTCTCTGTCAGTTCATTGGAAGAGAGGGTTTCTTCCTGCGCCGGAAGCTTCTCGTCGTCCTGTTCGTTGCTGTTTTCTTCGGACTCAGTTTTTTCATCTTCTGTGTCCGGGGTTTCTTCCGGTTCCTGTTCCTCTTCGGCAGGCGCAGCTTCTTCGTCCTCTGCCGGCTCCTCCTGCCCGTTCTCTTCTGTTTCTTCCACAGGCGTCTCTTCCTGCTGCATTTCCTGTACTACTGCAGGATCTGCCTCCTGCGCAAGCGCCTGCTCCGGAACTGTCGTCGCAAGCATGAACGCTGCCAATAAGATTGCTGTGATTCTTTTGTATGCTCTTTTCATCTGTCGTCCTCACACATTGTTTGTTGATACCATATATTATATCTACTTGCCGCCAACATATCAACAAAAACAGACGCGTACAGACGCTTGATCAAGCTCCTTGGACAATCAGAAAAAGCCTGCCCGGACAATCATCGCTGAACCGGGCAGGCTTCTTGAATGATTCCTCTGTTTTTTACAACATAGAGCATAGGGCTGAAAATACTTTACTGCACAATAAACTTCTTTTCGCAGGTGCCGGTGTAATTTCCGATTCCGGTAATCACCATCGTCGCTTCTCCCTTCGTACCATTGCCGAAATACTTCACCGTAAAGTCTTTCTTGTATTTCAAAGAAAGTTTGCCAACCTTTACTTTAGGAATCGGTTTTACCGGACTACCCTTGAAGGTCTGGTTCGGAATCGCTCCGATCACGGCATCCTCCAGATCCATGCACTCAATATAGAATCGCAGGGTAATCGGCTTGCCTTTGCGTAAACTCCTTTTCCTTTGATAACTGCCTGCGCATAACCTACTTCCTTATTTTCTGTAAACGCGATCGTATAGACCGTTCCCGCCTTGAGTGATATGTTCTCTCCGCGCAGCGTAAACTCTGGAACCGGCTTCTGCGCTTTCCCGTTATACACCTGATCTGCGATCGATGCGCTAAGCTCATCAAAGCTCCAACTGCCGATCGTAAACTGCAGATTTGCTTTTCCTTTATAATTGCCCTTTCCGGTAATCGCCACCTCCGCCGTTCCCGGCTTCACATTACACTACTGGTATCAAACTCGTTCATGTTCAATTTTTGCAAATTAGAACAAAACCCAAACATCGTATCCATGTCTGTTACATTGCTGGTGTCAAATCCACTTATATCCAATTCTTGTAATGACTCGCACGAACGAAACATACGAGACATATCGGTCACACTGCTGGTATCAAATTCACCTACATTCAGCTTTTGCAGCTGACTACATCCGGCAAACATATCCGACATATCAGTTACTCTACTAATATCAATGTTTTTAAATATAATCTCCTTTATAGTTGCCTCGTCATATTCATCTTCAAACCAAGCATCTAGTGAAAACAGATTTTCCCCAGATAGTATATCCACAATGATTTTTGTGATCACTACGTCATTATAATTCTTGACATAGTCGATCCATCCATAAAAATCATCTTCATGAGTAATCGGTTCTGTAGCTTTTCCAGAAATAGTCAGCACGCCCTGCTTCGTCACTGCCCAATTCAGTCCCTTATAATTTCCACTAAGAACTTCTCCTCCAAAATTTCCCAGATAGATATATCCCATAAAGCGGTCCCCATAATTGTCCGGCGCCGAACCGCTCAGATTATCTCTTGTTCGGAAGCGGATTCCCTCTGTCACTCCATCGATCTTATAAGACGATTCCGATATCATGATTGTTCCATCAGAATTTACCTTCTCCACTACCGCCACATGATTCTTCCAGCAGGCAATCGCTCCTACTTTGGGCGCATTTGGGCTATAACCATATATTTCATTACTCGAATTATAATAATACCAGTCACCTGCATTGCCTGTGGACAGCTGCGGTTTGCTTCCCAGAATTTCATACGCTCTTCCCCACGCATACCAGGTACAGTTTCCCAGCGCATCCAATGTACCGGGTGTGGGCGCATATGCCGGGTAGAACGGATTCGCGGTACTAAAATAATGGCTGTCCGAAGTATCCGGGCAGCTTGTTCGTGCGGTAAAGCTCTGTGTGGACTGTGCCGTAAACTGGGCAGATGTAAGTCTGTGTCTTTTATGATATTCCTCTTCGTACTCTGCACGCTCTTTTTCCTGTTCTGTCTGATATTCGTCCCTAATCTTCTGCTCATAGATTTCCTGCTGTCTTTTCCGGAGTTCTTCTTCCTTCTCTTCCTCCCAGACAGCTTTTGTCTCTTCCTCTGCCTCCTCGGACATCGTCTCAGCTTCTGTAATCTCTGCCTCTGTGATCTCCTCCGGCTCCACAGACAGACTGTTCTCCGTCTCCTGTGCCAGCGCATCCAGCGGCACACCGGTAGCCAGCATCAGAACTGCCATAAACATCGCCGCTGCTTTTACTAATCTTCCTCTCACCTTTACATCCTCACATTTCTTTTGTTTTTCTATCGTCTTGCTTTATCCCACCAGGATTCTGACGCGGGTTACTCTGATTCCTCCTGATCCAGGAAATCATACAGACTGCAGTCGAGAACTTCCGCCAGCGCCGCGCTCAGCAGGAGATTCGGTATCTTGCTTCCACGCTCGATCTGTGCGATCATAGACCGCCCCAGACTGACCGCATCTGCAAGATTTTGCTGTGTCATTCCCTGTGCGATCCGCCTTGCTTTAATATTTTCGCCCACACTCATAATTACCCCTTTCCTTTCTGTGTGTTACCGTGGTAACATATATCTATACAACTATTTACTCACAATAATAGTTTATCCCGCTTTTGTTGGAATGTAAAGTTAAAATCTTTGTTTTGTATGATATTTTTCTGCTATTCCATTTTTTGAGGGATGAAAGGAGTTGCCTATGTATAATGCAAAAGAAACTGCATTGCGAATCAATGCGTTGCTGAAGGACAAGAAATTGTCCCAAAAAGATATGCTGGAAGAATGTGATCTCAGCAAAAATGCGATTTCCTCTATGCTGTCGCGTGGTTCTATGCTCCGCGCTGACAACCTTGCCAAAATCGCGGACTATCTTGATTGTTCTGTGGATTATCTTCTTGGAAGGGATCTGAATGGTCTGCTGGCAGAAGCGACTCTTCCTCCGGAAACCTCTGAAATGCTCCAGATATGGCGTGTTCTCTCCTATGATGACCGATGTGAAACGATGCACATGATGCGGTATAAGAAAGAGCGCGGGGAGAAATAGTTTTTTTGTTTGCTCAATATAACTAAATATTTAATCAGATTTTGTGTAATTACTCTATCATCTATCCCTGCGCATATCCAGCTCTCTGATAAAATATTGAAAACTCGGAGATACATTATCACGGATAGACATATATTTTCCAATATTTTCTGCCCACTGCGATTTACAGATTCCAACATCCATAGCTGTTGGATTTTTCTTACGAAAGGCCGTCATTCCACCTTTTGTCAGCATGTCAGCAAGGAACTCCCACGTACCGCATATGCTGTCCTGTCTGTATCCTGCGTACTTCCCGGCTATGCGGTCAGCAATCTTTCCATACGCCTGCAGAATTGCCTCTCTGTCACCGAGCAGCCAAGCTTCCATTTCTTCGACAGCAATGCAAAACACATGATCCATCATAATATTTTCCCTTTTCGCCAGCTTCTCCAGCTGACTCCGAAACTGTTCTGTATCATGTATATCATTATCCAGAACCACAAACAGAGATGCGTCTTCAACGCCCATATTTTTAGCCTGTATTGCACGCATTCTCTTTGGCAGATCATTTAATAACTGCTGTGCCTTGACGTTATGGCAGTCTTTTCCTTTCACAAATCCTCCCATACCTTTATAGGATCTGGTGGAATACTCGATTGGATACTCAGGCTTTTCTTCTATATACTTTTTCATCACTGCATGGATCAGTTTTTCTCCAGACGCATCCTCTATTAAAAAGTCTATCTTCATCGCTTATCATCACCCAAAATATTTGCTATACCATAAATCTCCAAGTAATACATTTTCATTTGACATTTCTTTTACAAATTCGTATTCTGATGCCCTTTTTACTGTTGAAAACCCGTCCTCATTTTTTTGAAGCACCCACACATCTTCGGGATTTAGCGCATTTACAAAAAAGGGGCTGTGTGTTGTCACAAATAATTGCTTTGTAAAACCATTTCCGACATTTTTTCGCATCTCACATGCCAGTTCTGTAAGGTATTGGTGATACAATCCATTTTCCGGTTCTTCGATAAAAACCAGTTGTCTAGGCGTGTGCTCATGCAGTAACAGATAATATGCAAAAAGTTTTAGTGTTCCATCTGACATATGCGGAGAATAGAACGGCTCCTCAAAGCCCTGCTCTAAAAACCGGAGTACCATCTGCCCGTTTTCCATATATTTAGGCTCAATCAGCCGGATTCCTGGCAGCTTCGTCTGAATTTCTTTCAGAACGCGTTCAAATCCTGCTTTATCTTCGCGAAACATATACTGCGCCACATTGTTAAGGTTACTGCCTGTCCTGTTCAGATATGCCTGTGGCGCCGCATATTGTATCTGCCGGGCAGAATCGGGAGAAAAATAGCACAGATACCAACTCTTCAGAAAGTTCATAAAGTCTACGATACGGTTGTACTGCGCCATCGCCCCATAAGTTGCAATCCCAAGTTTCCTTTTATCTGCCAGATCTACCTCGACACGCTTTCCCTGTCCGATAATACTTCCGTCATCATCCTGCCATCCGTCTTTTCCTTCAAACGCATAGCCTTTTCCTTCATGGAGATTCAAAAACGATTTGGGCCATCCTCTTTTTTCCACTCTCTGCCGCAAACGCTCATCCAATACATAAGGACGCTCATTTTTGTCCAGTGCAATCGACAGTTCATATGTGATCGGCTTCGAGGTACTTGTTTCCCGATAATATATTTCAAAATGAATGGCCTCTTCTTTTCCTTGCGAGACAAGTTGTTTAAAGCCACCTCTGTTGCCCATGTCACAGGCTTCTTCAACTCCCTTGTCCAGACAATCCGCAATAAATCCAAATGCGTCCGCAATGGTGCTTTTTCCCGTGCCACTCGGTCCAATAATTGTCACCATATTTCCCAGGGGTCTTCCTTCCTGATAAGAAAACAGCTTTCCCATACATACACTTTTCAGGGCTCCATAATTTTCTATCCGGATACCTTCAATCTTACCCATTGTTTACCTCCAACCAATTTATATCTTATATTGTATTCAAAATATACTGCTTCAACTGACCTATCTCTAAAAATATGCACATAAATTATAACATTTATCATTTTCATTGTCATTGACTTCTGACTTTTTATTTCTCTATATTTTATCCCCTCCTGCTATTTTCCCAAAATTCCAAAACTTTTTAGAAAAACCCATTGACACACCCTTTCTTTTTTGTATAATGAGATACAGTGTTTGTTTAGTTTTAGTAAACTTTATGTTTATTATTAGAAAGGTAAACCATGGACGGCAATTCAAATAAGATGGATATTGGCAACAAGATCAAGGAGCTTCGCAATAAGAAGGGACTGACGCAGGAAGAGCTGGCAGACCGCTGCGAGCTGTCGAAGGGCTTTATCAGCCAGCTGGAAAACGACCTCACTTCCCCTTCCATCGCCACGCTGATCGATATTCTTCAGTGTCTTGGCACGGATCTGAAGCACTTTTTCAATGACGCCGGGGATGAGCAGATCGTTTTCGGTGCAGAGGACTACTTCGAAAAGATCGACCAGGAGCTGCACAATAAGATCGAATGGATCATTCCGAACGCACAGAAAAACATGATGGAACCGATCCGCGTGACGCTTGAGCCGGAAGGCTCCACGTATCCGGATCAGCCGCACGAAGGCGAGGAATTCGGATATGTCCTTTCCGGCGCAGTCACTGTGATCATCGGCGATCGCAGCATTAAGGCAAAGAAGGGCGAGGCTTTCTATTATAAGCCGAACTCAGAGCATTATATCAAAGCATGCAGCAAAAGCGGCGCGGTCTTTCTGTGGATCAGCACTCCGCCCAACTTTTAAGAAGCCGGTCGGTTTTTCAAGGAAACGGTCGGTCACAGACTTACTATACGCAGGAGGTATCCTTAGATGTCCAAAGAACTGATTCATTTGAATAACATCTCCAAGTCCTTTGACGGTCAGATGGTTCTGGATGAACTGAACCTTACAATACATGAAAACGAATTTGTTACCCTGCTCGGTCCAAGCGGCTGCGGCAAGACCACGACGCTCCGGATTCTGGGTGGATTTGCCAGCCCCGACAGCGGAAAGGTCATTTTCGACGGCAAGGACATTACCAACGTTCCGCCCAACAAGCGTCAGCTCAACACCGTATTTCAAAAGTATGCCCTTTTTACGCATATGACGATCGCGGAAAACATTGCCTTCGGATTAAAAATAAAGAAGAAATCCAAAAGCTACATAGATGATAAGATCCGCTATGCACTTAAGCTGGTCAATCTGGAGGGATACGAAAACCGTATGCCCGGCTCTCTGAGCGGCGGTCAGCAGCAGCGTATCGCGATCGCACGCGCGATCGTAAACGAGCCTAAGGTGCTCCTTCTGGATGAGCCGCTCGGCGCGCTGGATCTAAAGCTGCGTCAGGAGATGCAGTATGAGCTGATCCGTATGAAAAACGAGCTTGGCATCACCTTTGTCTATGTCACGCACGACCAGGAGGAAGCCCTCACGATGTCCGACACGATCGTCGTTATGAACCAGGGCTACATCCAGCAGATCGGCTCTCCGGAATCCATCTACAACGAGCCGGAGAACGCGTTTGTTGCCGACTTTATCGGGGACAGCAACATTATCCCTTCTATCATGCTCGACGACAAGCTGGTAAGCATCCTCGGCGCCAAATTTGCCTGCGTAGACACAGGCTTTGGACACAACAAGCCGGTCGACGTCGTGATCCGTCCAGAGGATGTCGAACTGGTTGAACCGTCCGAAGGTGTGCTGCAGGGCGTTGTCACGCATCTGATCTTCAAGGGCGTTCACTACGAAATGGAAATTATGGCAGGCGGTTTCGAGTGGCTGGTACACTCTACTACCCTTTTCCCGGTTGGCAAGGAGGTTGGGATCAAGGTCGATCCTTTCAACATCCAGATCATGAACAAACCGGAGTCCGAAGACGAGGAGGCGGTTGTAATTGACATCTAAGAGTAAATGGCTGTCTGCTCCTTACGCGCTGTGGTCGGTCGTGTTCATCCTTATTCCGCTTGGAATGATCTTCTACTATGGACTGACCGATAAGACTGGAGCATTCACACTGGAAAACATCACGGCGATCGCATCGGCTGAGCACGCAAAGGCACTTTGGCTGTCTCTGCTCCTCTCCCTGATCAGCACGGTCATCTGTTTTCTTCTGGCCTACCCTCTTGCCATGATCCTGGCTAATATGAAGGTAAACCAGCACAGCTTTATCATTTTGATCTTTATCCTGCCGATGTGGATGAACTTTCTGCTTCGGACGCTCGCATGGCAGACGCTTCTGGAAAAGAGCGGCGTTATCAACAGCGTGCTTGCTTTCTTTCATCTGCCTGCGCTGAACATCATCAACACACCCTCTGCCATCATCCTTGGCATGGTATACAACTTTTTGCCCTTTATGGTGCTGCCGCTCTACAATGCGCTGGCAAAGATCGATGAAAATATTATCAATGCGGCAAGGGATCTCGGCGCTGGAAACATTTATACCTTTTTCCGCATTATCCTTCCACTGACCGTACCGGGTATCATCAGCGGCGTGACCATGGTATTTGTACCTGCGCTCACAACGTTCGTGATCAGCACCCTGCTCGGCGGAAGCAAGATCCTTCTGATCGGAAATGTCATCGAGCAGGAGTTTACGCAGGCCGCCAACTGGCGTCTGGGCAGCGGTCTTTCCATTGTGCTGATGATCTTCATCATACTGAACATGATCGTATCTGCTGTTTTTGACAAAGACGGGGAGGGCTCGATGCTATGAAAAACATTGCAAAAAAAATATACGTTGCCCTGATTTTTCTGTTCCTGTATGCGCCGATTGCCACGCTGATCGTCCTTTCGTTCAACGCGAGCAAGACCCGCGCAAAATGGGGCGGCTTTACCTTCAAATGGTACTCTTCCCTTGTGCAGAACCGCGAGATCATGCAGGCGCTGTGGAATACGCTTCTGATCGCCTGTATTTCCTCTCTGGTTGCAACGATCATTGGAACGATCGCCTGTGTAGCGATGAGCGGTATGAAACGCCGTTCCAGAACCGTGCTTATGGGCATTACCAATATTCCGATGCTGAACGCCGACATTGTGACGGGTATCTCGCTGATGCTGCTTTTTATCAGCTTCGGCTTCCGTTTTGGATTCGGAACAATCCTGCTCTCGCACATCACCTTCAATATTCCTTACGTGATCCTGAGTGTGATGCCGCGTATGAAGCAGCTTAACCCGAGCACCTACGAGGCGGCGCTGGATCTGGGAGCTTCACATACGACAGCCTTTTTTAAGGTGGTATTCCCCGATCTGCTCCCCGGTATCCTCTCCGGCTTTTTGATGGCGTTTACCATGTCGCTTGACGACTTCATCATCACGCACTTTACGAAAGGCGCAGGAATCGATACCTTGTCCACGAAGATCTATACGGAGGTGAAAAAGGGTATTAAACCTGAAATGTATGCCCTCTCGACGATCATCTTTGTCACTGTGCTGATCCTTCTTTTTCTGGTGAACTTCACACCGAGCGGAAAGAAGGAAAAGACAAACAACATATAACCGGCTTCACGAAGTCCGAACGGACTCTGAACAGATATATATTTTTAGGAAAGAATGAGGAGATGAAAATGAAAAAAGGAAATGTGAAAGCAGTCGCTGTCATCGCTATGGCGGCGGCATCCATGGCAGCACTGACGGGCTGCGGCTCTTCCGCAGGCGGGGAAAACGGCAAGGTCATCGTCTACAACTGGGGTGAATACATCGACCCGGAAACCATCAAAATGTTTGAGGAAGAAACCGGCATCGAGGTTGTCTATGATGAGTTTGAGACGAACGAGATCATGTATCCCAAGGTAGAATCCGGCGCCGCAGAATACGATGTGGTATGCCCTTCCGACTACATGATCGACAAAATGATCCAGAACGGTCTTTTGCAGGAGCTGAACTATGACAATATCCCTAACGCCAAGAAAAACATCGGCGCACAGTACTATGAGCAGGCAAACGATTTTGATCCCGGCAACAAGTACGCAGTACCCTACTGTTGGGGAACAGTCGGTATCCTTTACAACAAGACGATGGTGGATGAGCCGATCACAAGCTGGGCGCAGCTCTGGGATGAAAAATACGCGGACAATATCCTGATGCAGGATTCCGTAAGGGACGCCTTCATGGTAGCCGAAAAGCTGAACGGCTTTTCCATGAACACCGTGGATCCGACAGAACTGGAAACCGCAAAAAATGCGCTGATCGAGCAGAAGCCTCTGGTTCAGGCATACGTCATCGATCAGGTTCGTGACAAAATGATCGGCGGTGAAGCCGCTATCGGCGTCATCTACTCCGGCGAGGCCATCTATACGCAGCGTGAAAACCCGGATCTGGAATATGTCATTCCGGAGGAAGGCACAAATGTCTGGATCGACTGCTGGTGTATCCTGAAGGATGCTCCGAACAAGGAAAATGCGGAGAAATTCATCGACTTTATGTGCCGCGGCGATATCGCAGAGAAGAATTTTGAGTACATCACCTACTCTACCCCGAACGACGCAGCCAGAGAGCTGATCGAGGACGAGGAAATCAAAAACTCGACCATCGCTTTCCCGGATCTGTCCCAGTACAACAATCTGGAGACATTTGTCTATCTCGGCGAGGATGGCGACGCTCTTTACAATGAGCTTTGGAAAGAGGTAAAGTCTAACTAATATCAAAGCGAAACTCTATGACAGTAAAAGTCCCTCCGGATCCGGAGGGACTTTGCATTTTGTGTCATTTAATCATTAATCGGATGGATCTTTTCTTCCGGCAGCCAACGCTCCAGGATCTCATCCAGCTTATCCTGTGAGATCGGCTTCGCAAGGAAATCGCTAAAGCCCATGGAAAGGTACTGCTCCTTCGCCCCGGAAATGGCATTGGCTGTCAGCATGATCACCGGCGTGTCCTTACATAGATTTTCATCCAGCTTCTTCATTCTCTCAAAAGTCTCTATTCCATCCATCTCCGGCATCATATGATCGAGAAAGATCAGATCGTACCGTTCCTTTCGGACGCAGTTCAGACATTCCCTGCCGCTTCCGATCGAATCGATCGACGGATTGATCTGCTTGAGCAGTCCACAGAATACTCTCCGGTTGACAAGATTGTCGTCCACCATAAGGATCCTTGCATCCGGCACGGTAAAGGTCGGCTGATAGTTTTTGTTCTGCCTTTTCTCTCCTGCCCACTTCGAAAAATCGCCGATCGGTTCTGCATGGATGATCTTCTGCTTTAATTCAAACCGGAAGGTGCTTCCCTTTTCATATTCGCTTTCCACCTGCAGCCCGCTGTCCATCAGTTCAAGAAGCCTGATGGTGATATTCATGCCAAGCCCGGTTCCCTCGATACTGCGGTTTTGGTTCTCCTCGATCCGTTCAAACGCTGAAAACAGACGCGGCATATCTTCCTTTTTAATGCCGATCCCGGTATCCCGCACCGTAAACTGAAGCAGTACGCTTTCCTCTTCTATTGTTCCATGTACTTCAAATGTGATCGATCCACGCTTTGTGTATTTGACTGCATTAGTCAATAAGTTAAGTAATACCTGACGCAGCCGGATGTCGTCGCCGTAAAGTCCCCATGGCAGATCCGGATCAATATCTGTTTTCAGTTTCAGCCCCTTCTCCTCCGTGCGCAGCAGCGTCATATTGATCAGATCATGCAAAAGGATGCGCAGATCATACTCTGCCGGAACAATCTCCATCTTACCGGATTCGATCTTGGAAAAATCAAGAATATCGTTGATGATCCCCAGAAGCGTCTGCGCCGAGGAACGGATGTCCGCCGCGTTGCGGAGCGTGTCCTCCTCCTTGCTCTCACGCAGAATGATCTCATTCATGCCGAGCACCGCGTTGATCGGCGTACGGATCTCATGCGACATACGCGCCAGGAACTCTGATTTCGCCTGGTTTGCTTTTTCCGCATTGATCTTGAGCTGGCTCATCTGCTTGAGCTGCTCCCGGCTCTGCGTCACATCTACAAACACGATGGCATAACCTGCCAGAACCCGGTTGTTCCACACCTTATTGGCGTGCACCTCATAACATCTGGCACGTTCAAGATATTCATGTTTATTTCCATTCACAATGATCCGCTCCAGATCGGTCGTCGGGATCCGAACGCCCTGTCTGAGCTGTTCTATCCCCGGAAACATCTCCATAGCCTTGTCATTCGCTTCAATGAAACAGCCGTAAGCATCCACGATCAGGACTGCCTCGTCCATCGTCTTGATAATGTTCTCATGCGCCATCGCTGTCAGGTCGAACACATGATAAATTATGATCACAACGCCAAAAGCCGCAATTCCAAATGCTACGCAGCCCGGAACGGCGTCAAATCCTTCCATCTTTCCAGACCAGTTGATCAGAATTCCCACAAGCGGCATAAAGGTTCCGAACCAAAGCATTATAGATTCGTCTTTCTGATCCGGTCGCTCGTCGCGCACAGCGCTTTTCCTATAAAATGCAGACTGATAAGGATCTGCCCCAGGATCACCGCAGTAAAGATATAATACAAAAAGCCTCTATGTAAAATGACATGCGGGAAAATACCGCTGTCCGTAAATTCCACGGAAGTATAGTAAAAGGGGATCTTATCGTACATCCAACAGCATACCAGCACTGTCGCATCCAGCAGAAAAAGAAAGGTCTGCAGCCAGCGTTTCACACGATGACCACAGTAGCGCGAAGTAAACAGGAGCAAAAAGGTTCCGATAAACGCGCCTCCCAGATATTCCGTCTTTACTGCCATCATCACTTCTTCCTGACTGGTCGACACCATCTCCTGCAGATAGCCAAAGTTCTGTACACCACTCAGGAAAGCGATGCAGAGCATGAGCTTGGAAAGCTCACCCTCCCGCTGTCGGATCATCAGCACGATGAATAAGGCGCAGGAAATCACCATTAGAATTTGATATGTCAATAATATCTGATACATAACATGCTCTCGTTTTCCGTCTTTTTAGTCCACACCCCATAATTGTTGTACTAATAATCTAATACTACAGAATAGTCTAACTATTGTCAAGGTTGCAGCTTAATTAAATCTTTTAAGCCCCTTAATATAAAATAACAACCACTTTGCATAGATTACTACTAACGAAAAGTGGCTGTTTATTCTTACAAATTATTCTTCATAATTTCCAAGTAATTCTCCGGGAAACCAATCAAACTCAAATCAATATCACTTCTATATTCATCTACCACCGTTTCCACTGTCTGTACCAAAGATTTCTTACTCTCTTCATCCGGAAGCCTTTTTAGTAAAACCAGCGTGTACGCAAATAATGAATTATTCTTTATCTCCGGATGTTTCCTCAAAAAGGTTGCTGTGAACTTTGCCGGAGGATTAAAATCCGTATTATACATTCTTGCTGCATGCGCACATTTATTTCGTAATACTGACAGACAGTGCAGATGATTTTCCAATGTATCCTTACCCACTCCGACCATGCCGGCTATAGCATCCTTTTCTGAATAATACATAGAACTGTACAGCTTGGACATATTAGAAAATGACATCAATTCCACGATAACCCACAGTGGCATTTTACTGGAATACTTTGTTTTATGATGCTTTACAATCAGACTGTCTTTATAATAATTCTGCTCTCTTCCAAAGGTCTCCATCACTTCTTTGTAACCTTTTTTATTATAAAAATTGTTTTCATCGTAATGCTGGTCATAAGGCGCATCTGTACATTTTGCGATTGAAAATCCGTAGGCTATCTGTGTCCTATAATAAACCTCTGCTTTTTCAATATACCGACGAAATGTATCACGTAATATTTCATCCACTTTATAAAGATGATACACCGTTTCAAATGTAGTTCCTTCTATATACTTGCTGCCGGAAGGGTCTTTCCTAAATTGCAAAGCATAACCTGTAAATCGATAATAGTTTACTTTCTTCAAAATATCCTTGGCTTCTTCTCTATCCGAAATAACCATCCCGTGTGCAATTAACTTATCCAACTGTTCATCGAAGGTCAATGGCTTTTTCAAATCCATAAAATCACTCCTTAACGTAAAAAAGCTGAGCACAAGACTCAGCCTGGTCCCCAATGTCCAAAAGACTTCGGGCAACTCTGTTACATATAGTATATTCAAAAGTACAGAAAAGTGCAATAAATTTTATAATTTTTTATAGTAAATTATTAAAAAAATCAGCAATCCTCGTCTCTAAGTAGTCTATTACTACTAAGGAAGTATCCTAAAAGATTTTCCTGTAAAACCGGATTGAACAAAAAAATGCCGTAACCCCTTGAGATTACGGCATTTTCAATGTTTTCTTATTGTCTATTTTTAGAACTTGCGGCAATTTCGTTAGAATTTGCCTGCTTTCGCTGCTTCCTCAATGGAAACTGCAACTGCAACGGTAGCACCTACCATCGGGTTGTTGCCCATACCGATCAGACCCATCATCTCAACGTGAGCCGGTACGGAAGAGGAACCTGCGAACTGTGCATCGGAGTGCATACGTCCTAAGGTATCTGTGAAACCGTAGGATGCAGGACCTGCAGCCATGTTATCGGGATGAAGTGTACGTCCTGTACCACCACCGGATGCTACGGAGAAGTACTTCTTGCCAGCTTCGATTCTTTCTTTCTTGTAAGTACCTGCTACCGGATGCTGGAATCTTGTCGGGTTTGTAGAGTTACCTGTGATGGAAACGTCTACATTCTCTTTCCACATGATCGCAACACCTTCCGGAACGGAGTTTGCACCATAGCAGTTTACTTTGGAACGAAGTCCCTCAGAGTAAGCAGTTCTGCTGATCTCCTTTACTTCGTTTGTATAAGGATCATACTCTGTCTCAACAAAGGTAAATCCATTGATTCTGGAAATGATCTTTGCAGCGTCTTTTCCAAGACCGTTCAGGATAACTCTTAAGGGTTTCTGACGAACCTTGTTTGCCTTCTCTGCGATACCGATCGCGCCCTCTGCTGCTGCGAAGGACTCATGACCAGCCAGAAATGCGAAACAGTCTGTCTCTTCCTCAAGAAGCATCTTTCCTAAGTTACCGTGACCAAGACCAACCTTACGGGTGTCTGCAACGGATCCGGGAATACAGAATGCCTGAAGACCTTCACCGATTGCTGCCGCAGCCTCAGATGCCTTCTTGCATCCCTTCTTGATTGCGATTGCAGCACCTACTGTATAAGCCCAGCAAGCGTTCTCGAAGCAGATAGGCTGAATCTTCTTAACCTGCTCATATACGTCAAGGCCAGCATCTTTTGTGATTTTCTCAGCTTCTTCGATAGAAGAAATGCCATAACTGTTTAATACGGAATTGATCTTGTCAATTCTTCTTTCATATGATTCAAATAAAGCCATCTTATCTTTTCCTCCTGTTTCTTTTTCGGACTACTCGCATCTGGGATCGATAATCTTAACAGCATCATCTACACGGCCATACTGACCACATGCCTTATCGTATGCTGTTTTCGGATCATCACCTTTTTTGATGAAGTCTGTCATTTTACCAAGGCTTACAAACTTGTAACCGATAATCTCATCGTTTGCATCGAGTGCGATACCTGTAACATATCCTTCAGCCATTTCAAGGTAACGAGGACCTTTTTTCAGAGTACCATACATAGTACCAACCTGGCTTCTTAAGCCTTTTCCTAAATCCTCCAGACCTGCACCGATCGGAAGTCCTTCCTCGGAGAAAGCAGACTGTGTACGACCATATACGATCTGTAAGAACAGCTCTCTCATTGCTGTGTTGATCGCGTCGCAGACAAGGTCTGTATTGAGCGCTTCCATAACAGTCAGACCCGGAAGGATCTCAGCTGCCATAGCTGCGGAGTGTGTCATACCGGAGCATCCGATCGTCTCAACCAGAGCTTCCTGAATGATACCCTCTTTTACATTCAGAGTCAGCTTACATGCGCCCTGCTGAGGAGCACACCAGCCGACACCGTGTGTCAAACCGGAAATATCTTTTACTTCTTTTGCCTGCACCCATTTTGCTTCTTCTGGGATAGGAGCACAGCCATGATGAACGCCCTGTGCTACTGTACACATTTCTTCAACTTCTTTTGAATAAATCATGTGATAACTCCTTTCGATTATGTAGATATTATTTGCTAACAGACCAGTGTAGTCTGTCATAACCGCTGTTCCTATTCTCTCATATTGTCGAAAAAAAATCTAGTCCCTAAGACTAGATTTTTCTTCTTGTTCTTTATTTTGTACGTTCTTTTTTTCTATCCGAGCATCATTCGGTCATTGGCAAATTCTCCGCCGCTCGCTTCCTCAAATTTCTTGAGCAGATCTGATACGTGAAGGCTCTTTTTCTCCTCGCCGCTGACGTCGTAGATCACTCTTCCTTCGTGCATCATGATCAGACGGTTGCCGTGGGCGATCGCGTCCTTCATATTGTGCGTTACCATCATGGCTGTCAGTCCATTCTCCGCGATGATCTTGTCGGAAAGGGCAAGCACCTTTGCTGCAGTCTTGGGATCCAGCGCTGCGGTGTGCTCATCGAGCAGCAGAAGCTCCGGCTTTTGCAGGGATGCCATCAGAAGGGTTACTGCCTGTCTCTGTCCTCCGGACAGCAGTCCAACCTTCGAAGTCAGTCTGTCCTCCAGACCGAGCTCCAGTGTCCCGAGCATCTGTCTGTATTTTTCACGCTCTGCTTTGGTGACGCCCCATTTCAGGTTTCTCCGTTTTCCTCTTCTTGCCGCGATCGCCATATTTTCTTCGATGGACATGGTCGCCGCTGTTCCGGTCATCGGATCCTGGAACACTCTTCCGAGAAACTTCGCCCGCTTATGCTCTGGCAGTCCGGTCACATCGTTTCCGCCAATGATGATGGAGCCGCTGTCTATCGGCCACACGCCTGCCACAGCGTTAAGAGTCGTCGATTTGCCGGCGCCGTTTCCGCCGATGATCGTGACGAAATCCCCTTCGTTGAGGAGCAGGTTCACACCATCCAGCGCAACCTTCTCATTGATCGTGCCGGGATTGAACGTTTTATGCACATCTTTGATCTCCAATGCGTAAGCCATTATTTTGCCACCCCTTTCTTCTTTCCATATTTACCCTTGAGATAAGGGATCGACAGGAATATTGCCACGACGATCGCTGAGAACAGCTTCATATCGTCTGAAGGCATCTTCAGCCAGAGTACAAAGGCAATGACAATATAGTACAGGATCGCGCCACAGATAACAGAGATCATCGTGTAAGCGAACGCGATCTTCTTTCCTGCGCACAGCTTTCCAAAAAGGACTTCTCCTATGATGACTGCCGCAAGACCGATGACGATCGCTCCTCTTCCCATGTTGACATCCGCCGCGCCCTGGTACTGTGCATACAGACCGCCGCACAGTCCTACCAGACCGTTGGAGATCATCAGCGCGAGCACTGTGTGAAAATTCGTGTTAATTCCCTGCGCCTTGGCCATGCTCTTGTTACATCCAGTCGCACGGATCGCCTGTCCCTGCTCTGTTCCAAAATAGCAGTACAGGATCGCAACCAGAACCAGACAGCCGACGATCACGCCGCCGTAAAAGCCGATCTTCGTCGACGTCTCCCCGGATATATAACGGAGGGATACTACCAGATGATACTGATCTACATTGATCGCCTGATTCGACTTTCCCATGATATTCAGATTGATGGAATAAAGGGATATCTGCGTCAGGATACTGGACAGGATCCCCGGGATCCCAAGCGCCGTATGCAGAAGTCCGGTGATCATTCCGGCCAGCATACCCACTCCGAACGCCGCCAGAAGCGAAATCCACGGATTGACTCCCGCACGGATCAGCATAACAGCCGTCGCTCCTCCTGTCGCAAGAGAACCGTCGACTGTCAGATCGGCGAAATCCAGCAGACGGAATGTAATGTACACGCCGATCGCCATGATTCCCCAGATCAGTCCCTGCGCCACCGCACCCGGCATCGCTCTGAATAAGGACAAAGGATTTAGTGTTAGTAGTATCATCTTGTTGAACCCTCCATAAATAAAACTCTTCTCTCTTTGTGTGTATCTGCTAAATCAAAGATAAGGGGTGACAAAGTCACCCCTGTAAGAACCTGACGCTTACTCTGCAGCGATCGCTACATAATCTTCGGGTACTGTAATGCCAAGAGCACTGCAGATTGCTTCGTTATACTCTTTGGTAACCTGCGGAGCATACTTGACATCCATATCTGTGATATCTGCTCCGTTTGCAAGGATATCATATGCCATCTCACCAGCGGTATATCCGATATCGTAGTAACTGATGGAAAGTGTTGCCACGCCGCAGCCTGCACAGATACCTTCCTCACCGGCGATGATCGGTACGCCTGCCGGCTGTGCTACGTTGTTGATCGTCTCGGTGTTGGCAGCCATCGTGTTATCCGTAGGGATATAGAGAACATCGCAAGCCTCAACTGCGCTGGTCATAACTGCCTGAATTTCGTTGGAATCTGCTGCGGAAAACTCTTCCCATGCAATGCCGTCTGCATCCAGATAGCTTTCAAACATCTGTGCCTGGTATACGGAGTTTGCCTCTGCGGAACAGTAAATGATGCCGACCTTCTGTACATCCGGGAACAGCTCCTTGAGCATCTTCTCCTGCTCGTCGAGCGGAGCCAGATCGGAAGTACCGGATACATTGGTTCCAGTCTTTCCTGTCCAGTCGGAAATATCCAGTGCCGTTGCAAAATCGGTAACGGATGTTCCGAGGATCGGGATGGTGTTGGTTGCTGCTGCAGCCGCCTGAAGCGGTGCTGTTGCGTTGGCAAGGATCAGATCCACATCATCGGCAACGAACTGGGTACAGATCGTTGCGCAGTTGGTCTGCTCGCCCTGTGCATTCTGGAAATCAAAGGTTACATTTTCTTCTCCGAGCTTCTCTACCAGGGCGTCTTCAAATCCCTGTGTGGCAGCATCCAGAGCTGCGTGCTCAAGAAGCTGGCAGATACCGATCTTATAGACCTTGTCTCCTGCCGCGGTATCCTCTGCTGCTGTGTCTTCTGCCGCTTCTGCCGTTTCGTCTGCGGTCTCCGTTGTCTCTGCCGTATCTGCTGCAGAATCTGTCGTTGTCTCAGCGGATCCACAGCCTGCCAGCATGGAGACAGTCATCGCTGTTGCCATGAGTGTTGCAAATACTTTCTTTTTCATAATGCTCCTCGTTTCTGCGCACGTTCTTCAAGATACGGGCCTGTGCCACGCGCGCTCGGACACAATACTGACGCCCGCCGTTTGCTCACACGATTTAACGTGGTAAAGCAACTTACTTCTTTAAAAATATACACGAAAACAGAGCATCCGTCAACTATCCGATAAAATATTCCGAAATATCGATGGCGCTGACCAGTGCAAGCCGGTTGTCCTCTTTGTGCTCGAGCCAGCTTGCGCTGCATCTGCTCCAGCAGCGGAGCGAATAATTAAACATCTCCTCCGTGCAGCGGCTGTGCGGATCTTTGGGATCCAGCTTCTTTAAGATACAGTTCTCGCATGGACTGTCCCTGTGCTGCAGCGCCTTGTAGCAAATGTCGCCGATCTTGACCTCCGGCGTCTTCATCAGCACCTTCTTATTGATAAAGCTGATCGCATAGGTGTCCTCGTTGATGATATAGATATAGTTGTCCATATTGTCAAAGACGGCGATCTGTGTCACGAAATCCTGCAGTCTGTCCATCAGGCCGATCTGCAGTACGTGCGCCTCAATGATCCGCAGAAGGGAACGGATCTCTTCCATCTCGCCCTCCGGGAATTCCATCTGCACGTCCTCATGGTTTTCAAAGACGATCGCACCCTTGAACTGTCCCTGTACCGTGACCGGATAATAGAGCATGCTCCTTATCCCTTCTGCCTGCAGATAGTCATGCAGTTCATTCGCCGGCAGATCATAGTCGTGGATGATCGCAAAGTTCTTGTAGGATTCATAGAGCACTTCGCTGACGATCCTGCGGAGCTCATAGTGTTCCTGACTCTCCTTGCCCATCTCGTATCCGTCCGCTGCGAAGAATACATTTTTCAGATCCGCAAGCTCCTCGTTTCCGCAAAGATACGCCCGGTGGAACTTGTAGCGTGAGATCATCAGCTCCATGGAGGATTTGAGCGCGGATTCTACCTGCTTGTCCTCGAAAAGGATCTGCATCACAAGATCCTCGATATTCTTATTCATCTCCATACCTCTGTCCGGATTGTAGACAGAGTCCCTGCGGTTTGCATGGTACGCCATCGTGGTCGCCGCATCGTAGATCCGGTAGCCGTTCTTTCCGTTCGCCTTCGCCGTGTAGACCGCTTTATCCGCCTTGTTAAACAGCTCTTCGTACACGGTTCCGTGATACGGGTAGATCGCCACGCCGATACTACAGGTCACATTGATGACCGCATCGCCGTTTGGCAGCTTGAAATCCAGCTTATTGACTACCTTGGTCGCCAGAATATCTGCGTTGGATATAGAATTTAAATTCTGCATATATACAACGAACTCGTCGCCGCCGATCCTTCCGACGATGTCGCCGCCCTTGAAAATGCTGCTGAGCGCAGCGGCGGTATCCACCAGCACCTTATCCCCCTGGGCATGACCAAGCGTATCGTTGACCGTCTTGAAATTGTCCAGATCGATGATCATCAGGGCGTTCAGTCCATCTCCCTTGCACTCGGCTATGGCGTTCTCGATCAGCTGGACCGTCGCCCCTTTATTGTACAGCCCGGTCAGAGCGTCCTTCTCCGCCCGAAGCAGCAGATCCAGCTCCTTGAGCTTTCTTTCATGGATATTGAGCATTCTTCCGACAATACGCGTCACATACCCCTCCGAACCCAGAAGGGAGGTTAAGTTTGCCTGATACCATCTATAACCTTTTTCAAAGCGGTTCGTCCGGAACTCTACCGAATCGTGCTTGGGAGACTTCAAAAGTCCCTCCAGGACATTGCGGTAACATTCCCTGTCCTCCGCCGCCATTTTGTCTCCGGTGAAATTTTGCAGATAACGGTTCAGGATAATGTCCTTATCCGAGCTGTAGCCAACCGCAGAGGTCTTGATGATCAGCACATCTGTCTTGGCATTATAGTCAATGATCTTTTCACCCTCTGCCTCGGAGAGGATGTGCAGACGCTCCGCCTGCTGTCGCAGCTCCTCTTCGATGCTCTTGCGCTCCGTGATGTCCTGAATGACCGCCAGTATGATCTCTTTGCCGCCCTCTCTGGAATACAGATTTCCCTGCGCATGAAGCCATCTGAGTCCGCCGCTTCCGGTAACGGTACGGAATTCCACCTCCACGGAACCGTTATCCTGAAGCACCTCGTCGATCGCATGCTCAAACACCGGCAGATCATCCGGGATCAGACTCCTTCTGACGTCCTGAAAGAATTTCATGCCCTGTGTTCTGGAGTAGCCGAGCATCCGGAAGAATCCTTCGTTGATGAAAAACGGAGTCAGCTTTCCCCTCTCATGCTCCATGAAGCAAATGCCGGTTATCATGTTGTCAATCATTGAACTGAAGTTTTCCAGATTTAAATCCTTAACCATATCCCTGTATCTCCGAAGTCTGTCTTTTATCTGCTTTCCTTCTGTACGATCTCGCCCTGTTTCTTATAGATGCTCTGTGCCGGTATAAAGCCCCGCACCATCGAGGTCGGATATACGTTGGCATATTTTCCGATCACGGTTCCCGGATTCAGCACGCTGTTGCAGCCTACCTCTACCTGATCGCCAAGCATGGCTCCGAATTTTTTCAGTCCTGTCTCGCACTGTTCTTCCCCGGCGCGAACGATGACCAGCGTCTTGTCGCTCTTTACATTGGAAGTGATCGAACCGGCTCCCATATGTGCCTTATAGCCGAGGATACTGTCTCCGACGTAATTGTAATGAGGCACCTGCACCTTGTTAAAGAGAATGACATTTTTCAGCTCGGTGGAGTTGCCGACTACCGCTCCTTTTCCCACGATAGCATTGCCTCTGATGAAAGCGCAGTGTCTGACCTCCGCCTCCTCGTCAATGATCGCCGGTCCGTTGATATATGCGCTCGGGAACACCTTCGCCGACTTTGCGATCCAGACATTCTCGCCTCTCTTTTCATACTTATCTTCCGGAAGCGTATTGCCGAGCTTCACGATAAACTCGCCGATCTTCGGAAGCAGCTCCCACGGGTAGATTGCTCCGTCGAACAGCTCTGCCGCGATCGTCTCCTCCAGTGTGTACAATTCGCGGATCGTCGTATTTTGTAATCCTGCCATATCTGTTTTCCACCTTTCCTGACCGTCCCTGTGCCATGCGCCCAGGGCAGCCCTCTATTTTTTATAAAACTGTGCCGCGTACTGGAATCTCTGATACAGGGCAGACTGATTATTCATCTGCTTCACTGCGTTGGTCCTGCGCGTCACAAAGTCATCGAGCTTCACCATATACTCGTCGCCGGATATCTCACCGTTGGCGACAAGCGTAAGTCCTTTTTCCCAGCTTGCCGTAAGCCTCGGATCCAGCAGGGGGCGGATCGATCCCGCTACCACTTCGTAGATCATTTCCCCGAGCAGCGTCGGCGTGATGATCTGTGTCTTTTTATTCAGATTCAGATACTTGATATTGACCAGCTTCTTCAAGATCTCCGCTCTGGTCGCGGATGTGCCGATCCCGCTACCCTTGATCTGGGCACGAAGCTCCTCGTCCTCTATGAACTGCCCGGCGTTTTCCATCGTAAGGATCATCGTCCCGGAATTGTAACGCTTGGGTGGGGATGTCTCTCCCTCTTTTTTCTCATAGGTGGCAGGCTCCAGCGTATCTCCCTTTTTCAGGACCTTCAGCACCTCCATAAAGGAGTTGTCGCAGGTTTCCTCCGCCTCTTCCTTGTCGTCCCCGCTCTTTTCTTCCGCCGTCTCCTCCGACTTTTTCCTGGCAAAGGAATTCTGGGCAACCTTCAGATAACCAGGCTCCGCCAGCACCTTGAAATTCGAGAGGAACGTTTCTCCTTTTATCTTCGCCTGCAGACCGATCTTCTGATAGATTGCCGCCGGGTAAAAGATGCTCAGGAAACGTCTGACGATGATCTCATATACCTTCGCGGACGTCGGGTGCAGGCTGTTCAGACTGCCAAAGCCCTGCCCGGTCGGGATGATCGCATAGTGATCCGTGATCTGCTTGTCGTTGACATATCTCGTCTTGGCGATCCCTTTATAGCTCCCGTTTGTCAGGATCTCCTGCGCAAACGGCTTCGCCAGCTCGTAATTTCTCAGCCCGCCGATATTCTTGTGGATCTCCTTGGCGACTGCGCTCGACAGAACGCGCGCGTCCGTTCGGGGATAAGTCGTCAGCTTCTTCTCGTACAATTCCTGCACGATGCGGAGCGTCTCATCCGGGCTGATCTTGAAAAATCGGGAACAGTCATTCTGAAGCTCCGCCAGATTGTAGAGCAGCGGCGGATTCTTTGTTTCCTTCTTCTTCTCGATCTTTTCAAGGACCGGTGGCTCTACCGGTTCTTCCTTGAGAAATGCTATGAAATCATCGGCATCCTGCTCTTTCAGAAAACCGTTGTCTTTATACAGAAGCGGCGACTGGTAATAGCGGGAACCTTCCACTGCCTTCCACTCAAAGCGGCACTCATGGCCGCGGATATTGCTGATCGCAGCTATCTTATAAAACGGAATCTTCACAAATTCCCGTATCTCCCGTTCGCGGTTCACGACCATCCCAAGCACGCAGGTCATCACGCGGCCGACTGAGACGACCGCCCGGTCTGCCTTCAGGTAGGACTTGATCGGTGCGCTGTACTTGAGAGTCAACGCTCTGGAAAAATTGATTCCCATCAGATAATCTTCTTTGGCGCGCAGATAGGCGGCGTCGGAAAGATTGTCATATGCCGAGAGATCCTTTGCCTCGCGGATCCCACGCAGGATCTCCTCCTCCGTCTGGGAGTCGATCCACACGCGCTTGCGCGTTTTGCCCTGTACCTGCGCCTGCTGTTCCACCAGACGGTATATGTATTCTCCCTCGCGCCCGGAGTCTGTGCAGACATAGATCGTCTCCACATCCTGCCGGTTCAGAAGACCGCTTACGATCTGAAACTGCTTTTTGACGCTGCCGATCACCTCGTACTTGAACTGCTCCGGGATAAAAGGGATCGTGTTTAGCGACCATCTTTTATACTTTTCATCGTAGGCTTCCGGGTAACTCATCGTGATAAGATGACCGACGCACCAGGTAACAACGGCCTCCTCGGATTCCATATAGCCGTCGTTGTTTCTCATATGATATTTTAAAGCCTTTGCAAATTCCTTTGCAACGCTTGGCTTCTCTGCAATAAATAAACTTTTTCCCATAAAACACTATCCGCCTGTCACAGATCCGTGAGCCGTATCAGGCGCAGATCCTTTTCTGCTCTGGCTTTCGCCAGAAGGCGCTCGTCAAATCCGGTCGCCGTATACAAATAGATATAGTCTGCCTTGATCCTTGCCTTTTGCGCCAGCTCAAGCAGGCTCTCGTAGTTTTCATATGTCATCGTCCGATTGCGCCAGTTGCAAAGAGCGATCAGCGTTCTGCCCTGCTCATCCTGAGCCACGATATCGATCGTTCCCTGTTTACCGACCCATTCCCCTGTATTTTCCAGATGCAGCGGAAGCTCGCCGTTCTCATTTCTGCGTTCCAGATCCTGAACACAGATCTGCCGGAAGCAGTCCGAGACAAACCTTCGGAAATCCGGTCTGATATAGCGCTCATAAAAGCGTTCCCCGGACAGAGTCGCCTTTGCACTCATATGCGGGTACAGGTATGTGAAATAAAAGGATACGAGCGGATGACAAATCCGGTAGATGCCCTTCTGTACATTCTCGCGTCCCTCCGTGTCGTACGAAAAGACCTTTTCCACCACTTCAAGCTCCATCAGGCTCTTCAGATAGACGCTGATCTTCGCTCTGGAAAATCCGGTGTGCAGATACAGCTCGTTGAGCTTGTGGTTGCCCGCCGCCATCGAAGCAAGAATCGTATTGTACACGGCTGGCTCCCGGAGCTGTTCCGATACAAGGCGTTCTCCTTCCTCGCAGAGAAGGCTTTCATCCCTCAGGATCGCCTTACAGATATTTTCATGGATGCTCCTCCTGTCGTCAAAATGCTGCCACAGCCCGGGGATTCCCCCGAGGATCGCATAAGCTTCCACACTCTGTTCGATGTCGAAAGCCTTAAAGAACTCGCGCATGCAGTTAAAAGACAGCTCGCGGATCTTCAAAAAGCCGGACAGCTCATAAGCCGCCTCTCCGATCCTCGTCACCATGCTGTTCTCGACCCATCCAATCGAGGAACTGCTCAGGATCACGAGAATCTCCGGCGTGCGCTCCTGCTCCCTTACGAAAGCTGCCAGTTCTTTCATAAAGCCGCTGCCAGCCCTGACCAGATTCTGAAATTCATCGATCACCAGCACCTGCTTTTGCTGCCGCTCTCCGACTGCCGTCTGCAAAATGTCCCGGTAGGTTTCCGGCGTGTGTTCAAGCGTATTCTCCTCTGCAAGCTGTCTGCCCCACTGGTACAGATGCTCCCGCTCCGAGCACGCCCTCGCCAGATAATAATGCCCTTCCTTGCCGGTAAGGAATTCCTTCAAAAGCGCCGTCTTTCCGATATGCTTCTTTCCATATACGACAACGATCCGGCTTCCTTCCCTGATATAGCAATTATTCAGATAGTTTAATTCCGATGCTCTGCCAATCAACATAGAAATCCTCTTACTCATTTGTTCTTTCGATCAAAAGTTTCTCGATCTCTTCCGCAGGCATGGGCTTTCCAAGATAAAAGCCCTGGATATTGTCGCAGCCGATCTTATACAGATAGTCATACTGTTCCTGGACTTCCACGCCTTCTGCAATCGTCTCAAATCCCAGCTTCTTCACCATATAAATGATGGATTCGGTGATGATCCTTGTATTCTCATCCGAAGTCACGGTATCGATAAAGGATTTGTCGATCTTGAGCGTATCGATCGGCAGTCCCTTGAGATACGACAGGGAGGAATACCCGGTTCCGAAATCATCCAGAGAAATTTTGATCCCGATATCGCGCAGGATGATCAGCTTATCTACGATCTCCTGGAAGTCGTCGATCAGGATCGATTCAGTGATCTCCAGCTCCACCTTGGAGGGAGACACATCGTATTTTTTCATAATGGAAATCATCTTATCAATGAAATCAGCCTGTTTGTACTGGATCGCTGAAATGTTCAGGGAGATGATCATCGGATAATGATACGTTTTCTGCCATTTTGAAAAGGCGCGCAGACTCTCCTCGATCACCCAGGTTCCGATCGGTACGATCGTCCCGTTCTTCTCTGCGATCGGGATGAAGACCGCAGGACTGATCATCTTGCCCTTCTCATCCTTCCAGCGGATCAGCGCCTCCACGCCGCGCAGCGATTTGTCTTCGGTGCGGAACTGCGGCTGGAAGTACATGACGAAATTCTGATCAAAGATCGCGTTCTTGAGCTTGTTTTCGATCGTCACATTCTGTAGGAAATCCTCCAGGATCGCGCCATCGAAATACAGGATCTTGTCCTTGCAGGATTTCTTCGCCTTAAACATGACGATCTCCGCGCAGTTGATCAGTTCCAGTGTATTCGAAGCTGCCTCGGGATATTCCGATACCCCGACGCTCACGGAAATGATGATCTCCTGACCGGTCGACGACAGTCTGAACGGCTTTTTCAGCCGCTCCTGGATCGTCCGGAAGATCGTCTCCACGCTCCTTGCCCCGCAGGGATCATAAATGCCGATACAGTAGATATCGCTGTTAAAATGCGAAACGATCACATTTTCGCCGATAAAGTCATGGAGAAACTGTCCAAACACCTGCACGATCTCATCGCCCACCACGATTCCAAGACCGTCGTTGATCCTGCGGAAGTCGTCCAGATCCAGGAACATCACAGCTACCGTCTCGCCGCGCTCGCCCGCTTTGCGCACAAACTCTCCCAGGAGCTTCACAAAATAATTCCGATTGTACAGCCCTGTGAGCACATCGTAATACGCCATATAGGTCAGCTCGTCGTTCTGCGAGTTTAGTTTGGTGATGTCTTTAAAGCATATGATCTTGTCGGTGGGTTTGTTAAAAGAATCGTAGATGACATTTGTCTCTACTTCAACAATAAGATTTTTGTCTTTCAGCTTAACTTCAATGACCTGACTCTTGATGCCTTCTTTTTCGATAAAAAAGACCTTGGAAAGCGCGATCGCATATTTCTCTTCCACACAGTCATAGAGTTTCGTAAGATCCCCCGTTGTCTCCACCGGGAAGTCAAAGTAGTGATCCCAGTTTGCGATCGTCCTGATCTTATCCTCTTCATAATTGTAGTAGAGAAATGCGCTGCTGGACGTCTCGCAGATCAGACGAAGCATCCTTTCATCCTTCGCCAGTTTGCGATTCATCGCATTCAGCATATCAACCTGATATCTTAAATCATCCATATTTGTACCTTCTCACATTCCCCGGAAATTCCGGGGAATGTTACCCCTATTTTATTTTCCCCAAATTGTAATGCGTTTTATTTTTTGGTAATATAACCTTTTGCCTTTAATGTCTCTGCACAAAGAACAGCGCCCCCTGCCGCTCCTCGTACCGTATTGTGGGAAAGTCCGACGAACTTCCAGTCGTACACACTGTCCTCGCGGATCCGTCCTACACTGATGCCCATACCCTTTTCATAGTCTACATCCAGCTTGACCTGCGGACGGTTGTCCTCCTCCATAACCTGGATGAACTGCTTGGGTGCGCTCGGAAGCTCCAGCTCCTGTGGAAGTCCCTTGAAGTTCACCAGCTTCTCAACAAGCTGCTCCTTCGTAGGTTTCTTGCGGAACTTTACAAATACGGCTGCTGTGTGGCCGTTCAGTACCGGAACACGGATACACTGGCAGGTGATGACCGGCTCTGTCGCAGGCACGATCTGTCCGTTCTCAACCTTACCCCAGATACGGAGCGGCTCTTTCTCGCTCTTCTCTTCCTCGCCGCCGATATACGGGATCACGTTCTCTACCATTTCCGGCCAGTCCTTAAAGGTCTTGCCTGCTCCGGAGATTGCCTGATAAGTGGTCGCTACCACCTCATACGGCTCGAATTCCTTCCATGCCGTCAGAACCGGCGCGTAGCTCTGGATCGAGCAGTTCGGCTTTACGGCGATGAAACCTCTTGTCGTGCCAAGACGCTTTTTCTGCGCCTCGATCACATCGAAATGCTCCGGGTTGATCTCCGGTACGACCATCGGTACATCCGGCGTCCAGCGATGCGCGCTGTTGTTCGACACAACCGGAGTCTCCGTCTTTGCATATTCTTCCTCGATCTTCTTGATCTCCTCTTTGGTCATATCCACTGCGGAAAAGACGAAATCAACCTCCGCTGCAACCTTTTCCACCTCGTTGACATTCTTTACCACGATATTTTTTACTGCCTCCGGCATGGGTGTCGTCATTTTCCAGCGGTCACCAACAGCCTCTGCATAGGTCTTGCCTGCCGATCTCGGACTTGCTGCGATCGTCGTCACCTCAAACCACGGATGGTTTTCCAGAAGAGAGATAAATCTCTGTCCTACCATTCCTGTTCCACCTAAGATACCAACCCTTAATTTTTCACTCATCTTTCTTCTCCCTCGTTGTTTGTTTTATTCACTGTCATGCAAAATTGCTTTTGCTCAGTTATCCTTCTCATTTTCCGGTATGATGATTGCGTTCTCATCCTCAAACCAGTCCTTGCCCAGATATTCCTTCTCTGTCTCGATCACGCTGCGCATCGCTTCCGGCCCCGGTGCTCCGATGGTCAGGCGCTTTTCCACGCAGGTCTTTAGGCTGATGGCATCGTAAATGTCCTCCTCAAAGACCGGACTGATCTCTTTCAGCTCGTCGATCGACAGATCGTCAATGCTGCATCCCTTGTCGATACAGTACAGAACCAGTCTTCCGATAATGCTGTGCGCATCCCGGAACGGAACACCGTGTCCAACCAGATAATCCGCTGCATCCGTCGCGTTGGTAAAGCCCATCATCGCGCTCTTTTCCATAACGTCTTTATTAAACTTCATGGTGCGGATCATGCCCTCAAACAGGGCGAGACACCCTTTCACCGTATCGATGGCGTCAAAGGTCAGCTCCTTATCCTCCTGCATGTCCTTATTATAGGCGAGCGGGATTCCTTTCATCGTCGTGAGGATCGATACCAGCGCTCCGTATACACGGCCGGTCTTTCCTCTTACAAGCTCTGCAATGTCCGGATTTTTCTTCTGGGGCATGATGCTGCTTCCAGTGGAGTACGCATCGTCGATCTCGACAAAGCGGTACTCATTGGAGTTCCACAGGATGATCTCCTCGCAGAAGCGGCTCAGGTGCATCATGATCGTGCACAGCGCCGACAAAAACTCTATCACATAATCTCTGTCTGAAACCGAATCCATGCTGTTGAGCGTAGGCCCCTCAAATCCGAGGATCGAGGCGGTATAATTCCGGTCGAGCGGATAGGTTGTTCCCGCCAGGGCGCCTGCGCCGAGCGGACAGTAATTCATGCGGTGATAAATATCTTTCAGCCGCGAACGGTCTCTCTTAAACATCTCGAAGTACGCACCGATGTGATGTGCCAGCGTGACCGGCTGGGCCTTCTGTAAATGGGTAAAGCCGGGCATATACGTCTCGATATTTTCTTCCATAATAGAAAGCAGCGTCTCCAGAAGCGTTTTGACCAGCTCGTCCACATGCAATACTTCCAGTCTTGTGTACAGACGCATATCCAGCGCCACCTGATCGTTCCGGCTTCTTCCCGTGTGCAGCTTCTTGCCGGCGTCTCCGATCCGGTCGATCAGATTTGCTTCCACGAAGCTGTGGATGTCCTCATACTTATCTGTGATCTCCAGTTTTCCGGCTTCCACATCCTCACGGATTCCCGTCAGTCCCTTTAAAATAGCGTCCTTCTCCTCTTTCGTCAGGATCCCCTGCTTGGCGAGCATGATCACATGCGCGATACTGCCCTCGATATCCTGTCTGAAAAATTTCTGGTCGAAAGAGATCGACGCATTGAAATTATAAACCAGTTGATCGGTCTCCTTTGTAAATCGACCGCCCCATAACTGTGCCATCGCAAAACCTCGTCTTTCCTGTCCAAATATTAAATCTGAATTTGATGATAGCATAAAATGAGTTTATTTTCAATTCAAAACACATTTTTTGCTTTCTTCCATAAAATATATTATATCATTTCGGAGCGGATTGACCATGAAACCTATTTTATCTTTGCAGGACATATCCTATTCTTATCACAATCTGAAAGGGGAAACGCCTGCACTTTCCCATATATCTTTTGATGTGATGCCGGGTGAATTTCTCGCGGTCGTCGGTCCGAGCGGATGTGGAAAGTCCACCCTCCTGTCTGTCATATCCGGACTTCTTTCCCCGGAAAGCGGTTCTCTTTTCTACAAAGGCGCACAGATCGATTCCATCAAGACCGCCGATCTTCGCATCGGCTATATGCTCCAGCGCGACCATCTCTTTGAATGGCGCACCATCTACCAGAATGTCACGCTCGGACTGGAGCTGAATCATTCCCTGACGCCGCAGGCCAGCGAGTATGTGCTGAACCTTCTCGACGACTACGGTCTGTCTGCCTTTAAGGACAAAAAGCCTTCCGAGCTCTCCGGCGGGATGCGCCAGCGGGCCGCCCTGATCCGCACGATGGCGATCCATCCCCAGCTTCTGCTTCTCGATGAACCCTTCAGCGCTCTCGATTTCCAAACAAGGCTCACGGTCTCGGCAGACATCGCGAACATCATCCGTGAGAAGCATATGACCGCCATCCTGATTACACACGATCTCTCCGAGGCGATCACGCTCGCCGACCGCGTTCTTGTCCTCTCGAAGCGCCCAGCCTCCGTCACCCGTGAAATGAAGGTCGTCTATCCGGTTGACCGTTCTGATCCTCTGGCGATCCGAAACACCTCTGAATACCAGGAATATTTTAATCAACTATGGGAGGTCTTATCCGATGGAACGCTATCACAGCAGTAATCCTTCTTTTTCCCCGGCGCAGCAGCGCTATCTGCGCAGCCACCGCCGGCACCATCACTGTATCAGTATCGCCCGCTTTGTCCTTCTTGCCCTTTTTCTTCTGGTCTGGGAAAGCGCAGCGCAACTTGGCTATATCGATCGCTTCTTTTTCAGCAGTCCATCCGCCATCCTGCTCTACCTTTATGAGATGTTCTGCAGCCATGCCTTTTTCGTGCACACCGGGATCACATTGGCGGAAACCGTCGTCAGCTTCCTTCTGGTGACAATCTGCAGTCTGCTCCTTGCCACCCTTCTGTGGTATCAGAAAAGTCTCTCGGAAATTCTGGAGCCGTACCTTGTCGTTCTGAATTCGCTCCCCAAGTCAGCGCTTGCCCCGCTCCTGATCGTATGGCTCGGCACCGGTACGGGAACGATCATCGTCGCCGGGATCTCCGTTGCGGTATTCGGTTCCATCATCAGCCTGTACACCGGATTCTGTCAGGCCGATCCGGAGATGCTGCGGCTGATCTACACCCTCGGTGGGAACAGGCGCGATGCCTTCCGCAAGGTCATTCTGCCAAGCTCCATCCCTCTGATCCTCAGCAATATGAAGATCAATATCGGATTGTCCCTGGTCGGCGTCATCATCGGCGAATTTCTCGCGGCACGCCGCGGCCTCGGCTACCTGATCATCTACGGCTCCCAGGTGTTCCAGCTCAACATGGTCATTACCTCCATCCTGATCCTCTGTGGGATCGCCATGATATTCTACAAGCTGATCCAGAGTCTGGAGCATTTCTACCGCAAGAAAGTATAAGCACTTTTCATCCTAAAAAAGGTTCGTCTGCCGGGATCTGCGACGCCACAAGGCCTGCCGCTCTCCTTACAGACGAACCTTTTCTATTTTTATCTAATCTTCCCACAAGACGGTTCTTCCCTCACGCAGGGATTCCTGCACCCGTATGATCCTCTGATTTTCCGATCCTCTGAACCGCAGGCTGATGTTTTTCTTCTCCAGCATAAATTCTCCATCTACCAGAACATCCAGAAAGCCCAGCATTTCCTTTGTCTCCGGAAAACGCCCACAAAAATCCTGCAGGATATCTTTTTCGAACAGATAGCCGGTGTAACACCAGATCGTCTTCTTCGGATACTTTTCTTTGACCGTCCGAAGAAGCGGCAGAAGTCCCCGTTGGTTCACAGGTTCCATCGGCTCGCCTCCAAGCAGTGTAAACCCTGTGATATAATCCGGTTCAAGCCACGCAAGGATCTGCCGGGTGTCCTCCTCTGTATAAGGTCTGCCGTAGTGAAAATCCCAGGTCATCTCATTAAAGCAGCCCTCGCAGTGATGCGTACATCCGCTGACGAACAGCGTGACGCGCACTCCCGGTCCATTCGCAATATCACAGTTTTTGACTTCCGACAGATACATATTACAGATGTAACACCCTTTCTTTAATCTCCTGTGTCCTTCCCTGATTCCAGTACTGCGTGCCGATATAGCCGCAGGTACGTCTGGCCACATTCATCGTATTCTGATCGGTATTGCCGCAGTTCGGGCATTTCCAGATCAGCTTTCCGTCGTTGTCCTCGACGATCTGGATCTCTCCATGATAATCGCACTTCTGACAGTAATCGCTCTTGGTATTGAGCTCTGCATACATGATATTTTCATAGATATACTGCATCACCGCAAGCACCGCGTCCAGATTGTTTTCCATGTTAGGCACTTCCACATAGCTGATCGCACCGCCGGGCGAAAGCTCCTGGAACTGCGCCTCGAATTTCAGCTTCTCAAATGCATTGATCTTCTCGGTTACATGGACATGATAGCTGTTCGTGATGTAATTTTTGTCCGTCACGCCCTCTATGATGCCGAACCGCTTCTGCAGACATTTGGAAAACTTGTAGGTCGTCGATTCCAGCGGCGTTCCATACAGACTGAAATCAATGTTGCTCTCCTCCCGCCATCTCTTGCAGGCATCGTTCAGGTAGCGCATCACCTGCAGGGCAAACGGCGTTGCCTCCGGATCCGTGTGCGACTTGCCCGTCATATATCTGGTACATTCGCAGAGTCCCGCATAGCCAAGCGAGATCGTTGAATAACCCCCATAGAGCAGCTTATCGATCTTTTCACCCTTCTTCAGACGGGCAAGCGCTCCGTTCTGCCAAAGGATCGGCGCTACGTCCGACAATGTTCCCTTGAGACGGTTGTGCCTGCACATCAGCGCGCGCCGGCAAAGCTCCAGCCGCTCATCCATCAGCTTCCAGAACCGGTCCATATCCCTGCCGGATGAGCAGGCGACGTCCACCAGATTCAGCGTAACCACGCCCTGATTGAACCTTCCGTAAAACTTCGGCTTTCCCTCCTCGTCGTGGTACACCGTCAAAAAGGAGCGGCATCCCATACAGGTATAGCAGTTGCCGTCCTTCAGTTTCTTCATGATCTTCTCTGATATATAATCCGGCACCATCCGCTTCGCTGTGCACTTGGCAGCCAGCTTCGTGAGATACCAGTATTTGCTTCCCTCCCGGATATTGTCTTCCTCTAGGACATAGATCAGCTTTGGAAAAGCCGGCGTGATGTAGACGCCCTTTTCATTCTTGACGCCCTGGATCCGCTGGTTTAACATCTCCTCGATGATCATCGCAAGGTCATCCCTGAGCTGTCCCTCCGGCACTTCGTCGATATACATAAACACCGTGATAAACGGCGCCTGTCCGTTCGTCGTCATCAGCGTGATCACCTGATACTGGATGATCTGCACGCCGCGCTTGATCTCGTCCTTGACCCGTCTTTCTGCCACCTGACAGACCTGCTCCTCCGTGATCGCGATGCCGGCCTCCTGCGCCTCCTCGCGGATCTCCTTTCGGAATTTTTCACGGCTCACCTGTACAAAAGGCGCCAGATGGGAAAGCGAGATGCTCTGCCCGCCGTACTGGGAGCTTGCGATCTGCGCGATGCTCTGCGTGGCGATGTTGCAGGCGGTCGAAAAGCTCTTGGGCGTGTCGATCATCGTCTCGCTGACCACCGTTCCGTTCTGCAGCATATCCTCCAGGTTCACCAGACAGCAGTTGTGCATGTGCTGCGCAAAATAGTCTGCATCGTGAAAATGGATAATCCCCTTTTCATGCGCCTCCACAATATCCGGCGGCAGCAGGAAACGCTTCGTGATATCCTTGCTCACCTCTCCCGCCATGTAATCCCGCTGTACGCTGTTGACCGTTGGATTTTTATTGGAATTCTCCTGTTTTACCTCCTCGTTATTGCACTCTAAGAGGCTCAGGATCTGTTGATCCGTCGAGTTGGACTTGCGGACAAGCGCTCTTTTGTAGCGATAGGTAATATAGTTCCGCGCCATATTGTATGCGCGGTACTTCATCAGCTGGTTCTCGACCATATCCTGAATCTCTTCCACGCTTGGAGAACGCTTCATATGCTCGCAGTTGTCGGCTACCACCTGTGAAATCTCGTCGATCTCCTCCTCCGACAGCTTTTCTTCTTCTTTGACGCTTTCGTTTGCCTTACGAATCGCTGCGATGATCTTCTTCATGTCAAAGGTCACTTCCGCACCGCTTCTCTTGATAATCTTCATCTTCCAACACCCACCCAATCATAATTCAACTCTACACGATATATGGTTCTGTCATTTCACATATACTATATATTGTATCACCCTTCTATGTCGTGTCAAGCGATAGCTGTGATGAAATTTCTACTAATTTGGGAGAAGTTTTTTATACAGATTTACTTTGACGCGTCAGAAACCGCAGAATACCCTTCGAACGGTGCAGGAAGCCTTACACAACAAAACAGCATCTGATCATCAGATGCTGCTCTGTCTAAGCTGGAAAAGGGACTCGAACCCTCGACCTACTGATTACGAATCAGTTGCGCTACCGACTGCGCTATTCCAGCCTGTTTTCTCAAACAAATGTTATTATAAAGGCTTATGACATATTTTGCAAGAACAATTTTCTTTTCTTCGTATTTATCTTCGTATTTATTTTTGATCCGGACTGCTCCGCCCGAAAACAACGGCGCCTTTGCACAAATAAATCCCTAATTCATGTCACTTCGCCGCATCCATATGGACATCCATCTGCGGATACGGGATCGGAATGCCCGCCTCGTCCAGCGCATATTTGACTTCTTCAGTCAACCTCCATTTCGTATCCCAGTAATCCTCATTCTTCGTCCAGCACTGGATCGAGAGATTGACGCTGCTGTCTCCAAGCTCCGTGACAACCACACGCTTTATCTCCTTTTGCAACACCTTTTCATCCTTCTCAAGAAGCTGCATCAATGCCTGCCGCGCCTTGCGGATATCCGCGTTGTAGGAGATCCCCACCGTGATATCCAGCCTGCGCTCCGCCGCCATATTCATATTGGTTACATTGGCATTGGACAGAGCGCCGTTCGGCACAATGATGATATTCTTGTCGTAAGTCTGCAGCTTGGTATAAAATAGCTGGATCTCCGTCACCGTTCCCTCATTTCCCGCGCTGTCTTTGATATAATCTCCAACAACAAACGGCTTCAGGATCAGTATCAGCACACCCCCTGCAAAATTGGAAAGGCTGCCCTGTATCGCAAGACCGATGGCTACGCCGGCAGAGCCGACAAGCGCCGCCACTCCCGCTGCATCCAGTCCAAAGCCGGACGCAATCATAAAGAGCATGAAGATATACAGGATCCCTTTGATAAAGGAATCGATAAACTGGATCGCGCCCCTCTCCGCATTTCTCCGCTGAAGCGACTTGCGCACGATCTTGCGGATCAGCTTGATCAGCTGGGTTCCGATGAAAAAGACCACCACGGCGAGCAGCACCCGGATTCCCAGATGGAACGCTTTCTCCGGGAGCTCCTGCAGATAGGACTGGATCAGTCCGACATCCACCTGCTCTCCTGTGATATTTTCAATTTCCGATATTGCATCGCTCGTCAATACATCGCCTGTCATGATTTTTCACTCCGTCCGGTCGTCTTTAACTGGCTTTCCTTCATTTTCTGGTAAGTCTGCGCTGCCTTCTGCGCCTTCTTCACCTTCTCCTGGACATTCTTTTCCTGTCGCTTGGCCTCCTCGGCAGCTTTTCTGGCAAGCTCTTTCGCCTCTTCTACCGCCTGCTTTGCCCTCTCCTTGGCTTCTTCGGCTTCCCTTGCCGCCTGTTCAGCCTCTTCCTGCGCGGCTCTCCGCTCCATCTCCTCGCGGATCCTGCGCTCTTCCTCCAGCCGTTTTTTCCGGATCTGCGCTTTTTCTTCCCTTGTGTAAGGGCAATAGCTGAAAATGCTGATCGAGAGCGGCGCGCTGACCATATCAATCGCGTAGGGTTTTCCATCCCACTCTGTATTGATCGTATGGCAGATTTCCGTATTTACCTCTCCTCCGCCGCCATAGCAGGCTGCGTCGGAGTTCATGATCTCCGTATATTTTCCCTCATAGGGAACACCTACGCGGAACTGCTGGCGCACATTGGCAAAGTTCGCCACAACGACCAGCGTATCCTCCTTTTTCTGTGCCTTTCTGAGGTAACTCAGCATACACCGGTCCGGTGTGATGCAGTTGATCCACTCAAAGCCGTCCCAGGAAGTATCCATGGCATACAGCGCCGGTCTGGAAGTGTACAGCCGGTTCATATCCGCCACGAACTTTTGCAGTCCCTTGTGTTCCTCATACTGCAAAAGCTCCCATTCTACCGCGCGCTTTTCACAGAATTCATCGTATTCGCCGATGTCCTGTCCCATAAAGATCAGCTTCTTTCCGGGATGTGTCATGTGATAACCGTATGTCAGCCTCATATTGCCAAACTGATCGGCCCTCTCTCCCGGCATTTTGGCGAGCAGCGTCGCCTTGCCGTGCACTACCTCGTCGTGGGAAAATACGAGCATAAACTTTTCACTGTAGGCGTACACCATGCTGAAGGTCAGCTCGTTGTGACAGCCCGAGCGGAAGTACGGATCGATCTTGATATAGCTCAGATAATCGTTCATAAAGCCCATATTCCACTTGAGGTCAAACCCAAGTCCGTCATCGTCCAGCTCTCCCGTAACCTTCGGCCATGCCGTAGATTCCTCGGCGATCATCAGCACACCCTCGTTCCGCTTCTTCATAATGGAATTGAGATGCTTCAAAAATTCGACCGCCTCCAGGTTTTCATTGCCTCCATACAGGTTGGCGACCCACTCTCCGTCCCTTCTTCCATAGTCCAGATAAAGCATGGACGCCACCGCATCCATACGGATTCCGTCCGCGTGGTATTTTTCTACCCAGTAGAGCGCGTTGGCGATCAGATAGTTCTTCACCTCGGGTCTTCCATAGTTGTAGATCAGCGTCCCCCAGTCCGGATGAAAGCCCTGTCTCGGATCCTGATGCTCATACAGGCAGGTTCCGTCAAAGCCGGACAAGCCCTGTACATCTCTTGGAAAATGTGCCGGAACCCAGTCGAGGATCACACCGATCCCTGCCTTGTGCAGCTCGTTCATAAAATACATGAAATCCTCTGCCGTTCCATATCTCGCCGTAGGCGCATAGTAGCCGATCACCTGATATCCCCAGGACTCATCCAGCGGATGCTCCATCACCGGCATCAGTTCAACGTGCGTATATCCCATCTTCTGCACATACTCTATCAGAAGGGGCGCCAGTTCCCTGTAAGTATAGAATTCTCTTCCGTCATCGGGTTTCGCAAAGGAACCTAGATACACCTCGTAGACATTGATCGGCTCATCCTGTGCCTGCACTCTGGCACGGTTTTTCAGCCACTTTGCATCTTCCCAGGCAAAGCCTTCGATCTCCCGCACGACCGAAGCCGTCTCCGGCCGCAGCTGCGCTCCGAAGCCATATGGATCTGCCTTCATAAAGGTCAGTCCACCCTTCGCCTTGATCTCAAATTTATAGCAGTCTCCCTCTTTGACATCCGGGATAAAAAGCTCAAAGATCCCGGAATCCCAGAGGCGGTTCATCTGATTCACGCGTCCATCCCAGTCGTTGAAATCGCCGACCACGCTGACGCGGATCGCATTGGGCGCCCAGACAGCGAAGCGCACGCCCGAAACGCCGTCGATCGTCACCGGATGCGCTCCCAGCTTTTCATAGATCGTATAGTGGATCCCGGCGCGGAACAGTTCGGTGTCCTCCTGCGTGATCTGTGGCTGGAAATTGTAGGCATCCTTCGCTTTTTTCAGCGTGCCGTCCTCATACTCCACAACATATTCGTAAGCCGGAATAGTCTTGCCCGGCAGGAGAAGTGCAAAATACCCTTCCTCGTCCGCCTGCTCCATCTTATAGCTCTTATCCTCCTCCACAAGCTGCAGTCTGACCGATACCGCTCCCGGCCAAAAGGTCTGGATCAACACAGAATTTCCTGTCACATGGGCTCCAAGAAGTTCGCCCGGTCTGTCCGATTCTGAATATACAATTCCTTCAATTTCAGGCCAATTCATAAGCCTGTACAGTTTTTTTGTCATAGTTTTCCTTCCTTTTGCACACCTGTAACGTGCATCTATATCAAATGAATAAGTATTCCGCTGCGCAGCTTCGGCTCAAACCATGTCGATTTGGGCGGCATGAGTTTTCCGGCGTCGGATACGGAAAACAGCTCTTTGATGTCCGTCGGATACATGGCGAACGCCACTTCTGCGTCTGTGCCGACCCGCCGCTCCAGTTCCTCCAGCCCCCGGATCCCACCGACAAAATCGATCCTTTCATCGACCTTGGGATCAGCGATGCCAAGAAGAGGCTCCAGCACCTCTCGCTGTAAGATCGCCACATCCAGATCCTCCACCGGATCTCCCGTATAGCAGGCATCCGGGATGGTCAGACCGTACCATTTCCCCCGCAGATACATACCGATCTGCCCTTTCTTGAGCGGATGATACGGCTTGCTTCCTGCCTCTTCTATCGAAAAGAGTTCCCCCAGCCGGTTCAGAAACGTCTCTGCGCTCATCCCGTTCAGGGTTTTGACCACGCGGTTATAATCCATGATCATCAACTGGTCATCCGGAAACAGCACCGACAGGAAATAGTTGAACTCCTCCGACCCGTCGTACGCCGGATTCTGCGCTCTCCTGTTCATCGATACCTTTACTGCGGAGGCGCACCGGTGATGTCCGTCTGCAATATAAACAGAATCCACCTGCTCAAATTCCCTGCGGATCTCTTCGACGTCTGCCGGCTCTTCGATGATCCAAAGCCGGTGTGTGACGCCGTCCTCCGCTGTGAAATCGTAGACCGGCGGCTTTCCCATCGCCTTGTTGACCGCCGCCTCCAGTCCGTCTCTTCTCCGGTAGGCGAGAAAGATCGGCCCAGTCTGCGCACTGCACGCATCCACATGGCGGATCCTGTCCAGTTCCTTTTCCTCTCTGGTATTCTCATGGCGTTTGATCGTCTGATCCTGATAGTCATCCACGGAAGCGCAGGCTGCGATCCCCGTCTGGGAACGTCCGTCCATCACAAGCTGATAAACGTAATACGCCGGACGCTCCTCCTTCAGCAATTCGCCGTTCTTTAACATCCCGTCCAGCATACTGCTCGCTTTTTCGTACACCTCCGGCGCATACATATCGTAATCCCTCGGGAACTGTGTCTCCGGTCTGTCGATCCGCAGAAAGCTGTAATCGTCTCCCTGCACTTTCTCGTACGCCTCTTTCCGGTTATAGACGTCGTAGGGAAGCGCTGCGATCTTCGATACCAGATCTGGCCTTGGCCTGACGGCGCAAAAAGGTACTATCTTTGCCATAGGAATCTCCATTCTGTAAATTTTATTACTTTTATTCTATCAAAACAGCCTAGTCAGCACAAGCCGGAAGTGATAAAATATAACCACTTGCAGTCGGCAGACGGCCGTTCCCATCTCTTCTGTATGCGGACAGCTCCGTGTTTCCGGCTGAAAAAAATGCAAACAAAGGAAGTGCAGATATGAGTCCAGATGAGAAAAAAATCCTAGACCGGATCAATGCTTACGCCAAGAAGGCATTCGCCGATATAGATCCTAAGAAAACAAAGATCTCGGTACAGCTTGATCTGCTCAAGCCCATCATGCAGGAGATCGCCGACGAGCGCGGTCAGTCTATTGAGGACATTTTCGTCCTGTATATGGATCTGACGAGCAAGGCGTCTGTCCGGGCAGCGGCCGATTTTGAAGCCGGTGTGTTTGGCAAAGACGGCGGTACCTTTTCGTCCATCGCAGACAACCTTCAATAATCAACGGCAAACATGCGCTGCATGGCGCGAGAGATCAAAAAAGTGTCCGATAGCACACCGGACACTTTTTTGTTCCCTTATAATAACATTTTTATTTCACAACGCGTACCCGGAACACTCCGTCTACCGCCTGCAGTTTGCTGATGATCTCGTCAGAAGCCGGCGTCTCGATATCGATCATCGTGTACGCAACCTCTCCCTTGGATTTGTTCATCATATCGGAAATGTTGATCCCGTTGTCGCCGAAGCATGCTGTAAACTTGGTGATCATGTTTGCGATATTCTTATGGAAGATCGCTACACGACCTGCCTGGGTACAAACGCCCATGTCGCACTTGGGATAGTTGACACTGTTCACAATGTTTCCGTTCTCGAGATAATCCATCATTTCCTTGACAGCCATCACTGCACAGTTATCCTCGGACTCCTCCGTGGAAGCTCCCAGATGAGGGATAACGATACAGCCATCCTGCCCTGCAGTCGTCGGGTTCGCAAAATCCGAAACGTATTTACGGATTTTGCCGGACTTCAGTCCTTCCAGCACCGCCTGCTCATCCATCAGAAGATCTCTTGCAAAGTTCAGAAGGATCACGCCATCCTTCATCTTGCTGATCGCTTCCTTGTCTACCATGCCCTTTGTGGAATCCATCAGCGGAACATGGATCGTGATGATATCACACTCTGCATAGATATCCTCCACATTCAGCACGTGCTTTACATCACGGCTCAGATTCCATGCAGCGTCTACCGATACATAGGGATCGAAGCCATACACCTCCATGCCGAGATGCTTTGCCACATTGGCAACCTTTACGCCGATGGCGCCAAGTCCGATGATACCCAGCTTCTTTCCCTGGATCTCCGTACCGGCAAAATTCTTCTTTGCCTTCTCTGCCGTCTTGGCAATATTCTCATCGTCCTTGTTCTCTTTTACCCATTCGATACCGCCGACAACGTCGCGGGATGCGAGAAGCATACCGGCGATCACAAGCTCCTTGACGCCGTTTGCATTGGCTCCCGGCGTATTAAATACGACAATTCCCTTCTCAGCACATTTGTCAAGCGGAATATTGTTCACGCCTGCACCCGCTCTCGCGATCGCGAGAAGCTGATCCGGCAGCTCCATATCGTGCATGGCGGCGCTTCTCACAAGAATACCGTCCGCTTCGTTGATATCGTCTGTCTTAACATACTGTCCGCTGAATTTCTCAAGGCCTACTCCGGCGATCGGATTTAAACAATGATACTTAAACATCCTACATTCCTCTTTTCTTCTCTCTATTTCGTATCCATACAAACTACGCCGGACCGTTTCCGGTCCGGACCTGCCTGTTATCGGTTCTTCTCTTCAAAATCCTTCATGAAGGCTACAAGCTTCTCTACGCCCTCTACCGGCATTGCATTGTAGATGCTGGCTCTCATACCGCCTACGGTACGATGACCCTTCAGGTTTACAAATCCGGCTGCTGTCGCCTCCTTGATGAACTTGGCGTCCATCTCCTCGTCTCCGGTCACGAACGGAACATTCATCAGGGAACGATCCTCTTTTCTTACCGTGCCCTTAAACAGCTCGCTCTGATCGAGGAAATCATACAAAATGCCTGCCTTCTTCTCGTTGACCTTCTTCATCTCTTCCAGTCCGCCGTTTTTCAGCAGCCACTTGAATACCTTGCCACAGATATAGATACCATAGCAGGGAGGGGTGTTGTACAACGAACCATTGTCTGCATGAATCTTATACTTCATCATGGTAGGAGTTCCCGGAAGGACATCATCTGTAAGAAGATCTTCCCGGATGATGACAACCTGTGTTCCCGCGGGGCCCACGTTCTTCTGCACGCCTGCATAGATCATACCGTATTGGGTCACATCCATAGGCTCTGACAGGAAGCAGGAGGATACGTCAGACACCAGGATCTTTCCTTTGGTATTCGGCAGTGTGTGATACTTGGTTCCGTAGATCGTGTTGTTTTCACATATGTACACATAATCCATATCATCCGTGATCGGCAGATCCGAACAATCCGGGATATAGGAAAATGTCTTATCCGCAGAGGATGCCAGCTCTACTGCCTCGCCGTAGATCTTCGCCTCCGCAAATGCCTTCTTGGCCCACTGACCGGTCAGAATGTAGCCTGCTTTACGATTTTTCATCAGGTTCATCGGTACGGACGCAAAGATCAGGCTTGCTCCGCCCTGTAAGAACAGAACTTTATAATTGTCCGGGATCCCGAGCAGTGTTCTGAGATCTGCCTCTGCCTCCTTGATGATCGCATCGTATGCCTTGGATCGATGGCTCATCTCCATAACGGACATTCCTGTGCCCTTATAATCTAACATTTCTTCTGCAGCTTCTTTCAGAACTTCCTCTGGCAGCACTGCAGGGCCTGCTGAAAAATTATACACTCTTGCCACTTTCTTCTCCTCCAGTTTTTATTAAAATTTTATAAACTAAATCCCATTGTACCTTTTTCTATGGGATTCGTCAATTCCCATCATCCTGTTTTCTGTGCACAGGCACCCCGGCACAGCTTACAAAGCGTACTGTTTCCTAGTAAAACATCACAACCGGCGTTCCGACCTCCACCAGCTCATACATCTGCACCATGACATCCCGCGGCGTATTGATGCAGCCGTGGGAACCGTTGGTCTTGTAGATCGTTCCACCGTACTTACTCCGCCAGGCAGAATCGTGAATCCCGATCCCGCCGTTTACCGGCATCCAGAAATCTACGTGGGAGGCGTATCCAGGTCCCCGCAGGATGCGGTTCGTCTGCTTTAAGTACACATAGTTCACGCCCTCCGGCGTTCCCCGCCTCAGCGAGGTGTTTCCTGTGACGACCGGGGTCTCCAACACCTTTTTGCCTGCCTGGTAATAGTACATCATCTGCTCTCCCATATCCACTTCCACATAGGTGTCGCCGATGTCCTCCTTGCCGGTCCTTTGCGCCCTCTGTTTATATTCCGGCTCGCGCACTTCCTGTTTCCGCCTCGTAAACGCATCGATCAGATACGCCGTCTCTGCCTCCTGGTCCAGCTGGTTTCCATAGATACCGCCCTGTACCGTCACAGTCCTTCCGCTCGTCGCCTGAAACTGCCTTGCGCATCCTACGGTGTCGTACTCCTGCGCCAGCTCCTTTATGAACGCGCCAACCGCTTCCTCGTCCAGCTCCGGCTCTCCCTGTGCATCCAGCGCAAACTGTCCGTCCTCATCCAGTCTTATCCACTGGCTGACCACTGCGGCATCCACCGGCACGAGGTCATCTCCCATCTGGTAGACGATCCTGCAGTCCTGAAACTCACTGATCTTCTCCCAGAGCGCAAGCGTCTCTTCCATCTCCTCTGACAGGGCAAGATCATGGTAACAGCCTGCGTCCTGCAACGCGACCTCCTCCTCTGACTGCGCGACCGCATCCCGGACCGCCTGCTTAGCCTCCTCCACATCGAGGACTCCGGTTCTCTCGTTGAGAAGCTCATATCCGTGATCCGTCTCGATAATCGCGATCTTGCGATCCTCCTCCGGGATCACCGTCTGTTCCTGCAAAAACGAAATCTTCTCCAGCGCCTTATCCAGCGCTGCCTCGTCATAGGAAACCGCCGGCGCCAGCTGGATCACCTTGCTCCGGAAGATACTTTCGATCCACAGCATGGAATTTTGCTGCTTCTGAAAAATTTCGAGCGCCTTTGCAAAATCATATTCATATCCGATCTCCTGCGCCGTGATCGTGCCGGTGTTTCCATCCTTGTCTCGCACCGTCACCCCTTCATAGGTAAAATCAGCGGCAAGCTCCCGGTTCACATCCTCGATGCTCCGCCCGGTGCAGTACACACCATTGATCCATGTACCGTACTCAAACGCGTTGTGGTAATAGATGGCCAGTCCGATATAGGCAGCCATCAGACTCACCAGAACGATACATATGATCACCGCAAAATGTTTCCAAAATCTCTTTCCCATAGAACGCTTCCATTCATCCGAGCCTTATTTCATCTTCTGTGCTCCGGATCATCCTGCGCCGGGATCACTCTTTCAGATCCCCTGCGTCAAATGCCTCACTGATCGGAGCTCCTGCCGGAACCATCGGAAATACCTTATCGTCCTCCGGAATCCTGCAGTCGATCATAACCGGCTTCTTCAGAGAAAGGGCCTTCTCCAATGCAGGAGCCACCTCTTCCTTCGTTGTCACACGGATCGCTTCACAGCCAAGTCCCTCTGCCACCTTACAGAAGTCTACCCCGTCGTCCAGGACTGTCTGCGAGTAGCGTTTGCCGTAGAAAAGCGTCTGCCACTGTCTTACCATTCCCAGAACATGGTTGTTGATCACCACCTGGATGATCGGGATATTGTACCGGCCCGCCGTTGCCAGCTCATTCATATTCATACGGAAACACCCGTCTCCGGCAATGTTGATGCAGATCTTATCCGGTCTTCCCATTTTGGCTCCGATGCAGGCTCCCAGACCGTAGCCCATCGTGCCAAGACCGCCGGATGAAAGAAAGGTTCTGGGCATGGAGTACTTATAATACTGCGCCGCCCACATCTGATGCTGCCCGACGTCGGTCGTGATGATCGCCTCCCCCTTTGTCACACGGTCGATCTCCTCCATTATGTAAGGACAGGAAAGTTCCGAGTGATCGTAGGTAAGTGGATATTTTTCCTTCATTTCCAGGATATGATCCATCCACTCTTTATGATCCTGCGTCTCAAGCAACGCGTTGACCTTTGTCAGGACCTCTTTCAGATCGCCAACGACCGACACATCCGTCTTGATGTTCTTATTGATCTCCGCCGCGTCGATATCGATATGGAGCACTTTCGCATTCTCCGCAAACTTCTTCGGATTTCCCACCACACGGTCGGAGAATCTCGCACCGAGCGCGATCAGAAGGTCACATTCGCTCACCCCGAAGTTGGAGGTCTTGGTTCCGTGCATTCCGATCATTCCGGTATAGCGTGGATCGTGTCCGTCAAAGACGCCCTTGCCCATCAGCGTATCACACACCGGCGCATCCGCCTTCTTCGCAAGCTCCCGCACCTCCTGATAAGCACCGGAGATCACGGCTCCGCCTCCCACATAGATAAAGGGTTTGCGGGACTGTCTGATCAGCTCTGCCGCCGTCTCGATATCCTGCTCTGTATAACGCTTTTTGCCCGCCACAGCAGCCGGTTTCTGGAATTCATATTCACAGGTGTTTGCTGTCACATCCTTCGTGATGTCGACTAGCACCGGACCCGGTCTGCCGCTTCCCGCGATCTGAAAAGCCTTGCGCAGGGTGTCCGCAAGGATACGGATATCCTTTACAATATAATTATGCTTGGTGATCGGCATGGTCACACCGGCGATATCCACTTCCTGAAAAGAATCCTTCCCGAGCGCCGGAAGATTCACATTACAGGTGATCGCAACAATGGGAACCGAATCCATATAAGCCGTCGCAATACCGGTGACCAGGTTGGTCGCTCCCGGACCGCTCGTAGCAAGGCAGACGCCGACTTTGCCGGTCGCCCGCGCATATCCGTCCGCCGCATGGGCTGCCCCCTGTTCATGTGAAGTCAGAATATGGTTTATTTCATTACTATGCTTATACAGCGCGTCATATACATTCAGGATCGTACCGCCCGGGTAGCCAAATACCGTATCTACTCCCTGTTCCTTCAGACATTCCACTACGATCTCTGCACCTGTCAACAACATATCTTCTTCCTCCGGATCTTCTTATTTATTCTTGGGTATTTCAAGGATTGCTCCACGGTTTCCGCTCGTTACCATCTCACGGTATCTTGCAAGATAACCGGTCGTAACCTTCGGCTCTCTCGGCTGCCATTTTGCCTTGCGCGCAGCCAGCTCCTCCTCGCTCACCTTCATATTGAGCGTCATGTTCGGGATATCGATGCTGATGATGTCGCCCTCTTCCACAAGCGCGATCGGACCGCCCACCGCAGCCTCTGGGGAGACATGGCCGATCGAAGCGCCTCTGGACGCACCCGAAAATCTGCCGTCCGTGATCAGCGCAACGCTGGAACCAAGTCCCATTCCAGCGATCGCCGAAGTCGGATTCAGCATTTCCCGCATACCCGGGCCGCCCTTCGGCCCTTCATAGCGGATAACGACCACATCGCCTGCTACGATCTTTCCGCCCTTGATCGCAGCAATGGCGTCCTCTTCACACTCAAATACTCTTGCCGGTCCTTCATGTACCATCATCTCCGGCACGACAGCCGAGCGCTTCACAACGCTGCCGTCCGGCGCCAGATTTCCTTTTAAGACAGCCAGACCGCCCGTCTTGCTGTACGCGTTATCTACCGTTCGGATCACCTCAGGATTGCGGTTGACTGCATCCGCGATATTTTCACCGACTGTCTTTCCGGTGACGGTCATACAATCTGTATGAAGCAGCCCGATATCTGCCAGCTCCTTCATCACCGCGTACACGCCTCCGGCCTCGTTCAGATCTTCCATATAAGTCGGGCCTGCCGGGGCAAGATGACATACGTTCGGTGTCTTTTCACTGATCTCGTTTGCAAATGCAATATCAAAATCAAATCCGACCTCATGCGCGATCGCCGGGAGATGGAGCATCGAGTTGGTCGAGCATCCGAGCGCCATATCCACGGTCAGCGCGTTCAGGATCGCATCCTTTGTCATGATGTCTCTCGGACGGATGTCCTTTTTCAGCATTTCCATTACCGCCATGCCGGCATGCTTTGCCAGCTTGATACGCTCCGAGTAGACCGCAGGGATCGTGCCGTTGCCGCGAAGTCCCATTCCAAGCGCCTCCGTCAGGCAGTTCATGGAATTGGCAGTGTACATTCCGGAGCAGGAACCGCAGGTCGGACAAACCTTCTCCTCAAACTCCTTCAGCTCCTCATCTGTCATCGTTCCCGCCGCATGAGATCCGACTGCCTCAAACATGGAGGAAAGGCTTCGCTTCTGTCCATGCACGTGTCCTGCCAGCATCGGGCCTCCCGATACGAATACGGTCGGCACATTGATGCGCGCAGCCGCCATCAAAAGCCCCGGCACGTTTTTGTCACAGTTCGGCACCATCACCAGCGCGTCAAACTGATGGGCAAGAGCCATACACTCTGTAGAATCCGCGATCAGATCTCTTGTCACCAGCGAGTATTTCATGCCGATATGTCCCATCGCAATGCCATCGCAGACCGCGATCGCCGGAAATACCACCGGCACGCCTCCGGCCTCTGCCACGCCCAGCTTGACCGCATTGACGATCTTGTCCAGATTCATATGCCCCGGCACGATCTCGTTGTAGGAGCTGACGATACCGACCATAGGCTTCTTCATCTCTTCTTCTGTAAATCCCAGTGCATTAAACAGACTTCTGTGGGGTGCCTGCTGAACCCCGGCTTTTACGTTGTCGCTTCTCATGCTTATTCTCCTTTATCCCTTCTTATATCTTCCGGTTCCGTTTCAGACACCTTTACTTCTTTTTCTGAAACAGAACAAAGTAATCATTTTCATAAAACGGCGTCATCGATCCTTCCAGATACTCTGCCGGCACCTCTTCCCTCGCAAGATACAGCTTCCACAGCTCCGGCTCTTCCTGCTTATCCGCATAACCCTCTGTGCCGAGAAGATATTTATCCAGAACAACCCAGTCTGCCTCCTCCAGCGCCCGCGTGGTCCGCTCACCGTCTATACCAAGCTGATACAGCAGCAGATATTCCTGGTCACAGTCCGTGACAGCAATCTTCTCCGTCTGCGCCGCCGGCATATTGCGGTAGACATCCGCGAGCATCGCATCCCTGTGGCTGTACTGTCCGCTTCCGCGCCCAATCGCTGCCACGCAAAGCAGAAACGCAAGCACGGTTCCCGCCGTGCGGGCGATCCTGCCCGTCCGGTCAGAGAGCAGCCTGCTCTCCTGCACCCATACCACAAGCTGACCGCTCATCAGGCAAAGCAGCGCCGCCGCAAAGGAAAAGACGCGGTAATACGGCAGTTTGCACTGTGCGATCAGCATCCCCGGCAGCATCAGCGCCGAAATGAGGAAAAAGATCGCAAAAAAATCCGGCCGAAACTTTCTTCCCACTCTCCGGTATCCTCTTATCAGAAAAAACAGGCAGAGCAGACAGGTCGCTGCCACCACCGCGATCCAGAACAGGAGACTTCCCCAAAAGGAAAGATACCGGTACTGCGTTCCAAGAAGCGTCTGCAGCCAGGCCGCAAAACTCGCCAAAAAGCCTTCTCTCGGCACGCTCTGGATATAGGGGCTGGCAAGCATATAGTCGATCCCTTCCCGCAAGGCCTGAATCGGCGCCTTTCGCAGGATCTGAAAATGCCCCATCCCGTAGTACAGGCTTCCCTCCGTCTTTGCCAGCAGGTTCGAACCGATGGCAAGCCACAGAAGACCGTACAGGAAAGCTGTGCCTGCCGCGCTGGCAAGCGATGCCAGAATGAGGTGAAACAGCTTTTTCTTTTTCCCGGAAAGCAGAAAGTAAAACCCTCCCGCGATGCAGACCGGCAAAACCATATACACGCTGCTCGGTATCGCCCAAAGCGCCATTAGAAGCGCCCCGGAAAACAGGACGTAACCGGAAAGCCGCTCCTCTTTTTCCTCTGCCATTTTCTGCAATTCATAAACCGCCATCAGATAACAGAAGGTTACCAGCGCATATCCTCTGCCCTGTACCGCAAGCTGGTTGACGATGTTGATCCCGGCAAACAGAAACACCGGTATCAGTGCTGCAGCTCCTTTTATCCGCTTCTTTCCGATCCGGTAAAGCAGCGTCAGACTAAAGAGACTGCACAGATACGATACGCCCCTCAGAGCGACCGCAGGGCTGCCAAAAACCGTCAGGCACGCCGACAGCACCGAATATCCCACATGGTTGTTCGGAAGCGGCCAGTGGATTGCCGCGTACACCGGTCCCCGGCTGATAAAATAATAGTAGGTATACAGTTCGTCATACCACGGAACCAGCGCGAACATGCGCCATCCATAGTAGATCGCCATTCCCAGCAAAAACAGGAGGAACACTCCGTTTTCCCTGAGGTTTATGCCGCGTTTTTCCATCAGCCGACTCTCTCCACCAGAAGATCTCCCATCTGCGAGCAGCCGACCTGGGTACAGCCCTCCGACATAATATCAACGGTGCGGTAGCCGTCCTGCAAAACCTTCTTTACCGCTGCCTCGATCGCTGCCGCCTCTGCGTCCAGATCAAAGCTGTACCGGAGCATCATCGCCGCAGATAATACCGTTGCGATCGGATTCGCGATATCCTTTCCCGCAATATCCGGCGCGGAACCATGACTCGGCTCGTACAGTCCGAATTTGGTATCGTTCAGGGACGCCGAAGCCAACATTCCGATGGATCCGGTCACCATGCTCGCCTCATCGGACAAAATATCTCCAAACATATTCTCTGTCAGGATCACATCAAACTGTGACGGATCTTTGACGAGCTGCATCGCGCAGTTGTCCACCAGCATATGCTCCAGCGTCACATCCGGGTAATCCGCTGCGACTTCCTCCACCACTTTTCTCCAGAGTCTGGAAGAGTCAAGAACGTTCGCCTTGTCCACACTGGTGACTTTTTTCTTTCTCTTGCGTGCAATGTCAAAGCCTTTGATCGCAATACGGCGGATCTCATTTTCATCGTAGGTCAGCGTGTCGGTCGCCTTTAAAACACCGTTTTCCTCCACCGTCTTCCGCTCTCCGAAATACAGGCCGCCGGTAAGCTCCCGCATGATCATCATGTCAAAGCCTGCGTCCGAGATCTCTTCCTTCAGGGGACAGGCGCCTGCCAGCTCCTGGTATAACACCGCCGGTCTGAGGTTTGCAAAGAGATTCAGCGCCTTCCGGATCGCAAGAAGTCCTGCCTCCGGTCTTAAATTGGGGGGAAGTTTATACCACGGCGAGGTCGAAGTATTTCCGCCGATGGATCCCATCAGGACAGCGTCCGCGCTCTTTGCCGTCTCGACCGCCTCCTCTGTCAGCGGAACTCCGTGTACGTCGATCGAAGCGCCGCCCATCAGGATATCTGTATAGTGCATCGTGTGACCGTACTTCTTAGCGACCGCATCCAGCACCTTCTTCGCCTCTGTCACGATCTCCGGACCGATCCCGTCGCCCGGAATGCAGGTTATCTTTAATTCCATCTTCTCTGTTCCTCCATCCTGTATTGCTTTTTTTGTGTCACCTTGACTCATAGCTTAACAAAAAGGTTCGCCGTATGGCGAACCTCTTAATCTCTGTACACTGTTTTACTCGGCGTCTGCTTTTTCAACCTGTGCAACAGCAGATTTCTGCATCGGAATACGGCAATTCTTGTTACTTCCAAATTCCACGATCAGAGTATCGTCGGAAATATCGATCACGACCCCGTAAAACCCGCTTGTTGTGAGCACGCAGTCTCCTACGCTCAGATCAGCCAGCATGGCAGACATTCTTTTCTGCTCCTTTTTCTGCGGTCTTACCATCATAAAATAAATAAATACACCGAAGATGATGATATAGGCGATCATAATGATACCACTGCCGCCCGCCGTTGCTGCATCAGCACTTAACAAAAGATTCATGTTTACTCCTCCATAGATTTTCTTTAATCTTAACTATATTGTATCATACACAAAAGAACGGATAAAAACAAGCATTTTTATGCAGGATCCACCTTTTCCTGGTTCTTAGGCTTCATTCCTTCCAGCTTCCTTTTTTTGTAGGAAGCGAACTCTCCCGCATCCAGCGCATCCCTGATCTCCTGCATCATCGTATTATAAAAATACAGATTATGCAGGACGCAGAGCCGCATGCCGAGCATTTCCCCCGCCTTGAGCAGGTGGCGGATATAGGCCCTTGAGTATCTCCGGCACGCAGGACAGGCACAGCCCTCTTCGATTGGCCTGTCGTCCAGCTCATATTTGGCGTTGAAGAGATTGATCTTGCCCTCGTTCGTATACAGATGCCCGTGCCGTCCGTTTCTGGTCGGGTACACGCAGTCAAAAAAGTCAACTCCGCGCTCCACCGCCTCCAGAATATTGGCAGGCGTTCCAACCCCCATCAGATACGTAGGCTTGTCCTTTGGCAGATATGGTGTCGTCTCTTCGATGATATGGTACATCTGCTCATGGCTTTCGCCCACCGCAAGTCCGCCGATAGCGTAGCCGTCGCAGTCCATCTCGGAAATACGCTTGGCGTGTTCTATCCGGATATCGTCAAAGATCGCCCCCTGGTTGATCCCGAAAAGAAGCTGCTTCGGGTTGATCGTATCCTCCAGCCCGTTGAGCCGGTCCATCTCTTTCCGGCACCGTTCCAGCCATCTGGTCGTTCTCGCCACCGAATTTTCCACGTAGCTTCTCTCCGCTACGCTGGACGGGCACTCATCAAATGCCATCGCGATCGTCGACGCGAGGTTCGACTGGATCTGCATACTCTCCTCCGGTCCCATGAAGATCTTCCTGCCGTCGATATGGGAATGAAAATAGACGCCCTCCTCTTTGATCTTCCTCAGTCCCGCAAGGGAAAATACCTGAAAACCGCCCGAATCCGTCAGGATCGGTCTGTTCCACGACATAAATTTATGCAGACCGCCCAGCTTGCGGATCACCTGGTCTCCCGGTCTTACATGGAGATGGTAGGTGTTGGAAAGCTCCACCTGCGTTCCGATCCCCTCCAGATCTTCCGTGGAAACGGCTCCCTTGATCGCTGCCACCGTTCCGACATTCATAAACACCGGCGTCTGTATCACTCCGTGAACGGTCTGAAGTTCGGCGCGCTTGGCGCTTCCTTCCTGCTTTAAAATACGATAACTGCTTTTCTTTTCCTGTTCCATGATCCTTATATATCCTTTACAATCTATAAATACTTTTCCCAGAATTCCTCGAGGCAGATTCCCTCCTGCGTCATGACCGCAGCCGCCTCCTTGCCGACATAGCGGAAATGCCAGGGTTCAAATTCGATACTGGTGATGTCCTCTTTTCCCTCCGGATAGCGCAGCACGAAGCCGTATTCACAGCTATGCTCGGCAAGCCATCTGCCCGCCTCCGTATCTGCAAAGCCCTCGTCCAGCGAGGTGTAGGTATCGCTGAAGATATCCAGTGCCAGTCCCATCTGATGTTCGCTCGCTCCCGGAATGGTGACAGCCTGTGAGGCAATCTTATACGCCTCCATATAGCTCATGCCCTGTCCCATATAAAGTTTGATCTTCTTATTAAAAAGTGCCTCCTGCCTTCCAAGATTACGGTACGGCGAGCAGATCGCCAGATTGACGCCATCGCTCTTTGCCTTCTGCAGCATGAGCAGCAGATCCTCTATGATCCGTTCGTCGCACTGCATGCTTCCTGTAATCGTCCCTAAGGTAAATTCGTAGTCCTCCGGTATCGGATGCTGCTTATTGACAAGGATCAGCCGCCAGTCGGACGCGTCAAACGCATAGGTCTGGACATCCTCCGGCTCCGCCGCGGCGCTGTCCGTCTGCTCGATCACATCCGCCTGGCTTTCCAGAATATCATCCACCGTATAGGTGTCGACCTGATCCAGATTTTCTTCCGCAGCGCAGCTCTCCACCGCCTGTTCTCCGCTGAGGAGCTCCTGACTCTCGGGCGAGATCGTCTGCTCGACTGCCAGCGTGACATCGGAATCTGCAACTACGGCGCTGTAAGTCTCCTGCGCCTTGATAAATCCTGTCTTTTCTGCAAAGACAGCGAAGGAAAAGCTGCAACTGTTGATAAAAAATATCATAACAAGTGCTATGCTTGCATATCTCTTTCCATTCCCTGCGAAGTGGGCACCGATTCCGTGCACCCCGAGAATGAGTGACATCAGCAGCAGGCACGGATATTTCAATAACTTGTGTTTTTTTATTGTTTTGCTGAAATTATAAATGATCTTTTCCCGAAAAGTCTTTTTCATTTGTCTCTGGCACCATATTCTTAAATATAGATTTAATTTCTCAATTCGTTTCGAGGTGCATAGCGCATTTCACCCTATTTATCCATCATAACATACAAATTTGATTTGTACATTACTTTTTTATGTAAATCTCCCTTTTCTCTTTCCGCAGTCCATTTCTTATGTTATTATATAACATATTGTTATATGATGATTCAGAGCCGGGCAGCGTTCTTCTGTCTATTATCTGAATCATTACTGATCATCTATCACAGATTCTCACCGATTCATCTTTATTCTTAACCTGATTCTTAAGCTGAGAATTTCTGTGAACCCAAACAGAACGATAGAAATGGAGACGTTTTTTATGGCTGGATCATCTTTTGGAACCATTTTTCGAATTACGACCTGGGGTGAGTCGCACGGCGCGGCTCTCGGCGTTGTCATCGACGGCTGTCCCGCAGGACTTGCACTGACCGCTTCGGATATTCAGGCTTTTCTCGACCGGCGCAAGCCCGGTCAGTCCAAAATCTCAACGCCCCGCAAGGAGGCAGACGCCGTTGAGATCCTTTCCGGCGTGTTTGAGGACCGTACCACCGGAACGCCGATCTCCCTGCTGGTGCGCAACACTTCCCAGCACTCTGCGGACTACAGCGAGATCGCGAACTACTACCGCCCCGGTCACGCAGACTATACCTTTGACGCCAAATACGGTTTCCGGGATTACCGCGGCGGCGGGCGCTCTTCCGGCCGTGAGACGATCGGCCGCGTGGCAGCCGGCGCCATCGCATCGAAACTTCTCTCCGAGCTTGGCATCACAGTCACCGCCTACACCCGTTCGATCGGACCCGTCAGCGCAGATATGGACTCTTTCGACCCCGCTGCTGTCCGTGAAACGATCACCTGCATGCCTGACCGCGCCGCCTCAGAAAAGGCGGAAGCCTATCTGCAGGAATGTATGCAGAATCACGACTCTGCCGGCGGCGTTGTGGAATGTATCGCAGACGGCGTTCCTGCCGGTCTGGGAGATCCGGTATTTGAAAAGCTGGACGCCAACCTTTCCAAGGCGATGATGTCGATCGGCGCTGTAAAGGCGATCGAGATCGGGGACGGCATTTCTGTCTCCAGAGCACTTGGCTCGGAGAACAACGATCCATTCCATATGCAGGATGGCTCTGTTATTAAGACCACCAATCATTCCGGAGGGATTCTCGGCGGCATCAGCGACGGCTCCCGCATCCTTCTGCGCGCCCATATCAAGCCGACACCTTCGATCTTCTCACCGCAGCAGACCGTCAATAAACAGGGGGAAAACATAGAAGTCTCTATCAAAGGAAGACACGACCCTGTCATAGTGCCCAGGGCCGTGGTTGTGGTTGAATCGATGATGGCTGTCACTCTGCTCGACGCCTTGATGCTGAATGCTTCCGCAAAGCTCGACAGCCTGAAGAAAATCTACAATATCTGATCTTTTAGAAGTTATCCAGCAGTTCCAGATAGAAATTGTTGTAATCTTTTCTCTTTTCTTTCTGGAACTGTATTGCTGTCTTCGGGTGCTGATTCAGAATACCCGTCAGCAGATAGGGCACATCATATCCCCATTCCACACCGGACTCCTTCAGCGGAACAATAAACTCCTCAATAAATTTCAGGATCGGATTGATATTGTACTTGGGATTTTTCAAAAAGCCAAGGAGCAGTTCACTCGGGCAGTTTCCGCATCCCCGTCCCAGACTGCTGACGGTGGCGTCGAGATAGCTTACGCCATTTCGCAGCGCCTCGATCGTGTTTGCAAAGGCAAGCTGCTGATTGTTGTGCGCGTGGATTCCCACCTTCTTGCCGTGCTTTTCTGCCATTTCCAGATACTTTCCAGAAAGCCGGTGGATCTGCTCCGGGTAAAGGGAACCGTAGCTGTCTACCAGATAGATAGTCCCGACGCTGCTCTTGCACAGAAGCTCCAGCGCCGCATCAATGTCCACCTCGTTGGATTTGGAGATTGCCATGATGTTGACCGTCGTCTCATATCCCTTTTTCGTGCAGTCCTCGATCATTTCCATCGCCGCCGGGATCGTATTGATATAGGTGGCAACCCGGACAAGATCGATCGGGCTGTCCTTTTTGTTTACGATATCCTTTTTGAAATCACAGCGTCCGACGTCCGCCATGACCGAGATCTTCATATCGGTCTTGTTGTCGCCGACCACCGCACGGATATCCTTCTCATCGCAGAATTTCCATTTTCCGAACTTGTTCACATCAAACAGATCCTTGGAGGCTTTATAGCCAAACTCCATGTAGTCGACGCCCGCTTTGATGTTCGCATGATAGAGGCTCTTCACAAATTCATCCGTAAAATAAAAGTCGTTTACCAGTCCTCCATCGCGGAGCGTACAGTCCATCACCTTGATATCCGGCGTGTACGACATCAGTGTTCTTTCTTTCGCTTTGTTATCCATGCTGTAAATCCTCCTGTTCTCTGTCCTTTTTCGTTATATTGCTCTTCGCTTCTTATCAGCCTGCTGCGATTTTACTCCGAAAAGATAACCGCAAGATCGTGTCCGCCTCAAACGAGCGCAGGCGCTACTCTACGACGATCTTTTTGAAACTCTTCTTGCCTTTCTTTATGACAAACTCTGCCGAGCCGATCTCATCCTTCGTATAGGTCTTTCTGACATCGGTCACCTTGTCTCCGTTGACCGATACGCCGCCCTGCTCTACGGCACGGCGCGCCTCGGAACGGGAAGCTGCCAGACCGGAAGCTGCCATGATCCCCAGAATGTCGATGCTTCCCTCCTGGAAATTCTCATCCTTTAAGACTGCGGTCGGCATATTTTCGCTGCTTCCGCCTCCGGCAAACAGAGCAACCGAAGCCTCTTTTGCCTTCTCTGCCTCCTCGTCGCCGTGAACCAGTTTTGTCAGCTCATATGCAAGGATATCCTTCGCCTGGTTGAGCTGGCTGCCCTCCCACTTGTCCATCTCGTCGATCTGCTCGATGGGAAGGAAGGTCAGCATACGTAAGCACTTAAGAACATCGGCATCCCCGACATTTCTCCAGTACTGGTAGAACTCGAACGGAGAGGTCTTATTGGGATCCAGCCATACGGCGCCCTTCTGTGTCTTGCCCATCTTCTTGCCCTCGGAATTCATCAGCAGCGTGATGGTCATTGCGTAGGCGTCCTTGCCGAGCTTACGTCTGATCAGATCCGTACCGCCTAGCATGTTGCTCCACTGGTCGTCTCCACCGAACTGCATGTTGCAGCCGTATCTTTCGTAGAGCTGCAGGAAATCGTAACTCTGCATGATCATATAGTTGAACTCCAGAAAGCTCAGTCCCTTTTCCATTCTCTGCTTGTAGCACTCTGCCCGGAGCATATTGTTGACGCTGAAGCAGGCGCCGATGTCACGGATAAATTCAATATAATTGAGATCCAGAAGCCACTCTGCATTGTTGACCATCATGGCTTTTCCCTCGGAGAAATCGATGAAACGGCTCATCTGTTTCTTAAAGCACTCGCAGTTGTGCTCGATCGTCTCCTTTGTCATCATGGAACGCATATCTGTTCTGCCGGAGGGATCTCCGATCATTCCGGTTCCGCCGCCGATCAGTGCGATCGGCTTGTTTCCTGCCTCCTGCAGTCTTTTCATCAGGCACAGCGCCATAAAATGTCCTACGTGAAGGCTGTCCGCCGTCGGGTCAAACCCGATATAGAAAGTTGCCTTTCCGTGATTGATCAGCTCCCGGATCTCCTCCGCATCGGTAAGCTGTGCAAGAAGTCCTCTTGCCTGAAGTTCTTCATAAATTCCCATTTTCTTAATCTCCCTTTCTCTCTGTCCTTTCCGATTTCACCTGCGCGAAACGCGTAAAAAAACCTCGTCCCATACATAGGACGAGGTTAAAACCCGTGTTACCACCTAACTTCACAGACGACTCACACCGCCTGTCTCACCAAGTACAATCCGCTGTAAAAGCTGTGCCGATAATACTCTCCTGCTATAACGTGCATTCCTCCGTCATGACTTACTAGGTTTCCCATTCTGCCATGAAGCTCCGAGATGTATTCACAAAAGGATTCCCGTGCGCCTCTCATCATCCGGCAACTTTCTGTACGTTCCACGATCTGCTACTTGTTCTCATCAACGCTTTCGCTTTATCTGTTGAAATCAATGTACCCGATATTTTCCGATTTGTCAATCTATTTTTTCCATCATTTCTGCCAATACGGCTTTCACCTGATGGAAATCGAACATATCGTACGCTTCCTTCATCGCTTTTACCTGTCTGTTCCATTCCGCTCCGAAGTTCTTCGTCGCAAGTTCTGCCATCAATGTATCTGTGACTTTCAGATTCATCTTGTCGAGCTCTGTCTTCAGCACAAGAAGCTGTTCGCCGGTAAGCTCCTGCGCCTCCTGCTCTTCCAGATTGTCCTCCGTCTCTACCTTGCCGGCAAACTTGCCGTTGTGGATCAGATAGTCCTTCACAAGCTCCAGGATCTCACGGAATTTTGCAAGATAACCTTCAAACTTCTGGTTGATCTCGTCGATCCGGTTATCTTTTCCTGCAAATTCCAACTCCTTAAAGAGCGCGGAAACCTCCATGGCCCCGATACTCGCGCTGGAACTCTTGATGCCGTGCACGTTGGTTGTAAAGAGCTGGATATTCCCCGCTTCCAGAAGCGCCGGAAGCTGCTCCAGATATTTCAGTCCCTCGGAATAGTAGGTGTTCAGGATCGCCGCGTAGGCATCCTGATTGAAGCCGATGTTAAGTAGTCCCTTGTCTGTATTCAGACCGCCTTCTATCTTTGTCTCCGGCGCATCCGGCTTTTTGGTCTCTTTCTCCGTCACGACGCGCTCGATCATCTCTTCCGGCAGGAACGACAGCAGGCACTTCTCCAGATAGCGCCTCTTGATCGGCTTGGCAAGATACTCCTGGAAGCCGAGTGCGATCATTTCCTCCCTCACGCTGGCTCCGTTCTGGGCCGTCAGCGCAATGATCGGAACCTCCTGGAAATACTGATCCTTCTTCTCCCGGATCAGCGAAAGGATCTCATCGCCGCGGTAGTCCGGCATGGCCATATCGAGCAGGATCAGATCGTATTTTTCATTCTCGATCTTCTTGAGCCCTTCCTGGCCGCTCGTCGCCACCGCGATATTGATCCCGTACTTTGCAAAGATCGCCGCTGCAACCTTTAGATTGACTACATTGTCATCCACGACAAGCACTCTGGCGTTCTTCGCCTCAAAGGTTTCCGCCGTCGCGCTCTTCTTGTAATCTTCCAGCTTCCAGCGGTGGTTCAGTACCTCTGTGATCTCGATCGCCGAGAACGGTCTTCTGAGGATCCTGCATTTGCCAAAGTCCCCGTAGATTGCGTTGTTTTGGGCGCTGACATAAGTATATTCCTCACACTGGTACAGCCTGATGATGTTTTCCACGCTCTCGTAGACATCGTCCGTGATAAAGATAAAATCAAAGCGCTGATCTCTGACCAGCCGGTCAAACCCGTAATAGTTCCTTCCAAAGACCGGACGGATTCCAAACCCTTCCATGAAGTTCTGCCATTTGGAAATTTTCTCTTCTCCTGTATAGATCAGAACCCTGGGCGGGATCTCATCCTCCAGTGAGAGCATCGGCGTTGCGTCGACCACCTCGTTGCAGAAGGTAAAACTGGTGCACAAGCCTACATCCTCAATACTTTTTACCTCAATCTCACCGCCCATCATTCCCAAAAGCTCTTTGCAGATCGAATACTTCAGCGCAATACCCTTCAGATTGCTCGACTGTCTGGAATCATAGGTGCTGTACATACCGAACAGGGACTGGATATCGATCTCGGAAAGCCCTCTTCCGGTGTCTGCGATCCGGCAGAAAAACTTCGCTGTCTGCGCCGCTTCGTCTCTTTCGCAACGGATCTCCAGCACGATACGCCCCGTCGTCGTACTGTCGATCGCGATAAACAGCAGATACAGGAAAATCTGACGGATCGCCACGCTGTCGCCGATCAGCGTTTTGGGGATATCATGGTCAATGCGGATATCGAGAAGAAGATTCTTTTTCTGCAGCTCCTCCGACACCGACCGGACGATCATCTTCTGCAGCTTTTCAAAGCTGTACGCTTCCTTGATCAGGTGCATCTCCCCGGCATCGATCTTGGCGTAGGTCAGCACATCGTCGATGATAGAGAGCAGGTCGTACGACGCCTCACGGATTGTTCCCACTTGTGTCTTTATCTCTCCGTCAAGCTGATCCTTCATCATGATCTCCGACAGGTTGATGATCGAATTCATCGGCGTCCGGATCTCATAGGACATATTGGCAAGGAACTGGCTCTTCGCATTGCCGGCACATTCGATCTTGCTGCTGCTCTTGACGATCTTTTTCTTCTGGTAGCTGTAAAATGCCTCCTGCGCATAGACCGGGATCAGCATAAAGACTGCCACTCCGATAAAGCTGGCCGCCATCTTCGGGAAATTCAAGTCGTTGCTGTGCGTGATGTTCATCTGAATACTGTGAAAAAAGTAATTGCTGTACAGATAGCTGTATTCAAAAATAAAGCACACCAGAACCGTCAGAAAATATACCCGCTCCAGCAACGCATAGATGATCGTCATGCTCACAGCCAGCCACAGGATCGCCACGCTGTACCCGAAGCAGCCGCGCAGCAGCATTGCCGGGATCAGCAGACCGTCAAAGACTGCGATCGTCAGTATGGTAAAAAGCGTACACTTCCGAAACCGGAAATTCAGAGAAAGGAGGGTGACCCCACAGATCAGCGCGATCACAAGGAATACTTCCCTCTCCCGGTTCTTACTTGAAATAAGATCGACGATCAGCATCAGGAACGTTTCCGTTGCCATCATCGCCAGAAAAAGATTCAGGATAAACTCCGGGATCTGCATATCTCTCAGCAGTTCTTCAAAGGATGTTCTCAGTTTACGCATCATGCTCTGCCTCCTTTCCGGACTTGAAAAGGATCTTTTCCTGGGGCAGATACTTCCTCAGCAGCTTTTCAAATTTATCCAGCTCGATCGGCTTCGAAATATATTCATCAAAGCCTGCCTCCAGAAACATTTCCCGCGCGCCACTCACCGCATTTGCTGTCAGCGCGATCACCGGCAGCTCTTTCATCTCCTGCCGGTCCATTGCACGGATATTCTTCAGCGTGTCGATACCGTCCATCTCCGGCATCATATAATCCAAAAAGATCAGGTCAACCTTGTCATGCGCCAGGGTATTGAGACACTCTGCCCCGCTGGACGCCACCAGCACCTGCGCTTTGTAGCGGCTGAGTATGCCTCCTGCAACCTCCAGATTGATGAGATTGTCGTCCACCACCATGACTCTGGCGTCCGGACATTCAAAATTGCCATGATAGCCGACCTTGATGATCGCACTGTTCGACCGGTTTGCAAACAGGGCGTCCAGGCTGATGCAGTTGACTGGTCTGGAAAATGTCATCCGGATCAGATCGTCGTCATAGCTGAGCATATCCGGGCTGATGAGGATCAGACTCTGCGGCGGCATAAGCGCCGTCAGACGTTCCCGCAGTCCCTCGTAGCGCTCCGCCGCGATCATAATATAACGGTAATCCTTATTCGTACATTCATGCATAAACTCTTCGTCTGTGCTGACCATATGGAAAGAAACGCCCATCCACCGCAGGATCTCGCCCATAAAGTCTGCCTGCACCCTGTTGTTCTCAAAATACAGCACGTTCATTCCAGGCTCGTATTTTCCTACGATCTTCTTCTCACTGCGGTATTCCTGTGAAACCGAAAACTCATATTTTCTTTGCCTGGGATTCTCTTCAATCGCGAGATTTCCGTCAAGCACCTGGATGATTCGCTCCACCAGCGGCTCCTTGTTGTCCCTGGAGATCTCCCTTGCATAGATCAACTCTTTATAGGAGTGCTGGAACGCTCCTTTTGCATGAATGACGGTACTTAACTGTATCGTGCCTTCTCCGTTCTTCCTGCCGTCGATGCAGAACACGACCGTTCCTTCCTGCATGCTTCTCACGACGCCTGTCACAAGCCCCATCACGACCTGCTTGATCAGCGTCGGATCGCCCACCAGATCCTCCGGCAGCTCCGGATCGATATGCACAAAGAATTCGATACAGTTATCTGCGAGCCGCACCGACAGCATATTGATCATATCCTCCATAAAAAACCGTATGGAATAGTCGGACTTTTCCACCTTCATATTCTCATAGTCCAGTCTGGAAAAACTCATCAGATCGTTGGTGATAGAAAGAAGTGCCTTGCTGGAATTGTTGATGTGCATCGCGCTTTCTCTTACATTCTCTGCCGCATCGCTGTCGAGCAGCATCTCCGCGGTTCCCATAATCGCATTGAGCGGCGTACGGATCTCATGCGACACATTGACCAGAAACATATCCTTCGCATAGTTGACCTGCTCCGCCTGCTGTTCCATCTCCGTACAGTTCCGCATCTCCTTGCGCAGGATCTTGTTCCGGTACGTGATGAGGATCCCGCACACGGATCCGGTGATCACAAGCGACAGGATAATCCTTGCGTAGAGCGTCGCGTTATAGCTCTGGAATTCGTTAAAATCCGTATATGCACCGGTTGTCTGCGCTACCATGCGGTACAGGCAGAAGACATCCATCGCCAGCTCTGTCAGAATAAAGAGAATCGCCTGTCTTCCTTTGAACAGAACTGCCGCGATAATGATACCGGTAATGAAATAGAGGGAAAAATCATAGATCGCATTGGGCACAAGCTGGGAAAGAGCCGGAACAATGCCCAGATACACGATACCCATATAAATATTGGACAGCACCTCCCTGTGCCCGTACCGCTTTTCCAGGACGATCGCCGCCACTGTGAGCGCAGTGGCGGCAAGCAGAAGCACCGAAATGACTGCATCCATTCGTAGCAGCACCGAAAACATGAACATCAGGATCAGTTCTCCCAGTCCCAGCACCATGGAGATCCGGAAAGACCGACATTCCACGCGCAGCTCGTCCGAAATATATTTTCTCAGCATACCCATCTGACATTTCCCCTCACCTTCTCGTTCTTCAAGCCCCGGCTCTGCCCGTTCTTTCTCTTTCCCTGTCTCAGACAGGTTCCCCGTTCTTAGCCTGCGGCCTTCTCTATTTCGCTTTCCACGGCGAGGAAAATGTCTACGATCCCTGCGTCAAAGCTGGTAAACTTCATAAACTTGATCTTCCTGCACGCTTCCTGATGGCTGAGCACCTTGCCGCCCACGCTGATCGTCCGCAGATTGTCGTAGGTATTCACGATCGCAAGCGCTCTCGCCTCCACCGGGATGTTCTCTCCGGCAAGTTTCTCCGGATATCCGTTTCCATCCCATCTTTCATGGTGGCTCTTGCACATATTATAAGCGTAATTCATAAAGTTATTGCTGCCGGCGCTGAGCTGCGTCACCTTGGACAGAATGTCCGCTCCCAGCGTTGTGTGTGTTTTCACTGCCTCGCGCTCAAATTCGCTCTCGCTGCTGAACTTCGTCTTGTTCAGATACTGATCCGCGATGCAGAGCTTTCCGATGTCATGGATCTTGGATGCAAAACAGATTGTGATCCCATCATCCGCCGTCAGTCCGTATTTCCCGGAACGTACCATCTCGCTGATCAGGATATCCATGTACTTTTCTACTCTTCTCGCGTGATCTCCGCAAAAAGCGTCTCTCTTGGAGAGCAGATCCACGAACATCTCCACGATGGAATACTGAAGCTCCAGATTCTTTTTATTCTTTTCCTGTACCAGGTTATTCAGGGACTTGTTAAGATCGGTGAGTTTATTCTGCTGTGCCAGAAGCTGGATCTGGATATCCACCCGCTTGCGCAGAAGATTTGCCGTGTATGGTTTGCGTATGTAATCCATAGCGCCCAGATTGTAGCTTTCCAGCTCCGTCGTATCGTCGTCCTGGGCAGTCAGAAAGATGATCGGTATATTCTCCAGCTTGGGAATATTCTTCATCTCCGAGATTACCTGAAATCCATTTACATTCGGCATATCGACGTCTAAAAGCACCAGATCCGGAAGCTCCGGCATATCGTTGAGACATTCCAGTGCGGAGATGCCGGACGATACCGGTATCACCTCATACTCTTCTTCCAGCGTCTTTCTTGCCATGATCAGATTCGCCATGTTGTCATCTACGATCATTACACGATACATAACACATTTCCCCCTTTTCCCCGCCCTGTCAGCGATTTATCATCCTGTTATTCTTCCCACGGAATCAGCGGATTTTCAATCTTTTTGTCTCTGAGCATCAGATTTCTGACCGCCTCATCTGCCGGTTTCCCCTCAAAAAGCACTGCGTTTACCTGTTCGATGATCGGAATCTGCACCTGATATTTCTTCGCCAGCTCCATAGCCGCCTTCGCCGAATACACACCCTCGACCACCATCTTTACCTCTGCCATCGCTTCTTCCATGGAATAGCCCTTTCCGATCAGGATCCCGGCTCTGCGGTTTCTGGAGTGCATGGATGCGCAGGTCACGATCAGATCACCGATCCCGGTCAGACCGCTGAACGTCTCCGCCTTGCCGCCCATCGCTGTTCCAAGCCTGGCGATCTCCGCGATCCCTCTTGTGATCAGAGCTGCCTTCGTGTTGTCTCCATATCCCAGCCCGTCGGCAATTCCCGCCGCAAGCGCAACCACGTTTTTCAGCGCTGCTCCCAGCTCAATCCCAAGTACATCCGGACTGATGTAGACGCGGAACACCTCATTCATAAAGATATTCTGAAGATACTCTGCCGTCTCTTTCTTTCTCGCTCCGACAACGATCGTCGTCGGGATCCCGCGGCCGACCTCCTCCGCATGGGACGGTCCGGACAAAACAGCCACCTCCGCCTGCGGGATCTCCTCCTCGATGATCTGGGAAAGCGTCAGCAGACTATGCTCCTCGATTCCCTTTGCCACATTGACGATGATCTGCCCCTCTTTTACAAACGGCGCCATGCTGTGCGACGTGCTTCTCGTATAAGGCGACGGAACTGCCAGCACCAGAACGTCCTTTCCTGTCAGCGCCTTTTCCAGATCCGTTGTGAACTCCATATCCTCCGGCAGCTTCACTCCCGGCAGTTTTTCCTTATGCTCATGCTCTCGCTGGAGCATTTCGATCTCATCCTTCATAATGGACCATACGGTCACCTTATGTCCGTTCTTGTAAAGCAGCAGTGCCAGAGCCGTTCCCCAGCTTCCTGCGCCGATCACACTGATAGTTGCCATAAGTTCCTCCTGCTCTGCGCCTCATTGCTCCTGCTGCGCATTTTCTTTCTTTTTCTTCGATAAATAGGTCTTCCGCTCCGTACCGCTCAGAAGCCGCTTGATATTCTCTCTGTGCTTATAGTATGCCATCACGGTAAGCAGTCCTGCGATCACGTACATCTCCGTCAGAAGAGGCTGCGACATGCCAAACACGCCTTTCTGCCCCAGGATCACCAGCTCGATCATAAACCCGGCGTAGACTAAGAGCGACCCCAGCGACACATAATGCGTCAGGAAAAAGGCTCCGAAAAACAGGACGACGCCGACCGGGATCAGATATGGATGAAACGACAGGATCAGTCCTCCCGTAGCCGCGATCCCCTTTCCTCCTTTAAAGTGAAGATAAAATGGAAAGTCGTGTCCGAGGATCGCACCCGCCGCCGTATACATTTTCAGCAGATACAGCTCATCCGGATAAATTCCGCCGAAGATCCAGGTCGTGACGAGCACTGCAAGGATACATTTGGCAATGTCCACTACCAGAACGATCATTCCCGCCCTGGTTCCGAGTACGCGCAGCGTGTTGGTCGTCCCGGCGTTTCCGCTGCCGTGCTCCCGGATGTCGATCCCGTGGAGTTTTCCATAAAAATACGCCGTCTGAAACAAACCGAAAGCATAACCGATAATAAGACAAATAACCCGTTCCACTTTACTTATTTTCCTTTCGTTCCCTTATGATAAATTTCAGGGGAGTGCCCGAAAATCCAAAGGTATCCCTGATCTGGTTCTCTAAATATCTCGTATAGGAGAAGTGCATCAGTTCCTTATCGTTCACAAAAATGACGAAGGTCGGCGGCTTGACCGCAACCTGCGTTATATAGTATAGTCTCAGTCTTTTTCCCTTATCGGTCGGGGGCTGCTGCATCGCAACTGCCTCCGCCATGATCTCATTGAGCACACCGGTCGCCACACGCATGGAGTGGTTCTGGTATACCGCATCGATCATGTCAAACAGCTTGGGAAGACGCTGTCCGGTAGCTGCTGAGACAAACAGGATCTCCGCATAGCTCATAAAGGAAAGCACCTGTCTCACCTTCGCGGTATACTCATTGACCGTCTTATTGCCCTTTTCAATGGCGTCCCACTTGTTCACTGCGATGATGACCGCCTTGCCTCTGTCGTGCGCGATCCCCGCGATCTTTGCATCCTGTTCGGTGACGCCCTCCACCGCATCAATGACCAGCACGACGATGTCTGCCCGCTCCACGGCCGCAACCGTACGGATGATCATATAGCGTTCCAGTTCCTCTTTGATCTTATTTTTTCTCCGGAGTCCCGCCGTATCGATCAGCACATACTCTTTTCCATTGTGCGTGATCTCCGTGTCGATCGCATCCCTTGTCGTTCCTGCAATGTCCGAGACGATCAACCGGTTCTCGCCGATCAGCTTGTTGATAATGGAAGATTTACCCACGTTCGGTTTGCCGACGATCGCTACCCTGACGCGCTCATCCTCCTCTTCCTCCGCTGCGCTCTTATCAAAATAAGAGATCACTTCGTCCAGCAGTTCTCCAAATCCCAGTCTGTTGACGGATGAGATCGGGTAAGGTTCTCCGATCCCCAGATTATAAAATTCATAGACGTCCGCCATATACTTCTTGAAATCATCCACCTTGTTGACCGCAAGGACGATGGGCTTCTTGGATCTTCTCAGCATATCTGCGACCTTGGAATCCGAGTCGACCAGCCCCTGTTTTACATCCACCAGGAAAATGATCACATCCGCCGTATCGATAGCGATCTGCGCCTGTTCCCGCATCTGGGAAAGGATGACGTCCCTGCTCTCCGGCTCGATTCCGCCGGTGTCCACCAGTGTAAAGTTACAGTCCAGCCAGGTCACGTCGGTATAGATCCGGTCTCTTGTAATCCCCGGCGTATCCTTGACGATCGATATTTTCTCGCCAGCCAGTGCATTGAACAGCGTCGACTTCCCAACATTCGGGCGTCCCACCACTGCCACGATCGGCTTACGCTTTTTCTTAGCCATATACTCCTCCATAGTCTTTTAATAAAATATGCAAACAGTTCAGCAACCCACCTGCGAAATCGGTTTCCTCCCACTCCTGCGGCAGTCTCTGAATCGTTACTTTCCATTTTACAATATCACAGAGCAAATGTAAAATCTCTCCTTTTCTAATGTATCAGAAATTTCTTGACGTGTCACTAGCATAATGATATAAAATAAATGACGCATTTCTATCGATAATACAGGAGGTTTTTATGCCCAATATAGAACAGTTGGAGCATTCCATGCCGGTTGCCCCAATGAAACTACTCACGACCAAATCCGCAATGAATCTGGCATCTAAAGTCAACAGCTATCTTGTAGATTTCCGAAAAACACTGAACAATAACGTGAAGGGTGATCCGGCCTTTCACGGATACATGGAGGACAACTATCTCATTGAGGTGGACTGTCCGAGATTCGGCAGCGGCGAAGCCAAAGCCACTTTGAGCACCTCCGTCCGGGGAAAAGATATTTTCATCCTGATGGATGTCTGCAATCACAGCATCACCTATCAGATGAACGGCTATACCAACCATATGTCGCCGGACGACCACTATCAGGATCTTAAGCGGATCATCGCCGCCATCAACGGCAAGGCCCACCGTGTCAACGTGATCATGCCCTTCCTCTATGAAGGCAGACAGCACAAGCGCGCAGGCCGCGAATCGCTCGACTGTGCCTACGCGATCAAAGAGCTGATGGACATGGGCGTTTCCAATTTCATCACCTTCGACGCGCATGATCCCCGTGTCCAGAATTCGGTGCCGCTCCATGGCTTTGACAACTTCACGCCTCCCTATCAGTTCGTACGCGCTCTGCTGCGCACCGAGAAGGAGCTTACCATCGACAAAGACCATATCATCGTTATCAGTCCCGACGAAGGCGCTCTTGACCGCGCCGTGTACTTTGCAAACGTTCTCGGTGTCGATACCGGAATGTTCTACAAGCGCCGCGACTACTCCACGATCATCAACGGCAAAAATCCGATCGTGGCACATGAATTTCTGGGAGACAACATTGCCGGCAAAGACGTGATCGTCATCGACGATATGATCTCCTCCGGCGGAAGCATGATCGACACGGCAAAACAGCTCAAGAAGATGGACGCCAACCGCGTGTTCGTCTGCTGTACCTTCGGTCTCTTCACCGATGGTCTGGACGCCTTTGACGCCGCGTACGATCAGGGCTTTATCGACAAGATCGTGACGACGAACCTCTGCTATCAGCCGCCGGAGCTGAAGGGAAAACCGTATTATGTAGAGGCGGACATGAGCAAATTCATCGCATCGATCATCGACTTTATGAACCACGACGCGTCGATGTCCAACATCTACACACCGACCGATAAGATCCATCAGATTCTTGCCAAGTATAACCGGCATGAAGGAAACGTTGAGTTTTAATTGAATTTTTAATACATACGAAAAGGTTTGGTCATTGCGGCCAAACCTTTTTTTGTATATTGAAACTTATTTCCTTTTTTATTTTGCCAGTGGAAATGTCATAACCACCTTGAACAGGTCTCCGTCCAGAAGGATCTCAAACGTTCCTCCCTGAGCCTCTGTCAGATTCTTAGCGATCGACAGTCCCAGACCGCTTCCTTCCGTGGTTCTGGACACATCTCCCCGGATAAAACGCTCGGTAAGCTCTTCCGGATTGCAGTTCAGCGGCGATGCGGAGATATTCTTGATCGAGATCCCGATGCTCTCCATCTCGCCCTCACAGGGATCGATCGCCACATACACGCGCGTTCCGTCCATCGCGTACTTGAATATATTGTTGAACAGGTTTTCCATCACGCGCCATATCCTGCGGCTGTCTGCCTCGATCACCGTGTTGGAAGCATTTACATTCATCACCGTCGTCAGGTTTTTCTGCTCAAATTTCTCAGAGAACTCTCCGATCGTCTGGTTCATCAGTTCCGTAAGATTGATCTTTTCAAAGGAAAGCTGGATATTCCCCGAGGAGATCTTGCTCGCCTCCACCAGATCGTCCGTGAGCTGTTTCAGACGCTGGGACTTTTCATCCAGAACCTTGATATATCCCTTCACCTTCTCATTGTCCACATTCTCACGCTTGATCAGATCCACGTAGTTGATGATCGAAGTCAGCGGCGTCTTGATGTCGTGCGATACGTTAGTGATCAGATCCGCCTTCATCCGTTCGTCCTTCATGCTGATCTCGACGGCGTCCTTGATCCCTTTTCCGATACTGTTTACCGAGTGGGCGAGCGCCAGATTATCTCCGTGAAGCTCTTTGGTATCCACCTGGTATTCCAGCTCTCCCGCAGCGATGTTCTCAATTCCGTCCACGATTCCCTGCCGTTCTTTGGTATCTCGGTAAAGGAGCACGCCGACTGCAAGATCCATCACTCCGGCGATCAGAAGCGGCAATACCGACCCTGCGCTCGCTGTCCAGAACAGCATCAGTCCGTTGAAAAGCAGGAAAATGCAGTAAGGGATCCAGGTTCTTATCACGATATTCCCATTGTCATAGACCTGCCACAATAATTTCTTTACTCTCCGCGTCAGTCTGCGCAGATAACTGTTTTTCCACAGCGTTCCCGCCTTGATCCTGCGCACCAGACTGTAAAAGAAGAACATGGCGATCGCATCCATCGCAAACGCGATCAGTCCCAGCGCGAGCTTGAATTCATCCGTATAGATGACCGTCTCGTACCATGAAGAACTGTCCTGATTTCCGTTCCCTATGGCAACGGAAGAGATCATCAGGATCCAGGCGCATATCCCCGCTGTGAAAAACGCGATTCCGAGCGCCGCCTCTGTCGGGATCCGGTCGAAGCCGTTCATGCGGATCTCTCTTCTGCCGTCTGCATCCACATACACGCCGGTTCCCCAGATCGAATAGATCAAAAGTCCAAAGTATAAGAGAAAGGCTGCACAGGTGACTAAAATCCACTGCCAGAAATGCGGAAGGTAATTCCGGAATCCTGCCTCCCCCTGCGTGAAGGAGTCGTTCACCGGATACTGCGTATCGACGCCCATCCATATCTTCACGGTCTCCGGATATGCGTAATCATACTTTGAGATAAGATCCCGCACCGTCCCCTTGGCGATCTTGGTGTTAGTCTTGTAGGTCATCTCCGCCGGACTGTAATACAGATACTTTTCTGCCGGAATATCTCCGCTGTCAAAGCCACTCTCTCCCTTCTCCATCGCATTGACCACGGCGTCCACATCTGCCTGCTTCTTCATATTCGTATAATATTGGACATCGTCCCCGACCTGCTTGGCGATCAGAAAACGCACGTTGGATTTCTCCGTGCTGTAATAGTCCCGGCAGGTCAGATATTCATTGTAATTGTAGGTCAGGCTTCCCGCCGCCTTCTCCAGGTTCTGCAGAAGTCCGTAGTACAGATCCCAGTCCGATACATACTCTTCCAGATTCTTTCCTTCGACCGTCTTATAGCGGTTCACAAGGATCTCGTACGGATCCCAGCTGTTATCCGCCTCTGTATACTGTTCCTCCACGATCACGTTTCCGTCTTCATCCGTCATCACATAAGACTCGCCCTCTGTCACCTGTGAAAGCGTGTCGTCGCCTCCAAGCTGGACCATATTGGCCGAAACGTCATTTACAAAGGTATATTTATTGATATCCGATTTCAGATAATTTGCGTCCGATGTATTGTAATAGGCGCTGCTCTGATCGATCGACGTCACCCTCGTCCTATCCGCCAGGAACGAATCCGCATCCGTTTCAAGCAACGTTGTCTCGAAGCCGTAGCTGTCCCATTTCAGCAGATCTTCCAGATAATAATCAGCTGTCACATAATGCTCGGGCAGTCCTGCCTCACGATAGTTGTAGGCGGTGATGTCGATCACCTTCCCGCCGTCAAATTTACCGTCCGTCTCAAGCTGGCTGCTGATCACCCCGAACCGGATGATATCGGCAAGTGAAAACCCAAAAATATTGTTAAAAAGCTCCGATTCCTCATATTCCTTGTTCTGATCCGATTCATACAGGTCATAGGTCACATAATATTTCAGTCCTTTGATCCGCATCTGTGAACCGATCGTCACGACAAACAGGGACACGACCCCCACTGCCAGCGCGATGTGCTGCAGGATGCGCAGCGCCACCGGGACGCCCTTTCGCTTCTTCACCGGCTTTTTTTCTCTTTGCTCTTCTCCCATCTTCTCTTCCATTCCTTCATGCCTCCGTACCGGGGATCCCCCGTCTTTCCTGCGCTCTCTTTAAAAAGCTCCTACTGCTTTTCGATCTTGTAGCCGACGCCCCAGACCACTTTCAGATACCGTGGTTCTTTCGGATTGATCTCAATCTTCTCGCGAATGTGCCGGATATGTACCGCTACCGTGTTGTCAGCGCCGATCGCCTCCTCATTCCAGATGCTTTCATAGATCTGGTTGATGGAAAACACCCTGCCGCAGTTCTTCACCAGAAGAAGCAGGATATTGTATTCGATCGGCGTCAGCTTGACCGGCTCCTCATCGACCGTAACCTCTTTGGTATCGTCGTTGATGCAAAGCCCGCCGACGCGAAACAGCGCGTTGTTCTCCACATTGAGATTGCCAAGCGTCGTATAACGGCGCAGATTTGACTTCACTCTGGCCACCAGCTCCAGCGGATTAAAGGGTTTGGTGATATAGTCGTCCGCTCCGATGTTCAACCCCAGGATCTTGTCATTATCCTCCGACTTGGCCGAGAGAAAAATGATCGGTATGCTGGAATATTCCCTGATCTTCAAGGTCGCATGGATCCCGTCCAGCTTCGGCATCATAATATCGATCAGAAGAAGCTGGATGTCATTCTCCTTCAGCATCCGGATCGCCTGCTCTCCGTCATAGGCCTTAAAAATATGATACCCTTCCTGCAACAGATAGATCTCTATCGCGTCCACGATCTCTTTGTCATCATCACATACCAGAATATTTGCCATTTGTATTCACCTCTCTCATACTCTGCACAATACTATTCAAACATGGAAACATAAAGGAATAGCTAGGAATTTCTTTAAAATTTTCTTAATTGTCCATCAGTCCGAGGAACGCCCCCAGATTGCCGCGTCTGCCCTGACTCGCCCGGTGCGAGAACAGGTACTCGCTGTTATGACAGGTACACACATCCGTGACCTGGATCTGTTCCCCCGGGATTCCTGCCTCTTTAAGCACCAGCTCGTTTGCCGCCCAAAGATCCAGCAGATATTTTCCCTGTCCTTTCGCCTGCAGGATCCTGTCCCGCTGTCCTTCTCCCCGGAATTCTTCTGCAAACGCATCGGCGACATCCTCGCTCACCTCATAGCAGGTCTGGCAGATCGACGGTCCGATCGCCGCGACCAGATCCTCCGGTCTGGTGCCGAAGCATTCTCCCATGCGGTCTACCACACATTGTCCCATACGCGCCACCGTGCCCCGCCAGCCGGAATGGGCAAGCGCGACCGCCTTTCTTTTTGTGTCGACAAAGTACAGCGGCACACAGTCTGCATAGAACGTCGCCAGCACGATTCCCGGCTCCTGTGTCAAAAGTCCGTCCACATCCCGATAGTCCTTCGGGTACAGCACGCCCTTTCCGCGATCCTCCCTCGTCACGACGCGCAGGTTGGTCGTGTGCGTCTGATCCGAACAGACGAAGTCCTCCACGGTGCACCCCAGGACCTCAGCGATCCTTCGATAGTTCTCGTCCACCGCCGCCTTTTCATCTCCTCTGGTATAGCTGAGATTCATAGACCGGTAGATTCCTTCGCTGACTCCTCCCTCACGGGTGGAAAAAAGATGCCTCACAAGTCCGGTCTGCTCCAGGATCGGAAAAGTCAGATACTCAACCGCTCCTTTTTTATTCTCTTTGATCTGCGCGCTCCCCGCATTTCCCTGTCTTATCAGCTTCATCTGCCCTGGCTCCTCCTTCTAATCTCCCACGTAGTCAAACGCATTTTTGATCCACTTCCGCTCTTCCCCGTCGATCGCCACCACATCAAAGCGGATCGGCGTATCCTCCGGACAGCCGTGCAGATATCTGTAAAAATCCGCCACGCGGCATATCCTCTGCTGCTTCGCATAGCCGACCGCCTGCGCCGCCCATCCTTTGGACGCCGTTCTCCGGTATTTCACTTCAAAAAATACCAGATACGCCCCGTCATAGCCGATGATATCTACCTCTCCCTGTCTGCACCGGAAGTTTCTCTCCACAATCCGAACGTTTTCGGATAATAAATAGGCACAGACCTTCGCTTCCTTCTGTGCCCCTATTTCTCTGTTATTCATTTGCCTCCTGAAACCTGTCATGGCTTTTTGCCGATCTTTGCCCGGATCTTATCCATCGAATCGACAAATACCAGAATCTCTGCCACCACTTCGTAGAGCTCCGGCGGTATCATATCACCGATCTCCAGTCTGGAGAGCGTATCCGCCAGCTTATCGTCCCGATGGATCGGCACATCCGCTTCCTTTGCCCGTTCAATGATCCTCTCTGCCAGTTCTCCCCGGCCAGACGCAATGACTCTCGGCGCTTCTTCCTCGGGATCGTACTCCAGTGCGATCGCCTGCTTTGGTTTTTCTGTCTCTGCTTTTGCCATCGTCCATCCTCTCCTTATGCCCTCATATCAAAAGAGGTGTGTCCAAGAACGGAAATATTTTTGCTCTGCTCCAACATCGTCTGCATGACGCAGCCCTCCTCTGTGCCGGCTTCGCCACTCTTTTTTTCCATCCTGGCATTCAGCTCATACCCTCTGTCTGCCAGTCTCTTTTCCAAAATATCGATATGGGCGGCGATCAGGTTGAGTGCATCCTCGTCCTCCAGCGTAAAGTTCGTATTCACCTTCTGGTTTTTCATCGTGACATACACATCCACGCTGCCCAGATGCTCCATATCCAGATGCAGAAAGGCGCTCACATTGCCGTCCTTCGCCGCGAGACTTTTCTTATTGGTATAGACATAGAGATCTCCATGCGCCTTGTTTCCTGCCATTTTCAGCGGAAGCTGGATATAGGTGAACACATGGTTGAGCTGGTTCATGAATTCCAGATTATTCTGCACGTTCTGCACGCTCTTACCAAGCGAGCCCGCTGCCTTCCCCGCATGATCCAGTGCCTCCTGCATCCTGCCGGACTGCTCCCTTATCCGTTCGTAGAGCTGCTCTACTTTCTCGCGGTCAGCAACCTCTTCCGGCTGCAAAAGCCACTGTTCCAGCATCTCCTCTTTCAAAAGTCCCAAAAGCCCGTCTTTTCCAAGCAGACTGCGCAGCAATCCCATCTTCTCTGGCGATACCCTCGCCGGGTCTGCCGCAAGATCTGCAAGCAGAGCTCCTGCCTGTTTCAGCACTTCCCCCGCAGGCAGCTTCTGATCCTTCACCGCCTGGGCAAACTCTTCCTCCGCCCCCAGTTCTTTCAGAAGATTTCCGATCTCTTTCCAGAGAGCCTCCTTCCGGGGCTGTCCTTCCTGTATTTCCGCTTCCGGCACTGCCGCATTTGCAGGACTGCCCTGCACTCCTTCGGCGTCCTCCTGCTGGACCGGCTGTCCCTCCGGGTTCTCCGGCAGTACAGTCTCCTCTTTGACGATATTTTCTGCCGTCTGCGTCGTCTGTGCCTGCGCAGCGTCCGTCTCCGGCATATTTTCTCCAAAGATCTGCACCAGATCCAGATACAGCTTCACCGCTTCCTCCGTCTTTCCTTCCGCCAAAAGCTCCGCACAGACCTCCGGAAGACCATCTGCTATATCCTGCGCACTGTTGGCGAGCTGATGCTGCGCGCTTCTGTACTGTTCAAACTGTTCGATCCCCTCCGGTGTGACCGGGATCTGCAGTCTTGTCATCTGTATCATTGAGAGCGGATCCTGATCCGGAAATTCTGCAAAAAGACGGCTCATATTTAAGATCGAATCCCTGTTGATCGGCATTCCCTCTTCCATCATGAGCGAAACCATCTGCATATTTTCCTTCGTCTGCATCAGCCCCGCCTCATTCAGCGCTCTCTGTATCGTTTCTCCGTTCGCCATGTTGGCGTACAGCGGAGAAAGGGAGAGCATCGATCCATTGTTGGTCATGATCTCAAAACACATGCTCTGCCCGGGCAGCACACTGACGTTCTGATCCAGCCTGGCGTTGACCAGCAGATCTCCGGCAAGGGCTATCTGCACCGAATTGCCGTTCCGCGAGACGATCTCACCCTGTATCGTCTGCCCTGGCGCCATAGAGCGCATATCGCTCAAAATCCGGTCGCCGCGTCCCGCGCGAATCAGATTCTCTACATTCCTTACCGACGTACTCTCCGTGATACGACTGTCTTTTTTGAATATATTTCCCAGATTCAACGTTTTCCCTCTTGTCTCTGCCTTCAGATAAAATGTGTTATAAATGTCTTTCGGTGGATCGGACAGGGACCAAACTTCTGCAGCGCCTCGATATGCACCTTTGCGCCGTAGCCCTTATTTGATGCGAACCCGTACTGCGGGTAGATCTCATCGTACTGCACCATCAGTCTGTCCCTCGTCACCTTTGCCACGATACTCGCCGCACCGATCGAAATGCTCTTCGCATCTCCCTTGATGATCGGGACCTGTCTGATCGGAACCTCCGGAATGGTGACAGCGTCGTTAAGCAGCAGATCCGGTCTAACCGCCAGCTCCCCGATCGCCTTTCGCATCGCCTCGTAGGTCGCCTGCAGGATATTGATCTCGTCGATCCTCTCCGGTGTGCTGTAACCGAGTCCTACGGCAACCGCCTTTTCCATAATGACGTCATAAAGTTCCTCTCTCTTTTTTTCGGACAGTTGCTTCGAATCATTGATATATAAAATGTCACAATCTTTCGGAAGGATCACCGCACCTGCCACTACCGGTCCGGCGAGCGGTCCTCTGCCCACCTCGTCTATTCCACAGATATTGGCGTACATCTGATACTCTTTTTCGTAACGCTTGAGTTCCTCGCATCTTGCCAGTTCCTTCTGATATGCCTCGATCCGCTTCTGCGCCCTCAGAAGTTCCTTCTGCACCCCGGCACGTTTATCCTCCCGATACCGGGCGATCACCTCCGGCAGCTGCTCTGTCCCGGCTGCCTGTATCACTTCCCTGATGCTGCTGATGCTTTCCATTTGTTCTCCCTTCCGGACCTTTCCCACATTCTACTGGTGTCTGATCATTCCGACCTTGTTAAAAGGCCAGATCCTTACCCAGGCTCTTCCGATGATGTCCCTGCGCTTGATCTCGCCTACCGTTGGCGAGCGGCTGTCCGTGCTGTTGTTGCGGTTATCTCCCATTACAAAATACTCGTCGTCCGCAAGCTGTATCTCCTCCGCGGCGAGACCCGGATTCTGGATCACTTCTTTTCCGTAATGCTCATCCAGGATTTCACCGTCTATGTAGACATTTCCCTCTTCATCGATCTGAACTGTCTCTCCCGGCAGTCCTATGATCCGCTTGATATAGAAGGTATTGTCCTCGTACTGAAACGGAAAGACAATGATGTCATACCGCTCCGGATCCCGGAAACGATAGGAGATCTTGTCCACGATAAGGTTGTCTCCGTTGCTCAGCATCGGCTCCATGGAACTGCCCTGCACCTGCGTTCTCTGTCCTACGTAGTGGATCAGAAGATAAACTGCACACAGCACCACCAGCAGATACAGACTCATACTCAGAATTTCTTTTAATGCCTTTTTCATACCAATCCTCATTTCTGCAGGCTCTATGCGTCTGCCTGTGTTCCTTCCTCCGGAAGCTCCAGTGTGACCCTTCCGATCCTGCCACTGCGGAAATCGTCCACAAAAAGTGCCGACGCCTTCTCATAGTCCGGCTCCTGCCCCTTTTTATAGCACTTCCGGTTTTCGCAGATATGCTCGAGCACCCCCAGCGGATCGCCCAGCATCTCCGTCTCTATCTGATACCGCTCCGCTAAAAGCGCCGGGTACGTGGCTGTCAGGAAACGGATCAGATCCATTGCAAGCTCTGTCATCTGCAGGATCTCATCGTTCATCGAACCGATCATCGCCAGCTTCCGCCCAACGTCCTCACTCTCAAACTTAGGCCAGAGGATTCCGGGCGTGTCCAGCAGTTCCAGATCCTTGTTCAGCCGGATCCACTGTTTTCCCTTCGTCACCCCCGGCTTATTTCCGGTCTTGGCGCAGGCTTTTCCGGCAAAGGAATTGATAAAGGTAGACTTGCCGACGTTGGGGATCCCGACAACGATCGCCCGGATCGGTCTGTTTTTGATCCCGCGCTTTCTATCCCGCTCGATCTTCTCCCGGCACGCCTCCTGCACCGTTCCCTGTATCGCCTTCAATCCCTGCTTGGTTCTGGCATTGATCTCCAGCACATGAAATCCCTTTTTCTGAAAATAGTCCATCCAGGCACGATTGCCCGCCGGATCTGCCAGATCCGACTTATTCAGCAGGATGATCCTCGACTTGTTTTTGCCAAGCTCGTCGATGTCCGGATTTCTGCTGCTCAGCGGAATCCTTGCGTCCACCAGCTCGATCACCAGATCGATCAGCCCGATATTTTCCTGCATCATACGTTTTGCCTTGGTCATATGACCGGGATACCATTGATAATTCATCTCTGTCTCCTATTTTACGGTTCCCATGCCATCCTGCCCTGACGCCATGTGAAACCATGCTTTTCCGATAATTGTGTTCTTTTTCACCGGACCGATGTTGCCGGACCGGCTGTCCTCGCTGCTGTTGCGGTTGTCTCCCAACACAAAATATTCATCGTTTGCCAGCGTGATCTCATTTACAGCAATCCCCGAATCCGACATTCTGTCATACTGTTCGTCCTCTTCCAGAAGACTGCCGTCAATATAGACGCTCCCGTTCAGGATCTGCACCGTCTCTCCCGGAAGTCCGATCACCCGCTTGACATAGAGATGTGTATTCTGGTTTCCGTTCGGCAAAAAAACGATGACGTCCCCGCGCTTTGGCGAGGAAAGTTTATAGGCGAACCGGCTGATCAGGATCTCCTGCGCATTGTACAGCGTCGGCTCCATGGAATCACCGATCACGCTCGTTCTCATCCCCACGGAAAAGATGATCACGAATGCCAGAAAGACAGCGACCACGCTTCCCACCAGGACTTCAAAGATATCCTTGATCAGTTTGGAATTCAGTTTTTTCTTCTTTTGATAAAAAGTCAGTCCCTTTCTTCTCGCCATGCAGACTGCTCTCCTTCTTTTCGATCTCCGGCGATCCGGCGATTCTTCTAAAAAAGGTTCGTCTTTTCTGACGAACCTTTCCAAATCTTTTTCTTATTTAACCAGCTCTTTAACCTTAGCTTTCTTACCGATACGATCTCTCAGGTAGTTCAGCTTAGCACGTCTTACTTTACCCTTTCTTACTACTTCCACCTTCTCAACGTTGGGGGAGTGCATCGGCCAGGTCTTTTCAACACCAACTCCGTTGGACATCTTTCTGACTGTGAAGGTTGCTCTGTTGCTTCCGCCCTGCTTCTTCAGGACAGTTCCCTCAAAAATCTGAACTCTCTCACGGTTACCCTCTTTGATCTTACCATATACTTTAACGGTATCACCTACCTCAAAGCTGTCTACGGTTTCCTTTAACTGTGCATCTTCGATCTCTTTAATAATCTGGTTCATATCTTCCTCCTAAAAACTATGGATGTTCTTAATACATAACGTAACAGAGGACCATCTTTCTTCGCAACAGTAGTAATTTACCATATCTGCATGGAAAAAGCAAGGGTTTTCTCACTTTTTCCTCTTTTTCTTTTCGACGGGCGGATGCTTCTCCATGTATGCCTGATACAGATCCGGTCTTCTCTGCTTTGTCCGCTCCAGCGACTGCTCATGACGCCACGCGTCCACCTTCGCGTGATCTCCGGAAAGGAGCACCGGCGGCACCTGCTTGTCATGCCAGATCTCCGGTCTGGAATACTGTGGATATTCCAGCAGTCCGTCATCAAAGGACTCCGTGACAGCCGATTCCCCGTTGTGTAATACCCCCGGCACCAGACGCGAGATCGCGTCGATCATCACCATCGCCGGAAGCTCGCCTCCTGTCAGGACATAATCGCCGATGGATATTTCATCGGTCACGATCTCCTCCAGAACGCGCTCGTCGATCCCCTCATAATGTCCGCAGAGGAAGATCAGCTTCTCCTCCCCGGCAAGCTCCTGTGCCAGCGCCTGGTCAAAGGTTTTTCCCTGCGGCGTCACATAGATGACCCGCTTCTTTTTGTCCGCGCCGATCCGGCTCTCCACTGCCTTGTAGGCATCGTATACGGGCTGCGCCTGCATCAGCATTCCCGCGCCGCCCCCGTAGGTATAATCGTCCACCTTGCCGTGCTTGTTCTGTGTGTAGTCCCTGATATTGACTGCCTCGACAGAAATATAATTTCTCTCCGCCGCTTTTCCAAGAATACTGGTGCCAAGCCCCTGCATCACCATCTCCGGGAAAAGGGTCAGTACATAAAAATCCATTCGTTTACTCAACCTTATCGTCCTCCAACAGTCCGTCCAGCACATGCACTGTCATGCAGCCCTTTTCCATATCGACCTGGAGGATACATTCCCTGATCGCCGGCAGAAGTACCTCCGCGCCGTTTTCCCGCTCTACAACGTAGACGTCGTTCGCACCGGTCAGAAGAACATCCTTGAGTGTTCCGAGCCTCTCTCCTTCTTCTGTCAAGACCTCCATGCCGATCAGATCCGCAATGAAATACTCATCCTTTCTGAGTCTGACCGCATTTTCCCTGTTTACCAGAAGTCTGGCTCTCTTATACTTTTCTATATCGTTGATGGAATCAAATCCCTTAAATTTCAAAATAACATACTGCTTAAAGAACTTCACGCCCTCAATCTCAAGCGTAAGGCGTTCCTTCCCGTTGTCCAGCGTGACCTCTTTCAGTTTCTTAAAGCGGTTCACATCATCCGTGGTGGGAAATACTTTCACTTCCCCTTTGATCCCGTGCGTCTGCGTGATCACGCCCACCTGCAGTTCCTGTATCATAGCTTACTCCAATCTCTTTCATTGATAACAAAATGGCCTCACAGATATTACTCTATGAGGCCGGTCTGGTCAGATGATTTCAACATCCACTCTCTTATTGTCTTTGGATGATGCTGCTTTTACAACAGAACGGATTGCCTTTGCGATCCGGCCCTGTTTGCCTATGACTTTTCCCATGTCGGATGGTGCCACATGAAGTTCTACGGTGATATTCTTGCCGTCCTCCTTCTCCGTTACGACCACCTCATCCGGGTTTTCAACAAGAGCTTTTGCAATCACTTCAACTAATTCTTTCATAGTCCACCTCCAAAAGCATCCTAAGCGTTTTCAGTCCGTGTCGTCTTATTTTGTGATACCAACGGTCTTGAAAATTCTGCTTACTACTTCTGTCGGCTGTGCACCGTTTGCAAGCCACTTCTTAGCTGCCTCTTCATCTACCTTGTAGGTGCTGGGATCTGTGCTGGGATCATAGGTTCCGATCTCGTCGATACATCTTCCGTCTCTCGGGGATCTGGAATCAGCAACGATGATTCTGTAAAAAGGTGCCTTCTTCTGTCCCATTCTTCTTAATCTGATTTTAACTGCCATTTCTTTTGCCTCCATGTTATAAATGATTATTTTTATTTTGAAACCCTAAAACGGGAATTTCATACCACCCATGCCGCCGAACAGACCTCGTCCCTTCTTGCCGCCTCCCATCATACCCGGAAGCTGCTTCATCATTTTCTGTGACTGTTCAAACTGCTTGATAAAGCGGTTGACTACCGCGATGTCCACGCCTGCTCCTCTGGCGATCCGGTGTTTTCTGCTCGGATTGAGCAGTTTCGGATTCTGTCTCTCCTGCGGCGTCATGCTCAGCACAATGGCTTCCATTCTGGCAAGCTGCTTCTCATCCACCATGGATTCGATGTCGCCCATCTGCTTGCCCATGCCCGGCAGCATCCCGAGGATACTGGAAATACCGCCCATATTGCGCATCTGCTTCATGCTCTCCAGGTAATCTTCAAAATCGAATTTTCCCTTCTTCATGCGGGCAGCCATCTGCTTTTCTTTCTCTTCATCAATATCGAGGTTCTGCTGTGCCTTCTCGATCAGAGTCAGCACATCGCCCATACCGAGTATCCGGTTGGCCATCCGGTCGGGATAGAACTGTTCCAGATCGGAAAGTTTCTCGCCCATACCAATATATAAAATAGGCTTTCCGGTGACTGCTTTGACTGAAAGCGCCGCACCGCCTCTTGAGTCGCCATCCATCTTTGAGAGGATCACGCCGTCTATGCCTACCTTATCATCAAATTCCTTCGCAACGTTCACTGCGTCCTGTCCGGTCATCGCATCTACAACGAGCAGTGTCTGGTGCACCGTCACATTTTCTTTGATCTCCTGCAGCTCCGCCATCATCTCTTCATCGATGTGGAGACGTCCTGCCGTATCCAGGATGACCACGTTGTGTCCGTTTTTCTCCGCATGCTCCACGGCAGCCTTGGCGATATTGACAGGCTTGTGGTTCTCTCCCATGGAAAAAACGTCCACCTGCTGTTTTTCACCGTTGATCTGCAGCTGCCTGATCGCCGCCGGACGATATACGTCGCAGGCGACAAGGAGCGGCTTCTTGCCTTTTAATTTCAGCTTGCCGGCGATCTTTGCCGTCGTAGTGGTTTTACCGGCACCCTGCAGACCACACATCATGATCACGGTGATCGCTTTTCCGGGCTGGAGAGCGATCTCTGTCGTCTCCGATCCCATCAGGGAAACCATTTCCTCATTTACGATCTTGATGACCATCTGCCCCGGATTCAATCCGTTCATCACATCGCTTCCGATCGCACGTTCCTCTACCGACTTTACAAACTGCTTGACCACCTTGAAGTTGACGTCCGCTTCCAGAAGCGCCATTTTGACCTCTTTGAGAGCGGTCTTTACATCTTCTTCAGTCAGCCTTCCCTTGCCCCGCAGATTTTTAAATACATTTTGAAGTTTATCTGTCAAACTCTCAAATGCCATGAAAAACTATGCCTTTCTGCCCGGTCTTATAACTGTTCCAGGATCTCTCCCGAAATCTTTCTGACCATGGCGCCAAATGATCCCCGATCCTGCATCGTGCCATCCTCATACTTCTCTGACAGCCGGTCGATCTCTTCGATCTTTTCTTTGATGCTGATAAATTTCTCTACCAGCTTCAGCTTCTCTTCATATTCCAAGAGCGCCTTATCGCACCGTTTGACGATGTCATGCACAGCCTGTCTGCTGACTCCCTCCTCCTGCGCGATCTCGCCAAGAGAAAGGTTCTCAAATACAACATCCTCATAGATCTGCCGCTGATGCGCTGTCAGCAGTTCTCCGTAGAAATCATACAGCATTGCCTGCTCAACAATCTTTTCCATAACTGACCTCTGTCGGAATCTGTATGTTGCCCGACTTTATGAAGTTTACTATATCTCTTTGCTGCTGTCAAGGTTTTTTTCTTGTCAAACATACGTTCTGTGCCTGATATTCGCTCTACTCCGCAATCAGCACGCCCGCATCTGCCTTTTTGATCTTCGCAGATACCAGATAGGCGCATCCAAAGAACACACCGGCAACGATCACTCCGGGGATGATCATCCGGATCATGTCCGGATGGGATGCAAAGCCATTGACGCCAAACATGGCAAAGACCCTTCCGACCAGCAGATCGGTCAACAGTGCGCTGGATATCACTCCCAAAACAGCTCCTGCTCCCGCCACAATAACAAACCGCAGAGCAAACGAGAGCCTCAGCTTCGAAGACGGAAAGCCTAACGCCTTATAAATGCTCAGATCGTGCTTTTCCTGATAAAGCATCCTGCTCCCTGTCATATAAACCGCCACCATACTGAAGATCAGGCTGATCACATACATTAGGACCTCCAGCGCAGACGCTGCCTGCACAATGCCGTCGATCCCGGACCAGGTATTTTCATCAATGCTGATCTCCTCTCCAAAGCGCTCTTCCAGATCATTCCGAATCATTTCCGTCTTTGACTTATCCTCCAGAATATAGCAGGTATAAAGGGAATCTTTTCCATCGCTGATCCTCTCGTAGCCTTCCATGCTGATACCAAAGTTGGCGCCCAGATCATTGGCGCACTGGCTGATTCCGGCTATGATATATTCTTCCTTTTTATCTCCCTGCGAAACTTCCACCGTGTCTCCGATGTGCAGTTCCATCTCTTTTGCCACGATATCTGTCACTACGATCTCGTTGTCGTACTTGCAGGTGCGCCCCTCCACGATCCGGAAGTACTCCGGATTTGAGATCACATTAAGCATATAACCCGCCTCATTTAATCTGGCAGCCATAACGACCATCGACTGGTAGGTTGCATACACCCCGGACAGTTCCCGGATCCTTGCATCCGCTTCCTGCATAACCTCTTCCTTCTGACTGCTGATTCCCAGATCATAAGTCCTGCCATCCACCGACGCCATGCCCATCGCCTGCAGGATACCGCTGCCATCATCTCCCATCCAGCTTCCCAGCCTTCCACAGAGCGACAGGAAAAATACGAGCAGTATCGTAATGATACACGCACTCACATACTGTTTCTTTCCTGAAAAGATCTGCCGCACCGCGATCCAGAACTGCACGCCCTTTCCATGGATCGCCGGCAGGAAATGATCAGTGAAAAAGACATCCTCTTTTCCCCGGATCGCCGTGATCGGTCTGATCCTGCTGATCCGGTGCGTCCTGATAAGGATAAACAGAAAATCAAACAGCAGGATGCCTCCCAACAGCAAGGATGTCTCCAGCGCCAGGATCTGCCCCGGTGTTTTGATTCCAGTCACCGTAATGATCAGTTCGTTGATCAGTCTTGTCAAAGAGCCTGCAACCGCTACGCCTCCCACCATTCCTGCCAGAAGCGCCGTCAGATAATACATCATCTGGACAGCCAGGAGATCTCCGCCGGTAAATCCAAGTGCCTTCAATATTCCATAGTTTACATAATCCTGTTCTATGCTGCTGGTGATATTGTGGCTTATCACAAGCACTGTCACCAGCAGGAGCACGATTCCAAATCCCACCAGAAAAGCCGAAAAGATATTCTGAAGCATCAGCATAAAGCTCGCAAACGAATTCTTTGAATAGACATCCAGCACATACCGGCCCACATCCGTCTCCTCACTGATCTTCATCTGCAGCTTTTTAACAGTAAGAGGACAATCCCTGCCCATTGTCACATTGACGACGCAGGCACGCACGCACGCCCCTTCCGGCACAGTGTCACCCACACCGTAGACGCTGTCCCGCAGCTCTTCCAGATCCTCCCTGCACAGAAGAAGGTTCTTAACGCCCATCATGGCGCTTCCTTCGGTCGGATCTTCAAAAAAACCCTTGATCGTGTAGGTCCGGATCTCTCCATCCGCTGTTTTTACACCGAAGGAATCTCCTATCCTGTTGTCATAGATCGAACGGAAGCTGATCGGGACATAACTCTCACCCGGCAGAAGCGGTGCAGGATCCGGATCATACTCGGCTGTCTCTCCCTTGAAGATATGGTAGGAATACTCTTCCGGTACCGCCTTGAGCATCCGGTGCGGCGCCTGTTCCTTTCCCTCCATTTCGATGCTGCCGTAGACCATCTTCTCCATCGTCACACGCTCTACGCCGTCCACCTTCCGCATGTCCTCCAGCAGACTGTCGATCTCTCCGGTATCCGCGAGCATATACTGCATATCTCCGAAGTGAACTCGCTCCATCTCCTCGTCTACATAAGTCCTCGAATTCAGCCAGATAGAAAGCACGCTGCTGATCGTCAGGGTGAATATGAACATCAGCAGGATGATGCCAATATAACTTCCTTTTTGTTTACGGATAACGCCACGAAACAATACCAGATATTTCATCCCGTCACCCCCTACCATTCCATAGAGGTCAGCCAGGCGCTGATCTGTGCTTCCCGGTTCTTCGCATCCTCTTCCCTGTAAGGTGCAAGTTCCAGCTCTCCGATCACCCTTCCATCCTCGAGATACAGAAGTCTTGTAGCCCGTACCGCTGCGCGGACGTCGTGCGTCACCATCAAAATGCTCTGTCCCTTCCGGTTCAGCTCCGAGAGCAGATCCAGCACGTCCGTTGTGTTCCGGCGATTCAGAGCGCCGGTCGGCTCGTCCGCAAACAGGATCCCCGGCTCCTTGAGCATGGCTCTGGCGATCGCCGCCCTCTGCGCCTCCCCGCCGGACACCTGCGACGGATAGCGGTTCATCGCCTTTTTCAGATTCATGGCGCCCAGCAGTTCCTCCGCCTTTTCTCTTGTCTGCGCACTCGTCAATTTCTTGTCAAGATACCCTGTGATCGCTACATTCTCCAGAAGCGTAAGATTGCTTACAAGCTGGCTCTGCTGAAAGACAAAGCCAAACTCCTTTGCCCTATAGAACGCCATCTTCTTTTCCTTCAGTCCGCTGATCTCCTGCTCCTTATAGAAAACCCTTCCTGCCGTAACTAAATCCATGCCGCTCATACAATACAGCAGCGTCGACTTACCCGCCCCGGAGGATCCCATAATGACCGTAAAATCTCCCTCGTAAATTTCCACATTCACCCGATCGAGTACGTGCGTCTGCACACCGCCGTTGGCGTAGCTTTTGCACAGGTTCTCTGTTCTCAACAACACTTTTTTCATGTCTTTTTTCCTTTCGTCTGTTTATCTTAGGGATACTATAACAGACGAATTATTAAGAAGTCTTTAAGGGGTTTCCACTGGCAGCCCAACCGCAGCATCCAGCCCCCGCTCACTGTTTTGCAGCCGCACTTCCCCCTGCATAGCCTCTGTCAGATATCTGACAATATAAAGTCCGAGTCCGCTTCCCGGCTGGGCGTCCACATTCTTTCCCCGGTAGAATTTCTGCAGCACAAAGGGCATATCCTCCGGCGGTATGCCTTTTCCTTCATCACACACATGAATCCAGTACTTCCCGCCCTCTTTCTCTGCACGGATATGGACTCTGGCGCCGGGTGCATATTTTCTCGCATTGTTCAGCAGATTTTCCAGGATCTGTGAGATCCTCGCCGCATCGCCGTTTACCCACGCTTCCGGCAGCGGCTCCTCCAGCGTCACTCCGTCAAACGCGATCTCCGCCACAGTGCTCCGGATCACCCCGGCAATGGCAAGCCGCCCGGTGCGGATTTCCAGCTTTTCCAGCTCAGACAGGGAATGTAACACCAGATCGTTGACAAGCGCTGTCACCTCGTCACATTTTTTCATCAGGATTCCCGTATATCGCTGCCGCTTTTCATAATCTGCATTAAGGTTCGCCTCCAGCGCCTCCGAACAGGCGCGGATAGATGCGATCGGAGTCTTGATGTCGTGGGAAAGCGATGCGATCACCGTCTTATTCTCTTCGATCGCCTCCCGCTCTCGTTTCCTGGCATACCGGATCTCCTCCCGCATATGGTCAAACGCCCAGGTAAACGCACCGAAATAGTTTGTGCGCTCATACCCAAGGGACGCCTCCAGATCGCCGCCTGCGATCCTTTCCGCATACTCTTCCAGCCGTTCAAAGGGTTTCAGGATCTTCCAGTACACGTACCCGAACAGTGTGAACAGATACAGAGCGCCGAAAATCAGAAAAGTAAGCAGCAGTTTCTTCACCAGCCTGCTTTGCCCGGCACCGGATTCCTCGCGGATCCATTCCTGCAGGCTGTCTATCTTCTCCTCCGCCGGATTAAACCCGTCCGCATTTTCCCCGAGCTGGCGGATCTCATTCAGCCGCACAAGCGCCTCTCCCCTTTGCTGCTCTCCGGTCAGCTCCGTGCCCGCGCTGTAAAGCAGCAGTCCAACCAAGCCCAGAAGCAACAGAAGAAAACCTCCCATGACCTTCCAAAGTTTTGCTCTCAGTTCCTCACGCATCTGTCCGCTCTCCCGTCTCAGTCTCGTCCATATCCAACCGGTATCCCACGCCCCAGACTGTCCTGATATAGACCGGATGCGCCGGATCCTCCTCCAGCTTCTCCCGCAGCCAGCGGATATGGACCGCCACTGTCGCAAGCTCCGTCTCCGACAAAAGCCCCCATACATCCCGCAGGATCTGCTCTTTGCTCACCGCATTTCCCTGATGCCCGCACAGATAGGCAAGCACGTCAAATTCCTTCAGGGCAAGCCGGATCTCCTGCCCTTTCCGCGTCACCTTCCGTCTCCCGACATCAACCGTCACCGCTCCGAAATGATAGCATGGTTCCTGATCGTCCTCCCCATAAGTCCTGCGAATCAACGCCTTGATCCGCGCCAACAGCTCCTTTAGGGAATAAGGCTTCTCCAGATAATCATCCCCGCCGATGTCCAGTCCCTTGATCTTGTCCTCTTCCCCGGTCCTGGCGCTTGCAAAGATCACCGGTACCTTCGAAATGCGGCGCAGCTCCTGGCAGACCTCGAACCCGCTCATGCCCGGCAGATTGATATCCAGCAGGATCAGTTGAAACTGCACATTTTCCAAAAGCGCGAACGCCTCGTCCGGATCCGCCGCGCTCATCACCTCATAGCCGTAGCTTTCCAGTGTGTCCGCTGTGATAAAAGACAGATCCCGGTCGTCGTCTACGATCAAAATATTATGTTTTGCCATCCTTAATTTCTACCTCGCCATATTCTCTGAAACATTTCCATTGAAAAGAAATCCGAAAGCCACTAAAATAAACTAAATGGAGCGATCCGGGATCATGCCGTCACCCGGTTTTTCCCTTGAGATCGCTGTCAGGAAAGGATTCCACCATGTTGTCACGAAAAACTATTGTACTGTTTGTCATTTCTATTCTGTGCTGCTTCCTTACCGGCTGCTCCCGAAATGCGGAGCCGCTTTCGCGCACCGGTTTTTACTTCGATACCGTGATCCAGATCACTATCTACGATCCGTCGAAAGAGGACGCTCTCGACGGCTGTTTTGCACTTGCTGAAAAATATGAAAATATGCTCAGCGCCACAAAGGAGAACTCCGATATCTGGCGGATCAACCACAGCGCAGGCGCCCCGGTCGACGTCACCGCCGATTCGGCACAGCTTCTGGAAACAGCGCTCTACTACGCCGAGCTGACGGACGGGCGAATCGACCCCACCATCCTGCCAGTGGCTTCCCTCTGGAATTTCGGCTCAGACAAATCACCTTCCATCCCGGATCCCTCCGCCCTGAAAGAAGCGTTATCCCACGTAGATTACCACACCGTCAGAATGGAAGAAAAAGGAGATTCCTATCTCGTGACGCTGGATGATCCGCAGGCCATGATCGATCTCGGTTTTATCGCCAAGGGGTACATCGCTGACCGCATGAAAGACTATCTGCTCTCACTGGACATCTCCAGTGCCTGCATCAACCTTGGCGGCAACGTTGTCACCATCGGCGATAAGCCGGATGGTTCGCCTTTCCGCATCGGGATTCAGGAGCCATTCGCCGCGGAAGGAACGCCCATCACCGTGGTCGCGCTCTCGGACGCCTCGCTGGTATCCTCCGGCGTCTATGAACGCTATTTCTATCAGGATGACGTTCTCTATCACCATATTTTGGATCCTGCCACAGGTTACCCCGTAGAAAACAATTTAGCAGGTGTGACCATTCTGTCCCCCGGATCTGTCGAGGGGGACGCCCTGTCTACCACCTGCTATTGTCTTGGTCTGAGTGACGGCATGAAGCTGATCGAATCGCTTGAAGGTGTGGAGGCGGTCTTTATCACGAAGGATAACACGCTCCACTACTCAAGCGGATTCCCTCAATCCTAGCCAACGCTCACCTCTCCTGCCAGCACTTTTTTGTAATCTTCCAGATTTCTGCGGAGCAGCGCCGGTGTATCCAGCCCGTAGGGGCATTTGCTCCTGCACCGCCCACAATTCAGACAGTTCTCGATCTTCTTCATTTTTGCCTGTCCTTCCGGGCTCAGATGCGCTGCAGAGGGAGAACGTCTTAGAAGCAGCGACATTCTCGCACAGTTGTTGATCTCGATCCCTGCCGGACAGGGCATACAGTAACCGCACCCTCTGCAAAAATCGCCGAGCAGTTCTTCCCGGTCGTGTGCAATCAGCGCCTTGATCTCCTCGGTCATGGAAGGCGGGTTGTCCTGATATGACAGGAACTCATCCAGTTCTTTTTCTCTTTGCACGCCCCAGATAGGAAGCACATTGTCATACTGCCCCATAAAGGCATACGCCGCCGCGGAGTTTGTGATCAGTCCGCCCGACAGACCTTTCATGGCGACAAAGCCCATCTCTGCCTTCCGGCACTTCTCTACGAGTTCTTCTTCCTTTTCCGTTGCAAGATAGCAGAACGGGAACTGCAATGTCTCGTACAGCCCGCTGTCTATCGCCTCATGCGCCACAGCCAGTCTGTGATTTGTGATCCCGATATGACGGATCTTGCCCTGCTTTTTGGCCTCAAGCGCCGCATCATACAGCCCGCTCTCATCTCCGGGCTTTGGCACGAACGCCGGGTTGTGAAACTGATACAGATCAATGCAGTCTGTCTGAAGGTTACCAAGACTGGTTTCCAGATCTTTCCAGAAATCCGCCGCCGTCTGCGCGCCGGTTTTCGTTGCCAGATAAATCTTATCTCTTATTCCCCGGAAAGCAAGACCGACCTTGTGCTCGCTGTCCGTGTAAGCCCTCGCTGTATCAAAAAAGTTGATTCCATGGTCATATGCCTTTTTCAGCAGATACACAGCATCCTCATCGCTGATCCGCTGGATCGGAAGCGCGCCGAATCCGTTTTTGCACGCCGCGATCCCTGTTTTTCCTAATTGTACCGTATCCATTCTTTCTTCCCGTCCTGTTCTCTTCCTGTTTTCTATCTATCCCTGCTGTTACAGAATTGCCTTTTTCGGGCACTTCGTCTTGCAGACGCCGCAGCCCGTGCACTTCTCATAGTCTATGGACGCATGGAAATTCTCGATCGTGATCGCATCCGCCGGGCAGTTCTTTTTACAGAGCTGGCAGGCAATACATCCCACGTCGCAGTCCTTGATCGTCACCGGTCCCTTGGCGGTAGAGCTGCACGCCACCAGATGTTTTGCATCGTAGGGAACCAGCTCGATCAGCTTCTTCGGACAGACCGCAACGCACTTGCCGCACGCCTTGCACGCTTCCTTGTCGACCACAGCCACGCCGTCCACTACATGAATGGCGTCAAACGGACATACTTTGACGCAGCTTCCAAAACCGAGACAGCCGTCATTACAGGATTTGGGTCCTCCGTTCGGTACAAAGGACAGCATCCGGCAGTCCTCGATCCCGGAATAGTCATAGTCCATCCTGGTGCGCTGCTTATCGCCCTGACACTTCACGAAAGCGACCTTTCTGCCGCCCGCCTGCGCCTCAACGCCCATGATCTCTGCAATCTGTGCGCCGACCTTCTCTCCACCGACCGGGCAGGCATTGACCGGCGCCTCTCCCTTGGCGATCGCCGCCGCAAGACCGGAGCACCCTGCATAGCCGCAGCCGCCGCAGTTATTTCCGGGAAGCGCCGCCAGCACAGCCTCTTCCTTTTCATCCACTTCCACTTTAAATTTGATCCCGGCAACACCCAGAAACAGTCCAACGAACAACCCGACTGCGCCAACGATCAGTGTCGCCACAATAATTCCGGTTATATTCATAAACAACCCTCATTTCTACGCATATTTTCCGCACAATGTATTACTTCGCTACTCCACCCGGATCTTCCCGGAAACGCCCGCCTTAGAGCAGACCGGAAAATCCACAGAAAGCGATCGCCATAAGCCCTGCTGTGACTAGCACGATCGGCATTCCCTTAAAGGACTCCGGAATGTCGTTATGTCCGATCTTCTCCCGGATCCCGGCAAGAATAATGATCGAGATGGTAAAGCCGGATGCCGTTGCAAATCCGTTGACGATACCGGCTACAATGCCATAGTTTTTCTGCACATTCGTAAGCGCTACTCCGAGCACGGCACAGTTTGTCGTGATCAGAGGGAGATACACGCCAAGAGACTCATAGAGTCCCTGCATATACTTTTTCAGGAACATTTCCACAAACTGTACCAGCGCGGCGATGACCAGGATAAACACGATCGTCTGAAGGTAGGTGATGTCAAAAGGCACCAGAATGTACTTGTAGATCACGCCTGCCACAGCGGACGCCAGTGTAATGACAAAGATTACGGACACGCCCATTCCCGTCGCCGTCTCTGTTTTCTTGGACACGCCGAGGAACGGGCACAGTCCAAGGAACTGACTCAGCACAACATTGTTTACAAGGGATGAGGAAATCAGGATCACCAACAATTCTTTAATCATTCTTCTTCTCCTCCTTTTCCTCTGCTTTTTCATCGATCAGGCGCTTTGCGCATCCCGACTCCGCACAGTTCATGCAATCCGTTCCGCAGCCGGACTGGATCTTAGACATATCCCTGCCCTTCTTCTCGCCGTTGATCTTCACCCGGTTCTGGATCGCCGTCAGCGTCGCCAGCACAAAGAAGGCTCCCGGCGCCATGATGAAAATGCTGATCGGCACATAGCTGGACGGCATGACATGGATGCCGAAGATCTCTCCGGCTCCAAGCAGCTCACGGATCGCTCCGATACAGGTCAGCGCGATCGAAAAGCCAAGTCCCATTCCCACTCCGTCGAACAGGGAGGGGAGCACGGGATTGTAGTAAGCGTACGCCTCCGCGCGCCCAAGGATAATACAGTTTACTACGATCAGCGGAATGTAGATTCCAAGGGACGCATACAAGGAAGGCAGAAAACCTTCCAGAAGAAGCTGCACCACAGTCACAAACGTGGCTATGATAACGATAAACGCCGGAATTCTCACTTTATCCGGTATGATATTCCTGAGCAGCGAGATAAAGGCGTTGCTCAGCGCAAGAACCACCATCGTAGTCAGCCCCATGCCAAGTCCGTTGATAGCCGACGTCGTGACCGCCAGCGTCGGACACATACCCAGCATCAACACAAAGGTCGGATTCTCTTTGACAATTCCGTTGAGCAGGCGTTCCCCGACTGCACTCTGTTTCTTTTCCTGATTTTCACTCATTGTACGCTACCTCCCTTCAGCTCTGTCTGGAAATAATAAAGGCAGGCATTGACTCCATTAGTCACTGCATTGGTCGTTATGGTCGCCCCGGAGATTGCATCAATCTCGCTCTCCGAAACCGCCCCGTTCTTTGTATAGGTAAACTGCTCGACATTCTTATCTGCGAACTGCGGCTTCAAGACCTCCTCCGCACGCATACCAAGACCTGCCGTCTCCGATATGGAAAGCAGTGAGATCCCGTTGACCGTTCCGTCCATGCGGATTCCTGTCGCAAACTGGATATCCCCACCGTAACCTTCCTTGGTCGTGACCGTGATCACGTAACCGAGAACATTTCCGGAGGCGTCCAGCGCGCTCATCACTTCATCTATGGTTTCTCCTCCGAAGCCTGCCCCGCTCCAGTCCATCTCACTAATCTGCGCAAGCTCTGCCGCTTCGAATGATTCCGCATCCGCAAAAACTTCCTTGCACGCTTCCTGTTTCGCTTTCAGCTCCTGTGCAGCGATCGGCTCCTTCGTGACCTGATACACGATCCCGAGCAGCAGACCGGACAAAATGGTGATCACAAGGAGGATTCCGGTATTTTTCATCATTTCCTTCATGCTTTTTTCCCTCCTTTGCCAAAGGCTCTCGGAAGAGTCATCTTTTCAATCAGCGGCACAAGCAGATTGCCTATGATGATCGCATAGGAAACGCCCTCCGCAGAAGGTCCGAAAATACGGAACAGACCGGTTAAGAGTCCGAGCAGGATGCCGTACACATACTGCCCCTTGACCGTGATCGGTCTTGTCACATAGTCGGTTGCCATGAAAAAGGCTCCCAGCATAAGTCCGCCGCCTGCAAGATGCGCGGAGATAAACGCCGGATCCACACCGTGGCCGCCGAAAAGGCACAGAAACACAACAAAGCTGACCAGATAACTTCCCGGCACTCTCAGATCGATCACACCGAGCATGATCAAAAAGCACGCTCCGGCTACGATCGCGATCATCGAAGTCTCACCGATCGTTCCGGCAGTTCTTCCCACGACCATATCCAGGATGTTCACCTGCCCGCCCGCCTTGAGAGCCGCCAGCGGCGTCGCTCCTGTGTAGGCGTCACATTCAAAATTTGTCATGATGGAGGTAAAGGATATCAGCAGGAAGCATCTTGCTCCCAGCGCAGGGTTCATAAAATTCTGTCCCAGTCCGCCAAACAGCATCTTTACCACCAGTATTGCAAATACTCCGCCGATCACTCCGATCCACCACGGCGCCGTGGACGGAAGGTTTAAGGCAAGGAGAAGTCCTGTCACTACCGCGGAATAGTCGCCTATGGTAATCTTTTTTTTGCAGATCTTTTCAAATAGAAACTCTGTCAGCACTGTGGTCGCCACAGTCACAAGTATCAGGATCAGCGCATCCAAACCGAAATTATAGATTCCAAAGCCAGCCGCCGGAAGAAGTGCGATCAGCACTGCCAGCATGATGTTGCTTGTGGTAGTTTTGGATCGGATATGCGGATTGGAGGATACTTTCATCAAATCACTCATCTCGTTTTATGCTCCTTTCAAGTCAGGACGTTCATCCTACTTTTTCTTCTTGGCCAGCTGTATCTTTCTCATCGACTTAATGGCCTGCGTCAGAGGTCTTTTGGCAGGACAGACAAAGCTGCAGCATCCACACTCACAGCACTCCAGTCCGTCATGCGCCAGAAATTCCTCTTCCTGGTAATTTTCAGCATAATCTGCCAGAAGTTTCGGCACTACCCGTCCCGGACATACTTCCACGCATCTTCCGCAGTTGATGCAGGCGCTCGGCTCCATCGCCGACACATCATCCTGCGTCAGGCAAAGAAGCGCAGACGCCGTCTTGGTCGTCGGAACATCCAGATCAAAGATACCAAAGCCCATCATCGGACCTCCGGAAATGATCTTCACCGGATCCTTCTGGAATCCTCCCGCTTCATCGATCAGCTCATGATAGTTCGTACCGATCCGCACAAGGAAATTGCGCGGGTCCGCAACGGCGTCTCCTGTCACGGTGACGATGCGGTGCATCAGCGGTTTTCCTTCGCACACCGCCTGATAGATCGCAACGATCGTATCCACGTTGTTTACCACACAGCCCGCGTCTGCGGGAAGCATCGAGCTGTTGATCATCCTTCCCGTCGTCGCATAGATGATCTGCCGCTCCGCTCCCTGCGGATATTTGGTCTTGAGCGCCTTCACGCTGATCCGCGTTTCATCCTTCGTCAGCTTTTTCAGAAGCTCGATACAATCCGGTTTGTTGTCCTCCACGGCAAGGATTCCCCTCGCGTTGTCAAAAAGCCGCAGAGACACCTTTAAGCCCTTGATCAGCTTTTCCGGCTCCTCTAAGATCCTCCGGTAGTCCGACGTCAGATATGGCTCGCACTCTGCGCAGTTTGCGATCACGTAATCGATCTTTTCCGGCTCCTTCGGTGAAAGCTTGATAAATGTGGGGAATCCGGCGCCGCCCATGCCGACGATTCCGGCCTCCTTCACGTATTCAATAATTTCCTCTTTTGTCAGTTCTTCCAGTGGTTTCCTCTCAGGATACTCCACCTCTTCATACAATCCGTCATTCTCAATGACAATACTCATCACATTATCTCCGGTCACAACCCGGTGCGGCTCGATCGCCTTCACTGTACCGGAAACCGTTGCATAGATCGGTGCGGAGACAAATCCTCCCGCTTCCGCGATCAGCTGCCCCGTCAGCACATGATCGCCCTTCTCTACCACCGGTTTTGCAGGCGCGCCGATATGCTGAGATAACGGATAGACCAAATCACCTTTGGGCAGCACCGCTTTGATCGGCTTATCCTTTGATAAGTCCTTGCCGTCATAAGGATGGATTCCACCCTTGAACGTTAATCTCGCCATTCTCTGTCCTTCCTTCTTGTATAAAATTAGTTTTTGGGATTGCAGTCAGATCTCCCTCATGTAACTGCTTTACCAGACTATTTATAATAAATATACTATCTTTCGACAAAAAAAACTACTGTTAAATAAAAAAATATGGTACTATTAGCTAAGAAAGTACCTTTTTTTGATGCTACTTTATACTTATCAATTTCAGGAGAAAAATATGAAAATAATCGACCAGACTCTGAAAGATTTTCAAATAGAATACCCGCTGGAGACGATCGCCCCCTTAGAAGAATTTCTGTTCGTGGACATCGAGACGACCGGCTTTACCGCCAGAAGCTCCTCCCTGTACCTGATCGGAACAGCCTTTTGCCGCGAGGGAAGCTGGTGTATCCGGCAATGGTTTGGCGAATGTGCCGAAGATCAGCCGGAAATGCTGAAGGACTTCTTTACCTTTGCCGCCGACTTCACCCATCTGGTGCACTTTAACGGAAACAACTTCGATCTTCCCTATCTTCTTCAGAAATGTAAGCAGTATGCGCTTCCCTATCACTTCGATCCTTTTGAGGGCCTCGATCTGTACAAGCGTATCTCTCCCTACAAATTCTTTCTGCACACTTCCAACTGCAAGCAGAAAACGCTGGAAGAACTCATGGGAATCGACCGCGAGGACCTTTACAACGGCGGAGAGCTGATCTCGATCTATCAGGAATATGTACAGTCTCCCTCCGGCGAGGCGCTTGACGTCCTCCTTCTGCACAACAGTGACGACGTAAAAGGGATGCTGCAGATCCTGCCGCTCCTTTCCTTCTACGACCTCTTCAACGGCTCTCTGCGCGCCGTAAAAGTACAGTCGAACCAGTTTGTCGACTATCACGGACATGAACGCAAGGAACTGCTGATGAAGCTGTTTCTTCCTTCCGCGTTGCCCTTTCCTGTCTCAAATCTCGCCAACGGGTGCTATTTCAGCGGCGAAAAGCAGGACGGGATCCTGAAAGTGCCTGTCTACGAGGAGGAAATGAAATATTTTTATTCCAATTACAAAGATTACTATTATCTCCCGGACGAGGACATCGCCATCCACAAATCCGTCGCCTCCTTTGTCGACAAGGAGCACCGCACGCAGGCGCTTGCGTCCAACTGTTACACACGCAAATTCTCTACTTATCTGCCGGAATGGGATGCGATCGCAGAACCCTTCTTTAAAAGAGATTACAAAAGCAAGGACTTCTTCTTCGAGCTGACCGAAGAGCGCAAAAAAGACAGAGGACTCTTCTCTGTCTATGCAAGTCACATTTTAAATAAGATGGCTAATTTCTAGGATAACGCTCGCCGTCATCTTTTAGCATTTTTCTGCATTTATTCTTTATGCCGTTGCAGGCTGCTGTGACTCCCGCAACCATCAGTACGGCAATCATTGTCTCTGACATAATACTCGCCGCCTTTCCTGATAAAGTGTGCGCTTGCCACCATGTTGTGTGGCAGCGCACATTTACATTCGGTACATGTTCAAAATGCTTTGCTCCGAAAGTTTCCGTTCCATAGTCTGTTCATTGTGTCCGCGATTGAGGGATGAATATTAGGAGAATAAGTTGCGGTTTCAAATTGATCTGGAAACATCCATTCACACACTTTGTATTTCTCATGTACTTTTATCTTTTGGTAGTTAGTCATCGCTAACTGTAATTATAATATCTCAACTCCTCTATTCTGTCAATAGTTAAATTCAAAAAAACCGGAGATCTTTTCAATCTCCGGTTTCTGCTATCAATTTGCGGGTCTTTGGTAAAAGAACGAATTTTTTCTTTCAAAACCCATATCCTTATGGTTGATAATCTGTTCTGTACTGCCAATAAAAAGATATCCACCGTCTATAAGACTCTTCTGGAACTTGCGGAACACCTCGTCCTTCGCCTCTTCCGTGAAATAGATCAGCACATTTCTGCACACGATCAAATGACACCCGGTAGGGTAAGGATCTTTCAAAAGGTTATGTTCTTTAAACTCCACTCTCGCCTTGATCTCTTCTGAAATCTGATAGGACGGACCAACTTTTGTAAAATATTTTTTCTTCAGATCTTCCGGAACGTTGGCAATGCTCTTCTCTGCATAGAGTCCTGCTCTTGCCTTTTCCAGCACCTGCTTGTCCAGATCGGTCGCATAGATGCTGATCTGTGACAGCGGAAGAAAACGGGACAGCGCCATAACAAGTGAATATGGCTCATCCCCTGTGGAACAGGCTGCGCTCCAGATTTTCAGATGGTTTCCATACCTTCTGATCAGATCCGGAAAAATATCTTTGTCCAAAAGCTGCCACTGATCCAAATTCCGATAAAATTCAGAGACATTGATCGTAAGGTAATTGACAAATTCCTCAAACATAACATTGTTTGCCTTCAGAGCGTCAATGTACTTGTCGTATCCCACGATCTTATTTTTGGCGATCAAAGTATCAATACGACGTTTCATCTGTTTCTCTTTATAAGCATTCAGATCAATCTTGGTCAGCTCATAGACCGCTCTCTTGAAATACTCATAGTCGTATGTCATATATCCGCCTCGTTCATAACTATTTTATAGTTTATGCCTCTTCCTTCTCTTCGTTTGCGATCACTTCATCAATATTGACCGAAACGACGTCGGCATCCCCGGCAGGCTCTTCTGCCGGTTCCGGTGCAAGCAGTGCCTTCACGCTGAGGCTGATCTTCTTGTCCTCCTCGTTGAAGTCTACCACTTTTGCAGTCACTTCCTCGCCAACCTTGAGTACATCGGCAGGCTTCTCGATATGCTCCTTGGAGATCTGGGATACATGAAGCAGTGCGTCGATGCCCGGCTCAAGCTCAACAAAAGCGCCAAAGTCAGTCATACGTGCAACCTTTCCGGTAACAACGTTGCCTACTGCATACTTCTCAGCTGCATTCTTCCATGGATTTGCATCTTCAAATTTAAGGCTGAGCGCGATCTTCGTGCCGGAGATGTCCTTGATCAGGACCTTGACAACATCGCCTACCTTGAATACCTTCTTGGGATTCTCAACTCTGCCCCAGGACATTTCAGAGATGTGAAGCAGACCGTCGCATCCGCCAAGATCGATAAATGCACCGAAATCAGTTACGTTCTTAACCGTTCCCTCTACGGTATCGCCAACCTTGATCGTCTCGAACAACTTCTTCTGCAGTTCTGCCTTCTCAGCAAGGATGAGCTGCTTTCTGTCGCCGATATATCTTCTTCTCTTCGGATTGTACTCGCTGATCACGAACTGGATCTCCTGTCCGGCATACTTGGTCAGATCCTTCTCATAGGTATCGGATACCAGACTTGCCGGAATAAAGATACGAACTTCGTCTACCACTACGCTGAGTCCACCGTCCAGCACCTGTGCAACCTTTGCGGTAAGCACTTCCTGATTGTTGTAGGCTTCCTCGATCCTCTTGTTTCCTCTATCTGCTGCAAGGCGCTTGTAGGTCAGGAGAACCTGTCCCTCGCCATCGTTTACTTTCAGTACCTTGACCTCCATCGTGTCACCCGGCTTGGCAACTGTTGTAAGGTCTACATTCGGCTCGTTTGTGTATTCATTTCTGGTAAGAACACCATCTGACTTGTACCCGATGTTGAGAATGATTTCTTCCGGCTTTACATCGATGACGGTACCTTCAACAACCTCTCCTGTGTGTATTGTTTTTAATGATTCTTCTAACATTTGTTCAAAAGTTAATTCTGACATAATTTTGAACCTCCTCGATAATATTATTTGGGGTCGAAGCCCCTGCTGTAATACCCACCAATCGGACAGATTCAGGTAAATCAAGGTGCAGATCATCAAGTGTCTGTATAAAATGCACGTTCTCGCACTCCTGGCTGCATATTTCATACAGCTTCCGGGTGTTGGAACTATGATTACCACCTATTACTATCATAACATCGACCCGGGCCGCTATTTTACGGGCCTCAGTCTGTCGCACTTCCGTAGCGTTACATATAGTATTCACAACACTAACATTATAGCCTCTTCGTTTGAAAATTTCAACCATATCTTGAAATTTATTGTAGTTAAATGTCGTTTGCGACACAATGCAGATCTCTTCCGCCCTGTCTCCCGCGTAATTCTCCGCTTCTTCCGGGGATTCCAGCACCACTGCTGGCGACGCCGACCAGCCCATGATTCCTTCCACTTCGGGGTGTCCGGCGTTCCCGATAATGACAATCCGCCTGCCGCGGCTGCTCTCCTGCTCCACGATATTGTGGATGCGCTTCACGAACGGACAGGTGGCGTCCACCACGGTAAGCCCCAGCTCTTCCATGCGCTCATACACTTTTTTTTCGACGCCGTGGGAGCGTATCACGACGATACCGCCCTTTTCGGGCACGCCCGTCTCCAGCTCCTGTATATTAAAGAGGACATGAACGCCTTTTTTCTCCAGATCCTTCACCACCTCTTCGTTGTGGATGATCGGACCATAGGTGTAGATTGGAACCGCCTTATCTCCCCTTTGCTTCTGCTTTTCGATCTGTTCGTACACCGTGTCGACCGCCCGCTGTACGCCAAAGCAGAACCCTGCATGCTCCGCAAGGATCACTTCCATGTTCTTCTTCCTCCATCTGCCAGTTATTTCTTGTCATCTTTTCCGTTCTTTTTGGCGTCGTCTGCAAGTCCGATGATCTTATCTACCACCTCGTCGATCGTCATGTAGGAGGAATCGACCAGCACGGCATCCTCCGCCTGTGTAAGAGGCGAGATCTCGCGTGTCATATCCTGATGGTCTCTCTCGACAATGTCTTTCTCGATCACATCCAGATCACACGCCACGCCCTTTTCCGTCAGTTCCTTGTATCTGCGCTCTGCCCTCACTCTGCTGTCAGCCGTCAGGTACACCTTCACCTGTGCATCCGGCAGCACGCAGGTTCCGATATCCCTGCCGTCCATGACTACGTTGGTATCCGCCGCAAGTCTCTGCTGCAGCTCTACGAGTTTCCTGCGCACATTTGGATTCGGGCTGCTGGCCGACGCCATGTTCCCAACTTCCTCTGTCCGGATCAGTCCGTTGACATTTTCTCCGTTCAGGTAGACTACCTGCTCTCCGTTCTCATAGCGGATCGTGATGTCTGCCTGCTCACACTTCTGATCAATCTCTTCCGTCTGCTCCGGCTTTATGTTTTCCCGGATCAGATACAGCGCCATCGCGCGGTACATTGCGCCGGTATCCACATAGATATACCCCAGCTCCTTTGCTATCTTTTTCGCTATCGTACTTTTTCCGGCGCCCGCCGGTCCATCAATCGCAATATTAAAACTCATGTTAATCTCCATTTCTGCGCACATTCTTTGCGCATACCGAGTTTGTGTCAAGTGCGCGCAGACACAAATCCCGTGTGTGAAAAATCTATCGTATATGGATTTTTTACACTATTCTCCATCATTCTACGCTCATCCCTGCAAGATGTCCCGTCGACCAGGCGATCTGCAGATTGAAGCCGCCCGTCAGCGCGTCGAGATCCAGCATTTCGCCGGTCAGATACAGTCCCTTTACCAGCTTGGATTCCATCGTCGACGGATTGACCTCCTTGACGTTGATCCCTCCCTGCGTGATGATCGCTTCCGTAAAGTCTCTTGTCCCGGTGATCTCCATCTGTAAATGCTTCGTGCACTCCACCAGGCGCGCCCGCTCTTCCTTTGTGATCTCATGCACCCGCTTGTCTGCGGCAATCTGCGCCTGTTCGATCATCACCGGGATCATCCGCGACGGATACAGCCCGCCCAGCGCGTTGCCGAACAGTTTGTTATTATTTTCCTGGAAATCCCGCAGGATCCTCTTGTCAAGCTGCTCCGCCGTCAGCGCCGGCTTGAGGTCGATCTCCCCGGTCACCTGCGACGGATCCTTACATTTGGCATAGTAGCTGCTTGCCGAAAGCACCAGCGGCCCACTTATCCCAAAATGCGTGAAAAGCATTTCTCCCCGGTCCCGGTATAGTATCTTCTTTCCGCATCGCAGCGTGAAATCTACATTTTTCAGGGATAGCCCCTGCAGGCTGCGGCACCACGCCTCCTTACACTCCAGCGGAACAAGTGCCGGCACACATTTTTTTCTGGTGTGCCCGACATGCTCCGCCAGCAGATATCCCGTGCCGTCCGATCCGGTCGTCGGATAAGACATTCCTCCGGTCGCCAGGATCACCGCATCCGCTCTTTGCGCCTCTTTTTCTCCGCGCAGCATTACTCCGGTTACCCGTCCGGGTTCCTCCTCGCTGCAGCAGATCTCCTGTACCTGCGTGCGAAGCCGGATATGTACCCCTGCCTTTCTGGCTCTCGCCTCCAGCGCGCTGATCACATCCGAAGAGTGATCCGAGACAGGGAACACCCGCTCGCCCCTCTCCACCTTCAGCCTGCAGCCGCTCGCTTCCAGAAATTCCATCATCTGCCTGTTGTCAAAATCATAAAATGCGCTGTAAAGAAACTTGGGATTGGACACTACGCTTTCAAACAGCTTGTCCATCTCCCCTCCGTTTGTCACATTGCATCTTCCTTTTCCGGTGATATACAGCTTTTTCCCGAGCTTTTCATTTTTTTCATAGAGGGTTACCCGGTGTCCTCTCTCCGCTGCTGTGATCGCTGCGATCATTCCTGCAGCGCCGCCGCCGATCACTGCCACCTCACTCATATTCTTTTCCCTTCTCCTGCACCTTTTTTAATGGATAATTCAACATCGGCTCTTCATCGATGAAATTGATCTCGTCATTCAGATAAACCTGATAATTGTTCCACGCCTCCTCGAGATTCTTCAGGTTGGCTTTGACCTCCTCCGGCCGCTTCAGGCACATGGCAACCACCAGCGCATTGATCAGACTCAGCGGCGCCACCAGCGAATCAACGATAGAGACCATATCGCTTCTGGCAAGAAGATTGCAGGAGGAATACAGGTTCATCGGGGAATGGACGGAATCCGTGATCGCAATCACCTTGGCATTTCTATCGTTGGCAAATTCCATCGCCTTGAGCGTTCGCATGGAATATCTCGGAAAGCTGATCCCGATCATGGCATCTCTCTCCGTGATACGGATCATCTGTTCAAAGGTCTCCGAGACGCTCGTCGTCTTTAGAAGGATCACGTCCCCCCGCACCATATTTAGATAAAAATGCAGGAAATCCGCCAGCGGTTCACAGCTCCGCACGCCCAGGATATATACCTTTTCCGCCGCAAGGATTGCATCCACCGCCGCCTCAAACGCGTCGGGATCCAGATTCTTTATGGTGTCCTCTATCTTTTCAATATCCGCATTCAGCACCGAAGTCACGATCTCCGACTGGGAGCTTCTGCCATACTTTGCCCCGATCTTCTGTACGGAATTGATCTTGTTCTGTACCCAGTCCTCCAGATCCTTCTGAAACTCCGGGTAGCCCTCGTATCCGATAAACATGGCATACCGCACGACCGTCGATTCGCTCACACCCACCGTTTCGCCCAGCCTGGCGGCCGTCATAAACACCGCCTGGTCGTAGTGATCGTAGATAAAAGCCGAGATCGCCTTCTGTCCCTTGCTCATCTTTTCATAATGATCGTTGATCCTTGTAATCACATCATATCTGTTCTCTATCGTCATATCTGTATTTCGTTCACCTTACCTCTTACATATTCAGAAAAGCCTGATAGGACTGTTCCAGCAGACTGACCGTCTCGTCCTTCTTCAGGTCATAGTCTCCCGTCAGCGCCATCGTTCCCGCGCCGTTTATAAAGATCCACATCTTCATAAACATTGCACTTGGGTTCGCGCACCCGAACATCTTCGCGCTGTTGATCTCTTTGACGATCGCACCGTTGCTCCCGTTCAGCAGATCGTAAAGACTCTTTCCATGCCTGTTGTCCGACAGAAACAGCAGGCGGAACAGGTTTGGCTCTTCCTGTGCAAAACGGATATAGGCAAGCCCCATATTGACAAACGGCGTGTCGCTCACCTTTGGAAAGCTGGCGTAATAATTTTCAAAAAATGCGCCCGCGCTGAAAAAGACCTCTTCCGCAACTTCGTCCATATTCTGAAACAGTCGGAAAATAGGCTGAGTCGAGCAGCCGGTTTTCGCTGCAAGCGTCCGTGCGCTGATCTGTGCCATGCCTTCTGCACGCGCCAGCTCAAACGCCGCCTTCAGAATATCGTTTCTGGTTATCGTTTCCTTCCTCGCCATCTCTTTTGTTCCTCTCCATTCCGGCTCTTTCTTCTCGTAACACGTGTTATTATAATGTATTATGTAACCCCCGTCAAGAGACGGTCTTTTTCTTCCTGCTGACAGCAAAAGGGACAGACGAAAAGTCTGTCCCTCAGACTGTAGACAAAGCGGCTCTGGGATGCAAATCCCAGAGCCATTTTTCTTTTATCAAATGCATTGCGTTCAAA
>CAKRSV010000007.1 GCA_934401915.1 uncultured Lachnospiraceae bacterium
GGTGCTTGCACACTAAGGACTGGCTGAGGGGGATTCTATGTGCGGAGCGCCCTCAAATGAAATAAAAGCTGCGCAGCGGACGCTTTTATGAATTTGAGGTGCTGAACTGTTACAGCTTTTTCAGCCCTGGAACACCCCAGCCTGTCCGTGGGTGCTTGCACACTAAGGACTGGCTGAGGGGGATTCTATGTGCGGAGCGCCCTCAAATGAAATAAAAGCTGCGCAGCAGAATACGAATGACACCGAAACGGCAAACTTGCGGTGCTGAACGGTTTCAACTTTCCGCGCACGGTAACAGTTTACAAACAGATCCGGTTATGCTAATATGATACATGAAATTTTTAAAGTTTTAACGTGCGAAAGTAATCACTGTCCCTCTCAGGCAGTGCAAGGAGGTTTTCTGAAATGAATAAAAAGATTAAATCAGAGGCCGTCGACCAGCTCTTCGATGCCATTCTGAGTCTGCAGAGCAAAGAAGAATGTTACGATTTCTTTGAAGATCTTTGTACCGTGAATGAGCTCTTGTCCCTGTCGCAGCGCTTTGAAGTGGCTGCCATGCTGAAGAATCACAAGACCTATCTGGAGATTGCCGAAAAGACCGGCGCTTCCACGGCGACGATCAGCCGTGTGAACCGCTCTCTCAACTACGGCAACGACGGTTATGAAATGGTATTTGAGCGCCTTAACAAATAAGGCGCTCTTTTTCTTTAGGCATCAGCCGTCAATATTGATCAGTTCCATCGGATCAATGTATTTCTCGTCGTAGGTGATCTGATAGCCCAGTTCCGTATTGTCCTCGCCGAGCACGTACAAAATAGCGCCTCTGACCACTTCGTCCCCTTCCTTGACCATCGGATCTCCGTCGTTTCGGTAAATGCTGATATAGCCGTTTCCATGATCGATCTTGATGATATTGGCATACTGGCTGTCTGTCGCAACCACCACGACCGTTCCGTCTCCGGATGCGATCACGCTGCTTCCCTCGGAACCGCTGAGTTTGACCAGCTTATCTTCCCCATCCGCCTCAGCCAGGGACGCCGAGGATGACATCGGGAATCCCATCGGCATATGCGCCTGCGCAGTCGCTTCCTCAAGCGCTTCCTCCGCCTCTACCTTCTGGTTGATGGTGTCGCTCAATATCGTCACCTTCTCGGTCAGCTCTTCGCGCAAAGCGATCAGATCCGCTTTCTCCTCTTCCAGCTTCGCGATCTGCTCCGTCTGTTCGTTATTCTTCTGTGTCAGCGTCTCGATCTGCCTGCCTCTGTTCCCACAGACAAAGGAGAGAATGATCAGGATCGCCAGACCGATGACCGCGATCGACTCGATCACCTGCGGTCCGATCCCCATCTGTCTGATGTGACCTTCTTTGGAATCCACGAAAAGCATCAGAGTATAATTAAACTTTCTCTGTCTCTTTTGCTTCTTATTTTCCTTATCGTCCACTGAAAAACTACCTCCAAAATGAATGGTTGTTATCATTTTACCATAGAACCCTGCAAATGCACAACTTGAAATCCAAAATACGGTAAATTCCGGTAAATTCCCAAGAAACATACTTTACTTTTCGAAACACATATGCTATTCTAGGGGTGTCGGTTGAGTCGACGTACTTTTTTAAATTTTTTGGAGGTAATTACGATGAACAAAGGTACAGTTAAGTGGTTCAACAACCAGAAGGGTTACGGCTTCATCTCTGATGAGCAGGGTAACGATGTTTTCGTTCATTACTCAGGACTTAACATGGAAGGCTTCAAGTCTCTCGAAGAGGGCGCAGCTGTTGAGTACGAAGTAGTAAATGGCGAAAAAGGACCTCAGGCCGTAAATGTAACAAAGTTATAAGGAGCATTCGCCCTATAACATCATAATCGGTATTACGATGTGCCTGTTCTTAAATATAAAATGATAATTTTTATTTAGAATTTGCAGTATTGTCATAACGGATTAGAAGAAGAACCTGTCAGCTGACAGGTTCTTTTTTTGCCCTCGTCCAGGCGAGCACCTCTTCCAGTTTCATATGCCCTCCGAAAAGGTCAAGGGCGCTTCCGATCGTCACATGCACCCTGTCCTTTCCAAGCTCCTTGAGCTCCTGCAGATCCTGGAAGCTGTGCACGCCGCCCGCATAGGTGACCGGCAGCTTTCCCCAGTCTCCCAGCAGTCTGGCAAGCGGTTTTTCGATCCCGTTCGCCTTGCCCTCCACATCGACCGCGTGCACGAGAAATTCATCGCAATACCGAGACAGCTCATCAAGGACGCGCTCTGAAAGACTCACCTGCGTAAATTTCTGCCAGCGGTCCGTCACAATGTCATATCTTCCGTCGCGGGATCGCGCGCTGACGTCCAGCACCAGATGTTCCCTGCCGACGGCTTTCACCATCTTTTCCAGATTCTCATATTCGATCCTGCCATCCCGGAACACATACGAGGTCACAATCACATGACTTGCCCCCGCATCCAGGAACTCTCCGGCATTGTCCGGGCGGATGCCGCCCCCCACCTGCAGACCGCCCGGATACGCTCTGAGCGCCTTTATCGCCTGCTCCTTCGTCGCCTGATAATACGGGGAATCCGCCGCGTTCAGCAAAATAATATGTCCGTTCCGGATCTGTAATTTCTGATAAAGTCTCGCAAAAAAGGCCGCATCCTGCTCTGCGACAAAATTTTCCTGCGCCTGATCTCCCAGATCCCGCAGACTGCTCCCTACGATCTGCTTCACGCTCCCATTGTGGATATCGATACACGGTCTGAATTCCATTCCTTCGCCATTCCTTTTTCTTATCGTTTTCGTTTTTCTTTTTGTTTTCGAATAATAAATTTTCTAAAAGCCATAATAACATAAGAACAGGAAGTTTATCAAACATTCTGTTTCTCTGTGACTATTATCATATCATAAAGGAGTGAAAATTATGAAAAAAGGAAAAATCCTGCTGGTTGTTGCCCTCGCGGTCCTTACCATGTGCGCACTGACTGCCTGCGGCAATAAAAATAACGCAGCCGGCTCCGGCCAGAACAGCAACTCGGCTGCCGGAACCACGAACGAGACAACCGGTACTACCGGTACTACCGGCATCACCGGAACCGCAAATGACGTAAATGGCGCCACCGATAATATGAACAATACGATGACCGACGCTGCCGACAATACCACCGGTATCAGCGACAACGACAGTATGCTGGATTCCGACGAGAATGTAAACGATGTGACATCCGGGGACTATGACGATGACAATTCCCTTCTTGATGACACCGGAGACGCGATCGGCGACGTAGGAAACACCGCGGCTAATATCGTGGATGACGCAGCAAACGGCGTAGAGGATGTCGTCGACGACATCACCGGAACCGGTACAAACAACACTTCCAACAACACGTCAGCCAGAGCCCGTTAGTGCAGATGCACTTTCTATAGCCGCTGCAACAGCAAAACAGGGTGCACATAGCGTACACCCTGTTTTTTTATACTTCTCTTTCGTTGATGATACCGTCCCGGTACGCCTGCAAAAGCTCCTCAAGCTGATGGATGCTCTCCCGCAGTTCGGTTCCGATATCCGTGTCGGAAATCTTCTGTCTGGTACTCTTCGTCTCGATGATAATCGAGTCGGAAAAAATATCCGATTCATGCAGGATTGCCGCCTCTGTCGATTCAAAGGGTTCATGCGCTACAAGACGCATGCCGTGGGAATTTACCACCAGCGTATACCCTGCGATCCCGGTCTTATCCTGATAAGCCTTGGAAAAACCACCGTCGATGATCAGCAGCTTGCCGCCGCACTTCACCGGCGATTCTCCCTTCTTTAATTCCACCGGCACATGCCCGTTGACAATGTGGGAGTGCTCTTCATTCAGACCAAATTCCCGCAGGATCCGGTTGATCACTTCCTCGTTGTCAAGCAGCCGGTAATAGGCGTTCTTCGTCTCCTTGTGCGTCTCCTTGTCTTCCAGGAAATACCGCTCAAACGTCGCCATCTTATCTTTGCCGAACACCGGCGAATTGGGGCCTGCCCAGATATACCAGATAATGTCCTGTCCCTTTAACTTTTCCTGCAGATTATTGTGTGCATAGTAGCCTTTCCGCGCATAGTGCTCCAGCACATCATAAAGCTCCTTGCCGCTGAAATGCTCGCCGTAGACGTTGACCTCGTTGAAGTTTCCCTCCTCATCCATCGGAACGCAGCCGTGGTAGAGCAGGTTGGAGTTGTAGACCTTGTACAGACCGCCCTTGGAAAACAGAAAACGCACGTGCTTCTGTAATTTCTCACACTTGACAAATGCCTGTCTGAGCCGCTCCATAAGCTGTTCTTCCTCTTTGGTCAGCTCATACGGTCTTTCCCTGTTCACCGTCGGGAAATCCACATCCTTCATTGCATAGGAAACGCCGTCGACGACCAGCGCCTTGTTCTCATAGTCGATACGGTGCAGCAGCATCCGGTCTTCCATTGCAAATTCGGGGCGGCGCATGATAAGCTGCCCCTCCAGCTTAAACTGGATGATCGAGATTGCCTTGTGCATCTTCATATCCAGACTCAGGTCCTTGGTATCATAGTCTGTGTTGTACTTGATGGCAAAGGCTTCGCAGTCGGTATCCCTGTAGGTATCCAGCGCAAACGTAGCAAGCGGGATGAGGTTGATACCATATCCTTCCTCCAGTGTATCCAGATTGCCGTATCTTGCCGCCATGCGCACAACGTTGGCGATGCAGGCGAGATGTCCGCTCGCAGCTCCCATCCACACGATGTCGTGGTTGCCCCACTGGACGTCGACCGAGTGGTACTGACACAGCGTATCCAGGATCACATGCGGTCCCGGTCCTCTGTCGAAAATATCGCCCACGATATGCAGATGATCGATGACCAGCCGCTGGATCAGATTGCTGAGCGCTATGATAAATTCCTGCGCCCTTCCGATGCGGATGATCGTGTGTATGATCTCGTTGTAGTAAGCCTCTTTGTCCTGAACCTCCGCCTTCTCCGTGATCAGCTCTTCGATGATATAGGAGAAATCCTTTGGCAGCGCCTTGCGCACCTTGGATCTGGTGTATTTCGAGGACACCCTCTTGGTGATCTGTACCAGACGGTGCAGGGTGATCTTATACCAGTCCTCGATGGAGCTTTCATCCTCCTGCTGCAGCACGATCTCCAACTTTTCGCTCGGATAATAGATCAGCGTCGCCAGACTCTTCTTGTCTTTTATGCTCAGCGTGTTGCCAAACTCCTCGTCGATCTTGCGCCGCACGGAGCCGGAACCGTTTTTCAGCACGTGGTTGAACTGCTCATACTCTCCGTGGATATCCGTCATAAAGTGTTCCGTGCCCTTGGGCAGATTCAGGATTGCCTGCAGATTGATGATCTCCGTCGAAGCCTCCGCGATCGTCGGATACTGTTTGGAAAGGCTTTTTAAATATTTTAATTCTAATTCGTCCATATTTTCTCCGTTATGCTGCACAGTCCGGGGACGTCTGCCGCATCGCTACGCCTGCATCGACGCGGAGATCACATCGCTCATGTCGTACATACCGGCCGGTCTGCCTGCCAGGAATTTTGCCGCCTGGATCGCGCCTTTGCCGAATACCGCCTTGGAGTATGCCCTGTGGGAGAAGGTGATCACCTCGTCGGCGCCCGCAAATATCACATCATGGTCTCCAACGATGGTCCCCCCCCTGACTGCACTGATACCAATCTCCTTCTCGCTTCTCTTCTCCCTTACCTGACTTCTATCATACACATATTTGTAAGAATTGTCCAACTCTTCATTGATGGAGTCAGCCAGTGCAAGAGCCGTCCCGCTGGGTGCATCCAGCTTCTGGTTGTGGTGCTTTTCCACGATCTCGATATCAAAGCCTGCCGGTGCGAGGATGCCCGTCGCCTCCTTCAACAGCTTTAAAAGCATATTGATCCCGAGGGACATATTGGCAGAGCGCAGGATCGCAACCTGCGCAGCCGCCTCCTTTGTTTTTTCTATCTGTTCTTTTGACAGTCCCGTCGTACACAGCACACAGGGGATCTTTTTCTCCACGCAGTACGCGAGCAGTCCGTCCACTGCCGAGCTGTTGGAAAAATCAATGATCACATCCGCCGCAACGTCGCACGCATCCAGGCTCTTGAACACCGGATAGTCATTTTTGCCTTCTCCGAACGCATCCACGCCCGCTACGATCTCTATCTCCTCATCTGCCGCAACCAGACCGGTGATCATCTGTCCCATCTTTCCGTTGCAGCCGTGCATAATCGCTTTTACCATTTTGAAGCCTCCCTCTTTCCACTTACAGGATCCCATAATTTTTCATTGCTGTTTTCAGTCTCTCCACGTTCTGGGGCTCCATCGGGCTAAGCGGCATATGCAGCGGACCGACTTCCTTTCCCATCAGATTCAGCGCAGTCTTGACCGGAATCGGATTGACCTCGCAGAAAAGAGCGTCGATCAGCTCAATGGCGCGAAGCTGCTCTTTCATGCTGCCTTCCACGTCTCCGTCAAAGAACTTCTGGCAGATATCGTGTGTCTGCCCAGGCGCCACATTGGAGAGTACCGAGATAACGCCTTTTCCGCCGAGGGACAGCAGCGGGACGATCTGATCGTCGTTGCCGGAATACAGATCCACTTTTCCGCCTGCCAGGGACATGATCTTTGCCACCTGCGAAATATTGCCGCTCGCCTCCTTGACGCCGACGATATTGCTCACCTCTGTGCAAAGCTTCACAAGCGTCTGCGGCTGGATGTTGCAGCCCGTTCTGCTGGGCACATTGTAGAGGATGATCGGCAGTTTCACAGAATCCGCAACCTTCTTGAAATGCGCAAACAGACCGTTCTGCGTCGCTTTATTGTAATACGGCGTAACAACCAGAAGGGCGTCCGCGCCGATCTTCTCTGCCTCCTGTGAAAGATAAACTGCCGTCTCGGTACAGTTTGAACCGGTTCCTGCCACTACCGGGATCCGTCCGTTCACTGCCTTGACACAATGCCGGATCACATCCAGGTGCTCCTCATGCGTCAGCGTTGCCGCCTCACCGGTCGTTCCGCACACGATAATCGCGTCTGTGCCGCCGGCGATCTGCTCCTCGATGATCTCGGTAAACTTCTCATAATTTACGCTTCCATCTTCGTGAAATGGTGTGATGATCGCTACACCTGCTCCTTGAAATACTGCCATACTTTTTCCCTCCTGATCAATTTGCCTGTTAAAATGAAACAAAATAAAAAAATAGAAGCTAACCATGCAGGGCCAGCTTCCTTTCATACGAAAATAAATCTGAACTGATAGCGCCCCATCTGTTTCGATGACAGTCATACAGCTCTTAACTGTATGCCCAAGCAAAAAAGCTCCAGGTTCTTTTTCCTTTCGGCGTTTTCCCCTTTCAGAAGCCTTCCTCTGTGCCTGTCACATCCGGTCTTTTACTTATGAAAAACGCAACCTCTATCAACCTCTATTCAATTGTTGTTAAAGTTATGATAGCACCGGTGCCCTGGTCTGTCAATCACAATAGATGCCCATAACTGGGTAAATCGTGCTATCCCCAGATCTTGAACTGCATCGTCTCGACCTTCGTCACCTCATCTGCCAGCATACATACCTCATCATTCAGCGTGATGCCCGTCATAATGATATCCATTTCCTCCGGGCGGCAGCTCAGAAGGTTTTTCAGCTCCTCCACGGTAATGATCCCGTTATCGATCAGTCCGAGCACCTCATCCAGGATCAAAAGCGAACACTCTCCGGTGTTCATCACCTTTTTGGCAAAGTTAAGGCCATTGCGGATATTGCGCGTCTCCTCCTCTTTGCAGGCGTCGGACAGCAGGCTGAAATCCTCCTCCGACTTTTCAAAGCGGAAAATCTTGATCTCCGGCTCCAGACGCTTGACGAACTCGGATTCCGTCAACCCTCTTCCCTTGAGGAACTGAATGATAACTACATACTCTCCATTGCACGCTGTCTGAATGGCTCTGCCCAGCGCTGCCGGAGATTTTCCATGTCCCTCTCCGCTATAGATCTGAATCATACCCTTTTTCATATTTCGATGACCATACCCTTCTTCTGCCGGCAGGCCTTCTCTTTTCCTTCCATCCGCCCCCTGCGGGCGCTATACAAATAGGAAGAAAACGGCTGCACAGCATAACAGTTGTATCTCCACGTCTGCCTATCATAGCACAAGTAGGCGTTTTTCGCAACTTTTTTTGCTGCTTTGCCTCTTTTTACGGGCTTTTCTGGCAGCGATTATTCTTCCACGGTCTCCAGCTTGCTCACGGACACTTCATAGGCCACTCTTCGCTCAAGCTGATCCTCCGACAATTTTTTCATATATTCACGGCTCTGGATCCTTCCCCAGATGGCGCACCGGCTTCCCACCTCAAAGGTGCTCGCATATCTGGCGTTTCTTCCCCAGCAGATACACGGTATGTAGTCCGATTTTCCGTACGGTCTGTTGACAGCCAGCAGCAGATCCGCGATCTCTCTTCCAAGCGGCGTCTTGCGGTAGATCGGCGTCTTGCAGATATAGCCGTCCAGAAAAATCTGGTTGGTCTTTGCATTTTCTCCGATCTCGTCCACGAACTCGATCTCTCTGGCAAATACCGAAAGCACCAGCCGGTTCTTCCGCTCCTCATGTCTGTTGTAAGAGCGGAACTGTCCTGTAATACTGATCTTCATTCCCTTATAGTCCGCAGTCACATCGAGTAGTCTCTCGGAGACCATCACCGGGATCAGATCCATCGAATCGCTCAGACGCTCCACCCGGATATCTACCATATAAAATCCCTCTCCGAAAATCTCATGGCTGAAGGTAAAATCGCTTACGATCTCCCCCATAATCACCACCTGGTTGTTTTCAATCACCTTATCTGTCATGTTTTTTCTCCCTTCTACACTGTGAAATCCCTGCCGGGAATTTCGATAAGTATTGTATTACCACTATATAAGAAATTGCCCGCGATTAGAACTGTTAGTGGTCGCGAAAATTACAAAATACCTTTTTTACATAGCTGGATTGTTACGTTTTCGCTCCTTTTTCTTGCAAGACAAAAGGCAGAGTGCTATAATAAGCAGGTTTGATAGCTAATGAAACGATAGGAAAAGCGCAGGCTTGGAGGAAAAAATGAAACAGACCAGAGAAGATGTAAGAAACATAGCCATCATCGCCCATGTCGATCATGGCAAGACAACCTTAGTCGACGAGCTGCTCAAGCAGAGCGGTGTTTTCCGTGAAAATCAGGAAGTCGCTGAACGTGTCATGGACTCGAACGATATTGAGAAGGAGCGCGGCATCACCATCCTCTCTAAAAATACCGCCGTCATGTACAAAGGGATCAAGATCAACATCATCGACACTCCCGGACATGCCGATTTCGGCGGCGAGGTGGAACGTGTCCTGAAAATGGTGGACGGTGTGATCCTCGTTGTGGACGCTTTCGAAGGCCCCATGCCGCAGACGAAGTTCGTGCTCAAGAAAGCGCTCGAGCTGGATCTGTCCGTCATCGTCTGCATCAACAAATGTGACCGTCCCGAGGCGCGGCCGATCCAGGTTGTAGACGATGTCCTGGAGCTGTTTATGGATCTGGATGCAAACGACGAGCAGCTTGACTGCCCCTTCGTCTATGCTTCCGCCAAGGCAGGAACCGCTACCACGCAGCTCACTGTCAAAGGCAAGGATATGACCGCGCTTTTCGACACGATCATTGAACATATCCCCGCTCCGTCCGGTGATCCCGACGCGGGAACCCAGGTGCTGATCAGCACCATCGACTACAATGAATATGTCGGACGTATCGGCGTCGGCAAGGTCGACAACGGCACTGTAAAGGTCAATCAGGACGTGGTCATCGTCAACCACCACGAGCCCGACAAGATGAAGAAGGTCAAGATCAGCAAGCTCTACGAGTACGACGGTCTGAATAAAGTAGAAGTCAAGGAGGCAGGCATCGGTTCGATCGTAGCGATCTCCGGTATCGCAGACATCCATATCGGCGACACTCTCTGCTCCCCCGAGGATCCTACCCCGATCCCCTTCCAGAAGATCTCCGAGCCGACCATCGCCATGCACTTTATCGTCAATGATTCTCCGCTGGCAGGTCAGGAAGGCAAATATGTGACAAGCCGTCACCTGCGCGATCGTCTGTTCCGCGAGCTGAACACCGATGTCTCCCTGCGCGTCGAGGAGACCGAATCTACCGAATCCTTCAAGGTATCGGGTCGAGGCGAGCTTCACCTCTCCGTCCTGATCGAAAATATGCGCCGCGAGGGTTACGAATTTGCGGTCAGCAAGGCAGAGGTATTGTACAAGACCGACGAGAACGGCAAAAAACTGGAACCCATGGAGCTTTGCTATGTGGACGTACCGGAAGAATTTTCCGGAACTGTTATCGAAAAACTCAGCCAGCGAAAGGGCGAACTGAAAAACATGGGAATGGCGTCCGGCGGCTACTCCCGTCTTGAGTTCTCCATCCCGTCCCGCGGATTGATCGGCTACCGCGGCGAATTTATGACAGATACCAAGGGTAACGGTATCATGAACAGCGTATTTGAAGGCTACGGTCCCTACAAGGGCGATATCCAGTACCGCAAGCAGGGTTCCCTGATCGCTTTCGAGGCAGGCGAGGCCATCACCTACGGTCTTTACAATGCACAGGAGCGCGGTACGCTCTTCATCGGACCGGGTACGAAGGTCTACTCTGGAATGATCGTCGGACAGAACGGTCGAGGCGAGGACATCGAGCTGAATGTCTGCAAGAAGAAACAGCTCACCAACACCCGTTCCTCCAGCGCCGACGAAGCTCTGCGCTTAACGCCGCCCAAGGTGCTGAGCCTTGAGCAGGCTCTGGAATTTATCGATACCGACGAGCTTCTGGAGGTCACTCCCAAGTCTCTCCGTATCCGCAAAAAGATCCTGGATCCTACGCTCCGCAAGCGCGCCGCTATCTCCGCCGCTTCCAAGAACGCATAACAGGTTTGCTCTGGCAGACAATTTTCTCAAAAACAAGCGCCTGTCAGGCGGATATTTCTTATCCCGTCCTGACAGGCGCTTTTTATCATTTCTTTCTTATTCCATTTTCCATTTTCATGCTTTTACAATCCCAGAGCGATCGTCGCGATCCGGAAATAGATCAGCAGCGAGATGGCGTCCACGATCGTTGTGATGAAAGGACTCGCCATGACCGCCGGGTCCACGCCGATCCGCTTTGCGATCATCGGCAGGGTAGCTCCCACGAACTTTGCCACGATCACCGCCATCAGCAGCGTAAGGCAGACAACGATCGCCACCGTCACGCCCACGCGGTCAAACAAAAGGAGCTTTGCAAAATTGCAGACCCCCAGCGTAACGCCGCACAGCACCGCCGTCCTTATCTCCTTCCAGATCACGCGGTACCAGTCCTTGAAGCGGATCTCATCCAGCGAAAGCCCACGGATGACGATCGCGCTCGCCTGTCCGCCCGCATTTCCACCCGTGTCCATCAGCATCGGTATGAAAGCGGTCAGCACCACATACTTGCTCAGCGCATTTTCAAAGGAAGTGATGATACTGCCCGTAAATGTCGCCGAGATCATCAACAGGAGCAGCCAGGGGATCCTCTTCTTGTACGCCTCCCACACAGTCGTCTTCATGTAGGGTTTATCCGACGGCATGATAGCCGCCATCTTCTCGATATCCTCTGTCGTCTCCTCTTCCAGGATATCCACAACGTCGTCGACCGTTATGATACCGACCAGCCGGTTTTCATTGTCCACGACGGGCATCGCCGTAAAGTCGTATTTCTTAAACTGCCTTGCCACTTCCTCCTGGTCCATCAGCGTATGCAGGGAAATAACGTTTTCGTGCATGATCTCGCCGATCACCGCATCCGGTGAGCTGAGGAGCAGATACCGCAGCGCCACCGTTCCTACCAGGTGCCGCTCGTTGTCCAGCACGTAGCAGATATTGATCGTCTCACTGTCCAGTCCGACCTTGCGGATACGCTCAATCGCCTGCGCGACCGTCAGCCGTTCCTTCAGATCTACATACTCCACCGTCATAATGCTTCCGGCGGAATCCTCCGGGTAGCGCAGCAGGTGGTTGATGTCCCTTCGCGTCTCCGGGTTGGCGTGCGCCAAAAGACGCTTCACCACATTGGCAGGCATCTCCTCTACCAGGTCCTTCGCATCATCCGCCATCAGGTTGTTGATGATGTTGGCGGCATCCCGGTCGGAAAGGGAGGTGATGACATACTGCTGATTTTCGATATTCATATAGGAAAAGACGTCCGCCGCCATATCCTTTGGCAGGATACGGAACATCATCAGCTGCTGCTCCGGGTCCATCTCTTCCATATAATCTGCCACATCGGCGTCGTTTAACTCCTGGATCTCCTGACGCAGCTTCACATACTGCCCTTTTTTCAGCAGTTCATAAATCTGCTCGCGGCCAAATTCCTCGTACTCGTCACTCTGCACCTGCTGTATCCGGTTCTCCTTCTCCGTATCCTGCATCTGCTGCCCGTCAGCCATATATCCCGTCTCCTCCGGTTTCTGCTGCATCTTCTCCAGAATTTCTTTTTCCTGCATCTCATTCATCGCAAATGCCCGCCTTTCCGCCAGGCGGACATCACGCTGAGCCATGTGTACGCCTAGTCAGTTTTATTTTCTTTTTGGTCTGCGCGGTAATAAAAAGGCTCGGATACTTCCATCTGCGCCTTTCCCGCCGTCGCCTCCGTGATCGCGCTGATCACGGAACCCTTCTCCTGATAGGGCAGGTGAAATCGGATCGTAACCTGATGCCCATAATCTGAATCGTAGATAGGAACGCCCTTCTGCCCCAGCAGATACTGGATCTTTCCGATCCCATTGTAATCAGTAACAGTTGTTATTTCATAGCCATAACACATAGACCCTATGCTGCTTGCCTCAAGACCTGCCTGTGCCGCCTGTGTATACGCGCGCACTAACCCACCTGTGCCGAGCAGTGTTCCGCCAAAATATCTGGTCACAACGAGAACCACATTTCTGACGCCTGAGCCGGACAATACCTCCAGCATCGGCTTTCCTGCCGTTCCGGTCGGCTCTCCATCGTCGGAAAAGCGCATAGTCTGCCCCTTCTCTCCAAGAATGTAGGCATAGCAGTTGTGCCGCGCATCCCAATATTCTTTTTTGCGCGCATCGATAAAGGCAAGCGCTTCTTCCTCTGTACAGGCCGGCGCCACGTGCGCGATGAAACGGGATTTTTTCTCCTCGATCTCACCTGTACCTCCGCGCTCTATGATCTTATAGGACTCTGGCCAATGATCCGGTTCCATAACATTTCCTTTCTGTTACTTCTTCTGTTCCATTTCCTAGTATAGCATTTCAAAAAAAGGCATACAAGGTTTTATATCAAAAATCGATTTGGACTTTCTTTGCTGTATAGAACGCTCTGATTCCGTAAAGACTGGTAACAGTTCTTAATATCCGCTTAATATCCTATAAAAAAACTTTATTTACATGGGAATCTTTGCTATAATGCTTGGTAGGTTATTTAGGAGGCATTGATACATGAATTATGGAAAAAAGGGTGTCCGCAACAGACAGAAGGCACTCAATGCCACTTCCCAGAAGTGGAGCAGAAAAATAGGTTTTACCTTTGTTCAGATATTTTTGGTCGCACTGATCGGTGTGGGCATCATCGGCGCCAGCGCCGGTATCGGCGTGTTCAAGGGCATCATTGCCACAGCGCCGGATATCGGCAATATTGACGTTACCCCTACCGGATTTTCTACCTTTGTATACGATATCGAGGGCAATCAGACTGCCAAGCTGGTGTCCACCGACTCGAACCGTATCCCGGTCACGATCGATATGGTTCCCAAGAATCTTCAGAACGCCTTTGTCGCGATCGAAGACTCCCGTTTCTACGAGCACAACGGAATCGATATCAAAGGTATCATCCGTGCCGGCGTTGTCGGCCTGCGGAACATAGCAGCCGGCGGCACTTTTACAGAGGGTGCCAGCACCATCACACAGCAGCTTCTGAAAAACAACGTCTTTACCGACTGGACGAGCGAGGACTCCCTTGCCGACCGCATCAAGCGTAAGATCCAGGAGCAGTACCTTGCCCTTGAGCTGGAAAAGGTGATGGATAAAGACACCATTTTGATCAATTATCTGAATACGATCAACCTGGGGCAGAATACACTCGGCGTACAGGCTGCTTCCCTGCGCTATTTTAACAAGTCCGTAAGCGATCTGACGCTGTCCGAATGTGCGGTCATCGCGGGGATCACCAAGAACCCCTCACGCTACAATCCGATCACGCACCCGGACAAGAACGCCGAACGACGCGAAAAAGTTCTGGACGATATGCTGGAGCAGAATCTGATCACGCAGCAGGAACATGATGAGGCTATGGCAGATGACGTCTACTCCCGTATCCAGATCGCAGACTCCGAAAATGAAGATTCCTCTGTCAATACATACTTTGTCGATGCACTGACAGACGATGTGCTGGAGGATCTGATCGCAGCCGGCTACAACGAGACACAGGCATACACCCTGCTCTACAGCGGCGGTCTGAAGATCTACTCCACACAGGATCCCTCGATCCAGCGGATCTGTGATGAAGTATACTCCGATGAAAGCAATTACCCCGAGAACGTCAAGTGGTATCTCAATTACGAGCTGACCGTGGAAAAGAGCGACGGAAGCCGCGAGAATTACAGCACCGAGATGTTCCGTACCTACTGGAAGGAAAACCGTTCCTCCGGCTACAACCTGATCTATTCCAACAAGGATGACGCTTATCAGGATATCGAGGACTACAAGGCAGCAGTCATGTCCTACGGGGATGAGGTCTATGGTGAAAATGTCACCCTGACTCCACAGCCGCAGGTATCTCTGGTCATAGAGGATCAGAGCACCGGCTATATCGTTGCCATGGAGGGTGGACGCGGCACCAAGTCCGGCAGCCGTACCCTGAACCGTGCCACCGACACCATGCGTCAGCCCGGATCGACCTTTAAGGTCGTGTCCACCTACGCGCCGGCACTTGACAGCGCCGGACTGACTCTTGCCACCGTGATGAATGACGCGCCCTTTAACTATGCGACCGGACGTCCGGTTGCCAACTGGTACGGCGAACAGTACCGCGGTCTTTCCTCCCTGCGCGACGGAATCCGCGACTCCATGAACATCGTGGCTGTCAAAACACTGACACAGATCACTCCTCAGCTCGGTTACGATTATCTGGTCAACTTCGGGTTCACCACGCTGGTAGATCATCTGGAGATCAATGGAAAGATCTACTCCGACATCCAGCAGACCACTGCGCTTGGCGGAATCACAAAGGGCGTCACCAACGAAGAGCTGAACGCCGCCTACGCGTGCATCGCCAACGGCGGAACCTATATCAAACCCAAGCTGTACACCAGAGTGGTCGATCACGACGGCAATATCATTTTGGACAATACACAGCCGCAGGCAAAACGTGTCATCAAAGAGACTACCGCGTTCCTGCTGACAGACGCCATGGTAGACGTTGTCACAAGCGGTACCGGCGGTTCCGTCAACTTCGGAAATATGGCGATCGCCGGTAAGACCGGTACGACATCCGACTATAACGACGTGTGGTTTGCGGGTTATACTCCTTACTACACCGCAACCACCTGGGCAGGCTACGACAACAATGTCAAGCTGTCCGGCGACGAAAAGAATCTCGCCAAGAAACTGTGGCGCGCCGTGATGTCGCGTATCCATGAGGATCTGCCCAGCCAGTCCTTCCCGGTACCGTCCGGAATCGTGACTGCCACGGTATGTTCCCGCTCCGGGAAACTCCCGATCGCAGGACTCTGCGACGGAACCTTAAAGACCGAATACTTTGCGGAAGGAACTGTTCCGACCGATACCTGCGACGTACACTACGCCGGAATGGTGTGCCAGTACAGCAACCTGCCCGCCTGCGAGGGATGCCCCTTCAAGGCAGAGGGCGTTCTGGAGCTGACACCGATCGAGGATGTCTCCCTGCAGAGCGGCTCGGCAACCACCTCACAGGTAGTTGGCCCGGACGGCACGGTGACGACCGTCACAAATGAAGCACAAACCAGCAATATGTGTCCTCACAACGCCGAGTTCTTCTCTGATCCGAATTACGAGGCAGTCATCAACGCACAGCGCGCCGAGATGGAACAGCGTGCGATCCAGGCACAGCAGGCTGCGGCAGCCGCAGCGCAACAGCCACCGGCGGAGGGCACAAACCAGTAAAGTTTATCAAAGAAAATGGCTTACCCAGACGGGCAAGCCATTTTCTTTGTCTATTATTAAATTCCCTTGATCTCCTTGATCTTGTTCTCCAGATCTCCGATCGCATTCTGTGCGTTGGCGATTGCCCTGCACTGCTCGTCGTACTCCTCCTCCGGCGCGGCCGCGTGCTTCTCATAATACTTCTTTCCGATCTCCACGTAATTCTTTTTGATCACTTCCTCACAGGTATTGATCTGGCTTTTCAGATTGGCAACCTCCGCCAGCTCCTTTGCTTTTCCGGTCATCTCTTTTCCCTTGGTCGTGATCGTTTCTCCCAGTTTATCCAAAAATTCCATCGTTATAACCTCCATTTCCGTTTGCTGATACTGCTATTTTACACCCTGTATCACAGGGTTACAAGTCCTGCCCGGAAAAGGACTCCTCCACTTCTCCGGAATTTTTTGCCGGTATCAGCAGGTCAGCAGCCTCGTCTGCAACGCTTTCAGGTTCATCCGCTTCATCGCGTACGTTGCCTTTCCCTCTTTCTGCGTCCTGGGAGATATGGCAGAGGGAATATAAAGGCTGTCCATCCCCGCCGCGGCTGCTCCCGCTATATCCGTTTCCAGATCATTGCCGATCATCAGACATTCCTTTTTGTCCAGTCCGAAGCGGCTCGTAAGCAGCTCAAAAAAGCGCACATCCGGCTTTTTGCATCCCTCCTCCGAGGAGATCAGGATCCCGTCGAACAGGTCATAGATTCCCAGATATTTCAGTTCATACTCCGTGAAGATGCGCTGGGCGTTCGAAAGAAGGTACACGCCTCTTCCCGCCGCCTTCAGCGCGGTCAGAAGTTCTTTTCCGTTCGCGTACAGCCTCACGTATTCCGTAGAAAGGGCGCGGAACATCTGCCCGGTGTGAAGCAGCAGTTCCTCCCCGGCACAGACTCCTTTTTCCTCATACAATACCTGAAACACCTTCTCCAGCGGGATTTCCGGATAGGACTCATGCGCGTAATGCTTTTCCGCGCTGTGCGCCGACTCCCGCTCCATCGCGGCGACCAGCTCCAGATACCGTCTTTGCAGCAAAGCGGCATCGTAGACAGCGCCCTGATATCCAAAGAAAAGGCTCATATGCCTCCAGAACGCCTTCTTTTCCTCGTCCGTATGGATGTCCACCAGTGTCCCGTATAGATCAAAGATATAATTCTGATACTGCTTCATTCTCTTATGTTTCCTCTCCTGTTTTTACACGCGCTCAGAAGGTATTGATAAACCAGTTCAGCACGTTTTTCCAAAGCGCCTCCAGCCGGAAGCAGAACAGATCCCAGCCGTGGAGCATATTGTCGTACAGTACAGCTTCTTTCTCCGCTCCCGTGTTCTCCGTCACCCGGACATCCACAAAGACGCCATCGTACACATCGTCGGTCAGATTCCTCTGGCTGTAGGCTTCCCCGCCCCAGCCGGATTGCAGGTACAGATACCCGGGATCCGTCGTCTCGATCGTCTGATTCTTCACCGCATAGAAGCCGTCCACTGCAACGGACAGACAAGCCCCGCGCACCTCCACGTGCAGCTGCCTGTCTCCCGGATCGTTGAGGTTTAACGCCGCCCGGTACTCCTGCGCCCCCTCTTCCACCGTCCCTGGTGTCTGATCCTTAAGCACCGCAAGCTCTACTGCGGCGTCTTTTCCCTTCTGCACCGTAGCGGCGTACTGTACCTCCAGCTCCTTCTCCGCGATCTGTGCCTCCAGATCGTCCTCTTCTATCGAAACCTTCTTTTTCCCGGTGATATCCTCCAGCCGTTCATGACAGATCTCTTTTCCATTGTCTGTGATAAAAAGCTCATCGTTCTCGACCCTGACACAGATCCCGCTGCGCAGCTTTTCATCCGCCCTCAGGTAGAGCGCCTGCACTCCCAGCTTATTTCCTTTCAGTCCGGCGTCCACCGTCACATCCTGATAATCTCTGCTCTGCGAGAGCCGCAGCGTTCCTACGCTCTCCGGTTCACAGGTCAGATAGATCTCATTATCCTGAAATTCTGACCGTCCGTTCAGCTCTTCCCAGTCTGCCTTCCGTTTCTTATCGCCGTCCGCCCACGCCATATCCTGCCGGGTATCATCCCAGATGCGCATCAGCAGATGGTTTGCGTGCCAGTAGGACTGCGGCTGATTGGCCGCACTCACCTTTTCATTCTCACCGAACATGCCTGTGTTTGAGTGCATCAGAACATAAAGCTGCGGCAGCTTTCCCAGCTCCTGCGTATAGATCCGGTCCATCCCGTCATAGTCGAAATTGATCCGCTCCTTCATCTGCTCATAGCTTTCTCTGGGAATCCCGTACTCGTCCCGCACATAATCCATCAGATAGTGATTGTATTTTCTGCCAAGGTACGGCTGGATATGCGCATACTCCAGCGTGTTCAGGCTGCCCAGAAAGCGATCGTAGCGGTCGTAGACATTGATGTACTCCAGCCGGTAGCCGTTTGTCCCCAGCTCGCAAAAGCTTCCGTCCTCCAGCTCCTTCAGATCGTCCGGCATCAGAAATTTGGCGTCCTGCGCCTCGAATTTATCCGCATAGGTAAGAATCGTCGAAAGATAATTATACTCCTCTGTGACCTTCTGTGCAAAGATCGCCGTGTCCCGTCTTCCGTCCTCAAACATGAGGAACAGCGATTTCTTGGGCAGCGCTTTTCCTTTCTGGTAATAGTCCAGGATATCCTGCTGGCTGATCGTCACATAGCCGGAAGCAGACAGCGCATCCATATGCTCGCGCAGCCGCTCCGTGCTGACTAACGTCTTTGTCTCGTTGCGGTCAACGCCAAAGTAGGACAGCGCGATAAACCCGGTATCCTCCTTCTCCGACGCCATCTCCTCCTTCTCCGACGCCATCTCCTCCTTCTCCGACGCCATCTCCACCTTCTCCGCGTCATAGGGTTCATAGGCGGAAAAGGAGACAAGCGCCCTGATGATCGCTGCCAGCAAAAGCACCAGCGTGACGCTCTCCAGCACACAGCGGACCACCTTTTTCCGGTTTTTTCTGGCAACCCAGTTCTCAGGCGTGCGTTTCGCCATCGATCACACCTCCCCTCTTTGCCGCTCTCCTCTGCTTCTTTCGCTCCTGCTCCTTGAGATCCTCCGGCGTCATGCGCGTGCCCCAGGTAGATTTCCAGAATGTGACCCAGGCAACCGGCATCTGCCAGAGTAAAACCGCCTCATAGTAGATGCAAAAGAGCATCCCATAGAGCCACGTCGTACTCCTGCGCAGCAAAAGCTGTACCATGCTCATGATGAGCGACATCAGAAACAGACCGACCAGAAAGGTTGTCGGAAAAATTCTCTGTGTGACCGGTACATACACCAGATTGTAAAGCACCACCACCGGAGCGGCGACCGGCACTACCAGCCCGATGTAGAAAAACAGCGCCATAAACGGCTCCTTGCGCCAGATAAAGCGCGCCGCCATGATCGACTCCCGCAGCCAGGAACGCTTCCAGCGCATCTGCTGTTTCAGGAACACCTTATGCCTGTTTGGCACGATCGTTGAGCAGATCGCCGTATCCTGATAGCTGGTACGATGATGTCTGAGGACAAAATTTGTCATCGCCCTGTCATCGCCAAACGTCGCCTTCTGCCCCAGAAATTTCTGATTCAGCCAGGCGTCCATATTGTCGATGATGATTTCCTTGCGGTAGCAGGACAGCGGACCGGAAAGACAGGTCACGCCGTCAAAGTACGCCTCCGCCGCCTTCATCACGCGGAAAGCTATGTAATATCTGACTGACTGCATCTTTGTCAGCGCATTTGTGTAGGTATTCGCCACATCGGTGCGTCCCGCCACGCCGCCCATTCTCGGATCCTGAAAAGGCTGAACCAGATTGCGGATCGCAAAGGGATCCAGAAAACTGTCGGAATCCACGAATACGATCAGGTCATGCTTTGCCACCTTCGCGCCCTCGCAGAGCGCATCTCTTTTTCCCTTGTTCTGCGGCTGTACGATATAAGAAACGCGATCCCGGATCTCGTAATGGGAATCCTCTTTCTCCAGCATTTCGATCGTCTCCCGGATCTTTTCTACCGAATGATCGTTGGAACAATCGTCGACCACGATCACTTCCAGCTTATCACAAGGATAATCCTGATTGACACAGCTCATGATCGTGCGGTTTATCCACTCCTCCTCGTTGAAGCAGGGAATGATGATCGTGACGCCCGGCGTATAGTCCTTGTCGATCGGCACCGACCGGTAAAGCGCCCCGAACAGATAGCGGGAAAGCAGGAACGCCGCCGCTATGATACTGTACAGATATAGCCATTTATTAAATTTAAAATAAATAATACTCTCCGCCCGCATCATCATGATAAAAGCCACGATGAAAAAGATCAAAGCGCTGGCGATTGTCAGCATATAGCTGTCCTTGCGTCTGGCTTCGTACTGTGCAAGCGTCTTTTCAAAGACCATACCGCACAGAAGCGCTCCCTCCGTCGTCCTCACGGCGCGCACCAGCTTTGCGGGGATCTTCACCGTCATCTCGTACCCCTCCGGCATACTCCCCGGCAGGATCTCAAAGTGAAGGACGATCCGCTCTGCCTCCTGCAACAGCTTCTGTTGCTGCGCCTCCATCCTGAGCAGGATTCCGGTCGTCGAAACATCAATGCCCTTACAAATGAACCTTTGCTTCTTCCTGCCCGTCTTTACTGTCACCTGCACCTGATAGTCCACCTGATAACGGATCCCGGACTGGATACTCTTAATATAATCCGCCACATTTCCCTCGAAATCCTCAAGAGATCTGCCTCCCCGGCGATCCACGTTGCTTCTTGCCTTCTGCTTATCCGGAGCATAGGACATGCATACGCCGGTCCTTCTTTTCCTGCAAAAGAATATCCTGTACTTCCTTCTTCTTCCTTCCCATAGTTCTTCCCTCTTACATCCCAAAACCTGTCAGTTCAGATAATCGCTCAGCCTGGCAAAATGAAATTTGCCCGGATCTCCCTCCGGCAGCTCCTCCTGCCAGGTCAGATAGCGATCCAGTCCCTGCGCTGTGTACACCGAATTTTCATTGATGTGCATGACAACCACCGTACCGTCCCGCAAAGGCGTCCTGCTTCCATCGTCGTTGATCACGCCGTTTTGCAGGATATTGAACATCTCTTCCACGCTCTGCACATGGTAGTCCCCCGTGCTCACCTCGCCGCAGACGATCCACTCATACCCACAGTCGTACACCGTGTTTACTCCCGTCCGGTTGACCGCCAGAGTCGGCGGGCGGAAATAACTCTTCATCGCACCCGTATTTCCCACGATCCTTGCCAGCGTCCGGTTCGACTTCACCAGATCCTGCTGCAGCCAGCCGACTTGGTCCTCCCCGATGTTGATCGGGATATGCTCGTTTGTATGGGATCCGATGTCGTGCCCGTCCTCCGCGATCGCCCGCAGGAGATTTTCCGTGCTTCCGTCCTCCACATATTACGTCTTGATGAAAAAGCTCGCCTTGACGCCATGCTTTTTCAGGACATAAAGGATCCTGCCGATCGTCGCCTCGTTTCCCCAGTCGTCAAAGGTAAGAAAGACCGTGCCGCTTCCTCCCGTCTATATCCTGCCCTCCTGATCTATCGCCGCAAGCTCTCCCTCCGAAAACCCGGAAAGCTCCTGCCATGGCGTTCCGATATAGTGCGTTGCCAGGGATTCCTGCAAGGTTCTCACAGACTTTCCACCGGGCGTTATCATCTGCCATACCGCGTCGGTTGCGGCAGGATAAGCCCATGTGTGATCCATAAGAGTTGACACATCTGTCACTCTCAGGATACTGTCCGCCCTGGTTCCATACGCCGTCGGCAGAACCTTTTCCTGATAGACCGCATCTACAAGCTCCGCCGCCGAAACCGCATCCTCATATACGTTCAGGTTAAAGCACGTGATATCTCCCCGGCAGAGAACCGGTCTTGCCTTGGAAAAGTAGGTTCTGACACACGTTTTGGCATCGTACCCCTCAGACACATACTCCGCTCTGGCAGGCGCCGCATTGTACAGGATGATCTGCTTCTCCTTTTGCAGCAATATTCCAAAGCCGCCTGCCACCGCCGCCGCAGCCAGCAATCCCAAGCCGATCATAAGCCATCTCTTTTTCCGCACAGACATTCCCCTCATTGTCTTTTCACCTTTCTGTTTCTTCCCAAACAACCAACTATTATATACGCAGAGCCTTTTTCAGATATGAACAGGTCATGCTGCCATGGTGTCAAAATACATACTATTTCTATAATAGCATAAATCAGAGGGGCATACCATTATCTTCCAGAGCGGGAGGGTGTTTAAATAAATTATTTCTCCATTTCATGTTATCAAGTGTCATACCCTGTGTCGTATTTTTACGTTACAGGGTAATTTTTATGTTTACGAGCCAGTAAAAAGGTAGTACAATCAACTTAGAATCGAGGTGAAACCATGGGACTTACCTATAAACTTGATCTACTTATGGAAGAAAAGAATATAAATAAAGCGGAACTTGCCAGAGAATCTGGAATCCCATATACCACTATAGACGGTTTTTACAAAAAAGGATCTGAAAATGCGAAGCTGTCTACTTTAAAGAGACTATGTTCCTATTTTGAATGTTCCCTGGATTACTTAACCGATAATTCTGTTCCGAACAAACCTCAAACCATTTCCGCTTACTTTGACGAAAACGAATACACCAAAGAGGAACTTGACCGAATTAAAGAATTTGCGGCATTTATTAAATCCACACGGAAATGAGTGCACTATATTGCAATTATAAATTATTACTATATCCACATTTTTATCATATGGTGTGTTGACAAATATAACCTGTGCATATAATATAGAGGTGTAACAGAGGTTACACGTTAATAATGCTTCAGGTTGTACGTCTCTCAATATATGAGAATGACCGAACCCTGGAGCTTTTTATTTTACGGAGAATACTATTATGAAAACAGCAATACTTGTAGACGGCGGTTTTTATAGAAGACGGGCACAAATAGTATTAGGTGATGTTACAGCGCAACAGCGTGCTATTGAACTTGCAAATTATTGTAAACGTCACCTAAATTCGCACGGAGAACATAATGAACTATATCGAATCTTTTATTATGACTGTCCTCCTACTTCCAAGAGGTTATTTCATCCCTTTCTGCAAAAGCAAGTTGATCTATCCAAGACAGACTTATACATATGGATGAATGAATTTCTTACCGAATTGAAGAAAAAACGTAAATTTGCAATTCGTCTTGGAAAGCTCGCCGAAGAGCAGGCGCACTACACGATCCGTCCAAATGTTGTCAAAAAGCTGTGTAATGGATCCATTTCTTTTGCTGATTTGCAAGAATCTGATTTTTGCATTGAAATAGACCAAAAAGGCGTTGATATGAAAATCGGTCTTGATATAGCTTCTATGGCATACAGGCGTCAGGTAGAGCAGATTATTCTGATTTCAGGAGACAGTGACTTTGTATCAGCGGCAAAACTTGCACGCTGCGAGGGAATTGACTTTATCCTAGATCCTTTAGGTGCTCCTATCAAACCCGATCTCTTTGAACATATCGACGGACTCCGCACCTGTGATAAAAAGTTTACACCGCAAAACTAAATAGACGATAACCACAAAAAGCCCTCGGCGCGTCTGGTCGCAATGACCAGATGTGCCGGGGTAAACATTTCTTCGCTTTGTTATGCTTTGTTCCTTAATTCTGCGGGATATTGAGCTGCCAGCCCAGGTAAATCCGGTTCGGGTTTTTGATCAAGTCACTGTTAGCCGCCACGATCTCGGAAACGGTGCAGCCGTACTTTCTGGAAATAGTCCAGAGGGTGTCACCCTTTGCCACACTGACAGTTCCCGTGTTCCCAGCTGCCTTATCTTTCTTACCGCTCTTATCATACCCGATCATGTAAACGGAAAGATGGTCTGTTTTCCACTTTACACGCTTCTTTACCGAGTCATAGCTGGTTTCGCAGCGTTTTTTGCTGCCTTTCGCGTCCACATAATAGGCCGCGATGCCGTTGGCTTTTTCGCCGGTGCCCAGCTCATAGGGGGCAGAAACCGTAACCTTACCGCCCACGCCTAAGATATTCTTGCCGCCGCTTGTAACGCTGACATCCCACGCCGGACGGCTGCCAACTGTCTGCTTCTGCTTGTTATTCAGAGTATTGTCCGTGGTGCGTCTGATGGAGATGATAATGTCTGCATCCTTTGCCTGCGCAGTCATTGCGTCCAGCGTCTTTGCATCAAATTCAATGGATGTTCCACCGGTCAGGACGATCTCAAGGCTTTCCGCATCATTGTCCGGATCATTCACCGCTTTCGCAATCTGCTTTATCACGTTGGCGGGGAGCTTTACGGTGTCCACCTTTTTCTCCAGTACGGAGAAGTCGATGGTCACAACGCCTGTTTTTACATCGTCACCGATGACGGTATCCAGTTTTGAGAGGTCAACCTTTCCGACAGTAGCTGTTGTCCCGCTGACCTTCGCCTCTACCCGGATGGTCTTTTCATCGCCGGACACCGGAACAGTCACAGAGGTGACCGCAGGGGTAGTCACAGGGGTGGATGCAGTGTTACTAGAGCTGCTGCCATTGTCGGTTCCGATATTGGAGCTGTTTCCACTGCCTGAATTATCACCGGAGCTGGTATTCCCCGCCTGAGCAGGTTTCTTTTTGGGGATGGTTCTGCCGTCCTTAATCTTGGTATTGCAGCCCTTGCAATAGGTGTCGCCTGTATAACCCGGCGCGCTGGTGGTAGGTTCCACTCTACCGCGCACCTCGGTGCCGCCCGTGTGGTTGTTCATATCCTTGTCTCCATAAGTCTGTGAGCAGATAGAGCAGGTAGCCGGGGATTGGCAGGTAGCCTTGCCGCCCGAGCAGCTATTCGTTTCGGTATGACTAGAGTCTTTTGTACAAGTGCGGCTATGCGTTCCATCACCGTTGGAAGTCCATGCGCCCCAAACGTGCTTATGCCCTAATTTCGGAGCAAGTTCATAACCACATTCTGTACAGGTCTGCGGAGCCTCCTCCGTTGCCGCCGGACCGGGCGTGTGCTTAGCAAAGTCAATCTTCTCATTGCAATTCGCCGTCTTACAAGGGTGCCAGTGACCGCTTGCGTCCTTGCTCCAAATGTCTTCTGCCGGATCGTGGCTGCCAAACTCGCCGTAAGGACTATTACAGATAGCGCATACTGCCTTGTTCTGACAGGTGGCTTTGCCGCCGTAGTGCGGGGCTATCGCACCTTTCTCACCACAGCAGGAATACTCTTTCCAGTGCCTGCTACCGTCTGACTGCCAATCATCACCCAAGTCGCCACTGTGATTGTCTGGGTTTGTATCACCGCTTTCAAATGTCTCCGTACCGCTTGCGCCGCAGACGCAGGATTTATAATAAGTTGCCCCGGATGTGCAGGTCGCATCGGACACCTTATAGCCCTCCACCACGATCTCCTTATCATAGACGTGCGCAGCAGTATCCTGTTTGCCCTTGCAGATAGAACATTCGTGCCAATGATCGGAAGAATCCGATTTCCAATCCGTGCCCCAACTGTGGACACATACGACGAGTTTAGCGGTGCTGCCACTGCTACTGACGATCACACTGACAGAGAGGTTTCCATCGTTCTCGTACTGAAATTTTTCCGGATCGGCATAATTTTTGTTGCCCGTAGCTATTCGAATATAGCTAGAACTACTCGGTGTTGCTTCCGTCGTTACGCCGATTTTGCTGCCGGTCAACGTACCCGTAATGTTTATATATTTGTTGGTTGGCAGATAGACATTGTTACCGACGCTATTTTTTGTGTTGCCGCTGATGTCAGTATTACCGCTAATTTGGAACATACCGTTGTTGTACACACCGCCACCGTTGCCCGTTACAGTGTTTCCGGTGATGCTGCTATCGCGCATTCCCAGTGTGGAACTATTGTTCACATAAATACCGCCACCATCTGTTGCCTTATTCTGGGTGACTTTACTATCTTGGATCTGCATTATAGAACTGCCGTTATAATATACACCGCCGCCCTCCGCCGCCTTATTGCCGTTGATCGTACTGTCGTCTATCTTAAGGTATTCTTTCGTCCATATGCCACCACCATCTCCAGTCGCCGTGTTGCCGTTGATCGTACCACCGGATATCGTAAGGCTAGCGTTCGTGCATATGCCGCCACCATCTCCGGTCGCCTTGTTGCCGCTGATGGTGCCACCGTACATCTTAAAGGAACCATAGCCCCAGACGGTCACACCGCCACCATCACCTGACGATGAGTTGTTGCTAATCTCGCCGCCGTACATGCAAAAAAAACTACTGTTTTGCGCACATACACCGCCGCCGCCATAATTGCTCACTACTTTTACATGGTTATCTGTGATTTTCCCGCCATACATTTGGAAATTGCTGTTTTGCACCTTCACACCGCCGCCGTCATCTAACGATGAGTTGTTGCTGATCTCGCCGCCAAACATCCAAAATCTAGCTGCCTGGGATGATGAATTGCCAACCTTCATTCCCCTTCCTGTTGTGCCTTCTGAATGAGTGATCTTGCCGCTGCCTCTACAGTCACACAGTATGAGTGATGCGCTATCCAGGACATTGATGACCTCGTCGTCACCAGATTCTGTAATACTATAACCGTTCAGACATAGGTAAAGCGTGTACCCCCTTTTTACGTTAAGGGTATCGTCTAGTGTCACATTATCCTTCAAATAGACATAAGCGGTGTTATTAGAATCGTATGTAATCTCACTTGTTCCATCCCACGCTGTCCATTCGACAGCTTCACACGTACCCTTGTGATCACCGATATCCTTGTGCGCTGCGCCGCAGATCGGGTGGCTATGATCGCCGCTGTGCACCGTTGCCTCCAGTACCGCCACGCCGCCAAACTTCACCGTCACCGTAAGGGCAGGCGCATCTTCTGCCAACGCATAACCGTCGGGCAGCGCCGCATTGAACAGGTAGCTGCCGGTATAGGCTCCCTCCTCGGGATAGTTGTCGCAGTCCCAGCCGTTCAACGTGACCGTCTCTGTGTCGTCCTCTGTGGTGGCTGTGATCTCCGTCGGGAGCATATCCACGATCTCATCATAGAGCACAGGCTTTTTCGCGCTGGCTCCGGGCAGGGCAAAGACGCCGCTTTCCGGGTCAATGATCTCCTGCTCATCCACCCAGCTCCATTCCGTGATCTCGGTCAGACCGCACAATTCACAGACATAGGTGCAGGGGTGTCCTTCCACTTCCTGTACATATCCACAGTTTTCGTCATGCTCATGCAGGCAGTTCAATTCCTGCACAATACATCCGCTTTCCGCGCTGCATACATGGCTGCACTCGGTAGGCTCCGCAGGCTCAGATGGCGTTGCATCGTTGCCCGAAATGTCGTTATCCAGTACCGGATAACACTCCTCCGTATGCGTATGGGTGCAGCTTGTGATCTCGGTATAAGACTCTGCCCCGTGTTCGTGGGTGCAGGGACTTCCCTCGATCCCTTCCACATAACCGCAGGTCTCGTCATGGGCAGTGTGGTGTTCGCACAGACCGCTTGTGTCGACAATCTCGCCATTGTCCTCTGCGGCAAGAGACACCGCAGGCAGCATCCCCATCACAAGACAGGTTGAAACAAGTATGGATAATATTTGTTTCCCAATCTTCATCGTTCTTCTACTCCTCTCCAACGTTCCTAAAGCCTTATGTTCCTGAAGGCTGTCATCCGTACCCGCGCCACGGTGTTCTTTGCCTGCCGTCAGGCTTGACATCGGCACAGGTTTTCTTATAATAGCATTATAATGCGTTCACCCATGAACGAATCAAGACGTGCTGGAGGAAAATTTATGGAAAAGGATACGAAAAAATTTTTTCAAATTTCAGAGGCGGCACGCGCCTGCGGCGTTTCCCGAAGCACGCTGATGCGCCTGGAAGAAAAGGGTCTGCTCACTCCCGCCTACATCGCGCCGGAGAGCGGGCGGCGGTACTATGACAACCATAATGTCGCCCGTATTTTGCAGATTGAAAAGTTCAAGACCATGGGACTGAGCGCAGAAGAGATCGCAGACTATTTTGCCTGCGGCGGCGAGGTGTCGGAGGCTCTTGCGGTGTTGGAAAACCGTCTGCGTAACCTCCAGCGCAGCGTGGAGGAGCTGCGGCTGCGCGCAACGGAGGAACTGAGCATTTCCGTACAGGTGATGGATCTGCCCGCCGTGACCTGCCTGATGCGGCATTGCACAGGGCATACCATCGCGGAGAAGTACGCCGATATGTACGATTTTTACAGTGAGTGCATCCGACGGGGCTGTGTGCTCTCCCACGAACCGCTTTTCACGATCTCAGAAAAGACAGACTATCTGGATGGGTACATCAGCGACCAGCCCTATACCTATACCGTCTGCGTTCCCGTGCGTCCGAAAAACGCGCCTGCGGACGCGGTGGTGCTCCCGGAATGTCGGGTGCTGTCCGTGCTGTACAACGGCGATTATTCCGGTATAGACGAAGCATGGCTGACGCTGGGCCGCGAGGTAAAAGCGCGCAATCTGACGCCTGCAGGTTTTCCGCGCGTCCTTGGTATCGTTGCGCCCTACACCGGGCGCGAGATCGAAACGCGGAGATATTGCTCAAGACTTGTCCTGCCGGTGGAGAAGTGAACAGAATGGCTGATGCGTACTGTGGCTATTGATCGTGGGATGGACCAGCAAGTGCATCGACAGCTGCCCAGAACAGCTCCCCAGCATTCTCAAACTGGTTCTTCTCATCGATCTTCTGGATCTTATCTACCATATCATAATCCCATGTGCCTTCCAGCTCATACCCACTAAAGATCTGTCTGTTGTAATACTCCGCCACTCCTTCAAATATACCGTAATACATCAGCAATTCCGAAGCGTCCTTCATTCCATAGAATCCATTTTGCTTTATGATGGAAACTCCAAGTTCATGGGAAATAAAATTTATCTTCCTTTCTATATCCTCGGAAACCATAAAAACATCTTTATTATCATCTATCAGAATTGCCTCCGGACCATCCTTCAGCGAATTAACAAACATGACGTAAAAATCATCTTTCGCCCGATATCCGAGCCTGGCTTCCCATTCCGACACCAGATCCACTTCATCAAATTTCTTCTGATACATCTCGACCTGTGCCTGAAGCTGCTCTTTTTCTATTGGCCATACCTCTTTATCATAAATTTCGTAGCATTTGATAAAAACATTTGCCAGCGTCTCTATCTGCTCTTTCTGTTCCCCGGATTCATCGGCAATGCTTTCCGCATTTTCTAAAATGTTTTGATAATAAGCAACAATACTCTCACTATCATCGAGGGCTGCTGCCTTTGCGACCATCGGGTCATAAAGGTTTCCCTCATGTTCGCCGCCTGCTACCGTAATTGACAGAGCGTTTTTCTTCAGGATCTCCAAGTCCTCTTTGGCATACAGATCTTTGTAGTTGTCTCCATAGTCGTTGTCGTAGCCGCATTTTGCCACGGATAACATATGATAGACATAATTGCTGTTTTCCGTTGCTGCTACAACAATCCCTTTGCTTTCCTGTTCTTTGCTGCTTTCTTCACAAGACGCTGACAAGAAGTTTTCCACAAACTCCAGACAATCCCGGTTTAAGATCGCCAACTGTTTTTCAGCCGGAACTTTCGGATAGATACCGTCTAACACCATTGCCAGAACTGGGGACGCAAGGGACAGATCACAGATCCCCATATGCCCTACGCCCGGATAATAGACATTGACATACTTCTCATTATCACTGTGCAGAAATAAATCATTATTCCTGTACTGTTTCCACTCCTGTAAATGTGCATAGCTTGAATCGGAATAAACGCTGAGCAGCGGCACTTTATAATCAGAAGAATCAAAAATAAATTCGCCCTTTTCAACACCCTTGATGTCATACATAAACGGCGATTCCAGCGCAATACACCCACACACATCCTCTCTCGTCCTTGCCATGGCATACGCTGCCGAACCGCCCAAAGAATGACCGGCAACAATATATCTGTCCGCATCTGCCATCTTTGCGTAAACAGTATCGGCGGTCATCACTTTTTCCTTAAAGTCATCCATTACCAGATTTAGATCTGTCATTCGCACTTTCATCCACTTGTCAAATAACAGATAAGCGTCTTCCGGATCCTCCTGCGGGTTCATATTTCCCATTTCCGTCAGAAATTCCCGGTCGACTGAGATCTTTTTTCCGTCTGCCCTGACCATACTTGCCGCCTGTCCTTCATGCGCCACAGCCAACACAACAAATCCGTGACTTGCAAATTCCTTGAATAAACTGACATTGTTGTCGATCGTCCCACAGCTTCCATGCGAAAACACCACAACTTTTGCACTGTGTTCTTCCCCGTCATAATTTGCCGGATACCACGCCCGCACCTGCAGCTCGCGCGTGTTTCCATCCGTCCCCTTCTGCTCTGTCACAAGCCAGTAATCTTCCGATGCGATGTCATAAGCGCCCGTCGTCTTTACCTCCGATACCGGCGGAAAAAGCGCACATTTTATTGTCACAAAAAACAGGATCAGATAGGTAAGAAAAACGATGATTCGGTTTACTCTCCCCGCTTGCTGTTTTTTCATCTTTCTTAATATCACGATTACTGCTGCCAGCTCCAAGATAGCCAGTGCCGACATCAACCAGCAAAAAACCATATCCTGTCGTCCTCCCTCTTTTCATCAATCCTTTCCGGTAATCAGCAATATCTTTTACCGTAATAAATGCCCCATCAGCACCAGTGCCTTTCGCCTCAACAGAAAAGATATTGATCAAACATCATCCCTGTTACAGCTTCAATTATCATAGCGGGCAGCACATAACCGGTATTTGTTATATTGGAATTATTTTTCAACTGCTGCCATTCCTGCTCTTTGCTTCCACAAAGGCATATATTCACCGCTCATTACCTTGTCAAAATTTTCACCATAATATTTCTTCTCTTCAAAATACGCTTCTTCCGTCATTCCCTTATATACAAATGGATACTCCAGCAATCTTGCGTCCCAATTATCTATTGTATCTTTGCCTCCCATAAACAACCGCTCTCCCTTTTGCAAATATATTTACAATCAAATCAGCCTATTTATCTTTTTTAAGAGCCTATCGTCAGAAAAAACGCTCGACCAGTTGGCACAACTACCGGCTCTGCCGCTTTTCATCGATTTGTCCGTGTTTTCGTTCCAACACCCAGATGCCACATTCGTAATCGGGACTATACATATCGCCCGCTTTTGGTTTTTATGATCACTCATAAAAAGCACTGTTCATTTCACGCAGCCTCCATAGCGAATGTAATTATCAAATGATACCGCGTCTTCCAATAGGTAACAGCGACAACCTCCCAGCCCTGCTTTGCCATATCATTCATCACCTGTTCTACATATCTCTTGCTGGTTTCTATTACCTTATATGTTTTCAGTTCTTACTTGTCCTCATAATTGTATCCAGAGTTCTAATTTACTCCTTGCCCGCATAACGGTCTTTTCCCCACCAGTTGGGCATCATTTCTTTGAGAGTAACGGTTTCTCTGCTCTCATAATCCACCATGATCTCCATGTTTTCATTCTCTTCATTTAACTGATACAAGAACTCACGGCACGCACCGCACGGCATTCCACTCCCGGCGCCGGATGGAGCTTTATCCCGGAAAGCAATCATTCTTTTTATCTTGGTCTGACCACTGTTCACATACATATTCAAGACGGCAACCCGCTCAGCACACAGGTTCATAACACCGCTGCAGGACTCAATGCAAAAGCCCGTATAAATGGTTCCGTCCTCACTTTCCAGCGCGCAAACAACATGGTGCGCGTAAACAAACGGCGATACATCCTCCGGATGATATTCTTTTTTTGCCTGTTGATAAAGTTTTTCCCAAATATCCATACGAAACCTCATTTCTGCGCACTTTTTCGCATACCGGGTTTGTGTCAAGTGCGCGCGGACACAAATCTCTATTTCTGAACAGTCTGTTGAAAAAGACGCCCTTGCAGATGATCTCTCTCCTGCTGCTAAAGGCCGTTTACCCGCTGACCAGTTCCCCGAAAGTCGCATCGCGGTCAAAAGTACCTGCTGCAAAACCGGGAATCTCCTTGATGGACTTGCAGATACTGATACTGAACCCGGTCAGGATCTGCGCGATCTCACGGTCAGCGTAGGGGCAGTCACCGGTCACGATCAAGGTCGACAGGCTATGCACCACAAGCCACAGATTACGAAAATACAAGTCTGCTTCTTCTGCGGTGATATGGTAAATTTCCATCAATGTCGGGCGGACCAGTTCCTGCAAATGCTGCATTGACTTCACGGCACTGTATTCCGGCATCCGTGATAAAAACAGAAGGCGGTAGAGTTCCGGTTCTTTCCGTGCGAACTGTATGCACTGCTTTCCAACGCCCAAAAACGGGATTTCCTCCTTTAGACCTGCGTTGGTGTAGTCGTCGTACACACATACCGCAGCGGCGTAGACTCCCTGCCTGAGATCATCCATAGAGCCAAAGCCTGTAAAGATCGGTCGCGTGGAAGTGCCAAGCTCATCAGCTATCGTTTTTGCCGTCAGATTATCAATTCCCTTCGCCCGCACAACACGCAGAGCCGCTTCTACCATTTCTTCTTTTGTAAATTTTACCTTCGGAGCCATAGTCTGTATCCTTTCATTTTATTGTGCATTGCATGATGTATATTGCACAGTGCGTATTGGTTATTATATTGGGAAACGGAGGGGGTGTCAATAGAGGGATGGATGTATTGCAAAAAACTAGGGATGTATTGCAAAAACTAAAACATTAGGTTTTTATTTGCAATTTTTGTTCGGCATTGACGACTCCCTTAATAAGTGATAATCTAGGAATGTAAAAGAGCGTTACCGTAAAGCAACGGTTCGCCAATTATGAGTTACTTGTTAAAAAAGCAACCTACTCTTGGTCTGGGCGGTTGCTTTTTTGATGTTTATTCTTTCTGCAACTACTACTAATACAGAGTGTGCATTGAATGCTCTTGCGATAGATAATCCATTGGAATATGCAAGGTTATATCTTGATGGGACTATGCAGATATGGATTGACGCAGAGGATTTCCTTGAAGTATGGTAAAGATATGACCTAACCCAAAACAGACAAGGACATATTTATACATCCTTGTCTGTTGTATGAGCTTTCAATATATCATTTGTCATTACAATAATAATCAATGGCTTTTGACATAAATTGTGCAGTTCCTTTACCGTTTTGGTCTATATTCTTTGTAAAACGTTCATCATTGATATACATTAATCCAAGACAGGAAAGAATCTCTTTTGTACAGTTATAAAAGTTAAGAGTAATATATGTTTGCCAGCGTTTTACAAGTTTTTTTGCTTCTGAACTATCTGGTCTCAAGTGTCGGTTCTGACCGAACAATTTCAAAATTTCAGCACCTTCGCCTTTTAGTATATTCCATTGTACATCATCATATCCAGCTGTTTTTTGTTCGCTTTCTTTGTATGCGTCTGTCTCATTCCAGCGTTCCTTTACTTCTGTAGCATATTTTTCTTTCAACTCATTAAATTCGGACATATCGAAGGCATGAAAGTCGACATGATGTTTCTGTTGTATGGCAGTTTCTAATGTTGCTATAAGTGTGTCTAATCTTTTTTTCTTTTGTACTAAAAGTTCCATATGCTTAATAAGGGTATCATGTCTATCATAACCTTCAGATGACATGATTTCCTTAATATCACTAAGGGGAAAGTCTAATTCTTTAAAAAATAAAATTTGCTGTAGAGTTTCCAAGTCTTTTGCATTATAAATACGGTATCCGGCATCAGTTGTTTCGCTCGGATGCAGAAGCCCAATTTGGTCATAGTAATGTAATGTTCGAACTGTGACCCCTGATAGCTTTGCTACTTCATTAATTTTCATATCACTTTCCCTCCGGAACTACGTTATTTGTAGATTGGCTTTCTTAGCATTCTTAACCCCCTCGATTGCAAGCTCGAAATCTTGTAAAACAACTTTACATCCAATTCCTTCTCTGTTTAATGCATAAGTAGCTGCATTAATAATTACATTTAAAATCTCCGCACCGGACAAACCTTCTGAGTGACATACAATGTGATACAGCTCTTCGTCAGTAATGTTTTTCGGATATTCTTTAGGAATCATTTTCTGATAAAGCTGCATTCTGCCTTGTTCCGTGGGTAATGGCATTTCAATATGTCCTATGATACGACGTACAAAAGCACTATCATAGTTAGACATAAAGTTGGTTGCAAAAAGTGTTACTCCTTTAAAGGAATCTAGTTCAAGCAGCATAACAGAGCGGCTGACATTCACGGCATGGTCTGTGCTTTGGTTTACATTTGACAGTCTTTTCCCTAAAATAGAATCTGCTTCATCAAAAAATAAAACGGCATCATTTTCCTTTGCAAAATGAAAAGCTTCCTTAATGTTTTTTGGGGTTTCTCCTACAAATTTGGACTCAATTTCTGCGTAGTTTACACGAATCATTTGTTTTCCTAAAGCATTTGCAATTGCTTCGGCAGTAACAGATTTACCTGTTCCCGGAGGTCCATATAAGTTAATAGCTGTCCGCCCACCGCTTAAATCTACCTTACCCAAACCAAAATTTTCATATAATACTTGGTGCAGTTTTACTTTCTGTAACAGGCTATCTATCTGTTGTCTAGTTACTTCCGGAAGTACTAAATCTTCCAAAGTTTTTTGGGGTGTTTCTAATACAAATGGTGTATCAGCCTTATCCTTTTGCAATAATGGTGATATAAATCGTTCATTTACATTTTTATTATTCATTTCGTTACTCCTTCAGTTGTAATACTTGCGATTCGATCCATTTTGTGGCTAATATGTCAGCATAATATGCAATAGAATCCCCAAAAAAATCTGGAAGCGCAGGATCAATTTTTTCATAATAATTACGAAATTCCGATTCGTTTTTATACATATTTCCTAGGTTTTCGATTATCTCAATTGACGGTTCGTAAAAATAATAAAGTTGCTCATGCCATATTCTCACACGCTCCTGAACCTCTGGAGAATCCATTGAAGCACCTTCATGCATTAATTGTGCAATTACTTTATAGTTTTCATCCATTGCTTGTAACACCAAATCTCGTTGGTCATTTGTATAGCTTTTCCATAATTCGATTGAGCTTTCTGCTCGTTCGCCCCATCGTTTGATAGCTTCAGTCTCGTATTTGTCCATTACCTGTTTGGTATTTTTAGTTTTAATCATTTTTCTACATTCTCTTTCTGATATTGATATTCTTGAATTTTTTATATCCCTTACTTTGAATATTAACTCTACAAACAAGATGAATTATACACTATGACGTAACGTCAGAGTCAAGAGGGAATAAAAAAATTTTTTCACTCTTTTTCCATGACCAAATTCCTCCTACAACAGGTCTTTCTCGCGCTGACCTTCGCGCTTAACTATAAGTGTCAGTTTTTCAGCAACGATATTGTCGCCGGAATACACATCTACTGAATACGTTCCCGGCTTTTTCAGGTCGGGCATATCCACCCGATAAAAACCATTTCCAAGCGGTTCGGCCTCATAGCTCTTTCCGTCAACTGTAATGCATACATCTGGAAACTCTGCCGTCATGAATATCTTGACAGCAGCCTTTTTACGGAAACTGACCTCGATTTCCAATACACCTGTAAAGTCAACAGCTTCTGCATCTACAGGCATGAGATGAACCTCAATCTTGTCATGCTCATCTTCATGCATCATCATCGACGGATCTATCTCACCGCCGCCAAAATGAAGGATCAGGTACTGTGCCTGTTTGAATACCAGGTTGTGTGCTGCTCTACCGATCACCTCCTTGCAGTAACAGTCAAACCTGTCCCTTAAACTCCCATCTTTATCTTTTGGATCGAATTCATAGCCGCTCATAGTTATCCTTTCTACGATTGGCTCCTGATTCCGTCCTTCATTACAGAGACCTTGACACCGGACGGAAACAAAGTCCGTCTGTATGATAAGGAAAGATGTATAATTGACCTGATCAAGAAAAAAGACAAGATAGATAAGCAGTTATATCTGCAGGCTCTGCACGAATACTTTAATGACCGAACTAACGACCATGCGCAGCTTATCAGATATGCTAAGATTTTCCATATAGAAAGACCTGTCAGAGACTACATGGATATACTGACAGGCTGAAAGGAGCACCACAGATGAAAACACCGGAGCAGCTTAAAGGCGCAATCCGAAATATAGCCAAAGAGAAAGACCTTCATGCTCAGGAAGTATTACAGATTTTTATGACTTTAAAGCTGAGGAAACATGAAACCTTGTAAAAAATCTATTGATAGATCTATTGATAGATTTTGAAATCTGCTAGTCATTTTGAGTTGCTTGTGTTATACTTTTATTCATAGCATGAGTCTCCGGTTTACAATTGTTTATAGACAACTCAATTATATCAAAACACGACAGACCAATGCTATATTTATGCAGGTTATTATTGAATTTTCAAGGTGCACAGGCACTTATTCAAGTGCGAAGTTTGAGATAATAATATCAGAAGGATAAATCAGATAAGCGAAAGTTAGCCAGTATGTTTCATAACGCATTGGTGCCTTTCGTAAAAGGGTGGAAAATAAACATGAAAAAGCGAAAGAGCTTGGGAAAAAAGTTAGTAACTATGTTAGTGTCTGTAGGTGTTTTTGCGGTTTTGATTACAGTCTTGAATTTAATGGCATTACAAGCTATTCGAGGAAAGAATAATGTGATTATAGAACAGTTTGAACAATATGAAGAAGCAGTGGAAAATAATGATACTGCGGCTTTTGAAGCAGCAAAAGGAGAAGTGGCAGAAGCCATCAGACATAGCAACTACAGAGTAGATGGAACCATCATTTTTGATCTTGCAATTGTGGCAGCTGATATTATTGTAATCGTACTTCTTTCGATTGTTATTAATAAGTCCATCGTTCGTCCGGCAAAAAAAGCCAAGAATGATCTGGATGATATCATTTCAGGTATAGAATCAGGACAGGGTGATCTTACGTTAAGAGTATTTGATGAAACCAGTGATGAAATTGGACAGCTTGCGAATGGTGTCAACCTTTTTATTGATACATTACAAAAACTTATGGTAAAGATTCAGAGTGTATCAAAGGACATGAAAAATTCTTCCTACCTTGTACAAAGCGAGGCGGAATCCTCAAATATGAGTGCATCCAATGTAGGTGCAGCATCGGAAGAACTTGCAGCATCTATGGAAGAGGTATCTGCATCACTATATGATTTGGCACAAGGATGTAATAATCTGTTAGAGAAAATGGCAGGCATGAATGAGGATGCTAAGAATTCTGCGATGAAGTTACATGAAGTGAAGCTTACTGCAGAAAATAGCTATAAAGAAGCGATTGCATCAAAAGAAAAAACAGTAGAAACATTTGATAGCATTCAAAAGGATGTTGTGGAGGCAGTAGAAGCATCTAAGTCTGTAAATGAAATTGCAGAACTTACAGAAAATATCTTAAATATCGCAGCACAGACAAATCTTTTAGCGCTAAATGCATCGATTGAAGCAGCAAGAGCAGGGGAAGCAGGTAAAGGCTTTGCAGTTGTAGCAGATGAAATCAGAAAGCTTGCAGATAGTTCACGTGAGATAGCAAACAATATTCAGGAGATCAGCAGAAAAGTTATTGAGGCAGTAAACAATCTGTCCGGAAATGCAACGGAAATGATTCGTTTTGTAGATGAAGAGGTAACGCTTGATTATGACAAATTTGTAAAAATTATTGGAAATTATGATGCTGATTCTGATCAGGCAAGTAAAACATTTAACGAGTTTGCAGTTAAGTCAAAAGATAGCTTAGGTACAATGAATGATATGAATGAAGGTATCAATAACATTTCTATAGCGATTGAAGAATCTGCAAAAGGCGTTACAAACGTAGCACAAGAGATATCACAACTTGTAACAGCAATTTCAGCAATTACAGTGCAGGCAGACGAAAATAAGAATCTTTCGGAAGATTTATCGGATGAAGTAGCAAAATTTGAAAAAGTTTAACTGACAGATTTTTATTATGAGAAGAACTATGTGGTTTTCGTAATGAAACTGCGTAGTTCTTTTTTGCTACGAAAAGAGGCGGTTAGAAGAGCTTCCTGCAACCGTTATTTAATTCCGTTTCTCGTTGTCTCATCCAGCCTGCTGGTAATCAGACCGAGTCCGTATTTTTGTTTTGCAAGGGCAAATGCTCTTTCCACTGCGATTCGATCAGCATTGTCTTCGTATTCCGTCTTTCGGTCAGTTGTGGCATTTTTCTTTGGCCTTCCTGAAGACGACCCTGATAAGCGGATTCCGTGCTCCCTGCAATAGACAAGGTTGTTTCTATTCCTGTAGATTTTATCTGCCAGGATGCGTTCTGGATAATGCCCCGTTCTTTCGAAATACCGCTCAGCGGCTGCGATGAGAACATCACTTTCGTTATAGGCATCAAAAGACATCTTTTCTATCCGGGCCATTCCCTTTTCGTCAAGGCTGAGATCCATCTTTGCCCCGAACTCCACGGGTGCAGCTGCCTTTCCCCGGACAATCGGCCGGATGTAGGGCTGGCTGATACTGACGATCCGGTCAGGAACCGAGTGCACTTTATTTTCATACATGTACTTCTGCTGTTCATAAACCTTGTCAATCACGGCGAGGCGTCTGGCCTGCTTTTGTGTCAGTTCACACTCTGTCCCCATAAGCTCATTGATGTAGTATCCAGATGGCTTCCACCACTTGGTGTTGGATCATCTGGTGTGTTGTATGCAATGATCATCTCATTGATTTCACTGAGAACGTCATCTGTCAGACGCTTACGGAACTCAACAAGAAGTGATGGTACAAAGGGAGCCTCTGTCTGATACCCTGGAAGCCCTATAAAATACTGGAAATACGGATTTTCCATGATCTCCTCAACCAGTTCCCGGTCCGAGAAACCAAGCTGTTTCTGGATCAGAAGAGAGCCAAGTGCCATACGGAGCGGTTTTGCGGGCATTCCGGTTTTACCCGGAAACAGTTTTGCATACTTTTCCTCAATGGCGTCCCACGGAATCGTTTCCGATTTCTTAACCCAGCGGTTTTCCGGATTCATTTTTAACCCGGCGGGCTGATTGAAATCTGCAGGTCCAGGCTGATGATATCGTTCGATTTATACATGAGTTTTCTCCCAAATGCAAGGTTTTTATAGCAATTTATATATTTCCCCTGCATATATTGTACTACTTTTGACTGGAAAACTCAGTATTTTCAAGGAATTTATGCGTATTTTTTATTATTGAGCAGCCATTAAATAAAGCTCTTTCTGAAGAAGAGAAAAATAATTACACAGAATCTCTATTTGAGTCCATACGACACATAAACGAATATGGACAGGAATTCTGGTATGCCAGAAAACTACAGATTGCACTGGAATATACTGAATGGCGTAATTTTTGTAAGGTAATTGACAAAGCTAAAGAATCCTGTGAAGGCAGCAATAATAAAATATTTGAACATTTTGTTGACGTCAACAAAACATCTCCCATGCCTAACGGTGGTGAAAAAGAGATTGGTGATATCGAGCTCTCCCGTTATGCGTGTTACCTGATTGTACAGAACGGCGATCCCCGTAAAAAAGTCATTGCACTTGGTCAGACCTACTTTGCGGTAAAAACCAGACAACAAGAACTAATTGAACACTATGAAGTTGGCAAAAAAGTTCGTGATACCATCAAGGACTTGGGCGGTACAATGCCGGAGGATCTGCCTACTCCTGAAAAAAGTATTCAACAAATAGAACGAGAAGAAAAGAAAAAATTGAAATAAAAAACTGTCCCTGCGCCAACAGATGCGAAATTTAAAACCACATCAGAACCCCCGATACAGTCACCATAGACAAGTGAATATACACCGCCACAACACTGCAACATTTTGACGAAATGCAACACAAAAAATAAAAAGCCTAGTATACACTAGACTTTTCAAGAGCTGCTGACGGGAATCGGACCCGTGACCTCCGCACTACCAATGCGACGCTCTACCGACTGAGCCACAGCAGCTTGTACAAAATATATTGCTTTTTGTCACCGAACTGTAGTATATCATAGCGCTTTCTGCTTTGTCAATACTCAATTTAAAAAGATCCGCTCCTCTATCTGCCAAGCTGCTTTTTGAGCTTATTTTTCAGCCGTTGGAGCGCATTGTCGGTGGATTTTTCATCTCTCCCAAGGACCCTCGCGATCTGCTGATACCCCATGCCGGTCAGATACAGATCCAGCACCTGTTTTTCAAAGGCGCTCAGCTCTTTCGCGATGATCTTCTCCAGACGGTCGACGTTCTCGCGGTCGATCACCAGATCCTCCGGACTCTGCTCAAACCGGGCTGCAAGCACCTCTGCCATCTCCCCCTCTTCGCTGTCCTGGCTCTGTCCGCCGCTGAGCGACACGTAGGTATTGAGCGGAATGTGCTTCTGCCTTCTGGACGCCTGCACAGCCGTGTACATCTGTCTTGATACGCACAGATCCGCAAAGGTCGCAAAGCTGGCATCTCTTCCGCTGTCATAGTCCCTCAGGGCCTTGAAAAGACCGATCATGCCTTCCTGGATGAGATCGTCATTGTCTGCCCCCAGGATGTACATGGATCTTGCCTTATTCCTGACCAGCCCCTTATATTTGTCCATGATATAGTCTGTGATGCTGCTTTCTCCGTCCCTAAGCCGCTGGAGCAGTTCTTCATCACTGTACTGTCTGTAATCTTCTTTCATCATATCTCACTATTTCTGCCGCGAAATGCTCTGCCAGGATCTGATAGCCCTGCGGATTGCAGTGCACGCCGTCCGGCATATATTCTTCCACGATATTCGCGTCGTGGCTGTCCAGAATATTGGAATTGTACAGGTCGACCACCTGAAAGCCATATTCGTCTGCCAGTGTAAGGATCACGTCTGCAAAATCTTTCTGGGGCAGGAGATAACTCCGCTCACTCCTCAGATAATCGTGCAGGATATTCGGCAGGGGCGTAGCAAAAAATACCATCGCGTCAGGATAATTTTCCTTTATTCCCCGCATCAGCTCGTCCAGATCTCCGCAGAAGGTTCTCGCCTCCCGCTGTTCCAGACTGCCAAATTCCGCCTCTGACACGCAGAAGCCGTCGTTGGTTCCGCCCATTACCAGAATGATGTCCGTATCCTCCGGGATCTCCTGATAGCGGTCTGCAAAAGCGTCCGCCCAGTATCTTCCGATGGACGATCCTCCGATTCCAAGGTTGGTCACTTCTTCCGCGCCTAAAAGCTCTTTCAGCCGCGCCGGGTAGGAATACTGCTGATAATCCTCCAGATTATCCAGGTTGGAGGCCGCCGTGATGCTGTCACCGAGACAGGCGATCTTTTTCCCGGAAAAATCGAGGGTGCTCTCCGCAAGACACTCCCTGTCTGCCTGATTCACCTCAAGCGTTTCTTCCAGCGACGTCCGGTACTGTCTCCGCTCCTCCAGCGTCATTTCGGGCTGTACATAGATCACGCGCCAGGGATCAAAAATGCTGTTTTCCACCATCGCTGGATCATAGTAATTGATCTCCCGGTTCCCCGACACGTCATTTCCTGAAACATTGCCTTCCCACAAGGAAAGCAGGTTGTCCGAAACCTGACACACATTTGTTTCTTCCTGCTGTCCGGAGATTGTCAGAAACATATTTCCAGAGACGCTGACGTTCGCTGAGACGGTCTGCCCCAGCATACTGTTTCCGGAGACGTCCACCCGGTTTCCCGAGACGTCTGTCTGATTTCCGGATACCGCCAGATTCCCGGAAACCTGTCCGCTTCCGACAGACGCCTGGTTATCTGAGACGGTCATCTCTCCACTGTTGATCTGGTCGATCAGCACATGCAGCTCTTCTTTGTTGTTCTGCAATTCCCGGATTTCCTGCTGCATCTCCTGCACACGGCTCTGTGCCTGTGCGTTTCGCTCATAGACCGCTTCAAATTGCTGCTCGCGCTCTTCCAGCTCCCGTACTTCCCGCTCATATACGCTCTGGCTCACCCGCACGCCTACCAGCGCGACGATGACTAGCGTAAGTACCGCGATCAGCCCGGTCAGCAAACGATTTATCTTTTTCATTGCAGTCTCTGTCTCACGATCTCAAAGGCAAGCACTCCTGCCGCCACGGAGGCATTCAGGGAATCGATATCGCCGCGCATCGGGATCGATGCGACGAGATCACATTTTTCCTTCACCAGTCTGCCTACACCGGTTCCTTCGTTTCCGATCACAAGACCGATCGGTCCTTTCAGGTCAAGCTGGTACATCTGCGTGCCGTCCATATCTGCACAGGCGAACCACAGCCCTTCTTTTTTCAGCTCCTCGATCGTCTGTGACAGGTTCGTCACCTTGGCGACCGGCGTATAGTTGAGCGCTCCCGCCGACGCCTTGGCAACGGTGGCTGTCAGCCCGACTGCACGGTTCTTGGGGATGATCACTCCGTGCGCGCCCGCCAGATTGGCTGTACGGATGATAGCTCCCAGGTTATGCGGATCTTCTATATTATCCAGCAGGATGATAAACGGCGGCTCGCCCTTCTCTTTTGCCTTGCGCAGAATGTCCTCCACCTCAGCGTAAGCGTAGGCTGCTGCGCTGGCGATCACACCCTGGTGTTTTCCCGTCTCGGACATCTGATCCAGACGTTCCTTCGAAACGTATTTGATAAGGCTGCCATGCTTCGTTGCCTCACGCTTGATGGACAGGATCGGTCCATCCTGGCATCCGTCCAGCACATAGAGCTTGTCTATCGTCCTGCCTGCCCGGAAAGCCTCCATCACCGCATTGCGCCCTTCTATTGTAAACTGCGTATTATCCATATCACTCTTCATTTTTTACTGCCTTTCCTCTCAGATCTCCATCTGCACTTTTGCCAGCCCGTTCTGGATCAGCTCCAGCATCCGCTCCTGTTTTCCTTGCAGATACAGATAGCCGCACAGCGCCTCAAGTCCTGTCGCTTTCCGGTACTCAATGATCGAAGCGTTCTTCGCCGAGGTGTACGACTTGGCGTTTCTTCCGCGGTGGTAGACTGCCTCCTCTTCGTCTGTCAGCTCGCTTTCCAGTGCGTCGATGATCTGCGCCTGTACCCTTGCATTTACATACTTCACTGCCTTCTTGTGCAGATTGTTGGCAGACCGGTTTCCTCTCTCGACCACGATCGTGCGGATCACCAGATCATAGATGGCGTCTCCGATATAGGCAAGCGTCAGCGGCGAATAGGTTCTGATATCTACCTCTTCACAGGCAAATCGCTGCTTGATCGCGTCCAGAATTGTTATGCTCTCTTCCATTTTACTCCTTCGCGTGTATCCTCCAGCATGATTCCCTGTGCAAGCAGCGTGTCCCTGATCTCATCCGCGCGGGCAAAGTTCTTCGCCTTCCTTGCGTCCTGACGCTCCTGGATGAGCGCTTCGATCTGGGAATCCAGAATCTCCTCCTGTTTCTCTACGACCAGTCCGCAGATGTCGGACAGCATCACGATCTCTTCTTTCACAGCCTGAATAAACGCCTTGCTGGATCCTTCCGTCACCTTCGTGTTGGCAAACTTCACCAGATCAAAAATAGCCGTAACTGCATCTGCCGTATTAAAGTCATCATCCATGGCTTCGTCAAACGCCGTGATGTAACCCTTTGCCTCGTCAAGCAGCGTCTTTTCCTCGTCGCTCAGTTCACCCTGTGCATTTTTCAGCATAAAGTTCAGGTTTTCCACGCAGGTCAGAATACGGTCCAGACCGTTCTTGGCAGCCTCCATCAGATCGGCGCTGAAATTCAGCGGGCTTCTGTAGTGCGCTGAGAGCATGAAGAACCGAAGCACCTGAAGGTCATATTTTTCTGCAATATCGCGCACGGTAAAGAAATTGCCGAGCGACTTGGACATCTTCTTATTATCAATATTCAAAAAGCCGTTGTGCATCCAGTATCTTGCAAAGGTCTTGCCGTTTGCCGCCTCCGACTGCGCGATCTCATTTTCATGGTGCGGGAAGATCAGATCCTCGCCGCCCGCATGGATGTCGATCTCGTCTCCGAGGTATTTTTTGCTCATCACGGAGCACTCGATATGCCAGCCTGGACGTCCCTGGCACCAGGGTGACTCCCAGTACGGCTCCCCTTCCTTCTTCGGCTTCCACAGCACGAAATCAAGCGGATCCTGCTTCTGATCCTCTCCGGACACCAGCAGCGAACGGTTGCCGCTCCTCAGATCGTCCAGATTCTTATGGGAAAGTTTTCCGTACTCTTTGAAACTTCTCGTCTTATAGTAGACCGTCCCGTCTTCTGCCACGTAGGCGTGCCCCTTGTCGATCAGCGTCTGTATCATATCGATCATGCCTGCGATCTCTTTCGTAGCCTGCGGATGGGTGGTCGCCGGCTTCACGTGCAGCGCCTCCATATCCTTCTTGCACTCCGCGATATAGCGCTCAGAGATCACCTCCGACGCAACGCCCTCTTCATTTGCCTTCTTGATGATCTTATCATCCACATCCGTAAAATTGGAGACGTAATTGACCGCATAGCCCTTGTGCTCCATATATCTTCTCACCGTGTCAAATACGATCATCGGTCTTGCATTTCCGATATGGATCAGGTTGTAGACGGTCGGTCCACATACGTACATGCTTACCTTTCCTTCCTCCAAAGGAACAAACTCTTCTTTTCTTCTGGACAGCGTGTTAAAAATCTTCATCTGACTCTCTCCCTCTTTCTCTATTTCTCTGCTCGCATAACCTTCAGTTCTCTCTCCAGATCCAGCAGACGGTTCGTCAGCTCGACATTGGCTCTCTGAAGATCCATGATGTCTTCTCTTACCGGATCAGGCAAATCTACCTGATCCAGTTCCTCCTGCGGCAGCGCCTTATTGTTGCGCTTCACTACACGCCCCGGCACGCCTACCACCGTCGAATTTGGCGGCACCTCTTCCAGCACTACGCTTCCGGCGCCGATCTTGCTGTTATCTCCGATCTTAAAGGACCCGAGCACCTTGGCTCCCGTACTGATCATCACGTTGTTTCCGATGGTCGGATGTCTCTTGCCCTGTTCCTTTCCGGTTCCTCCCAGCGTCACGCCCTGGTACAGCGTCACATTGTCTCCGATGATGCTCGTCTCTCCGATGATCACTCCGTTGCCGTGGTCGATAAACAACCCTTTGCCGATCTGCGCTCCCGGATGGATCTCGATCCCGGTCTTGCGCACGCCCTTCTGGGAGACCCATCTTGCCCAGAAATAGTGCTTTTTCAGGTACAGCCTGTGGGCTATCCGATAGTATATCATCACCTTGAAGCTCGGATACAGAAAGACCTCCATATCCGAATGGATCGCCGGATCTCTCTCACGTATGATTCTGATTTCTTCCCGGATACTCTTGATGAAACCCATATACGTCAAATCCTTCCTGCATAAATTATCGTCTGATTTTAAATAGGTAAAACGCCATACAGCAAAAAAACCACCGATCTTCGCCCTTTCCTTTCGGAAAACAGAGACGAATAAATCCGCGGTTCCACTCTACTTAAAGAATACATCCGTATTCTTTCCCTCATGCCCTGTAACGGAGGCTGACCGTACCGAAGTACACAGACAGGCAGACTGTCCTTCTCCCGGCAGGACTCCCGGGCGCACTTCCCTTTTCTTTCCCGAAGACCGCTTGCAGCCGGTGACGGTCTATCTCTGTCTTTCCGGAAAAGGTACTCTTCCCTCTCAGTGTCCATGCTCTGTATGTCATCTATCTGTTATTAGAATATGCAAAAGAGAGCGATTTGTCAACCGTTATTCGCTCTCGACCATCCGGTAGCCTACGCCGATCTCCGTAAAAATATACTGCGGATCCGCCGGATTCGTCTCCAGCTTTCTGCGTATGTTCGCCATATTCACACGAAGGATCCGGTTATTGCTGTCCGTGTACGGTCCCCACACATGGGAAAGCAGCGCGTCGTAGGTGACCACACAGCCGGCATTCTGTGCCAGAAACGTCAGGATCTTATACTCGATCTGCGTAAAATGCAGGATGTTTCCCTGCAGCGTGACCACGTGCTTGTCGTAGTCGATGACAAGCTCTCCCGCACGGTACTGGGGCGTATCTCCCTCCCCCACCGTCTTGCTCTGGCTCGCGTGCCTGAGCGAGGTCCGGATCCTTGCCAGAAGCTCTGAGGTTCCAAAGGGCTTGGTGATGTAATCGTCCGCCCCCGCGTCCAGCGCCTCCACTTTTTCCTTCTCCTGACTTCTCGCAGAGATGACCAGGATCGGAATGTTCGTCCAGCTCCTCAGTCTCCGTATCACTTCCATTCCGTCCATATCCGGAAGTCCCAGATCCAACAGGATCAGATCCGGACACAGGGACGCTGCCAGCGCCAGCCCGCTCTGCGCCGTCTGGACAAAATCCACCTTATACGACTGCGCCCGTAGCGACGTCGAAATAAAGTTGCATATATTTCTCTCGTCCTCTATCAGCAAAATCTGCTTTCGTATCACGTTGTTCCCACTCATATATCAGACCGAACCTTTCTCTTTGCCCGTGCTCCGCGGCAGTGAAAAATAAAATTCCGACCCCTGCTCATGGTTGACCGCATAGATCGTTCCATCATGCGCATGGATGATCGTCTTACAGATCGACAGACCAATACCGATCCCCCGGTTGGAATCCGAAACTTTGTTTTCTCCGTACGGCGTTCCGTCAAAGATCGTCTGCAATCTGTCCGGCGCAATTCCGATCCCGTAATCCCTCACATGGAACGACACGGTATCCGGATGCTCCTCCACGAAACAGCACACCGGCTTCACACTCTTCGAGTGAACCAGTGCATTTTCCAAAAGATTGATCAGCACCTGCTCGATCAGCACGGCGTCCATCGGGATCATCACAAGACTTTCCGGCACCGACACCTCGATCTGCGCGTCCGGGATCCGCTTCTTGATCCGTTGGATTGCAGCCGCCACGATCTCTTCCACCGGCTCCTCCGTCTTTTTGACCTTACTGTCCTTATTCTGGATCCTGGTGACTGTCAGCAGGTTCTCCACCATGTTGAGCAGCCATACCGCATCCTCCTGCACCTGTCCTACCATCTCGCGTTTTTCCTGCTCCGAAAGGATATCATAATTCTCCAGATAGGAAGCGCTCGAGCCAAGGATCGTTGTCAGCGGCGTCCGCAGGTCATGGGAGATCGCGCGCAGAAGATTTGCACGCATCTTTTCCTTCTCTGCCTCCGCAAGCAGTCTGTCGCGCTCCGCAATGATCTGTGTCTGCTGTTTCATATGCGCCGTCATCGTACTCGTCAAAAGCGTCACCGCCAGCATTTCAAGGAAGGTGATCGGATAACCTGTCAAAGTAAAATTCAGCGCGAAAAAGGGATAAGTGAACAGATAATTTACACAGATGACAGCCACCAGCGAAGCGATGATTCCATACAGATAGCCCTCTGTCATGCGAACGATCAGAAATAGTGCCAGAATATAGATCAAGGCAATATTAGCCGTATTCCCCGGCACCAGAATAAACAATCCGTAAGCCACTAAAGTAGCAAAAAGCATCCCGAAAAGCGTGATGCTCCAATAAACCAGCTTTTTCTTCATATCGTACCTATAACGCCTTTCTTCCCCTTATCCGCAGCGATCTGCGGATAAGAAGACAGGAATATGAATACCCGGCTGTGTCAGCCAGAGCAGGCGTTTAGTCATTCATGGATATACCGAATCTCAGATGTCTGTAAAACTTCCACACAATGATCGCAGGCATCGCAAACATAAGATATGCACTGCTGAGAATTCCGGCTGCTCCGCCGATGATACAGATAATCCAAAGTCCTATACTCATTTCTGTCCCTCCATACAATTACCTTACTTTTCCCTCTCGGGATCTGTCATCATTGTAAAGATTTTTACAAAATTCTGGTATAGGACTGCCCGCTTCTTAACACAAACCGAACAGGGTTTTAGCATTTTCTTAACATACTATCTTTTAGGACAGCCGCCGCAGCCGCCACAGCCACTGGCGCCCACATCCGCGCTGTAAAGCTCTCTGGGTGTTGCGAGCATACAGATCGCCTGTGCCGAGATTCCTTCCCCGGCCCCGGTAAAGCCGAGTCCTTCCTCCGTCGTCGCCTTCACGTTGACCTGCTCCACCTCGATCTTCAGCGCTCCCGCGATATTCTCCCGCATCTGGTCGATGTACGGGCGCATCTTGGGCGCCTGCGCGATGATCGTCGCATCGATATTCTCGATCAGAAACGCCTGCTCCTCCAACAGCTCCCCCACTTTCCGGAGAAGCTCCATGGAATCCGCATCCTTGTATGCGTTGTCCGTGTCCGGGAAATGCCTGCCGATATCTCCCAGCGCAGCCGCTCCCAGCAGGGCGTCCATCACCGCATGCAGAAGCACATCCGCATCCGAGTGGCCCAGTAGTCCCTTTTCATAGGGGATCTCTACCCCGCCTATCACACATTTTCTATTTTCCGTAAGGCGATGCACATCATAGCCCATTCCTATTCTCATGGATACCTCCTTGTCTGACCACGCGGCTTTCGCTTCGCATCCGTCCGTTCAAAGCCGCGCACGTTTCTTTTTTACAACACCTTTATTATACACAATCCCCGTCCGGATTACAAAGCCGCCTTTTTCCCTGTATATCTGCGGTAAAAGACAAAGGACATCACCGTTGCGATCGTCCAGCCAAACGGCCAGGAAAGCCAGATCCCTCTTGCTCCCATGCCCGCTGAAAAGACGTAGGCAAGGATCACCCGCAGGATCAGGTCTGTAAACGTGGAGAGCATAAACTGCCGCATCTGCTCCGCGCCGCGCAGCACACCGTCCGCCACCAGCTTGACCGCCACCACAAAATAAAACGGCGTCACGATCCGCAGAAATTCCATTCCTGTTTTCAGCGCGTCGCTTCCCGTGTCATCCATAAAGAGGAGCAGCATCTGTCTCCCCAGGAAAAAATACAGCAGGAAAAAGGGCACCACCACACAGACCGCCATCTTCATTCCCGTGCGGAAACCCGCCGCGATCCGCTCCTTCCTGCCCGCGCCCAGATTCTGCGCGGTAAAGCCGGAGACGCCGTTTCCCAACGTGGTAAATCCCGTGATGACAAAGGTATTGAGCTTGATCGCCGCGGAATATCCCGCGATAACACCCGATCCGTAAGAGTTTACCCGGCTCTGGATAAAGATATTGCCGATCGAGACAAAGCTCTGCTGCAGGATGCTCGGGATCGCGATCTTCCCGATATTTCCAAGAAGCTCCCAGGAAAACCAGGGTGCGCGCTCCGGCGTCTGGATCTCCCCGATCCTTTTTCGAAAGACGAGCAGGGAAAGCACACAGGCTACCCCCTGCGCCAGAAACGTCGCCCATGCCACACCGGCAACGCCCCATTCAAAGATCTTCACAAACACGAAATCCAGAATGATATTTCCGATGGAGGAGCCGATCAGGAAATACAGCGGCGTTTTTGAGTCCCCAAGCGAATTAAACATTCCCGTCGTGACATTATATAGAAACAGAAAGACAAAGCCGGCTATGTAGATCCTGAGGTAGAGCGCTCCCTGATCGAAGATGTTCTCCGGCGTCTGGATGGCTCTCATCATGGCGGGCGTCAGGAACAGCCCTGCCACGGTAAGCACGATCGAAAGAATGAGACCTGACAGAAGTGTTGTCGACACCGCCGTTCTCAGCTTTCCGAACTGCTTCGCACCAAAGAGCTGGGAAATGACCACCGCACAGCCGATATTGCTTCCTACCGCCACTGCCATGAAGATCATAGTGATCGGGTAGGACGCCCCCACCGCCGCGAGTGCGTCTTCCCCGGCAAATTTTCCGGCGATCATGCTGTCCGCCATGTTGTACAGCTGCTGGAACACAACGCTGATAAACATCGGCAGCGTATAGCGTATCAATGTCTTTTGTGGATTTCCCTGTGTCAGATCCTGAATCATTTCTCTTAATCTTTCCTTCCCTTTTGCCGTTTCCGGTTCTCTCCATAACACAAGACCGATGCCCTGACAGCACCGGTCTCTTCGGATGATCTTATCCTTTATTTTTCTCGTAGATGATCTGGAGTCCCTTGAGCAGAAGATCCTCGTCCAGATGGATCTCCTTGTGACAGTGCGGCACGATCTTTTTGGCCAGTCCGCCGGTTGCGATCACCGTCGCCTTGCTTCCCAGCTCTTCCTCGATCCGCTCAATGATCCCGTCAAGCGCCGCCGCGTTGCTGTAAACAATACCGCTTTTCATACAGTCGATGGTATTCCTGCCGATCACCTTTTTGGGCGCCTCGATCCCCACGCCCGCAAGCAGGGACGCATTGGCTGTCAGTGCGTCAAGGGAAACCCTTACGCCTGGAAGGATCATCCCTCCGAGACACGCCTTGTTCTCATCGATGACCGTCACCGTCGTCGCCGTACCCATATCGATGATAATCTGCGGAACCGGATAGTCTGCGATTCCTGCAACTGCCGCCGCCACCAGATCGGCGCCCACCTGTCCGGGCTGATCCAGAAGCAGATTCAGTCCTGTCTTGATCCCGGGACCGATCACCAGCACCTTCTTATGGAGGATCTTCTCCGCCGCCAGCTTTGCGACATTCGTCACCTGTGGAACGACTGAGGAAATGATCCCGCCCTCGATATCTGCCGGTTTGATCTTATAGATATCCAGCACCGTCTTCATATCCACGGCATACTCGATCTCTGTCTTTGTCCTGACTGTTGACAGCCGCTCGATAAACACCGGCTTCTCATTCTCGATACAGCCGATCACAATGTTTGTATTTCCTATATCTATCGCTAAAATCATCTGCTATCCTTTCCGCATATCCGCCGTTTCGCGTCTTTAGTCTGCAACCGTATTCTTTCCGATCCGGATGATCTGGACGATCGCGGAACTCAGTACGATATTGACTGCCATCTCGATCAGGAAATTCACGCCCACCAGCGCCAGGATCATATAGGTTCCTGCTGACGTATAACCGCTGGCTGCCGCCCACTCGTTGATCGTCGGCATAAAGAACGCAAGACATCCCAAAAGGAATACGCCGGTGTTGACGCAGGGGCAGATGACCGCTGCAGCCACAACCGCTGCCACCCGGTTCTTCGACGCAAGCAGACGATAGATCAGTCCCGCTGCCAGTCCGCAAAGAAGTCCTTTGGCAAGCACGGTGACGACTGTTCCCGGCACGCTGATCGCAAGAAACGCCGCTGCGTCAGTGATCAGGACCACAATTCCGAATACCAGACCAAGCCATGCTCCCGCCTTGTATCCGTAAAGAGCCGCTCCCACTACGATCGGTACGAGCACAAGCGAAATGTTGAAGAGTCCCGTCGGTCTGATAAAGACCGCCAGTGCCTGAAGCACGACGACGATCGCCGTCAGAAGTCCTACGCCTACGATGGTTTTTGTGTTACTTTTCATATTTACTTTTCCTCCTTGTTATTATTCCCACTGCAAAATTCCGTTTTGCTGCTCTCTGCCGCTGTGACAGTTTCTGCTTCTGTCCCTCTCGGGTGCAGTACAGATCGTCTGTGCAAAAACAGTTTTCCGTATGCAGTATCCGGGATACAACACAACAGTTACAGAGCGATTATAAATAAAAAAACGAAAAAAAGCAACTTTCTTTGCCTATGTTCCCCTTTTAATACATCCGTTTTCCAAAGAATCCCTTGTAAATCCTCCCGCCGCGTGTATACTGAAAGGGTAAACGCAAAACAATTTTCTTATAAAAGTGAGGTTCACCATGACTGAATTAAAACCGATGAAAGAGGGAAAAGTACGTGAGATCTACGACAACGGCGACAGCCTGATCATGGTCGCAACAGACCGCATAAGCTGCTTCGACGTCATTCTGAACAACCAGGTAACCAAGAAGGGAACAGTGCTAACGCAGATGTCCAAATTCTGGTTTGACCTGACGCAGGATATCCTGCCAAACCACATGATCTCCGTCGATGTGAAGGACATGCCGGAATTTTTCCAGCAGAAGAAATTCGACGGCAACAGCATGCTGTGCCGCAAGCTGGAGATGCTTCCGGTAGAATGTATCGTAAGAGGCTACATCACAGGCAGCGGCTGGGCCAGCTATCAGAAGGACGGCACCGTCTGCGGGATCCGTCTGCCGGAGGGACTGAAGGAATCCGAAAAGCTCCCGGAGCCGATCTACACCCCTTCGACCAAGGCAGAAATCGGCGACCACGATGAGAATATCTCCTACGAGCAGAGCGTCGCTTATCTGGAAAAACGCTTCCCCGGCAAGGGCGAGACATACGCCGCCAAGCTGCGCGACTACACCATCGCTCTGTACAAGAAATGCGCCGCCTACGCACTGACACGCGGCATCATCATTGCCGATACCAAGTTTGAATTCGGTCTGGATGAAAATGGAAATATTGTTCTCGGCGACGAAATGCTCACGCCGGACAGCTCCCGCTTCTGGCCTGCCGAAGGTTACGAAGCCGGACACGGCCAGCCTTCCTTCGACAAGCAGTTCGCCAGAGACTGGCTGAAAGCCAACGAAGGTCATAACTGGACGCTTCCGCAGGAGATCGTCGACAAGACGATCGAGAAGTATCTCCAGGCTTACGAGCTTCTGACCGGTCAGAAAATCACTTTAGACTAATTACGCAAAGCAAAACCCCCCGCGGGAGGATCGCCTGTCCGGCATCCTCCCGCGGGGGGTCTTATTATTCCGGTTCTTCCTCCTGTCCTTCCTGTATCATCAGAAGCCCGGTCAGCTCCTCCGTCAGCCGGAGGATATCTTCCATCATCACATCCGCGACCGCGACTCTGAGCTGTTCCATGTCTGCGGCGCAACTCTCCGGCAGCCGGCACTTTTCCAGCTCCTTCATCGCGGCGTCTGCCCCGTCCAGATCAAACGCATCAACGGCGTCATGTATCTTCAGCAAAAGATCCGTCAGTTCCCCCAGGGAAGCCTCCCTCAGCTCTTCACGCTGGTTCTCCCCGTACTCCCGCAGCACCGGTTTCAGCTTCCGGTAGCTTGCAAGAAGCAGCGGCGTCTCTTTGCGGATCGTCTCCAGATCTCCGGCATTTCCGCAGTCCTCCATGCGGTGGAACCATTCTGACAGCTTTCCTGCGCCGATCATCCGCGCTGTATTCTTGAGCGCGTGGACCTCGATCGTGTAATCCCGGATCATATTGTCCGCAAGGCACTTCTCCAGCTTCTGCGCCTTGGTATCGATCAGCTTGTAGAAATCTCCGAGCAGGCTGCGCCAGAGCTTTTCACTGCCGGACGCCTTCACGCCCGCCGCGCTGTCGATCCCCTCGATCACCGGCAGGTCTTTCTTCGCCGTCACATCCTCCTGCGGCTTTTCAGACGTATTCTTGACGATCAGCTCCCTCGGCAGCCACTTGCGGATACACTTACAGATCATCTTCATCTCGATCGGTTTGGCGACAAAGTCATCCATTCCTGCCTCCGTAAACTTCTCTCTCGCGTCCACGAGCGCGTTTGCGGTGAGCGCGACGATCGGTACATTCTGATAATACTCTCCATCCATGGCGCGCAGCCTCTGCGTCGTCTCGATTCCATCCATCACCGGCATCATATGATCCATAAAAATAATATGATACTTTTTCTCTGCCACCATCTCAAGAGCCTTCTTACCGCTCTCCGCCACATCGATCTGCATCTTCAATGGCTCCAGCAGTCCCTGCGCAACCTTCAGGTTCATCTCGTTGTCATCCACGATCAGGATCGACGCCTGCGGCGCGGTGAAGTTCTGTACCTCATCCACCACCGTTCCCTGTACAACCTTCTCATGGTTGACCGTCTGGCAGAAATTCAGGCTGAACAACGGCTTGTTCAGCACCTTCGCCTCTTTCCATTCACACTCCTCCAGAAGCGGGTTCTGCACAACGCACAGCTCACCGATCTGGTCTTTCCGCTCTTTCAGGATCTGCGCGATCGCCCTGCTTCCCGCAACGTCCGTAAAGAAGAAATCCGCTTTTTTCCCCTCCTGCAGCCACGCATCGTACGGCAGCAGATTGGCTTTCATCGCGCCGACCAGCTTTTCGAAGTTTTCCCTCACGCAGGGTTTCTCAAAGTACCCTGTCACCTGTACTTCTCCCTGCTTTTGAAGCTCTGCCGCCGGTCTTTCGCCGCACAGCTTCTGATGGATATTAAAATAAAACTCGCTGCCTTCTCCATAGGTGCTCCGCACGCTGATCGCGCCGTGCATCAGCTCCACAAGCTGTCTGGAGATGGACAGACCCAGGCCCGTTCCTTCTTTTCCATGGTTCTTCCTGCTGTCTACCTGCTGGAAGGAGCCGAACAGCTTTCCAAGATCCTTCTCGCGGATTCCCTGTCCGGTGTCCTTCACCGCTACCAGGATTTCCACATCGTCTCCCTGTATTCTGCCAAGACGGATCTGCAGCTTGACATAGCCCTGCTCCGTAAATTTGATGGCGTTGTTGACCAGATTGATGATGATCTGGCGGATCCGCAGCGCGTCGCCGTACAGCGTGTGCGGAAGTCTCTCGTCCACATCGAACAGGATCTCCACATCCTTCTCTCCTGCCCTTGTCAAAAAGATCATGCCCAGATCGCTCAGCATGGACATCGGCTCGTATTCTGCCTCCACCAGCTCCATCTTTCCGGACTCGATCTTGGAGAAATCCAGAATATCGTTGATGATATTCAGCAGCGCATTTCCCGAATTGCGGATATTGTTCAGATACCCGACGTCCTGCGGCGGAAGCTCCTCCCGGAGCAGGATCTCGGTCATACCGATGATCGCGTTCATCGGGGTGCGGATCTCATGCGACATATTGGAGACAAACGCCGATTTCGCCCGGTTGGCACTCTCTGCCTGCTCCTTCAGTGCTTTCATGATCTCTGCCTGCTCCCTTGCGTTTCTGGTATAATTCACGCTTTCCGTGATGTCCTTCAGCACATACGTCTTGCCTATGTATACATTTTTCTTCGTGATCAGCCGGCTCTCCACCTCAAAGATCCGTCGGTCCTTCTCAATGGTCTGCTTCTGTAAAATGCAGTCGTCCAGCTTTTCCACGATCTCATCATATAACTGGTGATCCTGCAGCGGCAGCAGCTTTTCCGCCTGGTCGTTATAATAAAGAATGTCGTTGTCGACGTCCAGAACGATCAATCCATCCGACTGCTGGTCGACCGCCTCCTTGCGTGCGATCGTCAGCGCGTCGAGGATCCGGTCCTTGCTAAGTGCCGAGAATAGCACCATATAGCCGATCATATAGGCGATCAGCGTCGTATCATAGCCTCCCGTCAGACCGGCGGCATACGCCCCGTAGCCAACCGCCATAATGCCGATGATCGCCATGATCTTTACCAGACCCTTTTTCTCGATCTCATTCCTCGTCCGCCTGTACCGGATAAGCGGCAGAACCAGCATCACGATGAGATAGAATACGACCAGGAAACGGTAGATCACGTGCGCCGGTCCGTGCCCCTTTACCAGATGCGGGAAAAGACCGGTCTGCACAAATTCCGTGGTGGTGTAATACAGATCGTGCTGTTCACAGGTGAACACCAGCATCACCACGACCATGTGCACGCAAGCCAGCGCAACTTTGGCCCATCTCGGCAACGTCACCTTGCAGAACTCCAGCACAAACAAAACCATACAGTACAAAACGAACGGTTTCCCCAGATAGGAAAACTTCACGGCCTCCACTGCCTCTCCCGCGGTCTCTGCCTGCATCTCCAGAAGATACCCTGCAAAGGTCGCCAGCAGGGCGACATTAAGCATGACAACCCGGACCAGCTGACGGCTCGGCTCCTGCGTGAGCAGATAAAACAGCCCCAGGAAAAGCATAAAATTCCGATATATTGTATTCCGATTAAAATTGTGTACATCAGGCGTCCTTCTCCACTTTATCTTCAAATTCCTTCACCGGCATGGGCTTTGCGAAATAAAATCCCTGGATCATATCGCATCCCTGTCCCGCCAGGAAATCAACCTGTTCCTTCTTCTCTACTCCTTCTGCCACGACGCGCATATTCAGGCTTCTCGCAAGCTGGATTGCCTCGCGCACGACGATCGCCCCTCTGCCGTCGTCATCCTCCCCGCGAAAAAACTCTCCGTCAAGCTTGAGCACATCAAGCGGAATGTCCTTGAGGGAATTCAGCGAAGAATAGCCGGCTCCAAAGTCGTCCATCGACACACGGAACCCATAATCCTTCAACTGTTTCACTGTCTCGACCAGCACGTCCTTGTCGTCAAAGAAGGCGCTCTCCGTCACCTCCAGCTCGATCAGTTCATGCGGCGGCCCATAGGCGTCCACAAGCTGACAGATATGCTCTGCAAGCCCCTCCTGCGCAAAATGCGCACGCGACACATTGACCGACACGGGAACGGCTTTCTTCCCCCGGATCTTCCACTCAGCCTGCAGCTTCGCGACATGTGAGATCATATAATCGTCGAGCTGCGTGATAAACCCATTTTCCTCAAAAATAGGGATAAACTTTCCGGGCGAGATGAATCCGTCCTGCGGGCTGATCCAGCGCACCAGCGCCTCCGCGCCCACCAGCTTCGCCTCGGTCGGACTGTATTTCGGCTGGAGATATACCTGGAATTCCTCATTTTTCAGCGCAAGATCCATCGTGTCTTCCACCTTGCGCTCCCAGAGCTGCTTTTCCAGAAGCTCCTTATCAAAGAAGCCGATCCGGTGCTCCTCCTGGCATTTGGTCGACATCTGCGCCGCATTTGCATAGTTGTACATCTGATCGATGTCCAGCTCGCTTCGCTGGCTTCTCCACCTCTTTCTTCCCAGGATCGGATCTGCCGGGATCAGGTAGGCGCCCGCATGGAAGTGGATCTTCTGCTCCGGCCGCAGTCCGGTCATCTCTGCCAGCAGGGAGCGCAGGCGTTTCCTGCAGATCTCTCTGGCTGCCTCTTCGTCCTCTCCGCCAACGCCTATCAGCATTGCGAAATCCGCGCTTTCATTCCGCGCGACCACCTCGTCTCTTCCGACGCGCGCCACAAGGAAGCCTGCCGTATCGGCAAGCAGCGCCTCGCCCTCCTTCACGCCGTAGCAGGCGCAGAAATTCTTATACCGCTCCAGATGGAGACACACCAGCGCATAGTTCTTTCTTCTGGCACGTGGCGTTGCCAGGATCCGGGACGCCGTATTCTTAAAGTAAAGCCAGTTGTTCTGGCCGGTCACATCGTCCAGATAGAGCATCTGCGTCATCCGTCCCTGCATGACCACCGATTTGATCATATTCACCAGCAGGAAACACATCGGCAGCATCAGCATCAACAGCGTAAAAATACCGAATATGAGGACATAGAAAACGTCCTGACGCTGGATCTCCAGCACGCAGCGGACAAACAGCAGGTACTCCTGATCGTTATAGCTGAACGGCTCCCACATCCAGAACCGCTGGCTGACAACCGGCTGCTGTAACCAGGCTTCGTTCTGCACCTCCGGACCGCCACTTCCCATGCCGAACACGCTCTGCATCAGTTCACTCACCGGGACGCCGAAAAGGGTGTTCACCCCGTCATCCCACTCGCTGTCTCCCACAAAGACATAATTCTCGTTCAGCGTCACTTCTGCCACCATATCGAAGTCCGGCTCTGAATCTCCCGTTTTCGCCAGCACGCGCCTTTCCCGGTCAACGATATAGATTGCGCTGTCCTTTCCCATATAGGCGTCCACCTCTGCGGCAGCCTGTGTGAGGCTGCGTCCCCAGGTCATACTGTTGTTCAGCATTTCCACCGCGCCCTGCGTCTCCTCCGACATTCTCGATATCTTCGCGGAAAGGATATACTGCGCGAAGAACTGCACAAACAATCCCATCATGCTGACGCACAGCACCATAAAAACCAAAAAAGCAACCACCGTCGGCCATACTTTTCTTTTCCGGAGCAGCTTTAACTTTTGTATCTTTTTATTCATGGATCTCTCCTTTTACACAACTACTTTTCTTCTTTTATCTCCTGTAAAAAATCTCCAACGACAAGTATGCAAGTATTGTATCACACGGTTTTGTAAAATAGGATACTCCCGTCCACGCATCTTGTCGTTTTAAGAATAAATTAGGAAATAGATAAGGTTTTTTAGGATTAAAACTTTTTTTGAGAAACCTCTTGACAAAACCCTATTATAGATTGTACAATAGCAAAGTCGGTTGCGGAAGTAACCGTATGATATGGGGTCTTAGCTCAGCTGGGAGAGCATCTGCCTTACAAGCAGAGGGTCATAGGTTCGAGCCCTATAGGCCCCATTCATTACCAAATATGGCGAGATAGCTCAGCTGGCTAGAGCATACGGTTCATACCCGTAGTGTCGAGGGTTCAAGTCCCCCTCTCGCTACTACCTTTAAGGGAACGGAAAGCGTTTATTTTAAGCGTTTTCCGTTTTTTATTGTTCACCCCTGCCCTTGAAATGATTACAGCGTGTTTCAAGAAAGCATTTTCCCTGTGAATCAAAAATGCCGGCCGTTATCGTTTCCAATAACGGCCGGCAGCTTTTTTACATTCTGTCCGGTGCGCTGAATCCCAGAAGGTCAATGCAGGTTTCCAGGATCTCTTTTGTCAGTTTAAGCAGGGCGATCCAGCCCGCTTTCCTCTCTGCGTCCTCCTCAGTCAGGATCTTCGTCTCATGGTAGAAACGGTTGAACGCGTTGGCAAGGTCATAAATATAAGCACAGATCCTGTGGGGTGCGATCTCGTCAAGCGCAGATTCCATCATGGCATGGAACTTGGAAAGCTCCAGCATAAGCGCCTTCTCCGAAACGTTCACCGCCTCTTTGATGGAAATCTTCTGAAGGTCGCCTCCCTGCTCCTGATACTTGCTCAGAATAGATTTGATCCGCACGATGGTATACAGGATGTACGGACCGGTATCTCCCTCAAAGGAAGTAAAGCGCTCCACATCGAAGATGTAGTCTTTGGACGCCTGGTTGGAAAGGTCTCCGTATTTGATCGCAGCCAGTCCCACGATCTTTGCCGTCTCAAGCGCTTCGTTCTGATCGATCTCATATCCTTTTGTCTGTGCGTTTTCTCTGATCTTCCGGATCATCTCTTCGTTGATCTCACGGATCAGATTCTCCAGACGCATCACACCGCCCTCGCGGGTCTTGAACGGCTTGCCATCCTTCCCGTTCATCGTTCCGAAGCCGATGTGCACCAGCTTCGTCTCAGGCTTCACAAGCCCGGTCTTGCGCGCGCAGCGGAATACCTGCTCAAAATACAGATCCTGCCGCTTGTCCGTCACATAGATCAGCTCATCCGGGTGATAGGTCGCCATACGATCCTGGATCGTCGCAAGATCCGTCGTGTTGTACAGGGATGCGCCGTCCGATTTCAAGATCATGCAGGGCGGGATTTCCTTCGTATCGGTATCCTCTTTCACATCGACTACCCAGGCGCCTTCGCTTTCATAGGCGAAGCCGTCCTTCTTCATCTTCTCCACCATACCCGGGATAATATCATGGACGTCGGACTCTCCTTTCCAGAGGTCAAACTCCACATTCAGATTTTCATAGTTTTTCTTCAGATCTGATACGGAAACAGCGATAATGTGATTCCAAAGCGCACGGTACCCCCGCACACCGCTCTGGAGCTTGAAGGTCGCCTCCATCGCCTCTGCCTTGTATGCCTCGTCCTCCTTGGACTTCGCGCTGGCAGTCGGGTAGATCTCCTCCAGCTCCGATATGGTAAACGGAGCCTCCTTCGGATATTCTCCGGTGTAGCTTTCATCAAAATATACCAGTTCCGGTTTACGCTTACGCAGCTCGGTAATGATCAGTCCCATCTGCAGTCCCCAGTCGCCCAGGTGGATGTCTCCGATCACGTCATGCCCCATATAGCGGATGATCCTCTTAACGCTCTCTCCGATGGTCGCCGGCCGCAGATGTCCTACGTGAAGCGGCTTCGCAACGTTCGGCCCGCCGTAGTCGATAATGACCATTTTGGGCGCCTGCGGCATATCCAGTCCAAACTTTTCCGACTTCTCCATCTCATTCAGGTATCCCTTGAGAAAAGCCTCCTGCACCTTCAGATTCAAAAATCCCGGCGCAACGGCCTCTACCTGACTGAAAATCTCACTGTCCGCGAGCTGTGCTGCGACGTCCTGCGCGATCATCAGGGGCGCTTTGTGGTACTGCTTCGCTCCCGCCATGGCTCCGTTGCACTGGAACTCGCACAGATCCGGCCGGTTGGAAAGCGTCACCTTCCCCAGATTTTTATCATAGCCGGCCTTTTCAAAAGCCGCCATCATCTTTTCCGAAATCCTGTCTAAAATCTTCTGCATAATTCTGCTGCCTTTCCTTCTCTTCTCGATTGTCACATATGGTATCATTGTACCTGTTTTCCAGGAAAAGTCAACTAAATGCGCACAAGATACGCGATCCTTCCGTCCGTTACGGACACTTTTCTGTTCTTCTTATTTCTATTCTACTGTAACCACCTTGGCCAGATTTCTCGGCTTATCCACATCAAATCCTTTGTCCGAGGAAACATAGTAGGCAAGGAGCTGCAGCGCAACCGACGCAGGCATGACCATAAATTCATCCTGCATATCCGGCAGGCAGAACGTGTCGTAGGCACGGTCGATATTCTCTGCAAGGCCTTCCTTGATAAACAGCACAATGTCTGCCCCTCTTGAGCACACTTCCTTAATGTTGGAGAGTTCCTTCGACATCAGCCGCTCCTGCGTGACCGCAGCCACCACCGGCGTATCCCTGGTGATCAGCGCGATCGGTCCGTGCTTGAGTTCGCCCGAAGCGTAAGCCTCCGAATGAATGTAGGAAACCTCCTTGAGCTTGAGCGATCCTTCCAGCAGGATCGAATAGTCCAGTCCCCTGCCGATCATAAACAGATCCTTCGCCTCCAGAACCTTGTTGGCAAGCCGGTGGATCTCCTGCCGCCTCTCCAGCACCTTTTTCATCACCTCAGGCGTGCGGCACAGTTCTCCGATAAAGCGCTTCGTCTCCTCTTTGGAGAAGGCTCCGCTCAGATATGCCATCTTTGCCACGATCAGATAAAATACCGCAAGCTGCGTTGTGTACGCCTTGGTACTCGCAACTGCGATTTCCGGGCCTGCGTTGGTGTAAAGGACATAGTCGCTCGCTCGCGCGATCGAAGATCCCCTCACGTTGATAATGGAGAGGCACTTTGCCCCGCATTTCCGGGCGTACTTGACCGCCTCTAGCGTATCGATCGTCTCGCCGGACTGCGATACGGCGATCACGAGCGTTTTTTCATCGATCACCGGATCGCTGTACATAAACTCCGACGCCATATCCACCTCGATGCGCATATGCAGGATCGACTTGACTAATGCCTGGGCAACCAGCCCTGCGTGCATTGCCGTTCCGCACGCGATGACATTCACACGCTCACACTGTGAAAAGATCTCATCCGGAACGCCGTCCGCTGTAAAATCAGGCATCCCATCCTTCAGGCGGTCCTCGATCGTATGGAGGATCGCATCCGGCTGTTCCATGATCTCTTTTTCCATATAAAAGGGATAACCGTTTTTCCCGGCGTTATTCAGCTCCCAGTCTACCTCCTGGTATTCCGGTTCTACCTCGTTGCCGTTCAGATCTTTCAGGGATACCGCATCCCTGCTCAGTTTCAGAATATGATACTCCGGCACCACAAAATAGCGGTTGGTAAAGCGGCACAGCGCCGTCAGATCCGAAGCGAGCATCGCTCCCTCACTGCAAAGCGTTGCAACGATCGGGCTGACATTCCGGACCGAATAGATCTCGCCCGGCCGGTCCTGAAACAGGATCACCAGCGCGAACGTTCCCTTGAGCTTGGATACCGTCTTGCGGATCGCCCACTCTGCATCGCCCTGATAAAAGCGATCCATCAGCGCAGCGACGACCTCGCTGTCCGTCTCGGTCTGCAAAACATTCTCCAGTTCATAATCTGCGATCAGTTCCCTGTAATTTTCAATGATCCCGTTGTGCACCAGCGTCACTTTTCCCACCTGGTGCGGATGCGCGTTGGTATCGTTTACGCCTCCGTGTGTCGCCCATCTTGTATGACCGATCCCGCAATCCGTAATGAATTTCTCCGCTTCACAGATAAGCCGCAAATCTTTTACTCTTCCCGCACATTTGCAGACCTTCACCTGACCCGAAGCCGAATCTTCCACTGCGATCCCGGCACTGTCATAACCGCGATACTCAAGGAGCTCCAGCGCATCCAATAATACTTCTCTTACATCTTCACTTCCTGTATAACCAATGATTCCACACATAAATTTTCCTCTTTTCTGCTATTTCTATGATAAACTGTCTTTTTTTCTTTTTCCTCTTCCTTTATACCGTATTTGTTTTGCAGTCACCCGCATATTTGCCGATATATCTCGCACTGGAAGCGTACGGGAGAGCATCCGCCGAATTTTCGATCACTCTCCTCCTCGTCAACCTGCCCGCGTCGTACCGTTTTCTTCGGTGCGGCCGCTTTCCGATCGTTCAGACAGGTGCATGGCGCTTATGGAAAATCTACGTGCCCGTTATACGGACGTAAAGATCGCGTTTTCTTATTTTGTTGTCAAGGTTCAACATGCTTACTATACTATGATATGTCTCAAAAGTCCAGTGTTTCCGTTTTTACCCGCGCATCCCGCTCCGCTTTGGAATAGACGCAGCCGCAGTAATCCTGCCGGTACAGCGCATATTCCTTCGACAGCTCGATCGAGCGCTGATAGCCTCCCCGCTTTTTGAAATCAGAATTCAAAAAGGCAACTCCGTACTCCTTCGCCAGACGCTCTCCGATCTCGTTGAGCTTCGCCGCGTTCTTGAGCGGGCTGATAGTCAGCGTCGTCGTAAAAAGCCCGTAGCCTTCCTCTGCCGCCACACGCGCCGTCTCGCGCAGCCGCAGTTCATAGCACCGGAAACAGCGCTCTCCGCCCTCCGGGCACCGCTCCAGCCCTTTTGCCATCTCATAGAAGCGCTCCGGATCATACATTCCTTCCTTCATCTGTATGCTCCGCTTCCCCGGCATCCGGTTGTAGGCTTCGATCAGTCTTTTTTCCTCCGCCACGCGCTTTTCATATTCTGCCGTCAGGGTGATATTCGGATTGTAATAAAAGACCGTCAGATCAAAATAGTCCCGCAGATACTCCATACAATAGCTGCTGCACGGCGCACAGCAGCTGTGGAGCAGGAGCCTTTTTCCCACTATCTGCGGATCCTGCAGCCGTTTCTCCAGTTCTTTCTGATAATTTCGTTTCTGATCGCCCATCTTTCCTCCACCTTGCCACGCACCTGTTTTCTGTCAAATCAAGAGAGCCGCCTGCATGGCAGACAGCCCTCCGTTTTCTTGTATTCTTTATTCTGTAGTCTGTAAAACCTAGTTTCCGCGCTTTGCGATCGTCGCAATGTCGATCAGCTCCATCCCTTCCTGTGACTGGGCATTTTCCAGACTCGTCACAAGGGCTGCCGCCGTGTCCATCGCCGTGATACAGTTCACGCCTGTCTCGATCGCCGTCCGTCGGATCAAAAAGCCGTCCCGGCTCTTGTCGCGCCCCTGCGTCGGCGTGTCGATGACCAGATCGATCTTGTGTCCCAGGATCAGATCCATGACTGTCGGCGACTCCTGCGAGATCTTATTGACTTTACGGGCCTTTACGCCAGCTTCATTGAGGGCTGCCGCCGTACTTCTGGTCGCATAGATCGTGTATCCCAGCTTTTCAAACCGGCGTGCGATATCGATCGCCTCTCCCTTGTCCGCATCCTTGACCGTGATGATCATCTGCTTATATTTCGGCAGGTTTACGCCGGCTCCCAGGAATGCCTTGTACAGAGCCTCATTGAAGCTCCTGGAAATACCGAGGCACTCGCCGGTTGATTTCATCTCCGGTCCAAGGCTGATCTCCGCACCGCGGATCTTCTCAAACGAGAATACCGGCATCTTGATCGCAAAATAATCTGCCGTCGGCTGTAAACCCGGCTCGTAACCCAGATCCTTTATCTTCTTACCGATAATGACCTCTGTTGCCAGATCCACGATCGGGATTCCCGTCACCTTGCTGATATAGGGCACGGTACGTGAGGATCGCGGATTGACCTCGATCACGTAGACCTCGTCTCCGACCGCGATAAACTGGATATTGATCAGACCGATCACGTGAAGGGCTTTTGCAAGTCTTCTGGAATACTCCGCGATCGTCTCTTTTACCTTCCCGCTGACCGTCGGCGCCGGATAGACGGAAATACTGTCTCCGGAATGGACGCCGGTACGCTCGATGTGCTCCATGATACCCGGAATCAGAATATCGGTTCCGTCACAGACCGCATCGACCTCCAGCTCCTTGCCCTGCAAATATTTATCTACCAGGATCGGATGATCCTGCTCATAGCGGTTGATGACCGCCATAAACTCTTCGATCTCCTCGTCGGAAATGGCGATCTGCATGCCCTGTCCGCCAAGCACGTAGGAAGGACGCACCAGAACGGGATAGCCCAGTCTGTTGGCAACCGCCTTCGCCTCCTCGGCCGTGTATACCGTACCACCTGCCGCTCTCGGAATCTCTGTCTCCTCAAGGATCTTGTCAAACAGCTCTCTGTCCTCGGCGGCGTCTACATCCTCCGCTTTGGTTCCAAGGATCGGCACCCCCATCTTCATCAGGCTTTCCGTCAGCTTGATCGCCGTCTGTCCGCCGAACTGCACAACCGCGCCATCCGGCTTTTCCACGTTGACAATATTCTCTACATCTTCCGGAGTCAGCGGCTCGAAGTACAGCTTGTCTGCAATATCGAAGTCCGTGCTGACCGTCTCAGGATTATTGTTGACGATGATCGTCTCATATCCTTCTCTCGCAAACGCCCAGGTCGCGTGAACGGAGCAGTAATCGAACTCGATACCCTGTCCGATACGGATCGGTCCCGAGCCAAGCACCAGAACCTTTTTCTTCGGATGGGACTCCTCCACCTCTGTCTCCGACCCGAAAACCGAATAGTAGTAGGGCGTTGACGCTGCGAACTCTGCCGCACAGGTATCTACCATCTTGAAAGCGGCGACAATGCCGTTTTCGTAACGCATCTTCTTAATCTCATCCTCGGTCCTGCCGGTCAGTCTTGCGATGACATTGTCCGGGAACTCGATTCTCTTTGCCTCTTTCAAAAGCTCTACCGTCAGCGGACCTTTTTCCAGCGCCGCCTCCATCTCTGTCAGGATCGCGATCTTGTCGATAAACCAGTGATCCACCATGGTAATCTCATGGATGGTGTCATAGTCGATCCCCTTGCGGACAGCTTCCGCAATGATGTAGATCCTCTGATCGTCCACGATCTTCATCCGCTCTAACAATTCTTCTCTGTTCAGTTCTGTAAAGTCGTAGCTTCTCAGACAGTCCACATGCTGTTCCAGGGAACGGAGGGCTTTCATCAGCGCGCCCTCAAAGTTGTTGGCGATACTCATCACCTCGCCGGTCGCCTTCATCTGAGTAGTGAGGGTACGCTTTGCCGTGATGAATTTATCAAATGGAAGGCGCGGGATCTTGACTACACAGTAATCCAGCGTCGGCTCAAAGCTGGCGTAGGTCTTGCCGGTAATCGCGTTTTTGATCTCGTCCAGCGTGTAGCCAAGCGCGATCTTTGCCGCTACCTTGGCGATCGGATAGCCGGTCGCTTTGGACGCCAGCGCAGACGAACGGCTCACACGCGGATTTACCTCGATGACACAGTATTCAAAGCTGGTCGGATGCAGGGCAAACTGTACGTTACAACCGCCCGTGATGCCAAGCTCATTGATGATGTTCAGCGCAGAGCTTCGGAGCATCTGATACTCCTTGTCGCTCAGTGTCTGGGAAGGAGCCACAACAATACTGTCTCCTGTGTGGACGCCTACCGGATCGATATTTTCCATATTACATACGGTAATGCAGTTTCCTGCGCCGTCGCGCATTACCTCGTACTCGATCTCTTTCCAGCCTGCAATACAGCGCTCGACAAGCACCTGACCAACACGGGACAGACGCAGTCCGTTCGCCAGAATTTCTTCCAGCTCTATCTGATTGTGGGCAATTCCGCCGCCAGATCCTCCCAGGGTATACGCCGGACGCAGTACCACCGGATAGCCGATCTTCGTCGCAAAAGCCACGCCGTCTTCAATATTTTCTACCACCAGAGACGGAGCGCAGGGCTCTCCGATCTTTTCCATCGTCTCTTTAAACTCCAGACGATCCTCCGCCTTACGGATGGTCTTTGCAGTCGTTCCAAGCAGGGTTACCCCATGCTCTGCAAGGAAACCGGACTCGTCCAGCTCCATTCCCAGATTCAGACCTGCCTGTCCTCCCATGTTCGGGAGCAGGGAATCCGGTTTTTCTTTGATAATGATCTGTTCAAGCACCTTGGCTGTCAGCGGCTCGATATAAACCTTGTCCGCAATATCACCGTCTGTCATGATGGTCGCCGGATTGGAATTGACCAGGATTACCTCCATCCCCTCTTCTTTCAGGGAACGGCACGCCTGTGTTCCGGCGTAGTCAAACTCTGCCGCCTGACCGATCACGATCGGCCCCGAGCCGATCACAAGCACTCTTTTTACATTTGGATTCTTAGGCATTTTTCTCCTCCTTCATCATGGTGATAAAACGGTCGAACAAATAACTGGAATCCTGCGGTCCCGGACACGCCTCCGGATGGAACTGCACCGTGAAGATGTTTTTACCCGTATAGGAGAGTCCCTCATTCGTTCCGTCGTTGACATTGATAAAAGCGGGCGTGGCGATCTTCGGATCCAGCTTGTCCATATCTACCACGTAGCCGTGATTCTGGGAAGAAATATATACTCTTCCGGTGCTCAGATCCTTCACCGGATGGTTGCCTCCGCGATGACCGTATTTCATTTTGAACGTATCGGCCCCCGTCGCAAGTGCCATAAGCTGATGTCCCAGACAGATCGCAAAGATCGGAATATCCGACTGATACAGCTTCCTGATCTCCTCGATAATACCGGTACACTCCTTGGGATCACCCGGTCCGTTGCTCAGCATGATGCCGTCCGGCGCATCCGCGATGATCTCTGCCGCGCTCGTCGCAGCCGGATAAACTGTGACCTCACATCCTCTCGCAGCCAGGGATCTTGCAATATTTTCCTTTGCGCCCAGATCAAGCAGGGCTACCTTAAGTCCTTTGCCGTTCAGCTCTCTGACAAGGCTTGGCTTTTTCTCCCGCACGCCTGCGCGGTAGTCTTCTGCGCAGAACATTGAGCTGCCGGAAATTGGTCCGTTCTCTGCCAGATCTTCCGTTCCCTTTATCGTATATTTTTTCTCGCAGGTCACTCTCTCAACAACCTTGCCTGTTGTATATGCTTTTAATTTTGGAAGAATTTCATTCAGATCATAATTTTGATTGGTTGTTATCATACCATTCATGGTACCCTTCTCGCGAAGGATTCTGGTAAGAGCTCTGGTGTCGATCCCGGCGATTCCCGGAACCCCATTCTCTTCTAAGAACTGCTGAATTGTAATATCACATCGGAAATTGCTCGGGATCCTGCTCAGTTCTCTGACAATAAAGCCATCGGGCCATGGCTGTTTCGACTCCATGTCCTCTTTGCACACCCCGTAATTGCCAATGAGCGGATATGTCATACACACCGCCTGCCCTGCATAAGACGGATCCGTCAGCACTTCCAGATATCCTGCCATGGAAGTGTTAAATACAATCTCACTGATGATTTCTCTGTCCGCACCGATGTGGATTCCCTCAAACACGGTGCCGTCTTCCAAAATTAAAAACGCTTTCATCTTCTGACCTGTCCCTTTCTGTATTTTTATCCATAATCGCTTCATTATAGCACAACAGAAGTGAGGATTCAACGAGCAATTTTTGAGTTTTGCAGAACCGGCGTTCCCTAGCCGGATTGGTGGAACGCGCGTGCGCGCATCCTGCCGGAGGCTTTTTGTCTTATGACAAATGGCCTGTCTATATAGAAAAAAGTACCTGTAAGTTTTCCCTACAGATACTTTTCCTCATCTTAATTTTCCAACAAATCCAGATATACCATCGTAACCGCCGGCACCTCTCTGTCCGCCGCCAGCTCACTGCTCTTTGGTACGCAGGTTGCAAACATCTGTCCGTATACCAGAACCGTGTCTCCCTCAAACAACGGCAACGCATCCTCACCCCGGTCATCTCTCAGAATGTAATATCTGGTGATACCCTTTGCGTCCTTCGCTGCCGCCAGATAATAGCAGTTTTCGTCAAAAAGACCGCCGTCTATCTGCTCCAGGATCTCCGCCTCTACCTTCAGACACTGTCCGTCGTACTCCTGTGCTCCCCGCATCAGGCTGCGGTAATCGATCGTCTCGCAGAGCGCCTTAAAATCCGCCTCGCTGTACGCTGCCGGATCCACAGCCTGCATCGCATCCGCCGACTCGCCGTCAGACTCTGCTGTCTCACCTTCGGCGTTCGCCTCCGCACTCTGCGTCGTTTCTGTCTCTGCCTTGTCACTTTGATCCGACGCGCCCGTCTCTTCTCCGTCCGCCGGAGTGATCGCAAACGCTTCCTCGATCATATCCTCCCCTGCTGCCGCATCCTGCTGAGCGCTCGTCTGGTCTTTTTCTTTTGAGTCCGCTTTGGCTGTCTCCAGCTTGATATCTGAAGCCAGTTTGGACACATCTCCAAGTGCTTGCTGCGTCTTTGCCTCTGCCGTTCCGGCAACTGCCGTATCCGTCTCTGTCTTTTCACCGGTCTGTCCGCTCTCCGTCTGAGCCGCCTTGTCTTCCTGCAGTTCAGCTACTGTCGCAGTTTCCGTTCCTGCATTTCCTGCATCGGAAGTCAGTCCCGCCGACACCATCAGCGCATTACCGTTCTCTGTCAGTATCAGATAGGCTGTTCCACCCGCAAGCAACGCAACAAAGAGAATCCCCGCAAGTAGTCTGCCCCAGTGTCTGCGGATCTTCATTTTACAGTTTGGACAGATCCACGCGCTCTTCGGAACCATGACTCTGCAATATTTGCAGGCTTTCATCTTTGCACCGTCCTCCACCTGAAATCCGGCGAAGTGCACATTATTTTTGTCTTCTGCCTTTGCTTCCTCTTTTGTATCTTTTTCCTGTTCTTCCATATATTATGCCTTTCGGGATCGTAATCGTCTCTCTTATCGCCTGTCTGCTATGCTTATTATAGCGATATTGCAAGGCCTTGGCAAGGAGTTTCCGCGGAGCCCCCCCGTTTTCAATGCTCAGCCGGGCCAGCTGCCGATCCGGAGTTCTGGCAATCTATCATACGCCGGAATTCTTCAACCGTTGTTTCCATCTGCTTTGCAGCATCTTCTACCGTAATGCAGCCTTGCTGTATCAGATTTTTAAGCACTTCCAGCTGGATTTCTTCTGTAAGCTCTTCCCGAAGTTCCTTTTCCAGTTCCTCCCTTATGTACAGGCTCTCCGCCCTCTTGTACTTTTCCATCTCTTTTTCTTCATCATACTCAAAAATACACATGCTTACCGCCTCATCCAGGCTCATGCCCTGCGCTCTTGCATAATTCCGCACGCGTTCCACATACTGCATATACTGCTTCATCAGTTCCTCCTTCGCAGGAGTCCTTCCGAAAATCTCCTGCTTTTCCTTTGATTGGGTAAAAGCATAGATTTTCAGAAATATAGATACCCTTGACAGGATTTAGAATAGATAGAAACTTATGCTTTGTGTAGATCATAGCACAGACGGCCCAAGGAATCGCTTGCTTTTTGTTGTATTTATAAACGTTTTATCGTTTTTAATGTCATCTCTCTAAAAATTTATCACAACCACGATCGTCAGTATGAATGATCCGACTACCTTTTCTCTCTGAATGCTTCGACATAACAAAAGACCTCACTGAGAGACTTCATCGCTCATATAAGGTCTATTGTTTCTCAATTATTTAATTTCCCCTATCCATAATGTTTCATTAATTCAAATGAATCAATATTGATGCAAAATCCCCTGCTTTTGCTGTCAAATATTTTCGATCAACAGGAATTCCCATCTGCATAATTTCACTTCCATACATTTCATAAGAAAAATCGTCATAGGAAACATTATATAGTCTATCCGGATTCAGTCCAATGAGCTTCACCTTAAGCCATGAACCGTTCACAGGATTCAGCATCTGATAATATCCTGCAACAGCCTCTGTAGCATCCTCGTTCACTACGATCCATGAGGTTTCATTTCCCTCAAAGGGACTCAGAATCCGATAAAACCTGCCAAATTGAAACAGCCTGCGATTTTTTTTGTAAAAAACAATCTGTCTTTTCACTTGGGAAAGTTCCTCATCCGAAAGCTTGTTCAAATCAAGTTCATAACCAAATGCCCCAAAGAAAGCTACATTAGCACGGGTATCTATGGGAATTGTTCTTCCCACCTGATGATTTGGAACCGCTGATACATGGGCACCTGCACTTCTTACCGGATAGACATAAGTTGTTCCATATTGAATCTTTAAGCGCTCTCCTGCATCGGTATCATCGGAACACCAGGTTTGCGGTGCATAATAGAGCAGCCCCGGATCAAATCTGGCTCCGCCTGATGCACAGGATTCAAAAAGAATCTCCGGATATTTGGAAGTAAGCCGCTCATACAGGCTGTAAACTCCAAGCATATATTTATGCATGATTGTTCCCTGCATATCTGCAGCCGCTGTCCTTGAATAAGCCTCCGACATATATCTGTTCATGTCCCATTTAATATAAGATACTTTCGATTCGGAAATAAGTTTATCTAACAGGTTGTAGATATAGTCTACTACCTCAGTTCTTGAATAATCCAGTATATGCTGGCTTCTGCACATCGACTCATAGCGTTCCGGCGTAGAGAGAATCCAATCAGGATGAGCTCTGTAGAGATCTGAATTTTTATTCGTCATCTCAGGTTCAATCCAAAGTCCAAATTTAAGTCCCAGTTTTTCAACCTTGCGCGACAGACCTGCTATGCCGTTTGGGAGTTTCTTCATATTCGGATACCAGTCACCTAAAGACCGATCATCATTATTGCGTTCCCCATACCAGCCGTCATCTAATACGAAAAGCTCAACCCCTGCCTCCTTTGCTTTGGCCGCAATAGAAAGAATTTTTTCCTCATCAAAGTCAAAGTACGTTGCTTCCCAGTTGTTGATCAGAATCGGCCGTTCACGGTCTCTCCATACGCCGCGTACCAGACGCGAAGAGTACAGTTTGTGGAATGTCTGGCTCATCTCGTTCAAGCCCTTGTCAGAATAAACCATGACAACCTCCGGGGTTTGAAAGGATTCTCCCTTTTTCAGTGGCCATGCAAAGTTATAGGGATGGATTCCCATAACTACTCTGGTAATCTCATGGGGTGAAACCTCAACCTTGCCCATAAAATTACCGCTGTATACAAAGGAGAAACCATAAACCTCTCCTTGGTTCTCTGTCGTATAAGGTCTCTTAAGTGCAATGAACGGATTATGCTCTGCACTGGAAGCCCCACGAATCGAGCCGATGCTTATGGCGCCAACTTCCAGCTTCTGACTTTTAATCTGGCGCTCTCTTCCCCATGCACCCGCAAGATGTACCATTTCAAAATCTGTATCCGGCAAATCAATGCAGACCGAAAGAGCCTTTTCAAGGATTATTTTCTGTGCCCCCTTTTGCTCAAAGCGGGCACTCCTTGTAATCACCGGAAGATCTTTATAAATTGTATAGGTTAAAATAAGATCCGTCTCCGTAAGAGTATCATACATCACGATATCCAGACTTGTCGCCTCAGACTTCTTTTCTACATAAGTTGCCGGAAGTCCTGCAAGCGTCTTTTTCCCATCATAAATTGTATGCCGTGAGTATTCAAATCTGGAAACATGACTGCCATTTTCCTGTCTTATAAAAAAGGCTGATTCCCTAAAATCCCCTATGCCGCAGGCCGGATATTCCTGGCGCTGATGCTGCAGGGCCAATCCACCATCTACGCTACAAACACCATGCATAAGAAACCCATCATTTCCCTGATAGGAATAATCGTCCCTGTCATGAATTCTTTTACCATAATACACATTTTTAAGCATTCCATTTTTCATAACTTCAATAATATAACTTATGGACTCATTAAAAATATGAAAATCTTTTGATTTCTCATGAAATATAATAGGCATACCACCCCCCGTTTCTGCGCACGCTCTTTGTATATGCCGGATATGTGCCAAGTGCGCGCAGACACAAATCCCGTGTTTGAAAAATTACTTTTATTACAGTTATTTCACATTTAGCTGCATCTAGGATTCAGCTGTTTTAACAATTTTCCTGGGATGTATTCTGTCGATCAATCGATGGCACGTAGGAGACGTCAGGAAAACAATTCCCAAAAACAGACTTCCCTTAATAAGCGACATTGCAGTCGAACTTACACCCATCAAAAGCATTCCATTGCTTAGTACATAGGTTGTAATGCTTCCAATAATCGGAGCACTCAGTTTTGCCTTTCCACCGCCACCAAACGGAAACCCTCCAAGTGTAAGCACAACCATTACGTTAAACATCAGATCCGACCCTGTAGAAAGTGCCGCTGTACCGGCACGAATCCCGATAAAAAAGGCAGCAACCGATGCCAGTGCGCCATTTAAGACAAAACAAAGCACCTTAATCTTCGTTACCTTGATTGCAGAAAAATGTGCAGATGTCTCATTAGATCCAATCATCCTCACATAATGTCCGAAAGGTTTCAGGTAATAGAGAATCCCGACAAGTACCAGGAGTATTACGATAAGAGGCAGTTTAAACTCCAAAGTATTGTAGCTATAGAGGCTTACGGGAACCATTGCCGCGGAAGATGCAATGAAATGCGTCATAAGACCAGTACAGATATACGCAGTACATAACGTTGCCAGGAAAGAGGGAACCTTTAATACCGAGGTGATAACACCATTAAAAAGTCCCAAAAACACTCCTGTCGCAGCCATAAGCACAAGACCGAGAACAGGGTTTATCGTGCCCATTTTAGCAAGGATAAAGCAGCATACGCAGACTACCCCACTGATGGAAAGATCCATCATTCCAGTTGTCATCACAAAGAACACACCTGTACTGGCAAGCATCAGCGCCAAAGACTGTTCGGTAACGATTTTTATATTTTTTATGGACAGGGACTGTCCTCCGGTTCCAATTGCAAATACTATTGTTAAAACAATCAGAGCCAGATAGGGTTTGATTGACTCAAAAAATTTTTCTCTTGTTATTTTTTTCATACGCAACACCTCAGACCATACACTGTACCAGAGTTTCTTCGTCAAGCTCTGGACTGCGCTTAAATTCTCCGGAAATTTCGCCATCCTTTAAAATAATCACTCGATCGCACATCCCAATAAGCTCCAAAAGTTCCTCGGAAATAATTATGAGCGACTTGCCCTCTTTGCGAAGATTGTCAAGCATATTATAAATAATGGCTTTAACTCCCACGTCGATCCCTCGGGTAGGCGAATCCATAATAAAAATTTCCGTTCCTCTGGCAATCCATTTTGCCAGAACCACCTTCTGTTTGTTTCCTCCGCTCAAAGTGCCTACAATCTGTTCTACGCTATACATCTTGACATTAAGAATCCCGGCACTCTCTTCCGCAAATTTATATCTCTTTTTCTTAGTCACAAATCCCCTGCCGCCGATTTTCTCCATACAGGTAGCTGCGATGTTATCATTAATATCCATCTGATTAAAGAGCGATTCTGTATCTCGATTTTTAGAAATATATCCAATGTCATGCTTAACGGAATCATCAATTGTTTTAATGACATCTGCATTGGATAAGGTTACTGTTCCTGTTACATCGTACTCAATTCCGAAAATTGCCTTACCCAGCTCATGCATTCCGGATTCACTAAGACCACCAAATCCCAGGATTTCTCCCTTATGTAACTCAAAGGATACATCCTTTACCCTCTGACCGACACTTAAATTTGACACTTTCATTACAACCTCATCACTGATAGTGGTGTCATAATCTTCACGATAGTATTGTCCACTGACTTCTCTTCCTACCATAAGGTTCTTAAGTCTGGTTTCATCTACCTCTGCAGATGCAACTTCATCCACAATTTTTCCATCTCTCATGATAATGATTCTGTCACAAAGTGTTAAAACCTCCTGCAGATCATGAGAAATCATCAAAATACTGTCTCCTCTTTCCTTCGTGGTGTGAATCAGTTTGTAAAGTTCGTCACGCCCAATCTGAGAAAGTGCTGTTGAAGTTTCATCTATCATAAGGAGCTTTGGTCTGACCATAGATGCTTTTACCAGCTCAATAAGTTTGCGCTGCTCCATGGAATAGTTCGCCACATCCTCATCCTCCTTGATGTCTGTAAGCCCTACAGCATCAAGACTCCGTCTTGCCATTACATTCATCTTCTTTATATTGCGAAAACCATGCTTCATAAATTCGTCCTCTATTCCAAGGAACATATTTTCCGCAACCGTGAGATTTCTTATGGTATTGGCCTCCTGAACAATCATGGAAACACCTTTTTTATTGGCGTCTGTTAAGTTTTTAGGATTATATTTCTCTCCCTCAAGATAAATTTCGCCGGCATCTCTTCTCTGAATACCGGAAAGCAGCGAGAGAAGCGTCGATTTTCCTGATCCATTTTCGCCTACTAATCCACAGATTTCTCCCTTGTTTATTACCAACGAAACACCGTCCACTGCCTTGGTGGGCCCAAAATGTTTATACACGTCATTAACTTGTACCAGAATATTCTTGTTCATATCTGCCTCCTCACTTAACCACATCAAATTTGCGAGCCGAACTTGAGAAACGAACAAGCAGAATCATCGCAATGCCTACTACAACATTTTGCAAGGATGCCTCCAATCCATTTGTAAGAAGTCCATTTGAAATGATATTTAATATAAAGCATCCAATAAACAAAGAGATCATTGGATTAATATATTTCTTAAAGGCGATTGCAAACATACAAGCCATGACCGGTTTGAAAATAGACGTAACACTTGATAAACCGGTAGCATAGGCAACGGATGCCGAATAGCTTAAACTTGTTAATGCATATACTCCCGTGCACAATCCGCAACAGATAAATGCCAGTGTTTTATATTTTCTAACGTTGACTCCCACATTCTCCGTAAGCTTAGCATTCGAGCCAATGGCATCAATGTATACTCCAAGTCTTGTATATCTCAAAAGCAGACCATTTATCACAAGAATAAGAATTCCAGGAATCATGTCATAAGGTGCTTTCCCAAAAAACTTATAAGCAGGATTGATGGAAAGCGTGGTGTTTCCCGTACACAGAAATACAGAAAACGCCTCATAGATAATTGTTAACGCAACGGAAATGATAATCGCCGGAGCATCAATATTCACCATAAGGAAACTTGAAATAAAGGAAATCAAAATCCCTGTCAGAATCGCACCTATAAAAAGCCCCGGCATTCCAATCGCATCTGAAAGCATAACCCCCACCATGGAACTTATAATTGCATTGATGCCAACAGTCAGATCATAAATGTCCATGGAAAGAATATAATAAAATCCACAGGCAAGAATCGAATGAATAAAGGTTTGTTGAACCAATATGTACATGCTGTTAAAATTTCCAAAGCGTTCCGGCTGCAAAATACGAAAAATAATGTATAAAACAACAACTGTTATGAAAGGCAGCAGGCTGCGGATCATTTTTGAATTTTTCATATATATCACCTTTCAGTAGGGGGAGGTATCATACCTCCCCTTGTTCAATTTCAGAATAAACCTGCATGGCGTTTCTTTACATCTTGCAGTGACATATTCCCCGCCATGTTCGCAATATCCTCCAGTTTAGCATCAGGATTATATAAGATACAAAGATTTTGAATTTCTTCTGCCGTAAGGTTTTGTCTATGATAAAAATCCTCATCATAGCCAATACACCATTCAAGGTAATCAGCATACTCCTCCGCACCATTGATGGTCATCATGGCATTTGTAATATCAATAGGAAATTCTGACTGATCATAGGCCCCATTCAGTGCATTTACAAGGGTAATCAGCGCAAATGTGGCGTCTGCATGGTGTCCACCTGCGACTGCGGTGATCTGGCCTTTTTCGATATTCTCTCCAAGTGTTGTATCAAAGTCAACGCCAACACATGGAAGATAATCCGTAATACCAACCGTTTCCTCGGCTGTTACAAGATAGGTAACATAATTGGACTTTACAGCCAGAATGCCATCAATTTCCGGATAAGCTGTCAGCATATTTACAAGGGTCTCCGTTGCTGTCGCATCATCCGGAAGATCCCACTGTTCTGTAACCAGGTTCATGCCAAGATCATCACATGCATCACGATAAGCCTGCGCTCTTGCTTCATAAGCTGAATCGCCATGATAAGAAGAAATCATCGCTACATTCTTAGCTCCTGTTGCGGCAAGCTGCTCAGCAAGCCCATAAGCTGTACCATACTCATCCTCGTGAAAACGTCCGACATAATAAGGGTTTGCTTCCACTAAAGACTTGATCTCCTCATCCTCAATTGTCCTTGTAGCCTGAATGAACATCATCTCATTCTCTTTACAGATCTGACTGATGGTAGCCATTGAAGCCTCTGAGAAGTTAATAACAACAACCCCGTCACAACCTGAAGCAGCAAAATTTTCAACTGCTGCCACTACAGATTCTGCAGAAATATCATCATTATTTGGATTAAAAAGAAGTTCCACATCCAGTGCTTCTGCTGCCAGTTTGATCTGGTTCGCACCATCAATGCAGATACCTGCCACAGGAAGATCCCAGAAAGTATATCCTATCTTTAGCTTTTTCCCATCTGAGGACGTTGCCGTTTCTTCTGCTGTTTCCGCCTTCTCTGTAGCGTTCGCTGCTTCCTTCTCTTCCGTAACCGTTGTCGTTTCTTCTGTCTGTGCTGTGGTTGACACACTGCCGCAGGCGGTAAGACCTAAACACATCGCTGCGCTGAGTAACATTGCCATCATTTTTTTCATGTACTTTCCCTCCCATATAATACATATTGTCTCTATAAAATGCACAATCACCTCTCGTGACTTCTTTATTCTAACATACACTTTCCACAAAACACCATGTCGAAATGTGAAATAAAATGTTCAAAATGTGAAATACTCAATAACCTTTTTGCCATGGGAAGCTATGAAATGTGTCTCCCCGAAACGCCTGCATCTATGATATAATAAGAACAGGAAAGGTGGATATCTTACATGGAAAGAGAAACTACTTATAAAAATGTTGCGGGTTTTAAGTGTCTCCGTAATATAAAAAAACAGACCAATGATTTGTATCTTGTACATTGTGGTATGCAGAAATGCCCGCCGGGTTATACCTACGACCATAAAATCCCCAACGAACACCATGTCCACTTTGTAACAGACGGCAAGGGTATTTTAATTGTGGACGGTAAACACTACCATATCCGGAAAAATGATATTTTTTTAATTCCAAAAGGAGCATCTATCCACTACTACGCTGATGAAGTTGAGCCCTGGACCTACATGTGGGTTACGTTTGACGGACAAATGGCTGATTCTTACCTCACGAACGCCTGTCTTTCAAAAGAAAAACCTGTAATTCACTCTACAATCCCCACAACCTCCTATGCACCACTAATTCAAAGTATTCTTGAGGCGAATCACCTGACTGTTGCCAACGAGATTAAACGTGTTGCCTACCTTTATGAAATCATTTCCATGATGATTGAAGCTCAGGCTGCTTCCCGTAATGCCAACGGTTCCTATGACTACTCCGGAGATGCTTATGTGGATTATGCACTCCAGTACATTAAGACTAACTACAAAACAATTAAGGTGGGAGATATTGCTTCTTACGTCGGAATTAATCGCTCTTACCTGACTTCGCTTTTCAAAAAGAAATTAAATGTTTCACCCCAACATTATCTTATCAGCTTCAAACTTTCGGAAGCCGCCAAGTTTTTAAAGACCACCGATATGTCTGTTTCCGATGTCGCCGAAGCCGTAGGATATGACGATTCTGGAAATTTTAGCAGAGTTTTTCGTCAAACCTATGGCGTTACACCGCAAAATTATCGAAACATGGAAATATAAAACAACAGCCCCTGTAGAGCTTCCTCCTACCGGGGCTGTTGTCTGAATAGTTTCTACCTTATTCCCTTTATTTAAAGTACTTCACGCCGCTTTCAAATATTTTCATATCCTGCTCACCATAAATATTGATGGCAACGGCATCATCACGTCTCTCGGAATGAGCCATCTTACCGAAGCATCTGCCATCCGGGGAGGTAATCCCTTCGATAGCCGCATAGGAACCGTTGATATTCCACTCTTCATCCATGGATACGTTGCCCTCTAAGTCAGCGTACTGTGTTGCCACCTGTCCGTTAGCAAAGAGTTTGTCAATCCACTCCTGTGGTGCAACGAAACGTCCTTCTCCGTGGGACGCAGGGTTTACATAAGTTGCACCCAGTTCCGCTCCCTGTAACCATGGGGACTTATTGGATACGACTTTGGTATAAACCATCTTGGAGATATGGCGGTTTATGGTATTGAAGGTCAGGGTAGGCGAATCTTCCTTCTGTCCTACTATCTCACCGTAAGGTACTAAGCCTAACTTAATCAGTGCCTGGAAACCATTACAGATACCCAGTGCCAGACCGTCTCTTTCCTGTAACAGCTTCATAACCGCTTCTTTCATCTTCTCATTCTGGAAGGCTGTTGCGAAGAACTTAGCGGAGCCATCCGGTTCGTCACCTGCGGAGAAGCCGCCCGGGAACATAATAATCTGCGCCTGTTCAATGGCCTTCACGAATACGTCCACACTTTCACGGATATCTTCTGCGGTCAGGTTCTTAAATACTTTTACAATGGTATCTGCACCGGCTCTTTCAAAGGCTTTGCTGCTGTCATACTCGCAGTTGGTTCCCGGGAATACCGGAATAAATACAGTAGGTTTTGCTACTTTATGCTTGCATACATAAATATCCTTTGCCTGGTATACGTCAGATGCTACCGGCTTTTTATCCTTGGATGCGGTATAAGGGAATACTTTATCCAGCTTGCTTGTCCAGGAAGCAAGCGCCTCGTCCATGGTAATCTGTACATCGCCATAGCCAAACCTGCCATCTTCCGTTACCGTACCGATTACTTCGCAGGAAACATCGATTCCCTTTAAGGCTTCTACGGCATCTGCCGGCATTTCTGCCACGATATCACCGATACCATTGCCGAAAAGCTGCTCTTTGCTGTAGGAAGCATCGATGGTCACGCCCAGTTTGTTACCAAACGCCATCTTGGAAACGGCTGCTGCCACACCTTTTGCATCCAGTGCGTAAGCTGCCACAATCTTTTTCTCTTCCATCAGTGCCATAACCTGGTCGAACATCTTCATGACTTTCTCATAAACCGGCAGGTCATAGGTATCTTTGTCTAATTTAAAGCGAACCAGTTTATCTCCGGCTTTCTTCAGCTCCGGTGTCACAATCTTGCCGCTCTTTGTCACATCTACCGCGAAAGATACCAGGGTAGGTGGTACATCAATATCATTAAAGGTTCCGGACATGGAATCTTTACCACCGATGGATGGCAGTCCATATCCCATCTGTGCATCATAAGCACCAAGCAGGGCTGCGAATGGCTGGCTCCAGCGGGATGCCTCTTCACTCATACGTCTGAAATATTCCTGGAAGGTAAAGCGGATCGTCTTGTAATCGCCGCCATTTGCCACAATCTTAGCCATAGACTCTGTCACGGCATAAACCGCACCATGGTATGGGCTCCAGCTGGACAGATACGGGTCAAAACCGTAACTCATCATGGTAACAGTATCTGTCTTTCCTTTTAAGACGGGCAGCTTGGCAACCATTGCCTGGGTTTCTGTGAGCTGATACTTACCACCGTAAGGCATGAATACGCTGCCTGCACCGATAGAAGCATCGAACATTTCTACCAGTCCCTTCTGGGAACATACATTTAAGTCATTTAACAGGGCAAGCCATGCGCCCTTTACGTCATCTTTCTCCAAAGCCTCTGCTACGGCAGGGGTTGCAATTTTCTCCAGATAATTGTCTTTCTCATCTGGCATATCGACTGCTACGCTGGTCTCCTGATGTGCACCGTTGGTGTCCAGAAAGGCTCTTGCGATATTGACGATTTCCTTACCGCGCCATTTTAATACCAGCCTTGGCTCCCTGGTAACAACAGCAACCGGGATGGCCTCCAGGTTTTCTTCTGCTGCATAACCTAAGAAGGTATCTACATCTTTTGGGGAAACCACAACTGCCATTCTCTCCTGGGATTCGGAGATTGCCAGTTCAGTTCCGTCCAGTCCGGCATATTTTTTCGGTACTTTATCCAGATCAACGACCAGTCCGTCTGCCAGCTCACCGATTGCTACAGACACACCGCCGGCACCAAAGTCGTTACATTTCTTAATCAGACGGCTTACTTCTTCCCTGCGGAACAGACGCTGAATCTTACGCTCGGTAGGTGCATTACCTTTCTGCACCTCTGCGCCACAGGTTTCAATGGAGCTTTCTGTATGTACTTTGGAGGAACCTGTTGCACCGCCACAGCCGTCACGTCCGGTTCTTCCTCCTAACAGGATAATGATATCATCCGGGTCAGAGGTCTCACGGATAACGTTTTTACGGGGTGCTGCTCCCATAACGGCTCCGATTTCCATTCTCTTTGCCACATAATTCGGATGGTAGATTTCCTTTACAAATCCGGTTGCCAGTCCAATCTGGTTACCATAGGAAGAATAACCGCTTGCTGCACCGCGCACCAGTTTCTTCTGGGACAGTTTTCCCTTTAAGGTATCTGCTACCGGCACGGTAGGGTCTGCTGCACCGGTTACACGCATTGCCTGGTATACATAGCCACGTCCGGAAAGCGGGTCACGGATGGCACCACCCAGACAGGTTGCGGCACCACCGAAGGGTTCGATTTCGGTTGGATGGTTATGGGTCTCATTTTTGAAAAAGACAAGCCATTCTTCTGTCACAGGTCCGTTTCCATAATCCATTTCCACAGGAACCACTACGGAACAGGCGTTAATCTCATCGGATTCTTCCATATCATCCAGTTTGCCGTCTTTCTTTAATTTACGCATTGCCATCAATGCCAGATCCATCAGGCAGACGAATTTATCCTCCCTGCCTTTGAAAATCTCTTCCCTTACCCCTAAATAATTCTCATAGGTATCTTTGATTGGTTTCTGGTAATAACCGTCTGCAAAGGTCACATCCTTTAACTCGGTAGAGAAGGTGGTGTGACGGCAGTGGTCAGACCAGTAGGTATCCAGGACACGGATTTCTGTCATGGAAGGGTCTCTGTGTTCCTCTCCCTGATAGTATTTCTGGATATGCTGGAAATCCTTGAAGGTCATTGCCAGACCAAGGGAATCATATAATACTTTCAGTTCCTGCTCTGACATGGTGCTGAATCCGTCAAAAACAGCTACGTCTGCAGGCTCGTCATATTCTGTAATCAGGGTTTCCGGTTTTACCATACCGGTTTCCCTGGAGTCCACCGGGTTGATACAATAGGACTTTATTTTTTCAAATTCATCATCAGATACATTTCCTGTTACCAGATAAGTAACCGCAGTCTTGATAATCGGTTCCTCATCCTCTTTTAAGAATTTCACACACTGTACTGCGGAGTCAGCTCTCTGGTCGAACTGTCCCGGCAGGAATTCTACGCTGAACACTCTGCCGTCTGCGGGAATCTCAATGTTCTCTTCATATAAGATGTCTACCGGCGGCTCAGAGAATACAGTTTTGCAGGCTCTCTGGAAAGTTTCTTCCGAAATATTCTCCAGATCGTAACGGATGAACTCCCGTACTTCCTTTACTCCGTTGATATTCAGGTAGCTTGCTATCTCTTCCTTTAGTTCCTTTGCCTTGACTGCAAAAGGTTCTTTCTTTTCCACGTAAATGCGTTTCACATTACCCATGATGAATTTTTCCTCCGTGTGTTTTCTATGACAGTTCCAACTCCGTCCGTTTCATTATGCCAAATTCTGATTTATAATGCAAGGCTCAGGCGTGCAGTCTGTGGATCAGCCGGTAGGCGATGTCGTTCTGCGTGATCAGGTCCTCCGTGTGGGCAAAAAAGACGATGCCGTCCGTCGGCGCAAAGACCGTCTCCTTCACATTTCCCTCATACGGATCGATGATCTCTGCCAGTTTGCGCCCATAGCGCACGTCCTCCCCCGCTTTGACCAGTCCCCGGAAAATGCCCCCGCTGTTTGAAAAGACGTTGGAAAGATCGTTCTCTGTGAGCACATGGCTGATGTAGCCGCTGTGGCTTTCATAGCGGATGATCCCCATTCTCGTAAGGAAACGCAGCACAGCCGCCACCGCCTGCTGCGCGCTCGCCTCGTCAATTTCCGTGTTTTTGTTCGTATACAGGGAAAAAGCCGCCGTCATCTCATCCTGCCAGTTGTAGTTGAGCGTCTTGGTGTCGATTGGAAGCGGCTTGCGCACCACCACATAGGGCAGACCGAACAGATTGGCGAGCGAGGCGTTCTGGTAGCCCGTCTCCATCATCCGGATATGCGGCACAAACTCTCCGGTCATGTAAAAGCTGGCAAGCTGGATCCCATAGCTGTAATCCCTGATCGCCTCCAGTATACCGTCAGCGATCCGCGCCGCCGTATCTCCCTCGGGATTTCCCGGAAACATACGGTTGATATCCACGTCTGCCGCTCCCCAGAACCGTTTCCCCACATTCATGGCATAGCTGTTGACCACCGGGATCACCAGGATCTCCTTGCCGGCGCTGATGCACCCGTTTCCCTCCAGCTCCTTCAACACCCGCACAAGCTGGGAACAGATATAGAGCTGCTGGATCTCATTGCCGCGCACCGGTCCCAGGATACAGGCCGCCTTGTCGCCCTTTCCAAAGCGGTAGCCCTTCACGATCATCGGCTCCCGGTAAGGAGCCGTCACTCTGTATATCTCCTCTGTAAACATCTGATTTCTCTCCCTTATCTTTAAACAATGTAAATGTGCAAACCCACGAATTTTTCTTGCAATTACACATTTCTTATACAAACAGGATTCGCGCCAGCAGCGCCCCCTCATACACCATCGGGTACTCACGCAGGGTAAAGACAAGTCCGGCTCTTCCCGCACGGATCTCCTGTTTGACCGTTCCGGTCAGTGGATCAACGATGTCCCCGATCTTCTCCTCCGACTGCACATAATGCTGATGGGAGATCGCCGGCAGGAAAATGCCCGCCTGCTGCGCCCGGATAAACTCCACTTCTCCGTCCGTGGAGATCGCCGGTTCACGCGGCTTGATGACCGGACCGTCCCACAGCCCCATCTCGTGCATCAGATAAAAGATCCCGTCGACCACCTGATTGCCGTAATCCCGGTTGACCCGCATGCCAAGTCCCATCTCCACGACTAATGTCGGCACTCCCAGCATATTCATGGCGTGTGCCAGCGTCGATTCATGCACGGTGGCCGTCGCATTGAGCCACACCATATCCGTATTCAGAAGTTTGGCAAAGGGAAGGAGCCTCTCGCTGAACTCCGCGCTGACGCGAACCTGCGGGATCTCCCTCACATAGGTGTCGGAGGCGTGCACATCCAGACAGACGTCCGAGCCGACCAGATCATCGACCACAGCCGCCGCCATCCGGTCCATCATCGTTCCGCTCACATTTCCCGGAAAGATCCGGTTCATATCCATATCCAGTTTCGGGATATTCCGGCGCGCCATATCGATCCCCAGCGGATTGATCTGCGGATAAATATCGACAATCCCTTTCAGACATTCCGGTTTTTCCTGCAATCTCCGGATCATCTCATAACAGACATACTGCCCCTCCAGCTCATCTCCGTGGATGCCGGACACGATCGAGATCCTGCCCTCCCTGCCGGTAGCCCCCGCGCAGGTGATCCGGTTCTTATAGATCACGAGCTTCTCGCCGACCGGCAGCTCTGCCTCACATACCTTTGTTATCATCTGTTTTCCAGCCTTTCTTTCCTTTACTTCAATGCCCTCTAACTACAGTAAAAGCAGTCCCGCACAGATTTTCCCGCCCTCGGGCACATCCACACTGACTGCTCTTTCTTTATCGAATCCGCCAAACTGCTGTTATTCCACCTCAACGATCAATCCCTGCATCAGATACAGAAGCTGCTCGTCCACCATCTTTTCACTGACTCCAAAAGTCAATGAATCGATCTTCAAGCCTTCCAGCACATACATGATATTGCTGGCCGCCCCTCTGGGATCCTCGCAGTAAAATTCTCCGCTCTCGATCCCCGCGTGGATCAGCTTTTCCAGAACTCTGACACCGGCGTCAAACTGCCGTCTGAGCATATTGTTCCTGTCTGAAAGTTTCTGCTCAAAAAAGAACTCATAGACCGCCATGGTCAAGCTGTTCTTCTTGCCGAGGATCTCCCTCTTCTGCTCCTTGAGGAAGAGAGTCAGGATATCTGCCGCCGTATCCTCCTCCAGACTCTCCGAGAACGCATCGTCCGTCTCGTTCGCCTCCATCTCCAGCACTTCCAGAAAGATCTGTTCGCGGCTGTCAAAGTACAGATACAGACCGCCGCGGCTGATGTCGCACGCCTCCACGATATCTTTCATGGTGACGTTTTTATAGCCTTTCTCGGCAAACACTCTCCGCGCCGTATCCAAAATATGTTTTTTCTTCTGCAGTGATTTTTCTCCCATTTTCTTTCCTTCTCTGTTCTCACTCTCTATGCCATCGGCTTATCCCAGAATTCTATATTTTCCTTCATCTTCTCGACGACCGCGAGCAGCACACCATTCTGTACGCCCTCACTCCAGAGCCTTCCCTTGGTCATCCCGCCCATAATATACTTGGACAGGATCCCTCCCAGCGTGTGCATCTGCGTGATACCGCACCGGTCAATCAGTCTTTTTTCATCCTCCGCGCTATGGATCTGGTTTCTGGAATAGACATACACATAATTGCGGTCAAGCAGCTTTGTCCTCTGCACATCCTTGACAAAGCTCATCAGCGTTCCGTCGTATACCGGAAAGGTGACCGAGTGTTCCTTGATCCCGGAGCCTTCAAACGTCTCCGACACGCTTTTCCCCGCTTTCTCCATAAGCCATGGAATATAGCGGATCAGCCTCTGCACATCCGGTCTGTATTCCTCCACGATCTGTTTTCTATACGCGATATCTTCTTTCGTGTTTTGCAGATTGCCTTCTATCTCCATGCCTCAGCCTTCCCTTCTCACTCAAACCGCGCCCCTTCGTCTGAAAGGGCCCGTCGATTCCGTTCCCGGCACGCTTTGCACCGACCGTCACTTTCCTCTGACACGGTTGTCATGTAAATCTGTCACCAGAGTCACTTTTAAGCGCAAAAAAGACCCGATATGACTCTGAACAGATAAAATTTTATCATATTTTCCATGAAAGTACAGCACAAAATACTGGCGCTTTTCTTGTGCAGTTTGCTAAAACCGGTCATTTTCAGACGCTTTTATTGTATTTATTCCCTTTTAAGTCTATAATTAGATGTCATAAGGGTTCTAATTTTTACTAAGAGGGGAGAAATGAAATGGCAGCAAAGGAATTTCCTGCAGGAACACAACTGATTCAGAGTGAGCAGCCGATCAACGCGCTTCACGTGATCGCCAAGGGGACGGTCAAGGCAGCTTATCCGGGCGGCGAATTTTATCTATCCAAAGGAGACGTCATCGGCGTGTGTGAATTATTCTACGATTCGCACTTCATCTCCTACGCGACGGAGGACGCCTGCACCATCGTCTCTTACAACTGTTCCCGGCAGCAGTTGTCCACGATCATGCACGCGAATCCGGATATGACGAATCTCATCGTCACTTCTCTTTTCCGGCAGTTTCATGAAATATTCGACCAATATGAGCTGATCCGTTTTGACTGTGACAATTTCTATCACTATCTGATGGACAGCTATTCCGAATACCTTTCCTTCTGTTCCAAACACCAGCTTTCATCCAGAGCGCTTCCGGATCTGGACTCTCTTTCCGAGCTGGTTCTGGAGGAGGATATCGAGAGCTGGCTGAACGGCTTTTATTCCCAGCTCCGCCGTATGGTTTCCTCGATCCCGATCAAGGATCAGAAACCCGATTTTCTGGTGGGACTCGCCCTGCGCGCCAGCCAGGACATCTACCAGGTGATCTCGGTCTGTCGTGTCATGTACGATTACAAGAGCGATATCGCCAACCTGCTGATGAACGAAAACCGGCTGGATCTGTTCGATCTGTACGCCAGTGTCTTATATAAGATTGGAGCACACGACGAAGACTCCAACACCCTGATCGCTTCGCTGGGCACGATGATGATCCAGCTCGAGGGACAGCCCTCCATCGACCAGGCCATGTACCGGCAGCGTGTCACGGAATACCGCGCGCGCCTCAGCGCACTCAATGAAGAATCCGATGCCCCGGAGCAGGAAAAGGTATCTGCGGACATTCCGGAGCTGAAGGATTCCCTCAACACCATTCTGACCTACTCCGGCTGCGACGAGGAGACGGCACAGGCCTTCCGCAAGGCAATCGACCAGCTCCGCAAAATGACCGACAAGAACAGCACCGACGACGCTTCCAGGCGGCTACGTCTCACCGTGACCAAGCTGTTCTATCAGATCTACGAAAAAGCCTTTTTCCGGAGCATATCGGACTTTACGATCCCCAAGGTGATCCAGATGTTCTTCAACTTCGGCTATGTGGATGAGCAGCTCGCCGGTCAGGAAAACGCTGCTTATCTGTACTCGATCGTTGACAACCTTGCGACCGACACATCCCGCCGGGTTTACTCGATCTACGAATGGCTCCGCGCGATCTACGACGGGCGTAAGACACCCAGCCGGAACGAATTCGACACCGATTATCTTGCCTATGTGCATGAGCTTAAGATCACCGGAAAGATCACGGCGGAACAGGAAGTCAGTATGCAGAAGGACCGTGAAAAGCAGGTATCCTTCGAGCTGCAGAACCTCTTCCCCTGCGTAAACAAGATCACTTTCGGACGGATCAGTACCTTCAGTCCCGTCTTTTCCGACCACAACGTACTGAAGGATCTCTCGTCCTGTCTTGTCACCGCTGAGAAGATCGAGCAGTCCTTAAACCATGTGCGTTCCGTCGATTTCAGCGCGTTCTACCGCGACGTCATCTACACGAACCCGGATCTTGGCATCGGCAAGGAATACGTCGGCGTGGAGGTCCTTCCGGACATCATCCTGATGCCGAACGTCGGCGTCCGCAGCGTTATGTGGCAGGAGATCGAAGGAAGAAAGCGTACCACCCCTGCCCGCATGATGGTCTCCATTTTCCATCTGGAGGATCTCAATACCTCCCTTGTGCGTATGACCGGCGATTTCCGCTGGGAAATGTGCAAGCGTATCCAGGGTGCACGCTGGAACGATATTTCCGATCCGTCCCTTACGAGCGAATACTTCGATTATATCCAGTTCTACAGGAAAAACAGGGATCTGTCGCCTGACGCCAAGGACAAGATCAAACTTGCCATGCAGAAGGCCAAGAACAGCTATAAAGAAATGTTTATCCGGGACTACATCTCCTGGATCATCTACGAGGGTTCCGGTTCTCCGAGATTGAACAAGGTTGCCCGTACGATCCTCTTCACCTACTGTCCTTTCACAAAGGAGATCCGGGATCGTCTCAAGAGCAACCCGCTTTATAAGGAAACCATGGATCGCTACGACATCAAGCTCGGACAGAAAATCCACCACTTCAATAACCTGTTCCAGAAGCTGAAGAACATGGGAGCTGAGGTTCCCGCCGAGATTGCAAAGCAGAGACAGTATCTGGATAAATAAAGAACATCCCCATCGCGAGATGGGGATGTTCTATTTCATATTCTTTATTTCATTTCCATTATTTCCAGTCTTTGCGGTAGATCAAAAAGCACAGACAGCCCAGGAAGATCGAACCGCCTACGATATTTCCCAGCGTGACCGGGAGCAGATTGTGGAACATTCCGCTGACCGAAAGCGCCTCACACTGCTGCGCCGTGATCCCGTACAGTTCCTCCGCTTTGGCTACATACTGCTCATTTGTCAGCGCCAGCATTCCTGCCGGAATATAGTACATATTCGCTACACAGTGCTCATATCCTGCCACAACAAATGCAAGGATCGGGAAAAAGCAGGCGAAGATCTTGCCAGCCACATCCTTGGCAGCCGCTGCCAGAAGGATTGCTCCGCATACGAGTACATTACACATGATGCCGGATGCAAACGCTTTTCCGAAGGGCATCGTCGATTTTGCAAGAGCCACCTTGATCGTGTAGGCTCCCAGCGCCCCGCCGGTATAATCGTACTGACCGCTGTAGAACACGATCACATCAACGATCAGCGCGCCCACCAGATTACTGAAATAAACCACAAACAGGTTCCTGAGCATCTGTACCCACTTCACCTTCCGATCCAGTACGCTCATCAGCATCAGGCAGTTTCCTGTAAAAAGCTCTCCGCCGATCATCACGATCATCATTAGTCCCACCGGGAAGATACATCCCGCAAGGGTTCTTGCCAGACCGACGTCCGCTACGGTATGCACCGCCACATTACTGCTGGCTCCTCCGATCGCGATCATCGCCCCCGCCATGATGCCCAGCAGGATCATTTTCCCAAGGGGTAAATTTGCTTTTCCGACTCCGGCATTAATATTTGCTTCGATCGCTTCTGCCGGACTGTTCATATTACTATTCATAACAAAATCTCCTTTTTATTTTGCTCATCTAAGACTGTAATCTACCACATAAAAGGCAAAAAATCAACGAACCTCGGCATATTTCCAACTATTAGTATCAATATAATTTTAATTTGCACTACTATTTTGTTTGATTTTGTCAAAAAGAGTCGAACACGCTAATATATTGTTATTGTTCTGCAATATAATTATAGACGGATGTCGATAAAAGGGATATAGTAAATACAGACTTGATTACGGAAGTCAAGTCGGCAATAGCAATTCCGGAAGAATTCCCCTTTTACACAAATGAACCCGCGAAGGTCATCTTCGCGGGTTTGTTTGTTGTGTACGGTTCTATTCCCCTAGTCCGCGCATACCTTAGATCAGCTTGATTAAGCTGACCTTAGTATACACGATATTTTTCGTTTTGTAAGGCTTTCTGCCCCTTCTAAGCGCTATTTTAACACCAGCACAGAAAATCCCGGCATTTCTGCCCTGCCGTTATCCCAGCGGATCTCCTCTTCGCCGGTCGTCAGTCTGGTCCGCACCTGCGTCTGTTCTCCGACCGGATCTGCGCCGAGCGTCACGCCACTCAGATCCAGCACAGCCCCCTGCGCATCCGTCACAAACACAAGCAGCAGCTCAGAACCTTCATAGGTCTTTTTCAGGACGCAGACGGAATCCGCATTGCCGCTTTCAATAAGCACGCCGCTCTCTCCCGGTGCAAGATACTCTACCGTTCCGCGGGCAATCTCCGGATTCTGGTTCCGCACGCGGATCGCCTTTTTGTAGTACTGATAGACGGAATCCGCATCCTGCTCCTGTTCCTCCAGACTTTCGAATTTCATCTTTACCGCGTCCATATCCTTAGGACCGTCGCACATCCCCGGCGAGTCCGCGTTCATGCTCCAGTACATCGGGGCGCGCTTATTTTCATCCTTGCCTGCGCCCTTCATTCCAAGCTCCTCACCGTAGTACACAAAGGCAGATCCGCTCATAAACAGATTCATGGCTCCCGCCATCTTCGTCTGTTTCGCCGAATCGTCCCCCGCATAATATCCGGCGCTGCGCCCCATATCATGGTTGGTGTAAAACGGCGCGTCGATATAATCCGCCTGATAGCTTCCGAAGATTTCATCCAGCGATGCAACCTTTTCCCCATATTTTGAGGCTGGCGCACCGTTTAACACCTTGGAAATGATCCCGTCTTTATCGGCAAAGGCAAAATCAAACAGGCTGTCGATCCCACTCTCATAGTACGGCGCGTATTCGTTCAGATCCAGCCACGCTTCGCCGACCAGATAGGCGTCCTCTTTCTGCTCCTTCACGGTCGTATTCAGCCAGGAGAGGAATTCGATATTTTTGCCCGGCGCGCCGGAATAAAACTCCTTCACGGCATCCAGACGGAAGCCTCCCACGCCCATGGAAAGCCAGTACTGCGTAATATCCGCGATCTCCTGCCGCAACGCCTCGCAGTCAAGATTCAGATCCGGCATTTCCGACCAGAACTGCGCCTCATAATACCAGTCCGTCCCCTCTACCTTATAGTAGCCGCTCCCCTGTTCCTTCGAGAAGTGATAGTACGCATAGGTCGGGCACTCTGCCGCATCCGGCTCCTGATCCCCGATCTCCCTGAGGTAATCGCACGCCTGCGTAAACCACGGGTTCTGCGAGGAAGTGTGGTTCAGCACCAGATCCATGATCACCTTGATCCCTCTCTGGTCACACGCCTGCAGCAGCTCCTTAAAATCGTCCAGCGTGCCATACTGCGGATCGATGTCATAGTAGTCCATCACGTCATACTTGTGGTAGGTCGGCGAAGGGTTGACCGGCATCAGCCAGATTCCGTTGCAGCCAAGGTCTGTGTCGGTGGCGTCATCCCCGTCGTTGATATAGTCCAGCTTCGAGAGCAGCCCTTGCAGGTCCCCGATCCCGTCTCCGTCGCTGTCGCAAAAGGAATAGACAAACACCTCATAGTAGGTGCGGTAATTGTCGTCTATCACCTGCAACGGGATCGCACTTGTCTCATCCGCCTGTTTTGGCTCCTCCTGCGCCTCATTTTCCGCTTCTGCCGGCTCCACCGGCAAATTGTCCGCCACGCTCTCCTGCGCCTCTTCCTGCGGCTCTGACGTGCTCTCTGCCCCGCCCTTGCAGCCGCCAAGGAGCAGCGCCGTCACCAGAAGCAGCGCCACAGCCCGCAATGTTCTTTTTTTCATCATTTCCTTCCTTTCCGGCTTTAGCCCAAAACTCTGCCCAAGGCTGTTTCCTTTCTTTTCCAGATAAATCAAAATTTACTGTAATTCCATTGCCATATAGTGAAAGAGACACAGATACCCTTTTCACTCAGATATCTATGTCTCTTTTTGTGATCCTTACTTATCCATACACCCGCCGCGTATTTATTTTCCTCACAGATCCTTAGCCCTTTACAGAACCGCCTGTGATTCCTTCAACATAGAACTTCTGCATGATGACGAACAGGATCGAGATCGGAATGGAAACGATCACGCCGCCCGCACAGAAGATCGAGAAGTACTTGTTGATCATGGATTTGCCAAGCATGTTAAACAGTCCAAGCGCTACCGTTCTGTCTGTGGAGATACCCGAGTTGAGCATCAGCTTTGCCAGCACGAAATCTCCCCACGGCACCAGGAAAGAACTGATGACCGTATAGACGATGATCGGCTTTGACAGCGGAATGATGATCTTCCAGAAGATCTTTGCCTCGGAAGCACCCTCCAGCCTTGCCGCCTCACTGAGGGAGGTGGAGATCGTATCCATGAAGCCCTTGCAGATCAGGAAGCCAAGTCCTGCTCCGGCAGAGTAGACAATGATCATACCTACATGGCTGTTTGTCAGACCGAAGGACTTCATAACGAAGTATACCGCGATCATGGACAGCACGCCCGGGAACATATTCAGGATAATGCTGAAACTCATCAGCGCCTTTCTTCCTCCGAAACGCAGCTTACTCATCGTGTACGCTACCATCAGCACCAGAATGGTCGAGATGATGCAGGTGAAGATCGCGATCACCAGCGTGTTCATAAACCATCTATTGTACTGTACGATCGAATCCGATCCGAAGAAGAGCTGCTTGTAGTTGTCAAGCGTCCATGTTTCCGGGAAAAAGTGGGAGGTATTGATTCCCTTGTACCCGCTGAAGGAGGTGACAAACAGCCACAGGATCGGCACCAGCCAGATCACGGAGAGCAGAAGTAAAACCAAATGTCTTATAATAGAATTGATCGTCTTTTTCATTATTGGAATTCCTCCTCCTTATCTCCTTTGATCGTTCTGGTAAAGGTTATCAGCGTAAATGCTGCACAGATCAGGAATACGATAATACCGATAACCGATGCCATCTTGTAATTGTAGTACTCGTTGGTCAGACGGAACAGCCAGGTAACCAGAAGGTCGATCTCTTTCGCGTTGGAATTTGCCATCAGCTGATCCGAGGTAACATACACATCCTGCGTGAGCAGGTAGATAACGTTAAAGTTATTGATATTTTTGACGAAGTCGGTAATCAGACTCGGTCCTGTCACAAAAAGCATATACGGCATTGTGATCTTGACGAAGATCTGCAGCGGATTCGCTCCGTCGATCCTCGCGCTCTCGATCTGATCCTCCGGGATGTTCATCAGCACGCCCGTTGCGATCAGCATCTGATAAGGAATACCGATCCAGATATTGATGATGATGATCATCACCTTCGCCCAGCCAGGGCTTGTCAGGAACGGGATGTATGTGTAATTGCTTCCCACCAGTCCGACATTCTTCAGGAAGTCTGTCAGTCCGATGTTGGAACAGAAGGTATTGAAGATACCGTTGTCCGCAAAGAAACTTCGTACCAGAAGCAGGGTTACGAACTGGGGAACCGCGATGGAAATAATAAAAAGCGTTCTCCACAGTTTCGGCAGCTTCGTCTTCTTATTGTTAATGAACTTTGCCATCAGGATACCGCCGATGTAGGTGGTAAATGTTGCAAGCACAGCCCATGTTAATGTCCAGCTTAAGATCTTTTTGAACGAATAACCAAAAGTCACTGTCACGGAATTGGTAAACAGGTTCTTAAAGTTCGTCCAGCCCACCCAGGTAAACAGTGCGTTGGGCGGCATATGCTGCTGATCATAATTGGTAAATGCAACGGCGATCAATACCAGGATCGGTATGATGTTCATCAGAATGATGCCCAGCGCCGGCAGGGTAAGCAGCGTGATATGAAATTTTTCATTGAACATGGAACGCACATCCTCGCGGAAATTGTTGATGTGCTCTCCGTTTTCCTTTTTCTGCTGAAGGCGGTAAACCGCTTTCATATTAGCGATCCAGAAAAGGACGAATACGACCATCAAAAATAAGGAAATGATGGAATTTAAGAGAATCAGGAATGAATTGTCATAGTCATTGACCGTACTGGTCAGAGTCAGTGGATCAAAAACCTGTTCAAACTGCACCGTACCAAGCGTTCCGAACTTCGCAAGATTCGGTGCTGCATAACCGATACACATTACCGCAAACAGAGCTTCTACCATAAACATGATGATGCCGTTCACGATCTGTTTTCTGGCGATATAACCCGTGCCCATCAGTACAGCCGACAGCTTAACCCACACATCTCCCTTTGCAAAGGCAACTCCCAAATTTTTAAAATAATTCCCAATCGCGTTTAATGCCTTCTTCATACGAAAACTCCTCTCAGAAGCAACTGTACATGCTACTTTCAGAAAACTGCTTTTTTTAGAAAAGGGTGAGTGATCAAACACTCACCCTTCCTTTTAAGTCTATTATCTGTTTCAGATAATCCTTATTCTACAGGAGCTGTGATACCTTCTACAGTTGTGTCGAGTAACTCCTGTAAATCTGTGCCGTCCGGGTTGCCGGATGCAAGGATCTGACCTAATGTCTCAGCAGGAGACCAGTAGTTGCCGCCTACACGCTGAGGTGTTGCGAACTCTGCCTGAGCTGCCAGTGCTGCGATAGCCGGATTTGCTACAACAGCGTCAGAGGAAGCTGCTTCGATGTTTGCAGGACCAAGTCCTCTTGCTTCGAATCTTGCTACCTGGCTGTCCTTGTTTGTGAGGTACTCAGCAAGGAGCATAGACCATCCGATGTTTGCAGAATGAGGATTTACACCAACCAGCTTGCATCCGGAGAAGGAAGCCATCTGGCAGTCTTTTCCGCCGATGTTTACGGTAGGAAGTTTGCATGCTGCGTAGTTGTCGCCCCATGCTGTCTGAGCTGTCTCTGCTCTCCATGTACCGTTTACACAAGCTGCAACGTTGCCCTCAGCGATCTGAGTAGCCATATCCTCATCACCCATATCTACAAGAACGCCTGATGCTGTCAGATCGATGATAGCCTGAGCTACATCTGTACCGCCTGCTGCGTTCCATGTACAGGTATTTGTAACACCATCGTCATTTAATGTTAAGTCATATCCAGCACCCTGGAAGAAAGCATAGATATACCAACCATTGGAGATATCCATTGCGATCTTCTTGCCTGCTGCGTCTGCAACTTCGATCATCTTATCAAGAGACTTAACATCGTCCTCTGTAAAGATGGAAGAATCATAGAACATGAAGTATCCGTTATCTGCTGTCATCGGGTAAGCGTATAACTTTCCGTCAACAGATGCTGCGTCAACTGCTGCTGCCGCATTTGCAGTTGCTACGTCATAAGTGTAGGTAGCTGCTACTTCCTGAAGTGCGCCAGCCTTTACCAGATCGTTGATCTGATCATCTGCGAAAGCGTATACATCGGCTGCTGCCTCAACGTCTGTAAGAACCGTATCCTTAGCGGTGGACTCGGATTCAGCGCCCAGTGTGATGTCGAACGTCACATCCGGATAAGCTGCCTTGAAGTTGTCAAGTAATGTAGTGGTAAGATCCTGATCCTCCTCGGATGCCCATACAGTCAGCTTTACAGTATCTGTTGTAGCTGCAATAAGGTTTGCAACCGGATCTGCTGCATCGTCAGCTGGAGCTGCCTCAGCCTCTGTTGTCTCCTCTGCTGCGGCGTCGTCTGCCGGAGCTGCCTCTGTTGTCTCTTCTGTTGCGGTTGTGTCGGTTGTCTCTGCTGCGGTATCAGAATTGCCGCATCCTACGAGGCTTCCTGCAACCATCGCTGTTGCCAGTACTGTTGCCAATACTTTCTTCTTCATAACTTTTTCCTCTCTCTTTCCGACTCCGCCGGTGCATCCTGCCTGCAGACACTGCGCGGAATCCTGTTGCTTTTTGTTTCTATATAAAATGTGCAGGCACATTTTATACCGGTTTCTTTTCCCTTCCCGTCCGGTTCAAAGCACCGCATTTTTCTGCTGTTCTGTACCCTTGCAGGGCATTTCCAAAGCAGGTGCTTTCCTTTTCGGAAAAGGGTGGGCGGATCGTTCAAGTTTTCGTAAACTTTCGCCGTCCTTGAGTTAAATTTACCACCGTGCACGCCCCTTTGTCAATACGGAAAACGTTTTTCGCTATTATAGCCTGTTTTGCGCTCTCCATTTTATTACTTTTGCACAAAATTTCGAAAAATTTCGAAATTTTCTTGTCTGCCATCAATTTCCGTCCTATAGTAGAAGTATCTGTTATTCTTTTCCGGCACTCAGACGCGGAAAAGTTCTATCTTATGGGAGGTATCTATGGCAACAATCAAAGACATTGCCGACCGGCTTGGCATATCGGTCAGCACTGTTTCCAAGGGACTCAACGGCGCAAGCGACATCAGCGAATCCCTTCGTCAGACCGTACTGGACACCGCGGTTGAAATGGGTTATACAACCAAGCAGATGCGCAGCCGGCACAACAAAAAACTTTGTATCTTTATAGAAAACATGGACTATGAAACACCCGACCAGTTCGGTTACGATATCATCCTCGGCTTCCGCCAGATCGCCTACCGCGAGCAGTACGATGTTTCCGTCATTCCGGTATCTCCCGAATTTCAGGAGAAGGAACGCTATGATACCTACATGCTCAAGAATGCCTATGTCGGCGGCTTTATGGTCGGATTCGCCCTGCAGGATCCCTGGATGGAGCAGTTTAACACCACCAGCATCCCGACAGCCCTTTTTGATAACTACATCCGCAAGAATCCCCTCGTCGGCTCCGTCGGCACGGACAGCTATGAAGGGATCGACGACGCCATCACGCATCTGATGCGCCTTGGACATACGCATATCGGCTTCATCAACGGCTCCCGCAATTCCATGATCTCGGAGCAGCGTCGGCAGGCCTATATTAAAAGCATGACCTTGCACGCGCTTCCTTTCAGTGAAGAAACCATGCCTTACGGCTACTACGTTGCCGATTCCGCTAAAGATTATACCAGCGGACTGATCGATCAGGGCATCACTGCGATCCTCTGCGGCAACGATCTGATCGCTGTCGGCGTCCTGCGCGAGTGTGAACGGCTCGGCGTCAGCGTCCCCGGAAAGGTCAGCGTCGTCGGCTTCGACGATCTGCCGCTCTCCGCCCGCACGCGCCCGGCGCTCACCACCATCCGCCAGGACCGTCTGGAGCTTGGAAAAAGCGGTTACTACACGCTCCACTCCCTGCTCTCCCATGTCTCGATCAGCAAAACACTTCTGCGTCCCCAGCTAATGGTTCGCAGTTCCACTGCCGGGGTCTGCTCCTGAAACGGAGCAGCGGCCCTACTCTATTATACCCATTCTTTTGGTTTATAGTCCCGGATCAACTCAAGGGTCGGCAATGCGTTGCCGTCGTAGTCAAACAGCGCCTGGTTGGCCCACTCGTTGCCGCAGGGACCTTTTTCCTGAATATAGGAAAGTGCCGGCTCTGTCGCCCAGCCCGAACCGGGCACCGGGATCCATGCTGCCTCCCAGTAAAAAAAGCCTTTTCCCTTGCCATCCGGAACCTGCTCGATCACCTCTAAAAGCGCTTTCATGAAGTCCCGCTGGCCATCTATGCTCATCGGGAACGGAACCTTCGCCGCAAGCTCCGGTTTCGTCGCATACCCTTTTCTCTGATCGGGCGCCAGCCTTTCGTATGCCGCATAATCTTCCATGGTAAAGCCCATAGAGACCTCAGCGATCATCAGTTCCTTGCCGTAGCGCTTTGCAAGGTCATTCATGTTGTTCTGCAAGTCCTCTAAGGATCCGTGCCAGAACGGATAATAGGAAAGTCCGATGATCTGGAAATCCTCGCCGCGCTCGATATAATGGTCAAACCAGTCACGGTACATGGCATTGTTACCACCATTATCCAGATGAAGCATAACCGGCATTTCCTTGTCTACGCTTCTGACTCCGCGGATACCGGCGCTGATGAACCTCGCCAGATTATCGTAATTGGGAAGCTGTCCAAGCGGCCAGAGCGTCCCGTTTGTCAGCTCGTTTCCCACCTGGATCATCGTCGGATAGGCGTCCGCCGCCTTCATGGCCTCCAGCGTCTCCTTTGTAAAATCAAATACCGCCTGCTCCAGCTCTTCCACATTCATCCCGCGCCATGCCTTCGGCACGCGCTGTTTGCCGGGATCTGCCCAGAAATCGCTGTAATGCAGATCCAGCAGCACCTCCATGCCATGGTTAAGCGCCCGCTTCGCAAGCTCTATCGTCGTGGGCAGGTCGTTGGTTCCTGCCCCGTAGGGTTCCCCCTTCTCCGAGTAGGGATCGTTCCACAGCCGGAGCCGCACGGCGTTGATATCATAGCTCTGCATAATGTCGAAAACATCCTTCTCAACACCATGGTCGTAGAACTTACCGCCGAGGCTTTCCACCTCTTTGACTGTGGAGAGATCCATTCCCTTCATGTACTTCATGCCAAAACCTGCCTTTTCTTTTTTTCAATATTTTTACTAAAAAGTCAGAATTACAGTTGCAAAATTCTCATTATCGGGGACACAAATATACTTGGACATTGTGAATTTCGCAGGAACATAGAAGTTCTTCCTGTTTCGTCCCGCATACAGCAATTATCATACATGGATGTATGATAAAATCGTTTGCGTAACCTCCCAGACTTCATTCCCACAGAGCCACATTCACAAAATCCGCCTCTTCGAGGCTCTTTTGTTTCATATATGGCTCTCGCCATATACCGGCAAATACCCAGCCGCCCGGATGCGAGCATCCATCGTCTGTCTATTTACCGGTGCACAGTTCTGCTCTTAATCAAAGTCGAACTTTGTAAACCTCTTCATTGCCGCCTTGTACCGGAAGCGTGCCAGCTCATTTTTTGCCAGCACATCCTCCTCGGATCCGACGTACTGACACCGGATGCAGTGATACTCTTTCTTGTCCTTATCGTAAAACATATCAATGTCCAAGTCTCTCATAAAGCAGGAGGGACATCTGTAATTTAATTTGCCTTTGCCAGATTGAGCCATGTCGCAAATACCTCCTTATTCTTCAATGTCGTCGTATATCCCAGGGTAAACATCGGGGAGAACGCATAGCCTTCCTTGATGTAGCCTGTCGCTTCCTTTTTCTCACAGCTGAGGGAAACTCTCGTCTCGATCTCCGGAACGATCGCCACTGCCTCGGTCGCACCCTCTACCTGCGCCTCGCGGCACTTGTATGCGTAATCGATGCTCTCGGTGTGGGTTCCGTCTGTAACGGACAGCTTCACGTTCGTCATGTCCTCGGAATATTCGGTGGTGCCGTAGCAGGCTACCATATATTCATTCAGCTCTACCTCGGCCGAAGGATCGCTCATCTCCAGGATCGCTCTCTCGATCTTGATCCGGGAACTGCCTTCCTCAAAATACATCTTTGTCTGCAGCTTGACGGTCAGGTCGTAGAACTCGATGTCTACCGGATCAAGTGTCAGGATCCTTGTCTTTCCTTCCTGCGAGAAGTGCGCTTTTGTACGGCAAAGGCACAGATCCACTTCCTCGCCCTTGTAAATGAGCTTCGCACTTCTGACAGTTCCTTCGCCGGCATAGTGCGTGAAGTATCCTGCCCGGTACTTCTCCTGGATCAGGAAAGGATAGGATGCGTCGGTCACGTGCTTTGTGCCGATACCTACCGGCCATTCCAGCTTCGCTGCGTAAGGACGAAGGTCAACGATCGCGCCGCCCTGATCCATATTTGCGCAGACTCTCATGTAAGGATCGCAGTACCAGAAAAGCTGCTTATCCGATCCGTATAAAATATCTCTCCAAAGTGCACATTCCGGCTCAGTCAGCGTCTTTTTCTGACGATAGTAATCAGCGAACTCAGCCATGGTCATATCGTCGAGCTTGCCTTCCTTTTTCAGCTTGCCGTAGTATGCCATGCCGTCCTCATAGGATTTCAGAAGCAGCTCATACGGAGCCTCCCAGCGTCCCATCTTGTTCATCCAGCCGGGTCCGACAAACATCATGTTGTATGCGTAGCCGTTGTTATACTTCGCAAGCGAACGGAACTGGTCGATCAGGTTGTACAGATACGGGTACTCCCAGGTCTTGGAATCGTAGCACATACTGCGGAGAACGTTCTGCGGATGGGTTCCGAAGTTGGAGCCGTTACCGTCATAGCATGCGATCAGGTCGCGGGACAGATGCGGGATCGCTACGATACCGCTGTCCTCTGCCTCGTTGGCTGCCGGTGCGTGTACGTTCTGCTTACTCGGGATCCAGGGAGCCCACGGACCACCGTCCATAAAGGTGTACCAGGAATTGTTGCAGGTGTGGTACGCCTTCGGTCCTTCTTCCCAGCAGGTTGCCACGGCGCATTTTACCATCGGATATTTTTCCTTAATGTAATTCACCAGATCCGCATCCATATAGTAGGAACCGGTCGATTCCGGGTAAAAGCCGAAGCGGTCGTGGAATTTGCCAAACACGTCGTCGACGATGGACTTTTTGTCCTCCATGGAAAACATCCAGATGCAGAAATCCTTGGTCTTATATTTCTCACGGAACTCCTTGCAGGGAAGTCCAAGCAAAGATAATGCGATCTCATCGCCGTATTTCTCATGATCTGCTTTCGCCAGCTCTACGGCTTCATCATTAAACAAAGAAGCATATGTCATCTGGATCGTTGTTTTCAATCCATTCTTGTGCGCGATCGCCTGCTGTGTCTTAAAGATATCCAGCGATTCTGTCAGAAGCGATTTTCTGCTGATGTCCTCTTCTTTTCCGTGTCCGGTGACCTTCTCCGCATACTCGGGAACCATCTCCGGACGATGGATGATGTTTACAATAAACTTATCCATAATGCCCTCCGTCTTTTTCAAGATTTTATTTTCGCATTGCGCTGTCAGCCGTCATCCTTTTTCATCGGATCTTCCTGTTGTGCAACTCGACTTTGCGCAATCGGTTGTTCATGTGATGATGATAACAAATTGCACATAAGATGTCAACCTACTTTTTGCCAAAATGGAAAACGTATTCTTTGGATATTTTTCACAAAAATGACCGTTACTATTCAGAGCCATGTTCAAAACCAGCCTTTCCCGTTTTTGTTTTTTGACACACTTGGATTTTTTCGGTATGATAAGAAAAACAAACGGCTCAGAAATAAAAATCAGAACGAGGTTACTATGAAGATCACAGTTATCGACGGACAGGGCGGCCGCATCGGTAAGACCGTCATCGAACAGTTAAAGGCAGCGCACAAGGATCTGGAGCTTTACGCCATCGGCACGAACAGCATCGCCACCTCCGCCATGTTAAAAGCCGGCGCGGACTATGGCGCGACCGGGGAAAATGCGGTGCTCGTCAATGCAGCGGATTCCGATATCGTCATCGGACCGATCGGTATCGTCTTTGCCAACGCGCTCCTGGGTGAGATCACCCCGGCGATTGCCACTGCCGTAGGCGCCAGCAAAGCCTACAAGGTTCTGATCCCGGTCAACCGCTGCAATCACTTTGTGGCAGGCTGCGCAGAAGCTCCCATGAGCGAGTATATCAAAGCCACCGTAGAAAAAATCAATTCTATCCTGGCAGAGCATCCTTTGTAGGAAAATTTATTTTTTCTGCTTTGGCGCGCGCATCCATATTTTTTGCCTGATAGGAATTTTCCTGTCCGCGCCGGTCACACTTGCGAGGCAATCATTTCTTCCCGTGCAAGTGCGCATCGTTTGCGAGAAGTGCTCTTGTTTGATAGAAAATTCAACGCAATTTCCCATCAAACAAGAAAAAAAGAGGTGGATCCTGTTAAAGATCCATCTCCACTCTGATACATTTTTCACGTATTCCAAAAGTTTCAAAATACTTATTTTCATAGGGGATCCAAACGTCAATAAAACGCTGTAGCATCTCCTCCCCGTTCCTTGACCGGATCCGGTCTGTCTGCACCTTTTCGGAACAATCCACAAAAAACCGCAGATCGTAAACCCCTTCTCCAAAATAGGGATGGCAGCTGTAGGCCCCCTCCACAATGTTGATCCGTTTATGCGGGACGAAGATCTGCTCTCCCAGTGTCAGTGTCCGGCAGGCAAATGCCCGCTGGAAAAGCCCCTGCTTTTCATGCAGGTGCAAAAGTATCTCCTCCCGGAACCGCTCGTAGTCCACGTTGCCGCCCGGCTGCTCATAGCGCTCTTCGGTGCGCTGCTCCGGCCGCAGGAAATAATCATCCATGTGAAAGACATTGCAGTCATAGATCCCGGAAAGAATGTCTGCCAGCGTTGACTTTCCGCTTCCGCAGCAGCCTTCGATCGCGATCGTCAAATCCTGTCCGTCCTTTTTCTCCGAAAGCGCCCTGTCTATGGCAAGGCAGACCGGGTACGCCTGTCTGTACGGCTCCGTCACCACCCGATAGGCCGGCGCGTATTTCTGCCGGTACGTCTCGCTGTGGCTCACCGGCGGATATCCCTTTTCCCGGTAGGATGCAAGATATGTCTCAATCTCTTCCTGCGTGAAAGGCAGATCCATCTCCTGCAGGATTTCCAGCTTCCGCTCAAAGCCTGCCGCACTGCCGTGGATCTGTTTCGCCGACTCTGCAAACATCCGGTTCAACGTGGTCGCCGCAAGTCCTTCCTCCAGACACTGGAGCGACAGGCGATAGATTCCGTTCCCGATAGCCTCCCACAGCGGCGTTTCCCATTGATGCCGCGAGCCTCGGAAGCTCTCGTACTCCTGCCGGATCCACTGCAGGCTCGCCGTCTCGTCTGCGATCAGATGTCCACCGCCAAATTCATTCTGAAAAATCAGTTTGACTATGTCAGTCAATTCCATTTTCGGATATTTTATTCTATGCCCGCTCAGCACCTGCCGAAGCTCTGCTTCTGTCGTCTTTTCCATAATCGTTCAATACCTTTGCTTTTTTCAGTGCCATCATAATAGCAGGAATCAGCACGATCTGCAGGAGGATCCCCGGCACGGCATTGATAAATGCGCCCGCAAGGAACATCTGAAAGGAAAAGGCATTGCCGCCGATCCCATAGAGAGGAATACACACGATCCCCCATACCACGCGTCCTGCCAGCATCGCACCGAGAAGGCTTACATAGATATTGCCGTTTTTCTTTGGCAGCTTATTGTAAAGGATTCCCGTCACAGCGCCGTACACGGCAAGCTCAAACGCCATCGCCGCTGCGGTCGGCATCATCGGCGGCATACCAAACAGTGCGCTCCGAAGCAGCGGCGTCACCGCCCCCACGGCAAGCCCGTACTGCCATCCGCAGATAAAGCCGCACAGGAGCACCGGAATGTGCATCGGAAGAAGCATACTCCCAACCTGCGGGATCTGTCCGGTGAAAAACGGCAGGATGATTCCCAGCGCCATGAATAAAGCAGATAATACTAATTTTTTTGTGTTCTTCATAATAACCTCCATTTCTGCGCACGTTCTTTGCGCATAGCGAATTTGTGTCAAGTGCGCACAAACGCTGCTTTTCTATTTGTGCCCCGTTTGGTGCAAAAGAAAAACCAGCAAAGTAAATGACTCGGATTCTTCCAACTCAGATTACCTTCCTGGTAAATTATCTTCTTGTGCTGTTGTCTGTGCTATTATTTATTATGGTACAATGAATTCTATGATAATTTTGTACTGCATATGGACAATTCCCTTTCGCCTTTCATAAAAAAAGAAAATTTGGGATTGCCCGTCATATCTTAGATGCTGCGCATCTGCCGCTGACTTCTGTCAACGATTAAGTTGTCTGCATTTTAGCATCATATGTTCCGGCTGTCAACTGTGCGCTGATATTTTCCATACATACGATCCTTTTTACGGCTGAGCGTTTACGGTGGACTTCCGCATTCTTACATTATATCCAAGAAGTGTCCGCTTCTCTGTCTCCTCTTCTGCCAGCACTTTTAATAAAATCTCGCAGGCTTTGCCTCCCAGCTCCTCCACGTCGAAACGGATGGAAGTCACGGACGGCTTATATCCCGCCAGAAAAGCACTGTCGTAAAAAGATGCCACCTGCACCTGTTCCGGCACGGAAATCTGTAACTGCTGTAAAGAGGTCAGGACACAACCGCACAGAAAATCATCCATGGTAACGATACATTCGATTCCCTCTGCCAGCAGTTCCTGCACCAGCGCATCGGTTGCCCTGGCATCATTGATGTTTAAGAACACCTTTTTAACACCGTCCCAGGCAGTTCCTTTTTTCTCATATTCTGTAAAGGCATCCTCAAATCCTCGCAAACGGTTCTGCGTAACCACATGGCTCTCATCCCCGCCAAGCAGCGCAATCTTCTTTACCCCGCCTGCCAACAGGTTGCCTGTCATCTCTTTGCATGCACTTCTGTGGTCGTTATCAATCTGTATGACCGAATCGTCCTGGGTACTGCCGATTACCACAAACGGAATTTCCTTTTCCTTCAGATACTCCATGGGCGCGTCTTTTAATAAGGTTCTTGTCAGAATGACGCCGTCAATCTTCTGGTTCGTCACCACACGTTGCAACTGCGAGATGTCCTGCGCCGTTACCATGGAAATGAGCACATCATAATCCTGTCTGGAAGCCACTCTGCTGATTCCAATCATACAGTTCTGGAAAAAGGGCAAATCCACCAGATTATAATCTCCGGGCAGCACCAAGCCCAGATTAAAAGTCTTGTTCTGCGCCAGTCCTCTGGCAATGACATTGGGCTTATAGTTGTGTGTCTCGATAAAATCCAGCACCCTTTTTCTCGTTTCGGCACCAATCCTTCCTTTTCCGGAAATGGCTCTGGAAACGGTTGTCTTGGATACTCCTAATTCTTCTGCAATATCGCCTATTGTTAAATTCTTATCATCCATGATTTTTCTTTACCTTCGTAATTCCCTATGTTACTATGATGTCATATCGTTCCGGTTGCACAGTCCGGTGCACATTTTCCACCTTTTGAGAACTTTTCCTTCTCGTACCGGGTGTTTTGCGCAATCGGTTGCATACATGAAAAAATCGTAACAGATTCCTGTGCACTATGCAATACTATTTTTCCACAATTAGCCGCCATGTTTTTTAGCAAAAATGGAGAGTCCATTGAGAAATGAGGATTTATGAAGACAGAAAAACTTTTATTTGGAGCTGCCTACTATGACGAATATCTTCCGGTAGACAGAATTGACACCGATATGGAAATGATGAAAAAGGCGGGTATGAACGTGATTCGTATCGCCGAATCCACCTGGAGTACCTGGGAGCCGCAGGAGGGTGTCTACGACTTTTCCCATCTGCACCGCATGTTACAGGCTTCTGGCGAGCACGGCATCCAGGTTATTGTAGGAACTCCTACCTATGCAATTCCCACCTGGCTTGCCCGCAAATATCCTGACATCATTGCAGAAACCCACAATGGTCCTGGTCGCTACGGTCCCCGTCAGAACATGGATATTACCCACCCGATGTATTTAAAGCACGCGGAAATCATTATCCGCAGGCTGATGGAGGAAGTGCAGCACTATGAGCACGTCATCGGTTTTCAGTTGGACAACGAGACCCATCCTTATGACACCTGTTCCTCCTATGCGCAGGCAAAATTTGTTGCCTACTTACGGGAACTTTTCCAGGATGATATTGATGCGTTAAATGATGCCTGGGGACTGGACTACTGGAGCAACCGTATCAATACCTGGGAGGATTTTCCTGATGTCCGCGGCACCATCAATGCCAGCCTGGGAGCCGAATACCAGAAATTCCAGCGGAAACTGGTTACGGATTTCCTTACCTGGCAAAGCAACATTGTAAAAGAGTATGCACGTCCCGACCAGTTCATTACCCAGAACTTCGACTATGACTGGCGCGGATATTCCTTTGGTATGCACCCGGAGGTCAATCAGTGGGAAGCTGCCCGCGCCGTAACCGTTGCCGGATACGACATCTACCACCCTTCTGCCCAGGATTTGACCGGCAAGGAAATCTCCTTTGGCGGTGCCATGGGACGTTCCTTAAAGAAAGACAATTACCTGGTACTGGAGACAGAAGCCCAGGGCAATCTGGGTTGGCTGCCCTATCCCGGTCAGCTTCGCCTGCAGGCGTTTTCCCACATTGCTTCCGGTTCCAACTCGGTGATGTACTGGCACTGGCATTCTATCCACAATGCCATTGAGTCTTACTGGAAAGGGGTATTAAGCCACAACCTGAAAGAAAACGAAACTTATCGGGAAGCCTGCCAGATTGGTGCTGACTTTGCCCGCATCGGAGACCACCTGAAAAATCTCCGCAAAGACAACAAGGTCGCTCTTTTGTTGAATCATGAGTCCTTAAAAGCACTGGACTGGTTTGCTATTCACGAAAATCTGCACTATAACGAAGTCGTGCGCTGGCTCTATGATGCCTTCTATGAAATGAATATTGAATGTGACATTGTGTCTGAATACGATACTGACTTATTTGGTCAATACCGGATTCTGGTTACACCGGCACTTTACAGCATCAGCGATTCCCTTACAACTGCCCTGCAGGATTATGTAAAAGCAGGCGGTCATCTGCTCTCTACCTTTAAGACAGCCGTTGCCGACAAGATGCTGAAAATCTACCATGATGACCAGCCCCACAACCTGACAGAGGTCTTTGGTATGACCTACGACCAGTTTACCAATGGGATAAAGGTTGGTTTGTCCGGAGATTTGTTTGCTTCTTCTCCTGCGGTTCAATACTGGATGGAATTGCTTCATCCTACCACAGCCCAGGTATTGGCAACTTATGACCATTCCCAATGGGGGCGTTATGCTGCCATTACCCATAATCAGTATGGAAAAGGCACTGCCACTTATCTTGGCTGCTATTTTGAGAGTGAAGCCTTAAAGAATATCCTTCGTTTCGTCTGCCAGGAAGCCGGACTGGAACTGCCGGATATCAGCTATCCGCTGATTTGCAAGAAAGGTCGTAACGATTATGGCAAAGAAGTGCTTTATTACTTCAATTATTCTGATTCCTTATGTATGTTTACTTACCACGGATCAGCAGGTACGGTTCTGCTCCATGGAAAGAATAAAAAGCACGGAAACCTGACTGTAGTTGGCGAGACAGCTACCGTGAAGGATGGGGATTTACTTTCCCTGGAAGACTGGGATTTTCTGATTATCTCTCGATAATCTATTATCTCTCGATAATCTATTGTAAAAAGATAATTTATTATAGAAGCACAGGAATTTACCTTTTCGTTTTTGATAAAAACAAATCCTCTTCTTTTAGTTGAAATCCTTCTTTTCATCTGCTATACTAAATTCGTAATTCAGATACTGTTCGTGTATCTGCGTTCCGGGCATTCGCCCAGATTTTTCACTAAACTATGAAACTGTGATATCATGTCAGGATTCTGGTGGTTGGAAAACATACGGGACTGCAATTTATAATTGGCATTTTGTATTTATCGCTTCCTTTTCGGGATATGTGCGCCGGTGTGCGTACGGTTGCGGTGAGAGCTGGAACTGCATGCCATTTTGCCCTATACCTGTTTCAAAAATTGCTTGTTTGATAATCCAGTCAGAAAGTCTGAGAAATTCGCTAATGATTTCTCGCATCTTTTGCATTCACTATATTTTACCGTTCCACCGGCAATTTATTTTCCTGCATGATGTCACCATCTACGAAGGGAGACTCACATCTATAAACCAATCTGAAAAAGGATCTACTACCCCAACGAAAACACTCACAAAGCAACAACCCAAACAGACGCGGGAGTTGAAGGAGCAGGCTGCGATTATCGCTGAGAAGGATTCTGCCTTAGCCGAAAGGGACTCTGCTTTAGCCGAAAAGGACTCTGCCTTAGCAGAACAGGCTGCTCTCATCGCCTCTCTCAAAGCACAGCTGGAATCCCAAAACACCTAATTTAAAATACCAAAATGCAAGCGAGGGCAGCGTCAAAAACACTTTTCAGCACTGCCCTTGCAATGATTTTTATCTTTCCGACATTTTTCACTTTTCCCCTTGCGTAACTCAACTTGCTATGTTATAATATTTTTCGTCGGTGCGAAAGAGTTTCACCGCAAGAAATAGGGGCATAGTTCAAAGGTAGAACAGCGGTCTCCAAAACCGTCGATGTGGGTTCGATTCCTACTGCCCCTGCTACATAACCCGTGAGTAGACTGCTCACGGGTTTTTGAATATCCAAAGCAAAAAAGCAGGCAGCCCATGGGGGTGCCTGGAAACGGAGGTCTGTATGAAAAAAACAATCACACTATTTGGAGCTTTGGTGCTCTCGCTGTCCTTTCTGACATCCTGCGGCAGCGAAAAGGTCATGCTGACCTCCCAGGACTATGAGTGGGACGAAACCACAACGCAGACCACCAAGGGCGTCTCCGTCGGCGACGGCAAGGACGCATTTCTTGCCGCCTACGGGGAATATGATATTTTTACCTCGACCGATGGGAGTACCTATGAAATGCTCGATCCGGAGCAGATTCCATTCGACGAGCCGATCACGACGATCCTCCCCACCTTTATCATAGATGGGGTTCCGACCGATCTCGATAAGCTCTGCAAAGAAAATGAGATTGCAAAGTCAGATGTAATGTCGCTGTTCAGTTCGACGGATTACCTGTCGCAGCACACCGTCATCTATTATTATCTTGCCTTTACATGGAAAGACGGCATCATCACCGCCATTGACTCGAAGTCTATGGATTACAATGAAGATGCCGCCTACTATCAGGATATCCGCTGAGCCGTTTATCCTGCAAACTGGCTTGCATAGAGCTTCGCATAGAAGCCGTTTTGCGCCAGAAGTGTCTCATGATTTCCCTGTTCGATAATATTTCCATCCTTCATAACAAGAATAATATCCGCTTCCCGGATGGTGGAGAGCCGGTGTGCCACGATAAAGCTGGTCCTGCCCTTCATCATTGTCGCAAAAGCCTGCTGGATCTTGAGTTCCGTTCTGGTATCGATCGACGATGTCGCTTCATCAAGGATCAGCATGGGCGGAAGGCACAGCATGACTCTGGTGATGCACAAAAGCTGCTTCTGCCCCTGCGACAGACTTCCGCCGTCTTCACCGATCACCGTGTCATATCCCTTTGGCAGACGCTTGATAAAGCTGTGCGCATGGGAGGCTTTTGCCGCTTCTATGATCTCTTCTTCGGTCGCATCCGGTTTTCCCATCACGATGTTATCCCGGATCGTTCCCGCCTTCAGCCAGGTTTCCTGAAGGACCATTCCATAATTCGCCCGCAGGCTTCTGCGCGTCACATCCCGTATATCCAGTCCTTCTACGCAGATTTTTCCGGCATTGACGTCATAGAACCGCATCAGCAGATTGATAACGGTCGTCTTGCCGCATCCGGTAGGACCCACGATCGCCACTCGCTGTCCCGCCCTGACTGCGAGGTTAAAGTCGGTGATGAGCTTTCGATCCGGCACGTAGGAGAAATCCACATGCTCCAGCGTCACATTTCCTTCCACATCCCGCAGCTCCACTGCGTCGGTCTTGTCCGGGATCTGCGGCGTCTCTTCAATGAGATCAAAGATCCTCTCGGCGCAGGCGAGCGCGTTCTGAAGCTCTGTGACCACACCGGAAATTTCATTAAACGGCTTGGTATACTGGTTTGCATAGGTTAAAAAGCAGGACAACTGCCCGACGCTGATTCCTCCCCTGACGGCAAAAACAGCTCCGGTCACTGCCACACCGGCATACACCAGATTGTTGACAAAACGGGTTGCCGGATTTGTGATGGATGAGAAAAAGATCGCCTTGAGCGAGCAGTCCTGAAGCCGTCCGTTGATCTCGTCGAATTCCTCCATCGCCTCATCCTCATGGGAAAATGCCTGCACGACCTTCTGATTTCCGATCATCTCTTCGATCAGCGCGGTCTGCTCTCCTCTTGTCTCTGACTGCAATTTAAACATGGTAAACGTTTTCTTCGCGATAAAAGCCGCTACAAAGAAGGACAATGGAGTAACCAGAACCACCACCCCGGTGATCCCGACGTTGACGCTGAGCATGAAGCCCAGTGTTCCGACGATCGTGATCACGCCGGTGAAGAACTGGGTGAATCCCATCAGCAGTCCGTCTGCAAACTGATCGGCGTCCGCTATCACGCGGCTCACCACTTCCCCATAGGAATGTCCGTCAATGTACTTGAGTGGAAGGATCTCTATCTTATGAAAAGCCTCATTCCGGATGTCCTGCACGATCCGGTAGGTCATCTTGTTGTTGCACACATTCATGATCCACTGCGCTGCCGCCGTGATCGCGATCACGATCACCATCCGCTGCAGGACAGCAAACACACCGTCGAAATCAACCTGTCCTTTTCCCACGATCCGATCAATGACCCTTCCGGTCAATATCGGCAGATACAGCGTAAGCGTGACGGTTATCGCCGCCATAATGATCGACGCTGCCAGATACAGCCAATACTTCCGGATATATCGCAGCACCTTTCGCAGCGTCATTTTCTGATTTTCCTGAATCCTTTTCCCTGCCATCTGTCTCTACTCCTTCTCTCTGGGAAACTGTGAATAATAGATTTCCTGATATACCTCGCAGTTTGCAAGAAGCTCCTCATGCGTTCCAATGCCAACCATCTCTCCGTCGTCCAGCACAATGATCTGGTCGGCGTACCGGATAGACGAGGCTCTCTGTGACACGATAAACACTGTCATCCCGCCGCCCAGCTCGCGGATCGCTTTGCGAAGCGCCGCGTCCGTGGCGTAGTCAAGTGCCGAAGCGCTGTCGTCCAGGATCAGGATCTCCGGATCGCCCACAAGCGCTCTTGCTATCGTAAGACGCTGTCTTTGCCCGCCGGAAAGATTTCTTCCTTCCTGCGCAACCGGCGCGTCCAGCTTGCCTTCCTTCTGTTCCACAAACTCGCGCGCCTGCGCTGCTTCCACCGCCTTCCAAAGCTCCTCGTCCGTCGCATCTGCCTTGCCCCACAGAAGATTTTCGCGGATCGTTCCCTGAAAAAGGACTGCCTTCTGCAATACTACGCCAACCTTCTGCCGCAGTTCTTCCATACGATATTCGCGGACGTCTTTTCCATCTACCCTGACTGTCCCCTTCGTCGCATCATAGAAACGCGGGATCATGTTGACAAGCGAGGACTTTCCGGAGCCGGTGCCGCCGATGATTCCGATCGTCTGTCCCCGAGCTGCCCGGAAGGAAATACCGCTCAAAGACTCCGCTCCTGCCCCCGCATAGGTTAGACTCGCCTGGTCAAATTCTACCGACAAGTCTGTCATTTGCCTGTTATCTCCTATGACTGAACTGTCATCCTTCGTGTCATCTGTTCTGTTCTGTTTTTCTGTGCTGTCCAGCTTTCTGCAGCCCCACTCCATGCTGGAGCGCATCTCGAATACATTTTCAATCCGGTTTGCACACGCCAGTGCCTTTGTGATCGTGATGATCAGATTTGCCAGCTTTACCAGCTCGATCAGAATCTGCGACATATAGTTGACCAGCGCCACCACTTCTCCCTGCGTAATGCTGCCTTCATCAACTCTCACCGCCCCGGTGTAGAGCAGAATGATCGTCGCCGCATTGATGATGATATAAGTGACTGGATTAGTCAACGCCGATATTTTCCCTACAAAGAGCTGCATGGCAGAGAGCGCTTCGTTCTTCTGCTCAAAACCCCCGATCTCCTCCTGCTCCTTATTAAACGCCCGGATCACACGCGCTCCGGTCAGGTTTTCTCTTGTACTGCCAAGCACCTGATCCAGATTGGACTGTACCTTTCTGTACATCGGCATCGTCCACACCATGATGCCAAATACCACGATCGAAAGAAGCGGGATCGTGACAACAAAGATCAGCGCCGCTTTGACGTCGATGGTAAACGCCATCACCATCGCTCCAAACACGATAAACGGAGATCGCAGGAACAGACGTAGCACCATATTGACGCCGTTTTGTACCTGATTGGCGTCCGAGGTCATCCTGGTGATCATCGTGGAAGTCCCCAGCGTATCGATCTCTGTAAAGGAAAGACTCTGGATGTGATCAAACAGCGCATGCTTGAGCTTCGTGGAAAATCCCACAGCCGCCTTGGCAGCAAAATACTGCGCAGTGATGGAACATGCCAGCCCGATCAGCCCAAGAGCGATCAAAATGCCTCCCATCCGCAGCACGTACGCCGTATCCTTGTTCCCGATACCGACGTCTATGATCGCCGCCACCACCAGCGGCACGAACAGTTCAAAGGTCGCCTCCAGCATCTTGAACAGTGGTGCCAGGATCGTCTCCTTTTTATAGTCTTTTAAATAGATCAACAGTTTTCTCATACAAGTGACCATACCTTTCCTGTCTGTTGTATTTCCATTTCGTATTATAACTTCTGCCCCACCTTTTTGGCAATATATAAACATAGCAGCCCGCTCTCTCCGGACTGCTATGCAGTAAGTTCTGTATCGTACTTTTTATCGGTAGTCTGCCGCCTGTCTCTCAATCTCTTCGCTGGTTGCTTTTACCTGCTTGGAGGGGGTGTAATCTGCCTCCGGGTAGAGCATCTCATGCAGAATGACTGCATTTTCATCCAATGTGCTGGGAATGACACAGGCTCCCTTGCTTCCCATCGTGATGCCTTCCCGGTTTCCCTCAAAAGGAAATCCATCGCTGGTTACCACATCATAGCTTGCCACACTGCCAAGCACGCTGATGATCTCGTTGACGTTCAGCGAGGTCTGCACCTGCGGCAATACGGCGTTCACCATGTTCGTCAGATCGCTCACAGAGGCCAGTTTAGCCTTGTTCATCATCGCGGTAAGCACATCTCTCTGCCGCTCTGCACGCCGGAAATCATCTCCCTTGGTATAGCGGATCCGGCAGTAAGCTGTCGCCTGCATCCCGTTGAGCAGCTGCTTTCCGCTCTCCTTGACCGGTATATAATCTACGCCAAGCTCCTGCGCCATACAGAGCTGGTAATTGTTCAGATGGGAGATCTCCGCATCCGTCACATCCATCTCGATCCCGCCGAGCGCATCCACCGCGTCGATCAGTCCGGCAAAGCCGACTGTCACGTAATCGGTGATGTCCAGATCCAGATTGGAATTGAGCATATTGATCGCCTGCTCGGGACCGCCCTTGGCATAGGCTGCGTTGCATTTGTTGTAGCTGTCATTGCCCAGATTCAGGTAGGTATCCCGGAAAACCGAAACCAGCTTGATCTCCTGCGTGTCCTGATTGATGCTTGCAATGATGATCGTGTCGCTTCTGGTTCCCTTTCCCAGTTCGCCGTCTCTGGCGTCCACTCCGAACAGAGCCACATTCCGGTATCCCAACTGCTGCTTCTCACTGGTCGTCGCCATCGTCTCCGCCACTTCGTCGTTGATGGTGATCTGTTTCTGATCCAGTGCCACACGATCTACTTCCTTCGTGGTTGTCGTCACCACGTACATGATACCGATCGCGATCAGCAGTACGCATACCTCCAGAATCAGAAGCGGAATGTTTTTGATCTTTCCGGTCTTCTTTGTCCCCTCAGAAATCTGTATCTCTTTATCCATAAGTAAACCTAACCTTCTGTTTTCTTTGCACCCCTGCAATATCATACCACGCTATCTTACCATAAAATCCCTCGTTTGAACATACTTATCGGGAAATTATTAACACTTTTTTAAAAAATGTTACGATTTTGTAATATAACGGTCACAATATATGCCCGGATCAGATCAATCCGATCGCATCCTGCACGGTGCGCACACCGATGACCTTCATGCCCTCGACGGCGTGGAGCTGCCTGCGGTTGACCTCCGGTATGATGCAGGTGGTAAAGCCCAGCTTCGCCGCCTCGCCGACCCTCTGCTCGATCATGGATACGCCCCGCACTTCCCCGCTCAGACCGATCTCGCCAAAGGCGATCGTCCGGTCATCGATCACCCGGTTTTTAAAGCTGGAGACGACCGCCATCGCGATCGCCAGATCGATCGCCGGCTCCATGATCCGTATTCCTCCGGTCAGGTTCACGTAGGCGTCACAGTCGGACATCTGCAGTCCCAGCCGCTTTTCCAGCACGGCCATCAGCAGATTGACCCGGTTAAAATCAGTTCCGATCGCCTGTCTGCGCGGGATTCCGAAGCCGCTGCGGCATACCAGCGCCTGGATCTCCAGAAGGATCGGCCGCGTGCCCTCCATCGAGCAGGATACCACCGAGCCGCTCGCCCCCTCTGGTCTGCCGCTCAGCATATACTCTGAGGCGTTCGGCACCTCCACCAGCCCCTCCTGTTTCATCTCGAACACGCCGATCTCATTGGTCGAACCAAACCGGTTCTTGACGCCGCGCAGGATCCGGTAGGAAGCATGGCGGTCGCCCTCAAAATACAGCACCGTATCCACCATATGCTCCAGCACTCTCGGACCTGCCACCGTCCCTTCCTTTGTCACATGACCTACGATAAAGATGGAGCTTCCCAGCCCCTTTGCGAGCTGCAAGAACAGATTGGTCGCCTCGCGCACCTGCGACACGCTGCCGGGCGCTGCCGAGATCTCCTCATGATACATGGTCTGAATGGAATCGATGATCGTCACATCCGGCTTTGCCGCGCGGATCGTCTCCTCTATCACTTCCAGGCTCGTCTCGCACAGAAGGAGCAGATTATCCGAAAACTCTCCCAGCCGGTTTGCGCGCAGCTTGATCTGATGCAGGGATTCCTCCCCCGAAATGTAGAGAACCTTCCTGCCGTCCGCCGTCATATAACGGCAGACCTGCAATAAGAGCGTGGACTTGCCGATTCCGGGATCTCCCCCGACCAGCGTCAGCGATCCCGGAACGATCCCGCCGCCCAGCACGCGGTCCAGCTCTCCCATGTGCGTAGGCATCCGCAGCTCTCCCTGTATGCTCACCTCCGAAAGGCATACCGGTTCTTCCCGCCGTCTGTCCCCTTCTTTTCTGTGTGTCCCCGCCGTCTTCGCAGGCACCTTCTCTTCCACAAAGCTGTTCCACTGTCTGCAGCCCGGACACTGTCCCATCCATTTGGTCGATTCATAGCCGCAGTTCTGACAGAAGAACACCGTTGATTTACCCTTTGCCATTTGTCTCCATTCTGCAACAGCCTTAGCTGTGCCATGCATTTTCCGTCAGTCTCAAAAATGCTCCCCGGCACGCCGGGAAGCATTTTTGAGACCTGATTATTTAACCGTTCCGTCTATTTTACGATCTTCACCGGCACTTCTCCGGCTCCTTTCAGTTCAATGCTGAAGCTGAGCTTGCCACCCAGGTTGGTCTTCATCTTACCCACATTGACGTCGTCCACATACACGCGGTACTCGGTGTCGTCCTCCAGACCTACCGTGATCTGCGCATCCTCCGCGCCCTCCACGATAAAACTCACACCGTTCTCCGTCTCCTTAAACTCTTTCACACTGGTTCCCGGCTCGGATTCATAGGCAAACATCCCGTTCTTTTCCAGCTTGGTGAGCTCTTCGAAGGTTTTCACCTTATAGAGGTTCCCCTCATGCTCGTAATCCTCCAGTTTGGTCTTTTTGTCCAGCGTGTAATCACCGAAACTGAGTGATCCGTCTGTCTCTGTGCGCAGCAACTCTTTTACTACAGCCATTTTACTTTCCTCCTAGGTTTTTTATTGTTTATCCGTTCTGCGGATCTTCCTTCTTTACATGAAAAACAATCTTCTGATTCTTCCACCCCACGGTGACTTTGTCCCCGCGTTTCACTCTTCCAGAAAGGATCTCCTCCGCCAGGGAATCCTCGATCTCCGACTGGATCGCTCTCCGAAGCGGTCTTGCGCCCATCTTGGCGTCCATGTGCTTCTCGACCAGATGCTCCTTGACTGTCTGGCTGACCGTCAGATGGATATCCATCTGCTTGAGACAGCGCTTTGCCAGATTGGCGCTGAGCAGGGTGATGATCTGCTTCATATCTTCTTTGTTCAGCGGATGGAATACCATGATCTCATCGATACGGTTGATAAATTCCGGCTTAAACAGCCTCTTTACCTCCTCCATCACGTTTGCCTTCATCTTTTCATAGCTCTGTTTCTCTGTCTCTCCCGAACCAAAGCCAAGGTTCTTAGGCTCCACGATGCGCTGTGCCCCCGCATTGGAGGTCATGATCAGGATCGTGTTCTTGAAGCTGACCTTACGCCCCTTGGAATCGGTGATATGTCCGTCGTCCAGCACCTGCAGCAGGACATTGAACACGTCCGGATGCGCTTTCTCGATCTCGTCAAAAAGCACCACCGAATAGGGGTTCCTTCTGACCTTCTCCGAGAGCTGACCTCCCTCGTCAAATCCGACATAGCCCGGAGGGGATCCGATCATCTTGGAGACGGAATGTCCTTCCATATACTCTGACATATCTACCCGGATCAGAGCATTTTCCGATCCAAACATCGCTTCCGCCAGCGCCTTGCTCAGCTCCGTCTTGCCGACACCGGTCGGTCCCAGGAACAGGAACGATCCGATCGGTCTGTTTGGATCCTGCAGTCCAACTCTTCCCCGTCGCATAGCCCTTGCGATCGCAGTGACTGCCTCGTCCTGTCCGATCACACGCTTATGCAGGATCGACTCCAGCTTGAGCAGTCTTTCGCTCTCTTTTTCTGCCAGCTTCTTCACTGGGATCTTCGTCCAAAGTGCCACGACCTCTGCCACTTCGTTTTCGTCCACCACGTACGCCTGCTTTTCTTCCTGCTTCTGCACGCGCTTCTGAAGCCGCTCGAATTTCTTTACATACTCATCCTGCGTCCGTCTCAGCTCTGCCGCCTGCGTGAAGGCTTCCATTCGTATCGATTTCTCGATCTGCACATCGAGCGCCTCGATCTCATCTGCCAGCTCCTGCAGTTTATCGGGCTGTTTTGGCGTCTTGAGCCGGACTGCCGCCGCTGCCTCATCGATCAGATCGATCGCCTTATCCGGCAGGTTTCTGTCGTTGATATAGCGCGTAGACAACGCCACGGCTGCCTTGATGGCGTCCTCCGTGATCGTCACGCGGTGATGTTCCTCGTATCGGGATACGATGCCGCGCAGGATGTCCTCTGCCTCCTCAGGCGTCGGTTCTTCCACTGTTACCGGCTGGAAACGTCTCTCCAGCGCTGCGTCTTTTTCCACATACTTCCGGTATTCCGCGATGGTGGTCGCCCCGATCAGCTGGATCTCTCCTCTTGCCAGTGACGGCTTCAGGATGTTGGAGGCGTCGATAGCACCCTCCGCGCCGCCTGCGCCGATGATCGTGTGCAGCTCATCCAGAAAGAGAATAATCTGCCCATCGTCGATGACTTCCTTTACCACCCGTTTAATGCGTTCCTCAAATTCTCCACGGTACTTGCTTCCCGCTACCATGCCGGACAGATCCAGCGTCAGCACACGCTTATTCTGCACCGTGAACGGAACCTCGCCTGCGACAATGCGCAACGCAAGTCCTTCCACGACCGCCGTCTTTCCGACGCCGGGTTCTCCCACCAGACAGGGATTGTTTTTCGTTCTTCTGCTGAGGATCTGGATCACTCTTGTGATCTCTGCCTCTCTTCCGATCACCGGATCCAGCTTTCCATCCCTGGCAAGCGCGGTCAAGTCGCGGCTGTACTGCTCCAGCGTGGAGGTTCCGCCCTGCTTGCGGCCCTGCTTGCGTCCGAGATCCTCTTTATAAAGAGAAGCATCCTCGCCCATGGCTACCAGCACATCCACATACAGCTTCTGAACCGATGCGCCCATAGCCTCCAGCAGGCGGACGGCAACATTTTCCCCTTCCCTGAGGATGGCAAGCAGCATATGCTCCGTTCCGGTCTTTTCACTCTTAAAGCGCTCTGCCTGCCGGTGTGCCTCGTCCAGTATGTTCTGGGCTCTCGGAGAAAAGCCGTCTCTCTCTGCGATCAGCACCGAACTCTCCGGCACGATCAGGTCTTTTATCATATCTTTTACTTTATCTGCTTCTATTCCATGTTTCTTCAGTACCGCAGCCGCTACTCCGGTATCCTCCCGAAGCAGTCCCAGGAGCAGATGCTCACTTCCTACATAGCTCTGGTGCAGACTTCTCGCTGCCTTCTCTGCCAGTACCAGGGCTGTCTTTGCCTTATCTGTAAATTGTGGCTGCATTCTGTCTCTCATTCCTTTCCATTGTTCTCATAGATTCTCACTCGATCCTGTCGTACTCATCATAAATTTCATCTATAAGAGCATGCACTTCTTCTCTGGAAATATTCTTACAGCTTGCTTTTGCAAGGGTGACCAGAAGATCCCTGCGGATCTCTTCAAGCGCCTGCAGCTGGTCCGCATCGACGCAGATCATCGCGCCTCTCCGGCGGTCCATCTTGACATACCCCTCCTGTCGCAGAACGGTGTACGCCTTGTTGACCGTGTGCATATTGATGCCGATATTGTCTGCAAGCTGTCTCACGGAAGGCAGGCTGTCTCCCTCCCGGAACTGTGAAGTTGCGATCCCCAGAATGATCTGGTTGCGAAGCTGCATATACAATGCCTCGTCGCTGTTAAAGTCTATCTCGATAATCATGTTCTGTCTTTTTATAAGTCCTTGTCATCCATATTCAAAAACTCAAACTCAAAGTCATCGTCGTCCAGAAGGAAGTTCTTCGCTTTCTTTCTCGGTGCCGGTGCCGGCGTCGGCTTTGCTGCCGGTTCCTCCTCCTGATAGGACACCTCCGGCATCTCTGTCCTGCGCGGTCTGCGTCCTTCGCGCTCCGGTCTTCTCTCCTCTGCCGGTTCCTCTGTCCGTGCAGATCTTCTCTCCGGTCTGCGCTCCGGCTTTCTCGTTCTCACATCCGGCACAGGCTCTTCTTCGTCCTCATCGGACTCATCGGACTCTTCAATCGCTCTGCGCGCTCTCGCCGTCCTTTTCGGCTCGGGCTCATAAATCTCCGGCTCATCCTCTGCGTCCTCCGCATCCTCTTCGTCTTCGTATTCCTCATAGTAATAGGAATTGCGCAGCTTGATGATGAGAACGGCGACTGCCACCATCAGAAGTGTGATGACCACAGCAAGGACAATGATCACAACCCGCTGCTTTACAACGGTCTGCGCATTGGTCTTCTCATTCTGGCTCTGGGCATGCGCTGCCGCCAGCACCTCTTCCAGCTTCTGGCGGGTGCCTTCGACATTATCGTACAGATACCAGAAATAATTGCCTTCCTCGTCTGTCGTGTAGACCACTTCATAATCGTTGTTTTCCGGTTCCTGCGGCTCCTGCGGCGTCTCCTCCTGCGGTGCTTCTTCCTCCACAGGCTCCTCCACGGGAACCATCTCTCCAAGCGTGACCAGATCGGAACGCACGAAACCGGTCTTCTCGGCTCCGTTGCTTCCTGTAAATGTCACATAATACCAGGTCTTTCCGTTGCTTCCTGCCGACTGTCCGCTGACGACCATCTGGGTATTCTGGGCAACCGACTCCACGACACTGTCGTTCGTGGACGGTGCTGTCCGCACCTTAGCCGCCTGCACGGAAACACTTGCATACTGCGCATCCATCGCCGTCTCTGCGGCTGTCGTCGCGCCGCCTGCCGCACTGGTATCTGCCGTCGCCGCAACCGTGCTCTGTGAAGCATCGCCGCCGTCTCCATCCTTATTGACCAGATCAGCGCGCACATATCCGGTTGTATCTCCATCCACCTTCACTTTATACCACGCCGTTCCGGCGGAATCTGTCACCTCTTCCAGGATCGTGATCGCCGCGTCCTTTGCCGCGCTTCCGACCACCTCGCTCGCCGTGCTTGCCTCTTTTCTCACCTTGGCAGACTCCACTGCCACCTTTCCGGTAGAATCAGCCAGACCGACGATCCCGCTGATCCAGAAGCATCCCGCAAAAAGAATTGCTGCGATCGCTCCTTTGCCAGCCTTTCTCAAATCCCATCTCTTGTATTTCATTATAACCTCCATAACCAGACTTCTACGCCGTCTACCGGCTTCTGTAAAAGCGCTTCTCTCCGTCTTCCGCAGCCGGGCGTTCCAGACTGTAGCCCGAAACATTGGCACTCCGCTGCATACGGATCTCGTTTTCAAGATCTCTGTGGTAGTTCATCTCACAGCGATGGCAGAATCTGCCGCTGCGGATACTTGCGCCACACCGCTCACACTTGAGGAACGCCTTGGAATTGGCTGCGATCTCCAGCCTCGATTCCTTGAGCATATCGCGGATCGCGTGCTGCGATACCCCGGTCGCGCCGGAAACCTGCGCCGCCGTCGCCCCCTCGTGCTTTTCCAGGTAGTTTCTCACCTTGCCGTAGTCGTCATACGCCACATAACGGCAGTCTTCACATTCGTATTCTCCTACGCCCTTAAACACCATGATCCCGCCGCACTGCGGGCAGATCGTTGGTCTGTTGTAATTGCGTATCTCCATGTATTCCTTGCGGAAATTTTCTACTTTTTCAGCTTTCGATGCCATACTTCTCTGCTCCCTTCCGCAAACTCACAAGTCGAAATTTCCTATGCCTCGTCGATCGCCTTCCCGATATCCGTCCTCATATATTTGTTTTCAAAGTCCACCCATTTTGTCGCTTCGTAGGCGTTTGCCCTCGCCTCCTTCAGCGTCGCTCCCGTCGCCGTCACGCCGAGCACCCGCCCGCCGTTCGTGACGATATCCTGCCCGTTCTGCTTTGTCCCGGCATGGAAACAGTAATAGCCTTCCTTGCCTTCAAAGTTTTCCAGACCATTGATCACAAAGCCCTTTTCATAAGCTACCGGATATCCCTTCGACGCCAGAACCACGCAGACCGCCGCGTTGTCCTCAAACTGCAGGTCGATCTGATCCAGCGTTCCGTCGATACACGCCTCCATCACATCGATGATGTCGTTTTTCATTCTCGGCAGTACCACCTGTGCCTCCGGATCTCCGAAGCGCGCATTGTACTCCAGCACCCTCGGTCCCTTGTCCGTGAGCATCAGCCCGAAGAAGATCACGCCCTTGAACGGTCGTCCCTCGGCAGCCATCGCATCCACGGTCGCCTGATAGATATATTTCTGGCAGAAATCATCCACCTCTTTGGTATAAAACGGGCTGGGAGAAAAGTTTCCCATTCCGCCGGTATTCAATCCCTGATCGCCGTCCAGCGCACGCTTGTGATCCTGCGCCGAGGACATGATCCTGATCGTCTTTCCGTCTACGAACGACAGCACAGAAACCTCGCGGCCGGTCATAAACTCCTCGATCACCATCCGGTTTCCCGCCGTTCCGAATTTCTTGTCTTCCATGATCGTGCGCACGCCCTCTTTTGCCTCTTCCAGCGTCTCGCAGATCAGCACGCCCTTCCCGAGCGCCAGCCCGTCTGCCTTGAGCACGATCGGGAACTGCGCGTTCTCCAGATAGGCGAGCGCCTTCTCCGGGTCGTCAAAATTCTCATACGCCGCCGTTGGTATCTGATATTTCTTCATCAGATCCTTGGAAAAAGCCTTGCTTCCTTCCAGGATCGCCGCATTCTTTCTCGGTCCGAATACGCGGAGCCCTGCCGCCTCCATCTCGTCTACCAGACCGCCTACCAGCGGATCATCCATTCCTACGATCGTCAGGTCGATCTGCTTTTCCTTCGCAAAAGCGACCAGCTTATCGAACTCCATAGCCCCTATCGGCACGCACTCGGCAATCTGCCCGATCCCCGCGTTTCCGGGCGCACAGTAGATTTTCTGAACCCTCGGACTCTTTGCCACGCTGGTGGCTATCGCATGCTCTCTTCCGCCGCTTCCTACGATCAATACTTTCATGTCGTTCCTCATTTCCGCCTCTCCGGCCTGCTCTATTCTTCCGTCTCGATCCTTACTCTGCCGTCCTGCACGGTCACGCTCCCATTGGCAAGCAGATTGACCGCCCAGGGAAGGATCACCCACTCTGCCTCTTCCATCACGCGTCTTTGCAGGGTTTCCGGGGTATCGTTCTCCCGCACCTCCACTGCCTTCTGCATCAGGATCGGTCCGGTATCGGTTCCCTCGTCGACAAAATGGACGGTGGCGCCCGTGACCTTCACGCCCCGTCTGAGCGCCGCCTCATGCACCTTCAGCCCATAGTACCCGGTTCCGCAGAACGAAGGGATCAGGGACGGATGGATATTGATGATCCGGTTCTCGTAACGGCGGATCAGCTCCGGCGGAATTACCACAAGGAAACCTGCCAGAACGATCAGATCCGGTCTGGTCTCCTCCACCGCCTGCAGAAGCGCCTCGTTAAACTGTTCTCTGTCTTTGTAATCTTTCGGGGATACGCACACGGCATCGATCCCTGCCGCGGCGGCGCGCTCCAGCGCATACGCCCCTCTGTTGTTGCTGATCACGCGCACGATCTCCGTGTTTAGGATCAGTCCTTTATCGATTCCGTCGAGGATCGCCTGCAGATTGGTTCCCCCTCCGGATACGCATACCACTACTCTGAACATCGCTCTTCTTCCTGTCTATTTGATGATTACCTCTTTGGCTCCTTCGATCACGCTGCCTACCGCATACGCCTGCTCTCCTGCACCTTTGAGTGCCTCGAGCGTTTTCTCCGCATCCTCCGGCGCAACCGCAAGGATCATACCGAGTCCCATATTGTAGGTGTTGTACATCATTTTCTCTTCCAGATTGCCCTTGCTCTGCAGGAGCTTAAAGATCGGGAGCACCGGATAACTGTCCTTCTCGATCTGTGCGCTGACGCCATCCGGCAGCATTCTGGGAATGTTCTCATAGAAACCGCCGCCTGTGATATGGCTGCAACCCTTGATCGTCACGCCTGCGTCCTTCACGCTCTTTAAAGCGTTCACATAGATCCTGGTCGGCACGATCAGCGCCTCTCCCAGCGTCGTGCCCAGCTCCTCATAATAGGTGTCCAGGCTTTCCTTCGTCATCTCAAACACCTTGCGCACCAGCGAAAAGCCGTTGCTGTGCACACCGGTCGAAGCGATTCCGATCAGGACGTCTCCCGCCTTGATATTCTCCCCGGTGATCAGATCCTTCTCGTCCACTACGCCCACGGCAAAGCCTGCCAGATCGTACTCGTCCTCCGGCATCAGTCCCGGATGCTCTGCCGTCTCGCCGCCGATCAGCGCCGCGCCTGCCTGCCTGCAGCCTTCTGCCACACCCTTGACGATCGTTGCGATCTTCTCCGGATAGTTCTTGCCACAGGCTATGTAGTCCAGGAAAAACAGCGGTTCGCCGCCCGCGCAGACCACGTCGTTGACGCACATTGCCACGCAGTCGATCCCCACGGTGTCATGTTTATCCATCAGAAACGCCAGCTTGATCTTCGTTCCCACGCCGTCCGTTCCGGACAGGAGCACCGGTTTCTCCATCTCTTTGATCTTTTCCATTGAAAAGGCTCCCGAAAAGCCTCCCAGACCTCCAAGCACTTCCGGTCTCATCGTCTCCTTCACGTGCTTTTTCATCAACTCCACTGATTTGTAACCGGCTTCGATATCAACGCCCGCTGTCCTGTAATCCATGATCTGTCCTCCAAAGTATATTTAATAGTTTTGATATCCGACTTCCTGCAGTCTCGCGTCCTTCTTCTGCACGCTCTCCTTCAGTCCCTCGGTGTAATCCTTCAATCTCTGCAAAAGCGCCTCGTCGGAGGTTGCCAGGATCTTTGCTGCAAGAATTCCTGCATTTTGTCCCCCGTTGATCGCTACCGTCGCAACCGGTATGCCGGATGGCATCTGCACAATAGAATACAGCGAGTCCACACCGCCCAGATCCGAGGTCTTCATCGGGATCCCGATGACCGGCATCGGAAAGATCGCCGCGCACATTCCCGGCAGATGCGCAGCCTTGCCTGCACCTGCGATGATCACCTTAAACCCCTTCGCCTCTGCACTTTTTGCATACTCAAAGAAAATATCCGGCTCTCTATGTGCCGAAATGATCTTCATCTCATAGGAAATCCCCAGTTCTTCCAGAATATCCGCCGCTTTCGCCATGACGGGCATATCGGAATCACTGCCCATCACAATACCGACCTGTGCCATCTGTGTGTCCTCCTGACGTTGATTTAAGTTTTCTTCCACTTCTTACAGTGTACTAAATTTTATTCTCCGGCGCAACCTATTTATCACCGTCCGCCTCGTCCAGGGCGCGGTTCAGTTCCTCGCAGCCGGGCAGCACAAACCGCCCGTTCTCAATGATACGGATCTGCCTGCCGTCGTCTGTCTGCGCATAGAGTTCTCCCAGCTCGTCATAGGGAATGGTGATGTCCGTGTGGCACTGGAAATACGCCTTTTCCACATCCTGGTTGCGCAGAAGGGACACCTCGTTGTCCTTGGCGATGATCTCCTTTCCGTCCGGATTGTATACCACCACGCTCTCCGCATGGGAATAACAGGTATCGCCCACTGCAAAGTGCGGTCCTGTCTTTTCCGCGATCAGGATCGGCATCTTATCTTCGATCCCGTATCTGCGGGCGGCGACGTAGGCGGTGGTATTCGTCCCGACCGCGAACTCTCCCATCGGGAGCGTTTCATGGTGGAACAGCACATTTTCCCGGATATACTTGCGGTTCTCCTCCTCGTCGTCAAAGTTGGAGCAGCCGTAGTCCGCGATCATCCCGTCCTTGAACTCCAGCCAGATGTCCCGGTATTCCAGTTCGTTCAGAAAAACTCTAGTCACATGGAGGATCCCGTTCGTCCCTTTCAGCACCGGGGAGGTGAATACCTCTCCTACCGGGATGTTCACATCCGCCACGCAGTTCTCAAAATTTGTCTGCTTTGCAGGATCTGTCAGCATATGCAGTGAGATCGTCAGATCCGTGCGGTTGCCGTTCGTCCCCTTTACATGTACTTGACTGCCCTGGTCAAGCGCGTCGATCACCTTCTGCTGGATCCCCTGATACAGCTTGTAATCCAGAGTGTTGATCTTCACGATCTCGTCAAAGATCTCGTCATACTGCTCCCCAATGTCCGGCACTGGAAATGCGATGATGGTAAAGCTCCGCTCTTCTCCTTTGATATAGCTGTTCTGCAAAGCGCCCGCCTTCGCAGCGTACTCCACAGACAATTTCTGCTGCTTTTCGTTCAGTCTGCACGCGCTCTCCTTCGCCTGCGGCACAAACGGCTTTTCTCCGAAGATCTCCACCACCGCCGGGCCTCCGAACACGCCCATCTCCTCTTTCCAGCGCTCATAGGCGTTTCTGGTGCTCTCAAGCCGACGCTCCACAAGCGGTCTGTCCAGAAGCAGCGCCAGATCCTCCTTATGATCATAATCGAACTGCTTGTTGGGATTCGCCCCAAAGAATCCGTTCTTGCTCACCGTGCGCCCCTGGAAAAGGTTGCTTCCCGCGCGGTAGATCGTGGACTGCAGCCCGATCTTCTCAAAATTCTCTACCGCCTTCCGGATCATCCGCTCAAATCCCAGACAGTACCGGATGTTTACGGTCTTCTTGATCGAAATATCCTTGTTTCCCACTTCAAACCCGATCCGGTAGCCCTCCGTATAGGTGTCCGCCATCAGACGCACCTTCTCTTCCGGCATCTCCAGAAGATGACGCGCCGTCGCAAGCTCATTCTCCGTGATATACTCGCCGAACCAGTACAGATAGCAGAGATCGGAAAGGTCGCTCTCCATCAGGATCCGGCGTGCAAAATCGTGAGCCGGGTCCACAAGCTGCGCCGTTCTCTCCGTACACTCCGGTTCATAGTAATCGCTGAAATACCAGTATAAGATCTGGCGGATCTCCTCCGCATCCGGCGTTCCCGGCTTTTCCTGCGCCGCGCACAGAAACGCCTGGTACACCTCCAGCAAAAGCTCCATGCGTATGATAAGATCAAACAGATTCTCCTCGTAGGCCGCCGGGATCATGCCGCGCAGTTCTGCGCTGAGGGCAGAAAGGAGCTGTCCCATCTCCTTTCCAAAACATTCCTGCGCATAGTCCGGGTTCGCATAGCTTGTTCCGTAACTTTCCGGCAGGATATCCTCATAGATCCTCCGGTTGCGCTCCTGCAATTCTTCCAGACCCAGCTTCCGGATCTCCCCGCTGCGGACGCTCTGGTAAGTCTCCTCCATCAGCATGGCAAACGCCGCCTGCTTTTGAAAATACGCGCGGTAAACCGGATCGCACTCCTCTTCCTGTCCCATCTCCCGGATACGCTCCAGAGCCAGTCCATAGCGCTCCTGCTCCAGATCCTTCCGGTCCTGTTCTTCTATATATAAGTCTTCCATTATTCTTCCTCATTTCCGCGCACATTTTTTCTCCTGCGGGTTTGTGCCAGGTGCGCGCTGGCACAGATCCCGTTTTCTCCTCCAGCAGCCTGCTGTGATAACTCTTTTACAGCTTTTTATTGATATGCCCCTGCGTACAGAATAACGCTGACCGCCGCAAGCGCCAACACATTCAGTATGATTCCCAGATAGGAAAAAAGATAGTATTTGTCCCTCTCCGTCCGCGACACCACGCCGAGGATCACGCCGATAAAGGCAAAAATCATCGCAAGCATCGTCGCCGCGCCGTACTGCCGCGGGACGCTTCCGTCCTGACGGTAACTCATAAACACAGTGTATGCCAGCGTGCCAAGCGAGATGACTCCGAGGATCGTCGCCATCATGCCCTTCTGCGTGTGCTCCTTGTTGGTAAAGATATAGCCGTTCTTTTTTCCCATATAATATAAGTCCTCATTTCCGGCCCGGCTGTGCGCTGACCGTCTCCCAAATTTGGAAATGGGCATCTTCGTCTGCCCGAAAACACCCATTCTTTTTCCTGTCCATGCTATCTGTTAGAATAAAATCTTGCTCTTACCTGCCAGCAGCTTTGCTCCGCTGATGATCAGAAGCACGCCGCCCGCGATTCCGAGAACCAAAGATACCACTCCGATCGCTATGTTCAGCGCTCCGGAGCCTCCCATGACTTTATAAATCTTTTCTTCCATATTCCTCCGCTCCCTTACCTGTCGTTATTTTGCTCCATATGTCTTATAGTATTCATCGATCGCCTGTTTCTGCGCCTCGTCGATGTAAACCGTTCCCTTGTAAGGCTTGTTGTAAAGGCACTCCACTACCTCTTCCATCGTCACGATCGCATTCGCCTCAAAACCATATTTGTTCCGGATCTCCTCCAGCGCGCTCTTATCGGTGTCCAGTCCCTTCTCCATGCGGTTCAGCGACACCATCAGCCCCTTGATCTCGACGTCTGCCTGTGCCTTCAGGATTGGAAAGGTCTCTTCGATGGACTTTCCGGAGGTCGTCACATCCTCGATGATCACAACACGATCCCCATCCTTCAGCTTTGAGCCAAGCAGGATGCCGGTATCGCCGTGATCCTTCACTTCCTTGCGGTTCGAGCAGTAACGGATCTCCTTTCCATACAGCTCGCTGATCGCCATCGTCGTCGCCACGGTCAGCGGGATTCCCTTGTAGGCAGGTCCAAACAGCACGTCAAAATCAAGCCCGTAATTGTCGTGGATCGCCTTTGCGTAATACTCGCCCAGCTTGCGGAGCTGGCTTCCCGTCACGTAAGCGCCTGCATTCATAAAGAACGGCGATTTTCTTCCGCTTTTCAGGGTAAATTCTCCAAATTTCAAAACCTGGCTGTCCACCATAAACCCGATAAATTCCTGCTTGTACTGTTCCATTGTGCCAAAGCCTCCTTCAAATTCACGGGACTGCCGGATTCTTTCCGTTCCCCGAAAAGTGTGCGTAAAATATCTCTTACATCATAGCACTACCCTTTCTTTTTTTCAACCGACAAAGGCGTTTTCGATGAGCAAAAAGCGCCCTTGGACAGATCGCTCCATCCAAAGGCGCTTTTTCTTTTCCTACATCTTACAGCATCCCGTCCTTGATGACGTTGTGATCCCGCAGTACCTTTTCGATCACGGTTCCCTTGATCACGCGCAGCAGCGGTTTCTTCAGCGCATCCAGCGGTCCCGGCAGTTCGATCTCCAACGGGGACTTGCCGTCCATCAGCTTCACGCTGCTGTCCAGAAGCTCGCGGATATCATACACGCTGCCCCATACCTCAGGCACGCCACGATCCACCCCGAGCAGTCCATAGACAGCCTCCATAGCCGTTCTTACCGAGTATTCCGTCGTAAACACCGTATCTCTCGGCGTATCGGCGAACTGTCCCAGGAAGGCAAAGTTCACGCAGCCGTCCGGGATGACGTCCGGTCTGTCGCCCTTGGTCCGCGGCATAAAAAAGGCGGTGATATAAGGCATCATGGTCGGTACGCAGACCGCGCTCTTCTCTGCAAGCTCCGGAATCTCCTCCTCCGGAACGCCCAGATGGTACAGCCACTCCTGCGTGATCTCCATTCCGGTACATTCCTTCATCGGCTTCTTAATGAAGTCGCCGGGCACATCCGTAAACAGACCGTATACCCATACGCAGACCTTATCCTTATCCTGCTCCTTAAACTGTCCCTGCCGGTTGATCGTCCAGCTCATCAGCCAGCTGGAATCCTGGCAGCTTACGATACCGCCGGTGACGGTTCTTCCACTCTTCGGATCTCTCTTGCAGATCTTCTCTATATAAGGAAGAATCTTGTCATCGAGCGTCGTCACCGTTGCAGACTCCCAGTTCGTCTTAGTCACATCCGAGCAGAACTTCTCGGGATGCCCGAAGGAAGGATCCTGCTTGGCGATGTTCTTCCAAAGATTCCAGCAGCCGCTTGTGCGCACCTCCGCGTCCCCATTTGGCGCGTGGTTCTGATCTCCGTAGATCGTTCCCTCCGTACAGCTTCCATTGGTGACAAATACCAGATCGTTCTCCGTCAGAACGATTCCCTTCTCCACGCCCTTGACCTTGCACTCCAGCGCCTTGGCAACCTTGCGTCCGTCCTTGATCTCGAAGATCACGTTGGTGACTTCAGTATTGAATTGGAATTTCACACCGGCGTCCTCCAGATATTTTTTCATCGGAAGGATCAAGGATTCATACTGGTTATATCTGGTGAATTTCAACGCGCTGAAATCCGGCAGTCCGGAGATATGATGGATAAATCTCTGGAAATACAGCTTCATCTCGAGAGCGCTGTGCCAGTTTTCAAAGGCAAACATCGTTCTCCAGTACAGCCAGAATGTCGAGTTAAATACCTCGTCGTCAAAGACGTCCTCGATCGTCTTGTCGTAGAGATCCTCGTCCCTTGTCATAAACAGCTTCATGATCTCCATGCAGCCCTTCTGGCTCAAGTTAAACTTGCCGTCGGTGTGCGCGTCCTCGCCGCGGTTGACCGTCGCACGGCAAAGGGAATAATTCGGATCTTCCTTGTTCAGCCAGTAATACTCGTCCAGAACCGAAGCTCCCGGGATCTCCGGCGACGGGATGCTGCGGAACAGATCCCACAGACACTCGAAATGATTCTCCATCTCACGGCCGCCGCGCATCACATAGCCTCTGGTCGGATCAAAAATTCCGTCGCAGGCGCCTCCCGCAACATCCATCGCCTCCAGAATGTGGATGTGCGAGCCGGGCATCTGTCCGTCTCTTACCAGGAAACAGGCTGCGGCGAGCGATGCAAGACCGCTTCCCACGATGTAAGCGTTTTTCTCATCCACCCCTTCCGGTTTCTTCGGACGGGCGAACGCCTCATAGTTTCCGTTCGAATAATAAATGCCCTTGCTGTTCTTATCGTATCTGCCGAGCTCGGTATTGCGGTATTCCTTTCTTGCCGCCTCCGACGCCGCCCTCTTTACCTTTTTCTTCTCAGCCTGCTTTCCTCTTGTCGCTGCAACGACTCCTGCGCCTGCTGCCAGCGCTGCCACGCCTAATCCGATACTTTTCTTACTTGCCATAGTAATATACCACCTTTCTTTTCTCTCCCGGCCGCTCTGTGCCGGAAGCCTCGGAGATTCTCTTTGTTGTTCATGCCCCCATCATAGCCTACCCGGATTCTGTCTCCAATTTACAAACAAGGTGGAATGATAAGTTTTTTATCAATCCACCTTGTTTGTAAAAGACTCTTAACTATTATGTTTTTCCTGCTCAAAATTATGCAGCGAATTTTCAATATTTCCATACAGCATCGTGCTGATCTTGCGGACGATCACATGATAATCGTCCTTCATTCCCCTGTCGATCCAGTCCAGCATAACGCCGACAAAGCCATACTTGTAAAATCCGGCGATAAACTCCTTATCTTCCTCCGCGACCTTGTTTCTGATACATTTCTCCTCGACCACATCCGCGATCAGCTCGTAGGTCAGCTTGTACAGATAGCTTTCCAGCTTCTGCCGCTCCACCGCCCGGTACACGTTCATAATGAAAGGCTTGTTTTCCAGAACCGCCTCGAACACCTGGCACAGTCCTTCCTGCCACGTATCGTAGGTCGTCTTATTCTGCAGCACCTGCTTTCCATCCTCGACACAGCACCACTCCACCAGATCGTAAATGTCCTTGAAGTGATAATAAAACGCCATCCGGCTTATGCCGCACTCCTCTGTCAGATCGTTGATGGTAATCTTGTCGATCGGCTTATGCAGCAGCTGCTTCTTGAGCGCCGCCTCCAGTGCCAGCTTGGTTGCATTGACCATGAGAATCCTCCTGTCCGCCTGTCTTTCTTCCCCATAAAATATGGTTCATTATAGCAGATTCCCAGACATCTGACCAGTCCCGGCACGGTTTTTTCCAGACCGCCGGCGCTCCGTCACGCGCAGACGGTCATCTGCGAAAGCTCTCTGCCCTCCGCGAACACCCGCAGGTAAACCTCCGCGCACTTTTGCAGCTTACAGAACAGCTTCCGTCTCTCCTGCGCGTTGCCGTACACCTTCCACAGACCGCAGTACTGACAGTTCTTGCCCCGGTTTTCGATAAAGCCTTTTACATCCTCCGGCGGGTAGCCAAGAAAGATCCCGATCTCATGCGGAAAACAGGTGTAGCCCTGCAGTCGCTTTTTCAAAAAGACAAGGCTGCTTTCCAGATCGCCTGCCGGATAGCCGTACCGGTCTAAGATCTCCCGCGCCTGCTCCCCACAAAGCTCCCGCTGCAAATGACTTTTCCGGTAGGCGTACACCAGCACGGCGTCTTCTTCCCAATGAAGCGCCTCCACATATACGCCCCGTTCATTCAGCAACCGGTTGACCTCCGAAAGCTCCGTCAGGACCGTATCCGCATCCCGGTAAAGATACCGGAAAAGATTTGCGCTTTTCAGTCCTGCCAGCGTCGGCGCACAATTTCCGATCAATTCACCCTCCAGCTTTCTATCCATTCTGGCATCCTTGAAATTTTCCATTGCTGTCACTCTGCCTTTTCCTTCTGTCTCTGCTGTCCGTCCGCTCTTACAGAGCTGCCAGCTGGCGTCCAAGCGCCTCGCAGTCAGCCAGAGCCGTCTCGTCCGGCGTCTCCCGGCAGATCAGTCCTTCGCCGCCGAGAACGGTAGCGCCACAGCCGCTCATGCGTTCTTCCCAGTCGCGCATCCACTGACCGTCGCCCCAGCCGTAGGAGCCGAACAGCGCGATGGTCTTTCCTGCTGCGAAACCTTCCACATCGCTGACGAACGGCTCCATCTCTGACTCTTCCAGCACTTCTGCTCCCATTGCCGGACATCCGAGTGCGAAGCCCTTTGCTTTCTTAAGTTCATCCAGAGAAGCGTCTCCGACATAGACAACAGCCGCTTCCTTGCCTGCCGCTGTGATCCCTCTGCCGACAGCCTCTGCCATCGCCTGCGTATTTCCTGACTGTGACCAGTAAACTACATAAATTTTATCCATGAAAATCCTCCATTCCGAAACCAGTCCGCCCGGGAATCCCGGTTTCTGTCTAAAGTATAAGCCGGATGGTTTCTGTTATACTATGTTATTTTTCTTTTTAGTTAGTTATAACTAACTCGTAGGTAAGAATAACATACTCTGTCACATAAGGCAAGAGATTTTTTCGGAATCTCCCGTCACCTCCTCCCCGGCAGGCTCGCCTGAACGCACAGCTTGCCATACCCCACCCTCGGGTTGGGATATGCCTGCTCTCCCTGGATTGGCTGCGCTCCCTTGCGCAGGTAAGCCTTCACCTTCTCTCCATACAGATACGGATCGTTGCCCTGCACGATCCCCCACTCCATCAGGAGCGCCGCCGCGCCGGTCACGTAGGGCGTCGCAAAGGACGTTCCAGTCACAGCCATGTAGCCTCCGTCCCGGTCTGGCGCGATCACGTCCACGCCGGGCGCGACCAGATCCGGCTTCACAAAAGAATCCACCGTCCTGCTGTTGACCTGATCCTGGTATAAATATCCCCTGCCTGAAAAATCAGCATACGACTCATACACCGGGTCGTATGCTCCCACCGTGATTACCTTGGAGGCTGTCGAGGGAATCGTCAGCGTCACATCCGGCGTGCTTTGGGCAAAGCGGGTCGCCGTATTCCGCACGGACTCGGACGGCAGATAGAAGGTGTAGTTGCCCGTCACCAGCTCTACCGGCTCCAGCTCGAACGTCCAGATCCCACTGTCGATATACCGCCCGCCTTCCTCTGGCAAAAAGTCGAAATAGATCTCCTGCGCCGTCAGATAAGGCGCAGGTTCTCCGTTATACAGAAGGATTGTTGTCCCGTCAAGGCGGTAGGTCTGTTTACCAGTCCGGTCACTGTCCACCGTAAAGGACTCCCCGGAGGGAGCGCGCAAAGTGACCCGGTAGCGGTCGACATATTCTTTCCAAAGCTGCACATTTACGCTGTTTTCGTAGGCTCCCACTACCAGTTCCACCTGTGTCATATTTTGACTGACACTCCCGTCATTTAATATGACCGGTTTAGTCAACGTCAAATTCCCGCGACCGGGGGAGATTATCTTCCCTCCTACGTGACCGCCTGACGCCGCTTCATTTCCGCTCCCGACACAGATCACATTCTGACCGATTTCCGACACATTATCCACGAAGCGTTCCAGAAGCGAGGTCCCGTCATGGTTCCCGTAAGTATTCCCAAAGCTGAGATTGATCGCTACCGGTCTGCGCAGCTCCATCGCACGGTAGATCACATAGGTGAGGGCGCGCATCAGCTCCGTTGTTCTGGGAAAGGACTCTGCCCTTGGCGTTCCGAGCTTGACGATCAGAAGCTCGCTTTCCGGGGCTACACCGGCATAAAGCGCCCCGCCAGTTCCTCCATTTCCGGCGGCGATCCCGGCGACCGCCGTCCCGTGTCCGGTGACATCTATGCTCGGTACGACCGCCAGCGCGCCCTCTCTGCTTCCTGTCGCAAGGGCACGGTCGATGTCCTCCGCGCTGTATTCCCTGTTCAGGGTCTGATCCCACAGATAGCGGATCCGCGTCGTTCCATCCGGGTTGCGGAAATCCTCATTGAAATAGCTGATCCCCGAATCAATGACCGCTATCAGAACGCCTTTTCCTCGCAGTTCGGACGCGATCGGACTGCCGGGCGCAAGACAGGACGCGCTCCTGCCCGCCAGATCCGAGAAGAACAGTCTTTTCGGCTTTTCCACGTACTCGATCTGTTCCACCTGCGTCAGGTAGTCCATCTCGCTCTCCGGCACTGTCAGGATCGCGTAGCCTGCGATCAGTTCCTCGACCAGGATCCCGCGCGCGGTAAGCGGCCGCAGCGAATCATGGAATTTTACGATCACCTCCCACGTTCGCTCCCGGCTGTCATACCCCACATCCAGCTCCAGACTTTTCTCGCGTTCTGCCTGCGGCGTATCCAGCGCCAGATTGAGAAGATTTTCCTTTTTCTGTGAATCCAAACCGTTTTCCCCCTCCATCCATGCAGCAGACATTTTCCGCCCGCGCAGGGTTCTCTCTTTTCAGAATATGCGGCTGGAGGGCGTCCCGTTTCTGCATCCGTCTCTTTTTTCAGAACCGTGGTACAACAGGTTCACCGACCAATATACTGTCGGTAATTCTTCTTTGACTCTGTCTATATTTCATGTTAAAATAATCGTAACTGTGTAAAAGAAAATTGGGAATAAGAGGTAAGAATGGCTACTGTCATAACAAAAAATGAAGATAATACTGAAAAATGCAGATCTCGTGAAGAATGGATGGCGATGTACGACAATCTCTATGAGAAGAAGCACCACGGACATCTCGACTACCCATTCAGCGTGTATACCATCACCCTGAACAAGTCCTATCTGAATTATATCCACTGGCACTGGCATGAAGAGATGGAGGTCGTCCTCATCACGGATGGAAACGCTGAGGTGTCCACCGACGATATGACGCTGATCCTGGAAGCGGGGCAGGGCGCTCTCATCAACCAGAACGTCATGCACTCGATCCGCCCGGTGGACGGCAAAGACTGTTCCCTGTATACCGTTGTTTTCCACCCGGACTTTATTTTCGGACACAAGAGTACGAACCTGCAGACGCAGTATCTGCTCCCGATGCACAACCTGCATCTGCTCAAGATCCTCAAGCTGGATCCGCAGGATTCCTGGCACAAGGAAATGATGGATACCATATATAAGGCGCTATCTCTCCATGTCTCGCACCCGTTTGGCTACGAAATCGCGGTGATGTCACAGGTCTGTCAGTTCTGGTTTCTGCTCGTCAGCAGACTGCCGAATACCGATCCTGCCCCTGCGCCAAAGATTTCTCTGGATGAACAGCGCGTAAAGCAGGCGATGCTGTTTATGAGAACGCACTATGCCGAGCCGCTCTCGCTCTCAGAGATCGCCGACAGCGTACACATCAGCAAGAGCGAATGTTGCAGATGTTTTGCCAGAACGCTGCAGATGTCTCCCTTCGAATATCTGATGAAATGCCGGATCTTCGAAGCCACCCGCACGCTTTTGGAGAACCCGGATTCCAACATGGCGATCTCTGACCTGTCCACCAGCGTCGGCTTCAACAACACCAGCTATTTCAACAAAGTCTTTAAAAAATATTTGGGATGCACGCCCACGTACTACCGCACGCATCATGTTCCTGCGGTAGAAAACCAAGGCAGCAGCCCCTTTGCGATCCCGCCTCTGTAAGGTGGGATCATCGTCTGTAAAAGACCTGTAACGCTCTGACCAGATAACCGATATCCCTGGCTCCCGCTGTCTCGCAAGCAGAGTGCATGGCAAGCTGCGCCAGTCCGATATCAACGGTATTGACGGAAACCTGCGCCATCAGGATATTGCCGAGCGTGCTTCCCCCGGCGATGTCCGAGCGGTTCTCATAGGTCTGCCACGGAACGCCCGCCTCTTCGCAGATGTCCTTCATCACAGCGGACGACCAGGCGTCGGTGGCATACTTCTGTCCCCCGTGGTATTTCACCACGATCCCGCCGTTCAGATACGGGCGGTTCTTCGGATCTGCTTTCTCCGGATGGTTCGGGTGAACAGCGTGCGCATTGTCCGCTGAGATCAGAAAGCTGTCCGCCAGCATACGACGGTAGCTGTTCTCGCTGAGCGCAAGTCCTTCTTTTACCCTCGCAAGCACATCCCGCAGAAAGGTCGAATCCGCCCCCTGCTTCGTTCCGCTTCCCACCTCCTCGTTGTCAAAGATGAGCAGCATATTGATATAATTCTCGGATTCAGAGGACACCATCGCCTCTAAACCTCCGTAGACACATTCCAGATCATCCAGACGCGGTCCACAGATATACTCCTCTTCCAGTCCAAGCAGCTTACACTTGTCCCGGTTGTAGAGGAAGACGTCTTTTCCGAGGATCTGTGCCTCCTGCACTCCCACCTCTTTTGCAAGCAGCGCCGTAAAGGAGCCTTCCTTCGCAATGTCGCCGACAAGCGCCGCCATGTCCGTCTGCGGGTTGTATTCCACTCCTTTATTCATATCGCGGTTCATGTGGATCGCCACATTAGGGATCACCGCCACGTCCCTGTCTACCTGTACCAGACGTTCCTGCAGACCCTCCCCGGTTCTGACCACCAGTCTGCCGGCGATCGAAAGCGGGCGATCCAGCCAGGTAGAAAGGATCATCCCTCCGTATTTTTCGGTATTCCACTTCAGATAGTGGCTCTCCGCCGTAAGTTCTGCCTCTTCTTTCACCTTAAAGCAAGGCGAATCGCTGTGCGCCGCGACCATATGGAAGCCTCTGTACTGCTCCCCTTCCGGTATCTGAAAAGCAATGACCGCCGAGTTATTTCGGTTTACATAATACTTCTTCCCTCTCCGGATCTTCCAGGCACACTTTTCGGATAACCGCTCATATCCGTTCTCCTCCAGTCTCCTGCCAACCTGCGCTGCCGCCTGAAAGCAGGTCGGACTGTTATCAATAAAATCAAACAGACCGCTGATAACTCTCTTCTCGTCCATAAGCTCCTCTTTTCTATATCGCCTTTTTACAGATATCCTGCAGACAGCACCGGTCGCAGAATGGCTTCGTCCGCGCCGTGCACACCGCCCGCCCGTGATCCACAAAGCGGTGGCAGAGCGCATTTCCCTCCTCGGGCGGAATGATCTTCCACAGCGCCATCTCCACCTTCTTCGGATCCCTGATCTGATCGACCAGCCCGATGCGGTTGCTCAGACGGATACAATGCGTGTCCGTCACGATCGCCGGTTTCTGAAAGACGTCGCCCATCACCAGATTGGCGCTCTTGCGCCCCACGCCCGGCAGCTCAAGAAGCGCGTCGAAATCCTCCGGCACCTGCCCGTGATACTTCTCTTTGAGGATCTTCATGCAGGCGCTGATGTCCCTCGCCTTGCTTTTTCCAAGGCCGCAGGGGTGCACGATCTTCTCGATCTCGTCGACCGGAGCCTGCGCAAGCGCGTCGACATCCGGGAACACCTCGTACAGCTTCTGCACCACGACATTGACCCTCGCATCCGTGCACTGGGCTGCCAGCCGGACGCTGACCAGAAGTTTCCACGCCTCATTGTATTCCAGCGAACAGCCCGAATCCGGGTATTCTTTTTTCAGGCGCTCGATCACTTCCAGCGCAAGCTCCTTTTTCCGCATTGCCATTTCCTTTCCCGATCTTCGTCAGATCCATGTATAATCTCCGCCCGTGATCGCAAGGGACAGCAGAGTGTCCATCTTTTCTACCTCTTCCTCTCCCTCTACGGTCTGCAGCAGCTCTGCCGTCTCCAGCAGATCCTCCAGCGATTCTCCCGGTCCGATCTCGTAATCGATCTCTGCCTCACACGAAGGACAGGCCGTTTTGGGAGTCATCTGTAAGGATAAAAAGCGGTTGCCGCACTTCTTACATTCATAGAATCCGCACTGCACGGTTCCATCCGGCACATAGTACATCTCGATCCCTCCTGTCAATCCGGTCAGTCAAACTTAAATTTGGACAGCAGCGCCCCAAGGCTTGTCGTCGCCTCGCCGCCGGAAACATACTGCTCCACTTCCTCTGCCGGCTGCGTGTCGACCATTTCTTCTTCCAGCGCACGCATACTCAGGCTCACCTTGTTGTCGTTGGTGTTTAAGATCTTCACCTTAACCTTCTGTCCCTCTTTCAGCACCTCGTGAGGAGAAGCAATCCTCCGCTGGCAGATCTGGGAAATGTGCACCAGACCGCTGATCCCGTTGCCGAGATCCACAAACGCCCCGTAAGGCTTGAGGCTCTCCACGGTTCCTTCCAGCACGCTTCCCGGAACCAGCATGGAGATCCGGTGATTGTGCTCGTCGGCTTCTTTTTCCCGCGCTACGACCTTCCCGGAAAGAACGAGCTTCTCCCGCTCCGGGTCAACCGTGATCACGCGCACTTCCACTTCTTTTCCCACATAAGGCTCCGTGTCCTCCACATAGCCTGCCGCAAGCTGGGACGCCGGAATGAATCCGCGGATTCCCTCCAGATAAGCGACTACGCCGCTCGGCACGCTCTCCTTGATCTTCACCTTGACGGTTTTTTCCTGCTCCAACAGCTCCTGCAGCTTATCCCACGCAAGGACGTCGTTTGCCTCTTTCCGGGACAGCTCGATATTGCCCGCGCCGTCGTCCATGCGGATGACCGTCGCCTCGAGCTCATCTCCGACGGCGATCTGCTCCGTCACATGGAAATCGGGATCGTTGCTCAGATTTTCCGCTTTGATAATGCCCTGTGCATAATACTTCAGATCCAGCGTCACTTCCTCTTCGTTGACGTCGATCACCGTTCCCTTGATGATATCTCCTTCATTGATCTTGCGAAAAGAAGCCTCCAGCTCCTTCTCATAATCTTTCATTGTCTCCATATGTGCCTCCCTGTATGTCATCATTATGTCCCTATGGGGAACTTCTATTTCCTATTATAGCAAAAAATAGATCGCTGACAATCAAAAACGCACACCCGGGGACAAGCTACGCTTCTTTTATTTTCCTTTTCCACAGTCTTGCCATGAAACCGCAGGCTATTGCACAGCTAAGCGCCTCCGCCAGCAAAAAGGTCAGCCAGACCAGCCAGATCCTATCCTTCTCCACACGCGCGATCAGGGAAAATCCGTACGCCACCGGAAGCACGAACAGCATCTGCCGGCAGACAGAGATCACTAACGACTCCAGACCGCTCTCCAACGCCTGAAAGATCCCCTGAAACGCCACGTTGGCTCCTGCAAAGAGAAAACTCAGGGAGATCACACGCATGGCGCTGATACACATTTCTCTCGTTTCCCCGGACAGACCAAACAGCGTGGCAAAGGCAGACGCCCCCGTTTCCAGAAGAAGCGTGCCAAACAGCATGATGACCAGCGTGTAAAGCAGCCCGCAGCGGATTCCTCCCTGCACCCGCTTCTTATCTCTTTTGCCATAATTAAACGAAACGATCGGGGTGATGGCGTCCCGCAGGCCAAACGCTGCAAACAGGATAAACTGCTGCACTTTGTAATACAGACCATAAGCGGTAACTGCCGACTCGCTGATCGTTCCAAGGATCAGGTTCAGTCCATAGGTCATGACCGACATCAGTGCCTGCGCGATGATCGCGGGCAGGCCGATCGCATAGATCTCGCGGATCAGGCTTCCCTGCGGGCGCAGATAGCGGATATGGTTCTGCACCTCGGTATTTTTGCGAAGATGGAACACCAGCGCCAGCACAAGGGACACGATCTGCCCGATCACCGTCGCCCAGGCAGCTCCCGCCACGCCCATCTCCGGCAGTCCCAAAAGACCATAGATCATGATCGGATCCAGCACGATGTTGGTAATTGCCCCCGCGATCTGCGCGATCGTGGAATACAGCGAATTTCCGGTTGCCTGCAACAGCTTTTCATATATGGAAAAGAACACGATCCCCATAGACATCACGCAGCAGATCCGCAGGTAGGTGACCGCCATGGAAGCTGCCAGTCCGTTCTGCGTCTGGCTGGCGATATACGCCTTTGCTCCAAACAGTCCAAACAGCAGAAAGACCACGTAGATCACCATCCCCAGAAAAATCCCGTTGCCTGCTGCCTGCGCGACCTTCTCCCGCTCGCCCTGTCCAAGACGCATCGACAGGATCGCGCCCATTCCCACGCCGGTTCCGATGGCAACCGCCACCATCAGCATCTGCACCGGGAACGCCAGCGTGAGCGCGTTGAGCGCGATCTCCCCATTCTCCTTCATACCGCCAACAAAGGCGCTGTCCACAATATTGTACGCCGCCTGCAGCATCATCGACAGCACCATCGGAATTCCCATGGAAAGCATCAGCTTCGGCACCGGCATGACCGCCATCTTATTGGTTGTTTCTTTTGGATGTTTCTTCGTTTTCATATGCTCCTCCTTTTTTGCACAACGCAAAAAGGCGTAAATCCATCTGGATTTACGCCTCTTGTGCTACTCGACAGTTTGTATCTTATCAGATTTTTTCCGGAAAAGTCAATGGTTTTCTGTATTTGATTCTTTATTGTCCGTGATAGTTCGCTTTTACATAGTCGCGGATCTCCGGATAGTCCTCCGGCATCCGGCAGCCCAGAATGTACTCTCCCGCATTCTCGCTGACACGGATCACATAACCATCCAGGACCGTGTCCTCCAGCAGGGCAAATCCCTGAATCTTGATATTGATGTCCTTGCCCTTCGCACTCCCGATCTCCGGGGATCTGGTCGCGATCGCAAAGCCGTTTGCCGACAGATTGACCATCCGTGCATCGTACACTGTGGTCGTAGACGCCAGCTTCACCTCGCAGAGATTATGTAACGGCATACGCGGGTATTTTCTCCGGTTGTGCACGATCGGCGTTCCCTCTATCTGGATCTTAATCCGCTCGTCCCTGGTCACGGAGATCGCTGCATTTTCCCACTTATAGAGCATATTGTTTACCACGATAAACAGGTTATACTGCTGCCCCTTCTGGATGTCCAGCGCTTCTCCCATACATGTCAGCTTTCCGGTCATGAGATACCGGTCTGTCACCTCCAGGATCTTCGCCTTGTACTCCTTGTCCGAATCCCGTCCTGCGACGACGGAAACCCACATACCCGGACGGATATCCTCGAGACTCATAAATCCGCCCGTTCCCAGCTCCTCGATCAGTCCGCCGACCGTCTCCTCGATCTTGCCGACACTGTGCATCGTCTCGTCGTATTTGCTCCGCATCACGCGGGTGTTCTGATCTGCCTCCTGCACGCTCGCCGTCATAACATCCATGACGTCGCAGATCTGCTTCATATTATCAACCATGCTCCGGTTGGAATCCTCAACCTCCGTCATGGAATCTTTGATCACCTGAATACTGCTTCCAAGCTGCGTCGAATCCTCTGTAATACTCAGTACGCTGGTGTTGACATGCGTGATCTTTCCCAGCATGGCATGGATCAGCTCGATCGTCTGTGTGATCGTGTCCGTCATCTTTTCAGAGGTATCTTCCAGATGCTCCAGCGCCTCCCAGATGCTGTTGGAGGAATTTTTCGTTCCCAGGCTCAGCTCCCGGATCTCGTTAGCAACCACCGCAAAACCTTTTCCTGCCTCGCCCGCTCTCGCCGCCTCGATGGAAGCGTTCAGTGCAAGCAGGTTTGTCTTATTGTTGATCCCGTCGATCGTACCGATCTCGTTCTTCGCCATATCAAACTGCTCCCGGAACTCCTTCAGGATTCCTTCCAGTTCGTTGGCAAGACCAGCCACCGTGTTCGTGGACTCCACCACATCCGTCAGCTCTTCCGAACTGCTCTTCGCGTGCACCATGGACTCATCCGTCAGCTTTACCATCTTCTCGATGAGATCCGCCACATTTGCGCCCTGTGTGCTGATCTTCTTCGTCATATCCAGAGACGACAGTGTTTTATCCTGCAAGACTGTATTATTCTGTGCCAGCGTGTCCATACTGCCCACAACTGCGTCGGCGCTGTCCTTGTTTTCGTCGGTCAGCTCGCGCACCACCGTCACGCCGTCTACCACCGCAGTGCTCGCCGTCTTAACCGTTTCGATCGTGTGGATCACCTTATTGAGATTGTCCTCCGCGAGATGCAGCATCGTGCCGTCCGTAAAGTTCAGGTGGTTGATCGACAGAATATATCCCACATAGCACATGAACACACTGGCTATCTGGATCTCGTAAGAGGTGATATCCGAAGCTGTCCTCATTCCGAGAATCATATTTTTGATCATAGCCGCGATCACGACAACCATCGTGTATATTCCATAGCGCAGCATATAATTTCTGTTCTTGTACAGGATCAGCATACTGGTCATCGGCAGGATGTACACAAAAGCCAGTACCGACTGCGTCGTAAACAGCACAAAGGCATATAGTATCCCGTAACCGACCGCGACGACATCCTTATAAATGTCCGTCGAACGGCCTTTGCGCTTCAATATGACGATTCCCGCCACAAACGGGATCCATGCGATCAGCATAAAGGCGGTGTAATACCCCACTGTCCGCAGTCCCTTCACAATTTCGATCGCATAAGATACCGATAAGATCACATTCAACAGCAACCAGATCGCCAGCGCCTTCTGATTGGCGCTCTTTTTAAACTGTTCTTCTCTGCTATTCATTTTTTCGCCCCTTTTATGTTTATAGTACTTCTACCCTATTACAGAGTACCACAAACCGGAGTGCGCTTCAAGATTGTGTTCGGTCAATGTTTTCCAGTGCCGCTTCGTCAGCCACTACGGTCACATCATTGTGAAGCTGCAATACGGAAGCCGGTACTGCCGGGGTAATCGGTCCGAAAAAGGCATCTTTCAGAATCTGTGCCTTGTCCTCGCCGGATACTACCACCAGAATCTTGTGTGCCGACATAATGGTTTTAATTCCCATGGTATAAGCCTGTCTTGGTACATCCTTTTCCTCTGCAAAGAAACGCATATTTGCCTTGATGGTCTGCCCGGTAAGGTTCACGCAGTGGGTTTCCTTCTCAAAAGCAATCCCCGGTTCGTTAAACCCGATATGCCCATTATGTCCCAGTCCCAGAAGCTGCAGGTCTACCCCTCCTATGGAGTGGATAATCTCATTGTATTTGCTGCAGGCTGTTTCACTGTTCGGTTCCATTCCATCCGGCAGGTAGGTATTGTCCTTATTGATGTTCACTTTATCAAACAGCTTTTCATTCATAAAATAATAGTAGCTCTGCTCGTTTTCCCTGGAAATGCCTTTGTATTCATCCAGATTGATGGTAGTCACCTCAGAGAAATCCAAATCCCCTTTCCGGTACCACTCCACAAGCTGTTCGTAGGCTCCGATTGGTGTAGAACCGGTTGCCAGTCCCAACACACAGTTTGCCTTCATAATAATCTGTGCAGAAATAATGTTTGCCGCTTTACGGCTCATATCTTTATAATCTTTTGCCCTAATAATCTTCATGGATACCACCCTTTTCCTCTCTCCAATATCTGCCCTGTTTCTATCTGCTTTCCAGATAATTCAATATCCGGTACATTGCCTATTGTTTCATAATTGACTCGAAAATTTCCATATTCATAATGACCATACCAATCTAATTTCCTCGAATTCAGGGGAATTAAATTTATTTCAGATACAGATGTTCCTCTTGTCTTGTCAATATACTCATTTGGTGTATCGCAATTTCATTTAGCTTTATCAAGCGTTCTTTTTGCGATAAACCTTCCTCTATAAAAACTGCATTTAAACTTTCGAGATTTGAAAGACATATAAGATCGTTTACGTTTCCTGTTTCTCAATGGCATCCGTCTTGATCACGAACTGCACGGAATCCACGTTTCCATTTTTGTCGGAGACAAAGGAAACCACCGGCGCGTCGCTGCCGGAAATCTCTGCCAGCGTATCGTCGATCTGATCCCATATCTGGGTATCCATGTCATAGGTCTTGTCGTAGAATTCCTTTGTGCCATCCTGCATCTCTACTGTGCCGTCATAGAGCGACTGCGCCCCATCGTACAGATCCACCGTGCCCTGCTTCAGATCGGCAGAACCATATTGAACAGAATTCGTTCTTCTTGAATTGTATCTATGACTCCCTGAGAAGGGATCAGATGAAGCGCTTTCTCTACCAGGATCTGGTAGGGATCATTGATTCTGTGGTACAAAATGCGGAGCAGGAGCAATCTGCGCCCCTGCCCGGCAATCTACACCGTTTTCTCACGGAATCTTACACGGAAGGCATCGCCGGGATGCTCATCAACACGTTTCAGGAAAATCATGCGCTTCGCCGCGAGGATCTCATCGAATACTTTTCCCTGATCGTGCGCACATCGATCCCGGCAACGGTGAGACAGGCGAGGCTGAAAGCGGAGGGTGGGTTTTAGTTTTCATTCATCTTTGCCAGCTTCGCCGTCTGGTCTGCCGCGATGCAGGCGTCGATGATCTCCTGGATATCACCGTTCATCACCTTGTCCAGCTTATACAGTGTAAGGTTGATGCGGTGGTCGGTCACACGTCCCTGCGGGAAGTTGTAGGTTCTGATCTTCTCCGAACGGTCGCCGGTTCCGATCTGGCTTCTTCTCATCTCCGCCTCTGCGTCGTGCCGCTGCTGCTGCTCAATGTCATACAGCTTGGCGCGCAGAAGTGCAAATGCCTTCGCCTTGTTCTGGATCTGCGACTTTTCTGTCTGGCTGTACACAACGATACCGGAAGGATAATGCGTCAGACGCACCGCCGAGTCCGTGGTATTGACACACTGTCCACCGTTTCCGGATGCACGCATTACATCGATCCGGATATCTTTTTCTTCGATCTTAATGTCGATGTCGTCGTCGACCTCCGGCATCACCGCAACGCTGATCGTCGAGGTGTGGATCCGTCCGCCGGATTCTGTCTCGGGCACACGCTGTACACGGTGCACGCCGCTCTCATACTTGAGCACGGAGTAAGCGCCCTGTCCGGTCACCATAAAGGTGACGCTCTTCATGCCGCCGATGCCGATCTCCTCAGCCTCTACCAGCTCAACCTTCCAATGACGGCCCTCCGCGTAATGCACATACATACGGTAGATTTCCGCAGCAAACAGCGCCGCCTCATCTCCGCCCGCACCCGCGCGGATCTCCACGATGACGTTCTTATCGTCGTTCGGATCCTTGGGAAGCAGCAGGATCTTCAGTTCACGTTCAAGCTCCTGCACGCGCTTCTTGGCCGTATTTAATTCTTCTTTCAGCATCTCTTTCATGTCCGGATCGGATTCTTCCTCCAGCATGGCAAGGCTGTCCTCAATGTCCTGATTTCTCTGTTTATATTCCTTGTACGCCTCCACGATCGGAGTCAGATCGCTCTGCTCCTTCATCAGCGCACGAAACCGTTCCTGGTTATTCGCCACATCCGGCTCGCTCAGCTCGTTCATGATTTCTTCGAACTTTCTGAGCAGATCATCTAACTTATCAAACATAACATTCTCCATTTCCAAGCATTTTGGCGCGTCCGGTCAGACCGCGGCGCCTCCGCATAAGCCGACGTTCCTATCTCTTCTGAAGCGTTCCACAGACCACCCGGTCAAGTCCCGCATAATCCTGAACTACCCGGATCTCTCCAAAGCCTTCCTGCTCCAGGATCACCCTGACATCCTCCGCCTGATCGTGACCGATCTCATAGTACAGGCTTCCTCCCGGCACAAGCCAGCGCACTGCGCCTTTTGTGATCTCCCGGTAAAAGAACAGTCCATCCGGCGTTCCGTCGAGCGCCATCCTCGGTTCATGCTCCCGCACCTCCGGCATCAGCGTGTCCACCACATCCGACCGGATATAGGGCGGATTCGACACGATCCGGTCAAAGCGTTCTTCTCCCTCCGGCAGTGCCTGATACAGATCGCCCTGCACAAATCTCGCCTGCATCTGTTCTCTGTTTTCCCTGAGGCGGCGATAGTTTTCCTCCGCCATCTCCAGCGCCTTGTCTGAAAGATCCGCTCCTACCCCCACGCAGTCGTTGGAGTAGGACAGCAGGCTCAGAAGGATACACCCCGATCCGGTACAAAGATCCAGGATCCTCATTCCGTCGTGCAGATCCCTGAGAACCTCTTCCACCAGAATCTCTGTGTCCTGGCGCGGGATGAGCACATGCTCGTTCACTGCAAAATCCAGCCCCATGAAATTCTGGAATCCGGTCAGATGCTGCAAGGGAATATGCTGTGCTCTCCTCACAAGCAGCTCCTCATAGCGTCCCTGCTCTGCGTCTTTGACTTCACGATCCCCGTGCGCCAGCAGCGTATTCCGGTCTGTGCCGCACACCAGCTCCAGCAGGAGCCTTGCATCCAGCGACGCTTCGGGGATGTCTGCCTTTTTCAGTCTGTCACAGCCCAGATCATACGCTTCCCGATACGTCATCCGCTTCCTTCTCCTGCTCTGCCTCTCCCGGCTCCTCATCGACCAGCCAGGAATCATCCACTTCATATCCAAAGGTATCGTACAGATACTTTTTCCAGTCAAAGACCGCCTCTACCGCTGCAATCGCAACCTCTGCCATGCTCTCATCCGGTTCCTTGGTCGTCAGCTTCTGCAGCAACATTCCCGGCGAGGAGATGATCTTCACCAGAATGTTATTGCTTTTTCCCGCCAGCCTTATAATCTCATAAGAGATCCCGGCGATCACCGGGACAAGCGCGATACGGATCAGCACACGGTACACCGGATTTTCCACCCGGATAAAGAAAAAGAGAACCACGCTCACCAGCATGACAAACAGAAGGAAGCTGGTTCCGCAGCGCTTGTGCAGCCTGGAGCTTCGCATCACATTCTTGACCGTCAGCGGGCGTCCTTTTTCTATACAGTTGATACACTTATGTTCCGCGCCGTGATACTGATATACCCGGCGGATGTCCTTCATCAGCGAGATACACAGCACATACAGCACAAAGATCACGATACGGAGCACGCCCTCCAGAATCGCCATCAGCGACGCGTTCCTGATATATTTTTCAAACTGGGCAGTTACAAAGTAGGGCAGCACCATAAAGATCGCGATCGCAAGCGCCAGAGACAGCACCATGACCATTCCGCTGAACACCTTCTCCGCTTTATCCTTAAAAAGCCTGTTGAACGCGCGGTCAGCCGCCGTCTCCTTCGCATCCTCTTCCTCATAAAAAGACGCGGAAAAATTCAGGCTTCTCATTCCCAGGATCAGGGAATCCAGAAACTGAAAAATTCCCCGGATAAAGGGAATCTGCATCAGTCTGCTTCCGTGCAGGATCCCGTGATAATGCTCTACCTCTACTTCGATCTCTCCGTTCGGCTTCCTGACTGCCACGGCATACTGATCCTTATTTTTCATCATAATGCCTTCTAAAACTGCCTGTCCGCCGATCCCGGAATACTTTGCGCCTTGTTTCCTGCTCATTTATTTCTCCCTAACAACTAAAAGGTTGAGATCTTCACCTCAACCTTTTTCAAATCACACTTATTTGCTTTCCACACCGTACTTCTTATTGAACTTATCAATACGTCCGCGTGCCTGTGCCGCTTTCTGCTGACCTGTGTAGAATGAATGACACTTGGAACAAACTTCTACGTGGATCTCCGGCTTCGTGGATCCGGTTACGAATGTGTTTCCGCAGTTACATGTTACTGTTGCCTGATAGTATTCAGGATGGATTCCTTCTCTCATCTCTTTCACCTCTTCTAGTATTCAAAAGTAAATAGACGTGTTACGCCACAATCTGTTTCTCATCCCATGCCGTCTAAACCGACAGCTATTATATAATAGCACAGGTTATATCAGGTTGCAAGCAAAATTTTTTATTATCCAAATTATTCCAAATTATATAAATTTACACTAAAGTCAAACTCTTAAAACCGCGTCTTCTTTACCATATTGACAAATTCGAAGTTATTCCTCGTTCTCGCGAACAGATCCAGAACCTTCTCCACCGCCTCATCAGGCTTCAGACCGTTCAGTCCCTTGCGGATGATGTTGATTGCCTCAAGTTCCTCGGGATTCAGAAGCAGGTCCTCTCTACGGGTACTGGACTTGGGAATATCGATCGCCGGGAACACACGCTTCTCGGAGAGCTTGCGATCCAGCACGATCTCCATATTGCCGGTTCCCTTAAACTCCTCGTAAACGACATCGTCCATCTTGCTTCCGGTATCCACCAGCGCTGTTGCAAGGATCGTCAGGCTTCCACCCTCCCGCATATTCCGGGCTGCGCCGAAGAAGCGCTTCGGCATATGCAGAGCCGCCGGATCCAGACCGCCGGAAAGTGTTCTTCCGCTCGGCGGTACGACAAGGTTGTACGCTCTGGTCAGACGGGTGATGCTGTCCAGCAGGATCACAACGTCCTTCTTGTGCTCCACAAGACGCTTTGCCCTCTCGATGACCATCTCCGAAACTCTCTTGTGGTGCTCCGGCAGTTCGTCGAATGTCGAGTAGATCACCTCTACGTTCGGACCTTCGATCGCCTCCTTGATATCTGTCACTTCCTCCGGTCTTTCATCGATCAGAAGAATGATCAGATGCGCGTCCGGAGCCGTCCTTGTCAGGGACTTCGCCACTTCCTTGAGCAGCGTTGTCTTACCGGCTTTCGGCGGGGACACGATCATTCCTCTCTGTCCTTTTCCGACAGGACTCATCAGATCCATGATACGCATGGCAACCGATGCTCCGGGTGTTTCCAGACGCAGTCTTTCGTTCGGGAAGATCGGCGTCAGATTTTCGAAGCTCACCCTGCGCATGGCAACCTCCGGCGAATAGCCGTTGATCGACTTGACAAAAAGCAGCGCACTGAATTTCTCATTCTGCGTCTTGATCCTTGTATTGCCCTCCAGAATATCTCCGGTACGAAGTCCGAAACGGCGGATCTGGCTCGGCGCCACATACACGTCGTTCTCCCCGGGCAGATAGTTTTCGCAGCGGATGAAACCAAAGCCGTCGCTCATAACCTCCAGGATTCCCTTGGCTGTCACGCCGCTGTCCAGCTCAGCCGGGAACTTCTCTTCTTCTGCTCCCACGCCGCTGTCCGCGCGTCTTGCCGTCTCCTGAACTTCTTCTCTTCTGCCTTCCTCCGGGCGCTCCTCTGCTGCAGACTCACGCCGTCTCGGAGCCATGCCGCCCTGCTGGTATTCCCGTTTTCTGCCCGGTGCCGCATTTCCAGACATCGCATTTCCCGGCGCTGTATTTCCCGTTGCCGTGTTTCCCGGCATATTTTCACGGTGTCCGCCTGCGCCAGTCTCTCTCTCCTGTCCGGCTGTGGCCGCCCTCTTTACGCCGGGCGCTTTCCCTTCCGCCTTATCCTTCTCATCCTGCGCCAGCATAGCCTCCACGACCTCTGCCTTTTTCATTGTCGATGTTCCTTTGATCCCTCTTGCCTTTGCGATCTCCTTGAGATCTGCGAGAGCAAGCGATTCATACTTTTCTCTCATATACTCCTCCTGTCTTTATTCTCTTCCGGTCTTCTTTTCGCCGGTTTTCTTTCCGAATTTATATATTATGCAATATCTTTTTTAATTAAATTGAATTATTACATTTTAAAACAAACAGACCGTTTTCAACTTTTCATTCGTCCGAACGCACTCTCCGCTGCGCCTTTAAACAATGCCATGAAAATTTACTAAACAAATAAACCGTTAAACTAGGGGTTTTGTTACCTGATGTGAAGAATCCGTGCGGAACGCTTCTCCCGACAGCTTATCGCCGTCGTCCGTACCACGCTCTTCACCATACATGACTTAGAAAATGGTTCAACCGCTTTATAAACTTCGTGCGGTTACAAGGTATTATACACCAAGTTTTTCAAAATAGAAAGTCTTTTTCCACGCTTGCAGTAAAAAAATAAATACTATATGATAATAGAAGGTCTGTTTTGCGCCATAACGCACGAGCAGACCGACCAAACAACATTGCTTGGGAGCGCGCCTCGGGAGCCGAACCGGCCGGAGATCCGCGTTCCGGAATGGAGAAGATTATGACGACAAACGAAAAAGCACTGGCACTGCACGAACAATGGCACGGCAAACTGGAGACGGTCTCCAAGACGCCGGTCAGAACAAGAGAGGATCTTTCCCTCGCCTATACCCCGGGCGTTGCCGAGCCCTGCAAGGTCATTGCTCAGGATAAAGAAGCTGCCTACACCTACACCTGGAAATCCAACACCGTAGCGGTCGTATCGGACGGAAGCGCCGTTCTCGGCCTCGGGAACATCGGTCCCTACGCCGCTATGCCGGTCATGGAGGGCAAGGCTGTTCTCTTCAAGGAATTTGGCGGTGTCAACGCGGTTCCGATCTGCCTCGACACGCAGGATACGGAAGAGATCATCAAGGCTGTCACCTACCTGGCTCCCGGCTTCGGCGGGATCAACCTGGAGGACATCAGCGCTCCCAGATGCTTTGAGATCGAGGAGCGTCTGAAAAAGATCCTCGACATCCCTGTTTTCCACGACGACCAGCATGGAACCGCCATCGTCGTGCTCGCCGGGATCATCAATGCGCTGAAGGTAGTCGGCAAAAAGAAGGAGGACTGCCGTGTCGTTGTCAACGGCGCAGGAAGCGCAGGCGTTGCGATCACCAAGCTGCTCCTGACCTACGGCTTCCCGAATGTGATCATGTGCGACAAGGTCGGCATTGTAAGCCGTTCCACCGAGGGTCTGAACTGGATGCAGCAGAAAATGGCAGAGGTCACCAACCTCGGCAACGAAACCGGCACGCTGGCAGACGCTCTTAGGGGCGCCGATATCTTCGTCGGCGTATCCGCTCCCAACATCGTAACGCCGGAGATGGTTTCTTCTATGAATAAAGACGCTATCCTGTTCGCCATGGCAAATCCGGTTCCGGAGATCATGCCCGACGTTGCGAAAGCCGCCGGAGCAAAAGTAGTCGGCACCGGCCGCTCCGACTTCCCGAACCAGGTCAACAACGTCGTCGCCTTTCCCGGCATCTTCAAGGGTGCACTGGAGGGACGCGCCGCGCAGATCACCGAGGAGATGAAGCTGGCAGCCGCCAACGCGATCGCAAACCTCGTACCGGAAGATGCCCTGAACGAGGACAACATCATGCCGGAGGCTTTCGATCCCAAGGTAGCTGAGGTCGTTGCCGAAGCTGTCAAATCCCATATCCGGTAGACGATTGATGGAACCGACATGCGTCAACTGGCACGGGAAACCGTACTACTCGCTGGACGCCTACTGCAAAAATACCTACGGCGAAAAGCTCTACAAGATCGCGATCAATGCCGGGCTCAGCTGTCCCAACCGGGACGGAACGCTCGGCACTGGAGGCTGTATCTTTTGCAGTGCAGGCGGCAGCGGCGACTTTGCGGTCGACCGCAGCCAGTTTCCTTCCATAAAAGAACAGCTTCTTGCAGGTAAGGCGCTGTTCCATACGAAAAAGACCGGCAGCCGTTACATCGCTTATTTTCAGGCATACACCAACACCTACGGCTCCCCGGACTATCTGTATTCCCTGTTTTCGGAAGCACTCCGCGAGCCGGATGTGGCAGGCATCTCGATCGCCACACGGCCGGATTGTCTCCCTCCCGAAGTGATGACTGTATTAGTCAATATTCGACAGGAATTTACTGACAAGTTTGTCTGGATCGAGCTTGGGCTTCAGACGATCCACTCGGAAACAGCCGATTTTATCAGGCGTGGATACCCTTTGCAAGTATATGACGATGCTGTCACCTCTTTGCAGAGTGCCGACATTCCCGTCATCACCCATCTGATCGTCGGACTTCCCGGCGAGACAGAAGCACACCTTTTGCAGACCATAAAACATATGAATGAGATCGGCACCTGGGGGATCAAATTACAGCTCCTGCACGTTTTGAAGGGCACGGATCTGGGCAGGCTGTACGCAGATGCCGTCCCACTCCCCATCGGCTGTCCCCCCGGACAGAGCGCTCCTTACCTTCCTCTGGAAAAGGAGGAATACATCAATCTGCTGATCCGGGCGCTCAGTCATCTCTCGCCGTCTGTCGTGATCCATCGTCTGACCGGCGACGCTCCCCGCAATCTGCTCCTCGCGCCGCGCTGGAGTCTGGACAAACGGGGCGTGCTGAACATGCTGCACCAGCAGATGAAAAAACAACAGATCCGGCAGGGCTGTCTTTTCCCGGGCGAGAAAGATAGTCAGATCCTATAACCTATCGCCCAGAAACGGAGATATTATGAGTCAGGAAACCATGACCTTATATAAATTGATCGTCCTCTATATGCTTGACCGCGTGACCTTCTCTCTGACCAAGGCGCAGATCAGCGACTTTGTCCTGGAGCGGGAATACACCAGCTTTATGACGCTTCAGCAGGCCATCGCCGAGCTGGAGGACGCCGAGCTGGTCAGCAGCAGTACCAGCCGCAACCGCACTTATCTCAAGATCACCAAAGAGGGAAAGGATACCCTGTCCTACTTTGGCGGACAGATCAGCTCTTCCATCCGGCAGGACATCGACCGCTACTTTCAGGACAACGAGATGGAGATGCGCAACGAAGTCTCTATCCGCGCCGACTATTACAAGGCAACCTCCGGTGAATACGAAGCACATCTTATTGCAAAAGAAAAGGACGTGACTATCGTAGAGATCACGATGTCCGTCCCCGATGAAGATACCGCCTCATCTATCTGCGCCAACTGGCACAGCAAAAATCAGGATATCTATCAATATCTTATCAGCCAGCTCTTTTAGTGTTGGCTGTTCAGTGCTGTCTGATCACTTCACTCCAGCTTGAAATTCCGATCACCTGCAATGCAAAATCCGTATATTTCGCCGACTGCGACGTATCTACATATTTGAATGCGTTGTAGATCGACTTGTGCACCCCGCCCTGGGTGTTAATGCCCAGCGCAAGCCCCTGCGCCACCTCGGAAGCCGCATCTGTCTGGCGGGTAAACAGCAGGCTGTCAATATGGCTGTTCGCCTCAACAATCTTGTAGGCGTAGACAAAGGATGCCGCCTGCAGATCCTGTCCCTGTGACGAAGTGTAACCCATCTCGCTAAGGATCACGTGCCGGATCTTTCCATCCTCCGTAAGGTAATTATCCTTCTGAAGGTAATCCGTCAGAACGTGGATGTTCCGGATTGAAATGACCGGCGTCGTCTCCGAATCCAGAATGTAGGAGCCCGCCTTGCCCGCCGTGCTCCACGCTTTCGCACTGGTAAGCGGATAATTGTAGGGATGGTAAGCCACACCCCAGTCGATGTTTCCATACTCCTTTAAATAGGTGTTAAAGGCATCCAGCACTTCTTTCGAGCCGTAGCCGTTGTTGGAATACAGGCTTTTGCCCCACTGCTGATCGAGAGATATGTACACGCGCGCATTGCCGTTGACGCTGCATATCGCATTGTAGAATACCCTGAACGCGTCCGCATACTCCTTGGCGTAGGCAGCCGTCTCCAGATGCTTCATATAGTTCCACTCGTTTCTGGCATTGATCTCATTGCCGATGACCCAGTTCATGACCGTGCCATGACCGTTTCCCGAATACCGGCTGGCAAGGAAGGATCCAACTGCAGCAATGTATTCCACGCCTTCTCCGTCCGTGGCATTGAACGCATAATACTGCGAATTGCCGCCGCCATCCCTTGCTTTGGGATGGATCAGCTCCATGTAGGACGGGTTGATGTCGTTTAGGATGATCCCGGTCGTCGTGATCTTCTTATTGCTCAGTGTGGAAAAGATAAAGTCGTACTCTGCCACCACCTGTCCGTTAAACGAATAGGTTCTTCCATTGTAAGTATAGTAAACGGTCGGATAATATGCATTGGTGGTATTCCCGAGGATCCTGCTGAGCGGAATATTGTAGGCAGCGTGCTTTACACCCAGATCGTCCAGCTCGGAGCCGTGCAGCTTCTCCGGATCCACAAGGATGCCCTTCTTGGAGGTCGTGCTGATAAACGACGGGTTGTATCTGGCAACTGCCTGCGGGTTGGTGATATAGTGCGGCTTGCTGACCGCAAGGAACTCGCCGTCCTGCTTGATCGCCACCACGAACTTGGAGAAAAGCCGGGATCCTACCGTATTGTAGTTCAGGTTGACCGAAAAGGTCAATTTCGTATCCTTCTCCTCCTCAATGATATACTCTTCCTCTGTGATCTCATCGGCATAACTTTTCAGTGCAAAAAGGTAATAGTAGCCGTCGTCGCTGAGCGCCAGCTTGTCCGTCCGCATCGTGACGTCAACCTTGCCCGTCTCCGTGTTGATCAGACAGCTTTCTATCTGTGCAAAATCTTGCGCGTTCTCCTGCGTGAGTCTCACTTCCGGCGGTCTGTTTCCGATGCCCTGCAGCATATACTTTGCCGCGTCTACCAGAGACTGCGTGGTGTCTTTTCCGGCGTTCTCCTTCAGCGCGTCCTTCTTGTGCTGGGTCGTGCTGTATTCGGAAAGCTCTACTGCCTCCGTGTGGATCATCGCCTCGACAGCCGCATCCTGCGCCGCTCTCTCTCCCAGATACTTCACCAGCCAGTAGGAAAAGCCGCCGCCCACGACCAGCAGCACAGCCGCACAGATGCCCGCCACCTTCGCGGTTTTCCGCCAGTTGACCGGCTTTTTCTGCTTTTCCGCCGTCTCCTCAATGGTATAGGTCTCCTCAACCCTGATCGTGCGCTCCAGCGCGCCGCTCTCATTGACTATCACAGACTCCGTGGAGCTTACCGATTCTTCCACGATCTTTCCCCGGTGCTTCTCCTCGCGGATCCGTGCCTTCTCCTGCTTCATCTGCTCCTTCATGCGCTTTTTTCTTGCCTTTACGCGCCGCTTGCTCTCTGCCAGCTTCTCTTTGTCGATCTGCCTTCTTCTCTTTTTCTTTTTCAGTTTCGTACTCTGATCCTTATCTGTTTCCATCACGGACTGCTTCTTCCTTTATTCTTTTAAGATGATTCTTGATGTCAGCCTCATATCCATTGTCCGTAGGGGTATAAAAGTGACTCCCCAAAAGTCCGTCCGGCAGATACTGCTGTTCCACATAATGATTGGGATAATCATGTGCATATTTATAACCGGTTCCGTGCCCCAGCCTGGCCGCTCCTTTATAATGAGCATCCTGCAGGTGCGTCGGGATCGGAAGATTTCCTGTCTTTTCCACCACTGCCATCGCATCAAAAACCGCGTTGCAGCTCGCGTTGCTCTTCGGCGCGCACGCCACATAGACCGCCGCCTGGGATAAAATGATCTGCGCCTCCGGCATCCCTACCCGCTCCACGGCAAGGGACGCGCTCACCGCCACATTCAGTGCCATCGGATCTGCATTGCCGACGTCCTCCGCCGCACAGATCATAATGCGCCTTGCGATAAACGTTACATTCTCACCGGCATACAGCATCCGGCTCAGGTAATAGACCGCCGCGTCCGGATCGGATCCACGCATACTCTTGATAAACGCTGAAATCGTATCGTAATGGTTATCGCCGGTCTTATCATATCGTAAAACTCTCTTCTGGATGCACTCCTGCGCCACCCCGAGCGTCAGATGGATCTTCCCGTCCGCGCTCCGCTGCGTCGTCATGACTCCAAGCTCCACCGCGTTCAACGCGTGTCTCGCATCTCCGCCGGAAAGCTCTGCCAGAAAGTCCAGCGCGTCTTCGTCTATCTCCGCATCGTAGGCGCCCATTCCCCGCTCCTTGTCATAGACCGCGCGTTTTATCAGCGTCTTGATGTCCTCGATGGAAAGCGGCTGCAATTCAAAAACGATCGATCGCGAGATCAGCGCACCGTTCACCTCAAAATATGGATTCTCTGTCGTCGCTCCGATCAGGATCAGCGTTCCATCCTCCACAAACGGGAGCAGATAGTCCTGCTGTCCCTTGTTGAAGCGGTGGATCTCATCGATGAAAAGGATCGTCTTTTTGCCGTACATCCCCTGCAGATCCTTGGCTTTTGCCACGACCTCCTCCATGTCCTTCTTCCCGGCGACCGTCGCATTGATCTGCGTAAACTCCGCGCTGGTCGTGTTCGCTATGACTCTGGCGAGCGTCGTCTTTCCGGTTCCGGGCGGTCCGTAGAACAGGATGGAGCTCAGCTTGTCCGCCTTGATCGCGCGGTAGAGAAGTTTGTCTTTCCCTATAATGTGCTGCTGGCCTACCACTTCGTCCAACGTTCTCGGACGCAGTCTGGCGGCCAGCGGTGATTCCTTCTCCTGATTGGTGCTTCGCATATATTCAAACAAATCCATCTCTGTCGCTCCACTACAAATAGTTACTTTTAATCATAACATTTTTGTAATATATACGCAATTATTTCTTAAAAAAGTTTGCTCTGACGGAAAGTCTGCTTCGAAAAGTTTCCTTCGAAAAAAGGCCGCCGCCCCGCAGATTTTCTCCGCGCAGACAGCAGCCTTTCTTTTTCGACTTGCTATTCTGATTCTTATGCGCCATCCGGCGACCTCCCGCCGGACTGCTTTTTATTTTTTATCCAGATATTTCTTCGTCTCTGCCACTACGACTCCGTTGAGCGCCAGGATCGCGATCAGGTTCGGCAGCGCCATCAGACCGTTGAAGATATCTGCGATCGTCCAGACAGCCTTCACCGTCATAAACGGCCCGATAAAGATCGCAAGGATATACACCCAGCGGTATACCTTAACCGCCTTGAGTTTTCCGCCGGAGAGATATTCCAGACATCTCTCGCTGTAGTAATCCCAGCCAAGAATGGTCGTAAAGGCAAAGAAGATCAGACAGATCATCAGGATAAAGGAACATACCTCATCCGGGAAAGGCAGACCCATCTGGAATGCTTTTGTAGTCACTTCCACACCTTCCAGTCCTATATTCCATGTCCCTGTAATGACAATACATAAGCCTGTCATGGTACAGATGACCAGTGTGTCGATAATCGTTCCCATCATGGAAACAAGTCCCTGCTTTGCAGGCTCCTCTACATGAGCTGCCGCTGCCGCGATCGGTGCGCTTCCAAGGCCGGCCTCATTGGAAAAGATACCTCTCGCGATACCCTTCTGCATCGCAATGATCATCGCACCAAACATACCGCCCGCGGCCGCACGCAGTCCGAACGCTCCCTGCACGATCTGGACAAACGCACCGGGAATCGCACTGGCGTTGCATACCAGAATGATCAGCGCTGTCACAACATACAGAACCGCCATGAACGGCACAATGACCTCTGCCACCTTCGAAATTCTCTTCAGACCTCCGATCAGGACAAGCGCTACGCAGATCGTCAGAACGATTCCCGCGATGACAACCGCTATCGAATAATCTGCGCCAAAAAGGTGAACCGTCGTCTGGCTTTCCGGGTCAAAGAAATTTTTTACTGCACCGGTAATTCCGTTTACCTGCGTAAACGTACCGATTCCGAACAGGCCGACGCCCACTCCGAAAAAGGCGAAGATCTTGCCAAGCCACTTCCACTTCTTACCCATTCCCTTTTCTATGTAATAGAAGGGACCTCCGATAATATGACCGTCCTCCGCAACTACGCGGTACTTCACTGCCAAAAGACACTCGGAATACTTCGTAGCCGTTCCGAGCAGCGCTGCCACCCACATCCAGAACAGGGCTCCAGGGCCTCCTGCCACAAGTGCGGTTGCCACGCCGACGATATTACCGGTTCCGATCGTTGCCGAGAGCGCCGTACAGAGCGCGCCAAAGCTGGACACTTCCCCGTGCTCTCCGGACTTTTCATTCGCCCGGATCAGTTGGATCGCATGCGGCAGCTTCGTGATCTGTACGCATTTCAGACGCACCGTCAGGAAAATGCCCACGGCAAGGATCATAACGATCAGTGGGATTCCCCATACAAAATCGCTGATCGTTGAAAGTACACTGCTGATTGAATCTAACATTTCTTCCTTCCTCTCATTTCTTCCTTCGTTTTTAGCTACTTACAACGGCACGATTTCCCTTTTTCTCTAAAAAAGCGAAAAGGACTGATAAAATCAGCCCTTCATTGCGCCATTTCACTACAGTGTTAAATATACCATACCTCAGACGCCCCCGCAACACTTTTCTGCCAAAACTGCCCGTTCTGCCCTTTTTCTCGTCGTTTTCAGTCAAACAGGATCTCTTCCACGGTAACAAATTCATATCCCTGCGCTGTAAGTGTGTCAATGATCTCCAACGCCGCCGTCACCGAAGTCTTATACTGGTCGTGCATCAGGATGATCGCATTTTCCTCCGCCTTGGCGCAGACCTTCTGCGCGATGCAGGCGGCGTTGTTGCTGCACCAGTCCAGCGGATCGATCGTCCACAATACCGGAATCATGTTCAGCTCCTTTTCAAACTGCCGGTTCCAGCTTCCATAAGGCGGTCTGACATACTGCACCTCTTCCCCGGTGATCTCCGCGAGGATCTCGTTTGTCCGGATCAGCTCCTGCTTAAAACGCTCTCCGTTGCTTTCATTCAGCTGCAGATGGCTGTAGGTATGATTTCCGATCAGATGTCCCTCTTCATACATCCGCCGCACGATCTCCGGATTCTGCTCCGCTCCCTCGCCGGTCAGGAAAAAGGTTGCCGTCACGCCGCGCTCCTTCAAGCCATCCAAAAGCTGCGGTGTGTAGTAAGGATGCGGTCCGTCGTCTGCTGATGTCAAGTAAGGACCAAAAATTTTGAATAAATTATTATTTTAGAGCTGACAAATTTCAAACTTGCGTGGACTAACCTAACTTATCTTAAAAATCCTCATTCTTCTCCACTGACCATCTTAAATCTGCATCATATTTTTTTAACTTGATGAAATCATCTGTAAAAATTTGTGTATGTCTAAAATCTGAATTTCGAAATTTCATATGTTCCCAGCTATTTTTCTTTAAAATTGCCTGAGTAAAGCTTGTGTTTTCAAAATCTATACTTATAAGCTGACTATCCTCAATAGATGAATTACTTAAATTTGCGTTTCTGCATGATGTTTTTGTAATTTCTATATTGCAAAGTTCTGCACCAATTAATATAATTTCATCTAACACACATTCTCCAAATATACTTTCTTGAACATTACATCTTTCCAAATCCGCCTTTTTTAAACTACAATTTATAAATTCAGAATTATTAATCGTTTCCTTTCTAAGTTTTATTCTATCTAAACATGAATTTGTAAACTTTACATTTTCTAAATGACACCTCTGAATTTTCGTAGTACCCCAATTTACATCCTCCACTTTCAAATCTTTAAATGCACAATCTACCACTTTAGTTAAGTCAAATTTTCCCCTTCTAATTTTGGCACCTGTAAAATTACAATTAATAAGAGTAGCATTACTAAAATCAATATCATCCAAAAGAGCATTTGAAAAATTTATTTTTTCTAATATTGCTCCTGAAAAAAACGCATTTGAAAGATCACTATAAGCAAAATCAATACCATTCAAATTTGTATTATTAAAGCTTGCTTTTCTTAAGCTTGAATCTTGAAATCCAACATTCTGCATACTCCTATTTTCAAAATTCAATCCATCGAGTAGACAGTTTTGCCCTATCGAGATTATATTATTATTCGATATAATTACTTTTTGCTTAAACATATCACACCAATCCGCAAAAATATTTGAATTTAATATTTGTATAAATTCACCATCTGAACTCCAAAAAGTAGTTTTCGTACTGTTTTTTTCTATTAACGCTCCTTTTTGATAAACTCGAATTAACAACAATGTATTAAATAATGTATTCTTGATTTTCTGATAATTGTATCCACTGTAATTATACGTCCAAATTGTATCATCAGCTAAAATAATTTTTGTATATATACTTTGCAGAAAAATCACCATACTCTCAAGATCACACTCATAATTCTTATCATCATATTGTAACTTATTATAAATGAACAAAAATGTTTGTTCCCATGTTGTTCCTGCTATATATCCGTATTGCATTATTTCACACATTGTTGTGAGAAAATTTTGTGGATTCTCAACATCATTTTCATTCATTAGCAAGCTCAGTTTATTATATATATACTCACCAAAAAAATAGTCCCGAATATTATTGTGATAAAATTCTAATGCACCTGCCTTACCATTGCTCTTCCAATATGCACAAAGGACACAACATTTTCGAACCCATTTTACAATTACGGAGTCAACCCCCGATTCATTTATGATTTCATCAAGTTCATGTGAACTTATATAATACCTCTCTTCCATTGAATTTTTAAACATTCTGAATGCAATACTACATACAATCTTATATAGAATCTCTTCATAATCTTTTATTGGATGCTCAAGACTATTATCAAAATTTTCATTATACTCTGTGTTAATGATTGCATTATGAAATATTTCATGATATAAAGCCCACACATTTCCCTGAAGTTCCTCTCGCATATCACATGCAACCAAAAGATATAGTGCCAAAGGTGTATCGGCTACTCCTGATGCTACATTATCATCTATATTTATTATATATTCTTTTGTTTTTTCAGGTACACTCTCCCCACAGCTCTCATACTTTTCTAACCACTGTTTTCTCTTTTCTTTATCAAAATGCAAAATTTCTGCCTTTTCAATGCTAAAATTTCTTGCATCAAATCTTCTTGTATCAATAAATTGTGGTCTAGAAGTTATAATTATTTTGTTATTCTTAAATATTTTTCTAATGGAAACAATCAAGTCCTCCATTCCCGTACTATGTATTCCTTCAATCATGCTCATTTCATCTGCACCATCTAGAATCAAAATACAATCAGCGAATAGAGTCTTAAACTTTTCCATTGTTTCAAAGCCTAAATATTCTAATAAAATCTCTTGAATACTTTTATTCCGATCGGAAAAATCTAGTTCACGTAATCTTACGCACACTAAATCACTATTAAGAAAAACTGCTTTACTTATATCATCTTTTTCTAAATAGTGATAACACAAATATGAAACTAGACTTGTCTTTCCAATTGCTGCATCGCCTTCAATAAACAATATTCTTTTCTTTGTTTCATTCCACAAAAAATTATCCAATATAACAATAAAATTGTCCAAAGAATACTCTTTAACTTTCATTTTAGGTTCTACAAACAATCTATTTAATGTAACCTTACTATTCCTAACATATCTATGTCGAAATAACTTTTCTGTAAAATTATCTGCATATTCTTTAATAATAGATTTAACCTTATTGTTAAGGCTATTTCCATGTTCAGATAACATTCCAAATACATTGATATTTTTATCCATAAAATGATTTATTTCAGTTAATAAATCATCTTCCCCATTGCTGGAAATTTCCGATATACTATTAACTTTATTAATAAGCGTGCTGAAATCCCAAATATTCTTTTTGTCAAAATTAACTTCATCTATACACACATACCCCTGATTATTCTCACCCTTATATTTTCTCTGCATGGTTGCGTCTTGCTTCATTACCATAAAATATAATGTATAATCATTTAAATTCACATTCTCCGCCAATTTAGACCTAATTTTCTTTTCATCGTCTTGCACTTTAGAAGTATATGTCGACGGATCTAATTTTTTTTGCACTCTTATTTCTCTAAGTTTCTCCGTCCACTCTGAGTATTCAAATACCTTATGCTTAATAGTATTAAGTGTTCGTATTATTTTTTCTGGTGTATCCGTAACTGTTACCTGTATAATTATTTTTTTATTTTCGCTGATCAAGTCATATCCCGAATTATTATATGTGACATTATTTGCATTTTTTAAATCCATATTATAAAGAATATTCAGCAAATCACACATAAATTGTTCTGCACTAATATTTATATCATGCATATTCAAATTTCCTGTATAATAAATGTATGCAGTGAGTACGCTCATTCCCATTATAAATCTTTTTATCACGTTCTCTCGTCTTATCATTACTGCTTCTCCTCATAATTCATTTGTAGATTATTCAATTAGTGTCTGCTGATTTTGAACCGAAAACAGTTTTCTAAAGAAAATTTGCATAAGCACAGTTACAATTTGTAGTACCACTTTAGCCATACTCCACTGCTATCCCATACCTTGGTGTTATAACTCACATCTCAAATACCAACTTATTATAATTTCCCTCTTCTGCTAATGCCCTAACCTTGTTCCATATCACAGTAGAAATATTCATTTCCCTTGTTAAGGCTACTGCCAACTCCTGTACTGTCATTAACACTATATTAACTTTTCTACCATTACATAATGTTTCAACTGCATCATTGCTATAGCCAGCAAAACTAATAAATAGCCCTCTTGTAAAGCCTGATTTTGAAGATACCTTTTCATTAAATACCACTAAATCACTTTTTTCAGTTAACTTGTTCGTCCATTTTGCTTCTAATAAATATATATCATTCCTTAAAACAAAACTTCCATCTATCTGCTCTCCCTTAATCCTAAAGCTTTCTCTTGGCTCTAACGCACAATCTTTGAATAGCCTATTTAAATATCTCTCAAATTGATATCCTCTTGCTTGCGGATTATCATGATAATCTGCCAACTCTTTAAGTTCATCAAGATACTTTTTAAAATCAAATTCTTTTTTGGGAGATTCAGCTACAGTATCAACCGATTTCTCAGAAATTTTCTTTCCGATTAAGCGATACCCTATTTGAGAGCATTTCTGAAAGATTTCATTTTTCTCATCTGTCACAAGTTTTCTTGCCTGCATATATTGCATTAGTCCAAGTAACAATTTTCCAACAATAACATTATCATAATCATCCATAATTGCTCTTAAGATTTTTGCCTTGGATAAATTATGATACTTTTTATAAACATCTATATTAATAGTATCAGCAACGAATCTTTGATATGTATAATTTGTGAAATCTAATACATAACCCATTTCCATGTCAAATAATCTCTCGAAATAATCTTTCTCTATATACGTCATCTGTGCCATAGATTAATACCTCCGTTGTCAAAAAATACATATATATTATACAATATTTTCCTACTATTGACATCTAAAATATTAACTATGGATAGATAATATACAAAAAGAAGAAGCCTTTCTGCTTCCTTAGGCTTCCTCTTTTCAGATTCTTACAATATTTCTTCAAATTCTTCCCGATACTTCCAGACAATTTCTATCCGCTTGTCTTCATACACTACGATTTTCTCTACCATCTCACTCATAAATTCTTCTGTCAATGCTTCACTTGTTCTATACCTTTCTACAAGATCAGCAGCACACTGATAATTCTTTTGTCTTTTTTCCAGCATATCAATCTGTCCGGAGACTTTCTCTATTTCTTTCCGTACCACTTCTTCCTGTTTGCTCAATTGGTCCTTTTCTTTCAAGAACATATCCTGCTTTACCCTGCTGGAACAGAACTGTTCATACAAATTGATTTTTTCAGCCGGAAAACGCTCTAAACTCTGCTTTAGTATTTTTTCCTGCTTCCTCAGCTTCTCAATCTGCTGCTCATAGAGACTCGCAACAGGAATTGTCGCAAACAACCGACAATGTTCCTGCCAGATAGTCCATATTGTCCTCTCAATCTGCTCTTTCTCCACACGAAGTTCATTGCACGCCGCATCATCCAGCAAGTTTCTTCGTTTACATAGATAATATGGTGTTTTGGTTTTCCGCAGTTCTAGCCGATTTCCACAACATCCACAAAAGACAATCCCCCGGTGGACGGAAGAACGGTCATATTCTGCTGTTTTTCTTTTTCTGATACTGTCATTTGCTTTTTTGAAAAGTTCCCGGCTGACAATCGCCTCATGATGTTCCGGTATCACAAACCATTTTTCTTCCGGCTGAGTTACCTTCCGTTTACTTCCAACCCTTGTGCGGACAGCCTTTCGATACACCATATCTCCCTGATATACCCGATTATGGATAATGGAATGTATCTTGTTACGATTCCATATATCTGCTTTATAATGCCGATTAAGCTGCTCTCCCTTTGCCTGCTTATAAGTCAGTCTAGTCGGTACTCCCTCTGCGTTAAGTTCAATTGCCAAAGTTTTTGCACTTTTTCCATCTGCCAATTCCCGAAAAATACGCCGTATCGTGACTGCTGCACCTTCATCAATTTCCATTCTTTTACCATCAGACGATTTTTGGTAGCCATACACCATACAACCTGCGTAATACTCTCCCCTTTTCATACAGGTTGTAACCCCGCTTTTTACCTTTTCAGACAAATCTCTGCTGTACATTTCATAAATAAAATTTTTGAAAGCTACATCCATTCCACCTGTCTGTCCGAAAAAATTTTTACTGTCAAACCCATCATTGATACTAATAAAGCGGATACCCAAAAAAGGAAATATCTGTTCCAAATAATCTCCAACCTCCAGATAATTTCGTCCAAAACGTGATAAGTCCTTTACGATAATACAATTTATTTCTCCCTGCTTGCATAGCCGAAGCATCTCTTTCATCGCCGGTCTGTCAAAATTGGTACCGGAATATCCATCATCTACAAATTCCCTGACTTCTGCTCCTTTAAATTCTTCCTTTTGCTCCATAAAAACATTGATAAAATTCCTCTGATTACTGATACTTACACTCTCAGCCTTTTCTTCAGAATCGCATAAATCTAAATCTTCCATAGAAAGCCGGATATACTTAGCAATCGTATACTTTTTCATTCCCCGACCTCCATCTCTTCTTTCTTCTCTAATAACCTCCGGCAATCATCCTCGAATCGGAATATAACATGTATACGTCCTCCTGCAAATACTTCTATCCGTTCTATCAAAGAATCTATCATGTCCTGTGTAACCGTATCCTGCCCTGCATACTGCTCTGCAGCCTGAGACAGTTCCAGATTATCTCCATAAGTTTCCTGCATTTCATGCAAAAGCAATTCTTTCTCTTTACGGACTTCATCAGTCTGTGCCAATGCCCTCTGATATTCTTCCTTGAGCATAAAATATTCCTGAACCGTAAGTAATTTGTCTTTATAGTCAAGATAACTGCTGCTCAATTTCTGTTGAAGCTGTACCTCTTTTTGTCCTAAATCTCTTATCTCCTTTTCAAGTACCATCCGTTTCTTACTGATTTCAATATTTCCGTTTCTTGACCTGATTATATCTCTGCTCTCTAAGAACATTTTTAGATATATCTGAACTGCCTCTGCTACCGCCTTTTCTAATTTTCCTGCACTGATATGCTTTTTCACACATCCCATTGCACCATTCTCCCTGTAATTTGTGCAGTAGTAACTCTTAGAGTTATGTTTGCCGACACTACACCCCATGGTAATGCCACAATCTCCACAAAAGATTTTTCCTTTAAACACATTATCACGTTTCGGATTTTCTTTTGCTTTTTCCAATTTCTTTTTATGCTCCTGCGCTCTCTTTTCATTCACAGCCTGTACCGCATCAAAGAGTTCTTTAGATACAATAGGCTTATGCATTCCCGGAACAACAATCCATTCCTCCCTCGGAACAGGATGCCTCTTTTCTCCCTTGTGCATAGCAGAATGCGTTTTACCCCGTACCATATTTCCCAAATACACTTCATCACGAAGCATATCCTCTATGGCATAAGCTTTCCAAAGCACATCCCTCAGCTTCTCGTTCTTTACGATTCCTTTTTCATAACGGTATGCACTGGGTGACTTTATTTCCTTCTCATTCAAAATTTTTACTATACTGCAATATCCATAACCCTCAGAGCGCAGTCCAAAAATATAGCGCACTACCTTGGCTGCTTCCTCATCCACTTCATATTTTCCCTTAACAGTTTTCGATTTCCGATAACCATAGGGTGCAACTCCGCCGCCATATCTGCCTTCTTTTTTCTTGATTTCTATGGCAGAGCCTACTTTTCTGGAAATATCCTTTGCATACACCTCATTGATAATATTTTTCAGCGGTATTTCCAGCCCATTCGTCAATGGTCTGCCGCTTTCAGAAGAAGCTGCAGCAAAAGTATCAAAGTGGTCTGTTACAGAAATGAACCGTATATTTAAGAAGGGAAATATCTTTTCCAAGTAATTCCCTATTTCCAAATAACTGCGTCCAAAACGAGACAAATCTTTCACAATAATGCAATTAATCTTTCCGCTTTTCGCATCTTCCATCATTTTTTGAAAAGCGGGACGTTCAAAATTCGTCCCACTAAAGCCATTGTCAATATAAACATCGAATACTTTCATATCCGCTTTGCTTCTGACAAAGTCCTCTAACAACGCTTTTTGGTTTTCTACCGTATTTTGATTATGTTTTCCGCTGTCTTCTTTTGACAATCGAATATATAGTCCAACGGAGATTTCCTGTGTTTTAACCTCAGGTATTTGTTCCGCTCCCCGTTCTTCCTGCATCTTATCTCTCGGAACCGGGTGATTTCTGACTGTGCGTGCCATCAAATCACCTCCTCAAGCGCCACTTCCTGCTTAATTTCTTCTACTATCCCTAATAATTGCCTGATTTCATCCTGATAACGAAAGATAATTTCTATCCGATGATCCTCATATACATATATCCTGCTAATAAAGCGGACTAATATGGAACGCTTCAATTCTATCTCTTTACTTGTCAAAAATTTCTCTAGTAAACTTTCCTTTTCGTATCCGCCATCCAATAACATTCTTTTTTTCTTTCCTAATTCTGTAATAGCCCTTTGAATCTCTTCAATTCTATTATCCAATTCTTTTTTAAACAGCATATACTCGTCCTGCGTAATCAGTTCCTTTTTATAGTCCTCATAGCATTCCAATTTTAACCGGTTATATTTTTCGATATCTTCTTTCCGTTTTTCTGACTGCAGCACCAGTTTTTTTATCTTATCTGAATTACCGGATGTCTCCCGTATATACCGAATACTCTCCTGTAAATCGCCCAATTGTTTCAAATGAAGCTGCAATGTCTTTGTTATGGCCATGTTCAAGGTATTCTCACTGATTCTATGACTACTGCATATATCTTTGTCCTTCTTATTTCCAGAACAGACATAATATACATATTCTAAAGAACCACTGCGAACCTTTTTTCTTACCATGCTGCATCCGCAGTCCGCGCAGACAAGATAACCGGAATATACAGAAACTGCACTTTTTCCTGTACTTACCCTTGTGTCCTTCTGTAAAATATCTGAAATAAGTTCAAAATCAGTTCTGCTTATAATTGCCTCATGCGCATTTTCTACCCGAATCCATTCTTCCTTCGGTTTCTTTTCCCTCACCCTGACTTTATAATTGGGGGTACTCTCCTTTCCCTGTATCAGAGTTCCCATGTAAACTTCATTTGTCAAAACACGCAGAACTGCAACCGCAGTCCACTTCGCCCTGCTGTGTGTCTGGAATACCGTCTTATATCCGCTCCCCTGCTCTTTCTTGTATTCTGCCGGAGAGAGCACTCCCAAACGGTTCAGTTCATCGGCAATTGCCTGTTGGCTCATTCCCTCCATTTTCATGGCAAAAATTTCTTTTACAATCTCTGCCGCACACGGATCGACAATCAGTTTATTTTTATCCTCTCCCCGCATATATCCATAGACTGGAAAAGCACCAATAAATTCACCGCGTTTTCTCTTTACTTCCAAATGGCTTCTGATTTTGATTGATATGTCCCTGCAATATGCGTCATTGATTAAATTCTTAAAGGGAACAATTATATTATTCGATAATGCCGCATCATCAGCACTGTCGAAATTATCATTGATTGCTATAAAGCGTACTCCAAGAAAAGGAAAAAGCCTCTCAATATATTTTCCAACCTCGATATAGTTTCTTCCTAATCGTGACAGGTCTTTGACAATGACACAGTTTATCTTCTTGTCCTTAATGTCCTGCAGCATCCTCTGAAAATCAGGTCTGTCAAAATTTACACCACTGTAGCCGTCATCAATGTAAAAATCTACAACCCTAATTTCCGGTTTGCTTTGCAGATAATCTTCAATATATTCTTTCTGATTTTCAATACTGTTGCTTTGCAGAGTTTCACTTTTGGCAATATCATCATCCTCTTTGGATAAACGAAGATAGCCACCACATAGATATGTTTTAGATAAGTTATTTGACAGCATAAAAAACACTCCTTATTCATATTAGCCAGAACAATCTGCTATAAATAAGAAGTGATTTCTATTTCTTTAGTCCTATACACATATTAGCACAGAACTTCTCCTTTTTCCAGACCTTTATAGCAATTTTCATTCTATATTCCATCCGCCAGTTCCCGCAGTCTTTGTTTCAGACTAACTTCTTCTGTAAAAGAAGATTTTACTATTACATCCCCTACCATAAAACAATATGGGTTCTTTATATTTCTTAAAAAAGTTCTCATCTGCATTTCTTTATCTTCACAGTCTGAATCATCTTTTGGAATCCTTGTAATATCTATAAGCTCATCCCGCTTAACCGTTCGTATATCAGCAGACTTCAGCTTTTCCCAATTCTCCATTTTTCACTCCCAAAATCAGCAAACTGGCTTATCTTACTATATGACAGCCAGCTTGTTCGATATTCCTTTATAAACTTCACATTTCTTCCATCGCCTTCATACATTTCCCAGCCCTGACAACGGCAATGCAAGCCACCAGAAATATAAGAAGCAGGGTGCCTGTTACAGCACCCACTGCAATCCCTATGATTTTCATTCTTCGTTCCACTCCTTATCCATAAAATAACTGTCCGCTTTCTTCCTTATAATAAAATCTGCCACATCCATAAGCCTGTCCGTAACCGGCATGGTCGGGAGTGTGTTCAAAATCTCTGTACGGTATCTGCCACGCAGGGATGCTCTGCTATCTAAAATAGAAAATACCGCCGTGTCCTTTTCCCTGCGGATTCCCCTCCCGAACCACTGCCTGAGTTTAATCAGCATTTCCGGGATGATGATGTCCCTGCGGTATAAGTCGAAGTCCTCGTACTGGTTTCTCTGGTATTCCATAACCGGATCCGGCACGGGGAACGGCAGTTTTACCACAATCAGGCTGGAAAGAATATCCCCTGCAAGATCAATTCCCTCTCCGGCACTATCACTGGCAAACAATACTCCGTTTCCACTTCTTCGGAATCTGTTTATCACATCCAGTCTGCCTCTGCCCATAAGAAACAGCGGATAATCGGAAAGCTGCTCCTTCAAACCATAAAACACTTTCTCCATAAGCCAATAGGATGTAAAAAGAATCAGGGTATGCCCATGGGTGGCAGACACAATCTGCAATATTTCCGCCATCACCGCCTGTATGTACCTGTCATCACGGATATTTGGGAACGGCATACGCTCCGGTATATAGAGCAGACCGTTACTCTGAAAATCAAAAGGTGACGGCTTGCTGGTTTCCATGATTCTGGAAGAAGCAGCAAAAGACAACCCTGTCATCTTATTAAAATGTCTGAAATCGCCCCTGACTGACATTGTGCCGGACGTGACAATGACCGGTATCATTCTGCTCCAGATATCACGAAATAAAATCTGCTCCAATTCCATAGGAACCGCACACAGGGCAAGCCTGCTGTTCTCCCTCTTTTCCATCCAGCAAATGTAATTATCACTGTTTAGAAATACCGTCAGCTTGTCTGCCAGCTCCTGACAACGTCTTTTCAGGTTCTGCATCCGCATTTTCTGTCCGCTGTTTTCCTGATAGGATAAGGGAAGCTGCTCTAAAATCTTTATCATGTTCCTGACATAACTTTTTTCCATAACACCTATTGTTATTTCAGTCCTGCTTCCCTCTCTTGTGTGATTTCCTGTCAAATCACCTGACAGCCTGTCAAATATTTTCCTGTTATATTCCTCAAGCTGACTCCGTAATACACTAAGTTCATCTACTGCTGTACTTCTTCTGCTCACTTCACTCAAAGTCACAATAAGTTCTGCCTCCTGCTCATTCCAGACTGTGCTGTACATCTGTCTGGCAGCGTCTATCAGCTTGTGGGACTCGTCAAACACCATTGCACCATATCCCGGAAAAAGAGATTTTCTTCCCTGTTTCTGCCCAATCAGATCGGCAAGGATATAATTATGATTCGTAATCTGAAAATCAAAACTGCCTGTCATACACTTCTTTTTAAAATTCATAAATCTGCATAAAACAGAATACGGGCATGACCTATTACAGTGAAACACATTGATTCTTCCTTTTACATAAGGTGTCAGACTTGCATCATCCAAATCAATCCTGTCATCTCCATTCTCTCCCAGCCTTTCCAATTCCAGTATCAGATCAGCGTCCGCTTCTCTCTGCAAATTTATGATGGCTGTCTCATATATCTTCAATCTGGAGTCACAAACATAATGCTGTTTTCCTTTTCTCACCACAAAAGATAATGGTTTATCAATGATATGGTGTTCTAAAAGAATGCCGGATATCTGCGGTATGTATTCCTCTGTCAATGCTTTCTGTAAAGCTATGGTAGATGTGGATATGACCGCCGGAACCTTCCTGCCCAAATAAATGTTATATACCGTCAGTGCAAGGATATATGCGTGTGTTTTTCCTGTCCCCACTTCTGCCTCACATAATGCCAATTTGTTCTCCTGCAATGCCCGCAGCATCTCCAATGCCAGTTCTTTCTGCTTTACCCGCAGATTCATTCCGTGTTCCGGTAAAATCTCATCAAATAAATTAATTAATAATTCCTCTGCGTTCTTTGCCATCCGTTTCGCCTCCTAAAATTTCTTAGTGCCATAAGCAGCACAGGAACAGGCTGGAAGGTATTGATTTGGCTTTTTATTAACAAAAATGAACTTCCATCCAGCCCATGAACTCTACTGCTTAAAAAAGTACATCAGACATCCTGCCGGTAAACAGGCATCATAAAAGCCGCCCACATTCTTTCTCAAACGTGGGTGTGCATTTTCCCGTCACTTATGCGGGCCATCGCTGGAAGTATCATTATCTCCGACCGGTATCATCGCATCCTGCCCTACCACGGGCAGTAAAGCCACAGATAGTTCTCGCTTGGGTTATCCCCGCATGGCGTATCCTGACTTGTGCTTTCCGGCTTCCCGGCCGGTCGGATATGTGCCTGACGCACAGATATGAAATTGTCAAAGTGCTGTAAAGGGGAAATAATTTTGAACAAAAGAAAACCCCTTCACCTAATTCGCCGTTAGGTAAAGGGGCCTGCCGAAAGTTTTTTTGATATTTTTTGTATTAAAAAAGACAGCATACCTTGTTAAAACAAATATACTGTCTTTACTTTTAAAATCAATTATTCTTTTCTACTTTATATGCCGTAATCTGCATTGGATATGTTTCTGCTATTTCGCCTGAAAACCATATCTTCACAATGTCCCCAGCAGAAAAATCTGTCAAAGCCCTCCCTTCATAGTCTTTTGAAAGGGAAACTTCAAATTCTCTGCCCGAATCATCCTGAAATGATAAACTATTTTCTTGGATTTCTGTAATCGTTCCCTCTATCGTTACTTGCGGCTTTTCATAGATACTCCTACGCTTCATATGTTGCATTGCTATTATAGCACCTAAAAATAATACCACAACAATAGAAATAACAATTATCTTTTTCTTTTTAACTTGCATATCCATTATCCTTTAACCAATTTACTAACGTGGTAGTAATCCTTCTACTATAATTTCCACCATGAGTATGAATTCCTACCGCCTGATTTCCATATGAGCCATTATAGAAATATGTCGGTGAACCACTTTCTCCGCCTGCCGTATCCGCCGTATGTTGAAATCTATTTGTAGTAATATTACTAACTGTTCCGCCACAAGTCCACATATAATATCCATCTAAATCTGCTGGATACCCTGTCACTTTTACATTGGTAGTCCCTATGCTGCTTCCACTGGTTCCATGAAGCCCAAACCATCCGGTTGTGTTACCAACATTACTATCCAGCACCATTATACCATAATCCCAATCAGCTTCGCTACCCGTATATTTAGTATCCACATAATATTTTGTCATCTTTGCTGTTATTGGTTTCGACGTTCCATTTCTTCCCGGGTACACCGTAACTGATTTTGCCTTACTGGTAGATGATTTAAGGCAATGTCCTGCGGTCAGCATTGTATTCGGAGAAATCATAAAGCCTGTTCCTCTATAAGTTTTTCCATCTTCCATGGTAATGCTCAAATATGCTATCCCATAGTAAGGTGAGGATGTTGTATTCGTAATCTTAGTCCTCTCATCGCTGCCCCCAATAATTGACCTTCCTAATGCAACATCTGATGATGCGGTATCGGCTATCATAGAATATGCCGCCATTTCAGGCAAATTAATAATTCGTTCCGTTCCATTGACTACATCCACTTCCAATAGCTGTTCCACCTGTGCCGCCCCTACATTACCGTGCGGTAATTCCTCTGCAAATACTGTAAAACTGCTACTCAGTAACAATGCCATTGTGCTGATAAGTACTATTAATTTTTTCATGCGCCTTCTCCTTTCAGGAAATTATGTTTTATGATATTTCCATTTTACAAAAAACTCTTTTTTTCTAGTCCCTTATGTAGAAATTACTACTTTATTTGTAATTTTTACTGTGCACTAACACTCTGATGTTAAAGCAGTGCTTCTGTCATGTAGGCAGAAGCACCATAATCCTTATAACATTTTTTTCAATTTCTCTAATATCTTATATTTTCTTGACTGCAAGGTTGTTCTGGCTATTCCTAATTTCTTTGCCAGCTCTGCCTCACTGATTTCCTGATAAAACAAGGCCTGGATGATAGATGTCTCCTCCTCTGTGAGCGTATGTAAAGCTTCATTCAGTTTTTCTAACACGACTGCCCGCACCGCCGTTTCCTCCACATTCTCTGCCTCCTCTGCAAACTGCTTTTCCGCTTCCAAAAGTCGCTCATAGGAATCTTCCCGGCTGGGAATCACAATTATCTCTCCCGTTTTCTTATCCACCTTTGTATGTTCCTGTTTCAGATCACAGGTAAAATATTTTTCCTTGCGATGCCCTTTGTAATAAGCCTCATAAAGCTCTCTGCTGACTTCAAAGGTCTGTCCGTTCAGACCAATATAATATTTTTCTCTTTCTGCCATCTGTGGCTGTCTCCTTTCCGATTTTTGAATTTTTCAAAATCGGAAAAGAGGCGGTGCCCGGATAGGACAGGCAAACTCCTTAATATTCAAGAATTTTGCATATAAAAAAAGCCGGACAGTAAAAAAACCATCCAGCCATATTATTTCTATCCGCCAAAAAACCGTTCATGCTTTCTCCTTTCAGCCTGAACGGTTCTTTATAATATTGTTAAATCCATATTTATGTTTCTTCTTTTGCTCGTACTCTTTCCAGTAGCTTTGAAGCCGCTACTAAAGCATTCGTGCAGGCTAACAAAAACATTTTTGAAGAAGAATGTAATGCAGTAAATACAATGCCTGTAATTAGAATCAACAAAATAATTACACAAATCTTGGGATAAAAATATCTTCCTTCTGCATCCTTCATTTTTTCTTTTTTAGCCTCAAAAAATATCATAACTATCGAGATGCCTAAAATCAGCCACGAGATATAATACTTAGGGGCAAAAGGACTTAATCCTAATACGGCAATTAACGTCACAAGTGAACAAATAAAACAAGCCCAATAGCTTTTCATATGAAAACCGCCTAAATATGATCTCAATGGGATAAATATCACAAAGAAAAGTATCCCCTCAATCACTTTCCCCCATATACAACATACTATAATGCTTGTGATGAAAGAACAGCCTATCTCCAACGTCATCTGTAAACCATACTGATATATATTGTACATTGATTCTTCTATATGATGTTTTCTCAATAAAAGGTCTGCTATTCTAATTGATATTTTTTTCATTTTGTACCTCAAGCCTTAGCAAACTACAGTTAATTTATAATGTTTTTGTCATGTATTTTGTAACCATGTAGAAATTAGGAATAATCGTGTAAGTTTTCCCGTGGATACAGAAGGACAGTTGCCCGAAACATTCCGTTTCCGTACTCCGTCAATAGTTCCCCATTGTATCTTCCTACAGCCCTGCGTACGGAATCCAG
>CAKRSV010000008.1 GCA_934401915.1 uncultured Lachnospiraceae bacterium
CGTATAAATGCTGAACTTTTTAGCATTTATCATAGAAAAATCCCACACAAAAGTGCGGGACTTTGTCTACAGTCTGCGCAAACATATATTCTGAATATATGTTTGCTTTTTACTTCAGGTTATGTTACACTGTGAATAGTTATTGATGGACTTACATCTTATGAACAGCTACATTTTTAGCAGGAAAGGAAAGGGAATCGGATGGGATACGGAAAGATCACAGCCAAACAGCAGGAAATACTGGAATATATTAAAGATGAAATTTTAAAGAAAGGATATCCGCCGGCCGTGCGCGAGATCTGTGAAGCCGTGAATCTCAAATCGACTTCCTCCGTGCACTCCCATCTGGAATCACTTGAAAAGAATGGATACATACGCCGTGATCCGACCAAGCCGCGTGCGATCGAGATCTGCGACGACAGCTTTCAGATGATGCGTACAGAGATGGTTTCGCTTCCGGTAGTCGGTCAGGTTGCCGCCGGTCAGCCTATTCTCGCCGAGGAAAATATCGAGAACTATTTTCCGATCCCCGCAGAATACATTCCGAGCGGCGAATCCTACATTCTGCATGTAAAGGGCGACTCCATGATCAACATCGGTATCCTCAACGGCGATCAGATCCTGGTCAATACCTGTAAAACGGCAAGAAATGGAGATATCGTCGTAGCTCTGATCGATGATTCGGCGACGGTTAAGACTTTCTACAAAGAGGATGGTCATATTCGTCTGCAGCCGGAAAACGACACCATGGATCCCATCATCGTAGACGACTGCCAGATCCTTGGAAGGGTGTTCGGTGTATTCCGCGTCTTTCGATGATCTGTCCCTATTGCGCAAAAATGGCTTATGACTGCGAAATGCAGCACATAAGCCATTTTTTATATGATAAGGAATTGTCAAATCCCTTACTTAAACCGTACATCCATATAGGCGATGATCTCCTTTACACAGCGCTCAAATCCGAGTTTGGAGCTGTCCAGGCACAGGTCGTAATTGCGGGCGTCCGTCCACTCCAGACCCGTATAATATTTGTGGTAATCTGCCTTTCGCTTGTCGGTCTTCTGGATAAATTTCTCTAATTCTCTGGGGCTGAGACTCTGTTTCTTCGCAGCCTGCTCCATACAGTACTCATGCGGCGCATGGATGAACACGCTCAGAACATTGTCATAGTCTCTCAGCACATACTCTGCACAGCGGCCGACGATAACGCAGGATTCATCCTGTTCTGCCAGCTTTTTGATGATCTCCGCCTGATAGTTGAACAGATTCTCCATGGAGGTGAAATCGTCGCTCTCCGGCGGAATGAGTTCTCCTTTATAAACGCTGTGAGCGATCTTAAAAAGCTGGGTGCTCTTGATCTTCTCGTCCGCATTGCGGAACAGTTCCTCACTGATCCCGCTCTCATCGGAAGCCAGCTTGAGCAGTTCCTTGTCATAATAATGAATGTTAAGACGCTCCGCAAGCATCTGCGCTATCGTTCTTCCACCGCTTCCATACTGTCTTGCAATCGTAATCACCACATTTTTCATCAGCTATACCCCTTTCCATTCAATCTTTACTCGCCTAAGTAGGCCTTTTTGATCGAATCGTTGTGCAGAAGATCATCTGCATCTCCCTCCAGTACGATTTTTCCCGTCTCCAGAACGTATGCGCGATCCGCTATAGACAGCGCTTTCTTCGCATTCTGCTCCACAAGAAGCACCGTCGTGCCGCTCGCACTGACACTTTTAATGATATCAAAGATCTCGTTGACGAAGATCGGTGACAGTCCCATGGAGGGTTCATCCATCAGAATGATCTTCGGATGGGACATCAGAGCTCTTCCCATAGCGAGCATCTGCTGTTCTCCACCGCTGAGCGTTCCCGCCATCTGGTTCTGACGTTCCTGAAGCCTCGGAAATCTCTCATAGACCGTCGCAAGCGTCTCCTCATATTCGTTCTTATCTCTGCGGGTATATGCACCCATCTTCAGATTCTGGAGCACGGACAGGTTGGCAAATACACGTCGTCCTTCCGGCACATGCGCCATTCCCATTGATACAATCTTATGCGCCGGCACCTTCGAAATATCCGTCCCTTCAAAAAGGACATGCCCGCTGCTCGCCTGGAGCAGTCCGGTGATAGTGTGGAGCGTCGTTGTCTTACCCGCTCCGTTGGCGCCGATCAGTGCAATAACCTCTCCTTCGTTTACTTCAAAGGAAATTCCTTTGATTGCCTGTATCATTCCATAATATACTTCTAAATCCTTTACTTCCAGCATTGCCATCGCGGCATCCCCTCCTATTCACCCAGATAGGCCGTTATGACCTCCGGATTGTTCAGCACCTCGCTTGTCTCTCCCTGCGCGAGCACCCTTCCAAAATTCAGAACGGTCAGCTCTTCACAGATTCCCGAAACAAGTTTCATATCATGTTCGATGAGCAGGATCGTCATATCAAAATTATCTCTCACAAACCGTATGGTGTCCATCAGCTCCTGCGTCTCGTTCGGATTCATACCGGCAGCCGGCTCGTCCAGCAAAAGCAGCTTGGGTTCTGTCGCAAGCGCACGCGCGATCTCCAGCTTACGCTGTTTTCCGTACGGCAGATTGGAAGCAAGGAAATCTGCCTCCTGATCCAGGTCAAACACCTTCAACAGCTCCATCGCCTTCTCGTTCATCTGCTTCTCCACCCTGTAATAGCTTGGAAGCCGCAGGATACCCGCCAGCGTCGAATATTTATAATGCTCATGCAGGCCGACCTTTACATTGTCAAGCACCGTCAGATTCTTAAACAGACGGATATTCTGAAATGTTCTGGCAATGCCGGCCTTGTTGATCTCTATCGTTTTCAGTCCGGTGATCTTCGTGCCATCCAGCGTGATAACGCCTTCATCCGGCTTGTATACGCCGGTCAGAAGGTTGAACACCGTAGTCTTGCCCGCTCCGTTCGGCCCGATCAGACCGTAGAGCTGTCCCTTTTTGATCGATATATGAAAATTGTCTACTGCGTGCAATCCACCGAAGGAAATGCTCAGGTCATGTACATCCAATAAAACTGACATCTTACGCTACCTCCTTTGCCTTCTTCTGACGAAAAAGTTTCTTGATGGAATGCTGCTTTCTCCAGTTTATGAGCTTCGGACTCCAGTTGAACAGCATCATCACGATCAATACCACCGCATAGATCAGCATACGGTAATCGTTGAGTCCACGGAGCAGCTCCGGCAGCAAAGTGAGCACCACCGCGGAAATGATCGATCCACGTATATTTCCGATCCCTCCAAGTACGACAAAGACAAGGATCGTGATCGACATATTGTAGCCGAAGTTTTTGGGCGTCGCCATCAGACTGTTCAGATTGTGTGAGTAGAGAACTCCCGCAATACCTGCCAGTGCCGCTGAAATGGAAAATGCCATCAGCTTATATTTTGTGATATGGATACCAACAGACTCCGCAGCGATCAGATTGTCACGGATCGACATGATCGCACGCCCGTCTCTGGACTTGATCAGGTTCAGAACGATGAACAGGGTAAGCAGGATCAGCACAAATCCCACGGTAAAGTTTGCATCCTTGGGCGTTCCGGTGATTCCCTGCGCACCATTGATGATCAGCAGCCCGTCCGGCTCCATGTTCAACGATGCCGCATCCTTCATCGATACGTGGATGCCGTTTGCATCCTTACCTACATACAGAACATTGATAAAGTTCTTGATGATCTCGCCAAATGCCAGCGTCACGATCGCAAGGTAATCTCCCTTGAGTCGGAGTACCGGCATGCCGATCAAAAAGCCGATCACACCTGCACTGACCGCACCGATCAGTATCGCCAGGGTAAAGCGCAGCGGCGCAGCCGTGATCACCGTCTCCGTACATTTGGAAAAGAAAGCGCCCGTAAACGCCCCGACGCACATAAATCCGGCGTGACCAAGACTGAGCTCTCCTAAGATACCGACCGTCAGATTCAGCGAGACAGCCAGAATGACATACACGCAAAGCGGTACGAGCAGTCCCTTCATCAGACTGGAAATGCTGCCGGTCGCGATCATGATCTGCACCACCAGAAAGGCAACTACTACGATCGCATACGTTATCAGTTTTTCGCGAAATTCTTTCGTCATCTTCATGATAAATTCCCCCTTAAACCTTTTCCTGTATCTTCTTGCCAAGAATACCGGTAGGCTTCACAAGAAGAACCAAAATCAGCATCAGGAACACAATCGCGTCGGAAAGCTGGGAGGAAATATATGCCTTGCTGAGGATCTCGATGATCCCCAGGATAATACCGCCGATAAATGCGCCCGGAATCGATCCGATCCCGCCAAATACAGCAGCCACAAACGCTTTGATACCGGGCATTGATCCCGTGTAGGGCGTCAGCGCCGGATACGAAGAACACAGCAGCATACCCGCGATCGCCGCCAGCGCCGAACCGATCGCAAAAGTTAAGGAAATGGTTCCGTTTACATTGATTCCCATAAGCTGGGCAGCGCCCTTATCCTCCGATACGGCGAGCATGGCCTGTCCTGCTTTTGTCTTATTCACAAAAAGAGTCAGCGCGATCATGATGATGATACAGGAAATGATCGTCACGATCGTTTCTCCGGTGATCACAATCTGTCCATCTGCAAGGGATATTGAACCGATGGATACCACAGAGGTAAATGCCTTCGTGTTCGCTCCAAAGATCAGCAGAGCGACATTCTGTAAAAAGTAGCTCACGCCGATCGCCGTGATCAGCACCACCAGCGAGGAGGATGCCTGTCTCAGCGGACGGTATGCGATCGCCTCTATGGCAACGCCGAGCACCGTACACAGGATCACTGACAGCAGGATCCCGGCAAGCGGCGGCAGCCCCGCCATGCTCACGGCGGCGAAGATCGTATAGGCTCCGACCATAATGACATCTCCATGTGCGAAATTCAGCATTTTTGCAATACCATACACCATCGTATATCCAAGCGCTATAATGGCATAAACACTTCCCAGACTGATTCCGTTAATAAGGTAAGAAATAAAACTCATGACACAACCATGTCCTTTCTATCCTTGTGTGTATACAAGTATAATCATAAAAGTAAAAAACATCTGAATAATTATAGCAGAAAACGCCCTCCTATGGCAAGTAGTAACACTCGCAATTTCCATAAAATGCATCTAAAAAAGCGGGAACTGATCCTTCAGTTCCCGCTTCCTCGCATTTTCTTATTCTTTAAATGTTCTGTTTCCTACTGAACTAATGCGTAAGCGCCGTTCTTGATCTCCATAGCCTTAGGAGCTTTGTTGACCGTGCCGTCTGCACTCCAGCTCATGGACTCACCAGTCAGTCCGTCGTAGGTGATCTCCTGCATAGCTGCTTTGAGCTTGTCGCAAAGATCGGTTACGCTGTCCGCAGGTGTTGCGCCGCACTTCTCAGCTGCAGTCTTTACAACGTAAACTGCATCGTAAGCGTCTGCCGCGAACTGGTTCGGAGTCTCGCCGTAAGCAGCCTCATAAGCGGATACGAACTTCTGTGTTGCGTCGTCCTTCGCATCTGCTGCGAAAGGTGTCAGAAGCATAACGCCCTCTGCGAGGTTCTGATCGAAGTTCTCAACGCCAAGGATACCGTCAAGACCGTCGCATCCGAAGAACTTCGGAGCATATCCCATCGAGTCAGCCTGCTTCAGGATCAGGGAAGCTTCAGAATAGTAGATCGGAAGGAATACCAGATCTGCTCCTGCTTCCTGCGCTTTTGCAAGCTGTACGGAGAAGTCTGTCTTGTTATCTGCTGTGAACGCCTCTTCCGAAACAATCTCAAAGCTCTGGCTTGCAGCCTCTTCCTTGAACTTTGCAAAGATACCGGAAGAATATACATCCGAGCTGTCATAGATCACAGCTGCCTTTGTCGCTACATTGTTCTGTCCGATATAGTCTGCCGCACCGACACCCTGGTTCGGATCGGTAAAGCATACCTGGAAAACATTCTCATTGCCGTTGATACAGTCTACAGAAGATCCGGAAGGAGTGATCTGGAAAAGATTGTCGTTCTGGGATTCTGCTGCTACTGCAACACAGCATCCGCTGGTAACGGCTCCGACCAGAATGTCCATGCCCCAGTCCTTTAAGGTGTTGTAAGCGTTGACGGACTTCTCATTGTCCATCTCGTCATCCTGGAAGTTATACTCGATCTGGTATCCGTTGATACCGCCTGCCTCGTTGATCTCCTTGATCGCAAGCTCTGCACCGTTCTTTACTGCCTGGCCATAGATCGCAGCACCGCCGGTAACCGGTCCGATTCCACCGATCTTAAAGGTATCTCCACCAGAAGCAGATTCCGTGCTTGCACTGTTGCTTCCACAGCCTGCCAGCAATGACATGGTCATTGCGACAGCAAGTGTCATACTGATCATTTTTTTCATAATAACGTCCTCCTCAAAAAACAAATAATATCTGTTTCCACATATCCCTTTGTTTTTAATTTTTGTTCAAAAGTTATCCTATCCTAAATTCCTGTTATTGTCAATTATAAATATACAAAAACCGGGGAAAATATACATTGGGCGAAAGGAGGTAAATAACATGAATCATAAAGCCTTAGATTGTACTGCTTTGACGATAGCGATTATCGGTGCTATTAACTGGGGATTGATCGGTCTTTTTTCCTTTGATCTGGTAGCCTTTATTTTTGGAAATCTTTCCTGGATCTCAAGAATCATCTATGCACTGGTCGGCATCTGTGGTGTATATCTTATCACTTTCTATATGTATGCTGGCGGACGCAGCGAGGAAGAATCCTGACCTTTGTGAAAATGTAAAAAAAAAGGAGCTTGGACATACAAGCTCCCTACATACTATTTTTATGCTTCCCGAAGCTGCGTCGCCTCGATCTGCTTTCCGTCTCTCCAGATCCTTTCCAGATCATAAAAAAGACGATTCTCCTTGTCAAAAAGATGGATCAGCAGATCTCCGAAATCCAGGAGAATCCAGTTGGCATTCTCATATCCCTCGCTGCTTTTCATCGGATATCCCGCCTTTCCAAGCCGCTCTTCGATCTCGTCCGCAAACGCCTGGATCTGATTGCGGTTATTTCCGCTGGCGATGATAAAGTAATCTGCAACCACCGAAACTTCGCGGATGTCGATAATGCGGATATCCTCTGCCTTTTTATCTTCCAGCGCATCGACAGCGAGCGCCGCCATCTCTCTTATCTTTTCAATCGTCAGTTCCGCCATGGTTATCTTCCTCCATAATAAAAATCATACGTTTCCTGCGTCATGGGGTCCACAACGCTGTCTATGCTCTTTAAATAAAACAGCGTATCCTTCAGGATCATGAGCAGCGCCTTGTCTATCTCTTCAAAGGCAGCCTTTCTTATCCTGGGAAGATTCGGATCCTGCTTTCTTCCCGGTTCGATAAAATCTGCAATATAGATGATCTTCTCAAGCGCCGACATTCCCGGCCGCCCCGTCGTGTGGCTCTGGATCGCGAGCAGCACCTCTTCATCCTGGATATCGTACTCTTTCTCAGCCAGGTAGGCGCCGACCTTGGCGTGAAGCAGTCCTGGATTTGCCCGTTCCGCCTCGCTGATTGGAATGTTATTTTTTTCACAGATAGAGATTCGCTTCTCGTCCGACATACACTTTGCGCAGTCATGCAAAAGTCCTGCGATCTCCGCCTTTTGCACATCCTCTCCGTGCACCATGGCAAGACAGGCAGCCGTATATGCGACGCCGAGCGTATGCTCATACCGGTGCGCATCCAGCTCCTTCTCCATCTTTTTTCTTATCTTCTTCACATCTGCCGTCTTCACAGCTGCCTTACCTCCCGATGTGTTGTATAACCTGTCATCCCTGCTGTTCTTTCCCGGCAAGGGAACTACCATAGATAGAGATGATGGCTTGTCAGATATTCGTAAGCCTTTTCCGCAAGCATATATCTCACGCTCCGGTGCGCCCTGATGCGCTCGCGGATCTCCGAGGATGAGATATCGATCCTTCTTTCCGGCATCAGCTCTATCTCTCCGCCGTACCTTCGCCGCAGTTCATCTGCCTTGGCGAGCAGAACAGACTCCTGCCACTCTCCGCGGCTTGCGACCAGGATCCGGCAGTTCTCAAGGATCTTCTCCGGATTTCTCCACCGTTCCATAGCCATCAGACTGTCCGCTCCCATCAAAAATGACCACGAAACCTGCGGATGCTTCTCCCTGAGCCGCAGCATCGTCTCATACGTGTATGTCCTGCCTGGCCGCTCTGTCTCCATGGCCGAAACCATGAGAAGGGGATTATTCTCGATCGACAGCTCGATCAGACGGATCCGCGTCTGCGCATCCAGTATCTCTGCCTGATCTTTCATGTAGGAATTTCCGCTCGGCATCAGGATCACTTTCTGCAGTCCGAACTGGTCTGCGGCAGTCTGCGCCGTCAGCAGATGTCCCATATGAAAGGGATTGAACGTACCTCCATATACCGCTATCTTTCCTGTCAGCTCTTGTCCGTTATCTTGGAAGTTCAATTTTCTTATGATCCTTATTTTCTTTGTATAATACGATCTTCTTGCCGATGATCTGAACGACCTGCGATCCGGTTCTCTCCGCAAGCATCTCTGCCATCTGCCACGGGTCATCCATACAGTTCTTCAGCACCGCGAGCTTGATCAGTTCTTTCTTATTAAATGCCTCTCTTACCGCCTCGGTCACCTCCGGTGTCAGACCGGATTTTCCAATCTGAAAAACCGGTTCCAGAGTCATGGCAAGTCCCTTTAAATATGCGCGCTGTTTGCTTGTCATCCGGCGTGCCTCCTTCTATTTATAATAGTCAAAAGACAGGCCATACATTCTCACGGTATCGCCCTCTTCGATCCCTTTTTCTTCCAGTTCTTTCAAAATGCCGTTCGTCTTTAAGAAGTTTTGGAAGAAGGTAAAGCCCTTCTCTGATTCCAGATTGGTATAACCCAGCATCTTTTCGATACGTGGTCCTTCCACTACATACTCCTTCGCCTTCTCATCGTAGACGATCGTGTACGGCTCATCGCTCTGACCGATCATATATTCCGGGAAAAATTCCTGTTCGAATACTGTCAGCTTGTCGTCCATCTGGTCAAGCAGTCCGCGGACAACATAGAGCAGCTCCCGGACGCCCTTTCCGCTGATCGCAGAGATCGGATACACTTTGATCCCCTTGGGTTCGAACTCTTCCTTCAGCCTCTCGACCGGATCCTGCGCTCCTTCTTCCAGATAGATCATATCCGTCTTGTTGGCGGCGATCACCTGTGGTCTGGCAGCGATCTCCGGGTTATAGTTCTCCAGTTCCCGGTTGATAGCGTAAATATCCTCGACCGGATCTCTTCCCTCCGTCGAAGCCGCGTCCACGATATGGATGATGACCTTCGTCCGCTCGATGTGTCTCAGGAACTCATACCCAAGTCCGACGCCCTCGGACGCTCCCTCGATCAGTCCCGGGATATCCGCGATGACAAAGCCTTTGGCGTCCTCCAGATCCACGACGCCCAGATGCGGGTTGAGCGTTGTAAAATGATAGTTCGCTATTTTCGGTCTTGCATTGGAAACCTTTGTCAAAAACGTTGATTTTCCCACATTGGGGAATCCAACCAGCCCGACGTCCGCGATAACCTTCAGCTCCAGCAGCAGCTCCAGCTCTTTGGCCTCCTGCCCGGGCTGTGCATATCTCGGCGCCTGCATCGTGCTTGTGGCGTAATGCTGGTTACCGCTTCCGCCTTTTCCGCCCTGCAGCAGCACAAAACGTCTGTTGTCGCCAGACAGATCCGTGATGACCTTCCCTGTTTCAGCTTCTTTGACAACGGTTCCCTCCGGCATTTTCAGGATCAGATCCTGACCGTCCTTACCGCGGCAGTTGCGCTTTCCGCCGTTCTCGCCGTCTTCCGCATGATATTTGCGGACATGCCGGTAATCTGTCAGCGTATTCAGCCCGTCGTCGACCACCAGGATGACGCTTCCGCCGTGTCCTCCGTCGCCTCCGTCCGGTCCGCCATTCGGAACATATTTTTCTCTTCGGAAGGAAACATGACCGTCTCCTCCTTTACCGCTTCTCACTACAATTTTTGCTCTATCCGCAAACATAAAAACACCTCACACAGAAAAAAGGCTTCAAAAAATATTTTTTTGAAGCCTTAAACCGTTCGTATTATTTCTCTACAGGATAAACAGAAGCCTGCTTCTTGTCTCTTCCTTTTCTCTCGAAACGAAGAACGCCGTCAACCAGTGCGAACAGAGTATCGTCGCCGCCGATCCCTACGTTGTTACCGGGATGGATCTTGGTTCCGCGCTGTCTGTACAGGATATTTCCTGCCTTTACGAATTGTCCGTCAGCTCTTTTTGCACCTAATCTCTTGGACTCGGAATCTCTACCGTTCTTAGTAGAACCAACTCCCTTTTTGTGTGCAAAAAATTGAAGGTTCATATTTAACATGGTATTACACCTCCTCAAATTTCAATCTGCAATGTTTCTTCCCATACTGCTTCGCAATCTGGGTCAGACCAAGAACCAGCGAATTCATCAGAAGTTCGGAATCCTTGTGAATCGGACTGTTCTGAAATACACATCGTATTCTGCCCTGCCGTTCATCCGTCTCGATCTCCATCGGCTCACCGACGATCTCTTCCATCGAATTGATCGCGTTGATCACCAGCGCTGAGATCGATGCGCAGACAATGTCATGACCATGATCTGCATAGCCTGCATGTCCGTTGCACAGAAAGCTCCGATATGCGCCTGTCTTTGTCTTGTAAAATGTGATCTCTGTCATCTCACACCCGTTTTATCAACCGAATTAAGCGTTAATCTTGTCGATCTTAACCTGTGTGTATGCTTGTCTATGACCATTTTTCTTGTGATAGCCGGATTTTCTCTTATACTTGTAGACGATAACCTTGCGAGCCTTACCCTGATCCATAACGGTTCCGGTAACAGTTGCGCTTGCTACGTCGCCTGCAACCTTCAGCTCCTTATCGCTGACTGCTAACACCTGGTCAAATGTTACAGAAGCTCCAACTTCAACGTCCAGTTTTTCAACCTTGATGACATCTCCCTCAGAAACTTTGTACTGCTTTCCACCTGTTGCAATAATTGCGTACATATGGCACCTCCTATTCATGGATTCTCATCCATTTACTCGCTGGCTTCGGTGACGTCCCAAAGGGCATACTTTTACCTCACCATGCGGCATACTCAATTATCATATCTATTTTGTCCCGCTTTGTCAATGCCAAATTACGAAAAAAATATTTTTCGAAAAAATGCGTATTTCATTCCCCACGCATCTGTTCCGCGAAGCACGGCAATACTTTCTTGCGCGTCAGCTCCATCAGCCCAAGCTCCGTCATGTCGACCGCTCTCGCCGGGACGGAATCCTTTTTCAGCAGCCGGTTCATATACTCTAAAAGCTCCTGCTCATGCGCCTTGTCCTTGAAATTGATGAAATCTACCAGGATCATGCCCGAAAGATTGCGCGCTCTTAGCTGCTGTGCCACCATCTCTGCCGCCTCTTTGTTGATGCGCAGGATCGTCTCTTCCTTGTCGCCCGCCTTTTCATACTTTCCGGTATTGACGTCGATGGAGATCAGCGCCTCCGTCGGCTCGATCACCAGATACCCGCCGGATTTCAGCCATACCTTTTTATCCAGCAGTTCCTTTATCCTCGTCTCGATCGAATACAGCTTGCCAAGCGGCAGCTGCTCGTCCTGATAGAATCGCAGCCTGCCCTCAGGGCAGCGCTCTTTCAGCGTCTCGCAGACCTCCGGCTGATCTGTGACGATCTCGTCATATTCTTCCAGATAAGAATTCCGGACAAAGGAAACATACTCCGGCTCGCTTCGGTAAAGGCAGCTGTAGCACACCCGCTTGTCCGCAATCTGCAGCACATGATCCAACGCCGCTTCCAGCGCAGCCGTTTCTGCGATCAACGCATCGTCCTCGCGCGCCGCGTCCGCATTGGTCCTCACGATCACCTGATGTCTCGCAGCCACACGCTGCAATTCTTCCATTCCCCGGTAATGCTGCTGTCTCTTCTTTGACAGCTTGGAGGACACCTGCACCAGTCCTTCTTTTCCCTGCGGCATCCCCAGGATCACATAGTCTCCGGTCAGCGAAAGTCTGGTCGTCACGCCTGCCAGCTTCGTTTTCATCGGCTCCCGGACGATCTGTACCGGAAGCTCGTCGCCGATCCGCAGCTTACCGTCATAGGTACGGTTCGTGACAAAGGCCTCCTTTTCTTCCGCAAGGGAAAGAAAAGTCAGATAGCCTTCTCCCAGATCCACAAAAGCGCCGCCGATGTTCCTTGCGATATTCTGTACTTTTCCGACATAGATATTTCCGACAGCATGCTTTTCCTGCTTCTGTGCCTGGATCGTCAGGATCCGGTTGTCCACGATCAGCATGGAAAGCATCCGGTCGCACCATTTCGTGATCAGGATCTTTCCCTTTTTCTGATCCGGGTTATTCTGTCTGTCCACGCTAGTTTTCATCTGTCTCTCCCAGCGGCACAAGACGGCTTATGCCATCCTTTTCAAGCCTCGTAAAGGTGTCCAGCCTTGTCACCTGATAGTCTGCCGCGGTGTAAGGAACGCCTGCAAACCCGCCCAGCTTTTCCATCACCATGGAAGGTCTGATATTCCCGCTGCTGCTCGCATCCACCAGCATAAAGACTGCCTTCGTCTCGTCTTTTGGCTGCTCTTTCCCTGCGAACTCCACAGCCACAATCGAAGAGATCTCCGGCAGGTACTCCCTTTGCTGCGCGTAGAGCTCATAGATTCCCTCTTTCAGATCCAGCTCGATCACGCTCTTCTTCGTCTCCTTGGTATAGGGAATATGCTCCTGGCTGTAAAACTCCTGCAGCTTTTCCGCCATTTTCTCTATCGCTTCCGCATTTCTTTTGGGATGGATCAGGTAGGAAGCCGCCGCCACACTTGCCATCGCATTTTTGGCATTATCCGGCAGTTCACTCACCGACAGGATCTGCATACCTTCCACCATCTGTCCATTCAGCGCCTCTTTGATCTCCTGCGGATCTGAGGCAGAAACCAGTTCGATATCCATATACTCGCCGAGGCTTTCCATTCCCACGCCCAGCGGCGCGGCGAAGGACATAATCTGGTGCGGGCTGAATCCCTCCGAATAGCGGATATCGATCCCGGCTCTCCGGATCGCTTTCTGAAAAAAGCGCATGATATCCAGATGCCCTATAAATTTCATCGAGCCATACTTGGCAAATCTGACCCTAACCTTCATCCTTCTTTTTCCTCGTTCTTCTTCGTGTTTTCATAGCATACTCCGCCGCCGTAGCGTTTCGCTCCGCATCCCTGACACTGCACCCGGCAGTTTGGCGAAACGATCTCCTGCTGTGCCTTTTTCCACTCGCGCAGAAGAAACTCCCTCGTCACGCCGCAGTCCAGGAAATCCCAGGGGAATACTTCGTCGTCCGCGCGCTCCCTTGTCGTGTAGAAACCGATATCCACGCCTCTCTTTGCAAAGCAGTCCAGCCAGACCTCGTTGTGGAAGGATTCGCTCCAGGAATCAAAAAGACAGCCCCGCTCATAGGCGTCCAGTATCACCTGCGCCACCTTCCGGTCCCCTCTCGCAAAGACGCCCTCCAGAACACTCACATCCGCCTCATGCCAGTTGTATTTGATGCTCTTTTGATTGAGCTGCTCCTTGATCCCTTCCCTGGTCTGGTAGGCTTTTTCCAGAAATTCTTCCTTCGTACACATCCGCGCCCACTGAAAAGGGGTGAACGGCTTCGGAATAAAGAAGGAAGTGCTCGACACGATCTGCACCCTTCCATTCACTCTTTTTTCTTTGGGAACTGTATCAAAAAAGGTTGCGGCGATCTTGTTGGAAAGATCCCCGATTCCCTTGATGTCCTCCAGCGTCTCTGTCGGAAGCCCCAGCATAAAATACAGCTTGACTCTGGTCCAGCCGCCCTCAAACGCGAGCGCCGCGCCCTTCAAAATGACTTCTTCGGTCAATCCCTTGTTGATCACATCGCGCAGTCTCTGGCTTCCTGCCTCCGGCGCGAAGGTCAGGCTGCTCTTCTTGACGTCCTGTACCTTTCCCATCACATCCAGTGAAAACGCATCGATCCGCAGGGAAGGAAGCGAAATGTTCACATGCTTTTCATCGCAGTCCTCAATCAGGAAATCGAGCAGTTCATTCAGTCCGGAATAATCACTGGAGCTTAACGAGCTGAGGGAGATCTCCTCATGCCCCGTATTCTTCAGCATCGTAACGGCATACTGCTTGAGCCGGTCAACATTCCTCTCACGCACCGGCCGGTAGAGCTGTCCCGCCTGACAGAACCGGCAGCCGCGGATACAGCCTCTCTGGATCTCCAGCACGACCCGGTCCTGCGTCACCTTGATAAACGGAACGACCGGTTTCATCGGATAGTGGACGTCCGTCACATCCATCACGATCTCCTTGTGGATGACGTCCGGCGCTTCCTCATACAGTTTCCGCCTTCCGGCAATGGTTCCGTCTTCCTTGTATTCCTCTTCATACAGCCCCGGCACATACATACCCGGAATCTTGCAGGCCTTTTTCAGAAAATCCTGTCTCGAACCGCCGTTTTTCCGGTTTTCAAGATAACAGTCCAGAAGCTCCCGGTATCTCGTCTCGCCTTCCCCGATATAGAAAAGGTCGAAGAAATCGGCGATCGGTTCCGGATTATAGGTGCACGGTCCCCCGCCGATCACGATCGGATCCTCTTCCCCTCGATCCTTTGAAAGGAGCGGGATCCCGGAAAGATCGAGCACCTGTAGAATATTGGTATAGCACATTTCATACTGGATCGTGATCCCCAGAAAATCCATATTGCGGACGGGCTCCTGGGATTCCAGTGTAAAAAGCGGGATCTTCTCCGTGCGCATGATCTTGTCCAGATCCGTCCACGGCGAATAGACTCTTTCACACCAGACATCCTCCCACGCGTTGAACATGCTGTACAGGATCTGGATGCCCAGGTGGGACATTCCGATCTCGTAGACGTCCGGAAAGCACATGGCAAACCGGACAGCCACCTTATCTTTGTCCTTGATGACCGAGTTGACTTCGTTTCCTATATAGCGCGCAGGCTTCTCCACCTGCATCAGAATCTCATCTGACAATGCCAGTTTTCTCATAGTTTCCGTATTCCTTTTCTCTTCATATGAAAACAGTATATTCGAATTACCTTTCAAAATCAAGCAAAGACGCAAGTTCATCCAGAACGGCAGCGCCCTCTTTTCCGCACAGTCCAAACGGATCCTCCGCGATCTTTTCATGGATTTCTTTTACACTGTAATCGCCGACTTTACCGCCTCCCGCATCGCAGAGCAAAAACAGCGCAAATGCCAGAAGCGCAAGGATCATCCGGCATTTAAAGCCGGACAGCATCGTCTTTTCCTCCGCGCCCTGCCCTTCGTCCATGCGCGTCTGTCCTACGACGGCGTATCCCATCGGCTCCCTTCTTTCCCCGTCAAGGACGGGAATGTCATAAGCCGTTCCGTACAGAAAATTCTCCCTCTGCCGCACCTTCATCCGGTTTTCCATATTTTCTCTGCGGATATACTGTGCCAGCTCCAGCTTTCTTTCCATCGGGATCTTCTGTTCCATACCTCTGCACCTCAACCTGTCAGCCAATAGGCATGACCGTTCTTGGAACTATTCTATGACCGCGGTATATAAAAAAGAACGCCGGAAGTTTCTGCCTCCGGCGCTGTCATTCTTCACTTTCTTAGCGCTGTGCCAGCTCAGTCGTGATCTCTTCCCAAGTCACATTCTTTTCTGCCATCAGCACCATCATATGATACAGGAAATCCGAGATCTCATACTTCACTTCGTTCGCGTTCGGATTCTTTGCCGCGATCACGATCTCGGTAGCCTCTTCCCCTAACTTCTTCAGTATCTTGTCGATTCCCTTATCGAAAAGATAGTTGGTGTAAGAGCCCTCCTTGGGATGGACTTTTCTGTCCTTGATCACATCAAAAACCTGCTCGAACACCTTCAGCGGGTTGGACTCTTCATACTCCTTCGCCATGATCTCATTGAAAAAGCAGGAATGAGAACCCGTATGGCACGCCGCGCCGATCTGGGATACCTTGGCAAGGATGGTATCCTTGTCGCAGTCCGCCGTCAAAGACTTCACATACTGGTAATTGCCGCTCGTCTCTCCCTTGATCCAAAGCTCCTGTCTGCTTCTGCTGAAGTAGGTCATCTTTCCCGTCTTGAGCGTCATGTTGTAGGCCTCTTCGTTCATATAAGCGACCATGAGTACCTCGTCGGTCTTGTAATCCTGCACGACCACCGTGACGTGTCCGTCGGTGTTTTTCTTAAACTCCTCCCACCGGATCGCCGGCTCAAAGGTATTCACTGCGATCCCGTTGTTCTGGCACAGGGACTTCACCGCCAGCAGCTCTTTGGCGTTTTCGTTGATCGCATACCCTGAAATACCACAGATATTCTCACAGGAGAGGATCTCCATGATCTTATCCAGCGACACCTCAGGAACCGAAGCGATCATCGAGATCGAGGATACGCCGATCGCTTCCTTCAGGCAGGTTTCCTTCACCAGGATGATCTCGTCTACATACTCCTGCAGCAGCGTTTCATTCCTGACAATGCTGTCTGCCTCCGTGACGCACGCAACGATCTTGTCTTTTCCAAATTTCTTGGACACCTCTTCCGTGATCTCCACGTTGCCCGGCTTGGAATAATTCAGCGCCGCTTTCCGGCAGCCGGCGTACAGCAGCTTTTTGATATCCTCCATCCGCTTAACGTTGCCTGCACCGATCACCGGGATCTCCGCCGCCGCGCAGATCTCCTTGATGATGTCCAGCGCCTCCTCATGCTCGGCGTCCCCGTCCGACATATCGTACACGATCAGCTCATCCGCATTGTTGTCGCTGTAAAATCTGGCAAGCGCGACCGGGTTCGTGTCCATGATCGTGCTGTCCGAAAATCCTTTTACCGCATTGCCCTTATACAGATAAATGCAGGGTATAAATTTCTTGTATGACATAGTATGTTCTCCATTCCGGAGCGCTGTGTTTCTTCTCTTCAAAAGGTCTGTCCGCAACGCCCCTCACGGACTTCTCCTGTGTATTGTAAGCCTACAGGCTTCCCTTTGTGCTCAGAACTCCGGTGATTCTCTCGTCGTAGGACGTCGCCTCGTCAAGCGCCTTGGCAAACGCCTTGAACATCGCCTCGATCATGTGGTGCGCATTGCTGCCGCTCAGCATGCGGATATGCAGATTCATGCCGGCACTGTAAGATACCGCATAGAAAAACTCTCGCACAAGCTCTGTGTCCAGACCACCCACGCGCTCCACCGGAAATGTACACTCAAATCCCAGATAGGGTCTGCCGCAGAGGTCGATTGCACACATACACAGGGCGTCGTCCATCGGCAGCAGGAAGGAACCGTATCTCTTGATTCCTTTTTTATCTCCTATCGCCTCCCGGATCGCCTGACCAATCACGATCCCGGTATCCTCGACCGTGTGATGTCCGTCTACCTCCAGATCTCCTTTTACCTTGATCCTGGCATCAAAAAAACCGTGTTTTGCAAATCCCTCCAGCATATGATCAAAAAAACCGATCCCGGTCGAGATCTCTCCCTTACCGCTTCCGTCGATCGTCAGCTCTACCGCAATGTCAGTCTCTTTGGTCGTCCGCTTGATTGTCGCTGTTCTGGACATAGTCTTGTCTCCTTCTGGTCTTTGTCTGTTTACTGTTCAAATCTCACCTTGATAGAATTGGCGTGCGCAGTCAGCCCTTCCCTCTCGGCAAAAAGCTCGATATCCTTATGCGCCTTTTCAAGGGCGTCTCTCGAATAGGATATGATACTCGTTTTCTTCATAAAGTCATCCACATTCAGCGGAGAGAAGAACCGCGCCGTTCCATTGGTCGGCAGAATATGATTCGGGCCGGCATAGTAATCGCCAAGTGGCTCCGAAGAATATTCTCCCAGGAAGATCGCGCCGGCGTTCTCGATCTTCGTCATCACCTGATAGGGATCCTTCGTCAGGATCTCCAGATGCTCTGACGCGATGGCGTTCGCTGCATCGATTGCTTCATCCATCGTCTGTGCGATGAGCTGATACCCGTAGCGATCCAGCGACTTGCGTATGATCTCCGCTCTCGACAGGGTTTGCAGAAAGCCTTCGATTTCTTCCGACACCTGATCGGCGAGCGTTTCACTTGTCGTGATCAGAATGGCGCTTGCAAGCTCGTCATGCTCTGCCTGTGACAGCAGATCAGCGGCTACATATCTCGGATTGGCTGTCTCGTCCGCGATCACCAGGATCTCACTCGGTCCGGCGATCGAGTCGATGCTGACGAATCCGAAGCAGGCCTTCTTGGCAAGCGCTACAAAGATGTTGCCCGGGCCGGTGATCTTATCCACCTTCGGGATGCTCTCCGTTCCAAAAGCCATCGCCGCGATCGCCTGCGCACCGCCTACCTTGTAGATCTCATCCACTCCGGCGATCTGTGCCGCAACAAGCGTGCCGGGGTTCACCTTTCCGTCCGCTCCTGCCGGCGTCGTCATGATGATCTTTTTCACGCCTGCCACCTTGGCGGGGATGACATTCATCAGAACGCTGCTCGGGTATGCTGCCTTTCCTCCCGGCACATACACGCCCGATACCGCGATCGGCAGTATTTTCTGTCCGAGGATCGTGCCGTCCGGTCTGGGATCGATCCAGCTGTTGTGAAGCTGCTTCTGGTGAAACTCCGCTATGTTCTGCGCCGATTTTTTCATCACACGGACAAACTCCTCGTCGACACCCTCATATGCTTCCTTGAGTTCAGCTTCTGTCACACGGATATTGTCTTTTGTGATCTCCCACTTGTCAAATTTGCGGGTATACTCAAAGACCGCCTCATCCTTCTTTTCCCGCACATTGGAAATGATGTCGTTCACAACGCCTTCATACTCTGTATAATTGTTGGGACTTCTCTTTAACAGATCATTCAGCAGATCCTTGCGCGATTCTGCCGTCAGTACCACTTTTCGCATAGTTTCTTCACCCTTTCTGTTTTTCTGCACCGCTTGCTGCCCATACAGAACCGTTACAGTTTTTCCTTGAGACTTGCTATCAGCTTCCGGATCCGCTGTGTCTCCATCTGCATGCTCACCTGATTGACGATCATTCTCGCAGACAGCGGGCAGATCTCCTCCAGCACGTTCAGGCCGTTCTCCCGCAGGGTAGATCCGGTCTCCACGATGTCGACGATCACATCCGACAGATTCACGATCGGTCCAAGCTCCACCGATCCGTTCAGCTTGATGATATCCACGGTCTGATGCTTCTTGTTATAAAAATAATCCTTGGCAATATTCGGATACTTGCTCGCCACACGGATCATCTCATGGTGCTTCAGCAGTTCTCTGGCGCTCTCCGGTCCGCAGACGCACATCCGGCATTTTCCGTAGCCGAGATCCAGCACCTCGTACACTCTCCGGTTCTCCTCCAGGATCGTATCCTTTCCGACCACGCCGATATCCGCCGCACCATACTCCACATAGGTCGGCACATCCGGTCCCTTTGCCAGGAAAAACTTCAGCTTCAGATCTTCGTTCACAAAGATCAGCTTTCTGGAATCCTTATCCTTCATCTCCTCGCAGGTGATCCCGATCTCCTCAAAGAGCTCCATCGTCTTATTTGCAAGTCTCCCTTTGCCAAGCGCAAAGGTTAAATATCTTTCCTCTTTCATTCCTGTGTCCACGCCTTTCCCATTCTCAGAGCTCTTACCCGTTCTGCTTCGGCAGAAGTTCCACGCACTTTCCCTCCGCGCGCATCTGCTTTGCACATCTGAGCTGCTTTTCGAAATCCTGCTCCGTATAGTACAGTCTGCTGATCTGCGTCAGCCCTGAAATGACCGCCTCCTGCCTGTTCATGGCTGCAAGAAGATCGTCCACCACCACGACAAAGCCGATCGCCGGCGCATCCTTTCCGAAGTGTTTCAAAAGCGTGTCATAGCGTCCGCCCTTGACGATGGCGTCGCCCACGCCCAGCGTATAGCCCTTGAAAATGACGCCCGTATAGTAATGATACTTGCTGAGCATACCAAGGTCAAAGGAAACATATTTTTCCACGCCGTAATCGCACAGTACCTGATAAACCTTCTCAAGCCGTTCAATAGCATCCTTAGAGCGCTTGTTGACAGCGACCTCCCGTGCTTTTTCCAGGATCTCGACCGTGCCGAACAGTTCGCTCACCTTAGTCAGTGCACGCTTTTTCTCATCCCCGACGTTGATCCCGTCGAGCAGCTCCTCCGCACCGAAGAAATTCTTGCCGGAGATCAGTTCCCGCAGCTCTGCCTCCGTCTCTTCATCCAGTCCCGCCTCTTCACAGGCTCCCTTAAAGAACTCGACATTTCCAACGCTGATCTGAAAATCTGTCAGTCCGGCGTGATACAGCGATTCGATCATCATCGCGATCATCTCCGCGTCCGCGTAGACTGACGCGTCTCCGATCAGCTCTGCACCCATCTGCGTCACTTCTTTGAGTTTTCCCTGCAGGCTGGACGTATTGGTAAAGGTATTTCCCTGATAGCACAGCCGGATCGGAACGATCTCATCTGTAAAATATTTGGCGGCGCACCGCGCGATAGAGGGGGTAAAATCCGGTCTAAGCACCAGTGTGTTGCCCTCCTTGTCAAAGAACTTATAGAGTTCTCTTGACGGCGTCGTTCCAACTTCCTTCGAAAATACATCAAAAAACTCAAAGGTCGGCGTCTGGATGTCCCGATAGCCGTAGCCTCTGATCTTTTCCTGCAGAAGCCGCTCTACGATGCTTTTCTTTTCTTTCTCATCTCCATAGATATCCCGCACACCTTCCGGAGTATGTACCAACTGTCTGTTCATAGCAATCTCCATTTCACATACTTTATCGCTTTAAAGTGCTACTTCTCTACCATGGTAGCAAATTAAACTTTCTTTACTATAATACGAAACCTGTTCTCTTGTCAATGCACATTTATTCCCGGTCATACAGATCCTTCTTGATCATGTCCAGGTAGGGCACCAGGATGCCGTTCTTCTGCGGGAGCACATATTCCGGGTTCAGCTCATCGAACCGGAAGCTCTTCCTCCCGCCCTCCTTCGCCCGGTCCCAGAAAAACCGGAGCATTTCATACGGAAGATAATAAAAGAGATCCCTGTGGGTATAGTAGATCAGGAAAAAGGCGATCCCCTTCTGCGCCTCGAACGCCTTCATAAATTCCACCTGATGTTCATGGATATTCTGAAGAGCAAAGGTATCTACCGCGCACTCCTTCGCGTCAAAGCACACCGGGATTCCCTGTACCGCTCCGATGTAATCCACGGTACTTTTCTGGTCGAAGTAGGCGAGAGTGATGTGACGGCTCTGCTTGTCGATATTGATCGGCGTGATCGGCGTCGGGATTTTCTGGATCAGTGCCAGTCCGTTTTCCAGATACTTCTCATTTGTGCGGTTGATCAGATCCTCCAGCGTCGATCCGCGAAGTCCTCTCGAATTCCATGTCGCCATCTCTAATTCTCTGCCCTTCCTGTCCCTTTTGCTCTGTCCGCCTCCTGTCCCTGCACCCGTGCAAACACCTCCGGCAAAGGCGAGAGAAACGTCTTTTCGCTGATATCCCCAAACGGCTCTTCAAGCCTTGGGAACACAACCTTATATGCGTGCAGGAGCTGTGCCCTCACCTGACAGCTTCGTTTGTACTCATCATTCCAGCGTGCATCCCCGTATTTGTAATCGCCAAGGAGCGGATGCCCTATGCTCGCCAGATGCGCACGGATCTGATGCGGCTTTCCGGTCAGCAGCTCCACCTCCAGCAGCGTCTTATCTCCGCATACAGAGAGCGGTCTGTACCTGGTACAGATATACGATTCTTTCTGCGCATCCGTATCCTCATGCGCCGCCTCCGTCCCCTTTGTCAGCCTTTTCACCGTCACCCGGTTGGTTCTGCCGTCCTTGACCAGAACCCCTTCGATCTGCCGCTCCTCCTGCATCTTCCCCTTCACATAAAGCTGATAGTACTTGTGAAGCGTCCGATCCTGCAAAAGTCCGCCAAGAAGCTGCGCTCCGGCAACCGTTTTGGCACAGAACACGATCCCGCTGGTGTTTCTGTCCAGCCGGTTACAGACAGAGGGTTTGAACGTTTGCAGATCCATCCGCGTCACCTCCCCTTTTGCAAGGAGATACCCGATCAGCCACTCATTTAACGAGACGTCGTCCCACTTCGCCTTCTGTGTCAGCACCCCGGCCGGTTTATCCGCGAGCAGGATATGTCCGTTTTCAAACAGAACGGTGATCCCCTTACATTTCTGATAAGCCGCCGTATATTCATCGTCCGCCGCGCTTCCCATGAATTTGGCGAGCGTTTCCTCCGAGAAAAAGATCTCCACCTGATCTCTGGACGTCAGTTTTTCTCCTCCATCCGCCTTTTTCCCGTTCAGCGTGATATTCTTTTTGCGGAGCATCTTATACAGGAAGCTGCTTCCCGCCTCCGGCAGCAGCTTGTGCAGATACTTGTCGAAGCGCTGTCCCGCCTCCCTGTCTGTGATCTGTTTCTGATACATACTGACCTCACGATAATGAGATGGAATACAGCAGATTCACGATCTCATCCCTGTTCTTATTCTCTTCTGCCTCAAGCTCCGTCAACTGACTTAGTCGGTCAATATACTTCCTGCGATCAGAAAAGATCTTAACCGTCATATTCTTGATCCCTTCCTGCAAAAGCATCTGCTCCAGGTGCTTCTGCGCCTCATTCACATCGCATTTTACGCTTTCTGTGATCCCGCAGAGCACATTTCCCTTGACAACCATATGGCTGACCTGATAATTCTTCTGATAGGAGGTAAAGTACAGATCATAAAAGGAGGTCAGCTCCGTGTCAAACTTCTTAACCGCATCTCTCAGCTCCTGCGAACACCCCTTTGCCCTCAGAAAGATGATAAAATTGACGGCGCTCTTGCAGGAGGGCAGACATCCCAGCACCGCGACGATGGTCAGCAGGTTCTTGTTGCTTCCGGTCGTGACATATCCCGCCACATAAAGGCTGATACTCAGTGCAAAATACAGGACAGTCCTGACCGCGGTAAATCTTTTTCGGTTTTGAATGTATCCGAAGGATCCCTTTGGCGTGATCTTATTTTTCATCCGATATACTCCATTTTCTGTGATTCTCTCTTTCCGGTACGCGTAAATCTGCGCCCGGCTCTGTCTATTGTCTTTAACACTCTTATCTTACATCAAATTCCGCCGAAAGGGAATCCGTAAGCTGTGTATAATCTTCAATATAATAATCTGCCAGCCGTCTTTTTTCCTCTTCCTGCGCCTTCGAAAACGCATCGTCCACAGCGCAGACCTTCATGCCTGCGGCCTGTCCCGCCTGGATCCCCTGCACGATATCTTCAAAGACCAGACATTCCTGCGGTTTGACGCCCAGCCGGTTTGCAACCGCCAGATAAATGTCCGGCGCCGGTTTTCCCTTTTCCACCTCACATCCGGTCATGACGCAGGTAAAATAATCGTCCAGATGATGTACCTTGACGATATTGTCTACCAGTTCCCTGGAATTGCTGGTTGCGATGCCAAGCAGGATCCCCTGTTCCTTACAGCGCAAAAGAAAGCCTTCCACACCCTTTTTGAGCGGGACTTCTCTCTCGTATTTATCCCACGCCATCCGGTTCCACGCTTCCTTGATCTGTTCGATGCTGTCCGGAAGCTGAAAGCGCTCCTTGAAATACACGGCGGTTTCCGTGAAACTTTTTCCTCCGATGCTATCCTGCAGATCCTCCGGCAGTTCGATCCCGAATCTCCCAAGATACTCAATATCGATTGCCTTCCAGATCCACATGGAATCTACCAGCGAACCGTCCATATCAAAAATTACCGCTTTGAACATAGCTTGTCTTTCTCCTCATCTGTCAGTCTCCGGTACGCTCCCTTTGGCAGCGCTTCGTCCAGAACCAGACTGCCCATCCGGATCCGCTTTAGGTACACAACCTCATTTCCAACAGCCTTCAGCATCCGCTTCACCTGATGGAATTTCCCCTCCGTGATCGCCAGCGTGATCTTCGAAGGTTCCAGCATAGTCACCTTCGCCGGGCGCGTCGGCTTCTTCTCGCCGATATCCACTCCCTGTTCCAGCATCCGTTTTGCTTCCTCTGAAAGCTCTCTCGCCAGATGGCACTCGTATTCTTTCTCCACGTGCTTTCGCGGCGACAACAGCTCATGGGCGAGCGCCCCGTCATTCGTCAGAAGGAGCAGTCCTTCGGTATCTTTGTCTAACCGTCCCACCGGAAAAAGATCTCTTCGGTCCTTCGGATCCATCAGATCCAGCACGGTCTTATCCCTCGCATCCTCCGTCGCCGAAACGACGCCAGCAGGCTTGTTCAGCATCAGATAGACAAACCGCTCATAACCGCAGATTTCCCCGCGGTAGGTGATCTGGTCTGCCTCTTCCCAGATCTGCTGCTCCGGCTTTTTGCAGACTTCTCCGTTTACACACACCAGACCGCTGCGGATATCTTTTTTGATCTGACTTCTCGTACCGTAATTTCCGTCACACAAATATTTGTCCAGTCGCATATCTTTCTCCCTCTGCGATACCGCCTCTGTTACCGGATCATAAATCTGTCCGCATGATTTGCGCCTTACCCGAATAAGGTAATACAAAGAATTTCAAAGCAGGATCCGTCAGCCTATGCGTCGTCGATTTTCTCTCAGGCATCTATACCGGCTTCTTCTCACCGTCATAAGCCTCTACCTTGTCAGCCTGCTCCTGTGCTATCCCTCCAAGGCTCTTGGTTATGCCTTTACCGGAGTCACACTCTGGTTTCAGAAGATGATCCCGGCGCTGCTCCCCTTCATGATCCTCTCCGGGATCATGATCCGGCTGGATCTCACCGCGCAGTTTACCTGTTTTCTGCATCCGGTTCTTCACCGCATTTTCGGCACCAGCAAAAACGGTTCCTACACGATCCTGATGGGCTTCCTCTGCGGCTTTCCGATGGGCGCGCGCATCGTCGGCGAACTGTATTCTTCCTCCCGGATCAGCCGGCAGGAAGCCGCCTATCTGCTTTCATTCTGCAACAATATCGGCCCGATCTACTTTCTGAGCTATGTGATCCCTTCCCTGCGCCTGACCACGAGTCCTCTTTTGCTTTTCGCCATGTACGGGATTCCGCTCTGCTACGGTGCGCTCCTCCGCCTGGCGGGGCGTCTGCCCGACTTTGACGCACCATATATGGCGCCCGGCGCTTCCGCGCTCGCAGGCGCGTCCCTGGACCGAAACGCTTCCGTCCTCTTTGCCGCCATCGACAGTTCGATCGTCTCCGGCCTTGTCGGGATCACAAAGCTTGGCGGCTATATGGTCTTTTTTAATCTGCTCAACATCCTGTGGACGCCCTTACCACTGCACAGTTCCGCCCTTTCTTCGCTGGGAAGCTGTATTCTGGAGATCACCAGCGGCATCGGACAAAGTGATCCTTCCTGTGCGCTGTCGGTTCTGGTGCTTCTGCCCTTCGGCGGGTTCTCCTGTATCGCACAGACCTACAGCATGATCTCCGACACCGACCTTTCCATCTCCGGTTATGTCTTTCACAAAGTGATCCAGGCCTTCCTTACCTTCGCCTTCTACGCCGTCTGCGTCCTCTTTGCCGGATTCCATATCGCAGGATGATAAGCGACGCTGCAAGCCCCGCTAAGAGGATCAGGCAGACAACCGGTATGATACCGATCTCCGCACCGCTCCTTGCCTCCTCTGCACTTTTCTCCCCCGCAGGTTCCGCCTCTTCGGCAGGAAGCTCCTGTATCTGGATTTTCTCCTGAGGATCTGCCTCCGGCTCCTCAGGTTCTACCGCAGGCAGCGATAGTTCGTTGCTGGTCGTATACAGATCGTACCCATTGTAGGCGTTCACCGACAGAACCGGCGCCGTCCCTAACGGGATCTCGATCGTAACCGTAAAACTGTCCGCCGTCCTGTCCGGCCACCGGATCAGCTCCGAGTAATGCTGTCCGCCGTCATAGCTGTAGTTATAGTATAGCATACCACTCTCTGCATCCGACGCCGTCACACGGATCGTCACATCACCGCTTTCTGCGTCCTGCTCCACAAGCTCGATCGCACATTCCTCCGGCTCCGTCTCATCCGGCCGCATCACGTTCTCAGGCACAGCAACCTCGACCCTCTGATAAGTGCGGAAATCCTTTTGCAGTGTCTCTGAGTACAGTCCAAAATACTGAGCCACCGCCGTTGCATCCAGCCTTCCAAACTCCCGCAGCTTTTCTCCATGATCGTAATAGGGCTGGTCATTCGCCTGATCCAGGTGACAGTGCTCGATCAGGACACAGGGAACATCCAGCTCCACGGCCTGTCTGATGATCCCATAGTAGTCTGTCCCTTTATCGTTAAGTCTGGTCTTGATCCCTCTGGAATACAGCCCCTTCTCCGTCAGAAGCTCCATCTCCGCACTGGCGAAACTGTACCCTTTGCTGTAATTTTCCCCAAAGGCCGACACCCAGCACTCTGCACCGAAAAGCGTATGGTGTTCTGACATATTAAAGTGAAGGCAGAACAGAAAATCCGTATCCATCTGTGCCGCATACTCTGCGCGCTCTTTCAGTGACAGCTCCGCATCACCCTCTCTTGTCAGATACACTTCAATCCCCTGATACTGTTCCAGTTCTTCCTTCATCGCCTGCGCGACGATCATGGTCATTTCCTTTTCGGTGTAATCTTCATACTGCGCGCCGAGGTTTTCCCCGCCGTGTCCCGGATCAATGACCACGCGCACCGGCCGTTCCTCCTGCGCATTTGCTGTCACTGCCGAGCCAAATCCCAGCCAGCATACGCACAGCAAAAGAAGCAGCTTTCCATATTTTGCCATCCCTGTCTTTTCTCCTTGTAACTATTCTGCAAATCAGATCATGCACACTTCCATCAACACTTTTCATTTTATATATTACATAGGAAAAGCCGGCTTCCACGAAACCGGCTTGTCTATCCGCACTCATTCAGTATTTGTATCTTATGCGATCTACATCAGATTCAGCTCATGAGGTTCCTCTTCCCCCTCTGCCTCCTTGAGCATCTTCTCAACCTCAACCGGATGCAGCTCGGCGCGATTTGCTCTCACCGTCTCATTATAGCCGTTGATTGCATTGTAGAAGCTCTCGTAATGCGCCGTCGTCGTTGAGAGCGTCGTCGTCATCAGATTCTCGAGATTCGCCAGCATCTCATCGAGATACTGCATGGCAGCCGTCTTGACGCCGTTTGCTTCCGTGGTCGCATTGTCCAGGATCTCCTGCGCCTGCGTCGACGCCATCCGCACAACCTCATTCGCCTGCGCATACGCCTGCTGCATGATCTCATGCTCGTTGATCAGCTCGGTCGTCTGCACCGTAGCGTCCTTGATCAGCGCTTCTGCCTTCGCCCTAGCGTCGTTCAGGATCGCCTCCTTGTTGGTGATGATCTTCTGATACCGCTTAATCTCGTCCGGCGTCTTCATGCGAAGCTCCCGCAGAAGTTCATCTATCTCTTCCTTATTCACGATAATATTGGTCTTAGACAAAGGCTGGTATTTACAGCCGTCAATGTAATCTTCAATTTCGTCGATAAGCTGTTCGATTCTACTGCTCATGCTTCTACCTTACTCCTATCTGCTGCAATTAAATTTTTTATAGATCATGTCTGCGACAAAGGGCGGCACACACTGCGAAATATCTCCATTAAAACTTGCGATCTCCTTGACCGTAGAGGAGCTCAGATAGGCATACTCCAGACTGGTCGTCAAAAACATCGTATCCAGATCACCGCCGGAAAATTTCCGGTTGGTCTGCGCGATCTGTAGTTCATATTCAAAATCCGTGATCGCCCGAAGTCCTCTGATCGCTACATGCACATCTTTTTCCTTCGCATAATCGATCAAAAGACCGCTGAAAGAATCCACCGTAACGTTCGAAAGATCCTTCGTCGCCTCTTCTAACATCTTAACACGTTCTTCCACAGAAAACAATGGAGTCTTTGTTTTATTATTCAACACGCTCACCGTCAGTTCATCAAAAATTTCGGATGCCCGCCGGATAATATCAAGGTGTCCGTATGTCACCGGATCAAAACTGCCCGGATAAATCGCTGCTTTCATAATCCTGCCCTTCTTCCGTCTCCTCTCTTTTTCAAAAAGGCGTCATTCCGGCGCCTTTTCAAGAAAGACATGTTTGTTGGTCTTATAACATTTTTCTTTTTTCAGCGTATAGCCCATCTGTGCAACATAGGAAAAATCTGTCGAAAGGGACGCCTCCACCACGATCAGCGTATCCTCCGTCACATACGGCATCGTGCGCAGTACCGAGAGCACCTGCCTCTCATATCCCGCCTCGTACGGCGGATCCATAAAAATGACGTCGACCTGTCTTTCGTGGATTCCGGACAGCGCGCTGACCGCGTCCTGTTTCAGCACCGTCGCACGATCCGAAAGATGGGTGAAATTCAGATTCTCCGTGATACAGCCCAGCGCCTCTTTTCCATTCTCTGCAAAATACGCATGTCTCGCGCCCCTGCTGAGGGCTTCGATTCCGATCCCGCCGCTTCCACTGAACAGATCCACGAACACCGCGTCCGGGATGTACGGCTGCAGCATATTAAACAGCGTCTCCTTGATCCGGTCTGTCGTCGGTCTGGTGTCCAGTCCTTCCGGCGTCTTTAATCTCAGGCTTCTCGCCGTTCCGGCTATCACTCTCAATTCATTCTCACCTTTACGCCCTTTCCATCACGCTTGCCCAGCTTGATCTTATTCAGTTCCAGCTGCTTCTCGCCATACATGATCGTCTGCTCCACGGTATTCTGGGTATAGTATACCTCTTCCAGCTCGTCCTTGTCACCCAGTTTCATGCCGCGCACGCCTACTGCGCCCTTCTTTTTCTCCGGGATCTCCTCGATCGCAAAGCGCAGGAAATAGCCGCCTTTGGAATGTAAGACGATATTTCTCTGTTCCTTGAGAGCGGTCACGCTCACGACCTCGTCGTTATCCTGCAGCTTGGTGGCGGCAACGGTCCTCTTTGCCACATCGAATTCTCCGCCGTCTACAACCTTCATCATCGCCTGTTTTGTGACAAAGATCATCCGGTACAGGTTGAGATCGCTCTGGCTCGCCGCATAGATGATCCGTTCCTTCGCGGAATCATAATTGCTGATATTATCGACCGGCACGCCCTTGTCACGGAATTTTCCATAGGGAATGTCCATCGCCTTGATCGTGTGAAGCTGTCCTGTATTGGTGAACAGGCAGACCTTTCCGGTATTTTTGCAGGTAAAGACAAATCGGTTCTCCGAATCGGCCGCCTCCCGGTTGCGCTCGTAGGTCGCTGTGTCTATTGTTTTCACATAGCCGAAGCGGTCCATCAGGAATACGATGTCCATCTCTTCTGCCTTTTTCTCTACAAAGACCGCCTCCTGCGCGTTGGTGATCTGTGTCTTTCTCTTCTTCCCGTAGCGCTCCTTGATCTCATCCAGCTCGTTGATGATCACCTGCGCCATGGAATCCCGTCTCGCAAGGATATCCTCATAGCGGTAGATGTTTGCCATCGTATCTTCGTGCTCGTTGATCAGCGCCTCTATCTCCAGTCCGATCAGCTTGTACAGACGCATATCCAGGATCGCGTTCGCCTGCTTTTCCGTAAAGGAAAGCTGCTCGGCCATAATCTTCGACTCCCGGGATTTGAACTTGATCCCGTCTGTCTTTCCTTCGATCAGACATGCCTTCGCCATGGCTCTGTCCTTCGAACCGCGCAGCACTTCGATGATCAGGTCGATCACGTTGCACGCCTTGATCAGTCCCTCCTGGATCTCCTTGCGCTCCAGCTCTTTCTCCAGAAGATTCTTATATTTTCTGGTCGCAACCTCGTACTGGAATTTCACATTCTCCCGAATGATCTGTTTCAGCCCCATCGTCTCCGGTCTGCCGTCGCAGATTGCAAGCATATTGACGCCGAACGTGTCCTCCAGTCTGGTCTTTTTGTAGAGCATATTCTTAAAGTTTTCTACATCCGTATCCTTGCGCAGCTCAATGACGATGCGGATTCCCTCTTTGGAGGACTGGTTGGAGATATCGACGATATCCTGCGTCTTCTTCGTCTCGGAAAGCGCCGCCACGTCCATCAGGAATTTGCTGATATTGGCTCCGATCATCGTGTAAGGGATCTCGGTGATGACCAGGTTTATCTTTCCGCCCTTCGCCTTCTCCACCTCAACTTTTCCGCGGAGCTTGATCTTGCCCGCCCCCGTCTCGTAGATGTCAAGCAGTTCGTCCTCGTTGATCACGATGCCTCCGGTCGGGAAGTCCGGTCCCTTGAGGTAATGCAGCAGTTCTCTGGTCGAGATCGACTCATCCCGCATATACGCTTTGGTCGCTTCGATGACTTCTGCCAGATTGTGCGGAGGGATGCTGGTCGCCATTCCTACCGCGATACCCTCTGATCCGTTGATCAGAAGATTGGGAATCTTAACAGGGAGCACCGAGGGCTCCTTCTCCGTCTCATCAAAGTTTGGAATGAAGTCCACGACATCTTTGTCCAGATCCGCCAGAAACGCCTCCTGCGTGATCTGCTGAAGCCTTGCCTCCGTGTAACGCATGGCAGCCGCGCCGTCTCCCTCGATATTTCCGAAATTGCCGTGCCCGTCGATCAGCGGCAGTCCCTTCTTGAAATCCTGCGACATCACGACCAGCGCGTCATAGATGGAGCTGTCGCCGTGCGGGTGGTATTTACCCATGGTATCGCCCACGATACGCGCCGATTTACGGTAGGGTCTGTCATATCTGATTCCCAGCTCATACATATCATACAGGGTTCTTCTCTGTACCGGCTTGAGTCCGTCCCTCACATCCGGCAGTGCACGCGCGATGATAACGCTCATGGCATAGTCAATATAAGATTTCTGCATGACCTCCGAATACTCGGTTTTAATAATTCTGTCTTCCATGCCCGTTCGTTGTTCTCCTTTCAAGCACTACACATCCAGTTCCGCATCCTGTGCATGCTGGTAAATAAACTCTTTTCTGGGCGGAACCTCCGTTCCCATCAGCATTTCCGTCACCTCGGAAGCCATACGGGCGTCCTCGATCTCCACCTGCTTCATCATTCTTGTCTCCGGATCAAGCGTCGTCTCCCAGAGCTGCTGGGCATCCATCTCGCCCAGACCTTTGTATCGCTGGAGCGTGAACGATCCCTTGTGCTTCTTGCGGTATTTCTCCAGCGCCTTGTCGTCGTAGAGATACTCTTCCTCTCCCTTGGACGGCATCGCCTTATAGAGAGGAGGCATCGCTATGTACACATGTCCCTCGTAGATCAGCTCCGGCATAAAGCGGTAGAACAGCGTCAAAAGCAGGGTCGAGATATGCGCGCCGTCCACATCGGCATCCGCCATGATGATGATCTTGTCGTAGCGCAGCTTAGTGATGTCAAAATCGTTGCCATACCCTTCTGAAAAACCGCAGCCAAACGCATTGATCATCGTCTTGATTTCCGCATTTGCCAGCACCTTATCAATACTTGCCTTCTCCACGTTCAGGATCTTTCCACGGATCGGAAGGATCGCCTGATACATCCGGTTTCTCGCCGTCTTGGCGCTGCCGCCTGCCGAATCTCCCTCTACGATAAAGATTTCGCACTTCGCGGCGTCCTTGGATTCGCAGTTTGCCAGCTTTCCGTTGGAGTCAAAGGAAAACTTCTGCTTCGTGAGCATGTTTGTCTTTGCTTTTTCTTCGGTCTTGCGAATCTTCGCCGCCTTCTCCGCACATCCGATTATGCTCTTGAGTACCTCCAGATTCCGGTCGAAATAGCGCACAATCTCATCTCCGGTGACCTTCGCCACAACCTTTGCGGCGTCCTGGTTGTCCAGCTTCGTCTTGGTCTGTCCCTCAAAACGCGGATCCGGATGCTTGATCGAGATCACCGCCGTCATGCCGTTTCTGACATCCGCGCCGGTGAAGTTCACATCCTTTTCCTTCAGGATATTCAATCCCCTTGCGTAGGTGTTGATCACGTTGGTAAACATCGTCTTAAAACCGGTCAGATGCGTACCGCCCTCAGCGTTGTAGATATTATTACAGAATCCGAGCACATTCTCATGAAATTCATTTACATACTGAAAAGCGGCCTCAACGGTGATCCCCTCCGACTCGCCCTTAAAGTAGATGACGTCGTGTATGGCCTCCTTCGACTTGTTCATATCCTTGATAAAGCCGACAATCCCTTCCGGCTCATGGTATTCCATGCGTTCCGGCTCTTCTCTCCGCTTATCCTCATACAGGATCGTGAGTTCCGGGTTCAGATAGGCCGTCTCATGCAGTCTGCTCTTTACCTCATCCTCTTTAAAGCGCGTCTTGTCAAAGATCGTGTCGTCCGGCAGGAAATTGACCGTCGTACCTGTCTCTTTGGTCTTTCCGACCACAGGCAGAAGACCGTCCTTCAGCTCCATCGTGGGAATTCCCCGCTCATAGCTGTCCTCATAGATGAAGCCGCCCGTCTTGACCGTCACCTTCATCCTTGCCGACAGCGCGTTCACGACCGATGATCCCACACCGTGCAGACCGCCGCTTGTCTTATAAGCTTCGTTGTCAAACTTTCCGCCGGCGTGGAGCGTCGTGAATACCAGTCTCTCCGCGCTGATCCCCTTTTCGTGCATCCCGACCGGGATTCCCCGCCCGTTATCCGAAACGGTCGCCGAGCCGTCCGCCTCCAGCGTAACCTTGATCTGCGTACAGAATCCCGCCAGATGCTCGTCCACCGCATTGTCAACGATCTCATAGATCAGATGATTCAGTCCCTTGGTCGATACGCTTCCAATGTACATTCCGGGCCGGACTCTGACTGCCTCGAGTCCCTCCAGCACGGTGATGCTGGAAGCATCGTAATTATTTGCCGCTGTTTTTGCCATTCCCTTACCTCTTTTTCCAAAACCATATCCCGCGCCGCCTCCAAAATGTCCGCAGCGGCACAGGCAAAATCCATATGATGTATTTTATCATACATTTTGTGGGATGAAAAGTCAAAAGTACCACATACAGTATCGCGCGATCCGCTCCTTCTGCGGTCTACGAGCCATCCCTGCTCTCGTACAGATATTCCCGCCCCCGTTTTCCGTTCTGTGCAAGCAGCCCCATATAGGAAAGGACGCGCACCGCCACGCCGGCAATCTCCCGCCGGATATGACAGGCTGCCGCAAACTCCTTTACCGTGAAAAGCTCCGGCAGTTCGTAGGGGATCATCTGTCGAAAGTCCTCCGTCCGCTCGATGGCGATCTCATCATAGAGCGCAACCGGCATCCGGTCATACCGCCTTGAGCCTCTCTTCCGGTCAGCGCTCCAGCCGTTCAAAAGACGGTATTCATCCATATCGATCAAAGGAAAACGGAAAGACAGATTCGGGTGAAGCAGATAAGATTTGATCTTATACAGCTCCACAAACGCATCGTACTCCGTCCCTGTGCGCGGTGATTTATGCCGATCCGAGAGTTCGCCGGACTGCTCATCCATCCAGATAAGCCATTTATAATGAGGGATCGGCAGGACTACCGTCACCGGATAAAGCGGCAGAAAGGCGTCCAGCTTGGGGCGCAGTTTATTAAAATTGCCGTTCTGGATCTCAATCACCCGCTGACCCGTATAAATATCCGCTATATAGTTTTCCAGTGGCACTTCGTGATAATCCACGTTTGGTTCATAATACAGCTTCATCACCGCGTGGACCGTCTTTTCCTGCAGCGTTCCGAATCCATGCGGATCATGCTGCTTCAGAAGTACCTTCAGCTTGGCGTCCTCAAAAGCCTCTCTGTCCATGAATAATTCCTCTTGATGTACTTGTCTTCCACCTTACAAAACGGGTGACAGATTGTATTATAGCAGATTGTCTTTAATCGAACAAGTGTTTTATCAGGTGTTTCCGAAAGGCTCTCAAAAGGGCTTATCCTGTCACAATTTAGTTTACATTGTGGTCTGATTGATATATAATAGTAGTAATAACTTTTTGTTTGCATCAATCGGGGAAATCTTATGAGAAAACATTTTACACACATTTGGAGATTCCTATGCGGCGAGGACACTTTGCCGGACCGCCAGAAATACAGCTTAATGATCTACTGTGTTGCATTGGTTCATATTTTTCTGACCTTTGCTTTCTTTTATCTGAATGTTACACCCATGTTTCTTTTTAATATCGGCAGTGTTCTCTCTTACCTGTACGCCATATTTCTGATCCGTCAGGAAAGCTATCTTCCCGTTTATTACATCACCTATTTTGAGATCCTTATCCATTCTCTCGTCGCAACGCTCTGCATCGGATGGCAGTTCGGTTTCGGCCAGTACATTATCGGCATTATCCCGGTAGGCTTCTATCTAAGCCACACGATGAAGGATATCAAGCACAGGCTTTCGGTTGCCCTGATCTCGGCCCTGATCGCCATGGTCGCTTTTATGAGCTGTAAGATCCTCTCCTGCCATGTCGATCCGTTCTATATCATCGATAGCCGGAAAATTGAGATCATTTTCTATATTTTCAACTCGATGTGTACTTTTGCCTTTCTGATCGTCCTTTCGGTTCTCTTTGTGTACGAGGTGCGCATCACAAACGCAAGGCTTCGTCACCAGAACGCCATTCTCGATCAGATGGCGAACACGGATCCGCTGACCGGACTGTACAACCGCCGGAGCATGAATCTTTTTCTCGAACAGGCGCTTGAGTCCGACTCCCGTTTCCATGTCATCATGTGTGACATCGACGATTTCAAAAAAATCAATGATACACACGGTCACGATTTCGGCGACATCGTTTTACAGGAGATTGCAAACATCACCGTAAACGCCGTGGCTGAGTCCGGCTATGTCTGCCGCTGGGGCGGTGAAGAGATCCTGATCCTCATCAGTAACAACACTTCCGAAGCAGTTCTGCGGATCGCTGAAAACATTCGCAAGAGCGTGGAATATCATATTTTTGAGCTCAACCAGAAGCTGGTTCACTGTACGCTGACGCTAGGCATTGCTCCGCACCAAAAGGGCGATCCCTTCGAATCGACGATCACCAAAGCCGACGCGAATCTCTATGTCGGAAAGCAATCCGGAAAAAATAAAGTTGTGATGTAAACTCGATTACATCACAACTTTCTGACATTTCTATCTCCATGTAAGATCCGTTCTCTGTCTGACACATTCACATCCGCTATCTTCCCTGTCTTATCATAGTAAGTGAGCAAGGTGGAATTGCGCGCCAGCGTCTTGTTTCCATCTTCGGTAAGCAGGCTGACCATCCGGTTCATATCGCGGGACGCCAGACATTCCCGGATCTTCGCCTCCTTTTCCTGCTGTTCCTTCTCCAGCATTTCCGCTGAAAGCGGCTCTGGCTCCAATCCGCCCTCCTGCGGCTGTGACACTTCCTCCGTCTCCGGATCTTCCGAAACCACTTCCGCCTCTGCGGGCGGATCGTTCCAGATTTTTTCAAAAATTCCCTTTAAAAAGGTGATGAACTTCTCCCAAAGCAGTCTGACGGATTCCAGAAATGCCTTCCCGCTTTCGCTTTCTGCGCTGCGTTGTGCTCTGTTCCCGCCGCCTTTCCCGGAAATGCCGGCGGCGGAAAGCTCCAGCTTTACGCCGCTGCTCTCCGTCCGTACCGGCATTGATTTTCCGGTTTTTTGGGCGTCCTTCTTCTCGTCCCTGTCCTTCTCCTTGTCCTCAGGAATCTGTCCTTCCGAATACTGTTCCAGACTAAACTTCTCCTGACTCCCGGATTTGGCGGTCGTCTTGAGGCTCTTGTTATCATATGTAGTTATCTCATTGTCACCTACTCTGTATATCATATCAAAAAGCCTTCACCACTTTCTCTGCCGCCGTCCGGCATCCTCATCTATTTTGCGTTGATATAATTCACAAGCCCTTCCGCCGCGATGATCTTCTGCATAAACTCCGGGAACGCCTGTCCCTGATACGTGGTATTCTTCGTGAGATCTGTGATAACACCGGTATCAAAATTGACTTCCACCTCGTCCCCAGCCTCAATATTTCTGGCTGCCTCAGGACACTCGATGATCGGAAGTCCGATATTGATCGCATTGCGGTAGAAGATCCGGGCGAACGTCTCGGCGATCACGCAGCTTACTCCAGCCGCCTTGATCGCTATCGGAGCGTGCTCTCTGGATGATCCGCATCCGAAGTTCTTCGTCGCAACGATAATATCTCCTTTGTGCACCTTATTCACAAAATCTTTGTCGATATCCTCCATGCAATGTGTCGCAAGCTCTGCCGGATCAGAAGAATTTAAGTAACGCGCCGGAATGATCACGTCCGTATCTACATTGTCTCCAAACTTAAATACATTTCCCTTTGCTGCTTTCATGGTTTCTTCCTTTCTTCTCTCATTCTGCCTTCTCTTCGGGATTTCTCAGCCTAAAGCTGGCACGGACAGGAAATCTTTCCTGTGACGGCGCTGGCTGCGGCTACCGCCGGGCTTGCGAGATACACCTCTGAATTGACATGACCCATACGTCCTACAAAGTTCCGGTTGGTAGTTGATACGCACCGTTCTCCCTCTGCCAGGATTCCCATGTAACCGCCAAGGCAGGGACCACAGGTAGGCGTGCTTACCACCGCGCCGGCCTCAACGAAAATCTTCAGCAGTCCTTCTTCCATCGCCTGCAGGTAGATAGCCTGTGTAGCCGGGATAACGATACATCTCATTCCCTCTGCCACATGACGTCCCTTCAGCACCTCGGCAGCGATCCGCAGATCGTCCAGCCGTCCGTTGGTACAGGAACCGATCACCACCTGATCGATCACGATATCCTCTTTGATGTCATCGATCGTCCTGGTGTTCTCCGGCAGATGCGGAAATGCGATCGTCGGTCGGAGCTTCGAAAGGTCGATCGTGTACTCTTCGTCATACACGGCGTCCTCGTCCGCCTCGTAGATCTTGAACTCACGCTTGGAGTGTTCCTTCATATACTGGATCGCCTTTTCATCCACCGGGAAGATTCCGTTCTTTCCCCCGGCCTCGATTGCCATATTTGCGATCGTAAAACGGTCGTCCATGGACAGGTTCTTTATGCCCTCGCCGACAAACTCCATCGACTTGTACAGCGCGCCGTCCACACCGATCATACCGATGATATGCAATATGACGTCCTTGCCGCTCACCCACTTGGAGGGTGCTCCGATCAGGTTGAACTTGATCGCAGACGGCACTTTAAACCACGCCTTTCCGGTCGCCATGCCGGCAGCCATATCCGTACTTCCCACACCGGTAGAAAATGCACCGAGTGCACCGTAGGTACAGGTATGCGAATCCGCTCCGATAATGACATCGCCCGCAACGGTAAGTCCTTTCTCCGGAAGCAGGGCGTGCTCGATTCCCATCTGCCCCACTTCAAAATAGTTGGTGATCTCGTTCTTCTTTGCAAATTCTCTCACGCATTTGCAGTGCTCCGCCGACTTGATATCCTTATTGGGTACAAAGTGATCCGGCACAAGCGCGATCTTATCCTTGTGGAACACGCCGTCCACATTCATTTTTTCCATCTCTTTGATGGCGACCGGACTGGTAATGTCATTGCCAAGCACCAGATCCAGATCGGCCTCTATCAGCTGTCCGGCTTCCACCTTCTCCAGCCCTGCATGAGCAGCCAGTATTTTCTGCGTCATCGTCATTCCCATTGTAATGTTCCTCCCTGCGCTTCCAGATATCTGATGTCTCCTGATTCAAAAATCAGCATCACCCAAAAGAGCGATGCTGCTTTTTGAAAACAGTAAGCTGTTCAATTATTTCATCTGCTTAGTTGTTGATAAGTTTATCCTCGCCGTTCCAGCTGTAAAGTTTTCTGATCTCCTCGCCTACCAGCTCTGAAGGATGCTCGGATGCCAGCTTTCTCATAGCCTTGAAGTGAACCTGTCCGCCTGCGGAGGACATATCCAGAAGGAATTCCTTTGCAAAAGAACCATCCTGGATATCGGAAAGAATCTTCTTCATCGCTTTCTTGGTATCCTCTGTGATGATCTTAGGTCCGGTGATGTAATCGCCGTACTCTGCTGTGTTGGAGATTGAATATCTCATTCCTGCAAAGCCGGACTGATAGATCAGATCAACGATGAGCTTCATCTCATGGATACACTCAAAGTATGCGTTTCTCGGATCGTAGCCAGCCTCAACCAGTGTCTCAAAACCAGCCTGCATCAGGGCACATACGCCGCCGCAAAGGACTGCCTGCTCGCCGAAGAGGTCTGTCTCTGTCTCAGTACGGAAGGTTGTCTCCAGAACACCGGCTCTTGCGCCGCCGATCGCAAGTGCATAAGCAAGTGCGATATCCTGTGCTTTTCCGGTTGCATCCTGATGTACGGCTACCAGACAAGGAACACCCTTTCCTGCCTGATACTCGCTTCTTACCGTATGACCCGGTCCCTTGGGAGCGATCATGGTAACATCTACGTTCTTAGGAGGCACGATACATCCGAAATGGATGTTAAAGCCGTGTGCAAACATCAGCATATTGCCTTCTTCCAGATTCGGCTCAATATCTTTCTTGTACATTGCTGCCTGGAGCTCGTCGTTGATCAGGATCATAATAATATCTGCTCTCTTAGCAGCTTCTGCCGCTGTGTATACTTCAAATCCCTGAGCTTCTGCTTTTGCCCAAGACTTGGAGCCTTCATAAAGTCCAATGATCACATGACAGCCTGACTCTTTTGCGTTCAAAGCATGTGCATGTCCCTGGCTGCCGTAACCGATTACTGCGATTGTCTTACCGTCCAGCAGAGATAAGTTACAATCTTCCTGGTAAAAAATTTTTGCCATTTTACTTTTCCTCCATGTAAATTGTTTTATAACGAAAAGGATGCTCTCCTTGCGCTATCTTGCCTGATATCTGCTTACAGATACGTCACGTTCTCTATGCCTCTGCCAAGTCCGGCGATACCTGTCCTCGCCAGCTCCAGGATCTCATATCCATCCAGAAGATTGATAAAGGCCTCAATCTTGTCCTGATTTCCGGTCAGCTCGATGATGAGGCTTTCCGGCGATACATCAATGATCTTGGCACGGAAGATATCCGCGATCGCGATCACGCCCTGGCGCTCCGCTGCCGAGGTCTTGACCTTAATCATCGCCAGCTCCCGGTAAACGCTCTCCTCCGGCTTCAGCTCCTTGATATCCCGGATGTCGACCAGCTTGGCCACCTGCTTCTCGATCTGATCGAGGATCTCATCGTCACCGGACGTCACGATCGTAATACGTGTGTATCTCGGATCTGCCGTCACGCCTGCCGTGATACTGTCGATATTGTAGCCGCGCCTTGAAAAGAGTCCGGCTATCCGGCTCAGAACACCGGACGTATTATCAACCAACAACTGAAATACTTTTCTCTGCATAAATAATACACGCCTTTCTTTTACCCTCTGCACTCTGGTCACTTACCATGAGATACGCTGTCTTACATTTTATCAAGATAAAGAGTAAAAGTCAACTGTCAGCCTCCATACATTTCGGCAGGGCAAGCGTGCCTGTCCGCGCCACTTCCACGATGCTCACGGACTGGAGCATACTGATCAGAAGGTTGATCTTTTCCGGGACATCGCAGATCTGGATCATCAACAGATTCTTGGACATATCTACAATCTGCGCTTTCATGATCTCACAGATTTCCATAATATCCCTGCGGTTGTTCTTGTTGTATTTGACCTTCACAAGCATAAGCTCCCGGCTGATGCTCGCGGACTCGCTGAAAGTCTTTACCTTGATGACGTCCAGCTTCTTGTTGAGCTGCTTTTCAATCTGCTCCACGGTTCGCAGATCGCCGCTACTCACGATCGTCATGCAGGAGATCGCCGGATCGTCCGTCTCACCCACTGCCAGACTGTCAATGTTAAAGCATCTTCTCGAGAAAAGACCTGCCACCTTGCACAAAACGCCAGAACGGTTCTCTACCAGAACGGAATATATCTTTTTCATCCTCAAACCTCACTTCCGCTATTTGACCAGATCCATCGGATCGATCAGACATTCCAGGAGAATGGACTCATCCTTTGCCAGAAATTCCTTTATGCACTCTCTGGCTCCCGTCATGTTCTCCAGTCTCATAAACTTCATTCCGTATGCCTGCGCCAGCTTGTCAAGCTCCGGGCTGCCGGACATATCCACCACCGAATAGTGGTCCTTGTAGGTGTAATGCTGATACTCGCGCACCATTCCAAGGAAATTGTTCTTGAGCACGATGATCTTGACCGGAACCTGATACTGTCTCATCGTCGCCAGCTCCATCATGGACATCTGGAACGATCCGTCCCCGCATACGGCGAGCACCTGTCTGCGCCGGTCAGCCAGCTTTGCTCCCATCGCGGCAGGAATGGAATACCCCATCGTACCCATACCGCCCGTTGTCAGGAACTTACCCTTTTTGACTACATGGTAACTGCACGACCAGATCTGGTTCTGACCGACATCCGCAACATAGATGGCGTCCTCCTCCATTTCATCGGAGAGCATCTGTATAAAGCCTGCCGGATCCACATAGTCCGGATTCGGTTTCCTCACCACGTCCATCGTACTGCGGTAGCCATTCAGCGTTTTGATCCATTCCTCATGCTCTCCCGTGATCTCTTCCTTCTCGAAATCCTCAAAGATATGCTTCGCATCACCGACAAGCGGGATCGCCGCGCCTACATTCTTACCGATCTCTGCCGGATCCACATCGATATGTACCAGCACCTTGTTTTCCGTGATCAGATCCGGCTGGTTGACTGCGCGGTCTGCCACTCTCGCGCCAACCATGATCAGCAGATCCGACTCATTCATCGCACGGTTTGCGTACGGCTTTCCGTTGTTTCCGACCATACCGTAGTACATCGGATGCTGCGTCGGCATCACGCCAATTCCCATCATGGTAGAAACCACCGGGATCCGGTACTTCTCCGCAAACGCCCGCAGATCCTTCTCCGCCTCACTCAGAAGCACGCCGCCTCCTGCACAGATCAGCGGTCTCTCTGCCTTTGCAAGCTCCCTGACTACCTTTTTGATCTGCACGGCGTTTCCCTTCACCGTAGGCTTGTAGGTACGCATGGAAACTGTTTCCGGGTATTTGAACCTGGAAATGACAGCGTTCTGGATGTCGATCGGCACGTCGATCAGCACCGGCCCTTTTCTTCCGGTACTCGCGATATGGAAAGCCTCCTTGAAGATCCTCGGGATCTCATTGACATCGCGCACCAGATAGCTGTATTTGACAAAGGATTCCACCGCCCCTGTTATATCCGCCTCCTGAAACACATCGGAGCCGATCAGCTCACTGTTGACCTGTCCCGTAATGCACACCAGCGGGATACTGTCCGCAAAAGCGGTTGCGATCCCCGTGATCACATTCGTTGCTCCGGGACCAGACGTAACCGCACACACGCCGACTTTTCCGGACACTCTTGCCAGACCGCTGGCGGCATGCGCCGCATTCTGCTCGGTACGGATCAGGATCGTCTGGATGTCCGTATCCAGTATACTGTTATAAAAGGGACAAATCGCCACGCCCGGATAGCCGAACACATACTCTACGCCTTCTTCCACCAGGCATCTGACCATCGCATCTGCACCTATCATTTCCCTTTTTCTCCCTTCTGTCATTTCCTCTTATCCAACTTAATTGCAAAACTCATAAATCTTCCTCATATAAGTTTCGTAATTAACTGTTTTCCACTCATCATTTAAAACGGTTCATCATCTTGGCAAACGGCCCGACTGCGTCCTGCAGATCCCGGATTGCCCCGTTCAGCCCCTCAAAATCAATGTTGCTGATATCTGTAGCGGCGTCCGTGAGCGTCTGTGCATTGTCTGTCACAAATCCGTTCAGGCTCTTGCTCACCTGCGTCACTTCGTCGCTCATCGCAGAGATATTGGAAATGGCTGTATCCGCCGTCTCCAGCAGTCCCTGTGCGTCCGCCATGACTGCCTCCGCCTGTGTCAGTGCCGAGACGGCCTTCGGCACGACGAGCAGCGCCGCGATCAAAAGGATCAGGAACATTCCCCCGGCGGCTCCCGCCAGGATCTTTGTATAAAAGAGCTGCTTCTGCGTCTTCTCCAGCAATGTTTTCATCACATCGTTCTCTGCTGTTTCTATCTTCTGGTTTTCCATGATACTGCTGTCCATACGAACCTCCTCTACTTTTCCCTGGCAGTTTTCATGCTTCCAAAGCTCTGCCGCGCGTTATCCCTTATCTCTATTCCGGTATATCCAGGATCCTCTTCGTCAGCCGGACCGCCTCCGCAGCGTCCTTGGAATATCCGTCCGCACCGATCTCATCCGCATAATCCTGTGTGATGACGGCCCCGCCTATGATGATCTTCGAATCGACCTGTTTTTCCTTTGCGTAATCAATGACATTCCTCATCTGCTGCATGGTCGTCGTCATCAGCGCCGACAACGCGATCACCTGCGCATTGTGCTCCTTTGCCGCCTCGATGATCTTTTCCTTCGGAACATCTTTTCCAAGATCAATGACGTGGAAGCCGTAGTTTTTCAGCATAAGCGCCACCAGATTCTTGCCGATGTCATGGATGTCGCCCTCCACCGTCGCGATCACCACCGTAGGCATATCCTTGGTATCCGTGTTCGTCGCAAGCAGCGGCTCCAGATACTCGATCGACTGCTTCATCGTCTCCGCGCTCGCGATCAGCTGCGGGAGAAAATACTTTCCGCTGTCAAAGAGTGTTCCCACCTCATTGATCGCCTTGAGGAGCACATTGTCAAGGATCTCCCGCGGATCATTTCCCTCTTCCACCGCCTGTTTCGTGTCGGCTACGATGCGCTCCTTTTTTCCTTTCATCACATCCGTATAGAGCTTATCCATGATAGAACCGGAAGACTCTGCCTTGCCCACACCTTTGGACAGTACGATCCCGGTCTCCTTCTTCGTCGTTTCGCCGGCAGCCTCCCGCTTTTCCTTCACCGCGTCCATCAGTTCAATATAGCGGATATCCGCGCCTTCTTTGTTTAACAGCAGGTCGGATGCAAAAGCGCTGCACACCAGAAGCTCCTGAGACGGATTGGAGATTGCCATTGTCAGTCCCGCCTGGATCGCCATCGTCAAAAACGCCGCGTTTACATAGCTTCTCTCCGGCAGACCAAAGGAGATATTGGAAAGTCCGCATATGGTTGCCAGCCCGTTTTGTTTACAGTAACGGATCGTCTCCAGCGTCTCGAGAGCCGCATTTTTGTTTGCACCCACCGTCGCTACCAGACCGTCCACCACGATGTCTTCCTTGCGCATTCCAAGCTCCAATGCCTTATCCTTGATCTTCTCGATGATCGCGATCTTTTCTGCCAGATCCTTCGGCAGTCCCTCGTCCGAAAGCGGCAAGAGGATGAACATCGCCCCGTATTTTCTTGCGATCGGAAGAAGCGCCTCAAACTTCGCTTTTTCATAGGATATGGAATTGATCAGCGCACGGCCGGGATATCTGCGAAGAGCCGCCTCCAGCACATCCACATGGCTGGAATCCAGCGACAGCGGAAGGTTTGAGACGCCTGAGACTGTCTCGATCGCTCTCAGCATCATCTGTTTCTCGTCAATGCCGCTCATTCCCATGTTGACGTCCAGGATCTGCGCGCCACATTCCTCCTGCTGCTGGGCAAAGTCGGCTACCATCTCCAGCGATCCTTCGCGCAGCTCTGCCTGCAGCTTTTTCTTGCCGGTCGGGTTGATCCTCTCGCCCACGATCATAAACGGATCGTCCAGACCAAAGGCGACCGTCGCGCGTTCGCTGGTAAGAAAACGGCTGGAAGGAGCGCTTCTTCTGACCAACGGCATCTGGGAAACCGACTGATGAAGCGCGCGGATATAATCCGGTGTTGTCCCGCAGCATCCGCCGACGATCGAGGCTCCCGCCTCCACGACCTGACGCATCTCCCGCGCAAAGGTCTCCTCATCCATGTCGTAGACGGTGTCTCCATTTTCATCTAACGAGGGCAGTCCTGCGTTGGGTTTGGCAATGATCGGTATGGAGGTGACCTGCGCCATGCTGCGCACGACCTCCACCATCTTGTCAGGACCCGTGGAACAGTTGGTTCCCACCGCTGCTACTCCAAGGCTTTCCAGCACTACAGCCGCCGTCACAGCGTCCGTACCGTACAGCGTCCTGCCGTCCGACTCAAAGGTCATCGTCGCCATGATGGCGGCGTCCGTGACTTCTTTTGCCGCGATCACAGCCGCTCTCGTCTCCTGAAGGCTCATCATCGTCTCCACGACCAGAAGGTCTGCTCCCGCCTCCATTGCGCAGGTGATCTGATCTTTGTAGACGTCCACCAGCTCTTCAAAGTCCAGTTTTCCCATCGGCGAAAGCTGCTCGCCTGTCATCGTGATATCTGCCGCGACAAGCGCCCTGTCTCCTGCCGCCTCCCTGGAAAGCGCGACGAGCGCATGGTTCATTTCGCGCACCTGATTCTCCAGCCCGTATTCTCTGAGCTTTATCCGGTTCGCCGTAAATGTCGGCGCATACACGATGTTCGTCCCGGCGTCGATAAACGCGCGCTGCAGCTCGATCAGCTTCTCCGGGTTTTCCAGGATCCATTTTTCCGGGCACACACCTACCGGCATTCCTTTTTTCTGAAGATTGGATCCCGTAGCCCCATCCAGAAAAATGGGATGCTCTTTTATCAGGGCTTGAAATTCTTCTCTGTTCATGGTTCTTTCCTTCTGTTCTGTATTTACTCCGTCTCTGCCGGCTCTTCGTAAAATACGGTGTCGTCCGTATCAAAATTGTCCTGTGAACCTTCGTCCGCCTCTCCGGCATCCGTATTTTCATCCATCGTCTGCGACTCGCTGTCTTCTTCTTTGTTCAGATAGCCTTCGCCGAGAATACTGTTGTTCTCCGTGTAGGTGACGCCTTCTCCCTCCGGGATCTCCCCGTGAAGGATCGTAATGATGTACTGGATCCGGATATTGGCGCGGTCGTAATACTCTCTGGCTGCCTGCGCCGCGTTCTCATCGAACGTCTCGCCCTCGTACGCCTGATGGTACAGGGATACCGCCTGTCTCATATTTTCATCTGCCTCATCCGCAAGGCTCTCAACCGCAGAAAACTGCTCCGGAACCTCCAGTTCCGCCATCCAGGTCAGCTCTGCCTGAAATTCATCCAGATATTTTAAAAGCTCGCCGGTCGCATCCCCGGACGAAGCATCGATCGAATTCATCCCTTCATTGTATGCCGCCACCTGCTCAAAAAAAATCGTCATATCCTCCTTGTAGGCGTCCAGTTCTTCATTCCGCCCGCAGGCCGTAAGCGCAAGCGCACAGAAAATACCGGCACACAACACGTTTGCTTTCCTCAAAATCGTTTCCTCCGTTGCCTCTTTTTCTGAAAGAAATCATTCCCTCCGGGAACGCTTATTCTGATGCTACCACAAAATGTTCTGCAAATCAAGAAAACGACGGTCAATATCTTGTATTGACCGCCGTACATATTCTTCCAGTTATTTGGTTCCGAAAATCCGGTCTCCCGCATCTCCCAGTCCCGGGCAGATATAAGCGTTCTCATTCAGACAGCGATCCAGATGTCCTACATAGATCTGGATGTCCGGGTGATCCTTGTGAAGTCTCTCCAGACCTTCCGGCGCTGCGATGATGCACATAAACTTGATATGGCGTCCGCCGTGCTGTTTGATAAAGTCAACAGCCTCCGATCCGGATCCGCCGGTCGCAAGCATCGGATCCACTACCACGATCGTTCTCTGATCGATAGGCTCCGGGAGTTTACAGTAGTATTCGTGCGGCTCATGTGTCTCCGGGTCACGGTACAGTCCGATATGCCCCACCTTTGCGGTCGGAACAAGTGCAAGGATTCCGCCCACCATGCCAAGTCCTGCTCTCAGGATCGGAACCACCGCCAGCTTCTTGCCGGCGATCTTGGGTGACATACAGGTTTCGATCGGAGTCTTTACCTCTACATCCTCCAGCGGAAGATCCCGCAGGGCCTCATATCCCATAAGCGTTGCGATCTCCTCAATACACTTGCGGAACTCATTTGTTCCTGTGTTGATGTCTCTGATCTGTGAAATTTTGTGCTGGATCAACGGATGATCCATAATAAATACATTTTCCATCTTCTGTCCTCTTTCTTTTTTGCAGCCGTAGAACCACTGTATCATATTCTCTTTCTGAATGAATCTCTATCTAAAATAGTAATGTCTTATATCACCTAAGTCAATATTTTCGTACAAATAATTTGACAGGGATTTTGTTTTTCTATTGTCAAACGACTTCACAGTCTATATAATGCTTTTAGGTCAAAACGATCATTACATGAAGGAGGAGATTTCACATGAGTGAAAAGCACGAAGCTATCCGAGACGCCAGAAGTCTGGGCGTCCCCAAAATGCTGCTGCTCGGTCTGCAGCACATGTTTGCCATGTTCGGCGCAACGATTCTGGTTCCGATCCTGGTAAACAACTATTTTCAGGGAGAAGGGCTATCCATTCAGGTCACCCTGTTCTTCGCCGGTATCGGCACCCTGTTTTTCCACGTTTGTTCCAAAATGAAGGTACCCGCTTTTCTGGGTTCGTCATTCGCCTTTCTCGGCGGTTTTTCCACGGTTGCCAATCTGAATACCGGTATTTTCGCTGATATGACATACGGCGAAAAACTTCCGTATGCCTGCGGCGGTATCGTGGTAGCCGGACTTTTGTACCTGATTCTGGCTCTGATCATCAAGCTCGTAGGCGTTAAGCGCGTTATGCGTTTCCTGCCCCCTATCGTCACAGGCCCTATCATTATCTGTATCGGCCTCAGCCTGGCTCCGTCCGCCGTATCCAACGCTTCATCCAACTGGTTCCTGGCGCTCGTAGCACTGGCTGTTATCGTGATCTTTAACATCTGGGGCAAAGGAATGTGGAAGATCATCCCGATCCTTCTCGGCGTTGTCATCTCTTACATTGTAGCCGTTGTCATGAACGCACTCGGCTTCACAAATGTAGACGGTTCGCCTATCCTTGACTTTACAAGCGTTGCATCTTCTTCGCTGGTAGGTCTTCCGCCCTTTGAGCTCTGCAAGTTCGACATTACCGCCATCCTTGTTATGGCGCCTATCGCACTCGCAACCATGATGGAGCATATCGGTGACATCTCCGCTATCTCTGCAACAGTTGGTGAGAACTACATCGAAGATCCCGGACTTCACCGCACACTGATCGGTGACGGTCTTGCAACGGCGCTCGCTGCCCTCTTTGGTGGTCCTGCCAACACTACATACGGTGAGAACACCGGCGTTCTGGAACTGAGCCACGTATACGATCCCAAGGTTATCCGTCTGGCTGCCGTATACGCTATCGTTCTCAGCTTCATTCCAAAAATGTCCGCTGTCATCGGATCCCTTCCGACCGCGATCATCGGCGGCGTCAGTTTCATCCTTTACGGAATGATTTCCGCAATCGGCGTCCGGAACATCGTAGAGAACAAAGTTGACTTCACCAAGTCCAGAAACCTGATCATCGCAGCCGTTATCCTTGTCTGCGGTCTTGGTTTCTCGAACGGCGTCACCTTCACCGTATTCGGAACATCGATCACCCTTACTTCCCTTGCGATCGCAGCACTGGCCGGCATTATCTTAAATGCCATCCTGCCTGGAAATGATTACAATTTCGGCACAAACCCGAGCGGCGATATCAACAGAGGCGTAAGTTTCAATCCTCAGAAGGAAACAAAATAAGTATTCTTCGTGATATCAGAAAGCGGATCGAAATGGCATACCACCTCGATCCGCTTTTTCTGTCATATTTAGGAAATCATTCTCACAGACGACTTCTTAGAACTCGATCTCACAGTCCGGCTCAACCTTCTTGCAAGCCTTCAGAACTGTTTTCATAACTGTCTTTTCATCCGTTCCCTCTACAAAGGAAACCTTCATCTTCTGTGTCATAAAGCTAACGGTTGCCTCTGCAACTCCCTCGGTCTTCTGAGCCGCGTCCTGCATTTTCTCTGCACAGTTTGCACAGTCTACTTCGATGCTGTAAGTCTTTGTCATAATCATTCTCTCCTATTCTTTTTCTTTTTTACTCTTCTACATGCTCCAGTCCCATGCTGATGATCTTTCTCACGTGGTCGTCATCCAGCGAATAAAAAATGGATTTTCCTTCCCGCCTGCACTTTACCAGTTTCGAGCTTTTCAAAATCCTGAGCTGATGGCTTACCGACGACTGGCTCAGCTGCAAACGGTCGGCGAGATCGCTCACGCACAGCTCGCTGTCGAACATCGCATACAGGATCCGGATCCTTGTGGAATCTCCGAACACCTTAAAAAGTTCTGCCAGATCATATAACACTTCATCGTCCACCATCTGTTCACCTCATTTCATGGGCTTTTTAAACATATGTTTATTTGTTCATATGTATAATATTCCATATTATATTTTCTGTCAAGGATTTCCGGGGTAATTTTAAAACATCGGGTTTTTTACGCAAGCTGCAACGCTGCTCCAGCCTCACCGCAGACGCATACAGGAGCCCGGGCAAAGACCTCTTTCCGCAGCAAAAATCCCCCAGGACCTATAACCCGGGGGATTTTTCTGACACACTCTTACAGCTTGAAGAATGCTACTTCCGTTTCCAGTTTTTCTGCGACCTCTTTCAGTTCCTTCGCAGCGTTTGCCAGAAGGTTGATCGTCGCGTTGAGCTCTTCCATCGAAGCGGTCGTCTCCTCTGTCGATGCGGCGTTCTCTTCCGATACTGCAGACAGACTCTGGATCACATCTACAACCTTGCGTCTGTCGTCGTTACACTCTTTTGCCTGACCGTTGATGACCTGCATCTCCTTCATGGAGCCTTCAATTCCTATACTTACATCGTTGAACTTCTCGCGCGTCTCGTTCAGCTTCTGCTGCTGCAATGCCACGATCTCGTCCACTTCGTTCATGATCTTTACCGATGCCTGTGAATCGGATGCGAGCTGACCTACGATCTTCTCGATCGTCTTTGCGGACTGGTTGGAATCCTCAGACAGCTTGGAGATCTGCGTTGCCACAACGGCAAAGCCTCTTCCCGCCTCTCCGGCTCTCGCCGCCTCGATGCTTGCATTCAGCGCCAGAAGGCTTGTCTCGTTCGCGATGGAGGTGATCAGGTTGACTGCCTCCTGGATCTGCGTTGCCGATTCATTTGTTGTATGTACGGACTCTTCGATCTTGCGGATCGCCTCGATCGTCTTGTCGTTGGATACGCCAAGCTCCCGGATGATCTGCTCAGACTCCTTGTCCGCCTGATGCATGCTGTCCGCAAGCTGATCCAGCTCTTTTACGCTTTCCACGATCTTCTCGATCAGCGTTCCCATATTGGTGATCTGGAGCGTTGCTCCCTCAATGTCTTCCGCCATGGAGACGGCTCCCTTGGAGATATCCTCCACTGCGCTGCCAATCTCATCCGCCGTCGTCGAAGTCTGCGCCGCCATGGACTCCAAGGAATCCCCCTGATTTGCAAGCGTCTCAGAACTCTTCTTGATGTCTCCCATAATATCGCCCAGACGTTTGAGCAGATTCTGCATGGCATGTCCCATGACGCCGATCTCGTCGGTCCGCTTCAGGATATTCTGCGGCATCTCCATCGCAAGCTGTCCTTCCGAAAGGTTTACCAGCACATTCGCCGTATGGGAAACCGCACCGGCGATCTTCCTTGCACTAAGGATGACATACAGGCTCGCGATCACTACCATCAGAACAAACGCAACGACAATGATCTGCACCTTCTGATTGATGAGGTTCGTCACATCCGTACTCGGCTGTCCGGCAAAAACCATTCCGACGATGGAGCCGTCGCTGCCCTTTACCGGCAGATAGAACGCGTAGTACTCTTCCCCATTGATCACAATGCCGGTCGTCTTGTAAGTCTCGCCCTTCTTCAGAACGGTATCGATCACCTCGTCAGATGCCTTGGTCCCTATGATACGTTCCCCGGTATCCTTGTCGATCAGAGAGGTTGCCCGTCTCGTATCGCCGTAGAAAACGGTAACGTCCGCGTCGGTTCCTGCGGTAAGGCTGTCCAGAAGCGCCTCGTTCTCTGTAACGTTAAACTCCCCTTTGTAGAGCGTCACGCCGTCGTCTCCCAGCGCGTAGTCGCCCGGTGCAAAGCCTTCGTAGGCTGACATCACGCTCTGACAAAGCATGTGCAGTCCGGCCAGCGCCTCATCCTTTACCATATCACGCATGGACCGGATACAGAAAATGGTGATCACCAATCCCAGCACAATCATCGGGACCAGACTCATGCCAAGCAGCTTACTTATGATTCCTGTCTTTTTTTTCATATCGCCTTTCTCCTATTCCCTTTTCACTTTTTCATTTGCATACCCTATATCTGCATCAACATTTGTACAAATTTTATCACAATTTTCAGAATTTGTAAATTTATTTTTACAATTTTCACAAATTTTATGACATATTATTACAATTCTAGGTCATCCTGTCTATCTTATCTGACCATTTCCTGTAATTGTATACTTATATGACATCAATTCCTTCAGCCCCATCGGTCCGCGCGCATGAAGTTTCTGGGTGCTGATACCGATCTCCGCACCGAATCCGAATTCAAATCCATCCGTAAACCGCGTGGAGGCGTTCGCATAGACGCAGGCGGAGTCGATCTCCCGCAGGAACTTTGCCGCGCGATCCTTATTTTCCGTGAGGATCGCATCGGAATGGCCTGTATTGTAACGGTTGATATGCTCGATCGCCTCCTCGACTGAGGATACAGTCTTGATCGACACAATGTAATCGAGGTATTCCTTCCCATAATCTTCCTCGGTCGCCTTCACCGCGTCCGGGATCTGCTCCAGAACCTTCTCGTCTCCACGAACCTCGACCTTTTTCTCAGCAAGTGCCTTTCCGAGCGCCGGCAGAAAGGCATCCGCGATCTTCTCGTGCACCAGGATCGACTCGCAGGCATTGCAGACGCCGATCCGCTGCGTCTTTGCGTTGATGATGATCGGGATCGCCTTCGCAAGGTCCGCCTCCTCATCGACATAGATATGGCAGTTTCCTGTCCCTGTCTCGATAACCGGAACTGTACTGTTCTCCACCACTGCACGGATCAGTCCCGCTCCGCCTCTCGGGATCAGGAGATCCACATACTTTTTCAGTCTCATAAACTCCGTCGTGACGCTCCGGTCGTTGTTGTCGATCAGCTGGATCACATTTGGATCGATCCCTGTGTCCGTAAGCACGGAACGGATCACTCCGGTCACAGCAAGGTTGGAATACAGCGCGTCCTTTCCGCCCTTCAGGATCACCACATTGCCAGACTTAAAGCAAAGCCCAAAAGCGTCCGCCGTCACATTCGGTCTTGCCTCGTAGATGATCCCGATCACGCCCATCGGCACCCTGACTTTTTCAATGTGCAGTCCGTTAGGACGTTCGATCGTCTCTATCACTTGACCGACTGGGTCAGACAATTCTGTGATCTGTCGTATTCCTTCCGCCATTCCTTCGATCCGCTCCCTGGTCAGCTTCAACCGGTCCAAAAGTCCCTGCGACATCCCGTTCTCTTCTGCGATGGCGTAATCCTTTGCGTTTTCCTGAAGGATCCTCTCAGCGTTCGCCGGCAATGCCTGTGCGATCTGTAATAAAATTTTATTCTTTTCTTCCGCTTCCAGCGACTGTAGCGACTTTTTCGCTGCGACCGCTCTTTCACCCATCTGGTCTAAATATTCCATCCTGTTCTCCTCCTTACCGATAGATTTCCATCTCCGTTATGACAAGGTCAGGGGCAATGTCATGCCTCTGCACCGGTATCTCTTCTATGATCTGGCATGAAAAGCCAAGTGCCGCCGTACACAGCTCACATTCCGGCATCCCGGCAAGATAGCGGTCATAATATCCGCCTCCATAGCCGATCCGGTTGCGCTTTGCATCAAATGCCGCGCCCGGCATCCACATCATCACCTTCTGCCCGCGAAACGCATCCTTCTCAGGGATCTGCTTCTCGTCCGGCTCCGGTTCCATGATCCCGCGAAAGCCTTCCTTCAGTTCCTCCCTGCTGTGGATCTCCCAGAAGCGCATTTCCGATCCCTCCACCTTTGGCAGAAGGACTCTTTTCCGATCCGCAAGCGCCCGGTCGATCAGTTCCTTTGTATCCACCTCGCTCCGAAAACTTGCGTAGGCAAGGATCCAGTCCGCAGTCTGATACTCCGGCAGCGCCGTCACCTTCTTAAGGATCTGTCTGCTGTACTGCAGCCGTTCTGTCTCGGAAAGCCGGTCGCGCTTTGCCAGGGTTTCTTTCCGGAGGCTTTTCTGGATCCCTGAAGCCGGATCTACCACTCGCTCTTTTTCCATCGCCATTCTCCGTTATTTGTGCATCTGCTGCACGAAAAGCGGCAGATCAAACGTTTCATCCTTATGGGATACAAAGATGGTTCCGATGTCCTTGCCGTCCACGATCCTATGTATCACCTTGATGTCGCTGCTGTTCGCGATCACCATATCGACTCCCATGCTTCCGGCGATCCTTGCCGCCTGTAGCTTGGTGTTCATCCCGCCGGTGCCTACGCTGCTTCCGGTGGACTCCTTGCCCATCTGCATCAGCTCGTCCGACAGATCATCGACAACGCTGATAAACTTTGCATCCGGATTCTTGTGCGGATCGTCCGTGTACAGCCCGTCGATATCGGACAGCAGGATCAGAAGATCCGCCTCGACCAGCGAAGCAACGATGGCCGACAGGCTGTCGTTATCTCCGATCTCGATCTCGTAGGTTGCGACCGTATCGTTTTCGTTGACAACCGGTATGACGCCCAGCTTAAAAAGCTCGTCAAAGGTATTCTTTGCATTGAACCGGTTGAGATTGTCCACGATCGTATTCTTGGTCATCAGGATCTGTGCCGCGATCTGGTTATACTCGGCAAAGATCTTCTGATAGGTCATCATCAGCCTTGCCTGTCCGATCGCTGCGCACGCCTGCTTCACGGCGATCGGATTGTCCTTCTGCGCGTCGTTCAGGATCGCCTTACGCCCGACCGCGATCGCGCCGGAGGTGACCAGCACGACATCCTTTCCCCGGTTTCTCAGATCGCACAGCTCCCTCACAAGTACATCCAGCTTTGTGTAATCCAGATCTCCCGTTTCCTGATGCTGCAGGGACGAAGATCCGATCTTTATCACGATCCTTTTCTTATCTTTTAATAAACTGCGATAATCATCCATCTCTCTTTTCCTTCTTTAATCTTTCTTCTTTCTATTTATCCTTTATCTCTATTCTTTATCCTGTATCACCGGTTCCTGCGTCAGCAAAAGTGCCGCCTTCTCCGCAATGAAAATCCCGTCCATCGCAGCCGATGTGATCCCTCCGGCGTATCCGGCTCCCTCGCCGCATGGGAAAAGTCCGCGGATCTTTGACTGCCCGGTATCGTCCCGGCTGATCCGCACCGGTGAAGAAGTCCGGCTCTCCACCCCGGAAAGAAACGCGCCACCGTCCGCAAAGCCTGGCAATGTATGGCCGATCAGATCAATTCCTTCCGCCAGTTCCTTTCCAAGCCTCTCCGGCAGTATTTCATGTACCGAAGCCATCCGCCAGCTTCCCTTGATCTGCGGTTGAAAATCCGGGTACGCTTTCTCCAGCCCCTCCTGCGGGGCTACCTTGCCAGTCACTGCCGTATGGAAATCCCGGTATCGCTCCACCGGGATGCTTCCCTGCCCGATCTGCCACGCCTTCTTTTCCAGCTCCCGCTGAAAAGCGATCCCCGCAAGCGGGTGGCTGTCCGGGTAGTCGTCCGGCGTCACCGTAACGATCATGGCGCTGTTGCTGTTTGCGCCGTCTCTCCCGCTGTAACTCATGCCGTTGACCGCCAGTCTCTCCGGCTCCGAAGAGGCATTGACCACGTAGCCGCCCGGGCACATACAGAACGAATACACGCCCCGTCCCGCCTGTGTCCTCGCCGTCACCTTGTAGCTTGCCGCAGGCAGCTTTTCGCTCTGTACGCCATACTGCTGTTCATCGATCATCCTGCGCGGATGCTCCATCCGAAGTCCTACAGCAAACGCCTTCGCCTCCATGGGAACGCCCTGTCCATAGAGCTGCGCAAACGTATCCCGCGCGCTGTGTCCCACGGCAAGGATCAGAGCGTCCGTCTCAAGAAGCTCCACTCCGTTTACCTGCACTCCGGTAAGTCGCCCGCCCTCGGTGCAGATCCTGGTCACTTTGCTCTCAAACCGGACTTCGCCGCCGTACTCAATAATCTTTTTCCGTATGTTTTTCACGACCTGAACCAGCTTATCCGTTCCGATATGCGGTTTGGCGTCATAAAGGATCTGCTCCGGCGCGCCGGCCTCCACGAAGATCCGCAGTACCTCCTTGTTTCTGCCCAGCCTGTCCTTCACCAGCGTATTGAGTTTTCCATCCGAGAATGTCCCGGCGCCTCCCTCTCCGAACTGTACGTTGGATTCCGGGTCAAGAACTCCTTCCTTCCAGAACGTTTCCACATCCCGTACTCTCTCTTCCACCGGTCTGCCGCGCTCTAAAAGGACCGGTCGGAAGCCGTGCCTGGCAAGCATATACCCGCAGAACAGTCCTGCCGGACCCATCCCGGCGATCACCGGCCGCTTTTGGGACACCGGATCTGCCTGTACAGGAAACGCGTATCTTTTTTCTTCTATTTTCTGTACCTGCCCGTTCCGGCATCTGGCGATCAGCTTATCTTCTTCCGGGACTTCCACATCCACTGTATAGCTCAGGAAAATCTCCGGCTTTTTTCTCGCATCGATCGATTTTCGCACCAGCCGCATCGTCCGGATCTTCGACGGATCCGTCCGCAGGAGCTTCGCCGTCTTATGTAGCAGTTCCTTCTCCGTATGCCCGATCGGCATTTTTATCTGACTGACTCGTATCATTGTACCTGTTCCTTCCGCGCCGCAGCCCTCCCGGCGATCCTTCCGCTCGTCCAGGCCCACTGCAGATTGTATCCCCCACAGATCCCGTCAATATCCAGAACCTCTCCGGCAAAATAGAGCCCCGCCATTCTCCTGGATTCCAGCTCCTGCGTCACTTCGGCAAAATTTACTCCCCCGGCAGTCACCTGCGCCTGTTCAAAGGGATTTGTGCCGTTCACGGTCACTTCCAAGCAGTGACAGAGCTCCTGTAATTTATGCCGCTTTCCTTCCGGGACGGCGCTCTTTCCCTCCTCCGCCCGGATCCCGGTCTTTTGCAGAAGCATACGATTCAGCTTCTGGTTCAGAAGCCCCGTCATAAATTCTTCCATCGTCTCCTGTGGCCAGCGCTCCCAGCGCTCCTTCCAAAACAGCGAATCCGCACCGGAATCCTGGATCAGATGGATCCGCACGCAGACTTTTTTTCGTGCCTCCAGTGCATATGCCGCCTCTCTGCTGATCTGAAATACCGGGATCCCCGATATCCCGTAATCGGTAAACTGCAGCTCGCCGCTCTCGCCAAGAACAGTCTCTCCATCCACAACAAGATCTATCTTCGCTTCGCACCGCACGCCCGTGATGCTCTTCCAGAAATCTCCCTCACAGCGTAGCGCCGTGAGCGCAGGCACCGGGGTGACAATGTCATGCCCCAGCGCGCGTGCCATGTAGAGCCCGTCGCCGTTTGACCCGGTCTTTGGCGAAGCCAGACCACCGCAGGTAAGGATTACCGCATCCCAGAGAGAACTTTCCTTCGCCGCCGTCCGTATCTCCAGCTTCTCATTTTCTTTCCGGATACTCTTCACACCGGACTGCGTCTTTACGGTAATCTTCCGTCTTGCCAGTTCCATGCAGAGCACATCCAGCACCGTCGACGCCTGTTCACTGGCAGGATAGAGATAGCCGTTCCGGTCTTTGACGCGCATGCCAAGCTGTTCAAAAAAATGGATCGTGTCCGCCGTTCCAAACCGCTGCAGATACTTCTCCACCTGCACGCTGCCGGTTCCGTAAAAACAATCCGCGCTCATCACTTTGTTGGAGAAATTGCACTTTCCGTTTCCGGTAGCCAGAATCTTTTTCCCCACTCTATCATTCTTTTCAAACAGAGTCACCTCGGCTCCCTCACCGGCTGCGGATATCGCCGCCATCATGCCGGAAGCGCCGCCGCCGACTACCGCCACTTTCCTCTTCATTCTCTTATCCCGCATTTTCCACTCATTTGCCGTCTGTTTTGGCATCCTATCAGTTATGATACCCTCAACTGGAATAAGATTCAAGAAAATTATACAAAGCATCCTCACTCTTTACCAGTTTTCCCTGCATGATATCCTGCTGCAGACTCTCGTCCAGCCGGTCTAAGAGGATATCCGTATTCATGTAAAGCGTCTGCCTGTCCTCTTCATACACCACCACAAAGTGATCTGCCACCATCAGGTAGAACTGCTTCGGCTCCTCTTCTTTATAATATTTGCAGATAACGACGCGGTCCTTTGAAAAGGCGGTCAGCTCAATCGTCTGAAAGCCCTGCTCCAGCTCTGTAAGCGGCGGATTTGCGTCGTACGCCTCCATCTCATGGATCATCTGCTCCCGGTTCAGCCCGATGTACTTCATCGGAACTGGCAGTTCCTCCTCCACGATCTGCCCGTCTCCCAGATTGACCGTCTCCACAAGGTAACAGGTGTCTGCCGAGATCACCGGCGCTTTCTCGGACAGCGTTTCGATCACCTGCTCCTCCGTCTCTTCACCCGCCGCGTCGCTCTCCTGCACCGGATATCTGCCCGGATAGAAGAAAGTTTCTGCCCGGAGCGCGGCATATCCGCCTCCCGCGATCAGTACACAGGCATACAAAAGAAAAAGACTGATACGTCTTACTGTTTTCATCCTACTATAACAACCTTTCTCACGGATTCATTCGTAATTAGTATCAGCCAAAATATGTCAACTTATTCGTATCTGTCCCTGTCTGCACTTGAAAAAAAATGCAGCACGCCTTTCCTATCAGAAAATCCGGAGCTGTCTTCCGAGCGTGATAAAAAACAGACCAAACCAGGTTCGGGAAAGCTCCTCCTCCGTCACAACCCGCAGGATCATAAACAGCAGGATATCCACGATGATCCCGATCAGAATACAGACCAAAAGCGTCACAAGCGCGCCGGCACTCCCCAAAAGCAGACGGCTAAGAAGCAGCGCAACCAGCCCGGAAACACCGGAAGCTACCGCCGGAAAAGCAGCAGAACGAAGCCAGTCGATCCGGCATTGTTTAAAGCGGTTCAGCAGTACAAACGCAAGCGCCAGATACACGCCGTAAAAGACCGCCAGGGAAAGTGCGACGCCCTGCGCCCCCATCGAGCCCTTCTGAACCAGCAGATAAGCCGCAAGAATATGGACAACAAACGCCACAAGGGTTGCCAGCATCCCCTCCCGGAACAGGCGCAGCCTCAGAAGCAGCTGTCCGTTCAGAAAGCTGAAAGCAAATGCCGCCACCACAAGCGCTCCTGTCCGCACGATCTGCGCCGCGTATTCTGTCTCCGTGTGAAACAGCAGCTTTGCAAAAGGCTCCGCAAGCACGGCAAGATAGATCGCCACCGGGAACGTGAGCATCCCCGCCTTGCGCACCGCGCGGTCCATACGCTCGCGCATGGTGTGATATTCTTCTTTTTCACAGGCAGCCGCAATCCTCGCTACGTGACTCTGGAACCCAAGGCACACCAGCGCGGCAAAGACGCCGGGCAGCGCGATCCCTTTTCCATAACAGACGCCCCACAATGCAGTACGGCTCTCGCCAAGCTCCGACCGGTTCATGCTGTAGTTAAACATTCTCTGGTCAAATAAAAGCAGCAGGTTCGGCACCACCGTCATAAAGATGACCGGCAGGCTGCTCCACAGGATCGTCCGGGCAAGAGCCGCTGTGCTCTCCGCCCTGCGTCCACTGTCCTGTGCACAAAGCCGCCGGATCGTTCCAGCATACATTGCATAGACGACCAGCAGAAAAAGCAGCGTGATCACCTCTGCCGCGCAGATCCCGACCATCGCCCCTAAGGCGCTGTACAGATAGGTATACGCATCCCTTCGCAGAAGCGTCGCCGTCTTCTCTCCGTAGACGCGGAACGACCTTCCGCAGACGATCGTAAGCAGTACAAAAAGTCCCTTCTCAAGGTACTGCGAATACAGCACCGTCTTACCAAGTCCAAAGCCTCCAAAGCACCCCCGCAGCGCCCCGATGACAGCCGTCAGAAAGACAGCCGGAGCCGCCGCCATGATGGCCAGCCTGCTGAACGCTTCCAGCGATACCTTTACGGCGATCCCATCCGCCAGCAGAAAAAGCAGCGCCGCCATCACGCCGCCAAGGACGACGCAGAGCCACAGAGCCGCCGTGAACACCCTCCGCGCATTGCGGTACTGTTCCCGCTTTACGCGGTAGCGGATCAGACCGCTCACGGATCTGGAAATGCCGTATGAGAACATAATCTCCGCAGCAAAGAAAATCTCAAATGCCGGGGCAAAGAGTCCCATCCCGGCATCCCCTATCACGCCGCCAAGCGGTATTCTCATCGCAAGGAGCAGCATACAGGTAAGTATGCCTGCCGCCGCAAAGATCGCCTGTTCTCCTCCGGATCGTTTCTTCCTGTGTATCCTGATCTTCATAGTCGTATCGTTCTCCCGTTATTCTCTCTTCCCGTAAAATCCTAATCTCTGGTGATGCCAAGCCGGTTAAGGACCTGCTCCTGCTTTTCCTCCATCACCTTTGCCTCCTCCGGCTCCATGTGGTCATAGCCGCACAAATGCAGCATGCTGTGCGCCGTGAGGAAAGCAAACTCCCGCAGGACGCTGTGTCCGTATTCCTGTGCCTGTCCGTATACCCGATCCGCCGACAGGATGATATCGCCGAGCAGCAGTTCCCCGCTGTCCGGGTCAAAACAGTCCGCCTCGTTCTCCTCTGCCAGTCCAAAGTCCCCCTCTGTCTCAAACGACAGATTCGGAAAAGAGAGGACGTCCGTCTCTTTATCGATTTCTCTGTATGTCCTGTTATATTCCCTGATCTGTTCAGGCGTGGTGATCAGCAGATTTACGCTCGCCTCGTAGGGGCAGTCCTCCATCTCCAGCACCTGCTCTGCCACTTTTTCCAGAATCTCCTTGACATCAAAAGGGAATTCCCTGTCCGTCTCATTCTCAACGTAAGAAGTCATAGTATAATTTCTCCTCGATAAACTGTTCTTTCATCGCAGAAAACTGCGCAAGCGTGATCCGGTTTTCCCAGAGCTCCGGTATCTGCATCTGCTCCCGGAAGATCTGTTCGATCAGCTCTTCATAGTCAATCTCTCTCTTAGGATCCTCTGCAAAGATCTGCAAGACCGAGGAAACCACCCTGTCGGAAAACAGGACGACCATCGTCTCCGCAGACTGCACTTTTTCCTCCGCATCCACATATTCTTTTAAGATCTGCTGGGCATTGGGTGGAAAACGGTATTCCCTGCACACCTTATCCACATTCTCCCAGGTGTTGTCGCCCTCCAGAAGCCCTATCCGGTGATAATAGGCACAGACCTTTGCCGCCTGATCGTCCAGACCGAGCTTTTTCGCGATCCGGTCGCTCAGATACGCCGTGTGCACCGCATGGTAATACTCGCTTTTTGCCATCTCCTTCAGCCGCACAAGCAGCGGGCACTCCGGATCGTTGATCTCCAGATATTTTTCCCGGTATCGGAGCACCACCATAGAGCAGAAAAATTTGAGCAGGATCAGCAAAAGCATGTAGGACACGACCAGATTGATCCCCGGTATCAGAAACTGCGCTGCCGAGAGCTGCTCCTTCGCAAAGAGGACAACGTTCGCTGTCAGGCACACCAGAAGCGCCATAAGAGAAATCAGAATCGGCAGCCCGACCTTAAACTCCTCATCGATAGCGCCGAGCACCAGGATCCCTGCAAGCCCGCTCGTAAAGTACAGCCAGAAGGCAGAATAAGAGCCTCCCGAACAGCTGATCGTCAGAAGCAGGCATACGCTGCCCGCCGCCATCCCCGTAACCATATTGCTGAAGATTCCCAGCATCACGAACACGACGAGAAACGGCCACCCCGCCATCGGAAGGTACGGAAATAACGCCGCCGCTCCCAGACAGATCAGAAACGCCGCTGCAAACCGTCCAAACCGCCCGTAATTGCGATAGACAAAAAGCTCCCTCAGCTCGCTCTGGCAGAAAGAAAAGACGGCGCAGCCTGTCCCCAGAAGAACCATCACCACGTTCCGGATCATCTGCGCGCCCTCCATCTGATGAAGGATGCTGCCTCCGTAGGCGATCAGACCGGACAGTGCGAGCATCACAAGTATCTGCACGTACCGGATCCATTTTTTCTTTTTATTTTCTTCCTTTGCCATAGCCGTTCGTTTTCCGTTTCGTCTCTGTGTGTTTCATTTTCTTTGTCTCATAATCGTCATACGCCTTCACGATCTTCTGTACCAGCGGATGACGCACAACGTCCTTGCTGGTAAGATGACAGAAGGCGATATCGTCGATGCCCGCCAGAACGTTCATCGCCACGTCCAGTCCCGACCTGACATCCGGCGCAAGATCCTTCTGCGAGGCATCTCCGGTCACAATGACCTTCGAACCGAATCCGATTCTGGTCAGGAACATCTTCATCTGTGCCGGCGTCGTATTCTGTGCCTCATCCAGGATGATGTAGGCATTGTCCAGCGTACGACCACGCATATAGGCAAGCGGGGCGACCTCGATCAGCCCCTTCTCCATATTCTTTGCAAAGGTCTCCGCCCCCATGATCTGATACAGGGCGTCGTACAGCGGCCGCAGATAGGGATCGACTTTGCTTTGCAGGTCTCCCGGCAGAAAGCCAAGTTTCTCGCCCGCCTCGATCGCCGGTCTGGTCAGTATAATCCGGCTCACCTCGTTGTTCTTGAACGCTGTGATCGCCATCGCCATGGCAAGATATGTCTTTCCGGTTCCCGCCGGTCCGATCCCGAACACAATCATGTTTTTGCGGATTGCCTCCACATAATCTTTCTGTCCTAAGGTCTTCGGCTTGATCGGCTTCCCGCTGACCGTGTGGCAGATGCACTCTTTATCCATCTCCAGAAGCGCGTCGCCGCGCTCCGCATCTTCCATCTCCATCGCGTAGCCTACCCTCTGCTCATCCAGTTCGCTCCCGCGCTCCGACATGGCAAGAAGATCCCTTATCAGCCTTGCTGCTCTCTCCGCATGGCTTTTTTCGCCGGTGATCTTCACACTGCCGTCGCGGTCTACGATGGTGACGTCCATATCTTCTTCTATCTTTCGGATATTCTCATCCATTTTGCCAAAAAGATTCTGCATATGCTCCACAGAAACATCCATTTTGACCGTAAAAGGTTCCATAAAAATCTGCCTCTTTCTATTCCTCTGTGCTCTCTTCCTGTTTCCCGTCCGGCTCCGTTTCCTCCGGGATCTGCTCTGCCGCCGTCCTTTTCCGGTTTACCGCCGGTTCCTCCAGCACCATCGACACACTGAGCACCCAATTTTTATCATTCTTTTTTATTGTAACATTTTTTTCTATAATTTGTACCCCTTTTTGGCTGAAACCTTCTATTATTTTGGCCCACCGGTCCTGCAAAAGCTGCTGCATCTCCTCCTTGCTGTGCCTGCTCTCGCACATCTCGTATTCCCTTGCCGTCCGCACGCCGTAATAGAGCGGCAGATACCAGTGATCCAGAAGCCTTAGCTGCTTTGTCTCACCTTCGACATCGTAGCTTTCATAGCCCGGTTCTCCGATCTTTATTTCCACCTCTCTGTCTCTCACTCCCAGAAACGGCAGCTTTTTCTCCCTGCCGGTATAGACCTTCCGCTCGTACGCAACCTTTTCCGAAAGCTCTACCTTCTCCGGATATCGGATCAGGATATCGGCGTCCGCATCGCAGAACTGATACTTCCGCACGGTCTCATCCTCGTTGTAGACAGGTACTGCGCCGCACACCAGAATGTCTCCCTCCGCCACCGTATCGCCCGGCATAACCTGCGGCACGCCGTTTCTCGTCACAATATAGGAGATCACCCCCGCCTTTGCCGCAACCAGATCCGATCCGCTCTGCCTCGCCTGTTCCCGGACGTCTGCGCCTTCCGTCTGCGCGCTGTCGCTCTTCTGTCCTGTATCATATTCCGGCATTTCATTTTCTTTCAGGAACACAAGCAGCGTCGTTCCGTCAATCTGTACCGACGTCCAGGTGATCACATCATAGTGTTCCCTGAGCGCCTTCTCCAGTTCTTCGATATGAACATTCTTCTGACGCATCGAGACATACACCCCCTGGCTTTTCAGATAATCCAGAAGGACGTCTTCTGTCAGTGTGTAATTGCCCTGAATACGGATGTTCCAGATGAAGCCGGAGGTGAGGATCCAGAAAAGCATGCATCCGATCAGTCCTGCCAGAAAGATCTTCCGCTTCTGCCACCTGGACAAGAAAAAAGGCAGTCCATATTTTTGCACTATGGATGCCCTTGTTCCCGTTTTTTTTAGCAGAGGCTTCATCTCGTAAAAGCCTTTCACGCTGATATTCATCGTTGTATAGCCGTCATGGTTTTCTATGTCCCAGACCAGTATATCGTGGTTTCCGCACAGATTCAGAAACCGCTCTACGGAATATCCCCATACACGGATCGTCACATACCCTTTGATTTCCTGCGCCCAATGAAGCATATGGATTCCTCACCCCTAAATATATCTGACAGAATCAATCCTGCCTTTGATTTTCATATCTTCGTTGGTATAATACACGATCGTGAGTTCTTTTCCCTCAAAACAGATCCGGCTGTTTTTGCCCTGCAGTACGATCTGTTCTTTGGTGTACTCGAGGATCCCCTTGTAGTTTTCGATAAAAGCCTCGGCATTGCCCGTCATCGTGACGATCGACGCCCCCAGCATCGTGTCTTTGGGAAGCTTTAACGATTCGACGATCAGTTCTCTGGATTCCTTTATCACGGATGTTTTTGCGGTCTTCTCTCTTTTTCTCATAATTTACTATATGAGAAATTTTTTCTATCTATTCCCGGATGATCCCTTTGATCAAACTTTCTCTGCGCACTTTCTCCGGACCGATGTGGTATGCCTTCAGGAATCTTTCGCACGCCGCATCCAGCTTCTCCCTGTCATTTGCGTAGATCGTGGCAAGCGTCTCTCCTTCGCGGACATAGTCGCCCACCTTTTTGTGCAGGATCAGTCCTACCGAGAGATCAATCTCGCTCTCCTTCGTCTCCCGTCCGCCGCCAAGGAGCAGGGAACACATCCCGATCTCGTCGCAGTCGATCCTCTGCACATAGCCTTCCTTCCGGGCAGGAATCTCCTGCTGGATGGACGCCTTTGGCAGAAGCGACGGATCATAGACAGCATCCGCACTGCCTCCCTGTGCTGTGACGAACTCTGCCAGTTTATCCAGCGCGCTTCCGTCCCGGATTACCTGCTGCAGCTTCGCCCTTGCCTCCTCTTCCGTGGAAGCCATCTGACCGAGCATCACCATCTGTGCTCCAAGCGTCATGCAAAGCTCCACAAAATCCTCCGGTCCCTGTCCGCGCAGGGTATCGATCGCCTCCTTGACCTCGAGCGCATTACCGACCGCATATCCCAGAGGCTGGTCCATATCTGACACGACAGCGACCGTCTTTCTGCCCGCCATATTGCCGAGCGTCACCATCTCCCGCGCCAAGGCGAAGGAATCTTCCTGTTTCTTCATAAAAGCGCCGCTTCCGGTCTTGACGTCAAGCACGATCGCATCTGCCCCCGAAGCCAGCTTCTTACTCATGATCGAGCTGGCGATCAGCGACATATTGTCCACCGTCGCCGTGACGTCCCGCAGGGCGTACAGCTTCTTGTCCGCCGGAGCGATGTCCAGCGTCTGCCCCATGATCGCGATCCCGATGTCATTGACCTGACGGACAAACTGTTCCCCGGTGATGCCTGTCGTAAACCCTTTAAAGCTCTCCAGCTTATCGATCGTTCCTCCGGTATGGCCGAGTCCCCGTCCGCTCATCTTGGCGATCTTCACGCCACAGGCGGCAACCATGGGCGTCAGCGCGATCGACGTCTTATCGCCCACGCCTCCGGTCGAGTGTTTGTCGACCTTGATCCCCCGGATCGCCGACAGATCCATCATATCTCCGCTGTGTGCCATCGCTCTGGTCAGCTCTACCGTCTCCTCCGCCGACATTCCCTGGAAATAGATCGCCATCATCATGGCAGCCATCTGATAATCCGGGATCTCACCTTTGGTATAGTTCTCTATCATATACCGCACTTCCTCTGCGGTCAGCACCTTTCCGTTCCTCTTTTCCATGATCAGATCATACATGCGCATAAATAATCAACTGCCTTTCTCTTTTTATTTATGGTACGGCTCTCTGTGTATAATACGGTATGCCCGGTATATCTGCTCGAGCAGGATGACACGCATCAGCTGGTGCGGGAAGGTCATCTTCGAAAAGCTGACCGCAAGATCCGCCCTTTCGGTGACGTCCTCATGCAGTCCAAGCGATCCGCCGATCACAAACTGTATATGCCCGTGACCGCTTACCCCGAGCTGCTCGATCATGCCGGAAAAGCCCTCCGAATCATACATTTTGCCGCCGATCTCAAGCGTGATGACATAGGCGTCCTCCCTGATATAGCGCAGCAGACGCTGTGCCTCCTTCTTTTTGATCTGCTCCTCCAACGCTTTTCCTGCGCCGTCCGGCGTCTTTTCATCCTCCACGCTGATGATCTCCAGCTTACAGTATCTGCTCAGCCTCTTTTCATATTCCGCCAGCGCGTCCCGGAAATACTTTTCCTTGATCTTACCAACCGTTACGAGCGTTATCTTCATTCCTCTGTTTCCACTTTCTCACTCATTTTCAAACAGCTTCCGGTAATAATCGTCCACGAAATGATCTAGAAACGCCTCGTCCAGATTCAGAAACTTATCGCCGATCAGCTCCTTCATTTTTTCTACCCGGCTGAAATACTTCTGTTCCTCCGGCACTTCCTGTTCCCCGATCTGATCGTCGATCTTTGCAGCGGTAAGGTTTTCCTCACACCATCTGGTGATCTCGCTCAGCAGGGAATCCTCGCTTTTTGCCTTGACCATCAGGATCCTGGAGCTCTTCATGGAAACGCCTCCAAACACCAGGAACAGCACAAACATCGCGCCCATCACGCCGCATACCAGATATTTGCTGATCCCTCCGTTCACATACACCGGGATGACGCCCATCATCACCAGAACATCCACAAGCAGTCCGACTCCGCCCACAAGCAAAAGCGTATATGCGGAGGAACGGTTGTCCTCCGCCTTATCCGCACTGTTCTGGTATGCGTGATAATGTACCCGCTCCTTCGGAGACTCCTCCTGCGTCTGCTCCTCTTCCTCTCCTTCGAGAAGCTCTTCCAGATTTTCCTCCTCGGTCAGAAGCTCGCGCTCCTTCTCTTCGTAGCCTTCCGGCTCATCGGATCCTCCCACCTCTTCCAGGCTCTCCACCAACGGTACTTTACATTCTGCACACTGCAGGATTCCTTCTCTGTATTCGTTTTTACATTTAGGACACCAAGGCATCTGCGTCACTCTCCTCATTTCGTATGTTAGGAAATGTTGAACAAAAAACTCATCACCTTTTTCTATTTTATAATCATTTTGTCACATTTGCAACTAATAAAAGATTGCATTAGCCATCCTGTCACATTATTTCAGCAGCTCCCGGATCCCCTGTCTTTTATTTTCCGACTCGTCAATGTCAAGGCAAAGCGACGGATCCGCTTTGTTCTGCCATACAGAACACTCCCCTATTGCGCTGACGTCGCGGAACAGATCGAATACGCCCTGCTTGGCAGAGCCGTACCACTCTTCCTCCGTTCCCGTATAATCGACCGTGTTGGCAAACAGATCTCCGTCATACAGACCCGCTGAGAAATTGCCCACTACGTTCTGAAGGATCCTTTCACGCACTGCCAGCTTGGACAGATCAACATCATAATGCTCGGATCCGCTTCCATCCGGAAGATTGTTCTTCCAGCTTCCGGAATAGCTGTGCGCCATATATTTTCCCATCGCATTGGACTGATCCTTCACGCCGATATAAAAGTGGAACCATCTTCCCTCGCCGCTTCTCACACCGTTTTCCCACTGTCCATAGTAATAACAGTTGTCCTCATAGATCGCCAGACCGTTTCCGTGCGGCGTTCCATCCGTATTCACATCCCCAGTGTAATAATAGCTTCCCGTATTCTTCAGTTCTCCGGAGAGCTTCACATAGCGCTTTAAGTGCGCCAGATCCCAGATCGCATCCTGGTTGTTGTCCCGGAAATACGGAAGCGCCTCATTCAGAATGTATTCTTTGGAATAGGATACATCGCTCTCATCCTCCACGTCCACCACGATCGCCGTCTTGTCCGTGTCCTCAGCTTCCGGCGTTGCCTCCTGCGCCGCCTTATCCGTCTCATCCTTTCCTGCGGACGGCTCTATCTCCTGCTGTTTTATGATGATCGGCCGGGAATCCTCGCTCTCCTTCTGAGCCGTATCTTTCTGCTCCTGCGCATAATCTGTGATGTTCTGCTGCAGTTTATCCGCAGACGACATCTGATCCTTCTTTCCGAATCTCGGCATGACGAGCAGCACCACGATACAGAGCAGAAGCACTACGATCACGCCCAGAAGTACCGCGGTCACATAAGGTTTTCCGGCAAGCTCAACCAGTCTGCCCTCTTTCCGCTCCCGCTTATTTATCTCCGGTTCGCTTTTTCTTTCATCCTCTCGTCTCTTTTCTGCATCAGAATCCTGCTTGGCATCCCGCATATCCTCTCTCCAGGACTGCTCCGGTTCGTCGGTTGTCTTTGTATTTCGTTCCAGTAAATTCATCCTATCATCTCCATTCCCGCGCGATACTGCGCTTATCCTAATCTTTCACTCTTATTGTACCGTCAAATCCTTAAAGAACAAGATGAAAAATTATTAAGATTTTATGTAAAAAAAACAAACCAGACACATGGTGAACCGATTCTGTCCCCGCGTATCTGGCCTGTCTGTTATCGTCTTTTCCGTTTACTTTCCGGAAAGATACTCATCAATTCCTCTTGCAGCCGCTTTTCCTGCTCCCATGGCAAGAATTACCGTTGCCGCGCCTGTCACGGCGTCTCCGCCGGCATAGACGCCTTCCTTCGTCGTCTTGCCGAACTCTTCCTCTGCGATGATGCACTTGCGGTTATTGACCTCGAGCCCCTTCGTCGTAGAAGAGATCAGCGGATTGGGGGACGTACCCAGCGACATGATCACTGTATCGACATCCATCACGAACTCAGAGCCTTCCACAGCGACCGGTCTTCTTCTTCCCGACGCATCCGGCTCGCCAAGTTCCATTCTGACGCACTTGATCCCGGATACCCAGCCGTTTTCATCGGCAAGGATCTCTACCGGATTGGTCAGAAGATCAAAGATGATCCCCTCTTCCTTGGCATGATGGACTTCTTCCACTCTCGCCGGAAGCTCCTCTTCGCTTCTTCTGTATACGATATGCACCTCTGCACCCAGTCTGAGTGCTGTTCTGGCCGCATCCATCGCCACGTTTCCGCCGCCTACGACAGCGACCTTCTTGCCGCGCATGATCGGCGTATGGGAATCTTCGTTGAACGCTTTCATCAGGTTGCTTCTGGTCAGATACTCGTTGGCAGAAAATACACCGTTTGCCTGCTCGCCCGGAATTCCCATGAATTTCGGAAGTCCTGCACCGGAGCCGATAAATACCGCGTCAAAGCCTTCCTCGTCCAGCAGTTCATCGATCGTAACCGACTTGCCGACTACCACGTTCGTCTCGATCTTTACGCCAAGTGATTTTACGTTCTCGATCTCTTTTGCCACAACTGCCTGCTTGGGCAGACGGAACTCCGGAATACCATAGACCAGTACGCCGCCGGGTTCGTGAAGCGCCTCAAAGATCGTCACATCATAGCCCATCTTGGCAAGATCTCCCGCGCAGGTCAGACCGGACGGACCGGAACCGATCACTGCAACCTTCTTTCCTTTGCTCTCCTTCGCTCCCTCGGGCCTGATATGGTTCTCTCTCGCCCAGTCGGCAACGAAACGCTCCAGCTTGCCAATCGACAGAGCCTCGCCCTTGATCCCGCGGATACACTTTCCTTCACACTGGCTCTCCTGAGGGCACACACGGCCGCAGACAGCCGGAAGTGCTGAAGACTCGCTGATGATCTGGTAAGCTGCCTCAATATCTCCATCTTTTACTTTTTCAATAAATCCGGGTATATTGATCGAAACCGGACATCCCTTGACGCACTGTGCGTTCTTGCAGTTGATACATCTTGTCGCCTCGCACATTGCCTCTTCCTGATTATATCCAAGACAAACCTCTTCAAAGTTTGTCGCTCTGACTTTCGCATCCTGCTCACGGACAGGTACTTTCTTTAAAACATCTGTTTCCATTAGTCATTACCTCCGCAATTTCCGCATCCGCCGTGATGGGTGTTTCCCTCTTTGGCCTTTAAGAATGCTCTTCCTTCTTCTGTCTTGTAGATCTGCTGGCGCTTCATCGCCTGGTCAAAATCTACCTTGTGACCGTCAAATTCCGGTCCGTCCACGCAGGCAAACCGTACTTCTCCGTCCACCGTCAGACGGCAGGCGCCGCACATGCCTGTCCCGTCTACCATGATCGGGTTCATGCTCACGATCGTAGGCAGATCGTATTTCTTTGTTGTAAGGCACACGAATTTCATCATGATCATCGGGCCGATCGCTACGCACACATCATAGCTTTTTCCCTCTGTCTCGATCAGGTCTTCGATCACCTTCGTGACCATTCCGCTTCTTCCATAGGAACCGTCATCCGTTGTGATATAGAGATTTCCGGCTACCGCCTTCATCTCCTCTTCCATGATCAGAAGATCCTTCGTCTTTGCGCCAACGATCACATCCGCTGCGATCCCGTTTTCATGCAGCCATTTTACCTGCGGATAGACCGGCGCCGTGCCAAGCCCTCCCGCTACAAACAGGATCTTCTTATTTTTCAGGCTGTCCATGTCCTCCTCCACAAACTCAGAGGGCTTTCCAAGAGGTCCTACAAAGTCGTGAAAGCTGTCTCCTGCCTTCAGATTTCTCATCATCTCTGTTGCTGCGCCGACCACCTGAAATACGATGGTGATCGTTCCCTTTTCCCTGTTATAGTCGCAAATGGTCAGCGGGATCCTCTCCCCCTCTTCATCCATTCTGACGATAACAAACTGCCCGGGCTGACAGGACTTTGCAACTCTTCTAGCCTCGACTTCCATGAGGTAGATATTCGTTGTAAGTTCTTCAGCTTTCAAAATCTTGTACATCTGATTCTCCTCCTAAACTCATATCCCTGTATGCCATATAGATATCTATGAGGTCCTTCCTCTGAAACCTCATATCTTTTTAATGATATATAAACTTTCTTTGTTTTGCAATAGTTTTATGCCCTGTGCGACGCAAAACATGAGAAATACGGTCTGTCGGATCAGATCGGATTGGCAGTATACTCTCCGTTTTCATCGTATCCGAGTCTCGCGACCGCCCCGGAATGGACATCCACCAGAAACACCTTGTCTGTCCGGTTTTTCACCCCGGTCCCGTCGTCATAGTACTCATAAATGGTAAAATAATCCATTTCTCCCTGTACACGGATCACAGAGCTGAACTGATAGCTCAGCGTACCGGGCTGATCCTTCGTGTGTCCTGCGATATCCAGCAGATACCCTGTCTCGACAAGGTGTGTGATCAGGCTTGATACCGCCTGGCTGGTCGGGATCGCATTCTCCAGCGTCAGCGTGTAGGTACGCATCGTCACATCGCTCGACACCCCTTCCTCGCTGATATTTACAAATTTGAAAACCGTCTTTCCCATCGGCATCGGGATCGGTCCTGTGTAGGGGACACTGTCGCTTGTAGGCTCTGTCTCATCCGTCGTGTAATACAGCTTACAATTTTCCGTCGGCTGCACCTCGATCATCGTCGGCTCAGTATACTCTCCGCTGTACAGAGCGACCTCCGGCGCGTTCGGAACCAGCAGATTGATGGAGTACTGTCTTGTCACAATATCACTCGCGATACCGTAGTCATTGACAAAAAAAGCGCTGATCTGGTACTTCCCTGTCTCCAGAAAAATAGGCGAGGTATAGATCTGACTCTGTTCATCCGGCTCTGTTCCATCCAGCGTATAGTAGATCGTTCCCGCCGTGTTGGAGCTGAGCTTGAGCGGAACCACCTCTTCATAGCTTCCCTCCGCATAGTTAAACTCCGGCGGCATCGCCATATAGCTCTGGAAACGGCTTGTGATCTTCGTATCCGGGCAGCTTAAGAGCAGCTCGTTGATCTGCGCATAGTTTTCCTGCGCCGCGTAGACCGCAACGAGTTTATCATAGGCTTCCTCCACCTCTTCCGGCGTGTAGCTTCCCGCCCCAATAATCTGCAGAAGAACTCTCGCCGCATTCTCGTTATCCTGCTGAAGATAATAATAATCCGCCTCCAGAAAAAGGATCTCCGCCAGCGCAGCGTCTTTCTGGTAGGCTTCCTCCAGATAGGCGATCGCCGCCGTGTAGTCCTCTTTCTCCGCACAGGCCCTCGCCTGGTCTATCTTGTATTCGACCGTCTGCGTGTGATAGGCATAAATACCGTACGCCCCGGCCGCCGCTGCAAACAGAAGCACAAGAACCGTCAGGATCCAGATCTTCCGCATCGGCATGCTGTCGCTTTCCGGCTCCCTTTCAAAAGACGGCTCCTCTTCCTTCGCTTTCCCCGCTTCCTCCTGTTCCTGCATGGCTGCAAGCGTCGAGAGCGTCTCTGTCATACGGTTTTCAATCTCCGGCTCAAAGTCCGGAACAATCTGTATCTCTTCTCCGCAGATTTCACAGATCAGATGGCCTTCCTTCAATTCATTTCCACAATTCGGGCACTTCATATACGGATTCCCTTCTTCACTGCAGATTTACAGACTCCACACAGTTATTCATCAGCATGGCGATCGTCATCGGTCCGACGCCGCCCGGAACCGGCGTGATCGCACTGCACACAGGCGCTACATCCTCATAATCAACGTCCCCGCAGAGTTTGTTGTTCTCATTTCTGTGGATCCCAACGTCGATCACGACCGCTCCTTCCTTGACATACTCTCTCGTGATCATCTTCGGCTTTCCTACCGCCACCACAAGGATATCCGCCCTTTTGGCAACCTGTTTTAAGTCTTTGGTCCTGGAATGAGCCACTGTCACCGTGCCATTCTCCCGCAGAAGAAGAAGCGCCATCGGCTTCCCTACGATATTGCTTCTGCCGATCACGACGCACTCTTTTCCGGCGATCTCAATATTTGAGCGCCTGAGAAGCTGGATGATGCCCGCCGGCGTACAGGAGACAAATCCCGGCTCGCCGATGCAGAGTGCTCCCACGCTCTGCGGATGGAACCCGTCAACGTCCTTCTTCGGATCGATCGCGCGGATCACGGCATCCTCCTCGATATGTCCCGGCAGCGGAAGCTGCACCAGGATCCCGTTCACATCCTTCCTTGCGTTCAGCTCCGCGATCAGAGAAAGCAGTTCTTCCTGCGTTGTCTCCTCCGGAAGCTCGTAAGAAAGTGATTCTATTCCAATATATGCGCATGCCTTTTTCTTATTCCCGACATATACGCTTGAAGCCAGATCGTTTCCAACCTGGATAACAGCCAGACAGACCTGTTTTCCTTCCTCTTTCATCCGGGCAACCTTTTCCTTCAACTCGTCCTTGATCTGGGCTGAGATCGCTTTTCCATCGATTATCTGCGGCATTTTCTTTTCCTCCCTTATTCTCTCCTACTGCCTAAAACAGGCCGGTGATCTTTCCATTGTCGTCCACGTCGATCCGGTATGCTGCCGGCTCTTTGGGAAGTCCCGGCATCGTCATCACCGCCCCGGTCAGTACCACTACAAATCCTGCGCCTGCCGACACATACGCTTCCCGCACATTTAACTGAAAGCCGGAAGGTCTTCCGAGGAGCGTCGGATCATCGGAAAGCGAATACTGCGTCTTTGCCATGCAGACCGGAAGCTCTCCGAATCCGAGTTCCTCCAGCTTCCGAAGCTGCTTCTCTGCCGCCGGAGCATACGAAACGCCGTCAGCTCCGTATATCTCTGTCGCTACCGCATGGATCTTCTCCTTTAAGGAGAGCTCGTCGCCGTACAGCACCTGGAAATGGCTCTCCTTCTCTTCCAGCGTCTCCAAGACCTTCTGTGCCAGCTCTATGCCGCCTTCTCCGCCGTTTTCCCATACCTTGGAGATCGCAAACTCACAGCCGCGCTCTTCACAGAATTGTCTGACGAACCGGATCTCATCCTCCGTATCGGACACGAACGCGTTCAGCGTCACAACGATCGGCACTCTGTATTTATGCAGGTTTTCAATATGTTTTTCAAGATTGGAGATGCCTGCCTTCAGCGCCTCCAGATTCTCTTTGGAGAGTTCGCTCTTGGCTACGCCTCCGTTATATTTCAGGGCGCGCACTGTCGCGACCAGCACCACCGCATCCGGCTTCAGACCGCCCATGCGGCACTTGATGTCAAAGAACTTCTCCGCGCCGAGATCTGCGCCGAAGCCTGCCTCCGTGATCACATAGTCCGCCATCTTGAGCGCCGCCTTCGTCGCACGGATGGAATTGCAGCCATGTGCAATATTGGCAAACGGACCGCCGTGGACGAGCGCCGGCGTATGCTCCAGCGTCTGGATCAGGTTCGGCTTCATCGCATCCTTCAAAAGCGCAGCCATCGAGCCGACCGCCTTGAGATCCCCGGCAGTAACCGGCTGCCCTGCAAAGTTGTAAGCTACGATGATCCTTCCAAGACGCTCCTTCAGATCATGCATATCCGACGCCAGGCAAAGGATCGCCATGATCTCCGACGCGACCGTGATCACAAAGTGATCCTCGCGGACCATTCCGTCCATCTTATTTCCAAGTCCCACAACGATGTTGCGGAGCACTCTGTCGTTCATGTCCAGACATCTCTTCCAGACGATCTGTCTTGGATCGATCTGCAGCTCGTTTCCCTGCTGGATATGATTGTCCAGGATCGCCGCCAACAGATTGTTCGCCGAGGTGATTGCATGGAAATCTCCCGTAAAATGGAGGTTCAGATCCTCCATCGGCACTACCTGCGCATAACCGCCTCCCGCAGCGCCGCCTTTGATGCCAAAGCACGGGCCAAGCGACGGCTCACGGAGCGCTATGATCGCCTTCTTTCCAAGTTTGCCAAAGGCCTGTCCAAGACCGACGCTTGTTGTCGTCTTCCCTTCCCCGGCAGGCGTCGGGTTGATGGCCGTCACCAGGATCAGCTTTCCATCTTCCCTCTGGCTGATGCTCTCTATATACTCATCCGATATTTTCGCCTTGTATCTGCCGTAGAGCTCCAGCTCATCTTCGGTGATCCCCAGCTTTTTTGCGACCTCGGTTATGTTCTCCATAACCGCTTCCTGTGCGATTTCAATATCTGTCTTCATCTTTGTCTGCACCTTTCCTTATATGTTTTCTTCTACGAACTGTTCAAACTCTTCCGCGCTCATCAGTATCTTTCTGGGTTTCGTTCCCTCTTCTTCTCCGACAACGCCCGCTTCGCAGAGCTGATCCATGATCCGCGCCGCACGGTTGAAGCCGATCTTAAATACACGCTGTAACATACCGATGGACGCCTTGTCCTTGTCTATGATAAATCTTCCTGCCTCGGCAAAATACTGATCGTATTCTGAACCGGATCCTTCTCCGGCGGATGCTGTGCCGGAGCTGCCTCCCATATTCTTGATCTGTTCTTCGATGTCCTGGCTGTAGACATTTCCGATCGCCTGATTCTTGAGGAAATCTACCACATCTGATACTTCCTTATCCGACACGAACGCTCCCTGGATACGCGCCGGTTTCGGATATCCCTGCGGATAAAAGAGCATATCTCCTTTTCCCAGAAGTTTCTCTGCGCCTACCATATCCAGTATCGTTCTGGAATCCACTCCTGAGGACACGGCAAAGGCGACACGGCTCGGCATATTTGCCTTGATCAGACCCGTGATGACGTCCACAGACGGTCTCTGCGTTGCGATGATCAGGTGGATCCCGCAGGCTCTCGCGAGCTGCGCCAGACGACAGATCGACTCTTCCACCTCTCCCGGTGAAACCATCATCAGATCGGCAAGCTCGTCCACGATGATCAATATCTGCGGCAGCTTTTCCGGCGCTTCCGGATCTCCTGCCTTCTTCATGCTCTCCACCTTCGCATTGTAGCCCTTGAGGTCACGCACATTATAATCTGCAAATTTCTTGTAGCGGTCTGTCATCTCCGCCACGCCCCAGTGCAGGGCGCCCGCCGCCTTCTTGGGATCTGTCACGACAGGGATCAGTAAGTGTGGAATCCCGTTGTAAACGCTCAGCTCGACCACCTTCGGATCGATCATGATCAGCTTTACATCCTCGGGATGCGCCTTGTAGAGGATTCCCATGATGATCGTGTTGATGCAGACGGATTTACCCGATCCCGTCGCTCCTGCGATCAGCATATGCGGCATCTTTGCGATATCTGTCACAATGATCTGTCCGCCGATATCCTTTCCGACTGCAAACGCCAGCTTCGAATCAAAGCTCTGGAATTCTTTGGACTCCACCAGCTCGCGGAACGAAACCGCCGTGTTTTCCTTGTTCGGCACTTCGATTCCTACCGCCGCTTTCCCCGGTATGGGCGCTTCGATACGGATATCCGTCGCGGCAAGATTCAGCTTGATATCATCGGCAAGTCCGACGATCTTGCTGACCTTCACGCCCTGTTCCGGCTGCAGCTCATATCTGGTCACGGACGGACCCTGACTGATGTCCGTGATCGTCACCTTCACCCCGAAATTGGCAAGCGTCTGCTGTAATCTCGCCGCCGTATCCTTCAGCTCTCTCTCCGTGCTGCCTCCGGCTTTTCCCTTAGGCTTCGCCAGAAGATCAAAAGGCGGTGTATGGTACTCTCTCTTGATTCCCTTCTCTGCGCTTACGCCTGGCTGACTGCCCCCCACCGGCGTCGCCTCCTGTCTCTCCTGTGCCGCTTTTTCAGGCTTTAAAGCCGCCGGGCGCTTGCGGGATGGATCGACCGGCATCTGGTTTCCCATCTGCACTGTGTAGGAATCCTGCGGTTTCAGTGGCTCGTACGCCTCCTCCGGGATCTCCTGCACCGGCATGCTTCCCTGGATCGTGCGGCCGTCCTTATGGATCGCCGGCTGGATGTCCGGATAGAGATCCATCGGCGGCTCCTCAGGTATATGTATTTCATTCATTTCTTCCGATTCATGTTCTATAAAGTGGCGGGAATGGCTCTCCTGCTCCGGCTCCCTCACGACATTCTCCGGCTCGATATTCAGCGTGATCTCGTGGACGTCGTCCCTTGCACGCTCCGCGCTTTCCTTCTCTTCTTTGCTCAGTGCTGTGTCGATCATCACGCCGGACACCTTTTTGTCCATCCGCAGGATCTTTTCGTTTTCTATCTCCTCCTGCCTCTGACGGCGCTTCTCCTCCTCAAGGGCACGCTTTTCCTCCATGGCAGCCCTGCGCTCCATAGCGCGCTCCCGCCGGTAAGCGGCGTCCTCCACCGAACGCTCATACACCTTGCGCCCCTGCTTCGTCATTCCCTCAATAAAGGACTTGTCTGTCAGTACCACCAGACAGATCACCGCGATCACAAGGATCGCCAGCACTGTCCCCACGATACCGAGCAGCTTATAGGAAGCGTAGGCGAGCGACCCGGCAATGATCCCTCCTCCATTATGCGCCTCGCTGCAGCGCAGATAGATCTCCTTGATCTGATACGCCTGCGTCCCCGAAAGGTCAGTTCCGAACAGTTCACAGACCACGCCGATGATGACAAACAGGATCCCTCCTGCCACTAATTTTCTCGTTGCAATCGTATTGCCCGCATTGGACATGCCAAAGGCAACCGCAAAAAAGAAGATGACCGGCGCAACATATGCCAGCAGGCCGAAAATGCCGAACATGAAATTGCTCACGGCATCCCCCACCTTGCCTACGATGCCAAAATTGCACAAAAATAAGATCACAGCCAACGCCAAAAAGAGGATCAGCAATATCTCACTCCGAATTGCCTGATCCATCGGCTCTGCACTGCGTCTGGTTGTTTTCTGACGGCTCTGCGCCCTTGCGGTCGTGCCGCTCCTTTTCGTCCCTGTATTCGTTTTTCTCTTTGTGGAAGTCTGCTTTCTTCCCTGCCCTGATGCCATGTAAATGCCTCCCATTGCCATTGCAAATACCGCAAAAGCTCAATTTAGTATAGCATTTCCGCCTTGTCTTGTCATCTCTTACATCACATTATTTCGCAGAAGCGGTATTTTGTGGATCACCGATGCGATCGCGACAGAGATCAGCAGATCGGCAGCCGCCAGCAGCGGAACCATCAGAAACGCATTTCCGGCTCCGGGCACCAGACCGATCTTTTTCATCACGATAATGCCAAAGTCGTTGGCAAGATATACGCCGAAGGAGATGGACGAAAGATAGCTGACCACCCTCATCCACCGGCTCTGCGGGTCAACGTTCTCAAATCTTCTCTTAAAGAACACGAAGACGCCGCAGGAAAAAAGACACACGCCCGCCGTGAGATACTCGTGCATCCGGATATCCGGATACTGCTCCCACAGACACATTCCAGCCGTCGAAGCAAAGGTGATCACAAATCCGGCGAGAGCAGCCAGATACCATTTTGCCGCTCTCTTACGTTCAAACTCTTCCGAACCGATATAATATCCCATCAGATAATAAAAGCTGTAGCCGGCGATCATCTTGATATCGATCCGGTTTGTAAACTGCACAGAAAGATAGACTGCCGGTATGATCTGAAGCGTCGGCAGCACATAGGACAGCAGAAAGGATATCGCAAGAAAATAGCGCATCGCCTTTCTGTCTGCCGCAACCGCCCGAAGCGCCGGCGTCACCAGATACATTCCGAGCATGACATACAGATACCACATATGATAATGTCCGTAAAACAGATTGTGCACAAAATTCTTCGCGATCTCTGCGTTGATCGTCCGCTGCGTCGCAAATCCGCTCGTGATCACCGCATAGAGAAACGACCAGAAAAAGAATGCCGTCAGAAGTCTCCTTATGTTGCGGGAATAAAGTTTTCTGACCGTGATCTCTCTCTCCGGATTCAGGAACAGATAGCCGCTGATCATTAAAAATACCGGCACGCAGTAGCGGAAAATACAGTCGTACAGATTGTATACCAGGAACGGATACGGCTTTATCGGCACATCGTACCAGTTGATACAGGCGATGTGTATCACGATCGTTCCAATCATAGCGCAGACTCTGGCTGCATCCAGCCAGTAATATCTTTTGTTCATCTTCCCCATCCTCGCAGCTTTTGTTCTCTTGAAAGCGGCGTCCTGCTTCAGACTTCGCGGACGCCCTCCTTAAAATAATAGGCAATTTTGCCGGCAGATGCAAGCATAACCTTTTCCTGCCCTCAGGCGCGCTCCTTTTCGATCAGCTCATGCAGTCTTGTCACCGCGTCGCGGATCCCTCCTACCTCGCTGATGATCCCCTCTTCCACTGCCTCCCGTCCTACCAGAACGGTTCCGACGTCCTTCGTCAACATTCCGGTCTCCATCATCAGATCTTCAAACCGGTTCTTGGCGATCTCACAGTGGCTGCACACAAATCCGGTGATGCGGTCCTGGATCTGTTTAAAGTAATCGAAGGTCTGTTGTACCCCGATCACCATGCCGCTCAGTCTGACCGGATGAATGACCATGGTTCCGGTCGGCACGATATAGGAATAGTCCGTGCTCACTGCAATCGGTACACCGATAGAATGACTTCCTCCAAGGACTAACGACACCGTCGGTTTGCTCAGCGATGCGATCATCTCTGCGATCGCCAGTCCTGCCTCCACATCTCCTCCCATCGTATTGAGCAGGATCAGCACGCCGTCGACCTCCGCGCTGTCCTCGATCGCTGCAAGCTGCGGCAGAATGTGCTCATACTTGGTCGTCTTTGAGCTGCTCCCCAGATTATCGTGTCCCTCGATCTCTCCGATGATCGACAACAGATGGATCTTGTGATGGCTTGCACTTTCTGCGAGCGTGAGCTGCCCCGTTTCCTCCACCCGCTCGTCCATATGCTTCTCTTTTTCCCTCTGTTCGCTCTCCTTCTCTGCGCTTCTCTTTTCTTTCTTCTCCTTATCCGGTTCTTCCCCTGCCCTGCCGGATGCGGCTGTGTTTTTGGTTTCTTTCTTCTTTCCACTGCCCATGGCTTCGTCATACCTCCATTTCGTAACTTTGCACAACGCCGCCGTTTCACCTTTGCGTCCGTCTTATCAAACGAAAAAGGAACCACCGGCGTGATTCCTTCTTAGTTTGTACGATTTCAAAAATAACTATGCACTTCTTCCCGGAAAGCAATCATAAGCCTTATCAGTCTTTCAGGTCGAAGTCATCCTTTTCATCTACTTCGATGTCATATTTCATCTGGCTTTCTTCCACCGGATACTGATAATCCATCTCTTTCTTTACATGCTTCTTCGGCAGCGGAAGCGGATTTTCGATAAAGCGAGGCTTCGCTTCTACTGGTGTTTCCTTTTCATCCGGCTCCTGCGCAGCCTGCTCTCCATCAGCCGTTTTCTCATCTACCTCGTCATTGATCCGGGCAAGCAGCGCCTCCCTGACCTGTCTTAGCTCTCCCATGACGCAGTTCTGGATCCCCAGTCCTGCGAGCACGCTCCAGAAGAAAAGCGCTCCGATCCAGCAGGGATACAGTCCATTTCCCACAAAGGGCGTCGTCGCCGCCACAAGGCTGACAAGAATCCATACGCTGAAATTCATCTCCTGCCTCTGACGGAAAAACTCAAGCGTCAGAAAAGATGCGCCGGCGATCATCAGAAACAGCACGGCAAAGGCTCTCTCATTCATCCAGCCCTCGTAATTAAAAAGACGGATCCATGATGTGTTGCCATAATTGCCGGCAAGGATCTCCCATCCCTTCGTAAGGCTCTCTCCGCGCCCGGCATAGAACAGAGCAAAGACTCCTGTCCCTGCCAAAAGGCTGACGACAAAAGGCGGCAGCACCGCCATCCACGCACGCTCTGTTTTCTCTTTCGTCACAAAAAGCCCCGCCAGCAAAAGAAACAGCGTGGCGGCTGTCAGATCCAGAAACAAAAGCAGACCGATATAGACGCCAAGCAGGCTTCCCGTCAGCAGAAACACCCACCTTTTCGCCTTCGCGCCTGCTACCAGACGGCAGTATGCTCCTGTCAGAAGCAGGCCCGCCAGATACATGGCAAACAGCAGTTCTCCGGGATCCAGCCGTTCCTCCAGCATACCGCTTCCCATCGCGTAGGACAGCAGCAAAAGCATTGTGCACGCCGGGATTCTCCCGACCAGTCTGCGCACTGCACAGTAGCCGAGGATCAGGATCAGAATATGCAAAAAAAGCTGTAGGATCAGCGCCGATGAGATCTTATTGCCGAGAAATGACAAAAAGAACGACAGCACACTCTCATAGAGCCACGCCGCCGCGCCGTCGGCAAACCGCTCTCCCTGCGCCACCGTGATCCTTGCATTTTCATAAAACGGACTGTTGCAGAAATCAAACTCTGTTCCGGCAGCCAGCTCTCCCAGAAGCTGCAGCATCCCGCGGATCTGATAGAGAATCCCGATCGCCAGGATCAGCGCCGCCAGAAACCACTCCCACATTGCTGCGGTATGCGGCTGCATGGTATATTTTTTGTGGATCGCTTCCGCCGCCGTCCTTACGCCAAAATAGACCGCCAGCACCAGCGGAACCCCCGCAAGGGCGCACAGAACGCTCATCCCCTGTGCCGGATTTCCCGGTGCAAAGTATCTGACATTCGCAAAATACCCCATAAATGCCAGCAGCATAATGCAGACGCCCGTGTATACTGCCCACACGATATAGCTAAACAATGTTTTCCTATACGTCATTCCAGTACCCTTTACTACTTGATTTTCGATAAAGCCTGTTCCAGATCGGCTATAATATCCTCCACATGCTCAATTCCGACGGAGAGACGGATCAGGTCCGGTGCAACGCCCGCTTCCTTGAGCTGTTCATCATTCATCTGTCTGTGCGTATGGCTTGCCGGATGCAGGACACAGGTTCTCGCATCTGCCACATGCGTCACGATCGCCGCCATCTCCAGATAATCCATCATCTCGGCAGCCGCAGCCCTTCCGCCCTTCAGGCCGAAGGAGATTACGCCGCAGGTTCCGTTTGGCATATATTTTTTCGCCAGCTCGTAATATTTATTGCTCTTTAAGCCTGGATAATTTACCCATGCCACTTTCTCATGTGCTTCCAGATATTCTGCCACCTTCTGCGCATTGTAACAATGGCGCTCCATCCTGAGCGACAGTGTCTCCAGCCCTACGTTGAGAAGAAACGCATTCTGCGGCGACTGGATTGATCCCAGATCGCGCATAAGCTGACTTGTCGCCTTCGTGATATAGGCCGCCTTGCCAAATTTCTTGGTATATGTGATCCCATGATAGGATTCATCCGGCGTACAAAGACCGGGAAATTTTTCTGCGTGCGCATCCCAGTCAAAATTGCCGGAATCCACGATACAGCCGCCTACGCTCATCGCATGCCCATCCATGTATTTTGTGGTCGAATGAGTGACGATATCGGCTCCCCACACAAAGGGATTGCAGTTGATCGGGGTGGCAAATGTGTTGTCCACGATAAGAGGCACCTGATGCGCGTGGGCAACCTTTGCAAACTTTTCAATGTCCAGCACGACAAGCGCCGGATTGGCGATCGTCTCAGCGAACACACACTTCGTATTCTCACGGAAAGCCGCTGAAAGCTCCTCCTCCGAAGCGTCCGGATCTACCACCGTGCACTCGATCCCCATCTTCTTCATTGTACAGGTCAGAAGATTGAAGGTTCCTCCATACACGGTCGAGGACATCACCGCGTGATCTCCCGCCTCACAGATATTAAATACCGCATAATAGTTTGCCGCCTGTCCGGAGGACGTCAGCATCGCTGCCACGCCGCCTTCCAGCTCGCAGATCTTGGCAGCCACATAATCGTTCGTCGGATTAGCCAGTCTGGTATAAAAGTAACCGCTTTCCTCCAGATCGAACAGTCTTCCCATCTGCTCGGAAGAATCATACTTGAATGTCGTGCTCTGATAGATCGGCAGAACTCTCGGTTCTCCGTTCTTGGGTTTCCATCCCGATTGTATACAGATCGTTTCTTTTTTGTACTGCTTTGCCATCCTCTGTCCCTCACTCTTTCTCTCAGTGTGTATTTGTCACCAGATATTTATCTTTCAGGGACAGCATCATCTCTTCATAGACATCCCTGCACTCTTCTTCTCTGCCTTCCCCGGCAAGCGCTACGCACCGGCTGATGTAGTGATCCCACAGGTACTGGTACTCCGCCTCCGGCTCCTGCGCTCTGGCGATCCGCTTTACGATCGTAGGCGCGATATTGTAATACTCCTTTACCAGCTGCTCCCCTCCTGGCTGCGCCAGCAGGTATTCATCGCGATACTGCTTCATCAGCCGGATCTCTTCGCACTCCGGCGCCTTATGCAGACCGTTGCATACCGCCGTCGTCACAAAGCACAGCTTTGTCTTGAAACCACTTTTGATCGACTGATAATCAGCCGCCTCAATGTGACCACCTCCCGGGTATCCTGCCCAGGCTCCACAGATGGCGTCCGTCAAAACGGAGGCCTCCCCCGCTCTTGCGCCCATATGTAACCGGCAGTACTCCAGCAGGGCAGGCAGAACATAGGAAACCATGTACAGGTTCAGTTCCAGCTGCATCCTGTCGCGCCTTGACTTTCTATTTTCCGTGCCTCTGATCTCCTCCGCCTGCTTTGCGAGCGCGGCTGCAACCTCTTCGCATCCTTTTTTTGCAGTCTCCGCATCCGTCTCTTCCATGAGCGGAGCCGTCATCATTTCCCAGAGTGCTCCGTGTTCATCCAGAAATGACTGAAAGGACTCGTCGTAGGTATCTTTTCCAAACTCTGCGATCCGTTTCTGCATCTGTGCAAAAAGGCGGTTCATTGCATCAAGCATATCCTGTTCCATAAGACCTGCTCCTTTACATCCTATTTTCTGTTCCGACACATCATTCCGGATTTTTCTTATTCATCCCAGTTGTGATAAACTGCCTGCACGTCGTCGTCCTCGTCCAGAAGATCCAGCGTTCTCTGCAGATTCTTGATTGCTGTCTCATCCGTGAGCTCTACCCAGTTCTGCGGGATCATGGTAACCTCTGAGGAAACCGGATTGATCCCTGCCTCCTTCAATGCCGCGTCCACCACGCTCCACTGATCCGGATCCGTGTAGATCTCATAGCAGTCCTCTTCCTCTGCAAAATCCTCGGCGCCGGCATCCAGCGCTGTCATCATCAGATCGTCCACATCCATATCGCACTCTTCCTTGTCGATGATGATCTGCCCCTTCTTGTCGAACATAAAGGAAACGCATCCCTGTGTTCCGATATTTCCCTGTCCCTTGGTAAATGCGCTGCGCACGTTGGCTGCCGTACGGTTAATGTTGTCGGTAAGCGCATCCACGATGATCGCGATCCCGTTCGGCCCGTAGCCTTCGTAGGTCACATACTTATAGTTGACGTTTCCGCCCTCTCCGGCTGCCTTCTTGATCCCTCTGTCGATCGTGTCATTCGGCATGTTGTTAGCCTTTGCCTTCGCGATCACCTGTGCCAGCTTGAAGTTGTTAGCCGGATCCGGACCGCCTTCCTTTACTGCCACTGCGATCTCTCTTCCGATGATCGTAAAGATCTTTCCCTTAGCCGCATCGTTTTTCTCTTTTTTGTGTTTGATATTTGCAAATTTTGAATGTCCTGACATATCCTGTGTCTCCTTTGTTTTCTTCGTAAGCGTCCATTCTCCCATGGAATCTCCGCAATTATTTTATCATATCATTTTTTCTTTTTTTCTTCAACCTCTGCTTCCTCCGGCGGCTGCTCCTCCTCTGCCTCCTGACGGATCCTGGTCACAAGCATCTTCTGGATCATACGGTCCTTGACCTCCAGAATACGGAACCGGTATCCCTCGTAGTCAAATTCAAAGTCCTCTCCCTTTTCCGGAATATGCTCCAGCTTTGAGATTACAAAGCCGTTGACTGTATCGAAGGGTTCCTCGTCGAAGCTGACCTGCAAAAGCTCTCCCAGCTCCTCAAGCGGCATCATTCCAAGGATCTCATAGCTGTCCTCGTCCTTGCGGCTGATGTAGCTCTCCTCTTCGTCGTACTCATCCTGGATATTCCCGACGATCTCTTCCAGGATATCCTCCAGCGCCACCAGCCCCGCCGTCTGTCCGTATTCGTCGATCACGATGACCATCTGCAGCTTTTCCGTCTGCATGATCCGGAACAGATCGTCGATCTTTTTCTTTTCCGTAATAAAATACGGCTCCCGCAGAAGTCCCTTGATCTTGCCGATCGGTCTGTTCTTCATCCGCTCATTCATCTGCAGACGCATCACATCCTTCAGATGCAGGATCCCGACAATATGGTCGATTGTGCCGTCGTAGACCGGAAAACGGCTGTTGTGCGCATCCACGATAAATGCCGCCGCCTCCTGCAGGGTCATCGTACAGTCGATCGCGACCAGATTGTTGCGGTTGATCATGATATCCTTGGCCTCTTTATCTCCGTACTCAAAAATATTATTGATCATCTCCGCCTCGCTGGCGTGCAGAATTCCCTGCTCATGCCCTTCATTGACCATGGACAGGATCTCTTCCTCGGAGACGTCCGCCTTCAGATCCGTGCTCCTGATCCCAAAGAGCCGAAGGATCCCGCCCGCCGTTGCATGAAAAAGCGCCGAAAACGGTGTGGCGATCCTCACAAAACAGTATACCGGTGTCACGAATACCTGGATCCATTTCTCCGGATTTCTGGCTGCAAGCTGTCTTGGGATATAGATTCCCACCACAACGATTATGTACACAAGAAGGATCGTCACAAGTACCGACGCCGCTACCATGAGCGCGCCCCTTATCGCCGATCCCTGCATCCGGATCGCTTCCCATCTTGCAAGACTGTACTGTATGTATCCGTTCATCTGATACAGATAAAGCGCGCCGAACAAAAGGCTGGTCGTGACGATGCCAAGCTGTACCGCGCCGCCGTAATACCTGTGTTTCTCCATCAGATAGTGGATCCGTTTCTGTTTTCTGGTAAGATACTCCTTTTCTTCTTTTTCGTTTTCTTCCCGTTCATTTCCTTTCAGGTTCTGCATCGCTGTATTGAAGCCATACAGAACAATTTCCGTAAGCAGCAGGAACACAAATAAAATTATACTGCCCGCGACACCATCCTCCATGTTGCCCTCCATCACTTTTCATTCTTTCATGCTGTCCAAAGCGACCTGCACAGACAGCAAATACTGCCTGCAAATCCAGTGGTTTACAGACAGTATGATAACAAGTTTTATACGGCGTGTCAAATACGGTCGTTTTCCGTCTGGGTTATGTAGTAAGCTCCAGACTGACCATCAGACCCGTATTTACCTTGTGCATGATATCCTGATCCAGATGGCACACACGATCCTTGAGCCTCTTTTTGTCGATCGTGCGAAGCTGTTCCAGCAGGATCACGGAATCCTTCACCATATCGTATTTTCCCGCATTCAGTTCAATATGCGTAGGCAGCTTCGCCTTGTTCATCTTCGATGTGATCGCTGCGCAGATCACCGTCGGGCTGTGTTTGTTCCCGATGTCATTCTGTATGATCAGAACCGGCCGTATACCGCCCTGTTCCGAACCAATCACAGGTCTTAGATCTGCGTAATAGATATCTCCTCTTCTCATTACCAACACTTCCTTTAAATCAATCCGGCAATCTTACTTTCCTTGCCAGCAATAGTATTGCCAGTTTCTCTAAAGGTATACCTGTGCTTTACGTGTAATCCTGAAAATAATCTTTGGTTCCGACTTCTTCGCCCTGACGGAAGTAGACTCTCGGCACTCTCTTTCCGATGTCGCAGGCAAGCTCATAGTTGAATCTTCCGGAAAGCTCGCCCAGCTTCTCCATAGTGATCGTCTCCTCTCCGTCGCTGCCGATCAGCGTCACCTCGTCTCCCTCTTTTGCCTCCGGGATATCCTGCACGCTGACCATAAACTGGTCCATGCAGACACGCCCGAGGATCGGCGCCTTCTTTCCGTGGATCAGGATATAGCCTTTTCCGGAAAGGCCTCTCGGATACCCGTCGCCGTAACCGACCGGGATCGTCGCGATCCGCATCTTCTCCGGCGTCACAAAGGTTCCTCCGTAGCTCACCGCCACACCCTTCTCGACTTCCTTGATATAGACGATATGGCTTTTCAGGGACAGCGCCGGTCTGAGCGCCACGATGTTCTTAGCTACCTCCTCCGACGGCCACAGTCCGTAGAGTGTGATGCCGGCGCGCACCAGATCCATATTTGCCTCCGGAAGCTCCACGATCCCCGCGCTGTTCGAACAGTGCTTCAGCGGAATGGTATAGCCGGTCTTTTCCTCCACCAGTTTTATAAAGTTCTGGAATCTCTCCAGCTGCTTTCTTGCGCAGGTCTTATCCTTCTCATCCGCCCTCGCAAAATGGGTGAAGATTCCTTCCAGTTCTATGCCGTCTGTGTGAAGCACCTTCTCCACAAAGGCAAGCCCCGTATCGTCGGGCTGTACTCCCACCCTTGTCATGCCGGTGTCCACCTTCACGTGCACCTTACATTCCTTTCCGGTCCTGCGGGCGCAGGCGGCAAGCTCATCGATCGTATCTTCCCGAAAGACGGCCGGTCTGATCTTATACCGGATCAGATCCTCATAGCAGTAAGGAAACGTATAGCCGAGGATCAATATCGGCTTCTGGTTTCCGGCATGCCGCAGGATCATTGCTTCCTCCGCCGTCGCCGTGGCATATCCCCACACAAAGTCGAGCTGCTCCAGCTCCCTCGCGATCGGTACTGCGCCGTGCCCATAGCCGTCCGTCTTGATGACGCCGATCATTTTCGTCTCCTCAGCGATGTTGTCCTTCATATGCTGCATGTTTTCACAGATCGCATCCAGGTCAACCTCAGCCCACACTCTTTGATAATTTTCTTTCATCATAATGCCGCCTCCTCTTTCGCTCTGTTCATTTCCCGCAGAGCATCTTGTATGCTATCTATCAGATCCGATGCCATTACGGCACGTTCCGTCTTTTTTGCCGCCGCCAGATCTCCCGCCAGCCCATGAAGATACACGCCATTCTCCGCCGCCATTCTTCCGCTCCGGCACTGACCGACCAGCCCGGCGATCATTCCTGCCAGCACATCTCCCGATCCGGCTGTCGCCATACCGGAATTGCCTGTCGTGTTGAGAAAGCTCGCCGTCTCTTCGGCGGAGGTGACGACCGTCCTCGCGTCCTTGCAGACGACCGTACAGCCAAGTTTCTGCGCCAGCCTGCCGGGATCTGTCATCAGCCCTTCCTTCGCCTCTTGGACACTGTACCCGTAAAGTCTTGCGAACTCTCCCAGATGTGGCGTCAGGATCACCTCCCGTTGCTGCCCCGCGATCGTCTCCTGCAGTCCGGCGTCCTGCGAAAGCAGATTCAGTCCGTCTGCATCGATCACAAGCGGCAGGGAGCTCTCGCCTATGCACTTCGTAAGAAGCCATTTCGCCGCCTTTCCCATCCCGATACCGGGACCGATCAGGATCGTATCCGCCCATTGCAGCGCCTGTGCAAAGTCTGCGGTAAACTCTTCCTGTTCTTCTATCTCTTTCTGTTCTTCATAGACGGTCAGCATGGTCTCCGGAATGCTCCGAAGAAGCAGATCCCGGTTTTCCGCTGCCGTGACAACCTGCACCATCCCTGCTCCCACGCGAAACGCTGCTTTCGCCGCAAGCATGGCTGCCCCGCAGATTTTCCTGCTCCCCGCCACGACAAGGACCTTGCCGAACGTTCCCTTATTTCCATCCGGCCGCCTGTCTGGCATCTCCAGCTCCTCCGCCTTTTCATAGCAGTACCAACCGGGCGGTTCTCCTGCAAAGCTGTGTCTGTCGATCCCGATGTCACGGCATACCAGTTTTCCACAGTATGTCGATCCCGGGTACAGGATCTGTCCCCGTTTTACAAAACCGTATGTCACCGTCAGGTCTGCCTGCACGGCTTCTCCCAGCACCTGCCCTGTATCTGTCTGGATCCCTGTCGGCATATCCACGCTGCACACAAAGGCCGGACTCTTATTGATCTTTTCGACCGTCTCTTTCAACGCTCCTTCGACCGGTCTTGTCAGACCGATCCCCAGTATCGCATCTACTATTACATCATATTCATCATTTGGGATTCGGTCATAGAAGGACACTCCATAAGCCTGCAGGATTTCACTCTGCTTCCTGGTTTTCGCACTCTGCTTCGCCGGATCGCCGGTCAGCACAAAGTCCACCTGCCAGCCGCGCAGCATAAGGATCCTGCCAATCGCCAGACCGTCGCCTCCGTTGTTGCCGCTCCCTGCGACGACCAGCATCCGCTGCCTTTTTTCGCCGACGCACCGGCAGATCTCCCCGACCGTCTCCAACGCCGCGCGCTCCATCAGAAGCAGGGACGGCACCTGAAAGAGCTTCGTTGTATTGCTGTCATAACGCTTCATCTCTTCTGCTGAAACTACATATTGCTTCATCATTTCTCTCCTTTGCCGGCATTCCGCCACGTATGGGCAATTCCTACTTATAAAAAAGGCGCCAAAATCCTGCGATTTTTGCGCCCCGTCGCTGCTCTTTTACTATTGACTGTCTGTATTTTCTGATGCTTCCTGTTCTTTCCGGAAGCGTTCCTCCGGATCGTATTTCAGATCGAACATCTCCATCACATCTGCCCCGAAAATATCGTGCATATAGGAGTACAGCTGATAATTCATCCGTTCCTTTTCCTGTTTCCTGACCATCCGCTTTTTCAGTTCCTTGCGGATCTCCGTGACCCAGTTTTCGATCTCATCGATCTCCGCCGCATTTTTCTGCAGCCGGTCATAACATTCTTCCATCGTGATCAGCATCAGTCTGTTATTGACCTGTTTAATTTCCTCCGGCAGCTCCCGCAATTCCTTCTCGTAAGCCTCCAGCTTGGCGCTGCAATCGCTCACAAGTCTTTTGTGATCGGCCATATCTTTTTCCTGCCGCTTCGTGCTGTGGTCGTCCATCTCATCTGCCAGGATCACGATCTCTTCCATCAGCTTTTTCTTCAGCTTCCGGATATCCTTGCTCTCCGTATTCAGCTTTCCCTGCCGTCTGATCAGCCGGTTGAGCTTCTCTTCTGTTGCCTTGATCTCTGCCGTGTGCTGTGCCTGCGTGAAAAGCCTGTGCCACTTGTTATCCAGCGTCAGGATCGGTATCTCTTTCTCCTCCAGTGCAGGCCGGAATACTTCATCTGCTTTTGCCATTTATGTCTCTCTTCCCCCTGTATCTCTGCCTGTCCCTTATCCTTACCGCTCCTCATGGGAAGATAAATTGTAGGACAGCTTCATCAGACTGTCTGACAGGTGGACGTTCTCCACCTTGATCTCCTTTGGCACACACAGATCCACATGTGCAAAATTCCAGATTCCCTTGATCCCGTAGGATACCAGCTGTTCCGCCACTGAAACGGCACTCGCCTTGGGGATCGTCAGCACTGCAATATCGATGTCGTTCTCCTTGACAAACGCTTCCATATCCTCCATCGGCCTTACGCTGATCCCCCGGATCTGTTTCCCGTAAATCTGTGGATTGTTGTCAAATATCCCGCGGAAGATAAATCCTCTCCGCTCAAAATTCATGTAGTTTACCAGCGCCTGTCCCAGATGTCCCGCGCCGATGATGATCAGATTGTGCTCCTTGTCAAGTCCGAGGATCTTTCCGATCTCTTCGTACAGATATCCGACATTGTAGCCATATCCCTGCTGACCAAATCCGCCGAAATTGTTCAGATCCTGCCGGATCTGCGAAGCGGTGACGCCCATGATATCGCTCAGTTCCTGGGAAGAGACACGTTCCGTCCCCTCGTCCTTCAGTTCGCCCAGATACCTGAAATACCTTGGCAAACGACCTATCACAGCCTGGGATATTTCCTTCTGCTCCACTTCCTGTTACCTCATGCTTCCAGTATAATACGGCAGTCTTGCGCATCCTCTGCGCCACTTTTTTTCTGCCTGACTCAAGTATACAACTTTGTTAAAAAAAAGGCAAGCACGGGTTCTGCTTTCCCTGCCGCAAGGCAATATTTGACATATCCCCTTCTTCCTTGTTAAACTACTATTTGGCAAATAAAGGAGGCCAACGCAAAAATGCCGGTTTCCTGCAATAACTAAGAGGTTCAGAAACGAGGATCACCATGATATTATCAGTAAGCAACATCCAGAAATCATTTAACGAAGTACCGATCTTACAGAATATTTCTTTTCATATAGAGGACTATGACAAGGCCGCCATCGTCGGCGTCAACGGAGCCGGCAAGACCACGCTCCTGCGCATCATCATGGGGGAGTTGCCGGCGGACGACGGCATCGTCACCGTCTCCAGGGACAAGACCATCGGCTACCTCTCCCAGCATGAGGCGGTGTCCGGGGAAAATACCATCTTTGAGGAGCTTCTGCGCGTAAAACAGAACATCCTCGACATGGAAACCCAGATCCATGCACTGGAGCTTCAGATGAAAAATGCTTCCGGCGAAAAGCTGGACCAGCTGATGAACACCTACGCCAATCTGACGCACGCCTTCGAGGCGGCAAACGGCTACGCCTACAAAAGCGAGCTGACCGGCGTTCTGAAGGGTCTCGGCTTTACGGAGGAGGACTTTGGCAAGTCTGTCTCCACCCTCTCCGGCGGTCAGAAAACACGGGTAGCTCTCGGCAAGCTGCTTCTCCAGAAGCCGGATCTTATCATCCTGGACGAGCCGACAAACCACCTGGATATGTCCTCCATCACCTGGCTGGAAACCTATCTTCTCAACTATAAGGGCGCTGTGATCATCGTCTCCCATGACCGCTACTTCCTTGACCGGATCGCCAATAAGATCATCGAAATCGACCAGCGAAAGGCCACCGTTTTCAGTGGAAACTATACCGACTACGCCGCCAAAAAGGAGATCATCCGCACCTCCCAGTACCACGCCTATCTCAAGCAGCAGCGTGAGATCCAGCACCAGGAGGCAGTCATCGACAAGCTCAAATCCTTTAACAGGGAGAAATCGATCAAGCGTGCGGAGAGCCGGGAGAAAATGCTGGACAAGATCGAGGTTTTGGAAAAGCCCACGGAGACGCGGACGGATATGCACCTTACCCTCGAGCCTAAATTCGTCAGCGGAAACGACGTTCTCCACATCGAGAACCTTTCCAAGCACTTTGGCTCCCTCACCCTCTTTGAGCACCTCTCCATGGACATCAAAAAGGGCGAGCACGTAGCCATCATCGGGGATAACGGAACCGGCAAGACCACGATCCTGAAGATCATCAACGAGCTGCTCCCCCCGGATGACGGCGAGATCCGGCTGGGCGCCAATGTCCAGATCGGCTACTACGATCAGGAGCATCATGTGCTGCATATGGACAAGACGCTTTTCGAGGAGATCTCGGACGACTATCCTTCCCTTACGAACACGGAGATCCGCAATACCCTCGCCGCCTTTCTCTTTACAGGTGACGACGTTTTCAAGCAGATCCGGTCGCTCAGCGGCGGTGAACGCGGACGGGTATCGCTTGCCAAGCTGATGCTTTCCGAGGCAAATTTCCTGATCCTCGATGAGCCGACAAACCATCTGGATATCATGTCGAAGGAGATCCTGGAGGACGCGCTGAACGCCTATACGGGAACCGTGCTCTACGTCTCCCACGACCGGTACTTTATCAACAAGACAGCGACCCGTATTCTGGATCTGGAAAACCGGACGCTGACAAACTATCTTGGGAATTACGACTACTATCTGGAAAAGAAGCAACAGCAGACAGGACAGATTGCAGGCACCTCCACACAGTCTGCCTCCCTTTCCGGAAATGCCGCTTCCCAGAAGGACAATCCCGCAGCTGTCTCCGACTCCAAGCAGGACTGGCAGAGCCGCAAGGAGCAGCAGGCGAGCCAGCGCAAAAAGGAGAACGCCATCAAAAAGTGTGAGGAACGGATCGAACAGCTGGAAAGACGGCTGGAAGAACTGGATGTTCTGATGGCCTCCGCCGATGTTTGCACGAACGTGGCAAAGCTGCAGGAGCTCTCCGCAGAGCGGGAACAGAGCGAAAGCGAATTAAACGATCTCTATAACAAATGGGAGGAGCTCTCCGAGTGAGAGTCCCTCCCTTTTCTTTCTATATTTTTATCTTTCCTTCAAAAACCTTATTCCATCGCATCTAAGGTCTGGCGGATCGCCTTGATGAAGTTTTCGCTGTTTAACACGGTAACATTCTCAAGGGATGTGATCAGCGCAAGATCCTTAGTCATCTTTCCATCCTCGATCGTCCGGATCGTCGCCTTCTCCAGCTTGTCCGCAAAATCCATCAGCTCCTGGTTGTGGTCAAACTCTCCTCTTTTTCTGAGGGCGCCTGTCCAGGCAAAGATGGTCGCAACCGAGTTGGTAGAAGTCTCCTCTCCCTTCAGATGCTTGTAGTAATGGCGCTGTACCGTTCCGTGAGCCGCCTCGTATTCATACACGCCGCTCGGAGATACCAGAACAGACGTCATCATCGCCAATGAGCCGAATGCGGAAGAAACCATATCGCTCATCACATCGCCGTCATAGTTCTTGCACGCCCAGATAAAGCCGCCCTTTGCCTTCATAACGCGGGCAACCGCATCGTCGATCAGCGTATAGAAATACTCGATGCCTGCCGCCTCAAACTTATCCTTGTATTCCGTCTCGAAGATCTCCTGGAAGATATCCTTGAAGTTGTGGTCATACTTCTTTGAGATGGTATCCTTGGTCGCAAACCACAGATCCTGCTTCGTATCCAGCGCATAGCTGAAGCAGGCCTTTGCAAAACTTGCAATGGATTTGTCCGTATTATGGATTCCCTGTATGATCCCGGCGCCCGTAAAATTGTGGATCGTCTCGCGGATTTCCTTGCCATCCTCCCCGGTAAATACCAGTTCTGCCTTACCGGCGCCCGGCACTTTGATCTCCACATTCTTATAGACATCCCCGTATGCGTGACGCGCAAGGGTGATCGGCTTCTTCCAGTTCTTCACGCAGGGTTCGATCCCCTTCACGATGATCGGCGCACGGAATACCGTTCCGTCTAACGCGGCCCGGATCGTACCGTTCGGGCTTTTCCACATCTCCTTGAGATGGTATTCCGTCATTCTGGCCGCATTGGGCGTGATCGTCGCGCACTTGACTGCAACCCCGTATTTCTTCGTCGCCTCTGCCGACTGGACCGTCACCTGATCGTCCGTCTCATTGCGGTGCTCCAGTCCCAGGTCGTAATACTCTGTCTTGAGATCGATGTAAGGCAGCAGCAGCTCGTCCTTGATCATCTTCCAGAGGATTCTGGTCATCTCGTCCCCATCCATCTCCACCAGCGGGGTTGTCATTTGAATTTTGTTCATCTTTCCCTCCATTCCGAAGCCTTCCGCTTCCTGCTTTTCTTGTTATTCTAAAGCTCTTTCCTGGCTTCCTCGCCGTAAATCTCATACAGTCCGTTTTTCACCATATTATCATACGCGTTGATCATATGCTGATTGGCGAGCTTCTCCGCGCGGTCTGCGTCCCCCGCTTTGATCGCCTCCATGATCTGCCGGTGCTCATCGTTCGAAGCGCGTCCTCTCGTGTTTGTCGACAGCGTTTTCTGACGCACGCGCAGCACATACTCATGGTAATCCTTCAGCGTGTGCTCCAACAGCTTGGAATCGCACGCCTCATAGAGAATATCATGGAAACGGTTGTCCAGCTCTGCCATCTGATCCATATGTCCCTTCTGTGCATGGAAATCTGCCAGATAGATGTTTTCCTCCATCTCCTCCATCTGCTCTTTGGTGATCTTCTCTGTCGCCAGTCTGGCGCATAAGCCCTCCAGCAGCGAACGGATCATATAGATGTCCTTCACATCTTTGGCAGTGATCCCTGTCACATAGGCTCCTTTGTTCGGAATGATCTGGATCAGTCCCTCCAGCTCCAGCTGCCGGAACGCCTCCCGGACAGGCGTTCTGCTCACGCCCAGCTCCTCTCCGATCGCTACCTCTTTCAGTTCCTCATGTTCCTGATATTTACCGCTCAGGATATCCTCCCGCAGCTTCTGAAAAACTCTGCCCCTCAGAGAATATTTGTCATTTACCTCACTTTTTAAGTCATAACTGCCCATTATTTTGTCTGCTCCTTCACGGGATTCCTCTTCCCCTCCCGCTCTACTTGTCTTTCTCCGTCGATCCCGGAACCGGAATTCCGAGCTCATCGCAGGTCTTTTTGATCTGTGCCACCAGCTCTTCATCGGTAAGCACCGTCACACGCCCTGCCGCATATTCCTCATCCACCCAGACCTTGAGCGCTCTGACCAGATCACAGCTCTTGTCAAGCTGATCGTTGTCCTTCAGCTTGTAATAGGTGTTGATCCAGTGCGCAATCCCGGCAAGACCGGAGGTGTTGGACACCGCGCAGAGCACCGGACGGTTCAGGAATTTGTCTGTATCAAAAATATTGTAGATCTCCTCATTCTTGAGCAGTCCATCCGCATGGATCCCTGCCCTTGTCACATTGAAGTTCTTGCCGACAAACGGCGTTCTCGGCGGAATATGATAACCGATCTCCTTCTCGTAATACTCGGCAAGCTCAGTGATCACCGTCGTGTCCATTCCGTTCAGATTTCCCTTGAGCTGCGCATACTCAAACACCATTGCCTCAAGAGGCGTGTTGCCTGTCCGCTCTCCGATTCCAAACAGGGAGGTGTTGATGCCCGAACAGCCGTAGATCCATGCCGTCGTCGAATTTGACACCGCCTTGTAGAAGTCATTGTGTCCATGCCATTCGAGCAGCTCATGCGGGATTCCTGCATGGGTGTGCAGCGCATAGATGATTCCCTGCACGCTTCGCGGAATAACCGCGCCGGGATAGTTTACTCCATACCCCATCGTATCGCAGGCACGCACCTTGATCGGGATCTGATACTCCTCCATGAGCTTCATCAGCTCCATACAGAACGGCACCACGTATCCGTAGATATCCGCTCTGGTAATGTCCTCCAGATGACAGCGCGGGCTGATCCCTTCCTCAAGGCAATCCCGGATCACGCTCAGATAATGATCCATTGCCTGCCTTCTCGTCATCTTGAGCTTTAAGAAGATGTGGTAATCCGAGCAGCTTACCAGGATTCCCGTCTCCTTCATCCCGATCTCCTTCACCAGCTTGAAATCTTCCTTGCTGGCACGGATCCAGCTTGTGACCTCCGGGAACTGGTATCCCCTCTCCATACATTTGTATACGGCGTCACGATCCTTCTTGCTGTACAGGAAAAACTCACTGGCACGGATCATTCCATTCGGTCCGCCCAGCTTATGCAGGTAATCATAGATCGTCACGATCTGCTCTGTCGTGTATGGCGCACGGGACTGCTGTCCATCCCGGAAGGTAGTATCTGTGATCCAGATATCCTTGGGCATATTGTGAGGCACTATCCTGTCGTTAAACGGGATCTTGGGGATCTCCGAGTACGGAAACATATTCCTAAATACATTCGGCTTTTTGACGTCATCCAGAATGTACATGTGCTCTTCGATTTCCAGAAGGTTATTCTTTTCATTCATAGTAACCGGACGGTTCAAAAACGTTCTCTCATCATCGTACATCATTTCCACGACCTTTCCCTTTTGCTCGTATCGCTTCCTGATCTTAGCATCAGATTAATCACGTATAATTGTATACAATCATACCATCCATGTCAACCTATTCTTAACAATCTTCCGACGTCGATCATTCCCCAGCCCTGTTTCCGCCAGTCATCTCCCAGATCCCGGGCGCAGAATACCATGCGGCGCTTGACCTCCTCGTTTCCAAGCTCCCCTTCCTTCTGCAAAAGCAGGGCCGCCGCTCCCGAGACGATCGGCGTCGCCATGGAGGTGCCGCTCTTTTTTATATAGACATTCTGGTATCCGTTCCCGAACCGTCTCCATGCGGCGTTGCAGGACACGATATCCGTTCCCGGCGCAACCAGATCCGGTTTGCGGTACAGCAGGCGCAAGCTTCCCCTCCCGGAATAATTTTCGCACAGATCTCTCCGGTTTCCAAAATAGCCTCCCTCATGGCAGCCGACCGTGATCACCCGGTTTCCTCTGCCGAGCGGCGAAATGGAATCCTCATCGGGACCGTTATTGCCCGCGGCACACACCACAATGATCCCGCTCTCCCACGCCTCCTTCAAAATCTCCTGCAGCTCCCGCATCTTCTCTTCATCCGAGTTCTGTCCAAGCCCGATCGAGATATTCAGCACGCGTATCTGATACTGCGTCCGGTTTTGCAGCACCCATTCCAGCCCCCGGCGCATCGTCTCGATCCTTCCCTCTCCCTTTTCATCTAAAACCTTCCCTACACACAAAAGACACCCAGGCGCGATCCCTTTGTACCTGCCACCCGATGCAGTACCGTCTCCACCGATACAGCCGCACACATGCGTCCCATGCCCGCTGTCGTCATACACAGCGCTTCGTCCATGTACAAAATCCCGAAAAGCCACGATCCGGCCGCGCAGATCGGGATGGAAGGACACGCCCGTGTCCAGAACGGCTACCGTCACTCTTCTCTGTGTGCGCTGCGCCTCCCACTGCACCTCATCACTGCAGCCAAGCTGTCTTCTGACACGATCCATGCTTCCTCTTTCTGTTTCTGCGCCACATCACGCCATAAGTACGGCATTTTTTCACGCAAAAAACTCCCGGCTTTGTGTTATCTTATGCCAGGAGTTTTGAACGGTTCTGTCTGTTTCTATTCTGTTACGCTCTTCTGCGTTTTTTCCATATCTTATCTGTCAAGAAGAAAGCTGCCATCGCCCCGCTGAACAGAACGCCTGCGGCTGTCCACTTGACAAAGCTTCCGATTCCGGGTTTCAGCGTGCCGTCTTCGCGGGCTCCCTGTGCATCGAACACCATTCTTCCCTCAGAAAGCTCCACAGGCCCTTCCGCGATCACATTTTCATCCGTCTGGTCGCTGTATATCGCATAGTAAGGGAAATGCTTCGCATCAAAGGTCAGACTGTCTATCCCGTCGACCGCCATGATGTGGCTTTCGACCTCTTTCAAAAGACCGTCCGTGTTCAGACAAAGCACATGCACCGAATTCGGATCGATCCCATCCGGGATCGGCATCACAAGGGACATCGTCTGTCTGCCGAGCGAAGTGATCGGGATCCCCGAACTGTTTTCGGTCAGCTGGAACTCATATCCCTGTACCGTACCGGGAAGCTCTCCTTCAGACAGGCTCTGATATACCTTCTGGATCTCTGTTTTCGCTGTCTCGCTGTCCGTGATCTTCAGCGTACAGGATTTCTCGATCCCCTCGATCGCTGCCTGATACTGTCCATCCTCCGGCAGATGCGCGCTCTGCGCTTCCACCGTCACCTGTGGATTCTCTTCTGTCTGTTCCTGAACCGGATTTTCCGTATCTGATCCGCTTTCTCCGGCCTGCACTTCATACGCCATGCCATCCAGATAAAAGGTTTTTCCAACCGGATCCTGTGAAGAACAGTTCCAGAGCACCTGCAGCGCTCCCGGCTGTCCGTTTTCCGTATCCGGCTCGCTGACCACCTTACATACACTGCCGTCAAAGCCCAGCTTTCCAGGCTCTAATACGCTTCCCTGTCCCAAGTCCTTCGCAGACACTCCATCTGGCACTACCGCGATGGAATTGCCGTTCAGCGCATACCCCCGGTAGCTGTCGTGGTAGAGCTTCGTCGCCGCGGTTCCATAGGCGAGCGCCGGAAGCGTATTTCCTTCAAAGACAACTACGCCGTTCTCAGCAGGTTTACCACTCTCTGCCACATCAAATGCACGCAGCCCTATCTCCGTCACCGAAGCGGGGATGCGGATATTCTGGATGGGACAGCCGGCAAATGCGCGGTCGCGGATCTCTTTTGTCCCATTCATTCCCTGCACCGAAGTCAGGGCACTGCAATCCATAAAAGCAGCCTCGCCGATGATCTCTACCGAATCCGGTATCGTCACCTGCGCGATCTCTGTATGCTCCCGAAAGGCGTCCGGACCGATCTGGCGCACCTCCTGCGGGATCTCTACCTGCGGACTGTTTCCACGGTAAGCAAGCAGAATGCCGTCTCCCACGATCAGAAAATCGCTGCCGCCTCCAACGCTGCTAAGCCAGCCCTCCAGCCAGGGCGTCTTTGCGAAAGCAAACGATTCAATGCTCTTTACACTTGACGGGATCGATACCTCTGCCAGGTCGTCACAATGATAAAACGCACCGTAGCCGATCTCCTCCACGCCATCCGGTATCGTCACTTTGGTGAGTCCGGATCTTGCAAAGGAAAATTCGCCGATCCGCTGCGTGTTCTCCGGAAAGGTAGCTGCGGTCATCGGATCGTCATAGTAGGCCTGCGCCGGGATCGCCGTTTTCTCCGGCTCCCCTCCTATGGTTTCGCCGGTGCTTCCCACATTGATCGTCGCACTGGCATTGTCTATCATCACAAACGCCTGTTGCCCGATGATCCGGGTAATCCCTTTCACGTTGGTATCCGTCTCGTCCTCCATGGGATTCATATGCGTAACCTCATGGTAGTAATCTACCGGCGTTGTATCTGCCGCTTCCCCATCTGCCGACTGCTCTGCCGACTGCTCTGTCGAATTGTCGCTGACAGAGTCATTTCCCGGGATCGGCGCCTCCTCGTACTCAGAAACATCAATATCCTTTAATTCAAGCGTCTTGGCAAACTCCTGCGCATAGGAACCCTCCTCTGCCTGGATATCCAGCTTCGTGCATCCGTCAAACGCCGTCGCATGGATCGTGTTTACCGACGGCGGGATCTCGATCTCACGCAGCCGCACACAGTCCTCAAACGCTTTCATATCGATCCGGTTGACCGAGTAGGGAATCGTCACTGTCTTTACATTTTTGCAGTTGGAAAAGCAATATCCCGGAATCTCCCTAACATTGCTGCCCACATTTATCTCCCGCAGATTATAATCTCCCCAGAACGCATAGGGTTTGATCGTCTTTACCGTGGAAGGCATGGAATAGGAATCTCCCGTTCTTCCGGCAAGCACCTGGTACAGTGTGTCCAAGCCATCCTTATTATAGATTGCCCCGTCATTGCAGGTAAATTTCGGATTGCTGCTGTCGATCGACACATCCTTCAGACTGTATGCGCCGGCAAACACGCCGTTTCCAAGTGTTTTCAACCCTTTGCCGACCGAAACTTTCGAAAGCAGCGGGCAGCCGCTGAACGCTGCACCGTCGATCAGCTCCACAGAGTCCGGAATCTCCACCGACTGCAGATTGACGCAGTCTGCAAACGCTCTCGATCCGATCTCCCTGACGCTGTCACCGATCTTCACCGTTTTCACCGAATCGTTCCCTGCGAAGGCCTCCGACTCGATCTTTTTTACATAATTGGAAATAGACACGTCCTCAGCCGTGCCATTGTATTTCACTAATGTTGTTCCGTCCATTTGAAAATCAGATGCAGAAGCAGTCGAAACTGCCTCCACATCTGTTACCGGTATCTGTGTCACAACGATTGCCGTAACCAGCAAAAGCGCTCCGATCAGATTTCGTATTTTTCTAACCATAGGATTCTCCCATGCTCTTTTACACTTTTTGACACTGCGCATCCCGTTTTATGCCATCTTCTGTCTGGCTGTTCTCCGGTCCTTCTTTAAGAAGAGAATGATCGACAAACTTGCCAGTCCGATCGACAAGAACCACTTGGGATGGATCGGATCGCCTGTCTTAGGCGTCACATCCAGCGCTCCCTCTGTCAGGTTACCGGTGTCTACATAGATCGTATACGGTGAGAAGTGTGTCGCCGTAAAGGAGATACAAGGTACTCCGTTGATCGTTGTAAACCGCTCGCCCAGCTCTTCCAGCTGATCGCCAGTGATCACCGCACCAGCCATATTGTTTCCGCCATAGGAAACAAGCGCATCCGGGATCGGGATCGTAATATCTATCGACAGACCGTTCGTATTAGTGATCTTGGTCGTGCCTGTCGAATCGTACAGACTGATGTCCATCGCATAGTAAAGGATGTTCTCCAGACTGCCGTACTTGTTCGTGAGTGCCGCTGCAACCGCTCTGGTCGCCTCGTCTGTCTCTGTAATCTTGACAATAAAGTTATCCGAGGATCCGTTCACATTCGCTGTCGCCAGATCCTTGTTGGAAATACCCGGCTTCGTGATATCAACGGTCGTATTGCCCTTGCTGTTTCCACTGCCATTACCGTTGCCATTATTGTCGGATCCATTTCCGTTTGCCGCCGTCGCCGTCGATCCTGCCACATAATTAGCTGTGACCGTCACGTTGTTTGCCGGCATGGTAAAGGTTGTCGCCGTCATGCTGACGCTGGCAAGTGAAACACCGTTCGAATCAGTCGTCCACTTGCTGAATACCATACCGGGCGCCGGTGCGTTTGCCGAGATGACTACTGTCGTTCCGGCTGCATAGCTTCCGCTGCCGCTTCCGTTCACTACGGTCACAGTGTACAGAGACGCTGTCGATCCGCTTCCTGAGGAAGTCGATGTAGCGCTTGTACTTGTATTGGAGCTCGTGCTCGTACTGCTTGTGCTTCCATTCGAGCTGCTCGTCGTTTTTCCAGACGTCGAACCGCCGCTGGTGGTCGTTGAACCGCCACTCGTCGTTGTGCTGCCGCCACTGGTGTTGGACGTTGCCGAATACAGGGCGATGACTGTCTTGTTCGACTGCACATTCGTGTAGGTATCGCTCCACTTGAGGAAGGTATATCCAATGTGCTCCGGCGGAGTCGGCGCTACCGCATCCTTGCCGGGCTCGATGTACTGTGTCTCTCCCAGCTTCTTACCGTCTACGTTATCATAGAACTCTACAACATATTTTCCGTCGACCATTCCTCCGTCGGAGGTGTATGTCGCAATAAATATCGTATCCTGCGTGATCGCATCATCTACTTCGATGCCGCCCGATCCGATCCACTTGTCAAAGATATAACCGGTTCTGGTCGGATTTGCCGGACGATCTTCCTTCGGAAGCGTTCTTCCATTGATGACATACTTTGTCTCTCCAACCTGCGTGCCATCCACATCAAGGAAGATAACGCGCCACTGCTCATCGATGATATCAATGCTGAGCTTATAGTAATCTGCATATTCATAAGCCGAAGTATCCCGATAGGTACGGATCGTGATCGTCTTATCCTTATCCGGTCCGAAGGCGTCTGTCGCGATAAATACCTCCTTGCCCGGGATCGTGACATTGATCGGCTTGTCGTTCTCAAAAGCACCCTTCTTGATGCTGTTGACATTCATAGGAAGCACTACCGTGTGCAGAATGTCACAGTCCTTAAAGCAGTTCTCCGGGATCTCTGTCAGTCCCTTCGCCGCTGTCAGGTCGATGGAGGCGATATCGTTACAATCCTCGAACGCACCCTCTCTGATCTTTGTAACATTGGCGATATCCGGATCTGTGATCTCCGATATGTAGGAATCTCCCACCAGTCTGCCGCGGGATGCAAGGCACTCTACGATCGTGTAAGAGCCATCCTCGTTCACCTCGTAGATGATACCGTTGTCCGTCTTATAGTAATCGTTTCCGCCCACCGTCATCATGGAAGTACAGCCTCTGAACGGCGCTGTTCCGATCTCCTTGCAGGCAGGACTGAGCAGTACATACTGCAGCTGCTCGCAGCTGTCAAACGCATAATCCGGCAGATATTCTACATCCGATGCAGACATATCGATCGAAACGACCCTGTCGTTACCGCGCTTGTAGATCTCTTTCTCTTTCTCTGCGTCCGGATAGCCATCATCATACACACCGCTGAACAGACCGGGCGTCACATCGAGAATATCATCGGCATCCGGATTGATCTTCTTCGTGTACATTCCCATAACCTTGGAATCCAACTTGCCAGTCATATAGGTTGCCACGTTATTGCCATTTGCATTGTTCTTCGCATTGACATAACCGTAGACATCGATCGACTGTACGCCTGCCGGGATCACGATATTCGTGGTTCCCTCTACCCAGGCCCTCTCCTCTGAGGTACAGGTCTGGTAGATCGGCAGCCCCTGGGAAGCATCCCTTGTCCAGTTCTCAAGGATACTGTACGGGTTGGTGGTGAAATACGGATCCGGATCGTTTGCAGCTTCTACCGTCAGTGGCTCGAAAAGCCAATCGGTCCACACATTGCCCGGCGCATCATTTTTCACATAGCTCTCCCATGCAAGACAGAATGCGCTGTTGATCCAGGGTCCGTAGGAACTGTCCGCATACGCATCTTCTGCTGTCCATGCAGCTCCGGTCGCGTCGTTTGTCTCTCCATTCTGCACCTTCTGCCATATCTCTTTGAAGGCAGTTCTCTGTCCATTGTATTCCTCAGCCTTGTAAAGCTCGTAGTAATAGCTTTCCATTGCTTTGTTGTGCTCTTTGTATACATTATCGATCTGATCGTATCTCGGATAGTCGAGCAGTGTCACAAGACCTGTCCCGTCGTCGTACATCACGGTCAGACAGGACGGCTCAAGGCTCTTATAGCAGACACGGATTCCGCCGTCATGGATCACATTCTCCTTGGCAACCGCCCACTCAAAAGGCGCATACCCCTTCACGATATCTCCATGGAAGGTCAGCTCCGTACCGTCCGTCTTAAAGGCGTCCGTGCCGATCGTGAACGCATTGTGTCCGGCAGACGGAGAATGGAAGGTAACGTCGATCAGATTGTAGCAGCCTGCAAACGCGCGTTTGCCGATCGATGCCACGGAATTGCCGATCACGACCTTCTGCAGCTTGTTCCATTTTCCTTTATCAGTCTCACTGCTCTTGATATTTTCAAAAACCGAATCCTCGATCGATGTGATGGAATCATCCTCGATCGTGATGCTTACTACTCTTCTGGTCAGATCTTCGTCATTGAAACAGTCCGTTGCAATGCCGGTCACCTGAATCTCGCCGACCTTGCTCGGGATCACCAGATCGATATCGCCGGTGCTGGTATTGCCATCTGCGATCGTACAGGAGATCAGTACACCGTTGCTGTCAATACAGAGCAGGTAGCTGCCGTCGCTGACCTCGTAATACTCCTTGCCGTTCTCCACATACACATACGGTACGACCTCGGAAACTGCTGTCTTTGCCGCCCAGGTAGCCTTACGCGGGCCAGCCTTCTCGCCTGCACTGTCCTTCGCCGGTCCTCTCACATAGAAATCCTTGTTGCTCACGGAGCTGAACAGCTTCTCGCCAACATAAGTCACATAACCGCAGGAACCGTTCCCATCGTCCGGGAACTCCACACATCCCAGATTGGAACAGTTGTAGAACAGATTCTCCGGGATCGTGATCATACCCGCCTTCTTTGTCCGGCCATAATCTGCCGGCATCACGACTTTCTGCAGATTGGACCTGCCGGCAAGCACCAGATCTCCCATGCCGGATGTACCCATATTCTGGGATATATTCGAAGGGAAGGTAAACGTTGACATCGAACCGATCGGTCCGGATTCCACTGCAAAGGCAGCCTCGCCGATGGTGTCGATATCCACCGTCACTCCCGATGTTCCGTTTTTATTGAAATTAACTGTATTTAATGCAATATCATTGTAAAATGCGTAGTCGTCGATCACGCACTTGCCGATTGCTCCAAAATCTACCGTTCCGAGCTGTTTACAGCCTGCAAACGCACCGTGTCCGATCTCTCCCACAGAGTACGGGAAGGTGATCGAAGTCAGGGAATTACAATCATAGAACGCCTCGTTTCCGATCAGTGTCGTCGCGGAACCGATATTTACCTCCCGAAGCTGTGTACAGCCCTTAAATGCCCGGTCGGATACCTCCTGCACATTCGAGAACGAGATCGATACCAGGAAAGAATCCATAAAGGCTTCCTTACCGATATAGGCAACCTCCTGTGGAACCGTCAGATAGTGCACATTCTTCGTCCCCTTAAATGCACCGTCTCCGATACCGATGATGCTGCTCTTGTTCAGCACCATGAAGCCGTTGTCGTCAAACTCGCCCTCCACGGTCGCTCCACTGTTCTTGCGCGGGATATATACATACACGTTGGTCGCTCCGGAATTTTCCGAATCGATTGCCTTGATCAGGGTACAACCCTTGAGCACCTTGTTGGCGTCGCAGTAATACTTAAGTTTCTGTGTCTCGGAAAGTTCACCAATCGTCACTTCCAGAGTCGGTGCAACCGGAGCAGGCGTTCCGTCCTGCTTCTTCTGCCAGTCTGCAAATTCTTTTTCCCACGCCGCATACTCGTCACAGAACTTCTGGTACTTGTCCGGGAAATATTCGATCAGGAAATCCGCATCGTCCTCACCCGGTTCGGTACAGCTCTTGATATCCGCATCGTGGTCGGTATAAAATTTCTCATATACCGCAGGCTGGATCGTGTTGTACTCATACACCACGTTGGGGTTCAGTACGACCGTCTCACTCGCATACGTGCTGTTGTATTCGCTGATGATTCCCTTGGGTCCTCCCTGCACATTCTTAAGGAAGAACCTAAACTGCCACTCCATGATCCACTCGCTGTCACTGAGCTGCTTCAGAACCTTTGAAGAATACTCCGTCGCTCCGGACGGCTTCGGCATACCCGTCGCAAGATCTGCGCCCGGCTCTACATAGCTGTAATCCACCACTCTCTGGGGGGCAACATCCTGTACGGAAACGCCTCCGTCCACAGTCTCCGCACGGTTCTCCGGCACCGGAATCGCCGCAACCGCGATCGCTGTGATCATCAGGACTGCCGCCAGACTGCGTCTGACTGTTCTCTTAAATCCCCTCTTTGTTTTCTTACCCTGCATTTTCTTCGACATGGTATCTCTCCTTGTTCCCCACACACTTATTTAATATTTATACTGTACTACGAAATTCTCTTTGCCACGACGACAAAACGTCCGTCCTGTTCCGAGCTGTCACAGGTTGAAAGGGTGAGCAGTTCGTCCCCAAAACCCGCCGTAACCCCTGTATCATACAGTGACAGTGCCGCCATCTCCTGCATATTGGAATCAAATTCCTTCTCGGAGACCGCGTCCAGAAACTGGTAATACTTAAAGACCACTTCTTCCTCGCTGTACACTCTCGACCGGAACACATACATAACCTGATAGGTCCCTTTTTCATAGATCGTATCAAACTGGATGATGGAATGTTCTTTTCCGTACTCTTCCTTCCGGTATTCATTCAGGTTTCCGAACATCTTCCCGGACTTCATATGATGTCCATAGATGATCAGATTCGTGTTTCTATGTACGATATCGCAGTCCTTGTCCAGAAACAGGCTGCCGTTCTTGTCATACTCCTGATTGAAATTGTGATCCAGATAATACTCGTTATTGACCGTCTGCATAACCGGATAATCTATATTTGTATCGTCAATTTTAAGCCATCCGATTAGACTTTTATTTTTATTGTAGAGGGTTTGGTACTCCGAAAGGACCGTCAGATCCTTCTCCTCCTCTTCCTGTGTGTAATGGATCGTCACATTTGGCGAGAGTGTTGTCGCTCCCTTGAGTTGCGCCAGTTCACTGTAATCCATCTCCGTCCGGTCTGCGTAGTAGGAATAGGCTCCGAAGTAGCCAAGACATCCGATGGCAACCACGCTGCAGCAGGCGATCAGCAGATTTCTTCGCTGCTCCCGCCTTTTCAGCTCCCGCAGGATTTCTTTCTGCATTCCGGCATCCGGTGTTTCCTCTCCGGTCTGCTCTGCATCTGGCTCTGTCTGTGGTGCTTTGACAGCCTTTTTGCGTTTCTTCCATGAATCGGCTTTCTTTTTCCGCCGCAGGTCCTTGCTGCTGATCCTGCTGTCCCTCGTATAGCCATCCTTCTGGAAGCGGCTCGCCAGCTCATAGATCTCATCGTCGAAGTCGTTGCCGACAGCCGTCTCAAACCGGTAATTTCCTGCCTGCATCTCTTCGTACAGCCTGATAACTTCTCCCGGCTGGTCCAGATTCACCTTTTGCCTGATCTCTTCTACTTTTTGAAGATCCCTCCTGGCAGCTTTATAGTCTGCCTCCGTGCGAAATCTTCTCCCTGCAACCTCGAATCCCTCCATGCAAGGATCGCTCCTTCTTGAATATCCTAAGTCTTCTGCAACCCGACTTTGTGCACAAAATCTGATTACACACATTTCTATTTTACTATATCTTGAGATTTATGCAAGTATTTCAGCCCAGAATGTTTATCAGAAATAAATATTTTTTCTTTTTTGGAAACACTGACATGCCTCCCCCATAGGATAAACCATAAACAAATAATTTGTGGAGGCACATACATGAGCGATTTAACAGCAACTCAGTGCGGATGCAGCAACAACACGAACAACAACAATAACAACGGATGCGGATGCAGCTCTATCATCTGGATTTTGATCCTTTTATCCTGCTGCGGAAATAACAACAACAGCGGATGCGGATGCGGCAACGGGATCAACAACCTTTTCGGCGGAAACGGCGACAACGGCTGCTGTTCTTCCCTGATCTGGATCCTGCTCCTCTTCTCCTGCTGCGGATGCGGCAACTAATCCCGCCCTGGCAATACGGTTCACATCTCGTATCATATCTCAAGGGTTGGTCTGACGGCCAGCCCTTTCATATGCACTGTCCTATCCTGTGTTCCCGGCGCATATACTTTAGGGAATACCGGCAAGGCATCAGAAGGGGCTGTCTATGGATGACAAATCAGAAGAAGTGACAAATGTGATGGCATTTGATGCCTTATACACGACCAATCAGATCCAGAAGCTCAAGATCCTTCTGCCTTACATAGACTCTGCCATCCAGAAGCAGCTGGCTGTCTACATCAAGTATCTGGAGCTGCAATATACGATGGATTATATCAAAAAACATCCGATCCAGATCTGTGGATGCAGCCGGGAGGAGATTCACCCTGCCGATCTGAAAAAGCTGTGCCGGCAGCTCTGCCTGTATTCTACCCCCGAAGAGATCCGACAGCTCGAGCAGCTGCAGTCCATGCTCCAGACCATGGAAAACCTGCAGGAAATGAATCAGACGCTAAACACCATCCGAGAGCTTTATCCAGACATGGAGGCACCCTTCTCCGGTGACGCCACAGGCGGGTCTTCTTCCATGCTGGATATGCTGATGAATATGCTCACGCCCGAACAGAAGGCAATGTATGAAATGTTTCAGCAAACAGAATAATGCTATGATCAAAGGAGGTCTTTGTGCAATGACCGATGAATGGATGCAGGATCCTGCCATTTCTCATATTCCCAAGGAAAAACTGACCTTTTTGCAGGCCCTGGTCTTTGAAAGCCAGACGCTTTCCAAGGAAAAACTTCTTCCGTTTCTGCTGTCCGTCGCCAAGAGGGGGCAGGAACACAATATCTCGTTCGACGACGAGGAGATGAATCTGATCATCGAGACGATCCGTGGCTACTCAACGCCTGAGGAGCTTGCGCGGATCGATAAGCTGATGAAACTCCGGCAAAAAAAATAATGCCGTCCTTCGCAGGATCACAAAACCCCTGTACCTTTGCTCTTGTCTCCGGTACAGGGGTTTGTCTGTCTTTATTCCGTCTTTTATTTCTGCACGATATTTACCAGTCTGCCCGGAACATAGATCTCTTTTACGATCGTTCCTGTCAGCTTGTCAGCGATCACTTCTTTTGCCTTCGCGATCACTTCGTCCTTCGGGTCCTCCTTGCCGATCGCAAGGGTTGCCCTCGTCTTTCCGTTCACCTGGACCGCGATCTCTACCGTCGCCTCCACAGTCTTTGCCTCCTCGTATTCCGGCCAGGTCGTCTGGTATACTCTGCCCTCGAAGCCAACCTTCTGCCAGAGTTCCTCTGTGATATGAGGCGCCACCGGGTTCAGCAGGGTGAGGAGCGTCTTGAATTCGCCTCTCGTTACAGCATTTTTGCGGTAAAACTCATTGATCAGCGACATCATCGCTGCGATCGCCGTATTGTACTTGAGATTCTCGAAGTCCTGACTCACCTTCTTAATGGTCTGGTGGAGCTTCGTCTCCAGATCCTTGGAATAGCCCTCTTCATCCGTCAGGATATCCTGCAGTTTCCACACTCTCTCCAGGAAACGGCGGCATCCCTTCACACCGTCCTCCGACCAGGAGGCAGCCAGATCAAAGGCTCCGATAAACATCTCGTAGGTACGGAGCGTATCTGCGCCGTAGTCGTTCACGATATCGTCTGGATTGACCACGTTTCCTCTGGACTTGCTCATCTTCTCCCCGTTCGATCCAAGGATCATTCCATGGGAAGTTCTCTTCTTGTAAGGTTCCGGACACGAAACCACTTTCTCATCATATAAGAATCTGTGCCAGAATCTGGAATACAGCAGGTGCAGCGTCGTGTGCTCCATACCGCCGTTATACCAGTCTACCGGCATCCAGTATTCCAGTGCTTCCTTGCTCGCAAGCGCCTCCGTGTTGGTCGGATCGGTATAGCGCAGGAAGTACCAGGAAGATCCCGCCCACTGAGGCATGGTATCTGTCTCTCTCTTCGCAGGTCCGCCGCAGCAGGGACAGGTGGTATTCACCCAGCCGGTCATCAGTGCAAGCGGTGACTCTCCGTTGTCTGTCGGCATATAGCTCTCGACATCCGGCAGCTCCAGCGGAAGCTCGCTCTCGTCGATCGGCACATAGCCGCATTTATCACAGTGAACGATCGGGATCGGCTCACCCCAGTAACGCTGTCTTGAAAATACCCAGTCTCTCAGCTTGTAGTTGGTCTTTGCGCATCCAATCTTCTTCTCTTCCAGGAAGGAGATCATCTTCTCTTTTGCTTCTTCGACACTCATTCCGTCCAGGAATCCGGAATTTACGAGTGTGCCCGTCGCAACGTCCGTGTACACTTCCTCCTGAACGTTCTTGCCGCCTGCCACTACTTCGATGATCGGCAGGTCAAATTTCTTGGCAAAATCCCAGTCTCTCTCATCGTGTGCCGGAACCGCCATGATCGCACCGGTTCCATAGCTCATCAGTACATAGTCGGATATGAAGATCGGGATTTCCTTGTTATTGACCGGATTTACCGCGGTCAGTCCGTCTATCTTAACACCGGTCTTTTCCTTCGCAAGCTCGGCACGCTCGAAGTCTGACTTTCTGGCTGCCTGCTCACGGTAGGCTGCAATGTCGTCCCAGTTTTTCAACTCGTCCTTGTACTTATCGATGATCGGATGCTCCGGCGATACGACCATGTAGGTCACACCGAACAGTGTGTCGCATCTCGTCGTATAGATGCGCAGCTTATCCTCTTTATCCTTGATGGAGAAATCCACTTCCGCACCGGTCGATTTTCCGATCCAGTTCTTCTGGGAAACCTTAACCTTCTCAATATAGTCGACCGAATCCAGTCCCTCGATCAGCTTGTCCGCATACTCTGTGATCTTCAGCATCCACTGGCTCTTTACCTTCCGGACTACTTCCGATCCACATCTCTCACAGACGCCGTTTACGACTTCCTCGTTGGCAAGTCCGACCTTGCAGGAGGTACACCAGTTGATCGGCATCTCCGTCTTGTAGGCAAGTCCTGCCTTGAAAAGCTTTAAGAAGATCCACTGTGTCCATTTATAGTAATTGGGATCTGTCGTGTTGATCTCGCGGTCCCAGTCGAAGGAATAGCCAAGGGCATGAAGCTGTCCCTTAAAACGAGCCACATTGTTTTTGGTTACGATCTTGGGGTGGATATGATTTTTGATCGCATAATTCTCCGTCGGAAGTCCAAACGCATCCCATCCCATCGGATACAGGACGTTATATCCCTGCATTCTTCTCTTCCGCGCCACAATATCCAACGCAGTATACGGTCTCGGATGCCCTACGTGTAGTCCCTGTCCCGAAGGATACGGAAACTCCACCAGTGCATAATACTTCGGCTTGGAAAAATCATCCGAAGTCTTGAATGCCTTCTCATCATCCCAGACCTTCTGCCACTTTGTCTCCACTTCTCTGTGATTGTAAACTTCTGCCATCTCTATGACCATGCCTTTCTTGTAAAATATATAGCAATACTTAACCAGCCTCCGAAAGGTTTCCCTTTTCGGAGGCATGGCATTTTTCTTTCCACTTTTACTATTTTATAATAACAGTGCGATTTGTCAACCGTAAAAATGGCACGATACGGCAGGCATGGCTCTTCTTTAATCCTCCCTGTTTCCTTCGGCAACCTTCTCCGCCCGTGCAGCGACCTCTCTCTCCTGCACATCCGGCGGCGCGGGCTCATATCTCGCAAAGCTGTGGGTATACTCTCCCCAGCCTCCGGTCATGGAGCGGAGCACTGTGCAGTAGCCGTTCAGGCTTGCCTGCGGGATCTCCGCCTCGATCACCGTCTTGCCATCTCCCAGAGGCCGCATGCCGAGCACCCGTCCTCTTCGTTTATTTAAATCCCCCATAATATCACCGGTGTATGTATCCGGCACTGTCACACAGAGTGTCTCGATCGGCTCAAGCAGGATCGGCTGCGCTTCCATCACACCCTTTTTGAACGCCTGGATCGTCGCCATCTTGAACGCCATCTCCGAGGAATCTACCGGGTGGTACGATCCGTCGTACAGCACCGCCTTGATCCCCACGACCGGATAAGCGGCAAGCGGACCGCTGAGAACCGACTCCTGCAGTCCCTTCTCGACTGCCGGGAAAAAGTTCTTCGGAACTGCCCCGCCGACAACCTCCTGCTCAAATTCGTAGCTTTCCTCCAGATTGCCGGATGGCTCGAAGCGCATCTTTACATGGCCATACTGCCCGTGTCCTCCGGACTGTTTTTTGTACTTGTATTCCACATCCGACTTTTTGCGTATCGTTTCCCTATATGCGATCTTCGGATCCTTCAGCTCTATATCAACCTTATATTCGTTGAGCAGTCTGCTGACGATCACTTCCAGATGGATGTCCCCCATGCCGAGAAGCAAGGTCTGTTTGTTCTCCGCATCGTTTACCACCTGGAGTGTGCGGTCCTCATGGGTCAGCTTTTGCAGGCTCTGGGAGATCTTATCGATGTCCGCCTTGTTCTTTGCCTTGTAGCGCATCGCCATGCAGGGCTTTGGCAGCTCCATCTTTCCATAGCGGATGATCCTCGCCTTGGTGGAAAGCGTGTTGCCCGTCCTCGCCGCCGTAAGTTTCGCGATCGCTCCGATATCTCCCGCGTGGAGCTCCGGCACTTCAATAGGCTTATTTCCCTGCAGCACGTAGAGCTTGCTGATCTTCTCCTCCACTTCCTTTTCATCGTTGTAGATCATATCGTCGCTCTTAAATACCCCGGAGCATACCTTGATCAGTGAATACTTGCCGATATACGGATCTACAATGGTCTTGAAGATGTAGGCCGACTTCGCCTTGGCAAAATCGTAGTCCGCTTCGAACACCTCGTTGCTCTTCAGATCGATTCCCGCGATCTTACGGTTCTCCGGACTCGGCATATACTTTACGATGTCGTCCAGAAGTGTATAGATTCCCTGGCAGAGAAGGTTCGATCCCATCGACATCGGAACGATGCTTCCGTCCATCACGTTGTTTCGCAGCGCCGCACGGATCTCCGCCTCCGAAAACATCTCCCCGTTAAAGTATCTCTCCATAAACTCTTCACTCGTCTCTGCCACCGCTTCCATCAGCGTATCCCGGCAGATCTGCAGGTTTGCCTTGCTGTACTCCGGCATCTCACACTCTACGACCTCTTTGCCCTTCCAGCGGTATGCCTGTTCCGTGATCACATTAATATATCCGACAAATTTCTCATTTTCACGGATCGGCAGATGGAACGGCGCCAGCTTCTTGCCATACTTTGCGGTCATATCCTCCACAACCTGCCGGAAGGAGGCGTTGTCGATATCCATATCCGTCACAAACACGAAGCGCGGCAGCTTATACTTATCGCACAGTTCCCATGCCTTCTGCGTTCCTACTTCCACGCCGGCCTTGCCGGACACCACGATCACAGCTCCGTCTGCAGCTCCCGCCGCCTCCTCCATCTCCCCGGCAAAATCAAAGAAACCGGGACTGTCCAGAAGATTGATCTTGGTATCCTCCCACTCTACAGGAATCACGGAGGTAGAAATCGAGATCTGTCGCTTCTGTTCTTCTTTTCCATAATCGCTGATCGTATTTCCATCGGAAACCTTGCCCATTCTGGATGTGATCCCCGAGAGATATGCCATCGCTTCCGCCAGACTGGTCTTACCGCTTCCGCTGTGTCCAAGCAAAACAATATTTCTGATCTTGTCTGTTGTATAAACCTTCATCCTGTACCCCTCCTATTAGTAATATTCCTGTAACAATCTATGATCTTTCCGACCATCTTAGGTCTATATTACCAAAATTGTATTTGTTTTTCAATCATTTTTATTTATTTTGTACAATCACTTTTCTTTCTCCACCCACTATTTACTTATTATTCTTCTAATTTTCACAATATTCTGACATTTTTCTTTTGATCCCGGTTTTTCAGTGCGCCTTTTACGTATATCCGAATTATGCCGGATGCGTACAGGTCCGATCCCGTATGGTATAAATCTTTCCGCTCCTGTATCTACCCGGTCTCTCCGTCATTGCTTTTCCCACGGGATAATGCTATAGTTAATGCGTATTTGATTCAAGAAAGGATTTGCGGCATATGAGTACACTTACCTGTAGCTTTATCGGCCTGGGCCTGATCGGCGGCTCGATCGCAAAGGCGATCCGCACCGCTATCCCACAGGCAAAACTGCTGGCCTACGACACCAACGAATCTTCCCTGCAGCTCGCCGTCTCTGAGCAGGTCATCGACAGCGCCTTCTCTGAGCTTTGTCCGGAGCTGACCGCATGCGATTATCTCTTTCTCTGCGCGCCGGTTGCCCACAACATTCGCAATCTGCAGCTTTTAAAGGATGATCTGCGGCCGGATACCATCCTGACTGACGTCGGCAGCGTCAAGACAGAGATTCACCGTGAGATCGAGCGTCTGGGACTCAAAAACTGCTTTATCGGCGGTCATCCCATGGCAGGCTCCGAGCGCTTCGGCTATCAGAATTCCAAGGCGTCCCTTCTCGAAAACGCCTACTATATCCTGACGCCCTCCGACACCGTTCCCCAGGAAAAAGTGACTGCCTATCAGACGCTGGTCGCCTCAATCGGCGCGATCCCGCTGATCCTGACCTGCGAGGAACACGACTATGTCACAGCCGCCATCTCGCATCTCCCCCACATCATCGCCGCTTCGCTGGTGAATCTTGTGAAGAATTCCGATTCGAAGGAGGGCGTGATGAAGATGATCGCAGCCGGAGGTTTCAAGGATATCACGCGGATTGCCTCCTCCTCTCCGGTCATGTGGCAGCAAATCTGTCTGTCCAACACGGAAAACATAGATACCCTGCTCCAGAAGTACATCCGCGACCTGCAGCACATCGCAGACGAGATCGGAGCCAGAAAAGAAAATGCCCTGTATGATTTCTTTGACAGCGCAAGAGCCTACCGGGAATCCTTTATCGACGCCTCCAGCGGACCGATCAAAACCGAGTATGTCCTCACCGTCGATATCGCCGACAAGCCCGGCGCGATCGCTGCGATCGCCTCGCTTCTCGCCATGCACGAGGTCAGCATCAAAAATATCGGTATCAACCACAACCGCGAACTGGCAGAGGGCGCGCTGCGCATCGAGTTCTACAGTGCCGAATCGGCGGCAGACGCCGAGGGCGTGCTGACAAAGCACGGCTATGGGATCCATGCCAGAAAATAAACCAGGATAAACACAGATACAGAAAGGAACTGTCTGATATGATATTAGAAAAAAGCAACCGCCTGTCCGGAGAAGTTACCATTCCCGGCGACAAGTCCATTTCCCACCGCGCCGTCATGTTCGGCGCTCTCGCAGACGGAACGACCGAAGTGACCAACTTTCTGAAAGGAGCAGACTGTCTTTCCACGATAAGCTGTTTCCAGAAGCTCGGCATCGAGATTGAAAACACGCCGGAGCATATTCTGATCCACGGAAAGGGACTTCACGGACTGCAGGCGCCCACTTCCGTGCTGGATGCCGGAAACAGCGGCACAACCACCCGCCTGATCTCCGGTATTCTGGCAGCGCAGCCCTTCACCTGTACGCTCACCGGTGATTCCTCTATCCAGACGCGCCCCATGAAGCGGATCATGGAGCCGCTCTCCATGATGGGCGCCGCCATCGAAAGCGTCCGGCACAACGACTGCGCTCCGCTTTCGATAAGTGGCAGGGAACTGAAAGGGATCCACTACCACTCAAAGGTCGCATCCGCGCAGGTCAAATCCTGCATCCTTCTCGCCGGACTTTACGCCAGCGGCGAGACGAGCGTGACGGAGCCTACCGTCAGCCGGAACCACTCCGAGATCATGCTCCGCTATTTCGGAGCCAATGTGCTGACTGAAGGCACGACCGCCACGATCTTCCCGGAGCCCGTCCTGCACGGACAGCGCATCTGTGTGCCGGGCGACATCTCTTCCGCCGCATACTTTATCGCAGCCGGACTGCTCGTTCCAAACTCCGAGATCCTGATACGCAATGTCGGCATCAACCCGACGCGCGACGGAATCCTCCGGGTAGCCAGGGCTATGGGCGGAGATATCACCCTGCTGAACATCCGCGAAGAGGGGGAACCGACCGCAGATCTTCTGGTCCGATCCAGCAGTCTCCACGGAACGGTCGTGGAAGGTGATCTCATCCCTACCCTGATCGACGAGATACCAGTCATCAATATCATGGCCGCCTGCGCCGAGGGACAAACGATCATAAGGGACGCCGCCGAGCTGAAAGTGAAAGAATCCAACCGCATAGACGTGATGGTAGAGCAGCTTAAATCCATGGGCTGCGACATCACCGCAACTGATGACGGCATGATCATAAACGGGGGCAGACCACTGCACGGCGCTGTCATTGACTCGCATCTGGATCACCGCATCGCTATGAGCTTTGCCGTCGCATCCCTGATCGCCGACGGCACGACCGAGATTCTTGGGAGCGACTGCGTCAACATCAGCTATCCGACCTTCTATCAGGATCTGCAAAGGCTGTCCACCAGAAAATAAAACAACCCATTTTCCGCAATATGCGCAAAGCAAAAGCTATCCGGTTTTAATCGGATAGCTTTCAGACTGTAGACAAAGTCCCGCACTTTTGTGTGGGATTTTTCTATGATAAATGCTAAAAAGTTCAGCATTTATACG
>CAKRSV010000009.1 GCA_934401915.1 uncultured Lachnospiraceae bacterium
AGTATCTTTTCCTACTATTCATTAGTTGCCACAACCTTAACCACTTCAGCAAGAATTGCTCTGCAATTCTTGACACGCAGGCTACTCTCTGACTACAAGTATCTTTTCCTACTATTCATTAGTTGCCACAACCTTAACCACTTCAGCAAGAATTGCTCCGCAATTCTTGTCACGCAGGCTACTCTCTGACTACAAGTATCTTTTCCTACTATTCATTAGTTGCCACAACCTTAACCACTTCAGCAAGAATTGCTCCGCAATTCTTGTCACGCAGGCTACTCTCTGACTACAAGTATCTTTTCCTACTATTCATTAGTTGCCACAACCTTAACCACTTCAGCAAGAATTGCTCTGCAATTCTTGACACGTAGGCTGCCGAGCCTACGTGTATTATAGCATACCTCTCATCAAAATGTACAATTTTTACAAAAATTTCATCTTTATTTTATTTTTATTGTGTATTTTTTCAACTTTATCCACTATATCTAGTTATTTTCTTCCATTTCGGCAATTTTTTCTTCCCGCGCGCCAAGCTGCAATCCCCAGAGCACCGGAACCGATACCATCAGCGGATACATATAACGCACCAGAACCGCCGGTGAGAGAAGCAGCGTCAGATAGTACATCACCAGAAAGACAGCCGGGATCATCCCCCTCCAGTTCCGCTGATAAACAGCCGACGCCAGATACAGCACCAACAGCCACCAGTAGAACGCCGGGGCAAAGATCACCGAAAGCACCGGTATATCCTGATATCGGTTTTCGGAAACGATCTCTTCCATAAAATTCCGAAGTCCAGGCAGCCTGCTGTCCTCCACGATCTCAAATCCAGCCGGCATCGTCCGGTTGTCCGTGGAAAGATAGCCGAATCCACTCTCTTTTCCTTTTCCATAGATCTCCGCGTGGCTCTGATCCTCCAGAAACCACAATCCGACAGAATTGTCAAGGAAAGCGTCAATGTACGTCTGCGGGTATCGCAATCCTAATCGGATCCACACTTTGATGAACCCCGCCGGATTGTCATGGATCACCGCACGGCTCTTGACCGGATCCGCCAGATGCGGATGATATGCCGCAAACACCCACTCCGAGGAAACGTATTGATCCAGTTCCTGTCGAAGCTCCGGTTCCAGCTCTTCCTCATGTTCTACCCGGGTTCTCGCGATCTGTTGCAGCGGTACGCTCAGCATTTCCCTCGGGCTTCCGTTTTGCGCTTTCAGCACCCCTTTCAGCCCTGCCGCAGCGACGGCAAACAGGAACAGCATACAGACTGTCGCCAGCAGATACGCTTTTCGTTCACTGTAGTGCGCCCTTTTTCCTATCCGGGCACTTTCCATAGAAGATTTTTCCGCAACAAATTTTCCCGTAGTTTTTTTCTGGACAGAAGATTCTTCGGCAGAATTTTTTGCCTCAGAAGTTTTTCCCATCAGAAAAAAGCTCACCGGAAACGTCGCTATCATGGCATACAGCGCATTATTCCGAAAGAGCAAAAGCAGCGCGCCGGTCAGGACAAGCGTCACCCATCCTCCGCGTTTCTCCTTCTCCTCGTTGCCTTCCCGTTGCTTCCACTTCTCTGTCCTCCGACCTGAAAACTGCCGGTACAGCTCGAGCACATAGCAGAGCACCAGCCCGGCAAAAAGCACATCCTTGGTCGTGCTGATCGCCAGCACGGAATTTGCCGGAAATAAACCGTAAAAAAGCAGCAATAACAGCCTCAGCACCCGCCCCGTTCCTTCTTTATATAAGAACAGAACGGTATAGGCGAAGATCCCCGCCATCAGCACCATCTGAACAACGGAATGAACTGCCATCCCCAGACTGTATGACCCAAGCAGCCCTCCGAGCCTGAAAAAAGCTCCTAAAAACAAGGTATGGATCAGCGGGTGATGGGTGCTGTAATCATGCGCAAGCACCTGATATAGCTGCCCTTCCGCATCATAGGCAAAGACGGAGGGATAGTATGCCAGAAAAACGGGCACATAACACAACAGCAAAAATCCCATATAAATAAGGAATCTGCTCCTGTCCGTCCATTTTTCAGACGTCCTGCCGCAGTCCGTAAGCGCCCGGATCCTTTCCTGTACTCCTGTTCCAAGGAAAATATAACAGCACGCCGCAGCAAGTATCGACAGGCAGACAACTTCGAACAGGAACAGCGGTACATCCCCGATGCCCTTTAAAGCCGTCCCGTCCTGCCGCAGCCTGCAGCCGCAGACATAGCCGAGCGTCATAAGCGCCCCTGCAACGGTGGCGCATAGTTTTCTTCTTTTATCTGCCGCTTCCCAAAACCGTTTTGTAACCCAGGTCGCGCAAGGTATACCCAGCAGCAGAAGCAGTATTCCAAGGATCCGGAAACCGGCGGATCTTCCTGACTCCAGAAATCCCACCAAACATATATTTATGACAGAGACAGCCAACGATATGACTGTTGTCGCTTTTTTTCTTCCTGTATTCTCGACAGTTTTTCCGATCAAAACGTCTTTTCCTCCCCGCCGTACATTTCCTCTTCGTCCCCTGTAGTGTACATGATTCCCACAGGAAAGGCAAGCCGGCGGCACTTTACATTTCGGGAGGATACCGATATAGTATAAGGAAATGGATCTGACAAATCAGCAGGGATGGAAGGGATATTCATGTTTCGACTTTGGGCAAAAGAATTTAAAGACAATCATATGATCAGAGATACCGTCATCGTGGATGACAGTCAGGACACGCGGACGCACAAGGTTTTCCACGCGCTTGACGAGGTGTGCTATCAGTTTGACCTCGGGAAGCCGATCTGGCTGGAATCCACCATTCAGGATTTTAAAAAGCATGACAAGGCGCGTTTTACGCAGGATAATTTTATAGAAGCGATCGACTTCGACTATCTGGAAATCCACGTGATCGAGGAGGATTAGCAGGCTCCAAAATGCTTCGCATTTCGTCGCTGCGGCTCTGCTTTTCTCCAAATCATCGCAACATAATCGTTCAGAGCAGGCTCCAAAATGCTTCGCATTTCGTCGCTGCGGCTCTGCTTTTCTCCAAATCATCGCAACATACCCGTTCAGAGCAGGCTCCAAAATGCTCCGCATTTCGTCGCTGCGGCGTATCCGCCTAATAAAAACTCAGAACCGTTCTCTTAAATGCTTCGCATTTATCGAACGGCTCTGAGTTTTTATTTTGCTCTGAACGGTTACATATTTTTATTGACTTTGAACATTATATGTTGTAGTATCATATTATATCTTATGTAGTTTTGAATACTACTTGTTGTGATTCAGTTGTAAAAGGAGGAATTATCTATGCAAATTACAATTCGTGAACCTGGCAGCGCCATCACTCATTTTATCGGCGTTGTTCTATCAGTATTAGCTACTACGCCGCTGCTTATCAAGGTGGCAGTAAATGACGATCATACAGCCTTTATCGCAATGGCTGTTTTCATGTGCAGCATGGTTGCACTTTACAGTGCAAGCACGATCTACCACAGCGTCACCGTACGCGACCGTGTGCTGCGTGTTTTCCGCAAGCTGGACCATATGATGATCTTTGTCCTGATCGCAGGCTCTTACACGCCGATCTGCCTGATCGTGCTTGGCGGGCGTTCCGGTTATACGCTTCTGGCTGTCGTATGGGGTATCGCGCTGGTCGGTATGACGATCAAAGCCTGTTGGATCACCTGCCCCAAATGGTTTTCTTCCGTCATCTACATTGCAATGGGCTGGATCTGTCTGGCAGTTTTCGGAACCCTCTGGAATACCCTGCCGCACAGCGCTTTCCTCTGGCTTCTGGTCGGCGGACTGATCTACACGGTCGGCGGTGTAATCTACGCCTTAAAACTTCCGATCTTTAACAGCAAGCACCAGAATTTCGGTTCCCATGAGATCTTCCATCTGTTTGTGCTCGGCGGAAGCATCTGCCATTTCATCTTCATGTACCTGTATGTCGCATAAGGCGGCGCGCATACGATATGGAAGAGAGGATCCGAAATACGCCTTACGCCCTGCTCTGATCAGCATTCATAGGAAATTCAACGCAATTTCCCATCAAATCAAAAAGGACACCCGACCGGATGTCCTTTTTCTTATAATGTGTTTTTAATCATCATATCCATTCGGATTGTTGCTCTGCCATCTCCAGGAATCTGCGCACATATCCTTGATACCGTACTGCGCTTCCCATCCAAGCTCTCTCTTCGCCTTGTCCGCGTTGGAGTAGCAGGTTGCGATATCGCCCGCACGTCTCGGCTTGATCACATAAGGGATCTTTACGCCGGTTGCTTCTTCGAAATTCTTAACAATATCCAGAACGCTGTAGCCTACGCCCGTTCCCAGATTGTAAATGCACAGACCAGCCTTTTCCTCGATCTTCTTCAGCGCTTTCACATGGCCGAGGGCAAGGTCAACTACATGGATGTAATCGCGCACGCCGGTTCCGTCCGGTGTGTCGTAATCGTTGCCGAATACGCCAAGCTCTTTCAGCTTTCCAACTGCCACCTGTGTGATGTAGGGCATCAGGTTGTTCGGGATACCATTCGGGTTCTCGCCGATCGTTCCGCTCTTGTGTGCCCCGATCGGATTGAAGTAACGGAGCAGGATCACATTCCACTCGGGATCTGCCTTCTGCATATCGGTCAGGATCTGCTCGAGCATCGACTTCGTCCATCCGTAAGGATTGGTGCACTGTCCCTTAGGACATTCCTCTGTGATCGGAATAAATGCCGGATCTCCGTATACGGTCGCGGAGGATGAGAAGATGATATTCTTCACGCCATGCTTGCGCATAACATCCACCAGCGTCAGTGTTCCGGCAATATTGTTTTCATAGTATTCCCAGGGCTTTTGTACGGACTCGCCCACTGCCTTCAGTCCTGCAAAGTGGATACAGGAGTCGATCTTCTCTTTTTCAAAAACCTGCTCCAGCGCTTCCCGGTCAAGAATGTCCGCTTTGTAGAAGGTAACCGGCTTTCCGGTGATCTTCTCCACTCTCTTGAGCGACTTTTCGCTGGAATTGGATAAGTTATCCAGAACTACTACATCATATCCTGCATTCTGTAATTCTACTACTGTGTGGGAACCGATATATCCGGCGCCACCTGTCACTAAAATTGCCATCTTGCTCCTCATTTCTGCACACCTGCCTCGCATATCGTGTCTGCATCGGGTGTGCACTGGTACAGACGCTGCGGTTGTGATGCACCCATGACCGCTTCACACAGTAATTGTTCATATGTTAATCCGGCATGAGCGCTATCCTGTTCTTTGCTCTCTTAACTTATCCCAATATTACAACTTTTCAGGCTGTTTTCTCAATACATGAATGTTATCCAAACCTGTCTTTTTGTTAAATATTAACTTACAGTGCGATTCCGTTTTCCTCGCACAGCTTTCTGGCGCTCTCCACCGAATCCACGCCCGTCTTGTTCTTGATCGGAGCAAACTCGCGGCTGCGCACGACCTCGAAGGGCAGACAGGAATCCAGCTCATGGATCATATCCAGCACAAGCTGTTCGAACTTGTAGCCGTTCGCCTCCTCCGGCTTCACGTGCTCTCCTTCTTTATTTAAATAGGGGATCTTCTTCTCCACCACATGAAGCGGCAGCTTCTTTCCGACAATCTCCTCCAGATCCTTCTCCCGGAACAGATAATTCAGGATCACGCCGAAATTGTAAGCCGGATCTCCCTTTGCATCCTTCGCATCCATCAGCTCTTGTGTCATCTCATAGTATTCCACGATGGAAGGCTTTCCATCCTCAAGGCACATTGCGCCCACCTTCTCATCCGGCGAGACCTTTCTTACCACCTTCGCGCCGACTGCGCTTTCCGTCGCGATCGTAGCCCCTACAAAGCAGGGATCCGCGATACGCTGCAGCACGTTGTCCACGGAAAAGACATTCAGCCACTCTACGCCTGCTGCCTTTACCTGCTCAACGATCCCCGCCTTCATCATCGACAAAAACCAGCCTCCGTTTCCGTTCGGGGACGTGGAAATCTTGTATTTTTCTTCCATATATACTTTGCCGCTGTAGTCGGCCGCCGGCGCCATATCCTGCATGAAAAAGCGGATGTATGCCGGATCGTATCCGAAATAGTTTTTCTCCTTAAAAAAAGCCGTGGTCGTCTCATGGTTCTTATCGCTGGTCATCACGTAAAGCGGAACCCACGCGCCCGCCTGGTGTACCACCTCCAGCAGATTTTCGATCAGTCTCTGGAAAATAAAGACGTCCTTCGTCAGACCGATATTGTAAACGCCCTTGGGCTGATCAGAACCAAGCCTTGTGCCCATGCCGCCTGCCAGAAGCACAGCGCCCACCTTGCCTGCCTTGATCGCTTCCAGTCCGATCTTTGTAAACTCTTCTTTCTTTTCCTCGATCTCCGGGAGCTGCATGACCGGGATCGGTGTGATCTTCCCCCGCTCGTTCGCGTGACCCTTCTCCCCGCACATGGCGAGAACGCCGAAATCCGTATTTTCTATCTGGTCGAGCAGAAGATCCTTCTGCTCCTGTGTCAGTTCCTTGTAATAGTCAAGCACATGCAGCTGACCATACTTCTCCAGTTTCTGATAAGCCTCCTGATACTCCATAGCAAATCCCCATTTCTTTCTATTTTACTTTTCCAGATCCGCGAAACCTTTGCAGAATCGGCAGTAACGCGCCGCACGGCTCTGAATAGTAACAGTTTACCATGTATTTCCCTGCGCAACAACTGCATTACTTAAAATGTTTTGTGTTTAACAGCTTAACTGTTGCGATTTATCAGAATTTCTTCCTGTTTTTTCTTGTATTTTTTCGATTTTTTTCGTAAAATAAAATTGTTCAGGCAAAGTGCAGACGACGATCTGATTTTTACTTAATCCGCAGGAGGAACACGCGTATGAAAAAGACTGAAAAAAAATCTACCCTTCGCAACGATACCATTCCTTTTCACAAGAAGCTCCGCACAAAGCTGATCAGTTCCTTTCTGGTTCCAGTGCTGTGCATCATCCTTCTGGGCGGGATCTCTTACAAGCTGGCATCGGCGGCGATCATCGCCAACTATGAAAATTCTGCCAGCCAGACGATGGAAATGACAAACCAGTACCTTACGCTCGCCATCGACACGGTGCGGTCCAACTACAAATCCTACCTTTCCGACGATGAGATCACCAAATACTTCAAAGGTCTGCTCGACAGCACGACCGGAAAAACGCTGGTCCTGACATCCAACAAGGAGGTCAGCCGTGACGTCAACACGAACAATCTGATCTGTGATATTTATTTTATATCCGACGACCTCGATCCGATCACCTCCGCCTCCCCCAGGGGCGATGCACTCTATTCTGCCTATATCGCCACGCCGGAGGGCGCTATGGTCAGCGAGAACCGTGCCTCCTACTTCCTCTTCGGCAATCAGTCCGATGCGGATGAAGCGCTCGGCACTGCCGCCGACGACTATTCCCTGCGTCTTGCCAAGCACTTCAACAACGGTAAGGCGATCATGCTGATCGATTTTGACAAAAGCCTGATCACGGACACCCTTTCCACGATGGATGCGGGCGAGGGAAGCTATGTCGCTCTGGTGACACAGGACGGCTGCGAACTGTATGCGGACGGTACTGCCTCGAAGGACGGTGTTTTCAGCCAGTCCTCCTTCTATGAAAAAGCGGCCGCCTCACAGGAAAGCGGCATGGAATACGTCACCCACGACGGCACACGGTATCTTTTCCTCTACGAGCCCATTGCCAGCCACTCTGCCATGCTCTGTTCGCTGATCCCCGAATCCGCGATCATGGCGCAGGTGAGCGACATCAAAACAGCGGCTCTTGTCATGGCCGCCGTCGGTGCATCAATAGCCGCTCTGCTCGGCTATCTGCTTTCCGGTCATATCAACCGGAACATCTACTATATTTTAAAGCAATTAAAAAAGATCTCCTCCGGAGACCTGACGATCCATCTGCGCTCCAGGGCAAAGGACGAATTCCGTCTCCTTGCCGAGGGGGTAAATTCCATGACGGACAATATGAAAGGGCTGATCACCAACGTGACCTCGACCAGCGATTCCCTGAACGCGGCTGCCTCGCAGGTATCCTCCTCCTCCGAAACGTTCCTTGCGACCTCGGAGGACATCCGGAACGCCGTGTCGGAGATCGATTCCGGCATTTCGCAGCTTGATGAAAATTCTGCCGACTGTCTCACGCAGATGGATCATCTCTCTGACAGGATCGGCAGCGTGACGCAGGACGCTAACCAGATCACCGCTCTGACGCAGTCTACCGGCACTTCGATCAACACCGGTATTGCCTCCATGAAGGAGCTGACCGCCAGCGCGCAGGAAACTTCCGCCATCACAGAGAATGTCATCGAAGCGATCAAACAGCTCGCTGACAAATCACGCTCCATCGGGCAGATCGTCGAAAGCATCAACAGCATTGCGCAGGAAACCAACCTGCTTTCGCTCAACGCTTCCATCGAGGCAGCGCGCGCGGGTGATGCAGGACGAGGCTTCGCCGTCGTCGCCGAGCAGATCCGTCTCCTTGCCGATCAGTCCGCCGACTCAGCCGGGCAGATCCAGAAGATCATCAACGATATCGTGTCTACCACCGGCAACGCCGTCTCCATCGCGAGTCAGGCTGCCAAGACCGTAGAACAGCAGGAAGCCGCCGTCAACCGGACGACGCAGTCCTTCCTTTCCATGGATGAACAGATCCACACGCTGATCGATTCCATCCACGCGATCTCGGACAGCCTGCATAATATGGAAGAATCCCGCAGCACAACCTTAAACGCCATCGAAGGAATTTCCAGCATATCTGCGCAGACAGCCGCCGGCTCCTCCAATGTGAACCGCACCGTCGCTGCACAGCACAGCGCGATCCAGACGTTGGATGACGCCGCCGGGAAATTACAGCTGCGCGCCGCTGAGCTGACCGAGCTGCTGCGGAAATTTACGATCTGATCTGTTATCCCGCCAGTCGTCTGGCAGCGTCTATCGCGATCTCAGTCGCTTGCTTCTCGCGCAGACAGGCCTCTGCCTGCTCTGCGCTCAGGTAAGTGAAGTCCGACAATTTGAGCGCCCTCACCGCCTCGTTCACCTTCGTGAAATAATCCATCAATTCTCCGAAATCCTGTATTCTGTCGATCACGCTGCTTCCGTATGACTGTTGCTCCAGCTCGCAGACAGCGATCACCTGCATCGAAAGTTTCAGCTCCCCGGTAATATCCGAAGCCTCCATTAGCACGTCGGGCCGCTTTTCCAGACACTCCAGAAAATACGCTTTCGCACCGGCGATATCCTTTTCCCGGAAAAATTCAGCCAGACGCTGCTTCATCTCGGCTGTCTCACGCTTTTCATCCGTCATCCCGACCTTACATTCGTACGCCCGCAATCCGTGGACCTCAACATATACCATCAGCAGAAATTCGGAGATAAATCCGTACACCCTCTTGTGATAATCATCGTAGCCGGATGCGTCGATGTGCTCCTTCGCCCGGTCAAAGATCCCAAAGAGCCATTCGCAGTACGCGTCATACAACTCCTTGGAACAGACCATCATATTGCCAAAATACGTCCCCTTGCCGTGCACCAGCTTTTCAAACGCCTCCCGGTACTCCGGGTAGTACATCCGGATCGCCCCGCCTACCGCCTGCAGATCATTTATGTTGTAGTCGCTCGCATAGCCGTCATAATAGCTGTAATTGAGCTTTAGTTTCTTGGAAGTGATAATGTCGTAATCGCGCAGGATCTTTTCATACTCTGCCTCTGTGAGGATCCGTCCCTCCTCAGTGCAGAAATATCTCCGGTAATGACAGATTCCCACATGATCGCTCGTTTTGAAATTTTTCCACACCCAGTAGACGCCGGTCAGTTCTCCGAAAAAGCAGTTCTGATTGGAAATGTTATCTCCGGTATCATCCCCTATATAACCAAGGTCCGCGCTGCACGCACGCCCCACCTGGAGCGGCACATAGACCGGATCTCCCGGCGTCCTGAATTTCTTGTGCGTCATGGCAAATATCACGGTTCCCATCGTATTCCCCTATCTATCTTTCTTTCGTTTCTCTCTGCTTCTCCCCAAAGGCCTGCTCAGTTTACAAAAATATCCTTTTCAGGCCGGATCGGCAGTCTTTCTGTTCCCTAAGATCTTCTGCAATCTCTTTCTTACATGGAAATATGCCGGGATCAGGAAAATGTCCGCAAAGATCCATGCAAGCGGATTGGCAAAGCACACCGCCGGAAATCCAAAAAACGGAACCAGAACAAATCCCGCAAGTCCTCTCGCCAGCATTTCAAACGCTCCCGCAAACACAGCCAGCTTACTGAAGCCCATACCCTGGATCAGGAAACGGACGATATTGACCAGCGCAAGCGGGAAGTAGAAGAACACGTTCGTCCGCACGAACGCATACGCATTTGCCAGGATCACCGTCTCGTCCGCGTCCAGGAAAAGCAGAAGCATATATTTCCCCCCCAGAAAAACGATCCCGATCGCCAGCAGGGAATAGAGCAGCCCCAGCAGCGTGCAGGATTTCAAGCCTTTTCCTACCCGGTCGAGATCTCCGGCTCCCACATTCTGTCCCCCGTAGGTTGCCATCGTGGACCCCATCGCGTCAAACGGGCACATCATCAGCATACTGAGCTTGCTGCCCGCTGTGACCGCCGCAACCGCGTCAGAACCGATCCCGTTGACGGCGCTCTGCAGGATGACGCTTCCGATGGCTGTGATAGAATACTGCAGCCCCATAGGGATTCCCATATTACACAGACGCCCTACACAGTCGCTGTTCCACTTCCACTCCTCCTTCGAAAGGTGCAGGATCTCAAATTTGCGATACATATAGAGCAGACAGCACACGCCCGCGATCGCCTGCGATACGACAGTCGCCACAGCCGCTCCTGCCACGCCCATAGGGATCACGATGATCAGCAGCAGATCCAGAAAGATATTGAGAACCGCCGCCATCACCAGAAAGATGACCGGCGTCTTGCTGTCCCCCAGGGAACGGATGATGGACGCCGTGACGTTGTACAAAAATACGACCGGAATTCCGATAAAAATGACGATGATATAGCTGTAAGCGCCGTCGATGATATTTTCCGGCGTCCGCATGAGCTGCAGGATCGGCCTGCAGAGCAGCGATACCACGACTGTCATCACTGCGGCGAAAATGACCGAAAGCCAGACGCTGTTTGCGACAAACTGGCGCAGCCTGGGCGCATTTCCCGCTCCAAACTCCTGCGCGATCGGCAGGGCAAATCCGTTGCACACGCCCATGCAGAATCCGATGATCAGGAAGTTGACCGATCCGGTCGCCCCCACGGCGGCGAGCGCCTCCACACCCAGATAATGTCCCACGATGATCGTGTCCACCATACTGTAAAACTGCTGAAATAAAAGTCCGAACAAGAGCGGCACGGCAAATCCGAGAATCAGCCGCATCGGGCTTCCCTTTGTCATATCCTTTTCCATAACAACCTCACCTTTCCCTATTTGTAATTTATCTTTTAATTGCGAAGTTCGTAATTTCAATTTTTGAAGTGTGCAAATCGATAACCAGCCTGGACGCCACGTTATCGACATTCACAGGTATCATAGCAGAAACCTTCTCCCACTTCAATCGGTTTTTTACACAGATTACATCATAAATCCCCGGCATGACAAAGCATCCCGGGGACTTTCGATTTATCCAGTTTTGCGGCTTCTATTTTGCCAGTCGGATCACGTTCCAGCTCTTGTGCGAAAGCACTGCCGTAAGGATTCCGCCGTCCAGCTTCGCGCTGTCTGCCTTCTTCGGGACAATACGGCCTGGATCCTGCTCGGTATTGACCGCCTTGAGATCCTCGTCGTGCATCACAAGCTGCTCTGCCACGCGATAACCCTCGTACTGTCTCAGATCCAGCGTGATCTCCATATCCTCTTCCAGATCCTTGTTCACCGCAAAGAGCACCAGTTCATCCTTCTCCTCGTTCTCCACGACAACGCAGTCCAGATAAGGCGCTTCGCCGTGCTGCTTTGCCTCATAGACAGGTGATTTTACGATCGTGTTCAGAACCGTTCCCTGTCCCATCGTCGCTGCGTGCATATAAGGATAAAAAATGGTCTGTCTCCACGCCCCGGTATCCGACGTCATGATCGGTGCGATCACGTTGACAAGCTGCGCCAGACAGCCGATCTTCACACGGTCTGCATGACGGAGCATGGTGATCAGCATACTTCCCACAAGAAGGGCGTCCTCGAAATTATAGATATCCTCAAGCTGATGTGGCTTCTGGATCCATTTTTCCAGCTTGCTGTCCGCCTCGTTGGAATGATACCAGACATTCCACTCATCCAGCGAGATATTGATATTCTTCTTGCCATGGTGCTTTCCCTTGACATAATCGCAGATCGCCGTCACGTTGGTGATGAACTGATCCAGATCCACGCTGCTTGCAAGGAAGTTTGCCGAATCGTCGTCGCGGTTTCCATAGTACTGGTGCATCGAAACGTAATCGACCGTATCGTAACACTCATCCAGCACCGTCGCCTCCCACTCGCCGAACGTCGGCATATGGGAATAAGAGCTTCCACAGGCTACCAGCTCGATCGACGGGTCCAGTATTTTCATCACTTTTCCCGTCTCGTGGGCAAGTCTTGCGTACTCTGTCGCCGTCTTATGGCCGATCTGCCAGGGACCGTCCATCTCATTGCCAAGACACCAGGTCTTGATGTTATGCGGCTTTTCGTAGCCGTGGCTGCGCCGCAGATCGCTCATCTGCGTTCCCTCCTGGAAATTGCAGTATTCCAGAAGATCCTTTGCTTCCTGGATTCCGCGCGTCCCCAGATTCACAGCCATCATGATGTCTGTTCCGGCCTTCTTCGCCCAGTCTGCAAACTCATTCAGTCCGAACTGGTTTGTCTCGACCACCTGCCATGCCAGATCTACCTGACTCGGTCTTTTTTCCTTCGGGCCGACGCCGTCCTCCCATTTGTAGCCGGATACAAAATTTCCACCCGGATAACGGACGATCGGAACCTGACACTCCTTCACCAGCTCCAGCGTGTCCTTCCGGAAGCCCTGCTCGTCTGCAAACGGACTCTCCGGCTGATAGATCCCCTCATAGACAGCTCTTCCGAGATGCTCGATAAAGGAGCCGTACAATCTCTTGTCAATTTTTCCGGTTATATAGTGCTTATCAATGATTACTTCCGCTTTTTTCATTTTTGACCCATACCTTCCCATTTCTGTTTTTATGTAGCTGCAACTATCTTGATTTTAACAGTTCTGCATAGATTATCTATATCTTTTCTTCCGTAGTATTTGACTTTTTTTCCGGTATACGATACGCTGATACCAGATTAAACCCGCTTTCAGAGCCGCTTATGGAAAAGAGGTGCCCCATGTTTCATATTACCTATTGCGATTACAACCGTTCCAACCCGGATTACGATAAGATCGACCGCCCAAACGGGAGCGGCGATTATCTCATGCTGCTTTTCTTTACTCCCATGAAGGTGCAGCTGAATGACCGCACCGTTTTGACAAAGGAAGGCGCCTTCGTCCTTTTTCCGCCCGGCTCTCCCCAGATCTATCAGGCGGTGCGCCGTTTCCACAACAGCTTTGTCCACTTTACCTGTGAGGACGACGCTTTTCTGAAGGACTACGACCTTCCGGTAAACCAGATCGTCTACCCTTCAAACCCTGCCGTACTAAATGAGCTTTTCCGCAGTATCTATGTGGAAAATGTCTCCAAGCAGGAGATGTATGTACAGCAGAGCGACCATCTGATGCACCAGTTTTTCATCCATTTTTCCAGACAGTACCATCTGTGCCGGGAGGATCCTGCGCTCTCCGGCGAGCTGTATTCGCAGTTTCACAAGGCGCGCACCGAGATCCTGACGCATATCGACCACGACTGGACTTCCGCCTCCATGGCCGCCCTCACGAATCTGGGAACCAGTCAGTTCTACCAATACTATAAGCGCTTTTTCAACCGTTCTCCCAAGGCAGAACTTCTCGATGCCCGGCTGGAGCGGGCGCGCTATCTGCTTCAGGTGGAGCAGCTTCCCGTCTCCCAGGCCGCCGCGCAGTCCGGCTTCGACAATCTCTCGCATTTTACGAGGTACTTCAAGCGCTGCTGCGGCATGACGCCCTCAGAATATGCAAATGCCCGGGACTGACAGCCATCCCTGCTGTCTCCCCGGACACTCGTAAACCTGCTTTGCAGTTGCTTTTTCTTAATCTTATTTTCCCTCGTAAATGATAACGCTGTCCACGTCATAGCCTTTCAGCCGCTCTCTTCCCTTGAGTCCGGCAAGCTCCATCAGGAAAATAACCTTTACCACTTCTCCGCCGAGCTCCTCGATCATCTGGATCGCCGCCTCGATCGTGCCGCCCGTGGCGATCAGATCATCTACGACTACGACCTTCTGTCCCGGCTTGATCGAGTCCTTGTGCATTTCGATCACTGCACTGCCATACTCCAGATCGTACTCCTTCGAGATCGTCTCCATCGGCAGCTTGCCCTTCTTGCGCACCGGAACAAACGCCTTGTGCATAGAGTAAGCGATCGGCACGCCAAAGATAAAGCCTCTCGACTCGGTTCCCACGATCACATCAAAGTCCAGTCCGTCAAGCATCGCTTTCATGGAATCGATAGCAAGCGCCAGTCCGTCCGCATCCTGCAGAACGCTGGTCACGTCCCGGAATATGATTCCTTTCTCCGGAAAATCCGGTATACTGCGCACATATTCTTCCATTTTCTTCATGTGTAGGTCCTCCCTTTTCCATTTATCATTTTAACAGATCACCGCAGATGTCTCTCCGTCATCCGTTTTGTTTCCCATTCGTTGACTTCTCACTGTCAGCCGTAGCCTCTTCGAAAACACTCACAGTTATCATACCACACTTTCCCACATTCCGGTATGATTATTGTTGACTTTTTCCAGTCACTAAGCTACATTGTAACTATTCGGGTCATACCGGAATATATAGAAAAAAGGACTTTACTTATGAAAACTGCGATAAAGAATAATGAAACCTCGGGCTTTTATTCGAAAATACTGAAACTCGTCATCCCGATCGTCGTACAGAACCTTCTGAGCGCCGCGGTCAACTCGGCCGATGTGGTCATGCTCAACTATGTGGGACAATCCTCGATCTCCGCCGTATCGCTGGCCGCCAACTACGCCAACATCCTGTTCATGGTATACTACGGGCTTGGCACAGGCGCTTCGATGCTGTGCGCACAGTATTGGGGCAAAAAGGATCTGCAGCCGATCCGCGTTGTCGAAGGGATCGCGCTTCGCTTTTCCATCCTGATCACCCTTGTCTTTTCCGCCTTCGCGTTTTTTGCGCCGGAGCTGATGATGAAGGTGTTCACAAAAGACGCCGAGCTGATCTCGATCGGAGCCGGATACCTGCGCTTTATGTCCATCACGTACCTTTGCTGGTGCGTCATAGAGGTCTATCTCGCCATCCTGCGCAGCATCGGTCGGGTGACCATCTCCATGCTCCTGAATATCCTTGCCTTTGTGCTGAACATCTTCCTGAACGCCGTCTTTATCTTCGGACTGTTCGGAGCACCGAAGCTGGGCGCGGCAGGAGTCGCTCTGGCAACCGTCATTTCCCGTGTGACAGAGCTTCTGGGCTGTGTGATCGTTTCCCTGCTCAGCAAGGACATCCGTCTGAATCCGGCGTATATGTTTCTTCACAATAAGCTGCTGGTCAAGGACTTTCTTCACCTTGCCCTGCCCGCGCTCCTCAACGATATTTCCTGGAGCGTTGCTTTTTCCATGTACTCGGTGATCCTCGGCCATCTGGGCACCGACGTCGTGGCTGCCAATTCCCTGGTCGTCGTCGTCCGCAACTTCGCGACGGTTCTGTGCTTCGGCACAGCCAGCGCCGGTGGGATCCTGCTCGGCAATGTCATGGGACAGGGCAACCTGGATCTTGCGCGGGATTACGCCAAAAAGATCATAAAGCTGACCGTCATCACGGGTGCAGTCGGCGGCGTGCTGATCCTTGCCGCCACCCCGTTTGTCCTGCACTTTGCGTCCCTGACGGACACTGCCATGCACTATCTGAAATATATGCTGCTTATCAACTCCTACTATGTTATGGGAGCCGCCGTCAACACGACTCTGATCGCCGGCGTTTTCCGGGCAGGCGGAGACAGCCGTTTCGGAATGATCTGCGACACCATCGATATGTGGTGCTATGCGGTTCCGCTCGGATTCCTTGCCGCCTTCGTCTTTAAGCTGCCGGTCATGGTCGTCTACTTCCTGCTCTGCACCGACGAGTTTGTGAAGTGGCCCTGGGTCATCCGGCGGTATCGGAGTGAAAAGTGGCTGAAAAATATCACAAGGGACGACCTTTTTACAACCGGAGAAAAAGCAGGCTGACAACTCAGTCTGCTTTTTTTGACGCTGCGACCGGGATGCTGATCTCCGTCACAAACTTCTCCGTATCCCCGGTAAATCCATAATCGATCAGCGTGATCTCCCTCGAAAAACCGTCGGCGCGAAGGTCGTGCTCCCGGATATAGTTCATAAGTTTTGCATAATACTGCGGCGCTTCCGTATGACTTCCGCAAAAGCGGATACACACGCAGATCTGCTCGTCAAACTGCTCCGGCGTTCCATCGTAGGCATCCTCCTCATCCAGCAGCAGAAACACCGTATCGTACTTTCGGTACTCCTGCGCCTCCAGATCCAGATAGCTCCGGATGCGGATCGAATCGCGGATCCGGATAAACTTCCCTGCCGGAAGCCGCCTTACCGTGATCTCATCGAGCCGTGAGGAACGAGCGTCCCCATACTGATATGAAACATCCCTGCGACCTCACCGATCCTGAATATCTGCCTGTCTTCTACGGTTTCTCTCCTTCTTACTAAAGTATACTTAGATAATTGTAACACGCATAAATCTGCTATTAAATTGTCCAGAATGAATAACCAGCCAGGGCACGCTTTCGCTCCAATCCGGGCGCAATGGTACGTAAGTGGCTAAAGGGCAGCCACTAAGTACCAGCGCCCTAAAAGGTCCCTTTGCTTGGTTATTCATCTGTACAATTCATTCACACAATGCAGATTTCGCAATTATCTACACTCATACTATGTCTCCTTCTGTAGAACCCCTCTTCTTTTCAGAATAAGATATGCTCCCAGACAGATCCCAACAGACAACAGCGAACCGGCAGGCGCCGCCATTCCCATCGGAAGAAGCGTATCCGGGAATCTCGCCGACGTCAGATACGAGCCCGGTATCCTGACCAACGTGATCGACAGGATATTGTGCAAAAATCCCAGATACGATCTGCCATAAGCGCAAAAGTAGCCGCTGAAACAGAAGTGAACTCCCGCAAAGATGGCGTCCCAGATATATCCGCGGATATATTGACTTCCCAGAAGGATCACCGCCGCATCTGTCGTGAAAAATCCAAGCACCGACTCCGCCGTAAGCTGGATCAGCAGATTGACGACCACACCGTATGCAACCGTGATAAAAATGGCATAGCGCAGGGTTTTTGCCGCCCTGTCATGCTTCCTGGCGCCGATATTCTGCGCTGCGAGCGCGGAGACAGCTGCCAGCATCGAAGACGGCACGATAAAGAGCGCCCCGATCAGCTTTTCCACGATCCCGACCGCCGCCGCGTCGTTCAGTCCCCGGTGATTTGCGATCACCGTGATGACGATGAACGCGATCTGGATACAGCCATCCTGTACCGCCACCGGGATTCCGATCTTAAGAATCCGCGAAAGCATCCCCCTCTGCGGTCTGAAATCTTTGCCGGTAAGCCGGATCCCCGTCTGCCTTCTGCGGATCGCCCAAAGCGCGATCACCACGCTCAGCGTCTGTGCAAGCGTCGTCCCAAGCGCCGCGCCCGCCGGTCCCATATCAAAGCCGCCCATAAACAGGTAATCGAGCGCTATGTTGGCAACACAGGCGATACCGATGAAATACATCGGGCTTCTGGAATCTCCCATTCCACGAAAAATGGAGCTGATGATGTTGTAAGCTGTGATAAAGGGAATCCCCACAAAACAGATCGTCAGATACTGTCTGGTGCCTTCGACCGCCTCCTCCGGCGTTCCGATCAGATGAACAATGGGCGTCACGCACACCAGCAGTACGGCTGTCACCACGACCGCGACCACCATGAAAAGCGTGACCGTATTGCCGATAGCCAAAGCTGCCTCCTCCTGTCTGTTCGCTCCCACGGCGCGGCCGATCGTCACCGTCGCGCCCATTGCCAGTCCGACAATGATGACAGTGAGCATGTGCATGACCTGTCCCCCGTTGGAAACCGCGGTGATACCGTCCACCCCACGGTACTGTCCAATGATAAACAGATCCGCCATCCCATAAAGCGTCTGAAGAAAATAAGAGAAAAGATAGGGCAGTGCAAAGAGCAGGATCGTCTTTAACACGCTGCCCGTCGTCAGATTTTTTTCCATCATACCTTATCCTGATCCGCACTGTCGCTCTGCGGCTGCTGTGACCAGGTCGTTTCCTCCTTCGGGAAACATTCTAAACCTTACAATGGTTGTAAGGCCAAGTTTTTTTGACTGCTTTTTCAGCCTTCCGTATACCGGATCAGGAACTGCTTCGTTCTCTCCTCCTGCGGGTGATCGATCACCTGCCTCGGATCGCCCTGCTCCACGATCACGCCGTCGTCCATAAAGATGAGCTGATCTGCCACATCCCTGGCAAACGCCATCTCATGGGTCACGATGATCATCGTCGTCTTCTGCTCGGCCAGTCCGCGGATCACCTTGAGAACCTCTCCGGTAAGCTCCGGGTCAAGCGCCGAAGTCGGCTCGTCGAAGCACAGGATATCCGGCTTGAGCGCCAGCGCCCTTGCGATCGCCACTCTCTGCTGCTGCCCTCCGGAAAGCTGGTGCGGATAATGGCTCATCCGCTCCGACAACCCCATCTGCGCGAGCAGTTCCTTTCCGTGCGCGTCGATCTCGTCCAGGATCGCCTTCCTGTTCTGTTTGAAATCCGGCCGTTCCTTTGCCAGAAGCTGCTCTGCCAGCGTCACATTCTCCAGCGCGGTATACTGCGGGAAAAGGTGAAAGCTCTGAAATACCATTCCAAAATGCAGCCGCTTCGTCCGAAGATCCTTCTCCTGCTCGCGGCTGGACATCGAGGCGTCAAACAGCTTCTCTCCCCTTACCGTGATCGTTCCCTTGTCCGCCGTCTCCAGAAAATTCAGGCAGCGCAGCAGCGTCGTCTTACCGGAGCCGGAGGAACCGATGATCGCGAGAGCGTTTCCTTCCTCCAGCGAAAAGCTGACATCCTTTAATACCTGCGTGGAGCCAAAATGTTTTTCGATATGATTTACTTCCAGAATTGCCATCGTAACTCCCCCCTTATTTAAAGTAATCCAGCTTGCGCTCGATAAAGTTGAACAGCAGTGTCAGGATACCGACAAAAAGCAGATAAAATACACCGGTATAGAAGAGCGGCCAGGTCAGTCCGTTACTTTTCATAAAAGAATAGCCTGCAAAAGTCAGCTCGTAGGCTGCAATGATACGCGCCAGCGAGGTATCCTTCACCAGCGTGATGATCTCGTTTGACATCGGCGGAACGACCCGCTTCACCATCTGCAGCAGCGTGATCCGGAAAAAGATCTGCGTCTTGGTCATGCCAAGAACCTGCCCCGCCTCGCGCTGTCCTGCCGGAACGCCTTCGATCCCGCCCCGGAAGATTACGGAGAAATAGCAGGCATAATTGATGCTGAACGCCACGACAGTCGCCGTGATCCTTCCTGCCTCGTTGCCGCTCCAGATATTGTGACCAAGCCACAGTCCCGGGCCGTAAAATATGATGATAAGCTGAAGCATCAACGGTGTTCCCCGGATCACCCATACCAGAAGATTGACCAGATAACGCAGCGGCTTAAACCGGCTCATGGCTCCGAACGCAATGACCAGTCCCAGCGGCAGGGAAAAGATAAGAGTAAAGATAAAGATCTGAAAAGTTGTAAGCAGACCGCCCATCAGCGACCTTGTGACATTCAAAAACATAGGGTTCTCTCCAAAATACCCGCAGCCTTCACGGACTGCGGGCAATGTTCTTCTGTGATCGATTACTGTGCTACTACGATTACCTGCGCATTATTGCAGTATGCGTTCGTACATTCCATGGCTTCCTTCACTTCGCTGGTAAGCGTCATACCATTCCAAACCACATCGATATTCTTGGAATCCAGCTCCATGATCTTGTTATCCCAGTCGATCTCTACAAACTGTGCCTCCACGCCGAGCTTTTCTGCTACCTTGCGCGCCATATCTGCGTCGAAGCCGATCCACTCGCCGGACTCATCCTTGTAATCCATCGGAGCAAAATCTGTGATTCCGACGATCAGTGTTCCCTTATCCTTGATGTAAGCTACATCACTGTCGCTCTCGGACTCGGTAAACTCTACCGCGCTCTGCTCAACCAGCGCTTCCTGCACGCCGTAAGTTGTCGCTGTCTCCAGCATGGAGCCGTCCGCGTAAGTCTCTGCAAATACAGAGTTGATAAAGGATGCAAGATCCGATCCCTTACGACATCCAACACCGTACTCTTCTGTGGTAAGCTCATCCGTGTGTGTCAGGTTCGGGTAACTGGTTCCCTCTCCGATCATAGCGCCTGCCATCAGCAGATCGATGATCGCTGCGTCCGAAGTACCGGATGCCACTTCCATAAGCGCGTCTGCCTGGGATGCTACGGAGTTGATCTGGAATCCCTTCTCCTGTGCAACTTCTTCCCCGGCAGATCCTGCCTCGACCGCGTATACGATCTGTGTATCCGCGCTCGCCTCGTCAGCCTGCTCGGTGTCCGCAGCCGTATCCTCTGCCTCTGTGCTCTCCTGTGTTTCTGTGCTCGTCTGTGCCGCTTCGCCGGATGCGCTTCCACATCCTGTCAGCAGCGTCCCCATTGCCAGCGTAGCTGCCAGCATCAGTGCCAGTTTCTTTTTCATAATGTTCTCCTCCATATATGTGCTATATGTTTTTAATACTTTTGTATTCTAACACACTGCCATGCTAAAGTAAAGAAAAAAGCCAGCCACCAAGGAAGATACCTTCCAATGAAGGTATCTTCTCGAGAATTAACTTCCAATGAAGTTAATTCTCGTGTTTTAGAGGTAATCCCTCATATCACGTATCAGCGTTTCCTCCGCCTCGATCGCATCCTTCGCGAGCTTCTTGACCTTCTCCTCCGCAGCCGGATACTGGTGCAGGTAACGGTAGAGTGATTTTACTCCCATGTTGCACCCGTCAGTGATCAGATCCGCCACCACGCGGTCGGAATCCTCCCCGGTAAACTTCATATTTGTCTTCACCCACGACATCATCTTTGCCATCGCCGCCGGCTCCTTGCCCTCATCGTGATACTCCTTCAGATAGGCATGTGTCTCGTCACCCAGCCTGCAATGCGTATCCTTGCTCTGCAACAACAGCTTTTCCAGATGGCTGTCTTTCACATGGGACATCACATCCTCCAGAGAGGAGATTCCCATTTTGATCCCCGAATTGCACTCCCGCAGTAATTTGATCGTATCGTCTTCCATTGTGTCCTCCATATCCGGGCTTCGCGCCCTGTTGTTTTCTCCTTAGTATGCCCGCTTCGCGCTCATCCATGCAGCGCGTATGCCAGATTCAGGTACACCGCATAGGTGATCCAGTAAATGTAGGGGATCATAAGCTGCCCTGCCTTCATATTCACCTCTGAAAAAGCCTCGATCGTCTTTTTGACCAGGATCCAGAGAAGGCCGAGCCACAGAAAGGCGAGCCAGTACCGCTCCAGCCGGAAAAAGAAAACCGGCCAGAGGATGTTCACGATAAGCTGTATCCGGTACAGCCACAGCGCCTTGCCGCGAGCCGGGTCAAGGGACAGCGCCACCTTCCAGGAGGCGATCGCCATCAGGATATACAGGATCGTCCACACAACAGGAAAAAGCCACCCCGGCGGTGCCAGAGGTGGCTTGTATAATCCTTCATATTGCTGCATACTGCCTGCCGACAGGTAGATACCGAGAGCGACAACCGCCACGGTATATCCTGCACTTCCCACAAACGCTTTCCACTTATTCTGCATAAGCATCACACACTCTTTTTAACAGTGTATGTAGCGCCCGTGACTTTTATCACCTGACAGTGATGCTGAGCGTTGCTTCCGCTCCCTTTACATTGACGGAAGCTCCGTCCACACGATAGCTCATCGTGAGTTTGTAGGTTCCTGCCGGAACATCTACCGACTTCAGGGAAAGTGTTCCCGTCTCCGCGTCAAATGTAAAATACCGGCTTGCTGTATTGGATACCAGACTCAGCTCTCCCGGATACAGATCGGTCACACTGCTTGCCGCCTGCACGGTCGTAGACATCGTTCCATCCCGGTAAAGCGTTGCGTTGGCTGCCGTAACCTTCAGCTTCGGCAGTTTCTGTGTCGCTGTCACATACGTGCTGGTTTCCACCACCTTGTCGTTGCTCAACACCAGACGAAGCTTCACAAGATACTTTTCACCGCTTATTACATCCGCGTCATCGGCTGCGTAGATCCAGAACTTTCCATCATCGCTGACCGCTCCCTGATGATAATATGCCGCATAGAACTTGTCTGCGTACTCGCCGGTCACAGCTGCTCCCTGTACCTTGACATTGCTCGTAGCGTTTTTAAGTATTGTGGTAACCAACATTCCATTGTTCGGCCGATCCAGCAGATCGATCTTGCCGGAGGTCTTCACCTGTGCCGTCACATCGCTCTCCACGATCTTGACCGTGAGCTTCGCAGCTTTTACTGTTTTCTCGCCATAAATGTCCGTGCAGTTCACGTTCAGACTATAACTTCCCGTCCGGACATTCGAAGGTCTGCTGCCAACTCCCAGCCTCAGGACTCCGTCCTCGTATTCATATTCCAGATAACCGGAATTAAGTAACGTTACTGCACTGCCGTTTGCGCTGAGCGTCACAGATCCCTCCGAAGGCTTTTGATCGGAATTCTTGATCGTCAGCGGTATTTCCACATAACCGCTCTTGATGACCGTATCTGCTGTGTTGATCGTTACTGCCTTCTGTGCAAGATTCAGCTCCGGACTTGTCATCTTGCCTGTCTTAAACGTCAGATCCACCGGACTTGTCGTGTACTTCAATAAGATCTTTGCCTTCACCGTACCCGGCGTTGTGGCAGCTACCGTCAGCACCCCACTGCTACTATCCAGAGACAGTGCCGGGCCGCTCATATTGGTGATCTTTGCACCCTGCAGCTCGATCGCTTTTCCGGTCTTGCTGTCATACGGATTCACCGTCATCGACGTCTGTTCCGGCGCAGCATTCAGGTTGTCTGCCTTGAGCTTTGTCGGCGTGAATACAGTAGCGACCGTGAGCGGGATCGTCTGATCCGCGGTTTCGGCATAACCCCTGAAATGAATCTTGGCAGATCCCTTGTTCACGCTCAGTTTTCTGTTCTGATACTGGCTCAGGTTGTCGGCGGTCAATTTGCCAAACGCCGTCAAATAAAGCTGTGAATTATAGGTCGTATAAGTTCCTCTATATCCAAACGTGCTGTCGATTCCTGTCACTTCCACGGATTCAATCTCCGCATTGGCACTCACGGTATATCTGGCAGCCGCGTCTGCCTCATACAGGTTCGCCTTCTGCGTATTTTTGATCGTAGCCTTAGGCTTTGTCACATCAATGATCACGCTAAGCGGATAGGTCACCTCATCTCCGCGGTCTGTCTTTAATGTCAGATTCGTTCTCAACGTCTGCTTCCTTGCATAGTCCGTCAGAAGCTCTACACTGTATTTTCCATTTGTCTCATCTTTCGTGACGGTCAGCTTTTCATCCACATCGCTCAGAGACGCCTCTGTAATCTTCGCGCCGTTTCGCTCGATAACCGGCAATTCGGCCTTGGGATTCTCCAGATAGGTGTTGATCGTGATCTTATTAGTCGTCAGTACCGGCGTATAGCTTCTGACCTGGACGTTGATCTGCGTCGACGCCTTGCCCTGGTCTTTTGCCGTTGCCGTGATCGTCGCAAGACCTGCACCCTTAAACAGGATATAGCTGTGACCTTCCCTATCCTTTTGGACTTCTGCTACCTTCCTGTCGCTCGTCTTGAAGCTAAAAGTCTTCCCTGGCATATCGCTCGTCGTCTGTGTTCCGTCCGCGCTATAATAGGTAACCTTCAGATACAGACGGTCTGTACTTATTGTTGCGACATCATCGATCGCCAGCGTTGTCTTTCCGGCTTCTGCCTGCAACCCTACTTCATCGTCCGACTTCACTGCCTTGTCGTAATTCACATCGTACAAACCAAGCGCCTTGATCTGGTATATGCCCTTCTTTACTGTACAGAACGATATCGCCGGCTTTTCCCATGTCTTATCGCCAACCACACCGCTCAGCTTCGCGCTGACGGTAAGTTTCCCCTCTTTTCCTGCCGTGTCGACACAATATACGCCGTTTTCTGCAGTCAGCGGAATCTGATCTTCCCTGGTCCATACGGTCAGGCGGGGATTTGTCGTGCCGTCCAATGTCTCCGGCAGATCCGCGCCGACTTTATTCACATTCACCTGGAATCTTGCCGTTTCTCCTGCGCTCACAGTCTTACCATTCAGACAGGTGACTGTAACGCCTGTCACCTGCGTTACCGGAACAGGCAGGGATGCCGCAAAGCTCTCGTAAGCACTGTTTTCCGGTGTAAAGACCGCATCATAGCTCTTGACCGGCGCACTGTCCTCTGCTTTCAGCACGGTTTCCGGCTTCTGCCAGTTCCAGGTTCCTGCCACCACATCTTCTGTCCCCGTTACGTTGATCGGTATAGCACCCAGCTTTACGCTTGCCGCATTTTTATCTCCCTTCATAAGGATCGCGCGCATAGCGTCCGTGTCGATCGCGTTGCAGACAGCGTCCTTCTGCTCCGAGGTAAGCTCCTGCGTGATCGTCACGTCCGCGGTCGCCGTATACTGCTTCACCTCTCCGTTCTTCGTCACCGTCGCCGTCAATGTCACCTTGCCGGTTCCATCTCCCAGAGCGGTCGGTTTGATGCAGAATACTACATTTTCCACACCGGATCCATACTCTTCACGTTCAAATGTCAGGTTCTCTGAAACCTCACAGGAGATAGTCGCCTCGTCGTATTCTGCCTTTGCCGGATACAGCTTTGCGCTCAGCAGATCATAGCCAAACGGAATCTGTTCCTGATCCGTGCCCTCTCCGCCGTACTTCAAACTGATCCGCTCGTGGTTCACCTCAAGCCCTCTAACCTCAAGCTCGCTCGTCACCGTGATCGGAACCTTCTCGCTCAGTTCTCCCACAGAGACGGTCAGCATCGCGGAACCTTCTGCCACAGCCTCAAGGTAAGCCTTCTTCTTATCCTGACTGTCCACTTTCAGGCTGACGATCTTCGGATTGTCTACGCTGAACTTGGGCGTGGAATTGTTCTGTACACGGCCGATAACGGTTTTGGTCCTCTGGCTGTCATCCCCGGACACGTTCAGTTCAATACTGTCCGCCTGGAATTCCCTTCCATTCTCCACCACATTTACCTGGATGGTATTATAGGTGCTGTTCGTTCCGCTGTCCCGCGTTCCGATATTCTGATCCTGGAACACTCTTGTCATCCGATGCGCAGCGTCGATCAGTGCAGCGTCGCATTTCGCCGTGATCTTCTTCCCGTCCGCATCCTTTACATCATCCTCTGTAAAAGTATAATATCCATAGCTTGTCATATTCTGATCGGTCAGTTCGATCTCTTTGTACACGGTCAGATCCTGCGGATTAAAGAAATACAGCTTCGCCGGGTATGCCGTCAGCTTGCTGGGCGCTATCTGATAGACTTCCCCCTTGCTGTTTGGAGTGAAACTGCCAAATCCGACAGATACCTCGATTTCCGCTCCCTTTCCGGAGAAATATTCTTCTCCGGCAGGCGTATATGCCTTTTCATCTGCCTTTGACGCATCCGTCAGCGTGACATAAAACTCTTTATAAGGATTTGACCCATCGTATGTCACATAGACATACACCTCTCCATTTCCGTCCGTCTTGATCCAGGAACTTACTCTGACCTTCTCTTCCTCCACCGGCGTTCCATCTGCATAAAGCACCTGTGCTTTTATCTGGTCCGTCGGCTTGACATTTCCCACGCTGATCGACGCATAGAGCTCTGTCAATGTATTCCAATAGAAATCCACCGGAATCGATTTAATGATCATACGGTCATCATCCGCTGCGAGAACCCGCAGACCACTGTCTGTACTGCGCGCAATCTCCTGCTTCTGGCTGTTCCTTGCCACCAACGTATATGTTCCCACGTCCAGATCTTTGGTGTTCACCAGCGCCTTGTAGGTACTATTCTGATATGTGCTGCTCTTGTTGCCGCTCGTCTTTGTTATCGAGATAGAACCTGCCACTACGTTGCCCGCTACGTCCACCACGTCGACGCTGGCAGGAACCGGCAGCATTCCATCATTGCCGGAGGCATTCATATATACTGACGTTACCTCCGTACCCTTACGGATAATCTTTTGCGATTCGCTTATTGCAATATCATGAGACTTTACTGTACTGGGAGTATAGCTATAATATGTATATTCATAGCTGTAGTCGTTCCCTCCTGCCCGCAGAACCATATAATAGTGGCTGTAGTTGCTTATGTTCTCCTTAGGCATGCTGATATAGATCCATCCGTCCTCGATCGGCACATCCTTCTGTGTCTTTACGATCTCCGATTTTCCAATACCGTACTGATTGCTTCCCTCACGCACGGTCACAAGGGATACCTTGCTTCCCGATGGGAATACATCTCCCGTCACACCGATCTCAAAGCGCTGCTTATCCGCGTTATAGGTTGTATAGTAGATCTTGCTGTAATTCGTGATATACTCTGTCCGGAATAATTCCTCCCCCTGCGCATCCATGATCTGCAGCGTCATGCTTACATCGTTTGGTATCTCCCAGTCGATCTTCTGCAGCTTGACAGTCATATTGTACTCGTCTCTCGGCATTGCAGAGATCTGCTTTGTCTCATAGGTCTTACCTCTGTATGAAAACAGGAACTTCAACCCCTCTGTGTTGATATTGTCTCCAAACAGATTGACATAGATGTAATCCCCGGAGCTGTCCTGGTTGTCAGAGACGTATGCCGACTTGATCACCATCTGATCCGAAAATACGATAGCGTTCTTGACTGTGACCGTGGCATCCTCCACCACGCCGGATTCACCCACATAGTACACCTTCAGGTCATAGGAACCATTTCCGTAATACGCATTGGCTTTCAAATATACTTCCGCCCTGCGCAGCTGTGCAAAATCCTGTGGGATGCTCACGCCCTGGATCCTGCTGTACAGATGCTTCATGATCGTGGAAACATTCTCGCTCACCACACATTCTGAAGATTCGGCAAAAACTCTGCCATCCTGATCCACCAGTTCTGCATGATCGATCGTCAGCCCTTCCTGCTCCGGCAGATCCAGAAAGAGCGCAATATCACAGTAATAACTCTCTCCGCTGGACATCGCATGCCAGGTCGAATTGATGATCTTGCCGGAAGACTGGGTTTCATTTCCTACATAGTCCGCGTCCGAAAAGGTCACTGTCACCTCTTTGCGGTTCCGCTTCTGCCCGTCCTCATCCTTCGTATAAACTGCCACGGTCTTCTCATTCGATCCGGTCATGGCAAACGGCAGCATCACCTGCCGGAATCCATCATCGCGCCCCCAGATATCCCCACTACTTGTAGCAAGGGAATATTCGGTATCATCTACCATCACATAGAAGGTATCCGCCGCGTCGACATCCCCTTCTGCCACCAGGAAGAACGGATAGCTGCCCTCCTTGCCATAATATACCGGCTCAAAGGTATAAGAAATGCCCTCTGTCTTCTGGCTCTTTCTGGTATCCTCGATCCACTGCGTGGTCAGCCATGCCGCATCCTTCACCGTGCGGTTCGGGATCGTCCCGTCTGAAAACTGCTCTGCCGGTATCCTGTTTTTATCCAGATTTACGGAAGTGAGATAACGGTTCTTGCTCAGATCCGGGAAGGTTGTCAGTTCATTGTCTGTCAGATTCAGATTGCGCAGACAAGGCAATAACTCCAGTCCGGTGGTATCTTTGATCCCGGAAGCCGGCAGATCCAGCTCCTCCACTGCGGCAAGCTGATCCTCTGTCACCGTTCCGTCCTCTGCAAGCTCGCCCGATACAGCATCTTTCACCGCATCACGCAGCGCCTCATCCGGGAAGCTCTGCCCCAGATTTATCTTCTTCTGGCTGTCTGCATCCTCCAGCGTGGTAAACTGCAAAGTATCCGTCTGCGCAGAGCAGATATTTGCCTTGTCTTCCGTCTTCTCAAGACTGCCGTCCTGCTCTGTGTAAACATAGATCTGATTTTCATACCGAAGTCTGCAATAATAAGTTGTACCCGCTGTCAGCCCTGTAAGGCGCGCACACATATTACCGTCGCTGATCTGGTTCAGTTCATATGTCTCTGTGCTGTCCGCTTCAAAAGTTTTCGAAGTGCCATATTCCAGCACGGCATTGACCTGCGGCCAATTCTCTGCCCCTCCCATCAGCTTTGCATCCGATTCATAGCTGAAATTCAGCACAGCCACGCTGTCTGTGACCAGCCATTCATCCTCGGCTGCGCGAACCGTCACGGTCGGATAATCGTCTCTCTCCATCTTCCCGGATTGGACGACCTTTTCTTCCATGCCGCTCACGCCCTGATCAATATAAGCCACAAGCTGTATGGCTGCGGTGTCTTCCAAAATGCTGATCGACGGGATCACGCTGTAACCATACCCCTCATTCATCCGGTTGCTCAGCTCATAGCCGCCTCTGGACTTCGAATAATTCAGATTTTTATCTGTCAGCATCTCCTGCACATTCAGAAGGTTTCCGTCCCTGTCATACTCGCGCACGCGGATTGACAGCCCCGTTCCCTGTCCGCAGATAAAAAATCCGTTCACGATCTTGATGGTGTCCTTATAAAAGTCCACCTGAAGGTTTTGGAAATCCGCGTCGATCGTCGTGTCGACCACACCGTCTGCAGTCCGGTCGTCCGTCTCCTCCAAAGGCTCCTGCACAGTCTGTTCCGCAGGCACAGCCTCCTCTTTCTGCACTTCCTTCTCCGAAGCCTCCTGCTCCGTTTCGGCTTCCGCACCCTCCGGTGTGGATGGCGGCTGTGTCTCCCCATCCTCCGTCGCCGGGGTTGGCGTCTCCTGCTCTTCTTCGCCCACTGCGGGCTCCGGCTGCTCCTGCTCTGTCGCCGCAATCTCCGTCTGCTCTGCGGCCGACACCGTCAGAGCCGTCTGCGGAAGCGCCGTGACAGCCATAGCCGCCGCCAGCAAAAGCGCGAGCGTCCGATACCCTCCGTTCGTTCTTTTGTACATCACATTCTTCCTCCTGTTTTGTCCTGTATTTTATGTATGTAGAATTCTATTGATAATACCACTTCCGCGTCTCTTCACTGTCCTCTGAAACCGGCGGCATCAGTCTTTTCAGCATCTTTTCCATCGGAAAAGACAGCGCGTACAGATACACCCCCGGGATCACCAGGATCGCCCATGGCATCAGATAGACTGCCATGCTACAGCCTGCAAAGAAAAGCAGCACCAGAATCGTGACCGGCAGGAACTTAAACAGCAGATAACCCGCTGTCCGCAGCAGTTCCCCGTTTTTTTTCTGAAAACGCGACAGGAGCGGACAGGCATAGACAGCCATCCCCTCTGCCACAAATCCCACAAAGAGCAGGATCACAAACAATGCATTGTTGAGCTTGCTCTCGTGGTTCCAGACATAGTAAAGATCCACCGCAAGTACCGCCGCCACCACATAAAACAGCAGCGTGAGCGGCAGAATCTGTCGAAAATTGTCCTTAAATGAACTCCAGTATTCCCTGCCGATATATCCGGTCTTATGCCGGACGCATTTCGCCATCGCATAGTAAGCCGCCGTTGTCGACGCACCCGCTGTCACAAGGGGGATACACCCCACTACCCACAGGATTCCCACATAAAGAATATCAAACAGCAGGTTCATAAAACGGCTGAATAATCCATCACTTTTAAACATTCTTTTTTCCTTTATTCCGCCTTGCTGATCTGGTCGATCCGATCCAGCTCCTCACGGCTGAACGTTGTGTTCTCTATCGCCTTGATGTTGTCCAATATCTGCTCCGGCTTTGAAGCGCCGATCAGCACGCTTGTCACAACTCCGTCTTTTAAGATCCACGCAAGCGCCATCTCCGCCAGCGTCTGTCCTCTCTGCTTTGCCAGCTCGTTCAACGCACGGATCTGCTCCAGCTTTTTCTCCGACAGCACGCTTTCCTTCAAAAATCTGCCATCTCTCCGGATCCGGCTGTCCTCCGGGATTCCATTCAGATAGCGGTCGGTCAATGTACCCTGCGCCAGCGGGCTGAACGCGATGATACCCTTTCCCAGCTTCTTCGCGCTCTCCTTCAGACCGTTCTGCTCGATCGTGCGGTCAAAGATGGAATAACGGTTCTGATTGATCACATACGGACAGTGAAGCTCTTCCAGGATCTGTGCCGCCTTCTCCATCGTCGGACCATCGTAATTGGAGATTCCTGCATAGAGCGCTTTACCGCTCAGGACTGCCTGATGCAGCGCTCCCATCGTCTCCTCCAGCGGCGTCTCGGGATCCATCCGGTGATGATAATAGATGTCCACATAGTCAAGTCCCATACGCTGCAGGCTCTGATCCAGACTCGCCAGCAGATACTTCCTGCTGCCCCAGTTGCCATAAGGTCCCGGCCACATATCGTAGCCTGCTTTGGTGCTGATCAGCAGCTCGTCCCGGTAGGGGACAAAATTCTCGCGATAAAGTTTACCGAAATTTCTTTCTGCACTTCCATATTCCGGTCCGTAGTTGTTCGCCAGGTCAAAATGTGTGATCCCGTGGTCGAACGCGGTAAAGCACATCTTCCGCATATTATCATAAACTCCGGTGTCTCCGAAATTATGCCACAGTCCAAAGGAAATTGCCGGCAATAGCAGACCGCTTTTCCCACAGCGGTTATACTGCATTGTTTCGTAACGCTTCTCTGATGCCTGATACATTATGCTGTAATCTCCTCTCCGTATTTCATAAAGTAATAAAAGACTCACTTTTTGTCACATATTAACTATAGTATATCTACCCCGGATGATTTATTCAACATATTTGCACACAACAGTTTCCCAAATTCCTGCTGTTTTTCACAACAAAACAAGCGCCCCGGAGAATTTCTCCGAAAGCGCCTGTTTTCATTTCTATGAAAGATTTCTATCTCTTCCTCTTATTTGTAGAAGCCGTCCAGGGCATCCTGTACGCTCTGCTTATAAGTCTCAGCGAACTGTGCTGCTGTCATCTCGCCGTCCAGAAGTGCCGGCCAATCCCACTCAACGCCGAGTGCGTTCCAAAGGTCAAATGCACCTCTCTGTCCCATGTACTCCATAACTGCGTAGTTCTCTTCTGTGATCGCACAGTCTTCCCACCATGTCAGGTCACCGTCACGAAGGTCGGTATCTCCATGATACCAGTTCTGCCAATCATAGAATACGTTGTAAACCAGCTCCGGATTGTCTACACCGGTCGGGATCATCCACGCATTACCGGAGGATACGTTCTTGAACTTGTTGGTTGCTTCGTCGCCGCTCGGTCCGATCGGCCATGGGCACCATACTACATCAAAGCCAAGGCTTGCATCGTCGTTTGCATTCGAAATCCATGCTGCGTCACACCAGAAAGCAACTCTTCCATCCATGTAGCAGTTCTGGTTGTAGTCCCAGTCGTCTGCGTTCCAGGGATTTGCAACCTTATCTACATTGTACATATTGTAGATAAAGTCAAGTACCTCTGCCACTTCCGGGCTGGATAAGTTCTCCGTATCAGACATTGCGATACCGGTACCATTACTCATGGTCAGATTGTATACCAGATAGTCATAACGGGAACCGAAGCCGTATACGTCGATCACGCCGTCACCGTCTGTATCCTGTGTCAGGGCAAGCATATACTCTCTCCACTTATCCCATGTCCACTCGCCTCTCTCATACAGAGCGTTCGGATCTTCCAGACCTGCTTCTTCAAGCATCTGCTTGTTGTAAGCGAGCATATAGGTTCCTGCCAGTACCATCTCTGCGCTGTTGGACTGGAACAGATATACACCATCCTCTTTACCGATATCTACCTGGGAGAATACCATCTGGTCATTGAAGATATCAGAATCTGCAGGAAGGATGTCTTCCAGGTTTGTTGCAAATCCGTTCAGGGCTGCCGGGATACCGAAGCTCAGATCTACCTCGTAGATGTCGCAGTCCGGTGTTCCTGCAAGGATGGAGGTATTGATGGACTCCTGTGTACCATCCCATGTCAAGTTTACAAACTCGATCTTTACGTTATATTTGTCCTCAACCTCTTTGACAATATCGAAATGCTTCTGTGCAAGCTCTTCATCAGATACACTCGGATCATCATGGATATCTGTGTTCGTACTGTCATAATAGTGATCGTACCATGTACCGATCTTGATCGTTCTTGTCTCGCCTTCGTTGTAAAGGGAGCTTGTGTCAGAAGAAGCTGTATCTGTGCTCTCCTCTGCTGCGCTGTCGGTACTTTCTGCCGCGCTGTCTGTCGTTGCTGTGGATGCGGAATCAGAGCCGCCGCATGCCGTAAGACCTGCTACCATAGCCGTGCTTAAACCAAGCGCGAGTAACTTCTTTAAATTCTTCATGTTATCGTTTCCTCCTTGTTACGATCGTTTTCTATGATTTTCTGTTACCTTATTCTGCTGCTGTACCAACTGCTACGCTGTATACTTCCCATGCGCCGGAGGACTCGCACTGCATCGTGGATCCCCACTTGGATACATCGTCACCGCAGAGTGCTGCGATCTGCTCGTAGGTGATCTGTGCAGTCTTGCCGTCAAATGCAGCGCTGTCACTTCCGCTTCCGTCTGCATTGCCCTGGCCGACTCTCATCCAGCCTGCCTCTGCTTCGTTCATAACTACCCACATATCGCCTGTCTCGCTGGTATAGGTGATCTCTACAACAGCTCCGGGTACTAACGCTGCCTTGATCTCGTCTGTCATTGCTACGCCTGCCTGTGCCCAGCCGTCGCCGGATACTGCAAAGCCTTCAAAGTTCACCAGATTCTTCAGCATCTTAAACTCTTTGGCTGTGCCGACTCTCACACCGTATACTTCCCATGCGCCGGAGGACTCGCACTGCATTGTGGATCCCCACTTGGATACGTCGTCGCCGCAGAGCGCTGCGATCTGCTCGTAGGTGATGTAGCACTTGCTTCCGTCGAAGATACCGCTGTCGCTTCCGCTTCCGTCTGCATTACCCTGGCCGACTCTCATCCAGCCTGCCTCTGCCTCGTTCATGACGATCCACATATCGCCTGTCTCGCTGCTGTAAGTGATCTCTACGACAGCTCCGGGTACTAACGCTGCCTTGATCTCGTCTGTCATTGCTACGCCTGCCTGTGCCCAGCCATCGCCGGATACTGCAAAACCTTCGAACTCTACTGCATCAGCAAGTGCATAGCTCGGAGCCTTGGTTCCAACCTTCACGCTGTATACTTCCCATGCGCCGGATGCTTCACACTGCATTGTGGATCCCCACTTGGATACATCGTCGCCGCAGAGTGCTGCGATCTGCTCGTAGGTGATCTGTGCAATATTCTTGGAATTGTTGATGTATGCGCTGTCGCTCTCGCTTCCGTCTGCATTGCCCTGGCCGACTCTCATCCAGCCTGCTTCTGCCTCGTTCATAACGACCCACATATCGCCTGTCTCGCTGGTGTAGGAGATCTCTACAACAGATCCGGGTACTAACGCTGCCTTGATCTCGTCTGTCATTGCAACGCCTGCCTGCGCCCAGCCGTCGCCGGATACTGCGAAGCCTTCAAACTCTACGGCATCCTTTAATGCGCAAAGGTTCGAACGGTCTACGCCGGTATCGGCAGATACGTACTCAGCAGAGGTATCTACGGAAAGAACGTTTCCGGACGCATCCTTGAATGCGATGTTATCAATATAGAAGTTTGCCGGAGTCGCACCCTTATCTGCTGCCGTATCTGTCTCTAAGGATACTACGATATAGTTGCCCTCGACAAGTTTGTCTGACAGCTCGATCGTTGCCATCTTCGGATTGTCGTCTTCCAGATAAACAGACCATGCGTTGTTTGTCTTGGTGTTGTCTTCCCCTACAAAGGCGTAGATGTTACCGGAGCATGCTCCGAATTTGCCGTCCGGGTTCTCTGTACCGATCGACATTTCGATGGTTGCCACATCTCCGAGGCCTGCGCCCAGAAGTGCGTCTGCCTGGAAGCCTACAAATGCTGCCTTTGCTGCCTGTCTTGATACCTTCAGTGCCTTGGAGCCGTTGTAATCCTCGACGGACAGTACGGAATCATCGCCTGCGGAATTGACCGTCTTGTCGATCCCTGCAAATCCGAATACACCGTCCTCGAAGTCGATGCTCGCCTCTCCTGCTCCTGCGCTCTCCTGCTCCTGTGCCGCATCTTCCTGCGTCTCTTCGGCAGCATCCTGCGTTGTCTCCGTCTCCGCAGCGGGCTCAGTGGTCGCTGCTGTCTCCTTGCTGCCGCCACAGCCTGTCATTGCAAACGTCATGGTTGCCGCAAGGGATAAAGCTAAGATTTTTTTTGCTTTCAACTTTTTCTTCCTCCTTTTTTTGTTGTACTTATTAAGAATAGCGAATCTCCTTACGATCCGGCTATCCAACAATACCGCTTCTCTCTACGCCCTCGATGAACTGCTTCTGGAGCGCAATGTAAATGATGATGATCGGAATCATGATGAGCACGATTCCCGCATCCAGGAAAAGCTCCAGAATGTTCGGATCCAGGATCTTTTCTACGTTGGAAATGGATGCCTCAATGGTCGAGATCTTTTTACTGATAACGATGTTGTCGCTGATCAGGAACAATCTCGCATAAAATGTGTCGTTGTACTGCCATACCATAGAGAAGATCGCTACGGTGACGATACTCGGCAGCGCGTTGATGAGCATGATCCGGAAGTACGTGTACCAGGTTCCCGCGCCGTCCATGAACGCCGCCTCCTCGATCTCCTTGGGTACTCCACGGAAAAACTGATTGAAGATGTAGATGTACAGTCCTGAGCGAAGGCCGCAGCCAAGCAGCGTCATGATGTACATCGGAACCGGTGTGGACAACAGGTTCAGCTCCGATCCGGTGATCAGCTTGATGATGCCGAACACATCAAACTTCGCGAAGGTCATATACAGCGGAAGCATGATGGTGTTGGTCGGCACAACGATCATAATGACCACGCAGCCAAACAGCAGATTCTTGAAGGGGAACTGAAATCTTGCGAATCCATATCCCACCATGGAGCACACCAGCACCTGCAACAGCATCAGCGTAAGCGAATATGCCAGCGACGCTCCCATCGTCCCCCAGTAGTTCAGGTACTGGATCGCCAGCTTGTAGCGTTCCAGCGTCGGCTCCTGCGGGATCAGATAAACCATCGGATTGTAGTTATCTGCATCGGAGAAAAAAGAGCTGCTGATAATTCCAAGGATCGGCCCAAGGATCACATAACAGATCCCGACAATGATGATCAGCCGGAACAGTCTGAGGATGAATTCCTTTCCGTTGTTCGCCCAGCGGATCCGGTCATTGGCAAACTGCTTGTCGCTTTTTAAATTTTCCAGCTTCTGTCTGAACGCGTCCCCGGATGTTTTTGTTTTTGCCTTTTCCATCTCTTTTCCTCCTTTCTAATTGTAATAGAATGTCCGCTTCTGGATCAGTCCGCAGACGATCAACAGGATCAGACAGGTGATAACGGTCGATACCAGACTGAACACGGAGCTCAGCCCGTAATTCATCTCTTCAAACGCCGTCGTGTACGCCAGCTCCACCACGTCTGACTGTGTAAAGCTGTCCACCACCGTGTAGACCACGTTGGTGATGATGTGCGGCATGATCATCGGGAAGGTCACCTTCCAGAATGTTTCGTAGGCTGTTGCTCCCTCGATCTTCGCCACCTCGTACATGGATCCCGGTATGGACTGCAGCGCCGCGATAAAGATGACGATCTGCACACCGGAGGCATTGATGATATCACTGATCCGGGTTACTGCTCCGGACACGTATTCGATAATGCCGACCGGCAGTCCCAGCGCGGAGAACATCTGGATGTAATAGTCGATGCTCACGCCGTTTCCGGACGCCGCTGCGGCGATCTCAGCACTCGCGTTGGAGATACCGCCGCTCATCATGTTCCTGGCAAGCGCCATGGCGTCCATGATCGCCCCGGAATTCAGGATAACCGGCAGGAAGAAGATCGCTCTTACCAGTGTCCTTCCTTTAAACTTCCGGTTTAACAGCATTGCCATAAACAAACTGAAGAAAGTGATCAGCGGCACATCGATCAGCATGTTTCCGATCGAAGTCGTCAAAACCTGCTTGTAGGAGGCATGCGCCCGGAACGCGTAGATATAATTGTTCAGTCCTACAAAGTCAAGCGTGTAACCGCCGCCGGGGTTTACCGTCAGGTTGCTGAAGGAAAACTCCACCGACATGATCAGGCTTCGCAGGTAGAACCAGATGAAGCCGATCAGCCATGGCAGGATGAACAGATATCCCATCAGACCATGCTTCTTGGAGAGGGCCATTTTTTTCTTTTTACTCTTTGTCTGACTCATCATTTCATCCCTCCTACCGCATAGCTTCTGGCCGGAACGCTTACGCCGTCCACTGTCTGTTCCCGGTTGCCTGTATTGATATAAATGGTGACTCCGTTGTCATAGGCGACTGCCTTCACCCCGTTGTCAAGCGTCTTATGGTCGGTCATCGCCGCGCCGTTCACATACTTCAGCGCTTCGTTCACCTCGCTGTAGATCGCGATCGCTTCATCTCTCCAGCTCTCATAGGTGGTCGAATAGAACCGGTTCAGTCCCGTGTTCTTGATGTCGCTCGAATTATCATAGGTGAACATGAAGTGCGGTGAAGCTCCGTTCTCCACCAGATTCAGTACGATATCTGCTTTATCATAGCTGTCGCTCAGGTTGATTGCCGCTCCGGCATAATCGATATAGCCGTGGATCAGCATCTCGTAGAACGGTACTGTCTCGTCCACGATGTAATAGTCGTTATCGCCAAGCGGTACGTTGATGATGTTGTCTGCGTAGGCAAAAGCGTAATCGTTGCTGTCGCTGAGCAGGATCTTCTTACCGGTCCCCTCCAGCTTGGAAAGCGACGCTTTCACTACATCGAGCGCTTCCTCCCGGTTGATGATATTCGTCCGCTTCTTGTCGGAGTGAAGTTCATCTCCCAGATCTCTCAGCGAAATTCCTGCGATATCATACTTTCCGAGCTTCTTGCTGTATTTATCTACATATCTCACCAGGAACTTAGGCGATACCAGATAGAAATGATTTTCCTCGTAACCAAGTCCGGAGGTCTGTCTGAGTGTCGCCGGGTTGACCAGACCAAACTCTGCAATGTAACCGCCGCCATAGTAGCGGGAAGTTTCATTTCCTTCGGAATAACGTGCGCTGATAGCCGTCACCTTCTGCAGTGCCGCATCGGCATAGAAATCATTGCCATCTGCGCTCATCTGCGCGCTCAGTGCTTCCAGATCCCGTTTTCCGCCAAGCGCCCTCGGCACCTTGATCTTATCCACAACATCGTGGGTATAACCGCCGTTCATCCAGCCCTGGTAATTCATCACCTGATTGGAAATGCCATTCTGCTTGAGATCCTCGTAGATCTCTCCCGCCTGGTCAAAGGTGGTCATGGCGTACATTCCGTCGTACTGCGCTCCGAGGAAGAACTTCGTCATCGTAACGCCGCCCAGAATATCATAATAGAAGCCGATATCCTGTTTGGAATCCTCCTGTGCCGTCAGCACGCCTTCGTTCTCAAGCCGGTTCCGGTAATAATTTGCCGCGCCTGCATATCCCGCATTTTCCTCTGTGAGCATCGTGTACCTGACACAAAGGTTGGAATGAAAGAACTTCTTTTCCACGATCGGGATATCTGCCTCGTTTCCGGTTGTTCCGAACATGGACAGCCGGTCGTTGCCTCTCACGACAAAGGTCGGATATGCGTAATTGTATTCATTGATCTTGCCGGAAACGCCCGCTCCGATGAGTGCAAGGCTCGCGCCGTCCTCGATCGTTGCAAATACGCTGCTGTCCTCGCGGCAGATGCCGTACAGCGCCAGCTTGGTGTTCTCTGTATTTTCACGCACGGTATACTCCGCTGCCAGCGGATCGATACCGTATACATACTCGGAATAAACGTCTGCCGTTGCTTTTCCGTTGTTGAAATAGATCAGCGAGCCTGAGCCGTTCGGCACCAGCAGATATCCGTTCTCATCTGTCCCCGCCGCTCCGAAGTAACGCAGAAGCTGGATACGGAAGATTGTTCCGCCGCCGTTCTCCTGCACGGCTGACATCGGGATGGACACATCCACCGCGTCGTTGTCCAGCCGGTATTCCAGCGGGATCACGAAGGAGATCGGTACCGCTCCTTCCACGCCGGAATTTTCCATTTCCTGAAGATATTCCTCTTCGGTAAAGCCCGCTTCCTCAAAGTATTTGTTCAGCTTGCGGAGCTGGGATGCACCCTTTACAGCGGATTCCAGCAGTTCCAGATATCCGTCTGCCACATTGCTCTCCACATACTTTTTGCGGACGAACTTCGCTTCGTCATCCGGCAGCTTCGACGCCACACTCTCCAGCGTATCCCGGCTGATGTACTGCGGCACGATGCCGGTCGCGCTCGACAGATCTCCTATCGTATAGATAAAACGGATCCCGTCCTTGATCGACTCTGTCTCGATCTGTCCCTTCTGCGCCGCATAGCTGTAGGAATCAAAGGTTCCCTGCGTTCTGGAGACGTTGAAGTAGTCGACCACAAGCTGCGATCTTAAATTGTTTTTGTTTGCTTCGTTGGCAACTGTGTCCTCCTCCAGATCTACCGGATTGGAGTAGGTGATCTTTCCATTTCTCTTATCCACAACCGCCACGTTACCCGTCTGAGCGTCCGCGTACAGCTTGAGAATGTCATTCTCGGCTGCGAGCGTCATCCCGTCGACGTCGGCACTGCTTTCCTTGACTGCCTGAAAGGCTGTTCCTTCCTCATAGCTGTAGGTTGAAAGATCCTTCTGGTAATCATTGTAGAAATAATAGTGCACCAGCCAGTGCGTCATGTAGACTACGATCACTGCGAGGATCAGGCCCACGACTGCGGTAACGATCTTTTTACTTGTTCGCATCTTACGCCCTCCCCTACATTCTGAAGATCAGTTCCTGGTATATACTGTAAAAGAAGCTATACACCTGGGTGATCAGGTCGACAAACAACAGCACGACAAAGATAATGATAAACATGGCGATAAAGGTCAGCAGGATCGTGAGCAGCGTCTTGCCCAGCGTGTAGTTATGTACCTGCATGATCCCCATCAGGATCATCAGAAGACTGTACGCAATGCCGATTCCCATGATGATCGCATAGAAAGCCGCCTCATCCTGCGTCACATACCGGCTGACGATCGTTGCGATATTGTAGCAGACGATCATCGGCGTCATGGCGTAGCCTACTGCGATCGCGATGTCCTTCATCCGTCCCTCGCCCTCCATCAGGCAGGTGACAGACCAGTTGCTCACGCAGAACAGCAGGTATAACAGCAGCACCGAGATCAGTTCCCGGAAGGAGTCTACCGTCAGCGGATTGATGTCGCTCACCACAAAGCTCGCGCCGATCCGGTTGATCGAAAAGCTGAAGGAAAACAGGATCACCAGAATGATCGCGATCGGCACGCTTCCTTTGTCTCTGTGCCGGATCTCATAATAGGCGTCCATCGGGTGGCTTACGGTGTACATTGCGTATTTCCATTTTTCCTTTGAAAACGATTTGCTCTTCATCAGGCAAGCCCCCCTTTCTTATCTTTTTTCCCGCGCTTTGCGATCATTCGGTTTTTCAGCACCTTGCTATAAAGAATGTATACGGCGATCAGCACGATCACCACCGTCATGATCACGTTCATATTCTGCGTCAGAATCTCGTTTCTGTAACGCTTCCATGCGATCGAATAGTATTTCCGGTTCATTCCAATCTTGAGATATTTCATCGCCGCCTTGTTATCGCCGGCTGTCAGATACGCTTTTCCGATACCGGTGTTGGCAAGCTCGTTGTTCTCATCCAGTTTCAGAACGCCCTGCCACTTGGCGATCGCCTGCGTCTCATCTCCGTCGTAGCGGAGCCCTACCGCGTCGTTTATCAGCGATCCGTACTGCGTTTCCCGGAACTTAGCGATCGATCCGTTGTAGGCGTCCAGCACGATGATCTGATCTCCGATAGCCTCGATGGCAACCGGCGTGTTGAAGGTTCCCTCCTGGCTTCCCAGGCCTCCGAAGATATATAAGAGATTTCCTTCTTTATCGTAAGTAAAGATCCTGCCTCTCTTGCGGTCGAGCAGGGAATAGATTCCTTTTCCACGGTAGACCACATCCGTAAATTCGGACGGTCCGGCGTAAGTTCCGTACATTCCGACGATCAGATCGCCTCCCAGATTCTCATTTTCGCCCTTCTGGATGACGTCCTCTCCCTTGGGATTCAGCCGTCTGACTCCCTGCACGCCCTCCGAGTCGATGTTGGAAGCATATACGAAACCGTCGCTGTCGATGTCGATACCGGTAAACTCAGTCGGGATGTAGAGCTGCTGCTTGGAGCGCTCTTCCTTGCTGGCGATCCGCTTCCAGAACTTTTCCCAGAGCGTGATCTTAACCTCGATCGTTCCGAAATATCCGGTGAACTGTCCGTCGCTCTCAAAGACCAGGATTCCCTCGAAGGCGTTCTTGGCGATGACGTAGACACGGTCTGCATAGTCCACGGTAACCTTCAGCGGTACAAAGTCAAATCCTTCTTCCAGGATCTCCGACTGTGGATTGTCGATGATCTTCACAAATTCTCCCTCGGGAGTCAGCACGACGATCCGCTTGTTGTTGGAATCCGCCACATAGAGCTGCATATTTTCCGATACGCACACACCGTAGGGTGCGTTGAATGTATCGCTCTGTCCGTCCCTGTCGAAAGTATCGATCACCCGGACTGTCTCGGTCATCGTGTCGTTTAATACCACGATGCGGTTATTCTTCGTGTCTGCGACGTACACCAGTCCGTCCGGCGCCACGCACAGATCCTGCGGCTCATTGAAGTTCTCGGTTCCTGCTTTTGCTCCGGTCACCGCACCGTTTGGCACATAGGCGGCAGGCGTCAGCGCGATATCCTCCCAATAGCTGTAATTATAGGTATCATAGGGAAGCTCCTCTGCCTTTGCCGTCTCCCCCGCCATACTGAAAAGCAATGTCGTCATCAGCAAGGAGGCAGCTATTTTCTTTAACACATTTCTTCTTTTCATCTCGCCCCTCCTTAATCCTTCATACCCGATGTGGTCATCGTCTCGATTACGTTGCTCTGGCAGATCAGGAAGAAAATGATCGGCACGGCTGCTATGATAAAGGTTACGGCTGCTGCCGCGCCCGCTCTGGCTGTACCGCCCGCCGTGATCTGCTGCAGGGAATACTGTAACGGCTTGAGTTCCTCGTTCCGCAGGAAAAGGCTTCCTGTGTTGCCCCACATCTGCTGGAACTGGAAGATAGCCAGTGTCAGCCACGCCGGTTTTACGTTCGGCATGACGATGGACCAGAAGATCTTCCACTCCGTAGCGCCGTCCAGTCTCGCCGACTCCATCAGGGAATCCGGCAGCTGCTCCATAAACTGTTTCATCAGGTAAAGACCCATACCGAAGGAAAATGCTGGTAAGATCAGTGCCGCGTAGGTGTTGTTGATGTGCAGCCAGCTGATGATGAGGTACTGCGGGATCTGGGTTACTGTCCAGGAGAACATCATGGACAGCACGACCATGTTAAAAAGTGTTTTCTTTCCCGGAAACGTGTGCTTGGCAAGCGGATACGCCGCCAGCGATGCCAGGATAACGTGACCGACCATACCGCCGCCGGTAATGATGATCGTGTTAAATATGTATCTGGAAAAAGGCACCCACGAATTGTTCATCAGCACGAACAGATCCGAGAAGTTTTCCAGCGTAGGATTTCTTACAAAGATTTTCGGCGGGAACTGGTAGATCTCATCGAGCGGCTTCAGCGCGTTGTTGACGATCATAATGAGCGGCAGCGCCATAAAGATTCCGCAGATGAACATCAGGAAGAACAAAATACCATTTCCTGCCATGGAGCGATTGAGCTTTTTCTCCCGCGGTCTGCGCGAGAACAGTTTCTTCTTTGCCATTATTCACCAACCCTCCCCAGTATTTTCTGAACGAGCTTGTTCGTACCTACCATAAGGAGGAACAGCACGGTCGCGATCGCCGACGCATAACCCATATCAAATCGGGTGGAACCGTAGTCCAAAAGGTGCGTTACCACGGTCGCTCCGGCGTAGTTGACGGAAGGATTTCCTGCTAACTGGATCGAAATATCCGCTACTGCAAAGGACTGGGTGATCTGCATTACCGCACCGAACATCAGCTGCGGCTTCATGGAAGGAAGCGTCACATACCAAAGCTCCTGCCAGCGGTTTTTCACGCCATCCAGCGCAGCCGCCTCGTACAGACTCTTGTCTACGGTCTGCAGACCGGCGATAAAGGAAAGGAATCCGGTTCCAAGCGACAGCCAGAGCTGTACCACGATCAGCACCGGGAGCACGTACTGCTCCGTCTTCATCCAGAGGATCGGCTCGTCGAGCAGTCCCAGCTTGATCAGGATACCGTTCAGATAACCGTAACGGTCGCCGGTAAGGATCAGGTTCCATACCATGTAGGCGTTTCCACAAATACTCGGCGCATAGAAGATCAGCGTCAGGAATGCACGGAACTTTCCGGAAAACTCATTGATGATCCATGCGAACAAAAGACACAGGATGTAGCTGACCGGTCCTGTAACCACCGCGAAGATCAGCGTGTTTTTCAGGGAGATCAGGAAAATATCATCCTCCAGAAACAGTTTCACATAATTCTGCCAGCCGATAAAGGTCGGCATTTCCAGCATATTGAAATAAGTAAAGCTCAGTCCGATGGAAACCAGCACCGGAAGTACCGTAAACAGGAAAAACAGAATGAAGTACGGCGCCAGCATCAAATAGATGGATCGGTTTCTCGCGATCTGATAGCTGAGCTTTCTCTGCTTTTTGTTGATTTCCAAAAGTTCTGTAGACGGCTCTACTGTTTTGCTCTTTCCGCTCATATCTGACCTCCTTTCTAGTCCTGTGCGATCGGCAGTCCAAGTTCCTGCCGTTTATAGTCGATCTCCGCGTTGATGTAGATTACCTTATCCATCAATTCCTCTCTCGGGGACGCGGTGTCTGTCTCTGTTGTCACTGTGTAGAATGCGTTGTTGATGTTACGCCAGGAATAATATCCTCCGGGAACCTGCGGGATTCCCTTGACCCACTGGAAAGCTTCATCCAGCGCTTCGTAGTCGTCCACCGGCCACGGCATATTGGAAAAGGCTTCCAGGTTTGCCGTAGGTACACGGGCTGCGGAGCCCATCAGCGATTCCATCTCCCGTCCGTAGCTTACCTGCACATCTGCTGACGTCCACCATTTCAGGAATTCCCAGCACTCCTGCGGGTACTTCGTGTCTGCCATGATGATGCTTGCCAGACCGGTGCATCCTGTGCTGTGGTCTATCGTCCCATCCTCCTGAACGGTTCCCGGAACCGGAGCGAAGCTCCACAGTCCCGCGATATCCGGTGCGGATACGACCAGGTTGTTGTACACCGTGTAATCCGCGATCACGATCGGACACTCACCGGTTCGGAAACGTTCTTCCACGCTCGTCTCCTTATCCAGCTTATAATCTGTATAAAATTCACAGTATTCCTTAAAGGTGTTTACTGCGATGTCGGAATCCAGACTGGATCTGGAACCGTCTTCGTTATAATACCCGCCGCCGTTCTGGTACAGCAGCATCGCGTAGATCTGTTCACTCGGCAGCATACCAAATTCCATCTGGTTCTTGGCAAGCACCGCCATCGCTACCTTCACATCGTCCCAGGTCTCCGGAACTTCCAGTCCCAGCTCTGCCAGAATATCTTTCCGGTAGAACATGACCGGGAAGGTCGTCGTCTCCGGCAGACCATAGGTGGCGCCGTCAAACTGGAATGGCACCATCGCCGCGCCGGAGAAGCGTCCCATCACTTCGTCCAGATCCTCAAACTGACTCAGATCCAGCACTGCGTTGCGGACACCATAGTTGACAGGCGTGTCATTTCCTGTATTCAGGACCGCTCCGGCAATACCGTTCGTGTTGGCAACCTGGATCGCCACATCCGGTCCTTCTCCCGCCAGCTCGGCACGGAGCAGAGTGTTCATATCGACAAGCTGTACGTTGACGTTGATCCCGTAGGTGTTCGTGAATGTCTCGTCGATCATCGACTTGATAACGTTCGCCTGATCCCTTCCGGAGCCGATCCAAAGCGTCAGCGTCGCGTTATCGTCCTCGTCCTCCGCCACATTACCGATCTGGTTGTAATCGATAATAAAGGAGTAGATCAGTCGCCGGCATTCATAAGCCGCCTTGCTGAAGAACGATGTGTTCTCATAGATTGCGGGCGTATCCGCAGAAGTGATATTGATGCGGTCGATCGCAAGCGGCTGACTGGTGATCGTACTCACCCAGTTACCGCAGGCACGCACGTTGATCTTATAGGAACCGATGACCCTCACGAAGTATTCTTCGTCCTCGATCAGATCATCCAGCTGATCTCTCATGGTAAGGAGCACCGTCAGCTTATCGGAATTGCTTCCTGCCAGCGCCTCCATCGACTCGATGGCTGCCGTGAGCTGATCCCTTACCTGTGTAAGCTCTCCGTTCAGTCCCGGCAGGGAAGCGGCAAGCTGATAATCGCGGTAGGTATCCGGCGAAACACCGGTGATCTTGATAACCTCCCGGTAGATGCTGTTAAGCTGCTGTACGCAGTCCTGTACTTCACTGATGATATCGGAGAAATCACCCAGCACCACTTCCATGCGGATGGTGTGATGTCCCTCCTCTAGATAGAAGGAATACGGCGTTCCGGCATCGTCCGAAAGCACATCCTCCCTCCAGCTCTGCTCATAGTGGAATCCGTAGGCCTCCATCTCCTTAAAAGGCACCTGCCCGTCGATGGAGATTCGTCTCGATACATAGATCCCTCGCACAAAGTTCTGACAGTCATACAACGATATGTTGTAATACCCGCTTTCCGGCGTGTCGAATTCCCACTCGATCCACTGTCCGACCAGTCTCCAGGAATTTCCGCCGATCGTGTTGTTCAGCAGCTCCTTGGCGCTTGCCGGTGAAACGGACGGGGAGGACTGATCCTGGATCGGATAAAGCATCTGGGAAGAGGTTCTCGCTGCGTTCTCTCCTTCGATGGTGATGACTTTTCCGCTCGTTGCCTTCGCTCCGGCTGCGTCCCAGTCTGCCTTGACCTGCTCGTAGCTCTTTGCCTCCTCCGCGTTGCCAAGGATCAGCTCGTGGATCAGCATCGGCTCACGCAGGGAAAGAAAGCTGATCGTATGGGTTCCCTTTGTCAGATAGATGGAAAGCGGTGCGGTGATGTAGCCCTCGCTGTCGTACGTGTAGGCTGTCACCCACTCCGGAACCTCGATCATGCCCGGTTTGTTATCGTTGCCCTGGTTATCCTTTTCCCAGAGATAGCTCGCAGAACCGTTCACGATGTCTCCCCGCTCTACGTCGTACTGCCAGATCCGGTAGAAATCGATCGCCGCCATCTCGCTGTAGGGAAGCTCTCCGTCCACAAAAATTCCTCTTTCGATATCTGAATTCTTGCCGGCGATCGGATAATATTCCAGAGACAGGTTGTAAAAGCCTTCCTCTGCCACCTCGAACTCAAACTCAGCCAGTGAATTTTCGCTGGTGTATATGCTGTCGCCCAGCATCCCCTCGTAGTCTGTGTAAATGACCGGCTCTGCCTGCGCGTCGCTCTCGTCATACCGTACCAACGCGTCTGCGCCCACCCGGATCTCCGCATCCGGATACTTTGCATCATGGCCCGCAACATATTCCTTATAGCCCGGAACGGAATCGTCGATGGAATACGTGCTCACAACGTCGTCATAGTCATCCATACTCAGATTTGTCATGGCACGGGAATCGATGCCCGATGAATAAAGTGTCGTAATGACCATTCCTGCAGCCAGAATGGTGGATATCACTTTTTTCCCTCTCTCCGTATGTCTCATCTCTTACCTCTTTCTGCGCCTTCTCTCCACGCTTTATTTCCAATCCTTACGTCTCGTCGTACCATTGTTCCTCGCCTTCCTCAGGCTTCGGCATATAGTGATGCAGCGCCTTCTCCATCAGAAAGGTGATCGCCAGACACCACGCGCCCGGCAGCACCAGCGTGCACGCCATCGGCAGTTTATAAAAGAGCAGCCATCCCACAAGCGCCGTTCCCGCCGCTATCAGCAGCGTATAGGGTAAATAGCGCAGGCACATCACAAAGGACAGCTTCACCATCTGCGGCAGTCTCATCTCAAATCTCGACAACACCGGGAACAGATAGATCGCCGTCGCCGCCGTGACGCCGAGAAGCACATCGTACAGCAGCACCGGAAAATTGAGTGTTTCCCCCGCCGCCTGCACCGCAAGGCTTCTGCCAAAGATGAGCGCCGCCACCCACGACAGCAGCAGCACCGTCAGCGCCGCGCCCTTTCCCAGCGTCCGCTTCATCGAACCGAAAAACTCCAGGATGAGAGTCCCCCGATCCTTCCTCACGCATTTCACCGTCACATAGTAAAAGGAAGTGAGGGAGGACGCCGCCGTGACGACCGGCAGACAGCATACCAAAAACAGGATATTGGCTATGATGATCTCTCCCACCTTCGTCAGCGCTCCAAAAAATTTTCCATCGTAGAAAAAAAACTTTCTGATCATAATTATCCGGTCACAACCTTTCCTACTTCGTCAGCTCTTCCCGTATCGGATAGCTTTTCAGATCCGGTACCTCGTCAAGAGTAATGACCGCTTCGTTGTCATAGAACTGTTTCAGCTTTTCTTCCTCTGTGTACTGGTCGCTATAGGTATAGATCGCGATATCCTTCGCCACGAACTCGCCGTTCCAGGTACACCAGAAGCCCCACATCGCTCCGTCCCGGATCGCCAGATCCGGATCGAAGACACAGCCGTTCTCCGAAAGCACTACCATCTTATGCGCCTCTGTGTAATGCACCGCCTCCAGGTATTTGTTGACCTGCGACGTATACACGCGCTCTCCCGGATAAATATCTTCTCCGATGATATCCACATATTCGTCTCCCGGATACCAGTCGGCGTCCTGCCCGTTCCATACCCAGATCAGGTTGTTCAGTCCGTATTCGTTCGTCATTTTGTCATAGAGCAGGATGTACAGCTTCTTGTAGGCGTCCGCTCCGGAAGCTCCCCACCAGAACCAGCCGCCGCTCGCCTCATGGAGCGGTCTCCAAAGAACCGGAACGCCCGCTTCCTGCAGGATCTTTAGCTGGCTTGCGATCGCGTCAATGTCCTTCATCAGAAGATCGTAGCCTTCCTGGTCCTCGCCGTTCATGATCTTCGCCAGATCGATATTTGTCGATTCCGTATAGAATCCGCTGTACCACTGTCCCGTCAGATATTTTGACGGTGCGTTCCAGTGCCAGCAGAAGGTGACGATCCCGCCGTCCTTCCAGAACTGCATCGCCAGGTCGGTCGAATGTCCAACGCTTCCGTTTTCCACCCGTGACGGCGTATATTCCATAAAATCAAGTCCAAGAACCGCCGGCGTTTTGTCCGTAGCCTTTTTGATCACCTGAAATTCCTTGCCAAACTCGCCGGTGTCGCAATACTGTCCCGACAGGATCTTCGTTCCATAGTTGTCACAGAGATAACTCATCAGACGCTTTGTCGCCTCGTCCGCATTCGGATTTGCAAGCACGGCGGACGCCTCATAGATCGAAGGATCGATCGGCTGCGCCGTTGCCACCTCTAATTTATCCAGATCGATCCACCCCCAATACTTTTCAAGTCGTATCTCATGCCCGCCCTCGGTCAGATACACTCTGCTTACGGTGGACTTTGCGAAATCTCCCGCCTCCGTCACAACCGTCCCCAGCGACTCTCCATCGAGATACACGTAATTCTCTTTATAATCTGTACTTGCCGTATAAAAATCCAGATCGTAGAACCCATCCTTTGGAGAAGCGACGGTAAACACGCACGCGTCGCCGTCCTGCTCAAAGCCTGTCGCGTATCCTTCGCCGCTGTAACCGGTTCTCGTCGCATCTGTATGTACCTTTCCGACCAGCGCGGCGTCCTCCGCCTCGCAGCTTGCCACGATCTCCGGCTTAAAGCTCTGCAGTTCTTCTTTTGCCAACTCCGATTCCTCCGTCTTTTGTGCACAGCCGGTCAGGCTCCCCGCCAGCATCAGCGCCGCCAGCAGACGGATTTTCCCTTTTCCACCTCTCATAAAGTCCCTCTATCCTGCATCCGGTCTTTTTCCCGGTCCTCTCACAATGGCTAAATTAGTTTTGTGTGCATCTTAATTTGTTACTTAATAGTTATTCTGCTAATTTTATTCTTTTAAACCTTATTTATTAACTTAATTATAAGTTAATCATGCAATTAATTCAATGTATTTACCGATTTTATTGTCACTTTGGTATATTATAACGATTTTGTTCTTATGTTTTTGTGCAAAATGGCAGATAAGCCATCTCATTTGGGTTTATCTGCCACTTTCATTTTTTAAGTATAATTATCTTTTATTAACCAATATTCAAGATCTAGGCTTCTATTCTGCGCACGCTGTCCTTGATGACCAGATGTCCTTCCACGATATGAATTCCATGATTTTGTCCTCTGCCCGACATCTTTTCCAGAAGGACGCCCACCGCGCACCGCGCCATCTCCGCCAGATCGACCTCGTAGGTCGTGATCCCCACCTCGCAGATGCCCGGGTATATGTAATCGTCATAGCCGACCACCGAAATATCCTCCGGCACGCGGTACCCCATCCGGCTGAGCTTGTTGATCAGCTTTCCCGCCGTCAGATCGCAGTTGCACATAAATGCGGTCGGCATCTCCTCCGGAAGCTGCAGCAGATTCTCCTCATCAATATAGCCGCTGGTCAGATCCCGGTCGTTGATCTGCCACTCGCTGCGGATCGGGATCCCGTGCTCCATCAGCGACTTGGTGTAACCCAGATACCGGTCCGTGATGGAGGTCGTCGCCAGCAGCGTTCCCACATAGGCGATCTTCCGGTGCCCCATCCCGATCAGATAGTTGGCAAGCTGGTACGCCCCGTAGAAGCTGTCCGATACGACCGCATCCGCCTCAAGCTCCTCATCCGTGAAGTCCATATAGACAAGCGGCGCCGTTGTATTCTGCCTGATATAAGAAAGGAAATCGTCCGTCATCTTGCCGAGCACGATGATCCCGTCCACCTTCTGCTCGCGGATCAGCTTCGGCAGCTCCAGTTCGCCCGCCATCTGCCTTCCTACCACCTCCATGAGGGTAAAGCACCCCCACTCCATGGCTCTGGTCGCCACCTGCTGGTACATCTGCCAGTAGAAGGAATCGTATTTGTCCAGATAGCTCTCTTCGATCAGCAGTCCGATATTATAGCTCTTGCGTGCCGTGCTCTTCTTCGTCTTTGCCGCCGGCACATACCCCATCTCGTCTGCCAGCTGCGTGATCCTACGGCGCATCTCTTCACTGACACCCTTTTGTCCTGTCAGTGCTTTGGACACCGTCACCGTGCTTACGCCGACCTTTTCTGCAATATCTGCCAGTCTTACTGCTTTTGCCATATTGACCTCCAAATTAAACCGTAAATCTCTTTTCTGCTATTCATTATACTAGATCAAGCTAATTTTTTATATTAAAAAAACCTACAAATTAGCTAAGTAAAATTTGTAGGTTTTAGCCAAGTGAATTTTTATATAAAGTAAACTGCCGGATCAGATACACTTCCCTTTAAACACAACAAATCCCCGGCGTTTCCACCGGGGATCCTGGATCAAATTATCTGTCTGATAACCTGTTCCTGCGCTTATGCAGGATTACTCTGCGTCAGACTCGGTATACTGTACTGCGAGATCGGAGATGGTTCCGTCTGCAAGCATTGCCTCGATAGCTGTGTTGATCTTGTCAAGAAGAGCAGTGTTGCCTTTCTTTACAGCGATCGCATACTCTTCGGAAGCAAATGCGGAAGGATCCTCTACGATCTTCAGACCTTCGTTGTCGCCTACATACTTCTGAGCGGTTGCGGAATCGATAACGACTACATCACACTTGCCGTTTGCAAGCTCCATAACTGCCTCGGTTCCCTTCTTGAATGCCTCGTAATCATATCCCATATCCTTTACGCAGACCTCACCGGTATAACCCTGTACTACGCAGATCTTCTTGTCTGCCATATCTGCTGCTGTTGCGATATCAGAATCGTCTCTCACGATCATAACCTGGGTTGCTGTGTAGTAAGGAGTAGAGAAGTCTACTGCCTCTTTTCTTTCATCGGTCACGGTCATACCTGCGATAACTGCGTCGATCTGTCCGTTCTGAAGCGCTACCAGAAGAGAGTCGAACTCCATGCTCTCCATTGCAGCTTCCATACCATTCTGCTCAGCGATCTGCTTTGCGATAGCCATATCGATACCATCGAACTCATCGATCACACCGTTTGCTGTGATGAACTCAAACGGAGGGAACTCCGGATTCGTAGCGAAGGTGATCACGCCGTCCTTTACAGTCTCCAGCGCTGCCTCGTCAGTTGTCTCCTCTGTTGCGGCATCCTCTGCCTCTGCAGCAGCCTCGTCAGCGACCTCTGTCTCTTCCTCTGCTGTTGCTTCCAGTTCCTCAGTTGCAGTTTCCTCTACGGCTGTCTCTGCTGCCGTATCTGCTGTGCTGCCGCAGCCTGCCAGTACGCCTGCAGTCATTACTGTGGCAAGTACCATTGCCAATACCTTTTTTTTCATAATATTCTCCTCCTGTTTCTTAACTCTATTTTCATCCGCAGCTCCCCGCTTATGAAAAGTGGAAAATCTCCGGTCGAAAATCAATCTGATCCTTCCTGTCCGGTCTTATCAGACCGCAGGTGCTCCTTTACAGCACCTTGCTCAGGAAGTTTTTGGTTCTTTCATTCTGCGGATTGCCGAACACTTCCTCCGGCGTACCGCTCTCCATGACGATTCCCTGGTCGATGAACAGCACCCTCGATGCGACCTCTCTCGCGAATCCCATCTCATGTGTCACGATCACCATCGTCATACCGGACTTGGCAAGATCCTTCATAACATCCAGAACCTCTCCTACCATCTCCGGATCCAGTGCCGAGGTCGGCTCGTCAAAAAGCATGATCTCCGGGTCCATCGCAAGCGCTCTCGCGATCGCTACACGCTGCTTCTGTCCTCCGGAAAGCTGTGCCGGATAGGCATCTGCCTTCTCCTCCAGGTTTACCCGCTTGAGCAGCTCCCTGCCGCGCGCCACCGCCTGTTCCTTTGTCATCTTCTTGAGCAGTACCGGCGCGAGCGTGATATTGTCCATGATCGTCAGATGCGGGAAAAGATTGAACTGTTGGAAAACCATTCCCATCTTCTGTCTGACGCGGTTCACATCGATCTTTGGATCGGTGATCAGCTCATCGTCCACATAGATCTCTCCGTCTGTCACTTCCTCGAGCAGGTTCAGACACCGCAGAAAGGTGCTCTTACCGGAACCGGACGGTCCGATCACTACGACGACCTCTCCCTGGCTGACATGCTCGTCAATTCCGTTTAGCACGGATAAATCACCAAATTTTTTATGCAGATTTTTTACTTTGATCATTGTGCAATCCCCATTCCTGCGCGGTCCGCGCTTCGCAAATTGAAGGTTTTCTATCTCGCATCCGACTTTCTGAGACGGTACTCGATCCTGCCGAGCAGCAGCGTGAGTATCTTAATAAGTACATAGTAGATCACTGCCGTTCCGATCAGCGGTGCAAATGCGATAAAGGTCGCGCTCTTGATGAAGTCGCCCGCCTTCTGGATGTCCATCAGTCCCACGTAGCCGACGATCGCCGTCTCCTTGATGAGCACGATAAACTCGTTGCACAGCGCCGGGAAGATATTCTTGACCGCCTGCGGGATCACGATCCTCGTCATCGTCTGGAATGCACTCAGTCCTAGCGATCTTCCTGCCTCTGTCTGTCCCTTGTCGATGGAAAGGATACCCGCGCGGATGATCTCCGACACATACGCGCCGGAATTGATACCAAACGCGATCGCGGCAATGATCCATTTATCCAGGTTCACCGAAGCAAAGATGACGAAATAGATGATCATAAGCTGTGTAACCGAAGGGGTTCCACGGATAATATCAGTATACAGACCTCCCAGAAAACGAGGGAGCTTTTTCTTCGAAAGATTGCACATCGCGATCAGCATACCGATCAGGATACCCAGCACGATCGCCAGAAGCGACACCTTGATCGTCACCCCGATACCGCTCAAAAGCAGCTTGTACCGGTCTTCTTTAATAAAACATTTATAAAAGGTATCCGCAAAATTCGCCGTCCATTCGCTAAACCAGTTCATTCCTCATTTTCCTTTCAAAAGCCTGTGCATTTGTATGGGTTTGTGTATAACCATTCCGTTCTGTTTCTTACCGGTAGCTATTTTATCACATATTCCGGCAAGTTAAAAGTATAAATATACATACAATTTGCTAAATTATAACAATGCGTCCTTTTTACTCCTCGCGAAACCGCACCGTGCCGGTTGCGGGATCCATCGACTCTACGATTGCAAGGGACTCTAACTGATAACCCAGGTTGCGGATGATCTGTCCGCCGGTCTGGAAGCCCTTTTCCACGGCGATACCGATTCCTTCCACCTGACCGCCCGACTGGTTGACGATCGAGATCAGTCCCTGCAGGGCGCAGCCGTTTGCGAGGAAGTCGTCAATGATCAGCACATGATCCTCCGGTCCTAAGAACTTCTTAGACACGATCACCTGATTCTTGCACTTGTGCGTGAAGGATTCCACCTCCGCCACATACATATCCCCGTCGATGTTGACGCTCTGATGCTTCTTTGCAAAAACCACCGGAACGCCGAAATGCTGTGCGGCGATGCAGGCAATGCCGATGCCGGATGCCTCTATCGTAACGATCTTATTGATCGTCTTGTCCGCGAAACGCTTTTTCCACTCTTTTCCCATCTCCTCAAAAAGTGCGATGTCCATCTGGTGGTTCAAAAAGCTGTCGACCTTGAGCACATTTCCTTCCTTTACAATGCCGTCCTTTAAGATTCTCTCCTCTAAGAAATTCATTGGTATCCTCCCTCTCCCTGCCTTTTGTTTTCTATACCCTTTTTTCCGATAAAACATATACCTGAATTTTAATGCAAAAGGCCCTGAATCATCAAGGCCTTCCTTTAACACTTATCGCTTTTTTCAAGCGTCCTTATTTAACTGTAACAGATGTGATGTGCGGGTTTACTCCCTCATACCAGTACAGGAAACCTTCCATATCTACGGTATCGCCGACTTTCAGGTTCTTTACTGCATTGTATACATCGGATGTTGCGTCGCAAAGATAAGACTCTACTGTGAAGGTATAGGTCTGTCCGTTGCTGGAAACGTTGAAGTACAGGTCGTCTCCGTCGGAACCGGAGCCATCCCAGTTGTACAGATAAGCTGCGCCGTCGCCTGCATCTTCTACTGTCATATCCTTAAATGCTACAAACTGATTCTGATAGTTGATCAGATCGTCGCTGCCGAGCTTGTCTGTTACGTCGAGCGCTTCTGCAATGTAGCTGCCATCCTCGATCTCATAAGTTGCGTCGATGATCTCAATCTCGCCTGACCACTCGGATTTGTATCCGGTCACTTTGATCTTTGTACCCTGTGTGAGCTTGTCGTACTCTTCCTGTGTACAAGGCATATTGTAAATGAAGTAAGCTCCGTCCTCATCCTGTGTATAGAAGGTTGCCTTACCCTGACCGTCCTCTTCCCACCAGGACTGCTTTGCCTGAACATAAGTCTCTACTACAACCTCTGTCTCAAGCTCTGCTGCAACATACTCGTCATAGGTCATAACGCCCTCAGACTTCTCTCCTGCTACTGCCTCTTCTGTCTCAGTCTCCTCAGCGGCAACTGTCTCCTGCTCTGCTTCGTCCTCTGTCTCTGTGGTTTCTGCCTCTGCTGTCTCAGCGTCCGCCTCCACAGTGTCTGCTGCAACCGTCTCTGTCTCAGCCGTCTTCTCCTCAGTGGATCCACATGCGGCAAGTGAGAAGGTCATTGCACCTGTCAAAAGAACTGCGATAAACTTTTTCATAATACTACTGCTCCTTTCATCTTCTCCTCATAAAGATTGTAAAGCTGTTATAAAACTTCGTAGTAATTGTACTCACAAATTCCAAATAAATCAATGTTTTTTTATCTTTTTCTGTTTTTTGCATCCCACAGGACATAGATCAGGATGCCCGCCCACACCACGGCAAGCGTTACGAGCAGCGCTACCGCCGTCCCCGGAAGCGGTCCGAGATCCTGCTTGCCGCCCGCCGACGTGCCGCCCTGTCCCAGACGGTACAGCGCCGTGACGTCCTGATAGAGCGCGTCGATGTAGGCGTCGTCAACCGTTTCCTTCCGGCGCTCCGACTTGACCACATTCTCGATAAGCTGCCCCGCCGCGTCTCTCAGCGAAGCCGATCCGTTGAACACCGGCGTCACAAAAGTATCTCCGATATGATCCAGCATCAGCTCCGACGCCTTGATTTTCACCTCGTAATGCTCCCGGTCATCCTCCCCGCACCTTGCCAGATAATCCTGATACTGGTCAGATTCCTGCGCCTTGGAGGTGACAGGGATATACCCTTCCGTCTCCGCATACGCCGTCTGCACCCCGTCCGTGAGCAGATACTGCGCAAACAGCCAGGACGCGAGCACCTCCTGCGGATCTTTCTTATTAAAAAGGCAGACGGAAGGCCCCTGCGAGATCATCTGCGGGTGCTCCGGATCAAACTGCGGCACCATCATGACCTCCGTCTCAAAGTCCACCAGCTTGTCCTCGCTGATGTCGGAAAGCGGCGCATCCGTTCCCATCCACGTCGCCCCCGCCGTCGAATCCACGGCGAAGATACACTGTCCCGCGTTCAGGAAGTTCGCCGGATAGCTGGAGATCTTGAAGGTGGAAAACGCCCTGCTCCCCGCGTGCTCCCCGATCGTGTGCAAAAGCTCTCTGGTCGTATCATTGAACAGAAGGATATTTCCCTGATCGTCCGAATACCCTGCGCCCTTCTGACGGAGCATCTGGATCATCATATTGTCTGTCGATTTATAGATAAACGGGATCAGCACCTCCTGACCGTTCACCGCAAAATTGCCGTCGGCGTTCTTCTCCATCGCCTTCTCCGACACTTCCCATACAAAATCCCAGGTCAGAGTCTCCGGAAGCGTATAGCCAAGCTTTTCCACATATGTCTTGTTTACATAACACGCCTCTGTGGAGCGCATATAGGGAATCGCATAATAGTGATCCCCGATCATCCCCTCCTCCAAGAACTGCGGAATAATTTCCTCTTTTCGCACCCCCTCATACCGCACCTGGCTGCCGCCAAGACCGTAGCTTTCGTCCGCAAACAGATCGTCCAACGGGACCACCACATGATTGCCGGTCAGATAGGTCGCAATGTGATCCGGGTAGGTGATGCAGACATTCGGCGTCGTGTCCGTCGCGATATTGGTGATGACGTCGTTGTAGATATCCCCGTAATTCGTGTACAGCCGCAGGTTCACATGGATATTCGGGTATACCTCTTCAAAGCCACGGATCGTCTGCTCATAGATCGCCGTCTGCGTCTTGTTGGTATCGTTCTTGGCCCAGAAAGTGATCTCGTAGTCCCTCGACTCATCAAATGTATCCGGGACGGCAAACTCCTCCGTTCCCTTCGCTCCATGGCACCCGGTAAGCGCCGTACACCCTGCCAGCAGCATTGCCGCGGCTAGTCCTGCTTTCTTTTTGTATCCGTCTATGCAGCTTTGCGCCTGCCGCCGCAGGCTGCCGCCGTCCCAACCGTATTTTCGCATCAGCCCTTCGTTCCTCCTCTTGACACACCTTCCATGATCTTATCCCGAAACAGCAGAAACAGGACGATCAGCGGCACGGATATCACGACCACCGCCGCCATCATCGCCGGTATATTTTCCCTTCCGAAGCCGTTTTCCCGGATCTCCTGGATCCCGTTCGACACCAGATAGTAATTTTCATCGTCCGTCACAAGACGCGGCCATACATAGGAATTCCAGCACTCGATGATCTTCAGGATCGCGATCGTTATCAGCGTCGGCCGGCAGATCGGCATCATCACCTTCGCCAGATATTTCAGATCCGAGGTTCCGTCCACCTTCGCCGCATAGTACAGCGAATCCGGCACCTGCGCGAAATTTTCTTTCAGCAGATAGATATAGAATACCGAGGTGACGGACGGCAGGATCAGACCGGTGAACGTGTTGCGCAGTCCCAGGTTCGTGACCGTCGCATAGTTCGTGATGATGACCAGCTCATTCGGTATCATCATCAGGGAAAGGAACAGGGTAAATACCAGATTTCTTCCCCTGAACTCCAGTCTGGCGAACGCGTATGCAGCCAGCGTGATCACCACCATCATGATCGCCGTTGTCGCCAGCGTGAACACCAGCGTGTTGAACAGGTATTTTCCAAGAGGCACCGCCGCAAAGGCGTCCACATAGTTCTGCAAGGTAGGCGAAAGCGTAAAGAGCGCAGGCTTCCGCTCCGCATTGTACTGGCTGTAGCTCTTCACCGAGGTCAGGATCATCCAATAGAACGGAAACAGCACGATCAGCGCCCAGAGCGCGAGCAGTACATAGGTCACGGTCTTTTTTGCCCGTTCGCCGGGCTGCGTCTTGTTATTCTTTTTCATATGACTGGCTGTGCTAGACATCTTCATCCTCTTTTCTGGTCATGTGTATATAGTCTTACGATTTCCGCTTTTTAATAGTGCACGTGTTTCCGGCTCACCAGCAGGTTGATACAGGTGATCGTCAGCACGATCACAAACAGAAGGATAGCCGCCGCAGACGCGTAGGACGGATAGCCGCCGCTGTCTCCGTAAAGCATATCATAGACATATCCGACGATCGTATTCATCTCCGCAGCGTTCAGATCCGTGCCAAACAGAGCGACCGCGTCGCTGTATTCCTTGAACGCGCCGATAAAGCCTGTGATGACAAGATAAAAAATAGTAGGGGAAATCATAGGAAGCGTGATCTTCCTGAAAATACGAAATGCAGAAGTACCATCCACTCTCGCCGCATTGTAGTAGCTCTGATCCACCGACGCCAGTGCGCTGGTCAGCAGCAGGATCTTAAACGGCATGACGATCCAGATGATATACAGACACATGACAAGCATCTTCGCCCAGTATGGCCCGTCAATGAAATCGACCGGCCCCGCCCCGAACCAGGCGAGCAGCAGATTGACCATGCCGTCTGTGTATGCGGTTTTCTTAAAAAGCACCATAAAAACCAGACCAACCGCGAGTGTGTTGGTTACATAGGGCAGAAAATAGACGGTCTGAAACAGCTTCCGCAGAGGCTTGATCGAGCTGAGTCCCACGGAGATCAACAGCGCGACGCCCGTAGAAAGCGGCACGGTGATAATGACCATCAGGAATGTATTCTTCAATGCCTGCAGGAAATACGGATCATGCAGCACATAGGAGAAGTTGTACATTCCCACATCAAAATAAGTCTGCGATGCGAAGTTGTACCCCTCCTCGAAAGAGTACACAAACACATCGATCAGCGGATATACCATAAAGAAACCGAGAAACAATATCGCCGGCAGCAGATACAGCCAGCCCTTGCTTTGCCTGTTTTTCATTGTTACCTCCATGTCCGGACAGCTTCCCCTGGAAGTCCCGGTGCGTCTTTCAGACTTTATCTCCATACTTGATCGTGTTGACCAGCGATTTGATCCGGCTGACATTCATATACAGCGTATCCTCGCTGATATGCTTATCCGAAAGCGCCTGCAGGATCCCCGGCTTTGCCTCCGAAGCGATCACGATCGTATCGATGAACCGGCGGATGTCCAGTTCCTCGTTTTCCATGATCTTCTCGAAGGAGCACTCGTCCCTTCCCCAGAGAAGGAAGAGCCCCTTCTGCATATACAGACGGTCAAACTGCTGCGTCGCGTCGATAAAGATCGGCATATCTACGCCCTTATCGCCCATCATGGTCGATTCCTTATCGATATACTTCTGCAGCCATTCATAGAGAAACTGGTTGTTGCGGATCACCTGGCTGGACAGCTTCCCCCGCTCCTTCAGCATCTTTTCATAGCGGCTCTTATTGAAGATAAAGACCTTTCCGTCACAGTCCACATAGCGCCCCTTGGCGTCATGGCACGCAAAAAACAGCGCCACATCGAAGGAGTAGGAAAAATCCAGCATCCGCGTGGGAAGCGCAAAGTGCTGCGCGATCTCGATACAGGTCAGCTCGTCAAAATCAAACAGACGCTTCATCTCATCCACGAAACGGAACATCTGCGCATCCGCCGTGTGGATATGATCCCCTCGCAACCCCGACGGGATCAGCACAAAATCGCTTCGCGCCTGTCCGCGGAACACGATCACATCGCCCCGCCCGTCCAGCGCGTGCATATATTCATCATAGGAAGTTACCTTATTCATGACTGCCCTCCCCTGACCGGGGATTGCTTGTACCTGCAGGCATCTTTCCGTCCTTGTTTTCAAAATAGATCCTCTCTTCCGTCTCCTCCGAGAACAGAAGCACCTTGTTCGGCTTCAGGTCAAAACGTACCTGCTCCTTCGAGGTGTCCACACGGTTCTCCGCATTGATGATCGAGCGGATCGCTTTCGCCTCGCAGTCCGGGTGCGTTGAGACCACGCTGATGTCGCGCCCCATCACTTCCACGCCGGACAGATTGCAGACAAGCGGGCCGTCCTCCTGCAGAACGAAGCCCTCCGGACGGATTCCGACCGTCACCTCCTGATCGGCCACTTTTCCGGTATACAGCACCGGCTGGTTTCCGATACAGAGCCATTCCTTTTCCACCCTGCCCCGGAACACGTTGATCGGCGGCGTTCCCAGAAATTTTGCCACAAACAGATTGACCGGATCGTCGTAAACATCCTGCGGTTTTCCGATCTGCTGCACCGTTCCGTCCTTCATAACGACGATCTCGTCCGAAATGCTCATCGCCTCTTCCTGATCGTGCGTCACGAACACGGTCGTAATGCCCGTCTCGCGCTGGATCCTGCGGATCTCCTCCCGCGTCTGCAGACGCAGTCTCGCATCCAGATTGGACAACGGCTCATCCAACAGGAGCACCCTCGGCATCTTCACCATGGCTCTGGCGATCGCCACACGCTGCTGCTGTCCGCCGGACAGTTCGCTCGGTCTGCGCTCCAGCAATTCTTCGATCTGTACCAGCTTCGCCGCCTCAAGCGCCTTTTGATCCATCTGCTCCTTCGTGAGCTTCTCCGCCCCTTTCAGATTTTGCAGGGGGAAGATGATATTCTGCTTGACGGTCAGGTGCGGGTACAGCGCATAATTCTGGAATACCACGCCAACGCCGCGCTTTTCCGGGGGCAGATCCGTCACATCCTCGTCTCCGAACAGGATCCTTCCCTCCGTCGGCTCCTGCAGACCACATATCATAAACAGAGTGGTGCTCTTTCCACAGCCGGACGGTCCGAGCAGTCCCACCAGTTTTCCATCCGGGATCTCAAAATTAAAATCATTTACCGCGATGACGTCCTCGCCGCCCTTCCGGTTACGGTTCGGGAATCGCTTCGTGAGATTTTGTAATACAACCTTCATATGCTTGTCCTTTACTCTCTCCTTGCCTACTGCTTTCTCATCGACTTGATTTTAGCACATTTTCCCACGCGCTACAATGCCGCCTCAAAAAGTCAGAGCGTCTGTGTTATGCAAATCCGGGCGTCTGTGTTAAAATATGTGTAGCTGTCCAGAGCCCTATAATCTGACTTCCGCTCATGTCTGCATGAATACAGAATGTCAAAATCATGCAGTGAAGCGACCACATGAGCCAAAGCAAAGCTGCCTGACAACGGCTTTGCAAATAGCGTTATGAATAGCTACGAATAGCAATGAATGCCGATAAATAACTTGATATATGCAGAAATGAGGATACTATGAAAAAATACCTGGCGCCCATGGAAGGGATCACCACATTTGTATATAGGAACGCCTTACAGCACTATTACGGTGGCATTGACAAATATTTCACACCGTTTCTCTGTAATAAGAAGCTGGACTATAAGGACAAGAACGACGTCGCACCGGAAAACAACGACAACCTGTATGTCGTGCCACAGATCCTGACCAACCAGGCGGACGTATTCCTCTCCATCGCAAGACAGTTAGAGGATCGCGGCTACCGGGAAGTGAATCTGAATCTCGGCTGTCCTTCCGGCACCGTTACTGCCAAGAAGCGCGGCGCGGGATTCCTTGCCGTGCCTGATCTTCTGGACGCCTTTCTTTCTGAGATCTTCGAACAATGCCCGCTTGCCATCTCCATCAAGACGCGCATCGGCACAGAGTCCCTGAAGGAATGGGAACCGCTCTGCCGGATCTATGCAAAATATCCCCTGAAAGAGCTGATCATCCACACAAGACTCCTGAAGGAATACTATAAAGGCGGCACCCACCCGCAGGCCTTCGCACAGGCGGCAGACATTCTTTCTGTCCCTCTGTGCTACAACGGCGATCTCTTTTCCACCGATGCGGTCACGAACCTGGAGCAGGAACTGTCCGCGTCGTCAGCCGCTCCTGCCGCCGTCATGCTCGGACGCGGCATCATCGCCGATCCATCACTGGCGCAGAAGCTCGGCTCTGCCGAACTTTCCGGCAGTTTTGCCGATTCTGCTGACGCCGGGCGTGCTTCCTCGTCAAACCCCGGATCGGTACAGACCTTCCGCGCTTTTCACGACGAGATCCTGGCAGGGTATGTGGAACTCATGTCCGGCGAGCAGCCGGTTCTCTACCGCATGAAAGAGCTGTGGGCTTATATGGCGCACGCCCCTTTTCTGCGTGACCGGATGCAGCCCGAAAAACTCATCAAAAAAGTCCGCAAGGCAAACCGCCTTGCGGACTATCGAAGCGTCATTTCAGAAATACTCTGACAGATCTTATTTTAATGCGGCAAATCCTCTCTCCAGATCTGCGATAATGTCATCGATATGCTCTGTACCGATGGAGAGACGGATCGTGCTCTGCTTGATTCCCTGATCTTCCAACTCTTCCTCGGTAAGCTGAGAATGTGTCGTTGTCGCCGGATGGATCACCAGACTCTTGACGTCTGCCACGTTGGCAAGCAGTGAGAAGAGCTTTAAGTTGTCGATAAACTTGTGCGCTTCTGCCTGACCGCCCTTGATATCAAAGGTGAAGATGCTTGCGCCGCCGTTCGGGAAATACTTCTCATACAGCGCGTGATCCGGATGATCCGGCAGGGACGGATGGTTCACATGTGCTACCTGCGGATGCTTTGACAGATACTCTACTACCTTCTTGGTGTTCTCTGCATGTCTGTCCAGACGGAGAGATAATGTCTCCACACCCTGTAACAGCAGGAACGCGTTGAACGGAGAAATCGTTGCTCCGGTATCACGAAGAAGGATCGCACGGATATAGGTTACGAAAGCTGCCGGACCGACAGCATCCACAAAGGACACGCCATGGTAGCTCGGGTTCGGCTCTGCGATCGGTGCGTACTTGCCGCTTGCCTTCCAGTCGAATTTACCGGAATCTACGATGATACCGCCCAGAGTTGTTCCGTGTCCACCGATAAACTTGGTAGCGGAATGAACTACGATATCTGCGCCGTGCTCGATCGGACGGATCAGATAAGGCGTTCCAAATGTATTGTCAATAACTAACGGAAGTCCATGCTTATGTGCGATCGCTGCGATCGCGTCGATATCGGGAATATCGCTGTTCGGATTGCCGAGTGTCTCCAGATAAACAGCCTTTGTGTTATCCTGGATCGCTCCCTCCAGCTCTTCCAGATTGTGTGCATCCACGAAGGTTGTCGTGATACCGTATCTCGGAAGTGTATGTGCCAGCAGGTTGTAGCTGCCGCCGTAAATAGTCTTCTGTGCAACGATGTGCTCGCCTGCTCCTGCAAGCGCCTGGATCGTGTAGTCGATCGCTGCTGCTCCGGATGCCAGTGCCAGCGCTGCCACACCGCCTTCAAGAGCTGCAATTCTCTTTTCCAGTACGTCCTGTGTGGAGTTGGTCAGACGTCCGTAAATATTTCCTGCATCTGCAAGTCCAAATCTTGCTGCCGCATGTGCGGAATTCTTGAATACATAAGAGGTCGTCTGGTAAATCGGTACGGCTCTGGAATCGGTAACCGGATCCGGCTCTTCCTGTCCTACGTGTAACTGTAAAGTTTCAAATCTGTAATCGCTCATTGTAATATCCTCCATTATCTCTGTGTTGTTTTATTCTGGTTGTCTGTTATCTTTCTTCATTTCGGCTGCGGACGGATCCGCCCTTTGTTTTCTCCCGAACAACTGACCAGAACCTTGATCTGCGAATCTATCGTCTGATCATCTCTCCTGCCCGGGAGCCGGACATTCGATTACAGCACATGACATTTTTTTGAAAGGATGTTAAATGATATCCCATGATCGTTCTCCTCTTGTCTTTTGCCGCTCTGTAAAAGCGGGTTTGTTTTGTTTATGGTTGAACTATACCATGGTATTCCTAGTATGTCAATAGGGTTTATATGCATTTTTTTAAATTTTATTGCAAGAACCGCTCCAGCTCCTCCTTCATCCCGGCAAACTGTCTTCGCGTGACGGGATTATCCGTTTCGTGTGCGAGCAGCTTCCAGATAAAGTCCTGCTCCTTGACAATCCGGAGGCTTTCCGGGAACACCAGCTCAAATACAAGGGAGCAATGCCCCGCCACATGATCTACCGAGGTTTTCTTCAGAGAACGCAGTACCGCGTGGTGCTCGTAAAAACTCTGCAATACTTCCTCCGATATCTCATCGTTCCGCAGCTTTTCCGTGGTGGTATTGTAGATCTCCTCCAGTGGAAAATCCACGTTGACCTTGAGAATATCGATCTTATCCGCATCCCGCAGGATGTTGGCAAACCGCCGCGTCCGCTCGTCCAGATCCTCCGGCAGACGGTACGCGCTGTGCCAGCGGACCGCCGTCTCGATCAGCGTATCTTCATCCGCCTCCTGCACATAATCTCTGATACAGCCTTCCTGAAACAGAATGTCCGCTCCCAGCACGGCGTGATCCACAGACTGCGCATCCACAAACGTATGAAACCTCCGGAGCTGCTCAAAACGCCCGACATCATGTAGCATCCCCAGCAGCCATGCAAGTCTCTGTTCATACTCTGCCATTTTCTCCGACGCCGCGATCCGCTCACACAGATCTGCCACGCGGTAGGTGTGCTCTACCTTGAGCCGCACCTTGTCGTCTGTCAGATCATAGTGATCGGTATACTCATGAAATACGCTTTTAACCTTTTCTTTCTCTATGGAAATCATCTTTTCCTCCCAAAGACAAATGCTCTGTCCGCCTGCCTAGCGTAGAATTCCCGCCAGCACGGCATATACCGCGATCGAAACCAGACAGTACAGCGAGTTGGTCGTCGCCGCATACCGGCCTCCATCCTCCGCCTTGATAAAGGACTGCATACTGAAGGTTGCCGGCGCAGACATATAAGACAGGATCGCAACCTCCATCACCGTGTCGGTCCCGACAAATCTTCTCGCTGCAAGGATCACGCCAAAAGCCATGACCGCCTGCAAGGCCGCCCGGAGCAGAATGGTCCGGATACAGGGAGCCATCAGCTTCATATCCGGCGCCAGCTCATAACCTACCACCAGCAGGATGATCGAGGAAAGCGGCGCCGTGATCATCGACTCCGTTTTCAGATATACATTGCCGGCTCCCGATGCGATCAGCAGCTTTAGCAGTCCGGTGCACCCAGCCAGAATTCCAAGCACGGCTGCGATAAACGCCGGATTGTGCAGCGCATCCCGGACAAGCAGCTTCGCCCGTTCGCCGCCGGTGATCTGCGTCTTTCCATTTTCTACCTGTTCCAGCAGCCCCATGTAAACGCTGAAGCCGAACAGCAGCCCCGCGATATCCAACAGTGCGATCTGCGAAAGATTTTCCTGTCCGCACAGATTGGCAAACAGCGGGTACGCCATCATCCCGCCCTCGTAGACACTGACCATAAACGGCAGATATTTTTTGTAAGGCTCCGGCATCAGCGGTCGCAGCAAAAAGCCGATCCCGAATGAAACTACCAGCATCACAAACATAATGGCGATCAGCACAAGCGTCCTGCCGCTGTATTCCACGGTTCCAAGGGCATGAAAAATCGCCACCGGGAGCACGATCTTTGTCACCAGAAATTTGATATTGTCGATCCCCTCCCGGCTGATAAAGTGCAGCCGCCTGCACATAATGCCGAGCAGGATCATTGCCAGCACCGGGAAAACCACTTCCAAAACCTGCATTCTCTCTCACCTGTCCTTATCCTGATTTTACAGCTTATCCGTCTTACTCCCCAGTTTTCCCCTCGTTCAAACCTGTTATATCATAAACCTCCGTCGATTACAAATCCCCGTATCGCACACGGTTCATTCCTCTTCCTCTGCGGGCAGCACCATCCGCACTACGGCTCCCTCCACGGTGCCGCGCTCCTCCCGGTTGCCGTACTCCAGACTGCCACCGAGATCAGTCGCAAACTGCTTCACAATGCTGAGACCAAGTCCCTGATGACTCCTGTCATGTCTGCTTTCATCTCCACTGTAAAACTTCCGGTCTGCGTAGAGCAGATCCCTCGCCGAAAATCCCGACCCGTAATCGCATACGAACGCGATCCAGTATTTCCGGTTCGCGCGCTCTCTCCTCACAGGCGGCTCGCTCCTCTCCTGCCCGTTTTCCGGCACAGTCCGCTCTTCCTCTGTGTATCGGCGCTCTTCCAGCTTTATCACGATCCCTTTCTCCGGATCCGTATGCTCCACAGCATTGGCAAGCAGATTGCCCCAGGCGCGCAAAAGCAATTCCCGGCTGCACACGATACTCCCCGTAAGCTCCTCTTCTGTCTCAAACGACGCCGGACACTTTGCCGCGGCTGCCAGTTCCCCGGCCTTCCCGCACAGTTCCTTTTTAAACTCTGCCGCCGTGATGCGCTCCCGCACCTCCTGCTGCCCTGCTCCGCTCAGAATCTGCCGGAAGTCCTCCAGATAACATGTGATCTGCCGCGCATTGCGGAGGATGTGCTCCGCGCACTCTTTTTCCTCCCCGGCGGTAAACTCTTCCGCCAGAAGCTCGGCGTTTCCGCGAATGACCGTAAGCGGCGTTTTGATGTCGTGGGCGATCGCCGCCATCTCCTCGCGCTTCCTGCTTTCCAGAAGCCATTGTTCCTGCAAAGAGCTGCGCAGCGCCTGTTTCATCTTGTCCAGAGAGACCATGACCTCATCGATCTCCCGGATATCCGACCGCTCGGTTTCAAACTCCAGATCACTTGCTGCGATCTGCGCCGTCGCTTCGTTCAGCCGCAGCAGTCTTTTTTGCAGGACGTCAGAAAACCGTCTGGAAACCCAGAAGCCGTTCGCTCCCAGAAACAGAACAAATATCCCGATTGCCAGCAAAGTCATAAAACGCTCTGCATCGGGTATCCTTTCATTGAGCTTTTCTCCCCGGAAACGCATCATGACGGGATATCTGACGATGCACACCGAGCCATCGTCCCTCCTCAGGGTACGGTAATACCGCCCTTTCCCCGCGCCGGTATCGCCGTTCTCATATGCCGCCCAGACTTTTCCGGCCTCCTCCGAAGAGTACGTTCCATACTGCATATCCCCTTCTTTTGTAAAAACGCCGTAAGTGCAGCCCGGCGGGATCATCTCCTCCGTGATCGTCCCGGCTATGCGATACTCTTCTTCATAATAAGAAAGCCACAGCTCTGCATAATTTGCAGGCAGCAAAAACCCTGACCAGAGCGCGCCCGCAAAGGCTGTCCCCAGCAGGAGCACGATTAAGAGCACATTGACGCAAAAAAGGACTGTATAACGCGTAAACAGTCCCGCCAGTGTTGTGCTGTGTCTTTTTGTTCTCTTTATTTCCATCGATATCCAATCCCCCATACTGTCTCGATCGGCGTCTGCCCGCATTTTTGCAGCTTGGCGCGGATATTCTTGACATGCTCCGTGATCGCCGAGCTGTCTGCCTCCCCGTCATAGCCGAACACGTGCTCATAGATCTGTTCCTTGGAAAAAACGCATCCCCGGTTGAGCGCAAGGAACTCACAGATCGCGTATTCGCTCTTTGTCAGGGCAAGCTCCCGATCCTGATAAAGAAGCTGCTTTGCCTGCAGCGAAAAGGCCAGCTCTCCCATCCGCAGGAGCTTTCTCTTTTCTCTGTTTTCCCGCCGCAGATGCGCCGCCACTCTCGCTCTAAGCTCGCCGATCCCGAAGGGCTTCACGATGTAGTCGTCTCCCCCGATCCCCAGACCGTACATCAGATCCTTCTCCTCCGTCTTTGCCGTGACAAACAGGATCGGGCAGTCTACCAGTTCCCGAATCTGACGGCACAGGGTAAAGCCGTCCGTCCCCGGCATCATCACATCCAGAAGGATCAGCTGATACCGGTTGAGCGCATCCATATCAAGCCTCCCCGGATCTTCCACGGTATCTACCTCGTAGCCCTCTTTTTCCAGCGCTCTCTTCATCAACAGCAGGATCTCGCTGTCATCGTCCACTGCCAAAATCCTAATCATGGAATTCCCTTCCCTCATAAAAATGAAACCATACAATAATTATCGCACAGATCAACAGTCCGAGCAACAGACAGACCGCCGTCTCCTGCGCTACTCCCGGCAATGCCCCGGCTTCGCTCTCACACGACAGCAGATACATGATCGTCCCGCGGCTGCTCCACGTACAGGGAAACCACTGCCATCTTCCATCGCCAAGTCCCGTCAGAAACAGCGCCGCCAGAAGAAACTGCACGATCGAGATTCCCATGGATACAACCTTGGAAAACCTAAAATTAAGGAACAAATGCTCCAGATACAGCGGAATTCCTGCACACCACAATACCAGCCCGGAAGCCAGATATTTTGCAAGCACCTCTGGCGTTCCTCCCTGCATCCACTCTCCTGCACCGAAAAGCCCAAACGCGCCAAGCACAGCCGCCAGTGCAAGCGCTTCCAGCGACAGCCACTTGGCTATAAACGTGCCGCTTTTCCCTGCATTGACCCCCAGAAGCGTCTGAAAATGCCCCTTTTCCTCCAGCTCGACATTCTGCGCGCAGACGATACTGGCCACCATCGGAAAAAACATTCCGATAACCTGCACATAGGCAAGCGCCCTGTCCTGCTCGCTCCAGTTGGAGGCATAGAAATACAGAAGCGCCAGCGTGGATACGATCACAGGACAGAATATATGGATCAGATAGATCCGCGAGCGCTTCATTTTCCAGAACTCTGCACAAAAAGAACGGATCACCTCTCTCATCTTTTCTGCACCTGCCTTTCAAAGCTCCTTCTGCTCAACAGCCAGAGAAGCGCAAACCACACCAGACTCGAAAGAATACCCCAAAATACCGAGCCGCCCTGCAGCAGCGCCGGGGCAAACGTTTCATTGCCATCTACCGCAGGAAGTCCATTGGGGAGGATCTTCAGGACGACGCACATCAATCTCGGCGTTATCCCCGCCGGGATCACCCAGAAAAAGCTCCGCAGGGACAGGAAAATGGAAAAGACCGAGTAAAGGATCATATGCACAAGAAACATGGCAAACACGCCGATCTTCTGCGACATCCACAGGCAGAGTGGGATCTGCCAGAGTGAAGTCAGCCAGATCACCCCTGCCGCCACAAGCTGCATTCCGATGGTCGGCGGACAGATAAAGGTGTAACCAAGTCCCCACTCCAGAAAAACCGACGTCGCTATCATTCCAAAGAGCATTACAAGCATTGACAAACCGCTCGCCGCCATTGCCACCTGAATCTTAGCGTCCCAGATCCTGCCCTGTCTTACGGGAAGCGAATAGATGGTCCTGTTGTCCTGCCTGCGGTCTTTGCCTCCTATCATCGCACAGAAGATAACGATCGTCCCCGGATACAGGAGCATATACCACCAGTTATAACTGTCCATCGCAAAGTACTGCGCCGTCAGGACTGCCGCCGCCAGAATGTCCGCAAGCGCCATGCCTGCTGCCGCCGGCACAAAAAACGTATGCCGGTACTTTAACGCCTCTGCCTTAAAAAAGTTCATCCTAACGCACGCTCCTTTCTTCCACCGTGATCCTCATAAAAAGCTCCTCCAGATCTTCGTCGGCTGTCACCGCGCCCTCATAGCCAAGCCTGCCATGTGAAATGATCCCGATATGATCTGCCGTCATCCGGATCTCACTCAGGATATGGCTCGAGACGATCACTGTGATCCCCTGCTCCGGAAAACTCCGGATCAGATGCCGCAGTTCCTGGATTCCCAGCGGATCCAGCCCGTTTGTCGGCTCGTCCAGTATCAGCAGCCTTGGATTTCCAAGAAGCGCAAGCGCGATCCCAAGCCGCTGCTTCATTCCCAGTGAAAACGCTCCAGCGCGCTTTCTTCCAGTGTCTGTCAGATTGACGATCTCCAGCACCTCCTGCATCCGCTCCTCCGACACGCCGAGCAGCAGCGCTTTCACCTTCAGATTTTCCCACGCCGTCAGATTTTCATAGATGGGCGGGGTTTCGATCAGAGCGCCAATGTCCTTCAGATCCCTCCGGCTCCACGGGTGCCCCTCAAAGATGATCTCGCCGGAAGTCGGGCGTGACAGGCCGCTCAACATCTTGAGCAGCGTGGATTTTCCCGCTCCATTGGCGCCAAGCAGTCCGTACACCTGATTTTTCGGTATGTTCATGCTGATCTCTTTCAGAACCTTCTGCTTTTTATAAGACTTGCAGAGATCTTTGATCTCGATGATATTTTTGATCATTGTATTTCTCCCTTCTCTTGATCTTTCTTTATCATAGGGAGAAATTCTAAGGATTTTATAAGGATGTCACTACTTTTTTACAAAAAGGGGAAAGTCCTGTTAAATGCGGTTGGTAGAAAACCGAACGTAAATCTTCTATTCTAATATCATCAACCACAACAAAAGAAATGAGGATTCAAACTATGAATAAAATCTGGAAGATCATCCTGATCGTGCTGATCGTCCTTCTTCTGACAGCCGCACTGCTGATCGGAATCTATTTCTATCGGAATCTGCACTGGTACGATTCCACCAAAAGGGCACTGAAAAAAGTAAATGCCGTAGAAAAACAGGTCACACTTCCCTCCGGCAGCGTCATTAACTATGGAGAAGTTGCAAACGATAAGCCTGCCCTTCTGCTGATCCACGGACAGATGGGACAGTGGGAGGACTACGGAACCATTCTGCCGGAGCTTGCAAAGAACTGGCATATTTACGCGATCGACGTATATGGACATGGCCAGTCCAGCCATGAAGAATCTCTGTACTATCTTGACACCAACGGCAATGACCTGATCTGGTTCATCGATCATGTGATTGGAGAAAAGACGGTTGTCGCCGGTCACTCTAACGGTGCGATCACCGCCGCTTATGTCGGCGCATACGGCGGGACAAATATTGGCGGTGTCGTTCTGGAAGATCCTCCGGTATTTTCTATCGAGGGGGAAGGATGGGAAAACAGTTTTGCCTATCTTGACACCTACAAGCCCCTCCATGAGTACGATCAGTCGGATCATTCCGAATGTTGGGAGGCCTTCTATCTGCGTCACTGTTACTGGGGACAGCTCTACATGCAAAACGCCATGCCCGGCATTGCCAACTACGCGCAGTCCTACCATGACAAACACCCGGACGAAGAGGTAAAGATCGCCTTTCTTCCCAGCTCCATCTGGTCTGTCTTCAAATATGCAAGAGATTATGATTTCGCATACGGCGAGCATTTTTATGACCTGACCTGGCAGCACGGACTTACCCAGAAGCAGATCTTCACGGATCTGAACGTCCCCTGCGTATATCTCCATGCCAAAGAAAGCCTGGCAGACAGCGGCGTTTATCTCTGTGCCGCCTCCTACGAACAGGCCATGCGCGCCGTCTCCATGATCGGTGACCAGTGCACCTTCACAGAGACGGACACCAGCGACCACTGTATCCATCTGGTACATCCAACGGGATATATCGATGCGGTCAACTCCCTGCTCGGACAGTAAGATTACTTACAATTCTTCTTATGGGCCTTGAGTTTCTTCATGGCCCATTCATAATGGCTGGAGGTGGCGCTCACGAAAAATGATCCCAAAACAGTGCCGCCTACTGCCGGAAATACTTTTTCTAAGAACAGTTCTTCATTCGTAAAGCCCTCGATCCGCTTCATCACCTCCTGATGGGATTCCGCCAGCATTGCCTTCGCGTCTTCCAGCGGGGTATTCTGATGCTTTTCATAGAAAAACTGGTTCATTGCCCCGTAGGTTTTCCAGGTATACGGTTTCGGTAAAAAGGCGGTTTCTCTTCCGGCCATATTCTCGTCTGTAAAGTGGATCATAAGCTGATGCCACTCATACAGATGGATCAGTACATCTCTGACATTTTTGTCCCGTCTCCAGTGCGCTTCCTTTTTCTTTTCATCCTCCGCAAAATCAAAGGGCGTCGCCAGCTCCTTTTCTGTCATGGAATCCACCATGTCCGTTAATTTTTCAAAATTTTCCTGCGCTGCCCTCAGCAGATCTTCCTTATTTCTTGGTCTTGCCATTGTTTTTCCTTTCCGGGCACTCCCGCGCGCCCCGCCTTACTCTGTAGTCGTCTTTAAAATCCCCGCGGACGCTGCCGCGTCTGTTTATGTCACAACTATAGCACGGCAAACACGACAGCTGTATGTCATGTCTATCAAAGTTTTAAGGAAAAGATTTTGTCAGAGCCTGTCTGTCCATTTTCTTCTGCGATGGCCAATTCTCACGATAATGACTGTCTGCCGGCTTTCTATGACCTGATAGAATACATACTGCTCCTTGTAAGGCATACAGCGGATATTTTTGCTTCGTAATATTTCGTCTTGAATAATAGGAAAAGCAACAAGGCCTGCCACCCGGCAGACCTCGCATATCTACTCTTTGACCGCCCCGGAGGACAAGCCCTGTACCAAAAACTTTGAAAGACAGAAGTACAACAGAATGATCGGCACGCCGATAAAGATCGATCCGGCTGCAAATCTTGTAAACTTTGTCTCATCCAGTGACATCAGACCGACCGCCACCGTCCACAGATCCTTGTTTTTCAGAAGGAGGCTCGGGAGGATAAAATCGCTCCACGGCCACGCGAACTGCGTCAACATCGTGTATACAATGATCGGCTTCGACAGCGGCAGCGTCACCTGCCAGAAGATCCTCGGGTTGCTCGCCCCGTCGATCCTTGCCGCCTCGTAGATGGAATTGCTGATCGTATCGAAATATCCCTTCTGCACCAGATACCCCATCGGCGCACCCGCCGAGTAGATCAGCACAAGGCTCCACAGCTTGTTGATCAACCCGAAATTCACCATCAGAAGGTACACCGCCGTCATTCCCATGAAACTTGGGAACATGCTGAGAACCAGCGTCGCTTTCATCAGCGGCTTTCTCATCTTAAACTCAAACTTGCTGACAACATAGGCCGTCAGGATCACAAGCACCGTTCCGATCACAGCGGAAGTCACCGCCACGAACAGCGTATTTTTCAGCCAGTTCGGATAATCGTACATGGTCGTGTCCATGAAGAGATCCTGATATCCCTTTAAGCTGTACTGGCTGGGAAAAAATCCGTTCAGGTCGTAGATCGAACCGCTCTTTGAGAAGGATGCCAGCACCAGCCACAGCACCGGAAAAGCAAAGACGGCACAGACCGCGATCAGTATCACATAGGTAAAAACCGTGTCAAGCACGTTGGATTTCTGATATTTTTTTCTTTTCATCGGAAGGTATCCTCCTTCTTAAAAGAAGCGCTCCTGACATAGGTGGTCAGAGAGATCGCAGAGGTGATCAGGAAGATCAGCAGAGAGATCGCCGCCCCGATTCCATAATAGTTATTATCGATTGACAGATTGTACAGCCAGTTGATCAGAAGATCGGTGTCGCTGGCAAGGAAATAGCCGTCGCAATACAGCCCGCCCCGCAGGAAATAAAAGATACCGAAGTTATTGAAGTTTCCTACAAAGCTGGTGATCAGCACCGGCGTCGTCGAAAAGATCACAAACGGAAGCGTGATCTTCACAAACTGCTTCCATCTTGACGCGCCGTCGATACTTGCCGCCTCGTACAGGTCGGTATTCATGTTTGACAAAATACCGGTCGCCAGAAGCATTGACGAGGGAATGGAGATCCACGCATTGATCAGAAGTCCGATCAGCTTCGCTTTCAGCCCGGCGTCGATATCCAGAAAACCGACTGCCTGACCGCCGCCCGCCGTAATATAGTAGTTGATGGGTCCGCCGTAGGAAAACATGAACTTGAACGCCAGCAGGGTGATAAAGCCCGGCAGCGCATAGGCGAGGATCGGAAAGGCTCTCCAGAAGGTCTTGCCTTTCACACACTTTTTGTTCAGCAAAAGCGCAAGCCCCAGACCGCCAAAATAGTTCATCGCCGTAGCGCACACCGCCCAGATCAGGTTCCAGGACAGGATCTTAAAGAACGTATCCTTGAGTTCCCCCAGGATGAGGATCTTCTTAAAGTTGCCAAGACCGATCCAGTCTACCAGCTTCGGGGGAACAATGTCGCCGCCATAGTTCGTGAACGCGATCAGGATCATAAAGATGATCGGCAGCACGTTGAATACTGCAACGCCGAGTACCGGGAACGCCAGCGCCACCACATGAAATTTTTTATCCGTAAAGACCGCCACTGACCGGAAAAAGCCCGGCAGTTTTTCCTGCCTGCGCAGCTTTTCCTCCGAGGCGAGGACGTCCCGCAGATTCATCACGTAGATGCTGACAAACAGCAGGATAATGATAAACGCGAGGATTCCCCGCAGGAGCATCATGACCGAATCGTCTCCCTCGATTCCGAGCCACGCGTCCCCCTCCACTGTCCCCAGTGTAAAAAAGCCGGCGATATCGCTGATCCCGCCCATGACCAGATACCAGACGAATCCGGCCAGGATCGCTATGTATAAGATTCCCTTTCCGATCTGCCCCTGCAAAAGCTGCCCCAGTCCCATCACCAGAACCGACGCTTTCACACGGCCCGGCGACTTTTGCAGCGTCCGCAGCAGGCCTGCCTTCTTGTTACCTTCCATCGAAACACTCCCTCCATCACTTGTCTGCAAGTGTATAGATTGCATTGTAGATATTCTGATCCGCATCCTCCAGCGCTGATTTTACACTGTCTGCGTCGGTGTACTTCTTTTCAGCCTCCGCGCGGAACGCGTCCTTTGCGAAATCTCCGAGCAGCGTCTGTACCGGCGTCCAGATCTGATCGACCGCCTTGACAGAAGGCATCAGCTCGATCCGCTTATCCTCAAGACTCTGGAAGATCACATCTGCCGTGCCGCCCGTTGCGGCTGCGGCATCCGATCTCGTCGGTGCAATGCCGAGCATCTCTGCCCGCTTGGTGATCATGTCGTAGCTTGTTGCGAAATTGACAAACTCGATGCAGGCGTCCTTATGCTTTGTGTACGCGCTGATCCCATAGCCGTTGATTCCGCCCATGACAACCGTTTTCACCCAGTCGCTCTCCGCCATCGTGCTGCTGTCCTTCGACAGATCTCCGTCGGCAGGCATTTTTGCAGGCAGCTCGATCATTTTCACATTTTCCTCTGCCTTTTTCTGTGCTTCCTCCTCAGACATTCCGTCGTTTTCATAGTGCAGCTTCAGTTTATCAACAAAGACCGTGTACGTATCCGGCGTCGAAACTGTGCAGAAATACTCGCTCGCCGCCAGCTTCTCATAGCGGTTTGAAATGATCGTATCGTCGATACAGCCCTCATTCATCAGTCCGGCGAACTGCATCAGCGCCTGAATCCCCTTGTCTGCGCTTCCGGATGCAAAGCCGATATCCGACGTGTCCAGACCGCCCTGCTCGCCCTCGCCAAACACATAGGCACCATAGGAAAAAAGGAAGTTCGCATTGAGATACAGATTGTTGAGCGATGACATATAGCCATACTGGCTGTCCTTGTTCGGGCTGCTGTCGCTGTCGCGCAGCTGGCTGGAATACGCATACAGATCGTTCCAGTTTTCAAAGAAGTCTGCCACGCCGTTCTGGTCGTCGTCCCACGCGCTCTGCCAGTCGTCCGGCATCATGTCCTCGCGGTAAAAGAGCATCGGCTCCTGCACGTTGACCGGAATCCCGCAGGTGTACACTTTTCCGTCCACACTCAGCTCAAAGGCTTTCCACGCCTGCTCCGCCGTCTTGTCATAACATTCAAAATCTTCCGGCGTGATCGCGAGCAGATGCTTATCCTCCGCGTAGGTCATCAGCTTGTCGTTCGCCTGATAGAGCACATCCGGGCCATAGCCGTAAGGGCCATTTTCCGCCAGATTGCTGTACTCGTCCATATTGGCGTCCACTGCCTGGATCCCTTTATCCGCATAGGCCTCGTTAAAAGCCTTAATCAGTTCATCCAGATATCCTTTATCCTTCGCCGTATCATTTTCCAGAATCCTGAGTGTGATCGCCTCATCCGCAGCGCCCTTTTCCTCGGAGCCGCCACATCCATACAGCGGTACTGCCAGTATAAGCGCCATTCCTGCTGCCATCCATCTGTTGCATCTCTTCATGGTCTGTTCCTCCTGTCACCAAATCGTGCTGTTTCCTGTTTATAAAAGCAAATGGCTGTGCGCCCGCACTATCCTGCCGTCCACCGCCGCATCCTGATCGGATAAGTTTATATATAAAGATAATTCTATCTCATTCAACCTTCTCTTTACAATCAATGTTTCACTCTGAGCCGTGATGACCGTCTCCGCATCCGCCAACGCATAGCTCTGACGGAGCGCCGTCAGCTTCCGGATAAGCTGCACCGATTCGTCATATCTGCCCGCCTCATAGCCGCTCCAGTCCATACATCTGCGGCAGTCCGGATCATAGCCGCCCTCCATGTAAAACTCCGTTCCATAGAAGATACAGGGCACTCCCGGAAAAAAGAACAGCAGGTGAAGCGCAGCCGCCATCTTTTCACGGTCTGTCCCCACTTCGGAGAAAAACCGGTGCGTATCGTGGCTGTCCAGCAGGTTCAGCATCATCGCGTTGACGGTGTCCGTATTGCGCGCCAGAATATCATTGAGTTTCCACGCCATCTGCTCTGCGTTCGCCGCCCCCGTGGCAAAGTAGTCCAGACATGCCTTTGTAAAAGCATAATTCATAATGCTGTCATACTGGTCGCCGCGAAGATAATTGCTGGCGTCGTGCCAGTTCTCTCCGATGATGATACACTCCGCGTTGCATCCTTTCACCGCCTTGCGGAACGCGCGCCACAGATCATGGCTCACCTCGTCCGAAACGTCCAGCCGCCACCCGTCTATCCCGTACTTCTCCACATAGTGGCATCCGATATCGCACAGATACTTCTGCACCTCCGGATTGGAGGTATTGAACTTTGGCATATAGTTGCAGGAGGCAAACATCTCATAATTGCCCGCCTCCGGATCCGGCTTGTCGCCGTAGATCACAAACCAGTCGTAGTACGGAGACTCTTTTCCCCTTTTCAAGACGTCCTGAAACTGGAACAGATCCTCGCTGCAATGGTTAAACACCGCATCCAGCACGATCCGGATCCCCTTTGCGTGCGCCTGGTCGATCAGACGGTGCAGATCCTCATTCGTTCCGAACTGGCTGTCAACCTGCATATAATCGCTGATGTCATACTTGTGGTTTGACTTCGACCGGAAAACCGGCGTCAGATAGATCGTATTGACGCCCAGCCCCGCCAGATAATCCAGCTTTTTCAGGATTCCCAAAAGGTCGCCCCCCGCAAAGCTCCCGGGCGTCGGCTTTTCTCCCCATTTGCAGTTCACGTAAGACTTATCTGCCTCCGTGTCGCCTGCATAGAAGCGATCCACAAAAATCTGATAAAACACCGCATGGTCGGTCCACGGCACTCTGTGAAGGATATCTGCCTCATTGATATAAGGATACTGGAAAAAATTATAATATCCAAGCGAATAATCGTAAGTTCTGGTCAATCCGTCCTCGGAGAAGAAATAGTAATCTTCCCCGATGCGGATGTAAAAGACGTAGCCGATCCTTGTGTCTTCCAGCTCCAAAGTCACTGAGTAATAGTCGTACAGCCTGCCCGTAAACTTTTTGGTCATCTGCTTTCTACTTTGCTTCTGTGCGATCTCATATTTGCTCTCATAGACCACCCATGCCTCCGAGACATCCCCTTTGGCTGCGCGCAGCCGCAGGGTGATGCTCTTTTTGCTGACCGGGAAGCAATAGGCCGAATCCGGCATGTGGAATATCGCATGTTCATTCATATGTCCTGACTCCTTCCGGCTCTGCCCTTGCCTTTACTTGGAAACCGCGATCGTGTTCGCTGTAAGATCTACCGTGAAGGTGTAAGTTCCGTCCTCTGCGACCGTGACATTGTAACCCTCCTCCAGCAACGCCTTGGATGCGTCATCTGTCACGTTTTCAGCCTTCAGTCCGAAACCGGTATCCGTGTCATCCTCAAAGATGGAGAAGTAAAGCTCTGTTCCTGCTGCAAGATCCATCGTGATCTCATACACGCCCTCGGAAACCTTATCCAGATCCTTCAGTTCTGACCAGTCCTCCACCCAGCTTCCCTTAACCTTTACGCCGGTGTTCTCCTTGATCTCGTATGTCTCTTCCTCTACGGCTGCCGCCTCAGCTTCCGCCGCATCTCCGTTCCTCACGATCGTCACGCCGTCCTGCGCCTCGTCGTCCGGGTTGGTCGTCAGCGTGATCGTATAGCTGCCGTCCTCATTTACATTGATATTGCTGGTATTGTCATTGCCGGAAAGACCACCGCCGTTGGCAATCTGATTCTCATCATATTCCTTCACATAACCGAAGCCCTTCTGTCCATCCCAGTTCCAGTCGTGAATGATCTGGAACTGATCGCCGGCGTACAGGTCGATCGTGATCGCAAACTCATTGACTGCATTTCCAGTCGGCTGCAACCGGAACAGCTCCTTGGTCGCATCGTCCACATCGGCCGCCCAGTTCGTCTGTGCCAGCGTTCCTGCCGCTGAGGTCCCGACGATGTACCAGGCTCTTGTATCCTCCGCCATGTTGTTTGACTGGAAGCAGCCATACAGCGTGGTGTCCTCTGTAAACGTTGCCGTTGTCATATCCATCAGGGAAGCCTCCAGATAAGTAGGCGTCTCATACCATCCAAGGAAATCTGCATCCTCCGCGCTCTCATAGGAAGCGTATGCCGAAGAATCCAGAACCTTTCCGGTCTCGGTCTCCGCGCTGCCGAGTGTTTCCTCACCGTTCATAAAAGTAACCGTCACCTTCTCTGCCTCCTTCGAAGCGCCGCAGCCGGTCATCATCGCTGCCGTCATCGTCAGGCAAAGCACTGCTGCTAATAAGCTCTTTACTTTCTTTCTCATAAATTACCCTCCAATTATTTTTGATTATTTCGTTTCAGTTTAACCGTTTAACTTAACCGGTTAAATAAATAATAACAAAGCGCCCTTTTTTTGTCAATATACTATTGACATTTAATTTTCGGCAAGATTATACTTGAGACAATTCTTGTAACTGGAATGGGGGAAAATTATGGGTAAGAAGGTAACGATCAGAGATGTGGCAAAAGAAGCCGGTGTGTCCGTGGCAACCGTCTCCTATATTATGAACGACCGCAAAGACGTCAAGATCAGCAGCGAGACCAGAAAAAAAGTTTTGCAGATCGCCAACCTGCTTGACTACACCCCCAGCTCCGCCGCCAAAAGTCTGGCAACCGGGCGCAACAACATCATCGGCGTCTCCTATCGTCTGAGCAGCAATGCGCCCTCCCGCAATCTGGAGATCACGGACTTCGTCAATCTTCTGATCGAGCGTCTCAACCGTATGCACTACGATATCCTGTTCCTGCCGATCCATCCCGACGAGGATAATCTGCCCATCCGGCAGAACATCGATGGGATCATCGCCGTCGATCTTTCCAGCGACGAGTTCAAAAACTTTGCCGATAACTATCTGGTTCCGATCATCGCAGTGGATATGATCCTGCACGACAACCTTTTTTACCAGGTCTACACGAATCTTCCGTCTGCGATCGAGCGCTATATGACCCGGAACCCGGATTCTCTTCTTGTGCTGGAACCCTTCGGGAACGAACAATACATGGACTATATCGTTTCTGCCGTGAAACCGGAAAGTCTTTGTATTCTCTCCGACTGCCATTCCGACACCCTGCGTTCCTTGGAGGGCAGAAAGCTGCTGGTCATCGGAACCTATCTCGCTCTGATGATCCGTCCCTATGTGAACGGAGCAGATATGACCGTCATCACCTCCAGTGCCTACAGCCACATGTTGCCGGATTCCACAGGCATTCTGGAGCACGACACCTCAAAAAAGGCCAATGTCGCTATCAACCTTCTGTTGAACGCCATTGACCGTAAATTTGATGTCAATCATACCTACGAGCTGGATCTCTGAAACGGATATTCTTATTCTGCATAATCCAGTTCGTATCTTGTCCCGTGCGAGAGCAACACTCCATCCGTCAGTCTGATCTGAAGGATGATACAGTTTTCATCCTCGAAATTGTTATGACCGTTGTCTATCCACTCAGCAAACGCTTCTCTCAGCCACCGCGCTGTCTCTGCATTTTCCGGCTTTAAAAACCAGCCGCGGTTTATCCCGATTCCGTGCCCGTTGAACCATTCCCCGCAGACAGCAACCTTATCATTTTTCCTGATCTGCTGCATTTTGCCCGACAACGCATACGTGATCACATAGAAAGAACCGTCCCGGTAATAGCTGTTCACAGGGCGCACATACGGAATTCCCTCCGCCTCTGTCGCAAGTGCGATCAGACTGTCCTTTCCAAATCTCTCCTCCATGATCTTCTCTGCTTCTTTTCTCTTTTCCATCTCCATAATGCTTTCCCTTTCATCCTTTCCTGACAGCCTGATCCAGGCTCCTCTGCCTTTTCCGCCTGCTTCTCTGGTACAAATATGCTTCTGGATAAATTCTACCATATAGTCCAAAACAGCAACACCACTCAAAATGTTACACTTGTAACAGAGATGTGACATACTCTCCCCCATCTCTGCTTAGCAGCCATCAAATGTACCTACACAGACGCGTGTATTCTCCTCTTTGCCACAGCACATCGTATGCACCTTTCGGTCTACAGGCACGCTGAAGTTTACAAAAAGCACGTTCCATGCTATTTTCATTTATAACACATACGCTACAATAAATATCGACAGCTGCCAGGTACGCATTTCTTCCCGGCATCTGCTCAGAAACGAGGACACCTATGACAACCGGTGAAAAAATAGCAGAACTTCGAAAGAAAAAAGGCATTACACAGGAGCAGCTTTCCGAGATGCTGAATGTATCCCGGCAGTCTGTATCCCGCTGGGAGATGGACGCCGCTTTTCCGGAGACGGAAAAGCTGATACGTCTCAGCCGCCTTTTGGAATGTAGTATCGACTTTCTGCTGACTTCGGGTGCGGATCTCAGAGAGCAGACCCTGCTTTCCACATCCGTCTACGACTGTTACTGCTTTATCCGCGAGAGCACCTGCTTTTTTCTGGCCACCTCTGTAAACGACCAGCCAAACCTGCGCCCGATGGGGATGATCTATACCGATGAAAAACATCTTTTCTTCGCCACGGACAGACGCAAGACCGTGTATGCAGAGCTGACTGCCAACCCTCATATTGCCCTTGCGAGCTACAACATCCATGCCAATAAGTGGCTGCGGATCACCGGAACTGCCCAACCGGAAAGCTCCATGGTCGTGCGCGAGGAAATGATGAAACTCTATCCCATGATCGCACAGGAATTCTGTGGAAAGAATGAACTTTATTTTGAAGTTTTCCGCATTTATATGGAGTCCGTCAATCTTTGAATATTTATCTGTAAAAGGAGAATCACACAATGGAATTTTATGAAGCTGTCGAAAAAAGAAGAACTGTCCGTGATTTTAGGGACGAACCGATCGACCCGGACGCCTTAAAGCGTATTCTGGGCGCCGGAATGAAAGCGCCGAGCAACGATCATATGCGCGACTGGCATTTTATTGTCCTGGAGGACAAAGAACAGATGCGGTCACTGATCAAAAAGATACCGAAGACCATGTCGCCTAAGCGCGCCGAGTTCGTTATGGACTGGATGAAGCTGAAGGATGAGGTGCAACGGGATATGTACCGGGATGCGCTCCCCAAACAGTACCAGATGCTGCTGGACGCCGGCTGTCTCATCATTCCCCTTTACCGGCAGTACGGAGATCTCCTGAAGCCGAAGGACCGCTCTGCGCTCAACGCCTATGCCTCCATCTGGCTTTGCATTGAAAATCTATTTTTAGCGGCAACCGCGGAGGGCTACGCCTGCAGTATCCGTATTCCCCTCGGGCAGGAAAAGGAGCACGTCCAGAGCATCCTTCATTTTCCCGATGAATACGAAATGCCCTGCTATATCGGGCTTGGCAGACCTGCCGACAATATCACCCCCGCTGTCCAGAAAGCATATGATCTGGAAGAACGGATCCACAAGGCTGTGTGGTAACACAGCCTTCACACAACCTTCTATACGCAATCTGCCATCACAGAGTCACACTGTAATCGCTTGCGTAGATCTTTTTCAGCTCGGAATCGTAGTTATGATCCTCTCCGATACAAAATTCCTTCGACCAGGTCATATAGTACGCCCACGGAATATGGCTCTTTTGCAGCAGATCCACATCCGGCAGGATCCCGACCTCCGTCAGGGCGGCAACCTTCGTCGATCCCGTATTTTCCATCAGTTCGCGGTATTCCGCCTCATAGTCCGTCGAAGTGTGCGCCGGTACATAGACGTCACGCCCGATCACATCCACGCAGTCGTCCCCCGGATAGCCCTCCTTCGTAGGGCAGCTCCACACCCAGAGCAGATGATCCAGATGCAGTTCGTCTGTATAATAGCGGTACATCAGCCGGTACAGATCACGGGCAACCTCCGGGCCTTTCGATCCCCACCAGAACCATGTGCCCTCCGACTCATGCAGCGGTCTCCACAGCACCGGTATTCTCTTTTCCTGAAATCTTCTTAGCTCCGTCGCGATCCTGTCCAGATCATGGAAAAAGGCTTCCCGCTCCGGGGTTCCTTCCTTTAACACCTGTTCCGGGTCAAAATCCGTGTGTTCCGTATAAAAGCTCTTGTCTTTGCCCCCGATCGGCGAGAACCAGTGAAAGCAAAAGCTCACGATTCCCTTGGTCTCCTCTGCCCATTTCAGCGCGGCGTCCACCGTTTCCCGGTTTTCCTCCACCTCTTTCATGCACTCCGGCGAGGTGACGTCATAGTTAATGTTCGGGGAGTAAGCCAGAAGCTCAAATCCCTGCAGCTTCGGCCGTTTTCCGGTCGACTGGAAAATGTGCTCCGCCTCCTCCATCGGTACGGTCTGGGTGTGCTGACCGGTGATGATCTTCTTTCCGGCCGTCTCATAGAGATATTCAAGCAGCCCGACAGCCTCCGCCGTCGCCTGTGCGTTTACTGGTTTCATGGTATACCCTCCCAATTACTCTATTTTCTGTACGCCTGCAAAAATCCCCCACAGAGCCTTGCCAGCGCCTTTTCTCAAACACATCTGGCTCATCATATCACACTTTTTAGGCAATGCCTACCACTGTTTTCAAAATTTCCCAGCAGCCACGTTGATCATCGTTCCCAAACCTCTCATAGTTACTCTCCATTCCGGCGGCCTGTTGCGAAAAGAAATTTTTCCTGTCGCAAAATAGCCAGCAAAGTGAGTTTACTGCGTTTTATGGAGGATTTCAAGGCGATTTAAACAAAAGAACTGCACGCCGTGACATACCACAGCATGCAGCTCTTTTTTTCATGTGAATTCTTTCTACCTTACAATGAGTCTAGGAAACTCTTTCGCACCGATCTTGAACGTCACATTCTTAGTCCCTGCATAGCTTCCCTTTCCTTTCAGGATCACCGTTGCAGTTCCCTTCCTGATGTTATTCTTGTAACCTACGATCTCGAAATCGTCTTCCGTCAGTGTTTCTGCGTTCTTGCCTTTTCCGATCGTCAGCGTGATCTTATCCTTGGTGAGTGTAACTTCCCCGCCGGTATAGGTCTGCTCTGCGATCCTGCCCGTCACGCCGCCAAAGCTCTTTGCAGCGATACGGAAGGTTGTCTGGATCGTTCCGGTGTAGGCTCCCTTTCCTTCTGCCCTGACCGTCACTTCCGTTCCTGCCGGTAAAGTCGCTTTCTCTTCTACCTTCTCCTCGCCGAGATAGTAGACCGGGTTCCTATAATCGGTTCCCGCCTTGAGCGCTTTCCCGTCGGTATCCGTGATCACGACCTTGGTCTTATAGTTTCCTTTGCTGTTCTTATAGACCAGATCCTGCGCGCTCATATTTAATTCGCTGATATCCTTCCGGGTGATGCCAAACTCTTTTGTCACCGTTCCCTTGTAGTTGCCGGTTCCGGTAATAACGATCTGCGCTTTCTTTGACTTATTATTCGAAGCGTCATACACCTTCGTGTTGTTCTTGTATGTAACCTTATAGTCTACACCGCCTGTCAGGGTTACCTCTCCCATCTTTACGGTCACTTCCGGTCTTGCGCCGCCTTTGCAGTAGCTTACCTCTGTATCGTATAGCACCTCCGGCTCAAACTTTGCACATGGGCTGATCTGGTAGCTCTTCTTGAGGACTCCGGTATAAGCTCCCTTTCCGGTAAACCAGATCTCCGCCTTGCCTGCCTTCGTGTTGTTGCGGTAGCTTACCGTGTAGTCTGTGCCCTCTGTCAGCACCGTTGTCTGGTTCTTCTTCTGCGCATCCTTATAGCTGTAACTGAGCTTGTAACCGCTCTGGGTGTATTCCTGCGTTCCCGCCTGGTACATAGCGTTTTTGATTCCCTCTGCCTTCACCTTGCTCATCGGTATTCCGGTGATCTGGAAGGTCACTTCCTTGACGCCCTTGTAGTCATGCAGGCCACGCACGCGGATCGTCGCCTTTCCGACCTCCACGTTGTTCAGGTAGGTCACTTCATAGTCGGATGCAGACACTTCATTCCTGCCATTCTTTACGACAATCTCCGGCATCAGCGGGCTTCCCGTATAGGAAACCTTCTTGTCCTTCACGGTCACGGACACCTTGCTCATCAGGTATTCCGTATTCTTCTCCAGGATCGTCTCGGTGACCTTGCGTTCTCCGGTGTAGTTGCCTTTTCCGGTCAGCTCGATCGTATATCTGCCGGGTGTCTTAAAGTCTCCGTCTCCATATGTTACGGAATAATCTTTCTCTTTCTTTGCAGAAAGGGTCTTTTTGCCCCACTTGAGCACGGGCACCTTCTTCTGCTCCCTGTTTCCTGCCACTACGTACAGATCCTCTGCCGTCACATCGCTGTCCGAAATGTCCTTCGGCACGATCTGGAATGGAATCGTCAGGCCATCTTTGTAGTTTCCCTTGCCTTTTATCGTGATCATCGGCTTTTTCGTCGTCTGACCGTCCGGTACATTTACGTTATTGCTGTAGGAAATGGTGTAGTCTTTCTTTTCCGTCAGCTTCTTCGTTCCATGGTAGACACGGATCTGCGGCTTGACCGCGCTTCCCGTGTAGGTGTAAGTGTCCTCAAGTCCGGCGAACCAGATCCCGTCCGGAACAGATACTTTCGGGATATCCTCTGCCTCGATCTCACCGAATGTCCCCTCGGCGTCCTTCAGAAGCGTGTAGGTATAGCTGCTCACCCCGCTCTGCTTATAGCCTTTTCCGGCTGCAAATGCCTTGACGGTGACTGTTTCGTCCTCCGCGCTTTCCTTGTGCAGGATGATCGCCCCCTCGTAGCGGCTGCTCTCCTTCGTCGGATTGTTTCCATCAAGGGTATAGTAGATCTCGGCGTCCTTTACGTTTTTACTCTGCGGCGTATCCACCGTCAGGGTTATCTTCGCGCCGTCTGCCAGCTCCTTGCCGTCCGGATAGTTCGCCTCCGGAGCGTTCAGCTGTACGCCTTCTTCCCACCGCGCTGTATAGGTGACAGACTCTGTCACCGGTGCATTGACGTCAAGCTCCTGCTCCTCCAGATACCAGCCGAGGAACCGGTAACCATCCTTCTCCGGCTCGTTGATCTTCACGGGATCGAGATAATCGCCCTTGTCGACCGTCTGCGGCGCAGTCTCCGGTATTCCCCCCTCGGTATCGAAGGTAACGGTCACCGCAGGTACCGTATAGTGGAACGAAGTGACTTCACTGTCTGCATATCCGCTCCTGACGGCGATCGCCCGGATCGTGGTTTCCTTCCAGACCGTAATGCCTGTATTGACATTGTATTTCAGTGATTTTGTGGTCGGGTTGCTTCCATCCACCGTGTAGTAGATGGTCGCCTTTTCCGTCTCGCTGCTCAGGTGTACCACCGTATTCTTTTCTACTTCTCCCTCTGCCACATCTGCCGTCGGGGCCTTCACCGATTCCGTCACATTCACCGTACAGCTTGCAGTGAATCCGCCTCCCGTCACGGTGATCTTCGCCGTTCCGAATGCCACGCCGGTGACGACGCCCTGTGCATCGACCGTCGCGATCTTTTCATTGCTGCTCTTCCAGTTCACAGACGCGGGCATCGGTGCGTCTGCCGGCTTCGTGCCAAGCGCCAGCTTACCGGTCTCTCCCGCCGCCAGCTTCATCGTTGCAGGGCTGAGCGTGAGTCCGGTCAGTTTGGATGTCGTACCCATATAGCCTAATACATGTTTTGAACTCATCGCAGACCGTCCCGTGCTGTCTGTCACGACCACGTCGTACAGCCGGTCTTTATCCTCCAGTTTGTCGATAAATGCCTTTGTAAAATCAATCCCGTAACTGCCATCGGACGCCTTTTGCGCTGTGAAGGAAGACTTTACCTCCGTATCATAGGGCAGGTAGGCCTCGATCGTGATCGGGAACTTCCATCCTGTACATTTAACCCCGACCATACGGTTATTCCTCGTATAATAACTTACCGAAGACCCCCGGATGATCTGCTGTTCTCCCTTTTCGTCGGAATAGTACTCTTCATTGTTGTTTGTCAGCTTATAAGGCGCACCATAAACCGCATGCGTGACCTTGATCCAGTACTTCCGGTAGGACTCCTGCCGTCTGAGTCCTGTTACACTCAGGTACACATTTCCGCTGCTATAGATGGCACTCACCTTTGTCGTGAGTCCTTCCACCTTGGTTCCGTATGGATCATACAGCTCTACATTGAGTCTATCTCCCTTCTTAACGTTGGCGCACCGAACAGATATCTGAATGGTATCATCGCCGTCCCAGCTCGCGGACTGAGATCCCAGATAAAAACGTTCCTTCTGCAGGATCGTCACCTGACAGCTGGCAAGTTCGCTCCCATTCTGGTAGAGCCTCAGTGTATACTTCCCAGGCTCCTGATTGCAGAATTCCGCACTGCTGACTGTGACACGCACATATTCGCTGTCCCCGCTCTTCCATGCAGACAGTTTTGAATTGAGCGTCTTGATCTCCGTGCCTTCGCTGTCCTCCAGCTTCATCAGGAACGTGTCATCCTTGTGTTCCTGATAGTTCAATACAGAACTATAGGAATAATCGATATTATCTGTGCCCTGGATCAGATAGGGAGACGCAGACCAGGACGCCGACACGCCGTTATTACTACCTGAGGAATTGGAATGACTACCAAGATATTTCTTCTGATTATAGATAGGAGCTGTATTTCCATTCACATAGATCTTGACACGGTAATACTGGTACGGCACAAACACCGTCTTTCCTTCTGCATCCCGCATCGGCACAGCGGCAAAGCCCTGCTGCACCTGATCGGTCTCGCCGGTCAGGAATTCCTGTCCCTCGTCCCCATAGTCATCTGACAGGTTGTTTTTCAGTTCTACGCACATGCTGGACACCTGCGTGTCCTGTGTCACCGCCACTTCCAGCGCATAGCTCGTCGGATTCCACTCCACGTAATAAACACCCGACTGGATATAGACTGTTGTCTTTCCGGTAAGGATCTTGACGTCATATCCATCCTTCGCCGTGATATCCAGTGTAACATTGGAATGGCTCTCTACCGTCCAGCCCTCCTTCTTCAGCCTTACCGTGTATTTGTCGCCGTTTCTCTTTGCGGATACATAGGAAACCTTTCTTTCTTCGCCGCCATAGGTCACATGATAGTCCAGTCTGGAAAAATCGACATTGCCGCCTTCGACCATAAAGTACAACTGGTCTGCACTGCTGTCATAACCACCGGTATCATAAATCCGGTTGACATACGCCTTGCCGTCTGCTATCACCTGAAACACATTGGCAAAGGTCTGTGTCGTATCATCCTCATACGTAAATTTCAGGTCATAGCTTCCCGCCGGCGTCGAGTTCTTGTAGGGTTCCAGACTGCCGGAATACCGGTAAATCTTATACGTCCCTCTTAAATACAGACCCGAGCCTTCCCCAACCGTTGTGTACCGGTTGTCCGACGAAGTACTATACCCAGAACAGTAATCGCTTTCTCCATAGCAGGTTCCATTGGCATCCACCATCTCCGCTTTGGAAACCGTCCTACCGCTTCCGCTCATCTGCACTTCGAATCTAGCATTGCTCCACTCCTGCCCCAGATAGGCTCCCTTCACAACAGGACGATCCTCTTCCACGCGGAAGGCAGCCTCCAGCGACTCGCCGTCTACCGTGACGGTCAGCGTGTACGGCTCCTCTCTTGGCGTCAGTTCGGAATCAATCCTATAGAGATTACTTTCCATCTTGACCGCTTCCACCGAAGCTCCGTCTACTGCAAAAGATACCGGGTAGTCTGACAGGCTGCTTAGCAGACCCTTGATCCGCACAAACAGAGGCGTCTTTCTGCCTTCATCCGCCTCCAGCTGATAGTAGACCGGCTCCGTCAGAAGGTATACGCCGTTTACGCGCTGATTTTCGAAAGTCGCTTCTGCCCCCGCCGGCAACTTTTCCCTGATCTGTTCGATCACTTCCTGCGTCAGCTTATTTTCGTTCAGATTAACCGTTTCCAGTTTTACCGCGCCGGACAGATCCACCGGCTTGTCAATGTTATTCCCTTTCAGCTGAAGAGAACTCAGCTTTCCAAGTTTACTCCAGTCTACGTTGCTGATATCCGTCAGTTCGTGGCAGGTTAAAGTGAGCCTACCCAGATTTGTAAAGTACTCCAGTCCCTGCAGGCTCTGCACCGCTGCCTCCGTAGTTTTGGTCCGGCTATTGGTAAGATAGTTTACCTTCTCCAACTGGCTCTTCTTAATCTTCTCGGTATCCTTCGTCATTCCGCTACCGATCCTTTTTGCAACCACCGCTCGCAGGGCCTCATCCGGGATGATCTCCCTGAAGGTATACTCCGTATCTTCTTGCGTGCATATCGTGATCGGATCTGTGGTCTGGCTGAACACGTCATTACCATCATCCTGAATAAAAAACTCCGCATATACGCTATACTTCGTATTGGCACTCAGATTACTACATTCCACAAGATCTGTTGTCTTATCCGGGGAGATATTTATGCTATACGTCCGCCATATCTTAGTGCCTCCTTCTGGCTGGTAGTAGATCGTCATTCCAAAATCATCCGACTGTCCCTCCGGACACGCATAGCCGGTCACCGACCAGCGGAAGGACGCCTTGTTCAACCCCGGCTCGCCCTCCTTCGCCAGAGTAAAGACCGGATTGCATGTAACCTCCGTCCGCGGGATCAGTGCAGACCGGAATGTCACCGAAGTCTCATCGCCTACCTGGCTCTCCTTAACCTCAAGCCGGACGTTTTTGGCAGCCTTCTTCAGAAGGACCTTATAGCTATTATTAAACTTTATCACATTTGAATTTTCGGTAGCAGACGCCGTCATAACATTGCTGTGCGTAGCAAGGGTGTTTCCCTCCGCATCCAGCTCTATCACATTGGCTTCGTAGGTTCCCGTTGCTCCATCCGGTCTTGTATACAATACTTCCAGATTGGTCAGTCTGTAAGCGCTCCACTCTGCTTTGATATCGCTGAAGTGCTCCGCACCGTCCGTCGTTCCGGCGTCGTCTGCCGTGAGTTCCTCCTTATCGGCGTTCTCGTCATCGGATTCCTCTTCGTCAGACTCTTCCTCTGAGATTTCCTCTTCGTTTTCTTCTTCTGAATCTCCCTCTCCGTCAGACTCCTCTGAATCTTCTTCCGGACTTTCCTGTCCGTCAGATTTCTCTGAATCTTCTTCCGGACTTTCCTGTTTGTCGCCGGTTTCTTCAAGCTCCGGCTTCTCTCCGTTCTCTTCGGGCGCCGGCTCTTCCGCCTGCTCCTCTTCTTCCTGCTCCTGCGCGTTCTGCTCCGCATAGGTCTCCATCCCGGCCTCAGCGGCGTATGCAGTCAGTGCCGTGTTCGGGATCGCCATGCTCAGCGCCAGAATCCACGCGAGCGCAGATTTTAGTAATGCCTTCCGTTTCACTTCTTTTCTCCTTCCCTTTACGCAAACGTCGTCGCAAAAAATGTACTGTATGTTCTATTATAATATAGCGCCCTGCTATTTACAATGAAATTAAATCAGGCATTTTACGTCTGTTTTTGCTCTCCTGCATACGCCAGCGGGCGTGCATTTTACTCTTTTTATTAGTAAAAAAACGGGATACGCCCTGCGCCCCCCGCCTTGTCTCTCACTCTCTGTATTCTTTTATCTGATCCAGAAGCGATACCGGATATCCTCCTGCGCACTGATGTGATATGGCTTCTCCACATCGGCGCCCCAGCTGTCGATACCGCCCACGCCGCGCACGGCACCGAGAACCGATACGACCGTCCGGCGAACCGGCGGCAGTTCCTCATGGTGCGTCGCATTTTCCAGCTCCAGCGCCGTATAGGGCAGACAGGAAAAGGCAAACTCCTCTCCCTCGTACGCACCGAATTTCAGCGCCGTCTGTCTCCGCTCCCCTTTTGTATTATCCAGTACCGAAGTGCGCCGCACCTCCAGCCACTTCGTCTGCATATGCACGCCGCAGTCCTGAGGCACCAGATACGGTGTGACGGGCATGCCGCTTACTTCATAGACGCCTGGGATCCCTCCTGCCATCCGATCAGGATAGGTCTCCCCGGAAAGTCCCTCATAGGTGTAGCCGTCCGCCGCCGTCGGCATGATAAAGCGCATACCGAACACAGGAAGCTCCGGCAGTCCCTCCTGTCCGAAATAGTGTACCTCCACCCCGATACGACCGCTCTCTTCCACGCGGTAGGTGATCTCTACCTTCGCGCGTGGCGTTGTCGCTGTCTCATAGGTGTAGCACAGGATGATCTCCCCGCACATTTCTTTTCCGGTGAACCGGTTATTTGCCGGCGCTGCCGGGATCTGCACTTCTTCGCCATCCATGAGCACCTTAAGCGCCGTGGAGCGGATGAAGCAGTCCGCCGCCATCCACGCTGCGCTGTTGTAGGCAAAGCCGTTTCCCCTGTCGTTGTCGGTCGCCGCTCTCCAGAAGGCCGGCTTCGGCGTGCGGTACAGCCATTCCTTTCCTTGCTTTTTCAGCGATTCCAGACCGCCGGTCGCCGCGGAGAAAATATAGGAGAAATCCTCTCCGTGTACGCCTATTGTCACATCACCTACTACGATTTTTAATGCCATAGTAATATCTTACCTCCTGCATCGCGGGTTTTTCGGTTCTGTCTGCAAACAGGATCCCATTTCCCGAAAACTCATAATCACTTGGTCTGTCGTCGAAGTCGCCGCCGTAACGCAGCACCCGCTTTCCGGTGACTTCATCGGTCACATAGAGCGCCTGATCCATGTAATCCCAGATGAATCCTCCCTGGAACATCTCATAGCGGTCGATCAGCTCCATGTAGGAATTCATTCCACCCAGGGAATTTCCCATATCGTGCATATATTCGCACAGCAGATACGGCTTTTGCGGATCGTTCTCCATATAGTCGGTGATCTCCTGCGGATAGGCGTACATCCGGCTTTCCACATCCGAGATCCGGTCCTTGTACGAAGGGGTGTTGTAGACGCCCTCGTAGTGGGTCAGGCGCAGATCGTCCTGCTCCTTGAAAAGGCGGTTCATCTCCGCGATGTCGTCCCCTGCAAAGGATTCGTTGCCAAGCGACCAGAACAGGATGGACGGATGATTCTTGAAGCACGCAAAATTCGTGCGCGCGCGGTCTGTCACCGCCTCTTTCCACTGCGGCACCGAACCCGGCACATTCCAGGACGGTTCGATCGCGCCCATCTTCTGCCAGGAGCCGTGGCTCTCCAGATTCGTCTCCGCCATCACGTAAATTCCGGCTCCGTCGCACAGATCGTACCACTCCCGCCTGTCGGGGTAATGGCAGGTGCGCACAGCGTTGATCCGGTTGCGCTTCATGCAGTCGATATCCCACTTCATATCCTCGACGGAGATACATCTTCCGCCCTCCGCGCTCCACTCATGCCGGTTTACGCCGCAGATGATCAGACGCTCGCCGTTGAGTTTTATCACTTTATCTTCTATTTCAATACGGCGGAAGCCTACCGGACACGATACGGCCTCCAGCACTTTATTTCCCCTGATGAGTTCAAGCCGCAGGGTATAGAGATAGGGATTCCCGTTGCTCCAGGGTGTCACATCCTGCTCTTCCCAGGCAAACTCCAGATTGTATCCCTTCCCATCTTTCGGCTGCCAGTCCATCTCCTTAGCAGTCCGCTCCTTTTTCTGCGCATCCAGCAGAGCCGCCCTGACGCGCACTGCCCCTGCCGTCTCGTCCGCCACGGAAAGCTGCACAGATACCTTCAGTTCTCCGCTCGCGTTGTCCCGGTGCAGATACGGTCTGATCCACAGATCCTCCACATGCGCCTTCGGCTTGGCGTACAGCCTTACGCTCCGGAAAATCCCGAAGAACCGGAAAAAGTCCTGATCTTCCAGAAACGCCGCCGTGCTGCGCTTATGCACCTCGACTGCCAGCAGATTCCCTTTTTCCCGGATATAGGGGGTCAGATCAAACTCTGACGGGGTGAAGCTGTCCTCCGCGTAGCCGATGAAATGTCCGTTCAGCCAGACATACATCGCCTGCTCCACGCCCTCGAAGCAGATGCAGACTCTTTTTCCAAGAAGTCCCTGCTCCAGATCAAATCTCCTGCGATAAGAACCTACCGGGTTATATTCTGCCTCACTGAAGCTGCCATCTTCCTTCCTGTCCTCGCCAAGCGCATAGGCGGGGCGGCGGAAAATAGTTCCCTCCCAAGGATACATCGTATTGATGTAGTGGATCTTATCGTACCCTGCCAGCTCAATGTGGCCGGGCACCTGTATCCGGTCAAAGCCGGAAGCGTCGAAGCCTTCGCTGAAAAAGTCCTGCGGTCTGCTTTTCGCATTGATCGAATAGTGGAAATCCCACATGCCGTCAAGCGACTGGTACAGAGAGCTTTCTCCCCTGTCCATCTCCTGCGGATCTGCGTAAATTTCATGGTCGCTGTGTGCCGGAAGCTGTCCTGCTCGAAATACCTGCGGATCATCCAGCCATCTGATATCCGGTTTCATAATATTCTCCATTTCTGCGCGTTGGCAAAATCCATCAGGAAGGTTGTCAGCGTCCGCAGTTTATTTTTCGGCATATGCAGATAAGGAATGTACATGTCGTTGATGATATTGATCGCCTTGACGATACACACCGTCGCCGGAATGGAAGATGAGATTTCCGTCTTCATCCACGATCTGCATGATCCAGCTTCTTCTGATACTCATGCTTCCTGTCGTTGCTGGTCGAATCCACCTCGACCGCATAGCGGATCACCATATTGTCGTTGGCGCTGATGAACTGCGACAGACGCATCGACATAAACTCCACATCCGACAGAAGCTCCGTCGCAACCGTCTCCTGCGCGCACTCGGTATTCTCGATCGCCTGCCCCTTGTACTGCCTTCCCAACGCCACCAGCGAGATCGACAGCACCAGAAGAAGCGTGAACACGATCATTCCCGCAAAGATCCGGTAATAGGCTTTTTTCAGCGGAACCGCTTTTTTCGCCGTTTTTTCCGTATGTTCTCTTTTCCCTTTCAAGTTCTCCCCCTCTGTGCCCAGACGCACTGTCATCCTGCCAGACTTCCAACTAGATACGTTATAAACGCTGCGATCCAGGCAATCAGGCACTGCCAGAATACCATTGCCGCCGCCCATCTGCCGCCAAGCTCCCGCTTAACAGACGCAATGGCCGCCACGCACGGCGTATACAAAAGGCTGAACACTAGAAGCGACGCAGCCGAAAGCGATGACAACACCATATCTATGCTGCCGTCAAACAAAACCTCCATCGTGGATACTACGCTCTCTTTCGCCATAAATCCACTGATAAGGGCTGTACAGATGCGCCAGTCGCCAAGTCCGATCGGCGCAAATACCGGAACAAGCACGCCGGAAACCATAGCCAGCATACTGTCCGCCGAATCCTCCACCATGTTTAAGTGCGGATCAAAGCTCTGCAAAAACCACACCACGATCGTTGCGATCAGGATCACCGAAAAGGCTCTCTGTAAAAAGTCCTTTGCCTTTTCCCAAAGAAGCTGCGCCACGTTTTTTATCCCCGGCAGCCGGTAATTCGGCAGTTCCATCACAAAAGGCACCGGTTCGCCCTTAAACAAGGTTCCCCGATACAAAAGCGCTATGATAATGCCGACCAGAATCCCCAGGACATAAAGTCCTGCCATGATCAGTCCTCCCCTTTTCGGGAAAAAGACACTCACAAAAAAGGAATAGATCGGCAGCTTTGCCGTACAGCTCATAAACGGTGTCAGAAGGATCGTCATCTTCCGGTCTCTCTCACTGGTGAGCGTCCGCGTTGCCATAACCGCCGGAACGGTACAGCCAAATCCGATCAGCATCGGCACAATGCTCCGCCCGGAAAGTCCGATCTTACGCAGCAGCTTATCCATCACGAACGCCACTCTCGCAATATATCCGCTGTCCTCCATCAGCGACAGGAAAAAGAACAGCGTGACGATGATCGGCAGGAAGCTCAGCACGCTTCCAACGCCTGTAAAAATACCATCGATCACAAGACTATGTACCACCGCATTGACGTTCGCCGCCGTGAGCGCCGCGTCGGTAAACTCCGCAAGCCTGTCGATTCCCCTCTCCAACAGACTCTGAAGTCCTGCCCCGATCACATTGAAGGTCAGATAAAACACCAGTATCATAATACCGATAAAACAGGGAATTGCCGTATATTTTCCGGTCAGGATCCTGTCTATCTTTTCGCTGCGCAGCCTCTCACGGCTCTGCTTTGGTTTGGTCACCGTCTGCTCACAGAGTCTCTCGATGAAATCAAACCGCATATCCGCGATCGCCGCGCTTCGGTCCAGTTCCCGCTCTGTCTCCATCTGTTTTACAATATGCTCCACCATCTCCATCTCATTCTCATCAAGCCTGAGCTGATCGACGATCAAAGCGTCGCCCTCGATCGCCTTGGTGGCTGCAAACCGTACCGGAATCCCTGCCTCCTGCGCATGATCCTCGATCAGATGGCTCACCGCATGGATGCACCGGTGCACGGCTCCATTGTGATCATTTTTATCGCAGAAATCCTGCTTTAACGGGCGTTCCTGATATTTTGCAATGTGCACGGCGTGCCGGATCAGTTCGTCTACGCCTTCATTTTTGGCTGCCGAGATCGGAATGACCGGCACACCCAGCAGCGCCTCCATAGCGTTGACATCGATCGCGCCCTGATTTCCTACCACTTCGTCCATCATGTTAAGCGCAACGACCATTGGAATGTCCATCTCCAGAAGCTGCATCGTCAGGTACAGGTTTCTCTCGATATTCGTGGCGTCCACAATGTTTATGATCGCACGCGGCTTCTCGTTCAGGACAAAATTCCGCGAGACAATCTCTTCATTACTGTAAGGCGACATCGAATAGATTCCCGGGAGATCTGTCACCTTCGTATTGGGGTTTCCTTTGATGACTCCGTCTTTGCGGTCTACCGTCACCCCCGGAAAATTTCCCACATGCTGATTGGATCCGGTAAGCTGATTAAAAAGCGTGGTTTTTCCACAGTTCTGGTTGCCCACCAGCGCATAGGTCAGCACCGTTCCCTCCGGCAGCGGATCTTCATCTTCCTTCGAATGATACTTTCCCTCTTCGCCAAGCCCCGGATGCGCACTGTCCTTGATCCGGTCAATTCCCTCATGGCTTCTTGTCCTCTGATGGATCGGCTCGATCTCGATCTGATCGGCCTCTGCCAGCCGGAGCGTCAGCTCATAGCCGTGAATCTGCAATTCCATGGGATCTCCCATCGGCGCCAGTTTGATCACTGTCACCTCTGCTCCCGGAATCATCCCCATATCAAGAAAATGCTGGCGAAGCGCGCCCTCACCGCCTACCGAACGGATGGCGGCGCTCTCTCCTATTTCCAATTCCTTTAGTGTCATACTGATCTAATCCTCTTTTCCGAGCACGTTCTTTGCGCATATCGGATTAGTATCAAGTTCATACTATATCCCTATGCTCTTCCGTATATTTTTACATTGTAACATAAAATCCGCAGCACAGACAAAAAACAACGCTATATCGATCTGTTTTTTTTCAGGCTTATCGGAAGCCAGAACGCAGATCAATATAGCGAAGTTAAATTGCTTTGCTTTTTATTTCCTAATTCGTTTTTTCCGGTGCGCCGTGATGATTGTATAGCTGTACGCGTTGACCGTTATCACTGCATCCCCACAGTGCGCATACCAGTTTTTCCCCTGCCGCCCGATCACGGTATCCTCTCTCCGGATCAGCTCCCGGCAGTATTCCACGACGTCCGGCACATCAATTCCCAGATTGCGCCGGATCCGTTCTACACCCATCGGCGTTGTGTGCAGCCTGTCGATCTTTTCCAACAGTTCCTCTTTCATTGTATATCTTTCCTTTGCTACCGCTTTTTCCTATGTAAGCCGCCGGATAACCGCGCTCTTACACGTCTGTTACATCCTGTGTCTTACCCCGGTATCACGACCCGCAGTCCTGTCTTAAAAAGGCTCACGCCCAGCGGGATCAAAATGATCGTACAACAGCAGACAAGTCCCAGACATCCGATCGTAAGTCCCAGCGGCAACAGGATAAACAGCCACAGACACGCCTTCAGGATGGCTCCGGTCAGTTTAAAGGCAACTCCGAACAATAGCATGAGAATCGCTAAGCATAATAAAAAAAGAATCATATTTTTATTCCTCCGGCATTACGAGCGCTGCAATAATATATGCCAGGACTCCGGTGCCGGCACACAATACAAGCAGTACCCAGATCAGTCTCACAACGGTGGGATCTATGTCAAAGTATTCTGCAATCCCTCCGCAAACTCCACACAACTTTTTATCTCTGCTCTTTGTCAATCGTTTCATGATATTCTCCATTTCTGCGCACGCATTTGCGCTTACCGCTTTTGTACACTGTAACGACCCTTTCCGGCTTCTTCTCTCTGCTGCCTGTCCGGGTCTTATTTTTTGTATGTACATAAATATATCACGAACACTCCCAAAATAAAACTCTTATCCCGGCGAAATATCTATGGCTATTTTCCATACCGCTGCAAATTACCGTATATTTCCGACATCAGCCGCCACTTTTCTGATCGGATGGCGGATGACTGTCTTTAATTTTTCCGGAGCTGTCTTTCGCGCATCGGACAGATAGATCTCATGGTGGAGCCGTCCTTTTCCAAAATCATTCTCATACCCCTGCTCCTGTATATAGGCATCCATCAGAGCGACGCTGGCAGGTTCCGAATCAAAATACCCCACATGAAGCATCTGGACGCAAAGCCCCTCCTCCACCGTGAGAAACTCTGCCGCCGAGCAGTCCAGCTTTTTCTTCTCGCCTGCCGTCTGCACCGCCCAGGCAAAATCCGCTTCGATGATAAAATCCGGCAGCCGGATCACGGAGATCCACTGAAATGTACTCTTGTTGCCGTAATCGATCCCCACAACGCCATCCTGCCACCAGAAGCCCTCTAACGGCGGCACGACATACTCAAAAAAGCCTTCGATCCTGTGGTCCGTCTTGTAACTCATTTTCAGCGTGTAGGCAACGGCATATAAAATACTCATCGCCCGCTGATAATCGCCATCCGGCGTATTCGGATCCCCCTTACCGCGCACGGCAAGATAATTCATCGAAGGGACCGTCACGATCTCTGGCCTGTTTTTGGGCATATAGAACTCTTTGTATTCCTTCTTATAATCGAATGCCATCTTTATTCTGCTCCTTCCTGCTTTGCCTCTTCCAGGATCTCCCGCTGCCGCTTCCTGCTGAAGCCTGCAATCACAAGCTGGTAGGATTTGTCCAGCAGATCCTTTAGCAGTTCATCCGGCACCTCGCCATTCGGGTTGATGGAATTCCAGTGGATCTTGTTCATATAATAGCCCGGAATGATGTCCTCGTACTGCTGCCGCAGGAAATCGCCCTCCATCGGCTCCAGCTTCAGGGTTATGTAATAGGGCTTATCGTCCTCCCCCAGACAGAGCGCGGCAAACATTTTGCCACCGACCATGTACCGGATCCAGCCCCATTCCTGCTGGATGTCCTTTGTCACCCCTGCCTTGTCCTGCAGGTATTCATCCATCCACGAATACCTCATAAAAGCGGACGCCGCCCATATTCTGCACTGGTCAAGTCTCGCTCCGCCGTCGCCCTGCTCCTTGTCATAGGCAAACGCGTGCAGCTGCGCACACGGAAATTGATCACAGGTTCCACAATGCTCCTGCCCCTTTCCCTCACAGCACTTCTTCACCGGGCAGCTTCCCCAGAAGGGATCCGCTATCCGGGTGCATCCACTACATTTCTTTTCCTTCTGCCAGCTGCATTTGCTGCATACAATACCGCATCTTGATTCGATCATCTGTTTCTCCTTCCACACTTATCCTCTGTCCTGATACTTTTTTTCCATCAGTAAAATGTTCTGTCTCATTTCCTCTCTGATCTCCTTCGGCTCCAAGAGCTCCGCCCTGTCCCGGAAGGATAACAGCCATGTGATCAGATGCTCCTTGTCCGTATAATCTGCCTGGAACAATAGCTTCCCATCCGGCTGTACCTGAAAGCACTTCGGTCCAAACTCCTCGACCAGCCGCCATTTACACTCCGGCTCAAACACTGCCTTGACTTTGATTCTGCCCGGAAAGATCCTCTCGTTCGTCAGATCCGGCATCGGCACCTGTCTCCCGCTAAATTCCTGCTCCGTCATCTCCAGTCCGTCCATCCGGTTCAATTTAAACAGTCGGAAATCTTCTCTTTTCCGGCACCAGCCCCACACATACCAGCTCGACCACCGGAACAGCAGATAGTACGGCTCCATGCAGCGGACCGACTCTCCATTCGGCGAATAGTAGTGGAATTTCAGTTCACGGCATTGCCGGATAGCGGTGCGGATCAGTTCGATCTTCGGCGCAAGCGAATCCTTGTACCAGGAGGACAGATCGATCAGTACCGACTGGTTTCCCACCATGAAGTCGGAAGAACCGAGCGAAAGTTTTTCCATCAGCTGTCCGTAGCGGTTCGTCCCGTTAACGCTGTCCAGACTGCGCAGTCCCGCCAGAATATCCTGCATTTCCGCCTGTGTAAAAAGCGTCTTATCCACCTTGTAATCTTCCACGATCGAAATGCCGCCGTAGATACCCTGCTGTGTCACGATGGGAATCCCCGCCTTGCACAGATCCTCAATATCCCGGTTTATGGTCCGTCTGGAAACCTCGAATTTCTCCGCCAGATACGGGGCGGTGACCATCTGCTTTTGCAGCAGTATTGCTAAGATGCCTATCTGCCTGTCTATTTTCATAGGTTCTCCTTTGATGTTTTTCTAGCTTACAATAAAAATCACGTCAACTGTGTGTCATGTTTTGTCTGTCTTTTTGAACAGTATGACAAAAACTCCTTCTGACAAGGGGAAAACTGCTTGCTCTTATGCCAGATGATATGCGAATATATTCCGTAATCACAGGCAAAGTCCAGAACCCTCAGACTCCCGTTTCCGATCTCGTCCAGCGCGGCGATCTCCGGCAGCACACACACGCCAAGCCCCTGCCCCGTGAGTTTCTTGATCGCCTGAATACTCTCCGTCTCCACCATAATATGCGGCGTAATATTTTCCCTGATAAGCTCCTTTTCAAAATTTTGTCTGTAGTAGGCTGCCTGCTCCGCCAGGATCAGCGGTACCCCGGCAAAATCTTTTACAGACAGATTCTTCCTATTGCACAAAGGATGATCCGGACCTGCCAGCACACAGATTTTTTCGGGTCTTTCCGCCATATAACAGATATCCTCTTCCTTCCGGAGGTATCCTATCGTGAACGCAAGGTCAATCTCATTTTTCCTAAGAAGCGCATAGAACTCCGAACATTTCAAAATATTGAGCGTAATATCCACCTTCGGGTACTTCTCCTTATAGCCACTGATGATCTGCGGAAGCCTCGTAACACACAGGGAATCGCAGACTCCTATCCGGATATGCCCTTCGTCAATCCGGCTGTCTCCAATATGCGCCATGAAATCCTCCAGCTCCAGCATCCTCGCCGCCAGCAAAAGCAGTTTCTCCCCCTCTTCTGTCAGCGAAATCCGTCGTCCCATCCGGTTAAAAAGCGGCGTCCGCAATTCTTCCTCCAGCGTTTTTATCTGGATCGTTACATTCGCCTGTGTATATCCCAGTTTTTCAGCCGCACGCGTAAAATTTAATTCCTGCGCCAGAATATAAAACGTCCTGATCTGTTTCAGTTCCACTTTTCATAAATCTCCTTTATAGTTTCCATAAAAACCATTGATTTCTTTTATCCTATCACGCATGTTAATATGAAATCAACCGAAAGAACGCGTCATCTGTAAAGAACCCTGTCCAATAAAACAGCGTCTGGCAGACGAGCACACTTACACAAATCCGGCAGATATTTTTCACAAGAAGAAGGGAGAAAACAACTATGAACGAATTTTGCAAAGCTCTGGTATCCGAAAAGAGAAACGAGGCCTTACCAGAGGAAATGGACTGGTTTGGCAGCCTGATTGGAACATGGGATATCCAGTGGACCGTCAATGTAGGCACAGAACATGAACAGACCCAGAAAGGAGAATGGATCTTTTCGCGCGTACTAAACGGCTTTGGAATTCAGGACTTATTCATCGTACCCTCCAGGACGGAGCGCAGGCGGTTAAATATGCCAAATGCGGAATACGGCACCACGATCCGTATGTATAATCCGGCTTCCGCCAAATGGGAAATCTATTATACCTGCATCGGCAAATATACCAGACTGTGCGCCGAGAAGATCGACGACCGGATCGTTATCACCGAGAGCACGGAAAAGAAAATGCGCTGGGTATTTTCCGATATAACGGACAGTTCTTTTCACTGGCAAAACTGGATGCTCGAGGAAAACGACGAATGGGCAGTCCGCTGTGACTGTCTGGCAACCAGAAGCCGCGCCGTTTCTTAATGTGGCAAAAAGTGTCAGAAAACAGGGCACCTGCGCCATATTTTGCTGTTCTCATGTCGTTTCGTGCTGTTTTTCTGCTTCTCGTGCGGTATGTATTTACTCTCGCCGGGTATAAAATATAGTAGATAGAAAGGCGACCATACCGCCGGAAGGAGAATCCCAAATGAGAAAACGAAGTACAAGGGCGCTTACATTTCTATTATCCGTTGCCATGACGATCACTATGTCCGGAACGCCGGTCTATGCCGTGGCAGACGACCCGCAGCCGAAAACCGGTCTGTGCGAACATCACCCGGAGCACACCGCCGACTGCGGTTACAGCGAGGGTGCAGAGGCAGGTGCGTGCACTCATGAGCATACGGAGGAATGTTATATAAAAGAGGAAAACTGCATCCATGAGCATACGGACGAGTGCTATCCCCAGACGGCGGAAGCGCTTTCCGATAATACGAATACTCTTTCTGTTCAGGAAGAGCAGACACCGGATGCCTGTACCCATACGTGCAGCGAGGAAAGCGGCTGCATCACGGAGCAGTTAAACTGCGGGCATGAACACAGCGAGGCATGCGGATATGTGGAGGGCACAGAAGGCACGCCCTGCACTTATGTGTGCGAGATCTGCCGCCCGCAGGATAGCGATGCCAACGATGAAGATTCTTCCGAAAAGGAGAAATCGGCTGCCGTAGAGCGCGTGCAGGCCATGATCGATGAACTCCCGAACGTGATCACAGAGGAGAACGCGGTGGAAGTCGAAGAGATGCTCGACGCTATCGATGAAGAGAAAGCGAAGCTGACCGAAGAGGAAGCCGCGCTGCTCGACCTTACCCGCTATGAAAAGGCTCTCGCGGCACTGAAGGATCTCTCCACGTCCAGACAGGCGATGGGAAAGTCAGACGATATCTGGGAGACCACTTACAATACGGGAACATACTCCACCGCTGACTGGGATACCGCATTTTATTATACAGCCGGCTCTCCAGGTTCCACCGTCAGACTCCTCAGGGATACAACCGTTACGAAGCCACTTCAGCTTAATGGATTAAATTTCATTAATACAAACAAACTCTTGGGCGGAGAGATTTATCTGGCTGTTTTGCGGTACACATTTGTGCGTTTTATTCTTCGTATTCATCTTATTTCGCATTTTTGTGTACCTCTTCTAATATTTTTAGAGCCAAAATGGAGCCAAATTTACTAAGCAATCAATAATATTTTTCAGTTTTCCATTACTAATTTGCCTGTTTCATCAATACTAACATTCTTCCAATATTTCAAAAAGTGATTTCCATAATCATTTTTTGAAAAGCAATCATAAAACATCTGTATAACTTCCTGCTTGGTTTTGCCATTTAGTTCTGCTTCTATATCATCAATAGAATGCGAATTTACATCAAACAATTTTTTCGCTCCAGATACCTCATTACAGAAATTTGTTTTGTCAAGTGCATTAAACTTTGTAAATGTTTCAATAATTCTTCTTATAGGATTTAGTAACATATCTGCCGACGTTACGTCATATTCATACAAAAGTTTAAGTTCAATCCATAATGATTCATAGCTCGTTTTAAAATCATCCTCATCTTTCACTAAAGTAATTATTTGTGTTTTTGTGCCATTTGAATGAAATCTAATAAATTTATCCTTATTGTACTTATGATTATATCTAACATTAATGTAGAAATGCTTATTATGTGTCAGCAAAATAAAATGATCTGTTTCTAATAATTTCTTCATCAGTGTCTGTAATTCCTCTATTATTAAATATTGCATTCCATCATCATTAGAATTCATTGGATCATCAAAAACTATTATTCTAGGCTTATTAACAGGAGTCTCTTTAACCTCATCTAATTTTTCGAGAAAATATAAAAATGCAATTACATTTTTTTCACCTGTAGACAATTCTGTTATATCTCTAATCGCATTAGTATTGCAGTCTTTAACTTTATAAAATCCCTTAGACTCTGAATCTTCAAAATGTTCCAATTTAAAAGATACCATATGTAACAATTTCTTGTTTATATTATCAGCCAATATAGATTCATTCTTAGTTTGATTCTGCAAATCTGTTATTTCTGCCAAAATATTAGTTATACTATCTTTCAGACCGCCATGACCATCAATTTTACTTTTTTCATCATCAAACTCTTTTTCCCTTTGATTCATTTCGATTAGCAAAGTATCCGCTTCAGCTTTCTTAGAAAAATAATCAAATTCATCTATTAGCTGCTTTACATAATGACAACGTATCTTTCTTATTGACTCCTGTTTTTTTGCTTCTATATCGTTTTCATTGTTACTTTTTTGAATATCCCTATACTTTTTTTCAACATCAGAAAAACTTTTTGGCGCCTCATCTTCTACTTCATTCCTAGACTCGAAGAGATATTTTTGTTTATCATCAAGTGCTTTTTTCATTTTAGTGAGAAATACCATATAAGATTTTTTTATAATCTCTATTTCTTCTTTTATTGTCGTAGCTTCTTTTATATAGGCTGGATAGAAATCCGCAATTGAAACCTGAATGTCAGAAACGTTTTTCATTATTAAATCTATACTTTCTATCTTTTCAGCAATTTGCATTTGAAACTCTTTTACCTCATCTGCCGAAAAATAACTTTCTAATTCATCGAAAACATCATCTTTTATTTCATTTCCGCAGAAAGCGCACACTTCCCCCTTTTTATGCAGTTTTAGTCCTCTTTTTGCAAATTCTCTTTTTTCCGGATTATTGTCTATCCTTTTAACTTTTACTCTTTCCGTTACTGTTTTTTGTAAAATACTATTTATTTCATTCAAAAGTTGTGTCATATCTTCACATGGAAAAAGGATATTCGGAGCAGTTTTAACCTCAGATTTTATAGTTTCTATTAACTCTTTCTTTTCATCATCCTGAAGTAATGCTGCGGACTGTAAATCATCTTGAAAATTTCTCTTATTATAAGATGTTTTTGCAATTTGTGGATTTTTCTTATTTTTAATAGTTGATGCTGATTGTGTATAAAAATCATCCAGTTTTTTCTCCGCTACTCTATATGCTTCTTGTGCATTTCGTTTTCTAGTCCAAAAATTTGAATCTTCCCCCACTTCCGGTTCAGATAAAGTTTTACTTATCTTATCAATTTCGTCCTGCTTTAGCTCAATTTCTTTTTTCTTTTGTTCAATCTGGGTATTTATAATCAAATTTTCTTCACCTAACACAACAGCATTTAACCGATGATTTTCATCAATAATATTATTAAATCCCTGAAAAACCGAAACATCATAATCTGAATTTAATTTCTTGATTTCTTCTGTAATTGTCGATTTTCCCGTTCCATTTTTTCCGAAAATAAAAGTAATCTTTTTATCTAATTCCAGCTCATTGTCCTCAAAAATATTAACTGACGATAAATCAATCTTCATATAACTCAATCCCCCTTTTTTCTGTATATTATACTATAAATATCATATTAATACAAATATCTGACTTAATTATAATTCCTAGCTCTCGTACCGAAAGAATTCCCTCGCCATCATCTCCGCCGTAGCCCGGTTATACCCCTTCTTCAAATACCCCTGCACAATCGTCCCAAACATCCCCTTAACCATTTCATCCTCAATATCACAATATGCCTGCATTTCCCCGGACAAAGCCATTGCCACATACTCTATTGGCTTGTTATCCAACAACCTATGCAGCTTCGCCAGTGACTGCTCTGTTGTCCTCAGAGCAGCCTCCACTTCTTCACACTTTACCCGCAACATATTTCCATCTGTAAACCACACCTCAACATAACCGTTATCCATGTTATAAGCACATTCCACGATATTATCTATTCGATTATCTTTCATCTCATCAATCCATCCTTCCCATTATCTTGTCCCATAAGATCTGTCATACCGCCTTATCTGCTGCTCTGTACGCTCCTGTTCCTTCACCTTACGAATAATCGTATCAATCTGCTCTGCACCAGCATATCTCTTCACACGCTCCAGATCATCAGCCTTTTCCTGCAACAGCTCTGTCCTATCACTCATATCCTTAATCTTGCCCTTGTAAAACTCCACATCATCTGACAATCTCTTTTTTTCCTTCCTTAGCTGTAATACTTCCTCCTTCAGCCTTACACACTGGATTGTCAAATTCTTTATCAACGACTTCAGCTTATTCACAAATGGCATAACCACCTTATCCCGAAATGACTTAGCACTTGCAAATGCTCCCGGTTCCGGCAGCTGCCATTCCGGTGCTTCATCATACTTTCTCACATCACGCTGTAATAGTTGCTCTGACTGCACCATCTGCTCTATATAGTTCTTTAGCTCATTCTGTTGCTTTTCAAGTTGAACATTATTCTGTTGCAAATCATTGTATTTCTGTCTTAATGCCTGATTATCAGATTTCAATGAATCATTTCTTTGCTCCAGAGTGTGATTGTCAGCAGATAACTGATCTGTCTCGGATAAACTAAAAAAGATAACAGGATACGCCTAATGGTGCATACACATTACGCAGATTTACCGCACTCCTAGGTCGTGCGCATTAGGGTATTCCTATAACCCAATCCGGTTCCAACTTCTGCTCCACTGGAGCAGAAGTTACTCCAAACCTATTCTCATATGTTGACTGTATGGACCCGCGACTGTGCAAAAAGGCATAAAGAAAGGCTCCCATACCCGAGTAATCAAAACCCGAATAGAGAGCCTTTTCGCGAGGAACAGCTTAGCACAGCCGTAACCTACAGTAAACATATGAATTTTTAATCTTCATCATCAAAAGAGCTTCCAAATGAACTACTGTTATCAACAATATGCATCTCACCAGATTCCATATCCATTGCCATTCCTCCACCCATATCCTGCATCATATGGCCTTGTGTATCCATCATCATACCACCACCCATATCCATACAGAAATCTCCGTCCGTATAATCAAATCTGTCCATAATCATCTACCTCCGTTAGTTTAATTGAAAAATCCCATGACCATCACAAGTTCTTTGAACTTGATAGAGGCAATCATCAATCCAAAATGTAATCTTATCCGCAGCCTCATCATTCGTAGCAATATTGGTACATGTTAAATTGCTAATTGCATTTGTTCCACCACAATTTTTTGGAAGAATGTGATGGATATTCCAACCACAATATATTGCTTCTCCATCCTCTTTAATAAAGAAATCTGGATTACCATATCCATCTCTACACATTAAATATCCATGGAAGTCCTCTGCAAATCTTGCATCACCGTAATATCTCTCCCACAGCTTTAACGCATTCTTCTTGCTAATCTTCATATGCTCACCTCCAAACCTGACCCAAAATAAAAAAGCCTGTACACTATGTATGCACAGACTAACCGGTCAGACTTCAGACTTTACACACATAGTTAATAAAGTGCTTTGAATCCAAAACACTCTAATAAAAATATGTGTAAAGCTTCGAAACAATAACTTACGCACCGAAAGTTTATCATTACTTTCTCCGGAAATCAACTAGAATGAATGTCCCCAGATAGTTTCGCAAGGTTTACATTATACACAATACCATTATATCTTTACTCCCGACAGCATATTAGACTTAGTCTATGCATGACTTCTAGTAAGTTCACCATGGACTACTTCATAACATGTACCACCGAAGATAATAATGATCTTTACGCTATCGATTATACTCTGTTTTAAAATATGTCGCAATAAAAGAAAAACTATTTATTACTCATTCTAAATTTTTTATTTAAATTCCACCGTCCGCTTATGCGGTGGAATTTACTCCCGCACAGTCGATATTTACTCTTTCATATAAAAGTGATAGGCTTATCTTTCCT
>CAKRSV010000010.1 GCA_934401915.1 uncultured Lachnospiraceae bacterium
AGAAGTGTCAGCAGAGGCTGCCACTTCTGATAGAATCTCTTAGAGAACGGCAAAGGCTGCCGTATCTTGAGAAGAAGCTGACGCTTCTTCCAATGAATAAATGAAGTAACAGCAGAGGCTGCCACTTCTGAGAGGATTTCTTAGAAGACAGCAATGGCTGCCACTTCTGAGAGAACGCAAACGGATAGAAACAATTCTTCAGTATTTGGTTTTGAGGGCATGTCCCAGAAATAACAACACTGTTTACAAATTTCTGTAAATAGTGTTTTTTTTTATCACAATTTATGATATAATGAGGAAAAGCATGCAGAAGTTTGAAATCTGAGCTTTTAAACATACAATGTGAGGTGGATTACATGGATACAAAGATTCTGCTTGAAAATGGAACGAATGAATTGGAAGTGCTTGAATTTAAATTGGATGGGAACGCATACGGTATCAATGTTGCGAAGATAAAGGAGATCATCAATTATCAGGAAGTGACGCCGGTGCCGAACGCTCATCCGAGTATAGAAGGAATTTTTATGCCGCGTGATACGATGATCACCGCGATCGACCTGAAGAACTGCCTGCAGCGTGGAGTGTCAGAGCCGGGTGGATTGTTTATCGTTACCAACTTTAACAAATTGGACATCGCTTTTCATGTAGATTCCGTGGTAGGAATTCATCGTGTGTCCTGGAGTGACATTATCAAGCCCGGATCTACCGTATCAACGACAGAGGATGGCGTTTCTACCGGTATCATCAAGTTTGATAATCGCCTGATCATTATTCTGGACTTCGAGAAGATCGTGACAGACATCAATCCGGAGACTGGTCTGAAAATGACAGAGATTGATGCGTTGGGTGACAGACAGAGAAATGATGTTCCGATTCTGATCGCAGAAGATTCGCCTCTTTTGAATAAACTGATCGTAGATTCCTTACATAAAGCAGGATATGCAAATCTGATCCATACAGAGAACGGACAGCAGGCATATGAGGTGATTGAGGAGTGCAAGAAAGAGGGTACGCTCAAAGATCACGTACAGTGTATCATAACAGATATTGAGATGCCGATCATGGACGGACACAGATTGACGAAGCTCGTCAAGTCTGATGATGCGACGAAAGATATTCCGGTCATCATTTTCTCTTCTCTTGTGAACGAGGATATGAAGAAGAAGGGGGATGCGCTTGGTGCAGATGCGCAGTTATCCAAACCGGAAATTGGCAATTTAGTGAAAGTAATTGATGATCTGGTCTTAAATTTAAATTAGAACGACTGACAGGTAAGGCCGGGATTTTCCCGGCTTTAACTATATATCCTGCGAAAAGGAAAATGCTATGAGTGATGTGGAATTGAAAATAAAACGATCCATCGAGGAGGCAGACCTGGTTCTGATCGGACTTGGAACCGGATTTGAGTATGACTGGCACGATCTGCTTGAGGATGCCAGATATCAGGAGATAGAAAAAGATATTGCCGATAGAGAAGAGTATCGATGGATCGTTCCTTTTTTGCAGAAAATGGTGCTGCGGAGCACGGCGGATGAACGTCTGATGCGTGCTTATGAGAAATTGCAGAAACTTGTGAACGGAAAGAATTATTTTCTGGTATCGCTGTGTATGGACGACTATGTGTATCGGTTTTCTTTTCAGGAGGAACGGGTCGTAACGCCATGCGGAGGATTCAGAAAGATGCAGTGTGACGGGAACTGCTCGAGGATATTGCAGGAGGTTCCGGAGAACGTCTATGAGGATGTGCTGGCGTATTACCAGAAGAAAAAGCAGCTGAATGAACTGCATGAGCCGGTGTGCGAGAAATGTGGGGCGAGCCTGCGGTTTAACCAGATCGGAGTAACCCATTACGCGGAAGAAGGATATCTGCAGGAGTGGGATAAATATACGAAATGGCTGACAGGCACGGTCAACAGGAAAGTGTGCGTGTTAGAGCTTGGAGCCGGGATGGAATACCCGTCGGTGATTCGATTCCCGTTTGAGAAGATAGTTTTTTATAATAAAAAAGCAGAGTTGTACCGTATTCATCCCTTTTTATATCAGATTGGGGAAGAGATTGCGGATCGGGGAATGGGAGTCAAGGCTGATCCTGTGAAGTTTCTGGGAGAAAATGCAAAAATCTGATCGTCTCAGGTTTGTGAAACGGACCAGTCTATGATAAAATAAATCCAGCGATCAAGGCCAGATCAAAATATATTTACACGAGCGTCTGTGAAGGCAGGACAAGCACCTGAAATTAGGGATTAGTTCTTGTACAGCGGGTGCAGGAAGGCTTTGCATGGCTGGAACAAACAAAAAGTCAGTGGGGAAAATTCTATGAGTTCAAACGAAGAGTATTTAGACAGTCTATTAAATTCCATGATGGAACCCAAGGAAGGGGAAGCGCAGCCGGAAGGGGATGCTGCGACGGATCCGGGTGCCAATTTTGGACTACAGGATGAAGGAATAGCTACAGAAGCAGATAATACAGGGGATTCCAGCGATTTTGCATTGGAGGATATTCCGGAGGATGATGATATTTTGTCGGCGCTGAGTGCAGAGACGAACACGGATGCGCAGGATATGCCGGCAGTGGATGCCGGGGAGTCGCAGTCTGGGGATGCCGAGATGTCTATGGATGATATCGACGCAATGCTGGCTTCTTTAGCAGGCGATACATCGCTGGACAGTGCGACAGAGAGCACGCAGGAGGAAACGGTTCAGCCGGAGTCTTCGATACCCGATGCCGGAAGCTATGATGGAATTACAGATCAGGATACACAGGATAGCGGGTTTGACGAAGGAGCTTCGGCAGATGATGATATGCTTGCCATGTTGGAGAGCGTGCCGGATGATGAGCAGACAGTAGATTCGGAAGAGCCGGATTTTGATTTCTTTTCGGGTGAAGAGGAATTTCCGGAGGAAACCGAGGAAGTTCCCTCGGAGGATGTAACACCGCATATCAATAACACTGAGGATGCACAGGATACGCTGGACACCGATTTCCTTGGACTGGGAGATCTTTCGGACGATGAACAGAGCGAAGACATCTTTTCTGGTGCCGAAGAAGCGAGCGATGCGAAGCCGGAGGAGACGGTCGAACAGCAGCCGGAGGAGAAAAAGGAGAAGAAGCATCACTTTTTCAAGGGAAGAAATAAGAAAAAGAAGGTAGAAGAGCAGGAGACACCGGCGGAAGAGAGCGAGAATGGCGAGGAGAGTTCCGGTGAGGATATGGATGCACTGGAAAGTCTGCTGCAGTCTTCAGACGAGATGACAGAAGAGGCGCCTTCCGAGGAGAAAAAGAAGGAAGGTTTCTGGAAGCGTCTGCTTGAATTCCTCATGGAGGAAGACGAAGAGGATGAGGAGGATGCACAGGAGTCGGCAGAGGGTGAACTGCCAATGGGAAATCCGACAGAGGAAAATATGGAGCTGTTGGAGGAACTCAGTGCGGAGGACAAAAAACAGAGCAAAGAGAAGGATCAGAAAAAGAAGAATAAAAAAGGCAAAAAAGGGAAAAAGAATCAAAATAAAAACCCGGAAGAGGGAGAGGACGAAGAGTCCGAGGAGACGGCAGAACCGGCTAAAAAGAAGCGCAAAAACAAGAAAAAGAAACAAGATGAGGCAGCGCTGGAAGAGGTGATCCAGGAGCCGGAGAAGAAACTTTCCAAGAAAAAGGTGCTTACCGTATTTGTATTCTGTGGTACGCTTGCCGCCTGCGTGATCCTGATCAATATGCTGTTCCCGGGGTATATGGAAAAGCGGGATGCGAGAGTTGCCTACGATCAGCAGAATTATGAAGTTGCCTATGATCTGCTTTATGGCAAAAAGCTGAACGCAGAGGACGAGGCTGTGTTCCAGAAGAGCAATGTGATCCTGCAGATACAGCATGTGCTCAAGGAATACGAGGTATATCAAAAGCTGGATATGAGACTGGAAGCGCTGGATGTGTTAGTGCAGACGGTGTCCGATTATCCGGATCTGCTTTCCAAGGCTGAGAAATATCACGTGGAATCGCAGGTGAGCGGAGTATACGAAGAGATCCTTGCCACACTGGAACGCGATTTTGACGTGTCAGAGGTACAGGCGATGGAGGCCGCAGCGGCGGAGGATAATGTCACCTATACGAAGATCCTCACAGCGATGGCTGGAGGAACGACATATGATCCGGAGACCGGCGAAGAGGTGACGGATCAGAAGCAGGATATTCTCCCGGAGGAGGAAGAATTTCTGGAAGAGACACAGGCAGAGGACACAACGACAGCAGTTGAGGGACAGGAATAAAGATGGTAGCAATAATTGACTATGATGCCGGAAATATCAAGAGCGTGGAGAAAGCACTGCACGCTCTTGGTTATGAGGCGGTGATCACCAGAGACAGAGAGACATTACTTGCGGCAGATCATGTGATCCTGCCAGGCGTAGGAGCGTTTGGCGACGCCATGGAAAAGCTGCATACCTATGGTCTGGTGGATGTGATACGTGAAGTGGTTGACAGACAGATCCCGTTTCTGGGAATCTGCCTGGGATTACAGCTGATGTTTGAGAGCAGCGAGGAAGCGCCCGGCATAGAGGGGCTTTCCCTGATGCGTGGAAAGATCGTGCGGATACCGGAAGCGGAAGGCTTGAAGATCCCGCATATCGGATGGAATTCTCTTACATATCCATCGAAAGGAAGGCTGTTTGAGGGAATAGAGGAAAACAGCTATGTCTATTTTGTACATTCTTACTATTTAAAGGCGGAAGAGAGGGAGGTCGTTAAGGCAGCCACAGAATATGGAACGCTGATAGATGCCTCCGTGGAAAAGGGAAACGTTTTTGGATGTCAATTCCACCCTGAAAAAAGCTCGGATGTCGGAATGAAGATCCTGCGGAATTTCCTGGAGGTCAAAGGAAGGAACGACTGAGAAAGATAGAAGATGGAGTAGACCAGTATGTATACGAAGCGAGTGATTCCTTGTCTGGATGTAAAGAACGGACGAGTGGTAAAAGGCGTAAATTTTGTGAATTTTAAGGATGCAGGAGATCCGGCAGAGGTTGGAGCCGCCTACGATAAGTCGGGAGCGGATGAACTGGTATTTCTGGACATTACGGCATCCTCCGATGCGCGCGCGACGGCAGTCGAGATGGTGCGAAAGGTTGCGGAGAAGGTTTTCATCCCCTTTACTGTGGGCGGTGGAATCCGTACCGTGGACGATTTCAAAGCCATTTTGCGTGAAGGCGCAGATAAAGTATCGGTGAATTCTGCAGCGATCATGAACCCGAGGCTGATCAGTGATGCAGCCGATAAGTTTGGAAGCCAGTGCGTGGTCGTTGCGATTGATGCGAAAAAGAGAGAAGATGGAAGCGGCTGGAATATTTACAAAAACGGAGGCCGCATAGATATGGGGATTGACGCCGTGGAATGGGCGATGAAGGCAGACCAGCTCGGAGCGGGGGAGATCCTTCTCACCAGCATGGACGGAGATGGCACAAAGGCGGGATATGATCTGGAGCTGACCAGAGCGATCGCTGAGAACGTATCCATCCCGGTCATTGCGTCAGGTGGAGCGGGTACAATGGAGGATTTCTATGACGCGTTTACCATCGGCAAGGCAGATGCAGCTCTGGCGGCTTCACTGTTTCATTTTAAAGAAATGGAGATCCGCGATCTGAAAAAGTATCTGCGGGAAAGAGGAATTTCCGTGCGGCTGTAGAAAACACGGTCTTGGAAATGCTGTGAGCAGAAGAAGGGAAAAAGAAAGATATGGCGATGCTTAGCAACGATTGGGCGGCAGCCTTAAAAGAGGAATTTCACAAGGAATACTATCGGGAACTGTACGCCTTTGTGAAGGATGAGTACAGCAGAAAGATAATCTATCCTCCGGCAGAGGATATTTTTAATGCGTTTCATTTTACGCCGCTGGAGAAGGTGAAGGTGCTGCTCTTAGGCCAGGATCCTTATCACAATGAGCATCAGGCGCACGGGATGAGCTTTTCGGTACTGCCCGACCAGAGGGAAATTCCCCCTTCCTTGCAAAATATTTATAAAGAGCTTCATGATGATCTGGGATGCTATATCCCGAATAACGGTTATCTGAAAAAATGGGCAGATCAGGGAGTGCTGCTTTTAAATACCGTTCTTACTGTACGCGCACATCAGGCAAATTCGCACCAGGGAAAAGGCTGGGAGCAGTTTACGGACGCCGTGATCGAGGCAGTCAACGCGCAGGATCGACCGATCGTGTACCTGCTGTGGGGCAGACCGGCGCAGAGTAAGATCCCTATGCTTACAAATCCCAAGCATCTGATTTTGAAAGCGCCGCATCCGAGTCCGCTTTCCGCTTACCGGGGCTTTTTTGGATGCAGGCATTTCAGTCAGACGAACCGTTTTTTGGAAGAGCACGGCGTGGAGCCGATTGACTGGCAGATAGAAAATATTTAGTTTTTATAGTGTGAAAAATTCATAATTGAAAGTTTTTTCATACATGAGATCTGTGTCGGCGCATTTGACACGAACTCGATATGCGCAAAGAACGTGCGCAGAAATGGAGAAAAAATGAAAATTTGCATTGTAACTGCTCCATGCGGAGTTTGAGGATACCGCATGGAGGAGAAGGCGATTAGCCTGTATCCTCAGACTCTGCATCCATTCAAAGAAATTATATTTTGAAGAGGAGCAGAGATAAATGAATAGTAAATTCAAAAAAGATATACATGAGCTGAGGGATTTTCTGTTGCTGTGGAGTACACAGAGCATGTCTCAGCTGGGAAGCAGTATTACAGCATTTGCATTGACGCTTTGGCTGTATGAGGAAACCGGATCTTCTTTGAGTACGGCGGCGATTACCATATGCTCGTATGCACCTTACGTTCTTATGAGTATATTTGCAGGTGCTTTGACGGATCGGTTTGATAAAAAGAAAGCCATGCTCAGCTGCGATCTTTTTGCCGCGGTATGCACGGTAGCAACATTGTTACTGTTCCGTACAGGACAGTTGCGAATCTGGCATCTCTATCTTTTGAATGGTGTTTCGGGATTGATGAATACAGTGCAGCAGCCTGCGTCTGAGGTTGCCATGACACTTGTGATCCCGGAAAAGCATTATCAAAGGACGAGTGGACTTCGCAATCTGTCGAGGTCATTGATCTCAATTTTAAATCCTCTGATTGCGACCGCCCTGTATGCTCTGGGCGGGTTAAGCGTAGTTATCGGAGTGGATCTTGGAAGTTTTGCAGTCGCGTTTGTCACGTTGTCGTTCTTTATAAGGATTCCGGAAGAAAAGAGCGAGAAGAAAGAAAAAGTTCTGACCCTTGCCAAAGAGGGACTTCAGTTCTTGCGGCAGAATCCTCTGATTTTGACTGTGATACTGTTTATGTCAGGAATCAACTTTGTATCTTCGGCGGTTGAGGCAACGATGCCGGGATATGTCCTTCCCAACCCAAAGGGTGGATCTGTCGTCCTTGGAATTGTAACATCGTGTTCCGGGTTAGCAATGGTGATGGGGAGCATACTGGTTTCCTTTTTGCCAAAACCAAAAAACAGAGTAAAGGTCATTTACCTTACGATGCTTTTCGCCATGGGAACGGAGAATTTTATTCTGGCATTTTCCAGAGAGCCGGTTGTCTGGTGCATCGGTCAGATTGTTGGCTGGTTTCTGGTGCCTGTGATGAGCACGAATCTGGAGGTACTTTTAAGGACGAGCATTCCGGTCGAGTTGCAGGGGCGAGTATATGCCTGTCGAAATACGCTTCAGTTTTTCACGATCCCGATTGGACTGTTTTTGGGCGGGGTCATGGTAGATCGCGTTTCGGAGCCATTTATGGAGGCGCAGATGGGAAATGCGTTCCTGACAGCGTTATTTGGAGTCGGAAAAGGCTCCGGCGCGGCGCTGATGATGTTTGTATATGCCGTTTTGGGAAGTTCTTTCTGTGTCATTGCAGGGAGATTTCTCCGGAAATATGCAAAGGGAGAAATGAATTAAAAAAAGGAATAGTTACTTAGGAAAAAGGGGATGAACGAGCTTCATCCTTTTTTGTATGATAGAAATATAATACTTGACTAATCTGTCAGATATGATATATTGATAGTGTTCCTAACAAGAACTACTAAGAAAAGGAGCGCAGAGATGGAGCATCAGGATGTAATAGAAAAGCTGACAGAGTTTGGATTGACCAGACAGGAGGCGTCTATCTATCTGTGCCTGTATCAGAATGGAGATCTGAACGGGTATGAAGCGGCCAAGCATACGGGAATCTCGCGTTCCAACGTCTACAGTGCCCTGGCCGGTCTGGTGGAGAAAGGAGCTGCTTATCTGATTGAGGGTGCGAGCAGCAAATATACGGCGGTTCCAGTGCAGGAATTTTGCACCAACAAGATCCGAAATCTGCAGGAGCTGGCGGAAAACCTTGAAAAGGAGATCCCCGAGGCGAGGATCACAACAGACGGCTACATTACGATTGAGGGATACCGGCACATATATGATAAGGTTCTGCACATGATAGAGGGAGCGGAACACCGGATATATCTGTCGGCGCCTCACGACTTCATTGAAAAGCTGGATGAAGTGCTATGTGAGGTAATAGATAGGAGAAAAAAACTGGTCCTGATCACGGACGCAGAGACAGACCTGACGAGGCGCGGTGCGATCGCATATCAGACAGACCGCAAGGAAAAGCAGCTCAGGCTGATCATTGATTCTGCGTATGTCCTGACAGGAGACATCACTGGAAGCAGCAGTGATACCTGCCTTTTCAGCGGGCAGAAAAACTTCGTGAGTGTCTTTAAGGAGGCGCTTCACAACGAAATAAAACTGATAGAACTGACAGAAGAGAATGCTGAATAATCTGCCTGTCAGGCATGGAGGAGAAATGAATAAGAAACCGTTTGTGACAAAACAGCAGATCGAAGAGATTACAAAGACATACCCGACGCCTTTCCATATCTATGATGAAAAGGGAATACGGGAGAATGCGAAAGCAGTGAAAGACGCCTTTGCCTGGAACAAAGGCTTTAAAGAGTATTTTGCGGTAAAGGCCTGCCCGAATCCCTTTTTGATCCAGATCCTGCATGAGTATGGGTGCGGATGTGACTGTTCTTCGCTGACAGAGCTGATGCTCAGCAATGCGCTTGGGATCAATGGGCATGACATCATGTTTTCTTCGAATGATACGCCCGCGGAGGAATATGCGTACTGTGCAAAGGTCGGAGGAATCATCAACCTGGATGACATCACGCATATTGAGTTTGTTGAAAAGATCCTGGGAAGCCTTCCGGAGACGATGAGCTGCCGTTATAATCCGGGTGGCGTGTTCCAGATGAGCAACGGGATCATGGACAACCCTGGGGATGCAAAATACGGTTTTACGACGGAACAGCTCTTTGAAGGATACCGTATTTTGAAAGAAAAAGGAGTAAAGCATTTCGGACTGCACGCTTTTCTGGCAAGCAATACGGTCACGAATGAATATTACCCGCAGCTTGCAAAGCAGCTTTTTGAAGTGGCGGTCGAACTGAAAGAAAAAGTTGGTGTTGCGTTGGAGTTCATCAATCTGTCTGGCGGTGTGGGGATCGCGTATACCCCGGAGCAGACAGCTAACGATATCAAGGTGATCGGAGAGGGCGTGTGCAAGGTATTTGAAGAGGTTCTGGTTCCGGCAGGCTTGGGAGATGTGGCAATCTATACAGAGATGGGCCGCTTTATGATGGGACCGTACGGAGAGCTTGTGACCAAGGCAATCCATGAGAAGCACACGCACAAGGAGTACATCGGAGTCGATGCCTGTGCGGTAAATCTGATGAGACCGGCAATGTATGGCGCGTATCATCATATCACGGTGCTTGGCAAGGAAGACGCGCCGCTTGACCATGTGTACGATGTGACAGGCTCGCTGTGTGAGAATAATGATAAATTTGCGATCGACAGAAAACTGCCGAAGATCGATATGGGCGATTATCTGGTGATCCATGATACCGGCGCACACGGATTTGCCATGGGGTACAACTACAATGGAAAGCTCAAATCTGCGGAGCTACTTTTGAAGGAGGATGGAAGTGTACAGTTGATCCGACGCGCTGAGACGCCGAAGGATTACTTCGCAACCTTCGACTGTTTTGACCTGTATTCCAAGCTGGAAGGTCCAAGCTGGAAGGTTAAGAAAAATACTTGCCAATAACCGGGGGATATGGTAAGATATAACTCGGTTGTTGAAATGCCGGTGTGTCGGAATGGCAGACGAGGCAGACTCAAAATCTGTTGTGGGCAACCACGTGCGGGTTCAAGTCCCGCCACCGGCATTAAAAAGCTCAGTGTTTACTGGGCTTTTTATTTTTTGTGTTGCATTTCGTGTTGCATATTATCAAAATGCTGCAATGCTATTGTGTTATATTTCTGCGTATATTCGCCTATAGTTCCCCGGTAGATAGCTTTTAATGTATGATCGGATGACCAGCCGCCACGCTGCATAATGTATTGATCTGGGACGCCAATAGCGTGCATGATACTGGCGGCATAGTGCCGCAGATCGTGAAAACGGAAGTGTACGATATTTAATCGCTTTATTGCACTTTCAAAGTGTATTGTCACCTTGTCAGGCATTAAGTTTATAAGCCTGCCAGCAGATATCAAACAGTATGAAAAATACATGAGGATATTTGGCACAAAGAAAAACATAATGATTGGCGTTAGATACACAATAATGTATTATTACATTGTAAAAAGAGAGGAGCGTATTAAATGCCGGAGACAGCAGAAAAGAGAAAGAACATTTATAGCGGTTCTATATCATATAGTAGATTATGGGATACATTGGAGAGAAGGGGAGTCAAAAAAACAGATTTAAAGGATAAAGAGAAATTTAATCTATCCCCAACTCTAGTAAATCGGCTAGTAAAAAATCAAAATGTCAGTGTTGATACAATTATGTATTTATGTGACCGCCTAAACTGCCAACCTTGTGATATTTTGGAGTATATAAAATAAATATACGAAAATGTACAATGATATTGCCGAAAGGCAATGGGCGAAAGACGGAAAGGGAGGTTGTAAAATGCCAGAAATAAGTAGATTTTATGGGATTGTCATTAAAATGTTTTTCAAGCCGAAAGAACATGAACCGAGTCACATTCATGCATTATACGGCGAGCATATCGGGATTTTCGATTTGCGAACAATGAAAATGACAGAAGGCGATTTGCCAAGAAAAGCCCAGGAACTTGTTGAGGAATAGATGACACAGAATCAGAAAGCATTGTTAGAGATGTGGGATAGTCAGGACTTGAAAAAACTGCCGCCTTTATAGGCGGTATGTCCTGCATATTTTGGAGGTGGCGACATGATACCAAGAATAAAGAGCGTAAAGCCATTAAAAGGTTATTTATTACATGTTATTTTTGATGATGGTAAAGACTGTATCTATAATGTCAAAGACGATATAGACACCATAAAAAGTTATAAGGATTTAGAAACAATAACCGGACTATTTGAGCAGGTACAACTTGATGAGAGCCGTACTTGTGTATTTTGGAATGATTATATTGACTTGCCGAGTGATACAATTTATGAAAATGCTGCATCAAATGAAGATGCCAATGAGGTGTAAAGTTGTACAAATACGAAATGATTTTTTATTGGTCAGAACAGGATAAAAAGTTTATTGTTGAAGTACCGGAGCTTACTGGATGGATGTATGGCGGACGGAAACACAGTGGCAGAAGCGTTGGAGAATGTGGAAATTATTATATCAGAATGGTTTGAGACAGCGAAAGAAATCGGGCGAGAAATCCCACAGCCAAAGGGAAAATTGATGTATGCGTAATAAGATTTAGGCGGCTGGAAATAGCCGTCTTAGACTGTAGACAAAGCGGCTCTGGGATGCAAATCCCAGAGCCATTTTTCTTAATGAGAAATTGCACATTGGGCAGACTTAACGGTATGGCGGAGCAAATTTTTTTTGGCACGCCGGAGCAACCTTTTTTGTACCTGGATATTGAGATAGCAATGGGAGAAAATCTTTGGTCAGCATCTTGTATGTTTCATAGCAGAGTGATAAAATAAATGCAATCAGAAGGTTTGAATAGACTAACCACACAAGCCAATATGATAAACGATAATTCTGGTGATTCCTTTGAAAAAGGGAGCCAGATGAGAAACGGAGGATAAAGACATGAAAAACGTATTTAAGAATGTGAATTGGAAAAAGGTGGGAACCTTTGCAGGGGGTGTCTTGTTCGGTACAGCAGGAATCAGTATTCTGTCCAGCAAGGACGCCAAGAAAGTCTACACGCACTGTACGGCAGCCGTTCTGAGAGCGAAAGACTGTGTGGTAAAGAAGGCGGGCATCCTTCAGGAGAACTGCGGAGATATCTATGCGGATGCGAAGGATATCAACGAGGACCGCGCGCGCGCCGCTGAGGAATGTGTGTGCGAGGATGACGCAGAATAAGAAGTGTCACCGGAAACGAGGCGAGAAAAGTGAAATTTATCATACAGAGTGAATCCAGAGGACGAATGAGGATCACGGCTTCGCAGAAACGGATGACCTTCGAGCAGGCGGACACGCTCCAGTATTATCTGATGAAGCTGGAGGGCGTCTCCGACGCCAAAGTCAATGAAAATACCTGCGGTGCGGTCATCTGCTATCATAGCGAGCGGGCGGCGCTTCTTACCGCGCTGAAGAAATTCCGCTATGAGATGGTAGAGCTGCCGGATGGTTACCTTGCGTCGTCTGGAAGAGAATTAAATGCGCAGTACCGGGATCGGCTGATTGGGAGCGTAGCGCTCCACTATGCGAGAAGATGGCTGCTCCCGGCGCCGGTCAGAGCGTGCTATGTGATCTGGCAGTCCGCCCATTTTCTGAAAAAGGGCATTAAGTGTCTGTGGCAGCGCAAGATCGAAGTGCCGGTGTTAGACGCGGCGGCGATCACGGTGTCTATGCTGCGGGGTGATTTCGATACGGCGGGTTCTGTGATGTTCCTGCTGGGGATCGGCGATATCCTGGAGGACTGGACGCACAAGAAGTCTGTAGGCGATCTGGCAAGGAGCATGTCCCTGAATATTGACAGAGTATGGCAAAAGACCGAAGCGGGCGAGGTGCTTGTCGAGACGAGCAGGATCACCGCAGGAGATCAGATCGTCGTACATATGGGAAATGTGATCCCGTTTGACGGCGTTGTGGCAGACGGAGAGGGCATGGTCAATCAGGCGTCCCTTACCGGGGAAGCGATACCAGTGCGCCGGGATGCGGGAACCTACGTGTATGCCGGAACTGTGCTGGAGGAAGGCGAGATCACGGTCTGCGTGAAGCAGGTTGGAAACTGCAGCCGCTATGAGAAGATCGTGACGATGATCGAGGAGTCGGAAAAGCTCAAGTCGGGGCTGGAGAGCCGGGCAGAGCATCTGGCCGACCGTCTGGTGCCGTGGACGCTGGGAGGAACGATCCTCACCTATCTGCTGACCAGAAATATCACAAAGACGGTTTCCGTGCTGATGGTGGATTATTCCTGTGCGCTCAAGATGGCGATGCCGATCGCAGTTCTGTACGCAATCCAGGAGGCAAACCATTACAGCATTACGGTGAAGGGCGGCAAATATCTGGAGGCAGTGGCAGACGCGGAGACGATCGTCTTTGACAAGACGGGAACGCTCACGAAAGCGACGCCCCGTGTAGTCGATGTCGTTTCCTTTAATGGGGAAGACCCGAAGGAACTTCTTAGGCTGGCAGCCTGCCTTGAGGAGCATTTTCCTCATTCGATGGCAAAGGCGGTGGTCGATGCGGCGCAGGAGAGAGGCCTGGAGCATGAAGAGATGCACTCGAATGTAGAGTATGTCGTAGCGCACGGTATTTCCTCCAGCGTGGAGGGTAAGAAGGTGATCATCGGAAGCCACCACTTTATCTTCGGGGACGAGAACTGTACGATCCCGGATGGAAAGCAGGAGGCGTTTGATGAACTGCCGGTCGAGTATTCGCATTTGTATATGGCGATCGACGGACAGCTTGCGGCGGTCATCTGTATTGAGGATCCGCTCAGACAGGAGGCGGCGGAGGTCGTGAAGGCGCTCCGGCATGAAGGCTTCCGGAAGATCGTGATGATGACCGGAGACAGTGACCGGACGGCGAGAGCGATCGCGGCGAAGGTCGGTGTGGACGAGTATTATTCCGAGGTACTGCCGGAAGATAAGGCGAAATTCGTCGAGCAGGAGAAGGCGAGCGGAAGAAAGGTTATCATGATCGGGGACGGTATCAACGATTCTCCGGCGCTGTCGGCGGCAGACGCCGGGATAGCGATCAGCGACGGCGCTGCGATCGCAAGGGAGATCGCGGACATCACGATCGGCGCGGATGACCTGTATCAGATCCTCGTCCTGCGCAGGCTCAGCAAGGCGCTGATGAAGAGGATACGCGGCAATTACCGTAAGATCGTAAGTTTTAACTCAGCACTGATCCTGCTTGGGGTGATGGGCGTGATCCAGCCGACGACATCGGCGCTTCTGCATAATACATCAACCATATTGATCAGTATGGGCGGCATGAGAAAATTACTTCCGGAGGAATGATCCCCCCGGAAGTTTTTTTCTCTGCTGTTGACAAAAATATCGCTATATGATACTTTTGTATTACCGACAGACTGTCGGTAATAAAAACAGAGAGAGGTTTTTCCGTGAGAGTAGTAAAGGAAGCGCAGGAGCGCAGAAACGAGATCCTGGATGCGGCGGAGCGGCTGTTTTGCACGAAGGGATTTGACAATACGAGCACAAACGACATTCTGAACGAGGTCGGGATCGCCAGAGGAACGCTGTACTATCACTTCAAGTCGAAGGAGGACATTCTCGACGCGATGATCGAAAGGCTGACCGGACAGATCATGCGGAAGGCGGCGGTGATCGCGGAGGATAAGAGCCTGTCCGTGCTGGACCGTCTGGTGCACTCGATCATGGCGCTGCACGTGGACAACGATCTGGGGCATATGCTGATGGAGCAGGTGCACCGTCCGCAGAACGCTCTTTTGCACCAGAAGATGCAGAGCCGGATGCTCAAGGCGGTAAATCCCATGATCACGGAGGTCATCAGGGACGGTATCGCACAGGGAATCTTCCGGACGGACTACCCGGAGGGGATGGTGGAGATGACCATGCTGTATTCCAATGTGGCGTTTGACGATCTGGAGGAAAGCACGCCGCAGGAGAGAGTGAACCGGATTCTGGCGTTTACCTACAATGTAGAACGGATGCTGGGGATGGAGCGGGGGAGTCTGACGGCGGCGATGCAGATGATCTTCCGCTTAGAAGAAAAATAACGATTTGGTCAGCAGGCCAGATTGTTTTTTATTCTTTAATCGACCGGCAGACGGTCTAATTCAAAACTGTAACCACGCACACCGGGAACAGGAGTGTACATAGAAGAGGTGTGCAGAAATGAGGATCGATATGAAAACAAAGACGACAAGCAACTTTCCTAAGTTCCTGCTGCTGTGGACAGGGAGTCTGATTTCATCGGTCGGCGGCGGACTGACCAGCTTTGGACTGGGCGTGTATGTATTTCAGCAGACCGGCAGCGCAGCTGGCATGGCGCTTGTGACGCTGCTCGCCTTTCTGCCTACGCTCCTGCTGAGCGTGCCGGCTGGCGTGCTGGCAGACCGCTATGATAGACGGGGTCTGATGATGATCGGGGATGGATTCTCAGCATTTGGGATCCTTTACATTCTGATCTGTATGCTACGGGGACAGGCGGACCTTACGCAGATCTGTGTCGGCGTGTTTGTGAGCGCGGTGTTCTCTTCGCTGCTGGAGCCGTCCTACCGGGCGACGGTGACAGATCTTTTGACGCGGGAAGAGTATTCGAAGGCAAGCGGACTGGTCAGCCTTGCGGGGAGCGCCAGGTATCTGATCTCGCCGGTTTTGGCGGGGATCCTGCTTACGGTGAGCGATATCCGGCTGCTGCTGGTGATCGATATCTGTACCTTTTTCGTGACGGTGACGTCCACGGCGGTTGTAAAGAAAGGGCTGGTTTCGAAGCCGGCAGAGGAGAGGGAGACATTTGCAGAAAGCATGCGACAGGGATGGGAGGCGGTCCATTCCCGCAAGGGTGTGTTCCTTCTGATCCTGCTGTCCTCGGCGCTCACCTGCTTTATGGGGGCGTTTCAGATTCTGGCTGAGCCGCTGATCCTGGCGTTCCAGAGCTCGGCGGCACTTGGCGTAGGGGAGACGATCTGCGCAAGCGGTATGCTGGTGTCCAGCCTGCTTCTGGGGATCCGGGGACTGAAAAAGGGGTATGCCGGCGTGCTGAGCAACTCGCTGATGGTGGCAGGGCTTTCCATGGCAGCCTTTGGGATCTGGGAAAACATGTATCCCATCTGTGTCTTTGGCTTTCTGTTCTTTGCGATGCTGCCCTTTGCGAACAACTGTCTGGATTATCTGGTGCGGACAAACATTCCGGATGAGCTGCAGGGGCGCGCGTGGGGATTTATCGGCTTTTTGTCGCAGATCGGTTACGTGGTGGCTTACGGGACGGCCGGCGCGCTTGCGGATCTGCTCGGAAGGCGGAGCGGGCTTGGCGTCGGGCGCGGAGCGGCGTTCGTTGTCATGGGAGCGGGCGTCCTGCTCGCGGTGATGGCGTTTGCCATCCGGTTTATCAGGTGGATACGTGATTTGGAAAAAGGAGTGGAATATTGAAAACACATAACTTGTTTTGGAAGTGGTTCCGGACGGATAACAGGAAAAACAGATTTTCAGCGACGGCGATGGTTCTCTTTGGCGGAGCGTCCGTGATGCTGTTCGTGCTTACTGTGGCGCTTTTTGTGAACCTGCTGGGGGCGGTCACGCATCTGATGGAGCGGGCGCAGGTCCCGGACTATCTGCAGATGCACGCGGGGGAATTGCAGGAAAGCGCGGTCGCCGCCTTTGCAGAGGAAAATACACAGGTCACACAGTGGCAGATCAGCCGCTTTCTGAATCTGGACAACAGCGGACTTTATCTGGGAGAGCACTGCCTTTTAGGCAGCACGCAGGACAATGGGCTTGTGGTACAGAATCCGTTCTTCGACCTGCTGCTGGATGAGCACAACGAGCTTCCGGAGGTTGAGGAAGGAACGGTCTGGGTGCCGGTGTGTTATCGCCAGCAGTATGGCCTGCACGCCGGAGAGGTTATGCAGATCGGACAGGAACGGCTTGTGATCGCGGGCTTTATCCGGGATGCGCAGATGAATTCCATGATGGCGTCCTCAAAGCGGTTTCTGGTGTGTGAGAGCGATTATCAGCGGCTTTGCAGGGCGGGGAGCGAGGAGTATCTGATTGAATTCCGGCTGGTGCAGGGAAGCGATACGGGGGCGTTTGCGACGGCCTATGCGGATGCGGGGCTGCCCATGAACGGCCCGGCGATCACGGCGGGACTGATCCGGATGATGAACGCGCTCTCGGACGGCGTGATGATCCTGCTGATCCTGTTGGTCAGCCTTTTGGTCTTTCTGATCTCGGCGGTGTGCATCCGGTTTGTGCTGCTCACCCGCGTGGAAAAGGAGAAGCGGGAGATCGGAATGATGAAGGCGCTGGGAATGGACCGGCGGGAGGTGCGGAAAATTTATTTCGCAAAATACGCGATCCTGGCAGGCGTGGGAGCTGTCGTCGGAACGATCGCAGCGTGGTGCGTCTACCCGGCGCTGAGCGGAAAGATGCAGGAGCTTTACGGAGAGGGACCGGGCGTTTTGCAGAGTGTTCTCTTTTCAATCCTCGGCGCGGCTCTGGTAACAGGGGGCATGCTGTTCTTTGTATACCGCGTGCTTCGAAAGATCGAACGGATAACTGCGCTCGACGCGCTGCTTGGCAGAGAGGGACGGCAAAGGGGCGGACTGCAGAGATACCTCGCGGTCATCGCCGCTGTCTGTACTTTTCTGATGGTGATCCCGGCAAACCTCTATCACACGATGGCATCGCCTTCGTTTGTCACCTATATGGGAATCGGAAACGGAGAACTGCGGATCGATATCCGGCAGGGAGAGCAGAAGATGCAGACCACGCAGAAGCTGCTGGAAAAGCTCGGGGAAGATACGCGGGTTGAACGCTTTGCGCTGTTGCAGACGAGTATGCAGCGAGTGCAGGCCGCATCCGGCAGCGAGAATCTTCTGGTCGAGTCCGGGGATCACACGCTTTTTCCGGTGAGCTATCATGAGGGGAGAGCACCGGAGCAGACTGATGAGATCGCGCTTTCCGTACTGGAGGCAAAGGAGCTGGGGGCACAGATAGGCGATACGCTCCGTGTGGAGATGGACGGAAAGACAAAAGAGTACCGGGTGTGCGGACTCTACTCGGATATCACGAACGGCGGAAAGACAGCTAAAGCCAGCGCAGGTCAGGAGCAGGTGGAAGAAGAAAAGCTCATGTGGAATATCATTTATCTTTCCCTGAAGGATGGGGTGGACAGGAAGCAGTGGGCGCAGGAGTTCCGAGAAATTGCGGTGGAGCTGGCGGGGGATGATCCCACGCAGGCGGCAGTCAAAGTCGTGAGTATCAGAGAGTATGTGCAGGCGACCTATGGACAGACGCTGGGGCAGATCCGCATGGCGGCGGTCGTGACAGATGTGGCGGCGCTGGGAATCCTGCTGCTGGTGACGATGCTGTTCCTGAGGCTGCTGCTGGAAAAGAAACGCTATGACCTGTCCTTGCAGAAGGCGCTCGGCTTTGGAAGCCGGGATCTGGCGGGCAGCTATTTCCGTATGGGAATGGTACAGACGGCTCTTGGCGCGGCAGCCGGGATCCTGCTTGGAAATCTGCTTGGTGAAAAGCTGTGCGGCATGGCATTGCAGTCTTTCGGGGCAGATGGATTCCGGTTTGCCTGCGACTGGATGCAGATCCTGCTTGTCATCCCGGCACTTTCGCTGACGACGGCAGGGTTTGCGGTGTGGATCGGAATATACGGCATTGACGATATCCGTGCGTGTGAGTGCTGCCGGAGCAGGGAGTAGAGGGCAGGATGTCCGGGTGCGGTTATGATACGGGGCAGAGCGCGGCAGATCCGCCTTTGCCCGGAAAGGGAGAGAACGATGGGAGAATTATTAAACGTAACAGGACTGGAGAAAGGAACGATCCTGCACGGCGTGGATTTTACGATGATAGAGGGAGAGATGGCGGCAATCATGGGTCCGTCGGGATCCGGGAAGTCAACGCTTCTGTACCAGCTTGCCAGAATGGATCAGCCGGATGGCGGAAGCATTGTTTTCCGGGGAAAAGAGATTGCCGGGCTGACGGACGATGCAAGCGCTGCGCTGCGGCTTGAACAGATGGGATTTGTCTTTCAGTATATGAATATGATGGCGAATCTGAAGGTGCTCGACAATATCCTGTTGCCTGCTGTGCAGCTTCGGAAGAAGAAAAAGGATGGGCGAAGCCCGGGCGAGATGGAGCGCGAGGCGCGTGAGCTGATGCAGAAGCTGGGGATCGACGGACTGGAGGAGAGGGACATCACGGAGGTGTCGGGAGGCCAGCTCCAGAGGGCGTGTATCTGCAGAGCGCTCATCAACCGACCGGCGATCGTGTTTGCAGACGAGCCGACCGGCGCTTTGAACCGGAAGGCGTCGGAGGAGGTGATGAAGGAGTTTATCCGGCTGAACCGGGAGGGCAAAAGTATCCTGATGGTGACGCATGACAGCCGGGTTGCCGGAATGTGCGACACAGTCTGGTATCTGGTGGACGGACGGATGGAAGGAAAGCTGGAGCTTGGCAAATACCGGGAGGACGAACGTGCCGGCCGTGAGGAGCGTATGAAGAGGTGGCTTGAAAAATTTGAATAGTTGAAAGATCTGCTGTACAAATAATTCCTTTTCTGTTATGATAAGAAAAATATTTCATACAATACAAGTATGAATAGTATGAAAAACGGAGGAGGCGACGATATGCGGCAGATTTTGTGTTATGGAGATTCCAATACCTATGGCTTTATTCCAGGAACAGGAGAACGGTATCCATGGGGCGTGAGATGGACGAGTATCCTGAACGAGATGCTGGGGCTGGAGGATTATCATGTGATCGAGGAAGGGCTGTGCGGCCGGACGACGGTCTATGAGGACCGGACAAGGGCGAACCGGGATGGAAGCAAGATGCTGCCGATGGTCCTTGAGACAGCGGGCGAACCCGATGTGGTGATCCTGATGCTGGGAACCAACGACTGCAAGACTGCTTATGGGGCGAGTGCCGAGGAGATCGGGGAAGGCGTGCGCCGTCTTATCCGGCAGATACGCACATATGCCGTCCAAAGCCGCATCCTGCTGATGGCGCCGATCCATCTGGGCGAGCGCGTGTGGGAGGAAGGGTTTGACCCGGAGTTTGGCAGAAATTCGCTTCTGGTGAGCCGGCAGCTTGGCAGTGTGTACAGTGAGGTGGCACGGCAGGAGCAGACCTTTTTCTGCAATGCGGCGGACTACGCTTCGCCGAGCGATACGGACCGGGAGCATCTAAGTCCCGAGGGGCACAGAAGGCTGGCAGTGGCCGTCTATGAGACGCTGCGGAGCATTGGGATCTGAGTGAAAAGGTCGTCCGGATTGCCGGGCTTGGTCGGCTGAACAGAAAATGATATACTGAAGATATTATGGACAGGGACAGGAGGAACAACGATGACGACCAGAGAAGAGGCACTGCAATATGGACTCAGCTTTCCGGACACTTACCAGGAAGCACCGTTTCACGATCCAAACTGGCAGCTTGTACGGGTGAAGGGGAGCAGGAAGGCATTTCTGTGGACCTATGAGAAGGACGGGCATATCTGGCTGAACGTGAAGGCGGATCCGGAGTGGCGGGACTACTGGAGAGGCGCGTTCCCTTCCGTGATCCCCGGCTGGCATCAGAATAAGGAACACTGGAACACGGTGATCCTGGACGGGACAGTGCCGGAGGATGCGGTGCGGCGGATGATCGAAGAGAGCTATGGGATGGTGACGGACAGTCCTTCGAAGCGTATCTATGAGGCTGTGAAAAGAATCCCGAAGGGCAGGGTGGCAACCTACGGACAGGTGGCAGAGATGGCTGGTGATAAAAAGATGGCGAGGGCGGTCGGCAATGCGCTCCACAAGAACCCCGATCCGTCGGAGATCCCTTGTCACCGCGTGGTCAATGCGAAGGGAGAGCTGTCGGGGGCGTTCGCCTTCGGCGGGGAGAGAGAACAGGAAAAGCGCCTTATGCGCGAGGGCGTGGTCGTGACGGACGGCAGGGTAGATCTCCGGAAGTACGGGCTATACGCGGAGTGAGACACGGTCTTTCCGACGGCAGGGTACGGACTTCCTGCCGGGCAGGATAAGAACTTCCTACCGGGCAGGATACGGACTTCCCTGCCGGACAGGATATGGCTTTTCGAGCGGACAAAATTGGGACTTTTTGACGGGGAAGATTCCCTTGACTGGTAAATTATTACATCATAAAATGGTAATACATAACCACGAAAGGGGAAGAGGAATGAGAAAAGTAACGGAGTTATGCAAACGTTCGCTCTCTGCGATCCTGGCGGCAGCCATGGTGCTCACTTCAGCGCCGGGTACGACGATGACCGCGCTGGCAGCGGAGCAGACAGAGGGAATCGAAATGACAGTCGGCGAAGAGCCGGGACAGACTGGCGATCAGGACAAGCCGGAAGGCAGCGGGGAAGAAGCGCAGCCGGAAGGAACGGATGAGGCGGCCGGGGAAGAAAACGGAGAAAACGATGAAAACCGCGGTGCGCAGGACGATAGCAATCCGGTAGAGGCTTTGACGGAGCCGGTATTTACCAAAAAGCCGACGGACGGGAAGCTGGGATATGGAAGCAAGGGTTCTTTTACGCTGACGATACCGGAGAATAGCATCGTGAAGTACACGATCGGTACGGTACAGAATCCGGTGCCGGCAGATCCGGATGCAGAGACTGGATCGGACTATATCGAAAATGAGAGTGTGGAAGTGGTGGCAGCGGGCGCCGAGGATGGCTGTATCATCACGGTGAAGGCGGTAGCGCTTCCGGTGGACAGCACGACGCACAGCGCATCCAGGGTAGTTTCGGAGACGTTTGACTTTGCACCAAATTATATGGTGCTGTCATCACCGGACATCAATCTGAATAAATATCAGGCGGACAACCGCGCGAAGGATGTGACCTTCACGATCACGAATCTGCCGGAAGTGGGAGTTGTGAAGTATACCGTAGATGGAAATGACGATCCGGCGACGGCATGGAGCGCGAAGGAATACACTGAGGGTGAGGTGATCACCGTCAAGGCTCCGGATACGGACGAGGAGCAGTCGCTGACGATCTACGCCGTGGCGGTAGCGCCGGAGGAAACCAACTATTTAAACTCCGGGTACGTATCGGCGACGGTTACTTTTGCGGCGAAGCCGGAGGCAGTGCAGCTTGCGTATCCGGTGATCCATTTTCAGAAGGATGGCAATGAGGCAGATGTGACGAAAGGCGTGAAGTACGGAGAAGCGGTCGATGTCGTGATCGATCCGGTGGAAGGCGCGGATATTTACTATACCTTAGATGGCAAAGATCCGACGAAGGCTTCGAAGAAGTATGAAGGGCCGTTCGCGCTCAAGACGAACAAAGAAAGCGGGGAAATGGTCGAGATCCGTGCGATCGCGATCGCGCAGGATACAGATAAGAATAAGGATTCGATGGTTTCCCAAAAGATGGTAGAGCTGTGCGCAGAACAGCTTACCATGACGCTGGAGAGTGAAAACTACGAAGCGTTTACCGTGCAGGTGAGACAGAGGATAGATTATATGTATTCTTCATCTCCGGTTACGGTAGATGAAAAACATCAGTTTACGGTATCAAAAGGCGCATTGGTGCGGGTGGTCATCCGCGACGCAGGCGGATACCGGCTCACTTCGGTGAAGGATGATAAAAAAAGTTATATTATCACGGTATACCCTGATAATAACCTCAGAGAATCTATTTGTACCTATTCTGACATCCAGGAAAAACGGACGATCCGGGTTACCACAGGGGCAGCGTATACGCTTACGGTTCAGAACAGTAAGGGTGGAAAAGTAGACAGTGTTGATGATACCTACCAGATAGATCCGCTGGGCGAGTACACGATTTCTGTGAAAAAAGAGGACGCAGAGACGATCACTGTCGATAGCGCGGTTCTTTGCATTGGCGGAGAGACCGTGACCGACGAGAATCTGGTGCGCACCGAAAACGGGGCCGTTAAATTCACAGCCGGCAAGGCGACGTACGGAAAACGGGTGAAGATCGACTTAGTGGTGCAGGATGAAGTATTTGCGACGGTCAACCTGAAGGTAGGCGAAGTCCTCACAGGCGTTACCGTGCAGGGCGTTAACAAGAACAAGGAGCTGACGGTGCCGTTGCTTCTGAATAAGGAATATCAGGTGACCTATGCACAGAGAAATGCAGCGGATCAGCTGGGCGTTTACGTTCCGGAAAATTCTGCGGCAGGTGCAACGGTCAACCCGGATGGAAATCTGGATGTAACAGCCGCAATGGGCGCGGCTAAGGAGCCGACAAAGATCTATCTGTATAATAAGATGCTGCAGCAGACCACGGATGACGGAGAGACAGAGCTGCTTGAGCAGATCCAGAAGCCGGAGATCCTGCTGGATACGATCACGGTGAAGGGCGCCTATCCGAAGTGGCATGGAGGAGCTCTTAAGATAAGCGCGGTGGGAAGCACGGAAAGGGAGCTTCAGGTGTCGGCGACGACGCCGAATACCGCGGAGGTGGAGCATGGAAACTTCTTCTATGTGTTCCATGTGACGGATGTGACAGATAAAAATGAGAAGAAAGAGCTGGATCCTATCGTGCTGGATGCTTACAGCGGGACGGAGATCTATACGCTGCCCGTTGTCACATCACAGACCGAGGAGCTTACGCCTAAGAAGTATACGGTGCAGGCATATCTGGTAGGGTCATTCTTTGAGAGTATGCCGGAGGATGAGAACGACGAGGACGCCGCTCTGAAAACGAAGGTGTCGAACACCGTCAACTGTTCCACAAAGACCGCCTACTTCGCAGATAAGATCACGCTCAAGAAGGGAAAGACGACGGTCTATACCGGGGAAGAAGATGTGCAGATCGCAACGATCGATTATGGCAAGAAGACCACGTATCAAAACGCGGTGGCAATGATGTGTGAGGTAGATGGTAAGACGCCACGTGGGTTTACGCCGGAGGTGAAGGGCAATAAGGTCTACGTCACGGTACAGGAGGACGTAAAACCCGGTAAGTATAATGTGCGGGTGGTAGCTGCCAGTCCGCAGGAAACCAAAGCGGCAGAGGCGACCATTTCGATCAGCGTGGAAAAAAATATCGGAAGATTTTTGGCGAGCTGCGGTGGGATCTATAAACAGAAAAACAAAGCGGGAAAAGCGACGATCAATATCAGTTATTGGGATAATTCCGACTATAAGCCAGGGAATCCGAAATTTACCTATACAGTGGGCTTTGTCGACAGCGAGACGGGCTATTTTGTCAGTGATCCGGCGGTGCTCAGGGACGCCAAAGGGAAAAATGCGGTGAGCGTCAGCAAGAGCGGCGTCGTGACCATCAGCAAAGATTATGTCGTAAAAGAAGACAGTGAGGAAAATGAGTTTTATGTGCTGGTAAAAGCCGACGACTACAAGGAAAATCCGTACACCTTTCGGTGCTTATGCCGCGTAAAATCGGAGCGGGACGAGCTGGGCAGTCTGGTCCTGCTGGATGAGGAAGGCAGAGTGATCGCGGAGCAGGGTACATCCGGCAAACCAGCCATGGTCGATGCGGATCTGTTCATGACGGAAGACCCTGCTGTGCAGGTGATCGCCCTGAAGAAGGACGCGGTAAAGACGCAGGGCGGTGGATACCGGATCAGCGATAGGGTGAACGTGAAGTATGACGTCACGCTCAAGGGAAAAGGAGCCCATATCGATAAATATGACCATCTGCTGCTGGACCAGATGTCGAAACAGAAGGTGACGATCACAGCCACGACGAGGGACGGCGGCAACGCGAAGGTGTCGCTGACGGTTCAGTTTACTTATGGAAAATGCGAGAATCCCGGTGTGGTGTGGAGTGATGGTAACTCTTCAACACTCAGCAAGCTGACGACGTATGACAGCAAAAATCCGAAGGAGACCATCAATATGCTGGCCGTCGACGGAAAGCCGCTGAGCAGCGGATCGTCGATCATCCTGTATGCGATGGCTGATCAGAGCACGCCGGAAGGGATTGCCGACAGGTATAAAAACTGCAGTATAAATGTATCCGGCGGGATCCATGTTTTGATGGATTACGGGGCGGCTGCGGCCCAGGATGGAGCTCCATACGGTAAGAACCAGGTATTGTTTGTTACGCTTACCGGCAAGGAGGGAACGATCACGCTGAACGCGGACGGAAGAAAGATCGTCTACAAGATCAGCAGTGAGCGGTTTATTCCGAAGGGCCCGAAGGCAGAGCTGGCAGCGCCTAAGATCACCGTTCCCCAGGATTGTAAGAACCAGCAGCTGGTAGTGGGAAAGGAAATGCAGACGCTGACCTTCCAGGTTGATAAGAAAGCAAAACTTCCAGAGAACGCGAAGGCAGAGATGGTTCTGCTGGACAGCAGCCTGCAGAAATCGATGTTTGAAGGGGATCTGGAATTGTCGGACAACGTGGAGTATGACGAGGAGACAAGGAGGCTCACACTGAGTGTTCCCGGAGTGTCAGCTCCTATGAGCGGGACAGTCTGCTTTGTGTTCAGCGGAACGGATGGAAAGACGACGAAGATCTCCAACGGAGTCAAGATCAAGGCAGTCAATATGAAGAAGTCCTTCTCGCTCGAAAGCAGGTATAAGATGTCCTGGACGGATGCGACAGAGGTTCCGCTGCGGTACAAGGGAACGAATGTGAAGAACGTTGTCGTCAACACACTTTTTAACGAGAATGTAAACGGACAGTCCAATAAGGTCAAGGAGAATATAGCGATTGCAAATATTTCTGACATTTCATCAGAATATAAGTTTGCGTTTTCGCTGTACGGAGAGCCGGATACGAAACTGAAGAAGCTGAACATCTTCCTGAAAGGCTATGTAGAGTATGAGGACGGCGAGCATAAGGAGTTCGAACAGAAGGTGACGATCGAGATCCTGCCGGAAGGAAAGACGGTCAAGACCTACAAGGCGAAGGACGTCTCGGTAAATAAAAATACTGATGTGAAGGCGGTACCGGTCACAGTCATGGTCGGAAATAAGGAGCTGCTCTTTGACGGGGGATACATTGTAGATCTGACGGCGTATCGTGTCTCATCGGAAGAGGAGACGATCCCGGAGATCAAGACGAGTATCGATGCGGACAAGAAAAAGATCATGCTGGATCTCTCAGGCGTGATCGACGAGTGGAAGAAGAAAGGAACGCAGGAGACGATACGGTTAAAGATCACAAAAGGGACCGGATCTCCCATCTGGGTAAATGTGAAGATCAAGGTAAGCAAGTTTAATTAAATAGCATCTAAGGGGCGCTGTGCCGCGAACAGATCTGCGGGCGGCGCCCCTTTTTGCGGGTACAATTTTCGTTCCGGCTCCTTTTTTTGGCATTTTTCGAAAAAGGATAGTGTGCGATAGCCCCAAATATGGTATTCTAGTAATGTAGGTGAAAATGACACCGGAGGAGAAAATGCAAAGGAGGACTTTTATTGGTACCGGGCAGGCAGCCGATCGTTGCCTACAATGGACAGGTGTACGAGGACGCGTGCGTCTATGCGTTTATCAAGAATCTTACCGGAGCGGAAGGCTCTGGTGGAGCTGGACGGCAGACCGGCTGCGGATGTGTACAACAATGAGCTGGGCGTGGCGCGCAGCCAGATCGTTGACAATGTGCTGGTCAATCCGATGGGCCGTGCCGTGGGGGATCAGGTATTTATCTCATCGATGATGTCTCTGGAGCCGAATGGCACACTTACCAGTTTTAAGTGGATCAACAAAAATGACTGTATCTACCGTTACGTGCTGTATGACAAGGAAGGCTATATGTCGACCTACGCGAAGGATATGGCGTCGCTGGGCGCGCATATGGGAATCGTCGGCGGCGGAGTTTGGGAGAAGGAAGATAAATGCAGAAGAGAGTGTGACAGAGAAGAGAACGCCGGAGAAGGGACAGATCAAGCAGTATCTGGACGCCCTTTCCTTTCTCAGCAGCTTTGTGATGGACAAGAAGGAAGCGCTGGTGGAGGAGGAGCTGAAAACGATCCGGGAGATCGATAAGGTCAAGGATTCCTATACCGAGGTTATCGAGCACAATGCGGCGGTCAGCGATGCGGTGGATGCTTTTCAGAGTGAATTCGAGAGGATCGGAGGGATCTCCGGTCAGTTTAACGAGGTGATCTCCGGCGTTACCGAGGTGTCGAACGGGGCGTTGCAGGACATCCGGGAGCTGAAGGAAAGCTATGAGAAGGTGGAGCGGCAGTTCGCCGAGATCAACAAGGTGTACGATGAGTTCCAGACAAGCTCCGAGAGTCTGACCAGCTCGCTGAGCGGCGTGCGGGAAGCGCTGGATGTATCGCAGACGTAGATGGAAAACACAGAACAGATCTTTCAGGAGATCAACCGGTCTGTCTCCGGGGTGGAGGATGTGCACCGGGGGATCAATGAGGTGGTAGGTCACTGTACCTCCAAGGTGGAGCAGCTTCAGAGCAACATGGGAGCGCATGAGAGACGTTATGAACAGGTGCAGATGAACATAGACGGTCTGAAGAGCCTGATGACCCAGAAGGGATTTATCTACGAGGATATTTCCAATATGATGGAGCAGGCGCAGCCGCTGATCCAGAATATCCAGAAAGAACTTTAAGAGATCGATACATACAGAAAGCCGGACGGAGGAATCGTCCGGCTTTTTATCAGGTTTCCATGGGAAAATGCTCTTCCAGCTCTTCCTTGATGAACATGAAAAGGAAGCTGATCAGGAGCAGCACGCAGGAGAACCAGATCGTTCTGGAGGAAAACAGGGCGATCAGACTGCCGCCGATGCCTGCGCCGAGGGCAAACATGAGAATGATGCCGAGGTAGCAGAAGGACTTGTGCAGCGTCTTACCGTCGCGTGTCTTGCGGTAGGCACACAGGGATTCCATGCAGCTTCTGATATTTCCGATGCACATGGTACTCGCGAAGGCGTAGCCGTTGACCTTGCGGAACGCCTGCACCTGCATGGCGCAGGAGAAGGATACCATCGCATTGGCGAGGATATTCATATTCTCGGGGATGAATCCGACCACAAGGAGCAGCAGGATCTCGACTAACAGGATGACCTGCCGCCAGTGGATCCTCTGCGCCATCCGGTACTTGATATGGATTTCCTCGGTCACGGCGATACCGATGGCAAAGGAGACGAGCGGGATCAGGTAATGGACGGCGAGCCCCCAGTCGCGGGCGGCAAGGCTCTGGCTCAGAAGAACGATGTTGCCGGTCTGGGCGTTGGCAAATACCTTCCCGCGGAACAGATAGGTATAGGCATCCTGCAGACCGCCGGATACAGAGAGAAAAGCGGCAGTCCAGAAAGATTCGGACATTTGTCCGTGAAATTTGTGACGCAAGACGATCACCTCCGGATTTTTTCTTTCTTACTTGTTCTTTTCGTATTATACTACTCTTTAGAAAATAGGAAAGTAATTTTTACAGAGGAAAGGGGAAGAAAATGACACTCCAGCAGTTGCGATATGTCATCAAGGTGGCGGAGACGGGAACGATCACGGAAGCTGCCAGTCAGCTTTATCTTTCACAGCCCAGTCTGACCAATGCGATCCGTGAACTGGAAAAGGAGATGGATCTGGTCATTTTTCAGAGGACGAACAAGGGGATCCGTCCGTCCAGGGAAGGGGAGGTATTCCTTGGCTATGCAAGGCAGGTCGTGGAGCAGGCGGCGGTCCTTGAGGACCGGTATAAGCGACAGGAAGGTGGAAAAACGCAGTTCTGCGTGTCGACCCAGCACTATTCCTTTGCGGTAAACGCGTTCGTGGATCTGATTAAGGAATATGGGCAGGAGGAATACGACTTCCGTCTGAGGGAGACGCAGACATACGAGATCATCGAGGATGTAGAACGGATGCAGAGTGAGATCGGACTTCTTTTTCTCAATGACTTTAACGAGATGGTCATCGGCAAGATCCTGAAGGCAAAGGATCTGGAATTTCATGAGCTGTTTGTTGCAAAGCCGCATGTTTTTATCAGCAGAAAGCACCCGCTTGCGGGGAAGAAAGTTATCACGAACGAAGAGCTGGAGGAGTATCCGTATCTGTCCTTTGAGCAGGGAGAGCACAATTCCTTTTATTTTTCGGAGGAGATCTTTTCGGCGTCCGAGAGAAAGAAAAATATCCGTGTGAGGGACCGGGCGACGCTGTTTAATCTGCTGATCGGACTTAACGGCTATACGGTCTGCAGCGGCGTGATCGACCAGAAATTGAACGGGGAGGATATCATCGCGGTGCCGCTCGCGGATGAGGGAGAGATGCGGATCGGATATATCACGCACCGGAAAGTGCTGCTGAGCCGGGTGGGAGAGTCCTACCTAAAGGCGCTGGCACGGTATGTACAGCCTGGGACAAAACAGAATAGTCAAGGAAAATAGTATTTCTTTTTCCAGACCGGGCTTGTCATAGCTTAAAACTATGACAAAGCCCGGTTTTTTTGTATTATACAAAGAAATTCCCATAAAGTATAGTGGTTTTATCGAAAATCGAACGACTACCAGGAGAGAATGAGGAGGAAGGAAAGATGAAAACAGCAGTGATCGGGTTCCCGCGTGTGGGAACGCTGAGAGAATTAAAGTTTGCAAACGAAAAGTATTTCCGCGGAGAGATCGACGCGCAGGAATTGCAGAATACAGCAAAGGAGCTGCGCAGGATCCACTGGAGCACGCAGAAGGATGCAGGGATCGACTATATCTCCAGCAACGACTTTTCTTTTTATGACATGGTGCTCGACACCGCGGCGCTGCTCGGCATCGTGCCGGAGCGTTACCGCGAGCTGCAGCTTCCGGCGCTGGATACCTACTTTGCTATGGCGCGCGGCTATCAGGGTGAGTCCGGGGATGTAAAGGCGCTGGCAATGAAAAAGTGGTTTAACACGAATTATCATTACATCGTACCGGAGGTTGAGGACGATACGGAGATACAGATCAGCAGTGACAAGCTCTTTGCGGAATATGCGGAGGCGAAGGCACTGGGGATCAACACAAAGCCGGTTGTGATCGGAGCGTATACCATGCTCAGGCTGTGCCGGTACACTGGGGAGAAGAAAGCGGCAGATTTCGTGGACACCGTGATCGCCGCATACAGGGAACTGCTCAGAAAATGCGGGGAGCAGGGAATCCGTCTGGTGCAGTTTGACGAGCCTTCGCTTGTACAGGATATGAAGCCGGAGGACATTGCATTTTTTGAAAAGATCTATAGGAAGGTGCTGGCAGAGGCAACGCAGACCAAGGTGCTTTTGCAGACCTACTTCGGCGACGTGAGGGACGTTTATCAGAAGCTGACAGAGCTGCCGTTTGCAGGGATTGGTCTTGATTTCATAGAGGGCAGACAGACAGCTGCGCTGATTGAAAAATATGGTTTCCCGAAGGATAAGGTATTGTTCGCTGGCGTGGTAAACGGAAAGAATATCTGGAAGAACCACTATGAGAAAACGCTGGGAATACTGAAGGAACTGCAAGGAAAAGGAATCCAGACGGTGGTATCCACATCCTGTTCCCTTCTGCATGTGCCTTACACCTTACGGCATGAGAAGAGACTGGCACAGGAATATACGGCATATTTCTCCTTTGCAGAGGAAAAGCTGAAGGAGTTAAAGGATCTTGGCGCGCTTGCTGACTGTGGGGAGCCGGAAAAGAAGGCTGCCTATGTGGAGAACCGGGAGCTTTTTAGCAAGGGAAGAGACTGCGGGAACGGAAAGGTCAGAGAGAGACTTGCCGGTGTCAGGGACAGTGATTATACCAGACTGCCGAAGCGCGACGAGCGGCAGAGGCTGCAGAAAAAGGTGCTCGGTCTGCCTGAATTCCCTACGACAACGATCGGTTCATTCCCGCAGACAAAGGACGTCAAGGCAAACCGTGCGGCGTTCCGAAAGGGAGAGATCTCCAGACAGGAGTATGTAGTTTTTAATAAAAAGAAGATTGCCGAGTGCGTGGCGTGGCAGGAAGAGATTGGACTGGATGTGTTGGTGCACGGCGAGTACGAGAGAAACGACATGGTAGAGTATTTCGGAGAGGCGCTAGGCGGATTCCTGTTTACCGAAAAAGCGTGGGTACAGTCCTATGGAACAAGATGCGTAAAACCTCCGATCATCTGGGGAGACGTTTACCGTGAGAAGCCGATCACCGTGGAGTGGTCCGTCTATGCGCAGTCCGTGACAAAGAAGATCATGAAGGGAATGCTGACCGGACCGGTGACGATCCTGAACTGGTCGTTCCCGAGAGAGGATATCTCGATCCGGGAGTCGATCTCACAGATCGCGCTCGCGATCCGCGATGAGGTGCTGGATCTGGAGGCAAACGGTATCCGCGTGATACAGATCGATGAAGCGGCGCTGAGAGAGAAACTGCCGCTCAGAAGATCCGACTGGAATACGGAGTATCTGGACTTCGCGATCTCGGCATTCAGGCTGACACACAGTGGCGTGAAGGCAGAGACACAGATCCATACACATATGTGCTACAGTGAGTTTACCGACATCATCCCGGCGATCGATGCGATGGACGCCGACGTCATCACCTTTGAGGCGTCCCGTTCAGATCTGCAGATCCTGGATGCGCTGCGGGAGAACCACTTTGAGACAGAGGTCGGACCGGGCGTGTACGATATCCATTCGCCGCGTGTACCTGCCGTGGAGGAGATCGTGTCTGCACTGGAGCTTATGCTCACCAAGATCAGTCCGGAAAAGCTGTGGGTGAATCCAGACTGCGGACTCAAGACAAGAGGCGTGCCGGAGACGGACGCAAGCCTGCGCAACATGGTTGCGGCGGCAGAGAAGATCAGAGAGACAAACGGAAAGCATTGAGTATTTCCGGTGTGAGGAAGTCCTGCTTCCGGTCGGGTTCGACCGGAGGCAGGATTTTTTGATGCAGCTCCAATTTTTTCGAAAAAAGCCTTGACAAACGAACAGGATGCGATAGAATATAACGGTGTTATATTTTTCGAAACGCAGGGGTATCTATGACGGAGAAAGCAGAGAATACGAGAAAGATCATACTGGATATGGCGATGAAGCACTTTCTGGAGTACGGCTATACGGGCGTGTCGCTCAGGAGCATTGTAAAGGACGCGGGGCTGACCACGGGGGCGTTTTACAAGTATTATCCGACCAAGGAGACGCTCTTTGACGCACTGGTCGATCCGTATGTGGAGAACATCTACCGGCTCTATGATGGGATGCTCGCGGATTTTCAGAGTCTTTCCATGGAAGATCAGACACAGAATATGGCGAATACCTCGGCGCAGGGGATGGAGCGGATCATCGATTATATCTATGACAATTACGACCATTTCTGTCTGCTCCTGAAATGCGGCGACAGCGGAAAGTATACGGATTTTCTGCATAAGATGGTGGCGAGGGAGAGCGAGGCCAGCATGGTGTACTTGGAGAAGATGAGAAAGAGGGGAAGCGAGATCCCCGAGGTCGATGAAAGTCTTGTCCACATGATCTATACGGGATATTTTTCCGCCGTATTGCAGATCATCGAGCACGACATCGACAGGCAGACTGCCAAGAGGAACGTGCATCAGATCCGGGAATTCCATATGGGAGGCTGGGAGAGACTGTGGAGCATCTCTTTTCCAGAAAAGGAGCAGAATCTGTAAAAACGGCAGAGATAAAGCCTTAGGACAACGGATAATATTTGGCGGCAGGAAATGCAGGAAGCCGCCGAATTTATTATAAATAAGTTAGTGACAACTAATATTAAGGAGAGTGAAGGATATGAAAGAAAAGAAAAAGTCAGCGGTCAGTTGGATCCTGACATGGGCGGGACAGAAGAAGTCCGCTTACGTGTGGAGTGTGATCCTTGCAGTAGGGAACGTGTTGTTCCGGATCCTGCCATACTTTATTGTTGCAGATGTGGTACAGAAAATCCTGAACCAGGATAAGGAGCTGCGGGGATATATCCTGGACGCGGCATGGATAGCCGGGGCGTTTCTGATCGCAGAGCTATTCCATTCCCTGTCGACGACCTGTTCCCATAAAGCAACCTTTGCGGTGCTTTCCAATATCAGGAAGTCCTGCTGCGACAAGCTGGCAAGGGTACCGCTCGGCTATGTGAAGGATACGCCGTCGGGTTCCTTTAAGAATATTATGGTGGAGAGGATCGACAGCATTGAGACAACGCTGGCACACGTGGTTCCGGAGTTTACCTCAAACCTGCTTGCACCGGTCATTGTGATCGTCTATTTCTTTATGACAGACTGGCGGCTCGCGCTGTGGGCGTTCGTGCCGATGGTGGCAGGTCTTTTCGCCGCGCTTGGCATGTTTATCGATTATGCGGCGAGCTTTGAAAGGACTGTCACAACGACGAAGGAGCTCAACGACGCTGCGGTGGAGTACATAGACGGAATAGAGGTGATCAAGGCGTTTGGCAAGACGGAGAGCTCTTATGCCAAGTTCACGAAGGCGGCAAGAGCCTGCGCGGATTCTTTTATTTCCTGGATGAAGCGGTGCGCGGTATTCCAGACACTGGCGTATGTGCTCATGCCATACACGCTGCTCACGGTGCTGCCGATCGGCGCGTATTACGTGAATAGGGGCACCCTGACCATATCGGATTTTGTGCTGTGTATCATTCTGGCGCTGGGGATCGTCGGACCGTTAGTCACCGTAGCGTCCTACACGGATGACCTGGGGAAGATCGGCGTGATCGTCGGCGAAGTGGCAGGAATCCTGGAGCAGCCGGAGCTGGAGCGCCCGGAGGCGGGGGGTGCGAAGCCGAAGGACAATTCCATCAGCCTTGAAAATGTGCGGTTTTCCTACCACGATAAGGAGATCCTGCACGGCGTCAATATGGATCTGAAGGCGGGATCGGTCAATGCGATCGTTGGCCCGTCCGGAAGCGGAAAATCAACGATCGCCAAGCTGATCGCCTCGCTCTGGGATGTGGATTCCGGCAGGATAACGATCGGCGGAGTCGATGTAAAGCAGATCCCTTTAGAAGAATTTAACAGCCGGATCGCCTACGTTTCGCAGGACAATTATCTTTTCAATGAGAGCGTCCGCGAAAATATCAGACAGGGAAATCCTGCCGCGACGGATGAAGAGGTGGAAGAGGTTACGAGAAGAAGCGGAAGCTATGATCTTATCATGGAGCTGGAGAACGGTTTTGACACGGTGGTCGGAGGAGCCGGAGGTCATCTTTCCGGCGGTGAGAGGCAGCGGATATCCATTGCCCGGGCGATGCTCAAGGATGCGCCGATCATCATCCTGGATGAGGCGACCGCCTACACGGATCCCGAGAATGAGGCGATCCTGCAGCGTTCGATCGCAAAGCTGGTGGAGGGCAAGACGCTGATCGTCATCGCCCACCGGCTTTCCACAGTGAAGGATTCCGATCAGATTTTCGTGGTAAGCGACGGAAATATTCAGGGACATGGAACCCATGAAGAACTTCTGGCGACGTGTCCGCTGTACAAGGATATGTGGGAGGCGCACATTTCCGTCAAAGATACCGTAAAGGAGGGCGAGTGAGATGTTTTCAGTTTTGGCTAAGTTTTTCCGGTTTGCAGGAAAAGAAAACAGCAGAAAATTTAAGCGCGCCATTGCGCTTGGCGTGATAGACGCCATGGCTTCTGCCCTGAGGATCCCGGCGATCATGTATATCCTGATGGGGCTCCTTGGCGGCGGGGCGATGGGAAAGTACATTGCGGGCGCGGTCGGCATCATGGGGATCTCCATTCTGGTAAGTTTCCTGTGCAAGATGCGTTCGACCGTATTGCAGACGGAGGGTGGCTACAGCGCGACTGCATTTAAGCGGATCGAGATCGCCCAGCACCTGCGCTATCTTCCGATGGGATATTTCAACGCCAACAGCATCGGAGAGATCGCTTCCGTCACCACAAACACGATGGAGAGCCTTGGGGATGTGGCAACCCGCGTGGTCATGATGACAACGCAGGGAATCCTTGAGACAGGCATGATCATATTGATGCTTTTGTGGTTCGACTGGCGGATCGGCGTGGTCGCAGCCGTCGGCATGGCAGTCTTTTTCGGGGTAAACGCAATCATGCAGAGAGCCGGAAAGAAGGAATCCGAGCAGAAGGTGGCGTGTGATACCGAGCTTGTAAATCAGATCATGGAGTACATTCAGGGCATTTCGGAGGTGAAGTCCTACAATCTGATCGGAGCGCAGACAAAGCGCCTGAATGACGCGAACAACGCCTGTGTGAAGAGCAACGTAAAGATGGAGCTGGTGTTCATCCCGTTTATGTTCCTGCAAAATTCGATCACAAAGATCACCGGCGCCGTCGTGATCGCGCTTTCCGCATATTTTTATATCAATGGCTCCATGAGCTTGATCTATGCGGTAGGTATGTCGATCTCTGCCTTTATGCTCTATGCAAGTCTGGAGGCGGCAGGCTCGTTCTCCTCGCTCCTGCACGCCGTGAGCGTGGGAGTGGATAAGGCGAACGCGATCCTGGAGCTTGACACGATGGACATCGAGGGCAGAGAGATCCAGCCGCAGAACCACGACATCGAGCTGAAGAACATTTCGTTCTCCTACGACAAGAGAAAGATCATCGACGGGGTTTCGCTCTCGATCCCCGAGAAAACGACGACGGCGATCGTAGGGCCTTCCGGCGGAGGAAAAAGTACGCTGTGCAACCTGATCGCACGGTTCTGGGATGTGGATTCCGGAGAGGTGACGCTGGGCGGCGTGAACGTCAAAGATTACAGCATGAACAGCCTTATGAGCAACTTTTCCTTTGTATTTCAGACGGTGTACCTGTTTGCGGATACCATTGAAAACAATATCCGCTTCGGACGCCCGGATGCGACCCGCGAGGAAGTTATCGAGGCGGCGAAGAAGGCGTGCTGCCATGACTTTATCAGCCAGCTTCCGGATGGTTACGACACCGTGATCGGGGAGGGAGGAGCGACCCTGTCCGGCGGAGAGAAGCAGAGGATCTCCATCGCGCGCGCCATCATGAAGGATTCGCCGATCATCATCCTGGATGAGGCGACGGCGAACGTGGATCCCGAAAATGAAAAGGAACTGGTCGAGGCGGTCGATGCGCTGACCAGGGAAAAGACCATCATTATGATCGCGCACCGTCTAAAGACGGTCAGAAACGCCGATCAGATCGTGGTCGTTGACCGCGGACAGATCGCGCAGAAGGGAACCCATGACGAGCTTATGAAGCAGGAGGGAATCTACCGAAGATTTATCGATTCCAGAGAGCAGGCGGTAAGCTGGAAGATCGCGCATGAAAAAGCATAAGTAAATAAAAGAACTGAGAAGAAGGATACCGGTATGCTGTGAAAAACAGGATGCCGGTATTTTTTGTCATTCTTTTGGTTGACAAACAAAAAAGGGAATGATAATTTAATAGTAGCACTATCAATAGTAGAACTATTAAAGAGAGGAGAGACAAGATGGCAAAGGCGGACAAAAGTCTGGATCCTAAGATCATAGCGGCCGCAAAAGATGAGTTTCTGGAGAAGGGGTATGAAAAGGCCTCCACCAACGCGATCTGTCAGAAGGCGGGAATCACCTGGGGAGCGCTCAAGAACCGGTATTCTGACAAGGACGGTCTGTTCTGCGCGCTGGTCAGTCCGGCGGCGGAGGAGTTTAAGGAAATGCTCAGAGGGGCAAACGATTCCTTTCACGAACAGACACAGGAGGAGCAGGAGCGTTCTGCCCTGCATAGCGACAGAGACGGAGAGTTCTTTGTCAATTATGTGTACGATCACTTTGGAGTATTCCGGCTGCTTCTGGCGTGCGCCGGGGGCTCGTCGTATGAAAATTACATGGATGAGCTCGTCTCGATCATAGAGGCGTCAACGATCCGTTTTATGAAAGAAACCGGGCACCGGGCGGTGATCAACGGTCGGACTGCGGGGGAGAAGACGATCCATATTTTGATCAGCTCGTATCTGTACGGTCTGTTCGAGCCGGTCATGCACAACATGACAAAGGCAGAGGCGGTCGTCTACGTGGAAGAGCTGAAATATTTCTTTGATGTCGGCTGGGCGGACATTCTGAAGATCAGTCAGTCGTAAGACGAGACAGGGTAACTGTCTGCTGGCGGGCAGTTACTTATTTTCTGACACCAAGTTAGACACAACTAACAGAAAGCAAGGAATTTGCGGAACGGAGAACACAATGAATGATACAGCAGTGGTATTTAAAAAGTTATTTCGCTACGCGGGTGCGTTTCGTATCACGATCCTGCTGTCTGCGGTCCTCGCAGCAGCAGCGGCGGTGATCAATCTCAGGGCGTACATCTGCGTATATGGCGTGGCAAAGGTTCTGATAGGATCCGGGGGCGATTTTGGCGCGGTGGATCCGGCGGAACTTTCCGGTCTTGGCATGCAGGCCGTCCTCTACGTGGGGATGGGATTTGGCGTCTATGGGATGGCGCTTCTGTGCTCCCATATCAGCGCGTACCATACGGTCGCCAAAGTGAGGATCCGGATGATCGATTATCTGGGCGAGCTTCCGCTTGGTTATCACCTCCGGCATCCGAGCGGGGTGCTGCGCAAGATCATCGAGAAAAACACCGACAACCTTGAGATCCTGATCGCGCATCATATCCCGGACTACGTACAGTCGGCTGTTTTGCCGGTCGCATTTCTGGTATTTATGTTCCAGTACGACTGGAGGCTGTCCGTGGTCTGCCTGATCCCGATCGTCATCGGATTTCTTTTTCTGGCATCCATGCTCAAGGGGGAGAGCGAGGGCTTTGTAAAGCAGGTACAGACGGCGGGAGAAAATATCGGAAACGCGGCGACAGAGTATGTCCGCGGGATCTCGGTCGTAAAGACCTTCGGGCAGACGGCGGATTCCTTTCACCGATACCGGAAAGCTGTGAGGGATTATGCCGATTTTATGACGAAGTATTCCTTTTCCATGGAAAATGCGTTCAGCGCGTACACGACGATCATCAATGCGGTGTTTTTCTTTTTGATCCCGGGAGGTATCCTTTTGTATAACGCGGGGCACAGCGTGGAAAAGACGGTTATGACCTTTGCCTTCTTTGCCGTGCTGATCCCGCTTGTGGCGTCGATCCTCATGAAGCTGATGCACAGCTCCTCCAATCTGATGCTGGCGAAAGCTTCGCTGGACGCCGTGGAAAAGATACTGACGGAGCAGCCGCTGCCGGAACCGGAACAGCCGAAGACGCCGGAAAATCTCAGGATTGAGCTGAAAGAGGTGTCCTTTTGCTATGAGGATGGCGTGAAAGCGCTGGATCAGGTATCCCTGTCGATCGAGCCGGGGACAGTGACCGCGCTGGTCGGAGAGTCCGGCGGCGGAAAGAGCACGATCGCAAGCCTGATCGCACGTTTCTTTGACGTCACGGAAGGATCGGTTACCGTCGGCGGCGTGGATCTTCGGGAAATGAGTTACTGGGACTGGATGAGTAAGGTGAGCGTCGTGTTTCAGGACACAAGCCTTTTCAAGATGTCGATCGCACAGAATGTCGCCATGTACCGCCCGGATGCGACGAGAGAGGAGATCGCACGCGCGTTAAAGCTGGCACAGTGTGAGGACATTCTGGAGAAGATGCCGGAGGGGATGGATACGGTCATCGGGACGAAGGGCGTGTATCTGTCCGGCGGGGAGATGCAGAGGATCGCTTTGGCGCGTGCGATCCTGAAGGACGCGCCGGTAGTTATCCTGGACGAGGCGACCGCCTTTGCGGATGCGGAAAACGAATATCTGATCCAGAAGGCGCTCAGTACGCTGCTGAAAGGAAAGACCGTGCTGATGATCGCGCACCGGCTGCAGACCATCACAGACGCGGATCAGATCCTTGTCGTCGAGAAGGGAAAGATCGCCGAGCGGGGCACGCATGAAGAGCTGATAGCAAAAGGAGGCGTCTACGCGCGGATGTATCAGGAATACGAGAGCAGCGTCTCATGGAAGATAGGAGGAATAAGGAATGTTTCAGCGAATATTTCATTTGAGTAAGGAAGGGAGCAGAGCCATTAGGAAAGCCTCCGTATGGCTTGCGCTTTTTCATCTTGCCACATTTTTGCCCGTGATCCCTCTCGCAGCGGTGAGCGAACAGATGATGCGGTATCTGTTTGAGGGAGGGCAGCATAAGATCGCGCTCCTCCCTTATATGGCGGCGCTGCTGGTTATCGTCTTTCTCATGTTTGTGGCATACAAGTTTGCTTATCACAAGGAATATCTGACCTCCGGGGAGGAGGAGTATCAGCTCCGCATGGAGCTGGCGGACAAACTGAGACGGCTTCCGCTTTCCTTCTTCGGAAGAAGGGAGCTGAGCGACTTAACCTCCGTGATCATGGATGACGTACAGACGGTATCGCATGTGCTGTCCCAGTCGGCGGCGGAGCTTCTGAGCGGATTTCTGAGCGGCTTTGCGGCGCTTTTTCTGCTGGCGGTTTACGATATCCGGCTTGCGGGATGCCTCGCGGCGTGCCTGCCGGTCGCGGTGCTCGCCATGGCGCTGTCCAGAAGGATCTCCGCGAAAACCAACCGCAGGAACCGCGAAAAGAAGCTGGAGGTCAGCGACGGGGTGCAGGAATATCTGGAAAATATAAAGCTGCTGCGGACGACTAGACGGATCGTCGAGTATCAGGAGCGGCTTGCAAAGAAGATCAAAAAGCTGATCCCGGGACAGGTGCTCTACGAACTGCTGGCGGGACTCAGCATTTCCATCTCCTACAACGCGATGCGTGTCGGGCTTGGACTTGTCATCATTTATGGAGCGCGGCTGCTTGTCGCAGGGGAGATCACACTGTTTAAATTTCTCGTCTTTTTATATGCGGCGGTGCGGATCTATGAGCCGTTCACCAGCGCGTGCGAGCATCTCGGTGATTTCATCGCGTCGCTTGTCAGCGCGGGAAGAGTCAATGCGCTTCTCGCCGAGGAAGAGCAGACCGGCGCAGAGGTAAAGCCGGAGCGGTTCAACATTGAATTCGACCATGTGGACTTTGCCTACAACGAGGAAAAGGTGCTGAAAAATGTTTCCTTTGTGGCAAAACAGGGTGAGATCACCGCTCTGGTTGGACCGTCCGGCTCCGGCAAGAGTACGCTTACCAGACTGGCGGCAAGGTTCTGGGACGCAGGGGCAGGAAGAGTGCTGGTCGGAGGAAAGGATATCCGGGGCATAGCGCCGGAAAAGCTGTTGGAGAATTATTCCATCGTTTTTCAGGACGTTGTGCTGTTCAACGACACGATATACAACAATATACGGATCGGAAAGGCAGACGCGACGAAGGAGGAGGTATACCGTGCGGCGCGGCTGGCCGCCTGCGACGAGTTTATCGAAAGGCTGCCGGAGGGGTACGATACGGTCATCGGTGAAAATGGCAAGACCCTTTCCGGTGGGGAGAGGCAGAGACTGTCGATCGCGCGTGCCTTTTTGAAGGATGCGCCCGTGATCCTGTTGGATGAAAGCACGGCGAGCATCGATCCGGAAAACGAGACGAAGATCCAGCAGGCGATCGGAAGGCTGATCGAGAATAAGACGGTACTCATCATAGCGCATAAGCTGCGCTCGATCGCAGACTGCGACAAGATCGTGGTCCTGAACGAGGGAAAGGTGGTGGAAGAAGGCACGCACCGGCAGCTTCTGGACAGAAAGGGACTGTATCACAAGCTGTACTATCTGCAGCGCGAAAGCCTTGCGTGGAAGATCAAAGCATAAAAGGGAAGAGGGAGGTCTGCAGCGGGAAAGCGGCAGATCTTCTTTTGCAATTAGGAGGGGATGTGGTAAACTATAAGAACGGATCTTTTGCAGACGGATAGGGAACAGACGCCATGTACAGAAGGCGGAGACAGGGGAGGCTTTGGCAGATGCTGTATATTATGAGACACGGAAAGACGCAGTGGAATGAACTGCATAAGCTGCAAGGACATACGGATATTCCATTGAACGAGGAAGGGCGGCAGATGGCAGAGCGGGCAAGGCAGCAGTACCGTGACATCCCGATCGACGTCTGTTACTGTTCCCCTCTGAGCCGGGCGAGAGAAACGGCTGAGATCGTGCTGCGCGGCAGGGAGATTCCCATCGTGTGCGACGATCGGCTGATCGAGATGGGATTTGGCGTGTATGAGGGGATGCAGAACTGCTTCCGGGACCCGGACAATCCGATCCGCGCGCTCTTTAAGGATCCGGCGCACTACGTGACAGTGGAAGGCGGCGAGAGCTTTCAGGAGCTCTACGAGCGAACCGGGGCGTTCCTGCGGGAGGTGGCAGAGCCGGAGCTGAGAGCCGGAAAAGATATTCTGATCGTCGGCCACGGTGCGATGAACTCAAGCATCCTCTGTCAGGTCAGAAAGATTCCGCTCGAGCATTTTTGGGACGCAGGGATCGAGAATTGCAAGCTGGTGCAGCTCATCTAGGAAAGCGGTGCCGGGACAGAAAACGGTAAGGATAAGAGGAAGAACATGGATACGAAGATCATCTTTTTTGATATAGACGGAACGCTTATTGATATGAAGAAAAAGCAGATCACGGAGAGGATGCTGGATACGCTCAGAAGACTGAGGGAGCGCGGTATCCTTCTCGCGATCGCGACGGGGCGTGCACCGGTGGCGCTGCCGCACTTTGAAGGGATCGATTTTGATGTGATGCTCACCTTCAACGGCTCGTACTGCTTTGCCGGGGAGGAGACGATTTACAGCAACTGTCTGCAGCCGGAGGATATAGAAACGATCCGGAGAAACGCGGCGGCGATGAACCGGCCGATCGCCGTAGCCACAAAGAACCGGATGGCGGCGAGCGGAACAGAGCCGGATCTGGAGTATTATCACCTAGACCGGTCGCAGGCGATGGCGTTCGGGGACGGAAACAACGATATCGAAATGCTGGAGGCCGTCGGGACCGGCGTCGCCATGGCGAATGGATCCGAGGATCTCAAGGCGGTGGCGGATGAGATCTGCGGCGATGTGACAGAGGACGGAATTTATCACTACTGCCTGCAAAAAGGGCTTATCTAGGCGGGCAGATTCAGAAGATGGCAGGGAAAACAGGGATATGAAAAGCAGGAGAGGATCACAGAAAAATATCACCGCAGAACTGGAGAATGGGAAGATACTGCTCCTGATCGTCTGGCTTTCAATTCCGGCGGTGATCGCCCAGCTGATCACCTTTTTGTATAATATCGTGGATCGAATGTATGTCGCCAGAATGGACGGAGACGGGATGGATGCGCTGGCGGCTGTGATCAATATCGTTCTGGATCCCATCTTTATCTTTCGGCTGGAGATGGGCGTGCGCGGATCCAGTCTCGCGACCGTGTTGTCGCAGTTTTGCTCCTGCCTGTGTGTGTGCCTGTTTTTCTTTACAAAAAAGAGCCTGTTCCGCTTCCGTATCCGGCACCACTCTTGCCTTTTTCTTCTGTATTGTCACCTGGTCCGTCTCGCTTGCCGTGCCGGAGATGTACGCACATCTTTTCGCAGCCAGCGAAGAAGTGACGCTTATCGTGAAAAAGTTTTGTCCCTTCTTTTTGATGGGTTCGATCATGTTCTTTGTCCAGATGACGCTGCAAAATGTCAATATTGCGCTCGGGCAGGCGAGGTCGGCGCTCCTTCTTGCCGTGAACCGCAAGGTAGTGATACTGATCCCGCTCTGCTTTATGCTGACGGATAAGCTGGGATACCGGGGCGTCTATCTGTCTGAGGGGATCGCGGATCTTGTTGCGGGGATCATCACATCCGCCGTGATCTTTACCTCCTTTCCGCGGATTTTCCAGAAGCGGGCGGAGCTGGTCCGGGCAATGGAAAGACAGGGAAATTGACGGAATTGCCCGGATAGGGTAGAATAACAGAATACAGTTAGACACAACTTGCCGGAGGACGCGTGGAGAATCGCATGAGCATGAATTACGCCTATGTAGGGCTGTCGGATACGAAGATCTTCTGGTCGTCGTTTCTTGGATTTCTGGGAATTACGCTGGAAGCGTTAAGCTACTTTGGAATCTACTGGCTCATGGCGGAGAGATCGCCGAGATATGCCCATAACTACCAGACAGGAATCCTCGGATATATGATGTTTGCAGCCTGCGGTATTCATGTGATGATGCTTGCCTCCCTGTTTGTCTATAAGCATCTGATGCTGCTGACCGGAGATTATGAGAGCACGATCGCCCTTATGATGCGGTTTGCAAAGTATTTCCTGCTGCCTACCTTTGTGATTTTTGTGATCTTCTTCGGGATATTCTGCGGGACGCAGATAGCGGCGTTTGCAAAGGGATACACACCTTATCCGAAATGGTGCTGGATCTTCAACGGTCTGGTCGGCATGATACTGGTGCTGGTGATAACGGCATTTGGTCGCAGCGCGTTTGTAAACGCACTTCGTGCAGGCTATATGAGCCTTGGAAATGTCTGGATGTTTGCGGGACTTCTCATTACCATGAAGAAGGCAGAAGGAGCGGGAGAAAGTGCGGAGTGAGAGAGCAATGCACTCTGCGGAAAGGCAGATACCCGGATAATGCGGGTACATAAGGTTATCAGAAAATAAAACTCAGCCGGTTGCAGATAGCTGGCTGAGTTATTTTGTTATGGCGGCGAAGAAATGCATGCACTGGTGGATGTGCATTTGACGACCGCTGATCAGAGCGAGATTCGCAAAGTGTATCTCGTCTCTGTTAAGTTGTTGCTACAGGAAGAAAAAATATTTGGGGTAGATATCTTATTCATAGTCTGTCATAATCATTGATAGCGAAAAGGGTAAAAAGAAAGAAAAGGGAGAGGGCATGCGGAAGAAAAGTGCTGGAGCAATTTCGATAATTGGAGGTGCAGATGGATCGACTTCGGTTTTTATTGCATCCAAACCACAGAAACTTACATTAAAGCAGAAATTTCAGAAGAAAAGATATGCCCTTCGCCGAAAAAGAGCAGAAAGACAGATTCGCAGCGGCAGTCACAGTATCGCAGAGGTATGCCGCTATGTACAGGAGCGGTATGGATATACGGAACGGGATAAGGAGACACATTCCTATCAGCAGGAGTATGAGTCCATGCGATATAGCTATATGCTGCAATATGCGCCGGAATTATTAGGGGAGGCGGCAAAGATACCGGAGCTTACCGATGAATCGGCAGAAGAAATCCAGGCTTATTTACAGGATCTGAAAAACAGACAGAAGGCGTCCATGGAGATACCCAAAGAGGACTTTGATATCAAGCTGCATATTTTGGAAAAGAAAAATGGGGATGGAAGTAAATTTCATATTCTGCTGGAGGAAACCCATGGTTATATCAGCGGCGGTGGCAGCGGCAGTCGGAAGGCAATGCGGAAATTTGAGAAAATATATCGGGACATTTATCAGTATTATGGTGTTACCGACCTGGATATCCAGACAAAATCAGAGCGTTATGAGGAACTGGCCAGAACCCTGGCAAGGTAAGAAAAACCCCGTAAAATCAACGATGCAACCTGCAGTTTACATTTAGAACTTCTGTGATGGTGGTCTTTTTGACAGGAAAAGGGTAGCGTGATTCACGGACAGAGGTCAGATTTACAGGGCGCTGGATCATTACATAAAATGGAGGATTTACGATGACAGTAGGAGATAAGTTAGCAAAGCTAAGAAGAGAGAACAATTATACCCAGGAGCAGCTTGCCGATATTCTGGGCGTATCAAGACAGTCGATCAGCAAATGGGAGAGTAATATCAGTTACCCGGAGACAGAGAAGCTCATTCGCATAAGCGAGCTGTTTCACTGTTCCTTAGATTACCTGTTAAAAGACGAGATGGACACAGACGGCATATTCAACAGCAGGAAGGGAATGTTCGTCTATCACTATCAGACCAGCATCCCCGAACGAAAAAGTAAGAAGACGGTATGGGGGATGCCACTGTGGCACATTGGAAAGAGGGCGCGGGGATTTATCGCGATCGGGATCAATGCGAAGGGCGTGATCGCAATGGGAATGAAAGCGGAAGGCGTGATATCGCTGGGACTGTTGTCTGTAGGTATCCTGTCTGTTGGCCTGTTGTCTTTGGGCGTAGTTTCTCTGGGAATGTTGGCACTTGGACTTCTGTCCGCGGGCAGCATTTGCGCCGGAATCTTTACCGCAGGTGCGATTAGTCTGGGTATTGTATCTTTGGGGGCCGTGGCTGTCGGTGATTTTTCTGTGGGTGCATTAGCCATTGGAAAGTTTTTTGCCATAGGAGACAGTGCACAGGCGATGGTTGCTGTTGGAGATACGGAAGCGACAGGCAGCATTTTTCAGAAGACAGGTGATTTGACGAAGGAAGATGTTGTTGCGGTGAAAAGGGCTCTTGATATGGTAGTGCCGTCCTATTTATCCTGGGCGAAGGAGATTGTGACGCGTTTTCTGTAAGGATGAAGCCTTGTTTTGTGGAATGGGAAATTGTTTATAAGCGATGAAAAAATGCTTGTTGAAGTAAAATTTTTGTAAATTGCAAAAAAAGTAGAAAAACAATATTTTTTGCACTTGAGTGCATAAACTTGATTTTTGAAAGGGGCTTGTGCTATGATCATATGGTAAGGAGGGATGTCCGATGATTGATACGCATGAGCTTAAAAAAAGAGATAGATATTTGAACAAACTTATTGCATTTCAGGATACAGAACCTGTGAAGGTTGTTACGGGGATCCGCAGATGTGGGAAATCAAGTATTTTAAAGCTGATGATCCTTCATCTGAAGGAAAGCGGTATTAAGGACGATCAGATTCTTGCGATGAATTTTGAATCGTATGCTTTTAAAAATATGAGCAGTGATGATTTTTATGGATATGTCAGGGAACAGATAATACCAGATAAAAGGATGTATCTGTTCTTTGATGAAGTCCAGCGCGTTCCGAATTGGGAGGATGCGGTTAATTCTTTTCGGGTTGATTTTAATTGCGATATCTATGTTACAGGCTCAAACGCATATATGCTTTCTTCGGAATATGCTACTTACCTGTCTGGCAGATGTGTAGAGATAAAAATGCTGCCATTGTCTTTTTCAGAGTTTGTATCTTTCCATGGCTTTGAAATTAGAGAAACCAAAAGTGCACTGAGCGGTACGCGAAAACAGGCATTTGACAAAAACGGAGAGCATTATGAAATGCGCGAAATTTTTGACGCTTATATGCGATTTGGAGGTATGCCGGGCATTGCCGATGTCGGACTGGATCAGGAAAAAGCATTTGTTTTACTGGAAGGAATCTACTCGACTGTTATTATGAGAGATATCCTTGAACGTGAAAACCGTAGAGGACAAAAACGCATTACAGACGCGGCTCTGTTGAAAAAGATTGTTATGTTTCTTGCCGATAATATTGGGAGCAGCATATCCGTGTCCTCTATCGGCAATATCCTGGTAAATGAGGGGTTACTCGAAGACGGCAGGCGAAAAGGAACTCCAAGTGCCCATACGGTGCAGGCGTATGTTGATGCGCTGCTCGAAGCCTATTTCTTTTATGATATAAAGCGATTTGATATTAAGGGAAAAGAGTTTCTGCGGACACTGGGAAAATACTATATTGTCGACATTGGTCTTAGAAATTATCTTCTTGGATTCAGAAACCGCGACAGCGGACACGCATTAGAAAATGTAGTATATTTTGAATTGCTTCGCCGTGGCTACGATGTGTCCATTGGTAAGATCGATAATCTGGAAGTGGATTTTATCGCAACAAAGGCAGATGACAAAGTCTATGTTCAGGTGACGGAATCAATGAATAGTGAAGATGTCCGTAAAAGAGAATTAGCCCCACTACAGAAAATCAGCGATAACTATGAAAAGATTATTCTCTCCATGAATCCGGGAATGGATTCCTCCTATGATGGGATAAAGTCTGTCAGCCTTATAGACTGGCTGATTTCGGGATAGATTAAAATATGAAAAATGCGGGACTAAAGGATGAAAGGATGAAATCATGAAAGAAAAGAAACCAATTTTAAGAAATCGAACCTATCTGTATCTGACAGAATTCTTTTCAGGAATGTCAGTTATGGCAGTGGAACTGGGAGCCAGCAGACTTATGGCACCATATTTCAGTTCTTCGCAGATAGTGTGGACGATTATTATTGGAACCATCATGATAGCGATGGCACTGGGAAATATTTATGGAGGAAGAAGTGCCGACAAGAATCCTGACCCGGACAAGTTATATGGGCGTATCATCATTGCCGCTATCTGGATTGCACTGATTCCCGTGGTAGGAAAATACATTATTCTCGGTATTTCTGCCCTGCTGATTTTTACAGTCAGCAGCAATTTCCTGATAATAGCCGGGTTTGTGGCATGTATGGTAATCTTTGTATTTCCACTGTTTTTACTCGGAACGGTTACGCCATCCCTTGTAAAATACACGGTAGATAATCTGGATGACAATGGAAAACTGGTAGGAAACCTGAACGCATCCAACACCATCGGCAGCATTATCGGTACATTTGTGCCGACCTTTATCAGTATCCCGGCAGTAGGAACTTCTATCACATTCCTCATTTTTGCGGGAATCTTACTGCTTCTGGCAATCATCTATTTTGTCAGTGGGAAGCCAACCGCTTCCGAAGTGCGAAAGATTTCATGTGGTATCGTGCTTTTTATTCTGTGTGCTGTATTGGGACACAATAACAGTTTTGCCTTCTGGCAGAATGACTTACTCTATGAAGGGGAGTCTATTTATAATTATCTTCAGGTGTATGACAATGATGAAGAAGTGGTGCTGTCTACCAATGTTTTGTTCGGTGTGCAGTCTGTTTATAAGAAACAGAGTGGTTTGACGGGAATGTATTATGATTATGCCATGGCTGCGCCTTATATGAGCGGAGTAAAAGAAAAGCCGGAGATGGATATTCTCGTACTGGGCAACGGAACGGGAACTTATGCGACCCAGTGTACCCGGTATTTTGACAATGTGAAAATAGATGGCGTTGAGATAGACCAGAAGATTACTGACCTTGCGAAGGAATATTTTGAACTGCCGGATGATGTGAAGGTGACGACCTATGACGGACGGGCATATCTGAACGCAATTGATGACAAATATGACGTTATTATGGTAGATGCTTACCAGGACATTACGATTCCTTTTCAGATGTCTTCTATAGAGTTCTTTGAACTGGTGAAAGAGCATCTGAAGGAAGACGGAGTTATGGTTGTCAATATGAACATGCGGGGCAGTGAAGAGGGAAATATCAACCAGTATCTGGCAGACACTATCTCAGAGGTATTCGGGGAGGTTTATACAGCGGATGTTTCCGGCAGTACCAACCGGGAGCTGTTTGCCTCCAACAATGCGGATATGTTAAAGGTATATGAAGCTAATCTGGCGCAAGAGGATAATGAACAGATGCAGAATATGATGCAGAAGGTGTCCTCTGACCTGATGGCATACGAGGCAGGGGATTACATTATGACGGATGACAGAGCCCCGGTGGAGCTGTTAGGTATGAAAGTCATCGATGAACTGATTAAAGATGAAGTAGGGTACTACAAGCAGATATACAAAGAGGGTGGCGTGAAGGCGTTGCTGAAAATGTTATAAGAAAATATGGAAGAGCTTACTCCGTAAGCCCGGTTGCATTCCTGCGGTAATCGAGCGGCTTCATGCCATGGAATTCCCGGAATACACTGGCGAAACGCCCCTGATTGACATAGCCACAGGCTTTTGCAATATCGGAAACGCTGTCTTTGGACGAGGAGAGAAGTCTGGCAGCGTATTTCATGCGGGTTTCGTTCATATAGGTAGAGATATTGGTTCCATAGACCGCCTGAAAATACCGTTTCAGGCTGGTTTCGCTGACACCCAACTCCTCGGAAATACTTTTCATGGAAAGGTGGCTGCTTAAATCACGGGTCAGCATTTCCTGTGCTTTCTTGGCAAGCATTGCCTGCACCTTGGAAAGATAGAGAATGTTGGCGGATTTCAGCGGTTTGTTGTCACAGAAGTATTTCAGTAATTGCAGCGTATCCAGCCGAAGCTGCCCGATGTTGTCTGTAGTGCAGTTGTCGGCAATATGCTTCCAGAGTCTTACAATGGAAACAGGTGCGTAGAAAGCAGCCCCGTTTTGATAAAGCGGTATCAATTCTTTTATATCAATGGAAAACAATTCTAAAGTTTTTCTTGTTTCATCGGTAAATCGGGATGACAATACATAGACTTCATATCCAAAGTAGTAGGAAGAGGGATAGAAGAACGCATCCGATACCATCTGGGATGAGATATTCATGATATTTGTGTCCACATAACTGTAACTGTCTTCGTTAATGTTGAATTCGCATCTTCCCTGTGTACAATAATTGATAACCAGAATATCCTGCGGCATATTTTCTCTATTACTGGGGACAGACTGGGTATGAATATCGTTTATTACCAGGAAAATACCCGGAAGGATAGAGTAAGCAGTCAGATTGATGAAGCCATCCGGCATATTCTGGTGAATGGTAAGGCTGTCCTGAAAACCGGACAGGAATGATTTCATACTTTTGGGCATGGCGTCTTTTTGCATTAGGCAGTCCTCCTGTGATGATATATGCCAGTGCTTAATCGGAAAACACATGGCTAAACAGACCTTTTTGACTGAAAGAGGCATAGATATATTTCTTATTATATCATAGAATATCAAAGTTAGTTAGAGCTAACTTTGATATTGAGATGAGGAGGAAAAATCAATGAAACTATCGGAAGCAAAGGCAGGATATCGTGGAACCGTCAGTTCGGTAAGTGGAAGCCACCATTTACTTTCAAGGCTTATCGGCATCGGAATTGTGGAAGGGAGTGCCATCCAGGTGATTCAGAATCTGAAAAGCCAGCCGGTCCTTTTCTACTGCAGGGACTCTGTGATTGCATTAAGTAAGAATGATTGTGAAGGAATTGAGATAAAGGGAGACAGCAGATCATGAAGAAGACAATAGCTTTGTTGGGGCAGCCTAACTCAGGAAAATCTACCGTATTCAATGGACTTACAGGGGCACATCAGCATGTGGGTAACTGGCCTGGCAAGACGGTGGAATGTAAAGAAGGAACATTTACCCATCAGGGAGAGGAATATAACATCATTGACCTGCCCGGAAGTTACAGCCTGTCTGCCGGTTCCGATGAGGAGAGAATTACGGCTGATTATATCCAGGGAGGAAAGGCAGACCTTGTGGCAGTTTTAGTGGACAGTTCCCAGTTGGAGCGTTCCCTCTATATGTATGTGGACTTTGTGGGTACGAAGACACCGGTTGTTTTACTGTTAAATCTTATGGACGTGGCAGAGAAAAAGGGGATTCATATAGATACAGCCAGGTTGTCGGAGCGAACCGGGATTCCGGTCATCGGTTTCGTTGCCTCAGATACCAAAAGATATGGAGCATTAAAGAAGAACCTTGCGGAGGCGGTTACTGCGGCAAAAGTGGCAGAGCAGTCGGAACTGATGCAGTACTACAGACAGGATACTGCCATCACGTTTGAGGATCTTACACAAAAGGTACAGGAAACGAACCTTTTTTCCAGGGAAAAAGCAGCCATCAAGGAACTGGAAAAGACCGACAAAGGGTTGATGGTATCCGGCAGACATAAGTATGAATATATTGACAGTTTACTGGCAGATGCCGTTAAGAAACAGGATAATAAGGCGGAGCTTACCGGGTTTGATAAAAAGGCTCTTGGAAAACATTCCGGGAAATGGATTGCCATCGGTATTATCGCGGTGGCATTGGTAGGAGCCATGCTTCTGGCGGCTCCTGTTATGGCATTTGGATTCAGTCTGGCAACGATTTTAAGTGGACCATTGGAACAGCTCATGATTCGCATGGATGTATGGCAGCCACTGGCAGAGCTTATCTATGTGGTATTACCGAATGTACTTGCCTTTACGGTTTCCATGGCGGGATTTGTACTGGGCGTTACCTTTGCCTTTGCCCTCGTAGAAGATGTGGGTTATATGGCAAGAATATCGGTTGTGTTTAATGCAGCGATGGAGAAGCTTGGGCTTCAGGGAAAAAGTATGTGCTCCCTATTGATGAGCATGGGCTGCAACATGGCAGGCGTCGCAGGAAGCCGTGTCATCGACAGCTCCGGACAGAGATTTCTGACAATGATACTGGTGTGGAGTATTCCCTGCGGTTCAACCCTGTCGCTGGCGCCGATGCTGGCAACCGTGTTCTACGGTCCGACAGGTGCGATTGCCGTGGTGCTGTTAATGCTGTTTACAACGATAGGATCTCTTTTTCTGGCGTCCAGAATCTTCAAGGGCAAACTGATCCGTGAGGAGGACAGGGGCGGAATCGTTATGGAACTGCCGCCTTACCATAAGCCAAAGTGGGGACATATCATCCGCACGACGCTGATGAAGGCATGGAATATTTTCAGCCGTGCTTTCCATGTCATTGCACTGGTATCCATTGTATTCTATCTGCTTTCCTATAACTGGTTTGGAACAGACAGTATTCTGACCAGGATAGGGCAGGTTATCGAGCCGGTAACAGGCATGTTCGGTATGACATGGCAGATGTTTATGGCGTACATATCCTCTATGGTGACAAAGGAATCCCTGCTTGGTGTCCTGAATGCGTTGTACAGTAATACGGATATGGTAAATGCCGCATTTAATGCAAAGTCACTGGGAATGTCGGAAAATATGATGACACTTCTCCCGCAGGTTGTGACCAAGGCGCAGGCGCTGGGCTTCATCATGGCGATCGTCTTTAATGTACCCTGTACCATGACCGTTGCCGCAACCTTCCGGGAGAATCATTCCAGAAAATGGATTGCGTTATCGGTAGTATATTATCTGGTGTTCTCTCTTGCACTGGCATTTATTTTCTATCATATCGGACTGTTAATCTGGCATTAACAGCGAAAAGGAAAGTAAATAAGACAGGACAGATACAGAATAAAATAGGTGAAAAGGTTATAGCGTGTGCCACAAATCTTACGTGTTGAGATTTGTGGCATGTTTTTATAATATAGTCTAAAGAGAGAGGGTGTATGGACAACAGAGTATATATCTGCGATATCAGAAAAGGAGACACGACGATGCACAGCAAAATAACAGACTGGGCGATTGCGATCCAGAGCATCGCGCCGCCGGGACTTGCTTTTTGAAAAGGAGTGAGCTAAGATGTTGGTGGTTAGAAATGACTAATCAACAGAAATCATGTGCACCCGACACGGGAAAGGAGCGTTGGCTATGTACCAGACAACAGTTAAGATTGACGGAATGATGTGCGGAATGTGTGAATCCCACATCAACGATGTGATAAGACAGAATTTTCCGGTAAAGAAGGTGACCAGCTCTCACAAGAAGGGCGAGAGCGTCATCCTGTCAGAAGAGGAGCTCGACGAGAGCAAACTGCGGGAGGCGATCGAAAAGACAGGCTATCAGGTGCTTTCGGTCAGCCGGGAGGAAGCGGCAAAGAAGAAGGGGCTTGGAGATCTCTTTCACCGGAAATAAAGCGGCAGATCATTTCTGCCATTTCGGCGGGGCGTTCCTTCATCCCGTTTTCCAGCCATTTTAGAAAGACGTTGTAGAGCGCGCCGGAGTAGAAATAAACCTTGTAGCGCCGGATGTCGTTGAAAGGCATATCGCCCATCTGTTCTTCGAACTGCCGGTCGAAGAGATCCAGATAGATGTAGGCAAGCCCCGCCTTGTAGACGCTCAGGATAAATTTTTTATACGATTTAAAATAGCGGAAGATCAGCAGGATCGAGTCGTAGCTGAACAGATCGTTGCCGAGCTTCAGGGCGCGTTCACGGTACTCGGACATAATGTCATCCGTGATCTTGATGAGAACCTCCTCCTTGGAAGAAAAATTGCGATAGTAGGAGGCTCTCGCTACGCCGGCTGTCGTCACGATGTCCGTGACAGAAATATCCGAAAACGCCTTGGTGTTCATCAGCTTCGTGAGCGCCCGGGCGATCTTTAGTTTTACCATCTTATTTGCTTCATAGCGTTTATCATCTTTATTCATACTCGTGATTTCCCCTTTTATTATGTTGAAAACTATATGGACCGGTCAGTCAATGCTTTGATCCCTTTCTGATACAAAATGAGATAAATTGTCTCATATCAAAGGATTGCATGCCGGAAAAAGTGTGATAAAATGCAAGTTATGTAATTACATGTGAGACAAAATATATCATATATACCATGCCACATATGGGGAGGCGCGTCAAGATGCGAACGCATCAAATAGAAGAATTTCAGGACGCAGTCTCAGACAGGAGGGAAAATGATCATCGTAACAGATACCGGATCGGATATTTTAGAAAGGGAAGCAACGGAGATGGGCGTGACGCTGGTGCCGATCTGCTCAAATTTTGAGGACGTCATCTTCCAGCAGAATACGGAAGAGAACTTTCAGGCGTTCTACCGGAAACTGCGGGAATCGGAGGAGCTGCCTGTTTCCAGCCAGCCGTCCCCGGCGTGTTTTCTGGAAATCTATGAGAAGGCGCGCGAACAGGGGGAGGAGGTTCTGGTCATCACGATCTCTTCCAAACTTTCCGGAACCTACAACGGTGCGCTTCTGGCAAAGGACATGGCGGAGTACGATCCGATCTATGTGATCGATTCCCTGCAGGCGTCGCTTTCGGAGCGGATGCTGGTCGAGTACGCGGTCCGGTTGAGAGATGCGGGAAATGCAACCGGAGAGATCGTAAGAAAGCTGGAGGATGCGAGGGAGAGGATTTTTTTGACAGGTGTTCCGGAGAGCCTGCTGTATCTGAAAAAGGGCGGACGGATCTCGCCGGTGGTGGCGGCTGTCGGCGGCGCGATCGGGATCAAGCCGGTGCTCCGTCTTAAGGACGGCGTCATTGAGTGCTGCGCGAAGGCAAGAGGGATGAAGAACGCCCGGTCGACCATGCGCGGCTTTCTGGAGGAGCAGGAGATAGATCCGGAGATGCCGGTGATGTTCGCCCACAGCGACAACGCGCAGATGGGGCAGGAATTTCTGGAGGAAGTGTCTGATAAATGTGGACTTTCCGGCTGCATCCTGCATGAGGTTGGCATGGCGATCGGAACCCATCTCGGCCCCAATGCCATTCTGCTTTCTTTTTTGTCGAAGAAGAGAGTCTGATTTCTAAAAAAATGATACCCAAACAATAAAACACTACCTTGTAATATCCGTTCAAATTCTTTAGGATAAAAGTAACGAGAAGAACGGAGCGAGGTAGTGTGTATGAGAAAAGTTGAATTTACGGATGAAAAAGGAAGTTTCAGGCTGGAGGATGCGCAGGAGTTTGAGCAGCTCTATTTTCCGATTGCTTCGGAGAGCGGCATGAAGAGCGCGCTTACGGTAAATCTTGCGGGAGACGCCAAGCTGGATCAGAACCATTTCCTGCTGGAACCGGTGAGCGTGGAGAATCTGCACGGCAACAGAGGGACCAGAAATTTCTGGTGTGTGTTAAAGGACGGAACGCTTTGGTCTGCGACCGGGCAGAGCGCGCCGCAGCAGGCGTGGAAATACACGGCGAAGGAAGAGAAGGTGACGCTGTCGGCAGGCTATATGTGGCAGACGGTTACAAGAGAGGGAAAAGAGATCCCACTGTCCGCCAGTGTGACTTCGTTTGTTCCTTTCTTGCAGAATCTGGAGATCCATATCGTGAAGATCAAAAATACAGGGAGAGAAGAGATCACTTTTCTTCCTGTTTCTGCTGTGCCGATTTACGGGCGAAGCGCAGATAATATCCGGGATCACCGCCACGTGACATCCCTGCTTCACCGGGTGCGGGTGGAGGATGGCGGGATCCAGGTAAATCCGACGTTCTCCTTCGACGAGAGAGGACACCAGCTCAACGATACCATCTATTACGCCTACGGAATGACACAGGACGGCCAGAAGCCGGAGGAATACTATCCGGTTGTGCATGATTTTATCGGGGAGAGAGGAAATCTGGAGTGGCCGGAGGCGCTGATCTGCGGCAGACCGGGAGTACAGCCGGGATTTGCGGTAGACGGACAGGAAGCGCTGGGAGGCCTCCGGTTTGCACAGCAGACGCTTTTGCCTGGCGAGGAAGCTGTCTATGTCCTGTTTGGCGGCGTAGCGCACAGCCAGGAGGAGATCGGAATGCTTCTGGCAGAATATCCGACGCTTGAACGGGTGGAGAAGGAGCTGGAGCGGACCAGACAGTATTGGAGAAATAAGATCAATATCCGTGTGCACACGGCCGATCCGGTGTTTGACCAGTTTATGAACTGGGTGGACTTCCAGCCGGAGCTGCGACGGATCTACGGCTGTTCCTTCCTGCCGCACCATGATTACGGCAAGGGCGGAAGAGGCTGGCGGGATCTGTGGCAGGACTGCCTTGCGCTCCTTCTGATGAATCCGGGGGAAGTACGGCAGATGCTTCTTGGAAATTACGGCGGCGTCCGTGTGGACGGAAGCAATGCGACGATCATCGGCGAGCATATCGGGGAGTTTAAGGCAGACCGCAATTCCATCGTCAGAATGTGGATGGATCACGGCGTATGGCCGTATCTGACGACCAGACTCTACATCGACCAGACCGGAGATCTGGAGATCTTAAATCAGCAGGTATCGTATTTCAAGGACAAGTTTGTGAAGCGCGCCGAGGACATCGACCTCCTCTATAAGGAGGACGAGTGCAGGCAGGAGGATGTGCGGGGACGGATCTATGAGGGAACGATCCTGGAGCATCTTCTGGTGCAGAACTTGACGGCGTTCTGGGAGGTTGGCGAGCACAACCACCTGCGGCTGCGCAACGCCGATTGGAACGATGCGCTGGATATGGCGGCGCAGAGAGGGGAGAGCGTTGCTTTTTCGAACGCATATGCCGGAAACCTTCTGGGACTGGCAGAGCTTGTAGAAAAGCTCGCGGAGAACGGGCAGAAGGACTTCCCGGTACTGCAGGAGATGGAGATCCTTTTGGCAGACAACCGGGAATTATATGAGAGCGTTCCGCAGAAGAAGGAGCTTCTGGAGCGCTATCTGAACCAGTGCGTCCACACCGTCAGCGGAAATGTTGTGAGGATGGAGGCGGCGGAGCTGGCACAGAGCCTGCGGCATAAGGGACAGTGGATGCAGGAGCATATCCGCCGGACAGAATGGGTTACAGACAGCAAAGGAAACGGCTGGTTTAACGGATACTATGACAATCAGGGAAGAGCGCTGGAGGGCGAAAAGAACGGCAAGGTCAGCATGATGCTCACCGGGCAGGTGTTTGCCATTATGAATGAAACCTCCACCGTACAGCAGACAGAGCAGATCATAAACAGCGCGAAGACCTATCTTTTTGATGAACATTGCGGCGGCTACCGTCTGAACACCGATTTCGGAGAGATCCGCACCGACATGGGACGGATGTTCGGATTTGCCTACGGCGAGAAAGAGAATGGGGCGGTATTCTCCCATATGGCGGTGATGTTTGCCAACGCCCTTTACCGCCAGGGCTTTGCAAAGGAAGGAAAAGAAGCGCTGGAAGAGCTGTACCGTCAGGCGATGGACATGGAGCAGAGCCGGATCTATCCCGGCATCCCGGAGTATTTCGGCAAGGACGGCAGAGGATTGTATCATTACCTCACCGGCGCGGCAAGCTGGTGTATGCTGACCGTGGTCACGCAGATGTTCGGCGTGCGGGGAGAGTACGGCGATCTGAAGCTGAAGCCGATGCTGGGACAGGAGCAGTTCGACGGTGAGGGAAGGGCTGCGCTTTCACTCAAGTTCCGGGGAAAAGAGCTTGAGGTGGTATACGAGAACCGTGACCGGCTGCCGTATGGAAAATACCGGGTTTGCAGAGCAGTGCTGGATAAGGAAGAGCTTGAAGTCAAAGAGGACGACGCCGTGCAGGTAAGCGCCAAGAAGCTGGAGCTTCTGGATGTGGGAAGCGCGCACCAGTTACTCGTCGTATTAGGATAAAGGAGGAGATAGCGCGATGAAGGATTATGCTAGAAAGTCAACTTTTGCAGGCTTCCTGCCCGGTATTGCAGGGGAAAAGGGAATTCCACTCTGGTGTTTTTATGTAAACCGGGGACAGGGCGTGGTCAGCTTCGGGATCAACGACAAAGAGCACGCGATCATGGAGTTTTATCCGGCGCATGTGGCTTACCAGAACGTGAAACGGACAGGGTTCCGCACCTTTCTGAAAAAGGACGGAAAGGTCTATGAGCCATTTTCGGATGAAACGCTGTCACAGACGATGGACATACAGATGAACGGGCTGCATCTCTTAGAGAAAAACGAAGAGAGCGGTCTTTCCATGGAGGTACAGTATTATGTGCTGCCGGGAGAGCGCATCGGCGCGCTGGTGAGAGAGGTGACGGTGAAAAATATCGCGAACAGGGCTTGCAAGGTCGAGATCTTAGACGGTATGCCGGCGCTGATACCTTATGGGATCAGTGTAGAGAATCTGAAGAATATGACGCAGACAGCCAAGGCGTGGATGATGGCAGAGAATGTGGACGGCAGGGCAGAGCTGTTTAAGCTGCGCACCTGCATGGATGATCTGGCGAACGTGGATGAGATCGAGGGAGCCAACTTCTCCCTGGCGGTCGACGAGAAGGGAAACGTGCTGTCGGGCATTGTGGATCCGGAGGTCATCTTTGCCTATGACACTTCCCTGGCAAACCCGGTCCGTTTCCGGGCGGGAGAGCTGGAAGAGATCCTCTCGCAGAAGCAGAAGAGAGCGAACCTTTTCCCGTGCAGTTTCTTTGCGGCGAAGCGGGAGCTGAAGCCAGGAGAGCAGATGAAGCTGTTTGAACTGTATGGACAGGTGGAAAACAAAGACCTATTGCAGGACTTTTTGAAAAAGCCTCTGTGGGAAGTCTATTTCGAGGAAAAGCGCGGGGAGGCACAGGCACTGACCGAGAGCCTCACCGATGTGATCGATACCCATACCGGGGATCCGGATTTCGACGCGTATTGCAGATATACCTTTATGGACAATGTCCTGCGGGGCGGTATGCCGATCCGGCTCACGGATGAGAAGGTATTCTATCTCTATTCGCGCAAGCACGGGGATCTGGAGAGAGATTACAATGCGTTCTCCATGCTGCCGGAATATTATTCGCAGGGAAACGGCAATTTCCGCGACGTCAATCAGAACAGGCGGTGCGACACGTTCTTTGCGCCGTATGTGGGAAGAAAGAATATCCATACCTTCTATGGGCTGATCCAGCTTGACGGCTACAATCCGCTCAAGATCGAGACCGTGACCTATACGCTTCCGGAAGAGAAAAGGCAGGAGCTGCCGGAGAAGGTGACAGGCAGTGAGAAGATCAGCAGACTGCTTCAGAAGCCGTTTACGCCGGGCAGGCTGTACGAGGCGCTGGAGAGTGAGATCAGGGAGGAGAAGGAGAGGACAGAGCTCTTTACCCGGCTGCTCGACGCTTCACAGGAAAACATCAGCGCCAGCTTCGGGGAAGGTTTCTGGAGCGATCACTGGGACTACAATCTGGATCTCATCGAGGACTATCTGGCTGTGTTCCCGGAGCAGGAAAGAGACCTGTACTTTGAGTGCGCTTATCCGTTTTATCAGTCTCCGGTCGGCGTTCTGCCGAGAGAGAAGAGACTCGTCCGGACGCAGAAAGGAATCCGGCAGTATCACTTCTTACAGCCGGTTGCCGGAAAGGAAGGCTTTCTGGAGGATCCGGCGAAGAAGGGAGAACTGCTGAAGGTCACGCTCCTTGAGAAGATGATCCTTCTGTGCGCCCTCAAATTTGCCGCGCTGGACGAACAGGGCATGGGTGTTGAGATGGAGGGTGGCAAGCCCGGCTGGTACGATGCGCTGAACGGACTGCCGGGAATGCTCGGCTCTTCTATGGCGGAGACATACGAACTGGTCAGAAGTCTGTACGCGGTGAAGAACGTGCTCGAACGCTACCCGGAGCAGCTTACGCTGCTTGCGGAGCTTGCAGAACTGCTGGAGCGGCTGTATGGCGCTTGCGACGACTACCTGAAAAAGGGCGACCGGATGGACTTCTGGAACGACAGAAACAAGATCCGGGAGACATACCGTGCGAAGGTATACAGCGGGATCAGCGGGGACAGAAGAGAGGTCTCGGCAGCAGGTGTTCTGAAGATGCTCGATCTTTTCCTGAGGATCGCCCAGGATGGCGTGGAGCGCGCGAAGGAAGGAAACTCGGAGTCGGTGCCGACGTACTTCTACTATGAGGTAAAAGAGTACCGTGAGGAGGCGGACGAGATCGTACCGCTGCGTCTGGAACAGCACGCAGTGGCAGATTTCCTGGAAGGACCGGTGCGCTACCTGAAACTTCCGCTGCGGATGGCGCAGAAGAGGGAGCTGTATCAGCGCGTGCGCGGCAGCAGGCTCTACGACCGTGTGCTCGGCATGTACAAGGTGAACGCCTCTCTCAGACAGGAATCGCTGGAGCTTGGCAGGGCGACGGCGTTTACGCCGGGATGGCTGGAGAACGAATCCATCTGGCTCCACATGGAGTACAAATATCTTCTTGAGCTGCTTAAATCCGGGCTCTATGAGGAATTTGGCCGCGATTTCAGACAGATGGGGATCCCGTTCCAGCCGGAGGAGCGCTATGGAAGGAGTCATCTGGAAAACTCGTCGTTCCTTGCGAGCAGCAGCAATCCGGATCCCGATATCTGGGGAAAGGGCTTTGTTGCGAGACTGAGCGGATCGACCGTTGAATTTCTGCATATGTGGCGGATCATGCTCTTTGGTCAGGAGCCGTTTGTCGTGAAAGAGGGAGAGCTTGCGCTTGCGCTTGCTCCGGTGATCCCGGAGTATCTGATCGGGGAAGATCTGTGCATCACAGCGACGTTCCTTGGAAAGGTCAGGACGGTGTATCATCTGCCGGCGCGCAGAAATCTGTATCCGGGCAGCTACCGGATCAGCAGGATCGTGCTTACAGATCAGAGGGGAGAAGTAAAGATACTGGAGGATGGACAGCCGCAGGGGAAAGACGCGGAAAAACTGCGCAGCGGCTGCTACAAAGAAATGGAAATCTGGATGGAAGGAATTTGAATGAAACAGGTACAGAGAATTGAGACAAATCGTGACAAGAATCTTTTTTGGAGCATAACAGAACTGAATTACGGGGCGTGTGACAATCCGATGGAGCTGATCCAGCTTCTCCCGGAGATCACAGGGCAGACGATGGAGGGCTTTGGCGGCGCGTTCACGGAGAGCAGCGCGGACAGCTTTGACAAGCTGACGGAGGCAAATAAGGAGAGCTTTCTCGAGGCGTACTTTGGAGAAAGCGGCCTTGGCTATTCGATCGGACGGGTTGCGATCAACAGCTGCGATTTTGCACTGGGAAATTACGCCTATGTTGAGGAGGGGGATCAGAACCTTGACAAGTTCTCCATCGCCCACGATGAGAAGCAGATCATTCCGCTTGTCCGCAGGGCGGCAGAGTGCCGGGGAAAGGAGATGCGTTTCCTGGCGTCCCCCTGGTCGCCGCCGGCTTACATGAAGACAAACGGCGAGATGAATCATGGCGGAAGCCTCAAGGAAGAGTACCGCAAGCTGTGGGCAGATTACTTTGTGCGCTTCATTCAGGAATACCGCAAGGCAGGCGTGCCGATCTGCGCGGTGACGGTGCAGAATGAGCCTGAGGCTGTCCAGACCTGGGATTCCTGTATCTACACGGCGAAGGAAGAGGGCAGCTTTGTCGCAGACTATCTTGGTCCTGCGATGGAGGCAGCCGGACTTTCCGATGTGAAGATTTTTGTATGGGATCACAACAAAGAAAGACTGTATCAGCGCTACCGGGATGCTGTTTCCGTGGAGGGCGCGTCCAAATATATTGCAGGCGCGGCTATGCACTGGTACACGGGAGATCACTTTGAATCGATCGAGATCGTCAGAAAGCAGTACCCGGATGCACAGCTGATCTTCTCCGAGGGCTGTGTGGAGTATTCCCGTTTCGCTGACAGCGATGAGATCCGGAAGGCTGAGATGTACGCCCACGATATGATCGGCAATTTCCGCGCCGGCGTCAGCGCGTTTCTGGACTGGAATCTGCTGCTGGACGAGAAGGGCGGTCCGAACCATGTAGGAAACTTCTGCGCGGCGCCTGTGATGCTTTCCGGAAACGGCGATTTCGAACTCAGCCTGATGTACTACTATATCGGTCAGCTCAGCCGCTTTGTGCCGGAGGGATCCAAGCTCATCGCAACGACGCGCTACACGGATCAGCTCGATGTGTGCGCCTTTGTGACGCCGGAGAAGGAAAGGGTGCTTGTCGTCCTGAATAAGAGCGGGGAAGACCGACGGATCACCGTGCGCGAAGAGCTGGAAGGCTTTGAGGATACGGTCTGCGCACACAGTATCGTCACCTATCGTATCCCGGGTGAAAAATAAGATATAAAAAAATGACACCATTCTAAAATTTGAATCATTATATCCCATGATACATCCTCCTATAATGAAATCATCAACAAGATCATTTCAAAAAAGGAGGATGTATTTTATGAAATTGAAAAAATGGCTTTCAATTATGCTTGTTGGGGCAATGACATTATCAATGACCGCCTGTGGGGGTGGGGAGTCAAAGGACAGCAGCGCAGGTGCTGCGGAGAGTTCTTCTGATACAGCAGCGGCTGACAGCACAGACGCAGCGCAGGAGAGCACAGAGACCTCCGATGCCAGCGGAGAGAAGCTGGTGATCTGGACACTGTCTAACGACCTGAAGGATTTTGCAGACCGTTACACAGAGCAGACCGGAGTAGCTACCGACGTTGTAGTTATCGAGCCTGCAAACTATCCGACAAAGGTGCAGACAGCACTGGTTGGCGGAGAGAAAGAGCCGGATGTCATCGTGGCTGAGCCGCAGATGCTTCAGGACTTCTATGACAACGGATTCTTCGCAAGCCTGGACGACTACGGCGCTAAGGATTACGAAGGACAGATCGTAGATTATGTATGGAAAATGGGACAGGATGCGTCAGGCGTACAGAGAGCAGTATCCTACCAGATCACACCGGCAGGTATCTACTATCGCCGTGATATCGCAAAGAACGTATTCGGAACAGACGATCCGGAAGAGATCGGAAAGCTCTTCAAGGATTATCCGACAATTCTGACAACAGCACAGACACTCAAGGATGCAGGCTACCGTATCTTCGCATCGGATTCCGAGATCAATTACTTCTCCGGAGATTCCGCGTGGGTAGTTGACGGCACATTAAATGTAGACCAGGCAAGATATGATTACATGGATCTGGCGGTAGAGCTTTATCAGAAGGATCTGACCGCTTACGCAAATCAGTGGTCTACCCCCTGGTATCAGGCTATGGCAGGAGAGGTTCCGATCCTGACAGCAGACATTCAGAACTATGCAGATGATTCCGTCAACGTATGGGATGCAGAGCAGTTCGCTGAGGCAACCAAGGATATGGAAAAGACAGAGGTGTTCGCATTTGGTCTTCCGAGCTGGGGCGTTCTGACCATGAGAGATAACGTAGGCCCGACATCCGGATCCTGGGGCGTATGTGAAGGTCCTGCATATGGCTTCGGCGGCGGTACATACATTGGCGTTTCCACCAACTCCGAGCGCAAAGAGCAGGCGTGGGATTTCGTAAAATTCTGTACTCTGACAGAGGACACAGCTAACTGGTGGATCGAGTTCTCCCAGGGCGATGCCGTATCCCTGATCTCCGTACTGGAAGCTCATGCGGATGATGAGAACGCAGTTTATGGCGGTGAGAAGATGTATGCACTCTGGCTCAAACTGGCTGAGGGTATCGACTACTCCAAGGTAACAAAGTACGATAAGGTGATCGGCGATGCGTGGGGCGCAGCAATCTCCAGCATCAAGACCGGTGAGAAGAACAAGGAAGACGCGGTAAACGATTTCTATGATACCGTACAGTCCACTTACACGGAGATCCAGATCAACCGGTAATACATAAAAAGAAAACAGGAAATCCTTTCCCGGTTCACACCCCTTCTGGGGCTGTGAGCCGGAAGGAAACTTGATATGCGCCGCAGCATGCGCGGAAATGGTGGTTATTATGGCAAAAACTGAAAAAAAGAAGAATAGTAAGCTGTCTGCTTATAATAATTGGGGATATTTTTTCGTGGCTCCTTTCGTGATCGTTTTCTGTATATTTAGTGTATATCCGGTTCTCAGGACTCTTTATCTCAGCTTTACGGATCTGAAGGTGGTAGGAGATCCGAACTGGATTGGATTGGAAAATTACAAGCGCGTGGTTACCGACAAATTCTTCTGGAAGGTCCTCGGAAATACAGTCCGCATCTGGATCGTCAACATTGTGCTCCAGCTTGGTCTTGCCTTCCTTCTGATGATGGTATTCAGCGATGTGAAATATAAAATGAGAGGACTTGGCATCTTCCGTATCATCTACTATCTGCCAAATCTGATCGCGGCAACGTCGATCGCTTTCCTCTTTAAGACACTCCTTGACTGGAGATATGGTACCTTTAACATTATGCTGAACACGATCTACCGGGCATTCGGAGCAAATTACAATCCGGTAGACTGGCTGGGAAGCTCTGCGACGGCAGGCTACACGATCGCTGTGATCCAGTCGTGGATGTGGTTCGGCAACTCGTTCCTGATGCTGATGGCAGGAGTGCAGGGCGTGTCGAGAGATTATTTCGAGGCGGCTGCGATCGACGGAGCGGGAAGATGGACGATCTTCGGAAAGATCACCCTGCCTCTGATCAAACCCATTATGATGTATGTGGCGATCACCTCCCTGATCGGCGGACTGCAGATGTTCGACCTGCCGTTCCTGATGTCAGAAGTGACGTCCAGCGCATACCCATCCGTACAGACCGTTATGATGTACCTGTACAAATTCGGATTCACGACTGGCACGACGCAGACGGGTTACGCGTCAGCGGTTGCCTATATGCTGTTCCTGATCATATTGACGGTGTCTGTGATACAGCTCAGACTGTTCCGGAAGGAGGACTAGATTATGGGATACAAGATTAAAAAATCGATATTATACATATTGTTGATTCTCCTGGCAGTAACCTGTATGTCTCCTTTCTGGATGATGATCGTTAATGCCACCAGAAGTGGAAATGAGATCGTTACCGGGTTTACCCTGATCCCGAGTACCCATCTGAAAGAGAACTGGGAGATGGTGTTCAAGTTTTTCAATCTCTTTAAGGGAATGTTGAACAGTTTGATCGTGGCGATACCGTCTACTCTGCTGTGTGCCTATTTCTCCACCATGACGGCGTACGGGCTGGCGTTTTACAAATTCAAGGGAAACAAGATCGTGTTTGGTGCGATCCTGGCGTTCATGATGATTCCGGGACAGCTTTCCCTGATCGGTTTCTATCAGCTCTGTACGAAACTGCACATGGTCAATTCCTACTGGCCGCTGATCCTTCCGGCGATCGCATCGCCCGGAACGGTATTTTTCCTCAAGCAGTACACGGAGTCTTCGCTGTCCAGATCACTGATCGAGGCAGCCAGGATCGACGGAGCGAGCGAACTGTATTCCTTCCACCGTATCGTGATCCCGATCCTCTCTCCGGCGGTTGCGACCATGGGGATCATGTCCTTTATCGGCAACTGGAACAACTACCTGCTGCCGATGATCATCATCAACAAGAATGAGAAGATGACGCTTCCGGTTATGATGGCTACCCTGAAGGCGTCCACGGATATCAATTCCAACCAGGGAGCGATCTACCTTTCCGTTGCAATTTCCGTCATCCCGATCCTGTTAGTGTTTGCGTTCTTTTCCAAGTACATCATCAGCAGTGTATCGGCGGGAGCGGTAAAAGAATAAAAGCCTTATCCATAGAAAAGCGTTGCCTTTGCGGGCAGCGCTTTTTATAATAGAAACAGGATGATTCATAGAATGATACAGGTTCCGCAATATGCGGTCTTTGCCGGCATAATGCGGATTAGAGGAAGGAAACGTATGATAAAACGATGGATACAGGCGGGAGCGGTGCTGCTTATGACAGGGGGACTGCTTCTTGCTGCCGGTCTAACAAAAAATCAAGGCGATACGGAGCAGCCCGAGGAGGAGATCACCCTGGACTGGTATATCAACTATTCGTGGTTTACTGCCGGATGGGGAGAAAACCTGGTGTCCCGCACGATCACAGAGGAGACGGGCGTGTCGGTCAACTTTATCACGCCGCGGGGGAATGAGACGGAGAAACTCAATGCGCTGATCGCGTCGGACTCGCTGCCGGATGTCGTCACGATCGGCTGGTGGGAGCCGCAGATGTCGGAGATGATCGAGAATGGGATGGTCTATGTCCTCAATGAGCTGGCGGATGCGTACGATCCCTGTTTCTACGAGGTGGCGGACCCGGATGTGGTGCGCTGGTACACCCGTGAGGACGGAAATCTGTACTGTTATCCCAATTCCAGCTATACGCCGAAGGATCTGGAAAAATACGACAACATTCCGGTGAATCAGACCTTTCTGGTGCGGAAGGACATCTACGAGGCGCTGGGAAACCCGGATATGACGACGCCGGAAGGCTTTTATGACGCGGTCACGAAGGCAGCGGCCATCTGCCCGGAGGTAAACGGGGAGCCGCTTCTGCCGATCGGGGCGCACGCGTTTGACGATACCGGGTGCGTTTCATTTGACAACTATCTGCAGAATTTTCTGGCAGTTCCCTATGAAAAGGATGGCAAGATCTACGACCGCTACACAGACCCGGAGTACCTTAGGTGGCTGAAGCTGTTCCGTCGCCTGTGCTCGGAGGGATATATCACCCCGGACGTCTTTGTGGACACCCGGACGCAGATGAGCGAGAAGATCGCGGAGGGCAGATATTTCTGTATGCTCTATCAGCGCACGGACATGGCGGATCAGGAAAAGATCCTCTATGCGAACGACCCGGAGAAGATCTACATCGCCGTGGACGGACCGAAAAATTCCAATGGCGACGACCCGGTCCTGCCGTCGAACGGGATCAACGGCTGGACGGTGACGATGATCTCCAAGAACTGCGAGCACCCGGACCGCGCGATCCGCTTTATGGATTACCTGATGAGCGAAAAGGGGCAGAAACGGACATATCTGGGCGTGGAGGGCGTCACCTATGAGATGCAGGACGGACGTCCGGTGATCAAGGACGAGGTGAAGAAGCTGCTGAACACCGACCGGGAAGCCTACGACCGGCTCTACGGGGCAGACGGCTGTTACTGGATGCTGCAGAACAATGTAATGCAGCTTTCCTGGCAGCTTGAGCTGGAAGAACCGCTCAAACAGCTTGCAGAGTGGACTTATCCCTATGCCTGCTACACGGGACAGTATGACGCGCCTCCGCAGGAGAATGACGAGATCGGGCAGATCTCGAAGAAGGAGAAGAAGCTGTGGAGCGAGACGCTCAAGAAGCTCCTGCTGGCAGATTCGGATGAAACGTTTGACAGGATTTTGGAGGACTTTCAGAAGAAACGCGAGCAGATGGGGTATGACAGAGTGCTGGAGGCGCGCACCAGGCAGATGCAGGAGAATAAGAAGAAGCTGGGCATAGACGAATGAGGATGATCCAAGGCGCATGAAGAGAGAAAAAACCAAACGGAACATAAAACTCAACTGGAAATTTACAATCGTGATCATTACGGCGATCACGATACCGATCGCCATTTTTGCGGGGGTGCTGTTCTACAATCTGGAGCAGAACGCCGTGGAAGAGAACAAGAAGTATATGGAGTACAAGATGGACAAAAACGCCGAGATCACGCGCACCTGCATCGATTCGGTCAATATGTCCACACAGTTTTTTCTCTCGGACGAAGGGATGCGGGAGGTACTTCTGAAAACGTCGCAGGGACAGCAGATGACGACGCAGGAGCTGGTAGAGTTCCAGACCTCGGATGTGCAGGATCTGGAGCGGCTGGTGAGCAATAATCCGCTGCTCTATGTCGTCCGCATCTTTTCATCGGAGGATCAGGTGCAGGAGATGATGCCGATCCTGTACCGCAGGGACAGGATGCAGAGACTTGCCTGGGCGGGAGAGATGGAGGCGCAGGGGAGCGATAGCGGCTGGTATTTCGGATATACGGATCAGGTCTTTTCTTCCCTGATCTCGAACCAGGGAGAGGCGCTTGCAGGATATATCACGCCCGTCATGGACTATGAGGAAGGGTGCCTGGGCTATATCGAGGCGGCTGTCACCATGCGCGATCTGATCCCCGGACTGTATGAGACGGGAGAGCAGGAGTGGGGCGTATTCTTTGCGCAGGACGGGCAGACCTTTTACGGCGACAATCAGGTAAACGCCGAGGGCGAGCCGGAGGAAGAACTTTATGAATGGCTGCAAACCCGCTGGGAGCAGCCGGATAAGGAGTGGGTAGACTATGTGCGGCTCGGCAAAAGGAATCTGATCGTCACCAGCCAGAAGAACGGAGAGCTGGGCGGAATTCTGGTAGGGGTCAAGGACATCACCGGGGAGATCCAGGCGGTCTACCGTGAGAGAAGTAATTTTATCGGCGTGATGCTGGTCCTGCTGACCGGAATCGTTTTTATCGTCAATATGATCGTTCAGCATATGCTGAGACAGTTCTACGCGATCCTGCGGAGTATGCGGAAGGTGGAGAGCGGCGATCTGTACGTGCGTATCACAAGGCTCAGCAACGATGAGATGGGAGAACTCGGCGTGCAGCTCAACCGTATGCTGGACCGGATCCAGGACATCATGCAGGAAAACATCGACCGGGAGGTGCTGGTCAAAAATTCGGAGATCCGGGCGCTTCAGAATCAGATCAACGCGCATTTTATCTATAATGTGCTGGAGTCGATCAAGATGATGGCGGAGATCGACGAGGAGTACGCCATCTCCGACGCGATCACCTCGCTTGGCAGGCTGCTGCGGTACAGCATGAAGTGGCACTCGAAGAATGTGGCGCTGCAGGATGAGCTGGAATACATCCGGAATTATATGGCGCTGATCAATCTGCGGAACGACTACGCCATCCAGCTTTCCTTAAAGATCCCGGAGGAGCTTTATACGCAGGAGATTCCCAAGATGTCCTTACAGCCGGTGGTGGAAAATTCCATCCTGCATGGGATCGATCCGCTGGGGGAGGACAACACCATCTATATCAAGGCGTGGGCAGAAGCGGGCGACTGCGTCATCGAGATCTCGGATGCGGGGCAGGGAATGACGGACGAGGAGCTGAAGCTGATCACAGACAGGCTGCATGGCAGAGTGGAGCCGTCCGGAGGAAAGGGCGGGATCGGACTGAAAAATGTACAGGACCGGATCATGCTGGGATTTGGCAAAAAATATGGGCTGACGATCTATTCCAAGAAGGGGTGCTACACGAAGGTAAGGATACGGATCCCTTTGAATCAGGAAAAAGAAGCAAAGGATGCGGGCGCAGAAGGCTCGCGGGGGTGAGAGACAGATGAAGACAGTAATGATAGTGGAAGATGAGAAAATGATCCGGCAGGGACTTCACGCCATGATCAAGAGATGCGGCGTGCCGGTGGATGTGATCATAGAGTGCAGAAACGGGGAGGAGGCGCTTGAAATGCTTTCTTACCAGCCAGTGGATGTGCTGTTTACGGATATCCGGATGCCCAAGATGGATGGCATCGAGCTGGTCAGAAGGCTGCATGAGATGCCGGATATGCCTCTTGTCGTCGCCATCAGCGGCTACGATGATTTCTCCTATGCCGTGGAGATGCTGCGCAACGGTGTGCGGGAATATCTACTAAAGCCCATCGACCGCGATAAGATCTGTCAGGTGATGCAGACGCTTGAACAGGAGCTGGAGCAGCGGAACCGGAGCGATGAGAAGGAGCGGCAGATCGGCAGACAGCAGCTCCGGCACATCTTACAGTCAAAGCAGCTTCCGGAGGAGGAGATCGAACTGCTAAAGCAGAAATACGGAACGTATTTTTTCAAGGAGCCGTACAAGGTCTGCTGTACCGAGCCGGAGAATGGGCTGCGGGAAAACGAGTGCGTCATGGTGATCGACGGGGTGGACGATGGAATGGTCTGCCTGGTTGAGCAGAGCAGCCTGACGCCGTTTCTGATGAATGAGTTTCCAGACAGCAGTGTGGGGATCAGCGGAATATGCCAGGGAATCGAAGAACTGCGCAAGGGCTATGAGGAGGCGTTGGAGGCCAGAAAAAAGGCATTCTGCCTGTGCAGCGCCGTCACCTGGGGCGAGGAAGAGCGCAGTGTGCCGCAGGGATTGAAGGAGCAGGCGGAGAAACTGCTCGGAGAGCAGGCATGCCAGCAGAGGATTCAGCTGATCGGCAGCGGCAGGACAGAGGAACTCGACGAACAGTGGGGACGGCTTTTTACGGAGGTAAAAAGAGGGCGGATCAAGCCGGACGCCTTCTTTACATCCATGGAGGACGCACTGAAAGAGATCGTCAGGATCTACGGCGATGTGCAGGAGGAGAAACTGCTTTCTTTTCTGGCATACCCGGATCTGGAGCGGTACCGGGAAGAAGTCATGGAATGGATCATGGAGCTGCACCGCAGGAGAAACAGCCAGGAGGAGACGCACGGCGCAGAGCATAAGATGCAGCTCGCGGTGGAGTACATCGAGGCGAACTATAACAAGGACCTGAACATGGCAGTCGTGTCGAACCATCTGTCGATGAACTATTCGCTGTTTTCCTATTCTTTTAAGCAGTATACGGGAACCAGCTTTGTCAGCTTTCTGAAGGATATCCGCATCAGGGAGGCAAAACGCCTCCTGTGCGAAACAGACCTGAAGATCCAGGAGATCAGTGTGCAGGTAGGATATGAGAATGAAAAGCACTTTATGAAAACGTTCCGCAGCCAGTGCGGGGTATCGCCCACAGAGTACCGGAAGAACATGAGCGGCGCGGCTAAATAGGCGGCTTAGGCTTTCAGAATGTGCTTTTCCTTGGATTTCTTGAAGGCGTACATATTCTGGTCGGCTGTCTCGAAGAGAACCTGGACGTCGTGGGAATCATGGCACTGCGCGGTCTCTGCCGTGGCGTAGCCGCAGCTTACCGACACATTGTAGGGCTTGCTGCTCAGCTTGTTGAAGTGGTCGAGGTACTGTGTGATCTGGTTGGAAAATTCCTCCGGCTGTCTGGTATTGCTGCCGGGCAGCAGACAGTAGAACTCATCCCCGCCGAACCGGGAGCAGACGGCGTCCGCCGGAGCGGTGCTCAGAAGCGCCTGCCCGATGGCTTTCAGGGCAAAGTCTCCGGCCTCATGCCCGAAGAGATCGTTGATCGTCTTCAGCTCATCTAGGTCAAAGACCAGTACGTGAAGATACTGGTAGGAACCAAGCTCGCGGAGGAGCGCCTGTTCGTGCTGATCGAAGCCGTAGCGGTTGTAGAGTCCGGTCAGCATATCCCGGAGATACAGATCCTCCAGATGTCTTGTCAGGATGTGGGTACGCTTGTTATCGCAGATGTTGGCAAGAAGCTGTGTGATATTTACGATAAAAGGCACCAGACTGAAGGAAAACGCCATCTGGTTATCCTGGAACGCCATGACCACATAGCCGAAGGACTGACTCTCAAAAAAGAGAGGAGAGACAATGTAGGCTGCGTCGGAGGCGTCGTTCAGGAAAGCGGGCAGCAGAGTATTTTTTTCAAAGCTGCACGAAGGCAGACGGCGGCCGTTCTTCATGCCGAGTTCGAGAAGCACCGTGTTCGAAGGATCGTCCTGCGTCTCCTCGTCTGATCCGTCGCCGGTCAGCTCCAGAATCGGGTCTTTCAGCCTGTCCCAGTCGGAGTACAGACAGAGATAAAACTCGCTGCAGTGTTCAATGTCGCCGATATATTTCTCCAGCGCGTCCATGCCCGTCTCGATATCCGTGATATGGGAGAAGGCAGTAGACATATGGATCGAGCGGAACGTCGAGTGTTCCATCTGGATGATCTGGTCCGTCTGCTGGCAGATATAGGATAAGTTGGTGGAAGAGGGACGGTAACTGCATCCGCAGGAACCACCGTAGACCGGCTCTGCAAAGACCGTGGTGGCATAGTCGGTCTTTTTCTGTAAAATAGCAAACAGCGCGTCAACGGAAGCCGCGCCGACCTGGTAAGTCGGGAAGGTCACTGTGGTGAGCGGCGGGATGAGATTCTGTCCCTCCGGGGTGTTGTCGCAGCCGGTGATGCCGAAATCTTCCGGGATGCGGTAGCCTGCCCGCGAAGCGGCTAGATACAGACCGAGCGCGATCCGGTCGTTGTAGCACAGGATGGCGTCGGGCGGATTCCCGTTGATTGAACAGAACTGTTCAAGCGCCTTCTGGTAGTCCTCAGGCGTCTCTGCGCAGGCGTAACAGTTTGCCTCGGAGACGGGCAGCGCGTGCTGGCGCATGACGGAGAGGAAAGCTTTCTGTCTGCGCAGAGAGCAGTCTGCCTCCTTGCTGCAGCCGAGGTAACAGATATTTTTGGCGTTATGTACATCGATCATATGCGCGGTCAGCGTGCCGGCGGTGAGATTGTTCTCCAGCGCGATCCGTGGAAAGGTGGGCTCTGACTCGGTGATCTCCACAACGGTCAGACCGGTTTTTTTGAGCGCACCACAGATGTGATTCCGCAGCCCATCGTCGGTGTAGGTTCCGGAGGCAAAGACGATCCCCTCGATATCCTGCCAGTTCGGGATCTTCAGGATGCTGGCCTCCCCGAGAGAGTAGTCTCCGAGATTTTCCCCATCGCTCGTCGTATAGATCTCGGTATTGTATCCATAGTATGCTGCGCGCGACACGATGCCCTGGCACAGATTCCTCTGATAGATACCGTAGATATGGGAAAGAAAGAGCGCGATCTTTTTCTTGTGATACATGAATGGTAACCCCTCGTTTCTGAGCCGCCTGCCGCAGCTCTATGATTGACATTACGGATTTTTGCATATAAAATAATAAAAATACAGTGCCTCTGCAAAACAACCTTATGGGGTTTATCCTGCAGGGTTCTGAGACGATACTATTATAAGGTATAAGTTACCAGTTTATCAAGGCTTGCACGGGAAGGAAGGAGACATTTTTTATGCTTAAATTTGTTAAGATTGCATAGCAGTGGCTATTGCATGAAAAAAAAACAGATATAGCCATTGCTTTTCCGGATCGAATACAGAATTTGGAGATTTAGGAGGCAATCATGAGCTATAGAAGAGCAGAAGAGATTCTGCCGATGGAGATCATCGAACTGATCCAGCAGTATGTGGACGGCGAGAATATTTATATTCCCAAGAAAGAGGGAAAAAGGCTTGGCTGGGGCGTACAGAGCGGCGCGCGGCAGGAGATCGTGAGCCGGGATGAAAGGATCTACCGGGATTACCAGAGCGGGATCCCGACGGTGGAGCTGGCGGAGACATACTTTTTGTCTGTCAAGAGTATCCAGCGGATCGTTCGATTGAAAAAACAGGCAGTATAGAGATAACAGGGAACTGACATGCGTGTCAGTTCCTTTTTCTTTGTGGCGCAAAAACGTTTCGAAGGATTCTTGAGGATGACTTTGGCGGCGCATGGATACTATAATCAGAGCAGCGACAAAGCGAAAGGAGGAAAACCATATGCTGAAACCCTACTACTTTGCATAGCGGAGCTATTGCAAATAAAAACTTCAGACTGTGATAGCTCACGCTTAAAAAATCCGGAAGTAAACAAGGAGAAATAAGTGAGCTACCTAAATACAATTACTGTGATACACAAATGTTCCGGCTGCAATAAGAAGATGCCGTTTGTCAATTCCGGGAAATTCCGCGTGAATGCGAACGGAAACAATGTGGACGTATGGCTGATCTACCGCTGCCGGAAGTGCAAACATTCCCTGAATCTGACCATCTATGAGAGGACAAAGCCGGGGAAGATCCCGCAGGAGCTGTACGAGAAGTTCCTGGAGAACGACGAAGAGCTTGCAGAAAGCTATGGAAACGATATCGAGTTCCTTCGGAAAAACCGCGTCGAGATCCGGAAATAGAACACGGTGCGGAATATATTCCCCCTTTTTGAAAGTTTGACCTCTGTTTTATGCAGGGGGCGGATAAGCTGGGAATCTCCAACGGCTATCTCTTGACTCTGCTTAAGCAGAATATGGGGGCAGGTTCGTAGACTATCTGAACCTGATCCGTATCGGCAGAGCCTGCTGTTATCTGCAGCAGAGCTATCTGAAAAATTATGAGATCGCGTACAAGGTGGGATTTCAGGACGAAAAATACTTCTCCAAGGTATTTAAGAAGGTGATGGGGATGACGCCCAAGGAATACCGCATGGGCAGCCGCATATAATACGTGTATTTCTATGTGTTGCATAGAAAATGCATAGAAAATGCGCGGCAAATCCGTTGACCAAAGGCAGGATCTGTTGTAATCTGATTACAATATGCAGTTTTGGGACAAGGGAGATCCGATGGAGAAAAAAGAAAAAGAAAAGATAAGCGTAAAGAAACGTATCTGGCACATGATACGGAATATTCTGGTGGTGTTCGGAGTGCTGTTCATCATCCTTCTGATCCTTCCGGAGGACGAGGAGGAAGAAGAGAGTGCGGTGCAGACTGTGGCAGAGGAAAAGTCCGGCGATCCCTACCAGGAGACGATGGACAGGGCACAGCAGCTTCTCTCATCCGTCGGCTCGGAGCCGTCCACAGAGGCAGACCGGGCAGCGGCAGCCGTGCAGGAGCTGGTGAGACAGAAACGGGCGCAGCAAGGCACGGAGAGCGGCAGAGAGGAGCACGCCGGAGGACAGAGCGCGACGGTGCTGATCTATATGAACGGATCGGATCTGGAGAGCGATAACGGTTCCGCGACGGAGGACATCCGGGAGATGCTTCAGGCGTCCTACAGCGACCAGGTGAACGTGTTGATCGAGACGATCGGGACGCGAAGATGGTCCTCGCGATATCGGATCGCATCCGACCGGACGCAGAGATACCGTGTGTTAGAGGACGAGCTGGAGCTGGTGGACGATTCCCTGGGACAGCAGGCGTGCACAGAGGCGGAGAGCCTGGCGGATTTCATCGAATGGGGAGCCAGTGAGTATCCGGCAGAGCGATATATGCTGATCTTATGGGGGCATGGAGCGGGACCGGTCTACGGATTTGGATACGACGAGCATCAGGATGAAGAAGAGTCCCTTACGATGGATGAGATGCAGGCAGCACTGAAAAAGGGTGGTGTCTATTTTGACTTTATCGGGATGGACTGTTGTATCATGTCCTGTCTGGAGCTTTGCTGTGCGATGTATGATTTCTGCGACTACATGATCCTTTCCGAGGATTTTGAATCGGGTCTTGGCTGGGATTATACCGGCTGGCTCAACTGCCTTTCGGAGGATCCGTCCATTGAGACGCAAGAGCTTGGCAGGGTGATCATCGACGACATGGTCGAAGATAACGAGCGGGACCGGTACGGAGATTCCAGCACGCTTGCGCTTCTGGATGAATCCTATATGAAGCTCCTCTATACCGCGTGGGTGGAATTTGCCTATGCGAATGAGGATGCGCTGCTGGACGCAAATTACAGTACCAGGATCGAACGGAAGGGCAGAGCCTACGATGATTACAGCATGGATGACTATTATGTAACAGATATCATGGCGCTTGCGCAGAATGTTTCGGCACAGGAGACAGAGGCACTTGCTGCGGCGTTGGATCTTGCAGTCGCCTACTACCGCTGTACGGAGGATGAGACGGGACTGACCGGGCTTTCTGTCACCCTGCCTTACGGGGATGCGTACTTCTACGACTCCTTGCAGGATATTTTCTTAAGCTGCGGACTGAATCAGGACTATGTGGAATGGCTTGGAAAGTTTGTGGATGCCAGCGGGTACTCGGACTATTATGATTACGACGAGTGGTACGAGGACGACTGGAGCGGCTGGGATGACTACGACGAGTATTTCGACTGGTTTGACTGGGATTATGATCTGGACGACGACTGGTACGACTGGGATTCGTACGACTATGACTGGGATGAAGGCTGTTATGGGGAATACGATGACTGGGAATAGCAGGTTTAAAAAAAGAAGAACGAGGGAAAGCATCTGTCGGAAACGGCAGATGCTTTTGTTATCGATAAGGAACGGCATGCGCCAGTGCAGTTAAGATAAGGAAAAGGAATAGGACTTGACTCTCCCCTTAGGGGGAGAGGGTATAACAGTAACAGACAGAGTAAAGGATGTGAGATTTGTGGCTGCGCGCACCTGACACAAATCCGGTATCACAAAAGCGTGCGCAGAAATGAGGATTAACATGCAGATGAGAGAAACACATCAGGGATGTGAGGAGAAACAGGAGGGAGCAAGGTATCAGATCGGTATGTTTGCCGCGATGAACCATGTGACGGTCAAGGCGCTCCGTTTCTATGAGGAGCAAGGGCTTCTCATCCCGGCGTATGTGGATGAGGAGAGCGGATATCGTTATTATACGATGGATCAGATGGCAGATATGCAGCAGATCCTGGCGTGGAAGGAGGCAGGCTTTAAACTGGACGAGATCAGGGAGCTCAGACGGCAGGAAAACAAGGAAAGTGTGCTTCTTAAAAAGAAGAATGAGATTCTGGAGGAGATAGCGAACCTCACAGCGAAGCTTGCAAAACTGGAAAGTTTTCTGAACGGAGAGAGTATTCTCTTTGATATGCCGATCAGGCTGCGCCGGATACCGGAAGTCACGGTAGCTTTCATGCGGTGCCGGATAGAGTCATATGATGCATTGTTTGACCTGATGCCGGAGATGGGAGCGCAGATGGAGCTGGCAGGATGCCGGTGTGCACTTCCGGAGTATTGCTTTGTAAATTATCCGGAATCGGGCTATAAAGCAGAGCAGATTCTGGTGGAGGCGTGCGAGGCAGTGACGGAGAAGGGGAAGGATACGGAGAAACTGCAATTCAGGACGTATCCGGAGATCGAGGCCGTGTGTGCATTCCATAAAGGATCTTACCGCGATCTGCCGAGAGCGTATGGAGCTGTCCTGCAGTACATTGAGAAGAACGGATATGAGATCTGCGGGGATATCCGTGAAAAATACATTGACGGCGTGTGGAACAAGGACTCGGAGAAGGAATGGCTGACAGAGATTCAGGTGCCGGTCAGAAAGCTGGCATAGAGAGAAGGGAGAGAAAATGGACAATTCGGAAATCATTATCAAAGGGTTGAGACAAAACAATCTGAAAAATATTTCACTGCGGATCCCGAAAAACAAGATTGTTGTTTTTACCGGTGTGTCAGGATCGGGGAAATCCAGTATTGTGTTTGATACGGTTGCGGCAGAGAGTCAGCGGCAGATGAACGAGACTTATACGGCGTGGATCAGAGGCAGGCTGCCAAAGTTCGAGAAGCCGAAGGTGGATTTTATCGATCAGCTTAATCCGTCGGTGATTGTCGATCAGAGCAGGATTTCTGGGAATGCCAGATCCACGGTGGGCACGATCAGCGAAATGTACTCAGCTCTCAGACTGCTCTTTTCCAGAGTGGGAGATCCGCCGGTCGGTCCGGCATCTTACTTTTCATTCAATAATCCGAATGGCATGTGTGCGACTTGTGCAGGAATCGGTAAGGTGATGGAACTGGATATGGAGAAGCTGATTGATCCGGATAAATCTTTTGAGGAGGGAATGCTCCAGCTTCCGGCGTTTGGCCCTGGTAAGTATTATTGGAGGGTATATCACAGACCGGATCTTTTCGATGTGAAGAAGAAGTGGCGGGATTATACAGAAAAGGAAAAGAATATTCTTCTATATGGAAGTGAGACACGTGATGGGGAAAGGCTGGACAAAAAGTTTGAAGGCGTCAAGAACCAGTTTGAGAGACTGTGCCTGATGAAAGGGACAGAGGAGCAGACGGATAATACATTAAAACGGATCAACGCTTTTATGAAAGAAAAGACCTGCCCGTCCTGTCAGGGCAGAAGGCTGAATGAGAGGGCGCTGTCGAGCAAAGTGCTGGGATACGATATTCAGGAAATGTGCGAGATGGAGTTTCAGGAGCTCAGAGAAGTGCTGAAGCGTATGGAGGATCCGAGAGGAAAGTCGATAGCGCAGGCACTGATCGCAACGTTGGACAGGATGATCGAGATAGGCTTGCATTACCTTTCCATGAACCGGGAAACGATGACTCTTTCTGGTGGCGAGGCACAGCGATTGAAGCTGGTTCGGTATATGGGAAGTTCCCTGACCGGAATGATCTATATTTTTGATGAGCCCAGTACGGGAATGCACCCGAGGGATGTCTATCGGATGGCAGATCTGCTGAAGGATCTGCGTGATCGGGGGAATACGGTACTTGTTGTTGAGCATGACAAAGATATCATCAGCATTGCGGATGAGGTGATCGATGTCGGACCACTGGCCGGGATGGATGGCGGTGAGATTCTTTTTCAGGGAAGTTACGAGGCGCTGCTCCTGAGTGGAACAAAGACCGGAGAGGCGATGAAACATAGGATACCGGTCAAAAGGAACGTCCGGCAGCCGAAAGGATTTCTGGCGGTAAGAGATGCCGGTATCCATAACCTCAAACACGTGGATGTGGATATTCCTTTGGGAGTTTTGACTGTCATTACAGGCGTCGCGGGGAGCGGCAAGTCATCGCTGATCCGGGATGTGTTTGCAAAGCAGTATGAGGAACAGACTGTTTTGGTTGACCAGAGTGCGATCACTGCCACAGGGCGATCGACAGCCTGTACGTTTCTGGGATTCTTTGATGAGATCAGAGCGCTTTTCGCAAAGGAAAATCACGAGGATAAGGCCCTCTTTTCTTTTAATAGCAGAGGCGCCTGTCCAATCTGCAAGGGCAGGGGAATGATTACGACAGAGCTTGTTTTTATGGATCCGGTCACTACGGTGTGTGAGGCCTGTGAGGGAAAACGCTACAGCAAGGAAGTGCTGGATAAAACCTATCATGGAAAAAACATTGTGGAGATCCTCTCGATGAGCGTAAAGGAAGCGAGAAGCTTTTTCGGGGAGAGTAAAAAGATCTGTAAACAGCTGGATGCGCTTTTGCAGACGGGTTTGCCGTATCTCTCTCTTGGACAGCCTCTGTCAACACTTTCGGGAGGAGAACGCCAGAGAGTCAAACTGGCTAAGGAGCTGGGGCGAAAGGGATCTGTCTTTGTGTTGGATGAGCCGACGACAGGACTGCATGCATCCGATATAGACAGGATCATGGAACTTCTTGACGGATTTGTGGAGCGTGGCAATACGGTTCTTGTCATTGAGCACAACACGGATGTGATGAAAATGGCGGACTATATTATCGATGTCGGACCGGACGGCGGTACGGCGGGCGGCGAGATTGTGTTTGAAGGGACGCCGGAAGAGATGATCACGCGTGCGCATACGATCACGGCAGATTACCTCCGAAAGGCTTTATAAAAAAATATCAGTTTTTTTGTAGGTTCAGTATGCTGAACGCGAAACTTGACAGTTAGATTTTATTTCGTTATAATCTTATCTTGTTTAAAGTTGACAGACCGTCATACAATCGGCGGTCTCAAATTTCAGGAGGAAAGTATTATGAAGAAGAAAGTGATTAGTGTATTGCTGACAGCAGCAATGACAGCTTCCATGCTTGCAGGATGCGGCTCCAGCAGCGATTCTGCAACCGATGCGGCAGCAACCACAGAGGACGCTGCTACCGAGGAGACAACCGAAGCACCGGCTGAGGAAGCAGAGACAACCGAGGAGGAAACAACAGACGATGCTGCAGCAGAAGAGACAGCATCCGAGGTTACCGTAGAGGGTAAGATCGCAATGATCACAGACTCCGGTGATATCACAGACGAGTCCTTTAACCAGATCACATGGGAAACCTGCCAGGCATATGGCGAGAAGAACAGCATCGACTGTGAGTACTACAAGCCTGCAGAGGATACAGATGAGGAGAGAATCAACTCCATCGAGCTTGCGATCGCTGACGGTGCAACCGTAATCGTAATGCCCGGTTATCTGTTCGGACCTGCTATCGCAGAAGAGCAGAGCGCATACCCGGAAGTATCTTTCATCGGTATCGATGTAGTTGACGGTGATATCGTAAACCTTGCAGGTGAGAGCGTAGGCGTTGGCGACAACGTATACATTTGTTCCTTCCAGGAGGAGCAGGCTGGTTACCTCGCAGGTTATGCAGCAGTAAAAGATGGTTACACAGATCTTGGATTCCTTGGCGGTATCGCAGTTCCGGCTGTTATCCGTTACGGTTTCGGTTATGTACAGGGTATCAACGCAGCAGCAGAGGAAATGGGCGTTGATGTGAATGTGAAGTATTACTACGGCGGACAGTTCTACGGTGATGATGCGATCACAGCACGTATGGAAGGCTGGTATGCAGACGGTACACAGGTTGTATTCGCATGCGGCGGCGGTATCTGGACATCTGCACTCGATGCAGCAGAAGAGCATGACGGCAAGCTGATCGGTGTTGACGTTGACCAGCGTCCGATCATTGGCGATCGTTGCGTGACATCTGCTATGAAGGGACTTGCATCTGCAGTAACATCCGCACTGGATGCTTACTTCACAGGCAACTTCGCTTCCATCGGCGGAAAGTCTGAGCAGCTTGGCCTGACACAGGGCGACTACATCGGACTGCCTACAGATTCTTCTTCCTGGGGCTTCTCTACATTTACTGTAGATGAGTACAATACCGTTCTGGAAGGAATCAAGGATGGTTCTATCGCAGTTTCCAACGATATTGAAAATCAGCCTGAGGTTGGTTCTCATGTAACCGTTGATTATATCCAGTAATCAGTAAAAAATTGCTCGAAAAGGAGAGAACATTTGCTTCTCTCCTTTTTTTTATCTGAAAAAAATGATATATTAGATATATTCACAGGAGAATCAGTCTTCAAATACTAAAAAGGGGTTACAAATCTATGGAAAATGATTACATTATCGAGATGCTTGGCATCACAAAAGAATTCCCCGGGATCAAGGCGAACGACAACATTACGCTGCAGGTAAAAAGAGGGGAGATCCATGCCCTGCTCGGTGAGAACGGAGCGGGTAAATCGACTTTGATGAGCATCCTTTTTGGATTGTATCAGCCAACATCCGGTGTGATTAAGAAGAACGGAAAGGAAGTGCAGATCAATTCGCCAAACGATGCAAATGATCTGAACATCGGAATGGTTCACCAGCATTTCAAACTGGTGGAGTGTTTTTCGGTGCTGGACAATATCATCCTCGGCGTGGAGCCGACGAAGGGCCTTTTTCTGGAGAAAAAGGGCGCGCGCGACAGAGTGATGGAGCTGAGCGACAAGTACGGACTCAAGGTAGATCCGGACGCGCTGATCTCGGATATCACGGTAGGTATGCAGCAGCGGACGGAAATTCTGAAGATGCTTTACCGCGACAACGAGGTACTGATCTTCGACGAGCCGACGGCTGTTCTGACGCCGCAGGAGATCAGCGAGCTGATGAAGATCATGAAAAACCTTGCGAAAGAGGGAAAATCGATCCTCTTTATCACGCACAAGCTCAACGAGATCATGGAGGTGGCAGACCGCTGCACGATCCTTCGAAGAGGAAAATACATAGGCACGGTGGACATTGCAGATACGAGCAAGGAAGAGCTGTCCCGCATGATGGTAGGAAGAAACGTCAGCTTCAGCGTTGATAAGAAGGACAAAAAGCCCGGCGACACGGTGCTGAAGGTGGAGCATATGACGGTGCCGAGCAGATCGCACGCAAACAATGCCGTGAAGGATGTTTCCTTCAACGTGCGCAAGGGAGAGATCGTCTGCATTGCCGGGATCGACGGCAACGGGCAGACCGAGCTGGTGCAGGGACTCACCGGTCTGGAGAAGCTGAGCGGCGGTTCGATCTTCTTCGGCGGGCAGGATATCACCAGGGCGTCCATCCGGGAAAAATCAAAGCTCGGCATGAGCCACATTCCTGAGGACCGGCACAAACACGGACTGGTGCTTGACTATACGCTGGAGCAGAACATGGTGCTTCAGAGATATTGGCAGCCGGAATTCCAGAAGGGCGGATTTATCCGGGCAAAAGAAGTGAGAGCATACGCGGAAAAACTGATCGAGCAGTATGATGTGCGGAGCGGTCAGGGAGCGGTGACGACCGTCCGGAGCATGTCGGGCGGCAATCAGCAGAAGGCGATCATTGCGAGGGAGATCGACAAGGATCCGGAGCTTCTGGTGGCAGTACAGCCGACCAGAGGACTGGATGTCGGCGCGATCGAGTTTATCCATAATCAGCTTGTGGCACAGAGAGACAAGGGAAAAGCGGTGCTGCTGATCTCGTTCGAACTGGATGAGGTCATGGATGTGTCAGACCGGATCCTGGTCATGTATGAGGGAGAAATGGTAGGTCAGTTCGATCCGAAGCAGATCACAGTGGAAGAACTGGGACTGTACATGGCAGGAGCCAAGCGGAGCAGCGTGCCCGCAGAAGTCTGAATGAAAAAAGGAAAGGGAAAAGACTATGAGTGAAAAAACAAAAAATACCCTTCTGTCCATCGTGGCATCTCTCATCTGTATTGTTTTAGGGCTTGCCGTGGGCTTTCTGGTTCTGACCTGCATCAACGCAGAGAACGCCGTGGACGGAATGTCAAGGATCATCAAGGGAGGTTTCCATCTGAAGCCGAAGGGGATCGGAAGTGAGATCGCGCAGACCGCGCCGCTTATCATGACGGGACTTTCTGTGGCATTTGCCTTTAAGACCGGTCTGTTTAATATCGGGGCAGCCGGACAGTATACCGTCGGCGTATTCGGCGCACTGTACTTTGCGCTGATCCTGCATATGCCGTGGTATATCTGCCTTCTTGCGGCGCTTGTATGCGGCGCGCTGTGGGGAGCTGTACCGGGTGTGTTCAAGGCATATTTTAATGTAAATGAAGTTATTACCTCGATCATGTTTAACTGGATCGGACTGTATCTGGTCAATGAACTGATGTACAACCGGATCACGGCAATGTATGACCAGAAAACGACCAGAACCTACAAGATCAGCTCAACGTCTCCGCAGTCATTGATCCCGGATATGGGGCTGAATGAGATCTTTAAGACGAACTCGACGACGATCGCCATTTTCCTTGCGATCGCGTTTGCGATCCTCGTGTTTGTCATCCTGAGCAAGACGACCTTCGGATATGAACTGAAGGCCTGCGGATTTAACAAGGATGCAGCGAAATATGCGGGCATCAACGAGAAGAGAAACATCGTTCTGTCCATGACCATTTCGGGCGCGCTTGCCGGGATCGGTGCAGGGCTGTATTTCCTTTCGGGCGCCTCCGAGTGGAACCCACAGGTGGCGACAGCGCTCCCTGCCGTGGGCTTTAACGGTATCCCGGTAGCGCTGCTTGCGCTGAGCAATCCGATCGGCGTGATCTTCGCGGCGCTGTTTGTAGCGCATATCTCCGTAGGCGGCTCGTACCTGCCGACGAAGTATTACCAGCCGGAGATCGCAGATCTGATCGTGGCGGTCATCATATATCTGTGTGCCTTTGTTATGCTTTTCAAGGGTGTGATCAGCGGCGCGCTTGAGAAAAAGAAAGCGAAGCGGCAGGCTGGGACAGCCGGAAGCGGAAAGGAGGCCAAATAATGTTTCTTCTTATCAAATTTACGTTGCTCTATGCGGTGGTTTTAATGCTGGTTGCGCTGGGAGGCATGTTCTCTGAGCGAAGCGGCGTCATCAATATCGCGCTGGAAGGTATCATGGTCGTAGGCGGTCTGGCGGGCGTGTTTGTCCTGTCGCTGGGAGGCGAGAAGCTGCCTGCTCCGCTTCTGGTCATCTTGTCTATCCTGGCAAGTATGGCAGCCGGAATGATCTATTCGCTGCTGCTTGGCTTTTCAGCGATCACCCTCAAGGCAGATCAGACGATCGGTGGAACGGCTCTGAATATGCTTGCGACAGCGATCGCGATCGTCATCGTCAAGGCATTCAACAATGCGGCGGAGGCGGGAAACGGCGCGGCGTCAGCCAAGCTGACTTACAGCAATGCCGCGTTCATCTACAAGATCGGTCCGTTTACCATCAATATTTTTCTGATCATCGGGATCGTTTTGCTGATCGCAAGCTATGTGTTCCTCTTTAAGACGAAGTGGGGACTCAGACTGCGTGCCTGCGGGGAGCATCCCCAGGCTGCGGATTCCGTCGGGATCAATGTGTATCAGTGGCGCTACATCGGCGTTGTGATCTCGGGTGCGCTCGGAGGAATCGGTGGATTTGCCTATATCGTGCCTTCCGTCACGACCTGGAACTTTGAGGTTGGCGTTGCAGGTGCAGGTTTCCTTGCGCTGGCAGTTATGATCTTTGGACAGTGGAAGCCGTTCAACATAGCGGCTGCGGCAGTCTTCTTTGCCATATTCCGTTCGCTTGCGAACATTGCGGATTCCACGGTGTTGTCAAGCCTTGGGCTTTCGAAGAATATTTACAGCATGATGCCCTTTATCGCATCAATGATCATCCTTGCCTTTACCTCGAAGAATTCCAAAGCGCCTAAGGCAGAGGGAATTCCTTACGACAAAGGAGCACGTTGATGCCCTGGAGCATACAAAGCGGAGCAGAGCGGCCATGCGGATCGCCCTGTGCCGGGAAATGAGGAAAGAGGAATGGATACCATACTGATTGGAATTGCAGGGGGAACCGGAAACGGAAAGACAACGCTTGCGGACAAGCTGGTAGACAGCTTTGGCTCGCAGGAGGTTACGGTCATCCGGCAGGATAATTATTACAAACGACACGACGATATGGATTATGAGCAGCGCGCAAAGCTCAATTACGATCATCCGGATGCGTTTGACTCGGATCTGTTCTATGAGCATATCGTTGCGCTGAAACAGGGAAAACCGGTCGAGATCCCGGTGTACGACTACACGATACACAACCGGTCCGAGGAGACGATCCTGATCAATCCGACGCCGGTGATCGTGCTGGAAGGCATTATGCTGTTTGTGGAGAAGGTGCTGTGCGATCTGATGGACATCAAGGTGTTTGTCGATACCGATGCGGACGTCCGGATTCTACGGCGGATCGTGCGGGATGTTAAGGAGCGGGGAAGGTCGCTTGAGAGCGTCATCGGCCAGTATCTCACGACCGTGAAGCCGATGCACGAACAGTTCGTGGAGCCGAGCAAGAGACGCGCAGATATCATCGTTCCGGAGGGTGGAGAAAACCAGGTCGCGCTGGAGATGCTGATCGAGCGTGTGAACAAACATTTAAAGGCGTAGAAAGAATGGAAAAATGGGATTGTCAAATAAAAATCCCGTGATATAATGTGTGTAGAATAGAAAAGCGATGAAGGAAAAAAGTAGTGTGACGGATTCATCCAGAGAGGGCGGCGTATGCTGAAAGGCGCCTATGATGAAATCATATGAAAACCATTCCGGAGCTGTGCGTGCAAGGACAGAATGTCTGAAACGTCACCGTGTAGCTGCGTTATCGGCAAAGAGTAAAAAGTAAGGTGGAACCGTGTGCAGGCACCCTTAGGTATCGTAGATACTTATGGGTGCTTTTTTGATGCGCACTCGGGATTTTCAGAGAAAACGAGGAGGAGAAAAAGATGGTAAATTTCAAAGAGGATGAGGCGCTTAAGACACTCAATCATTCCTGTGCGCACTTGATGGCGCAGGCGATCAAGCATTTGTATCCGCAGGCAAAATTCTGGGTAGGACCGGTGGTCGCAGAGGGCTTCTACTATGATGTGGATCTGGGGGACGATGTGATCCGGGATGAGGATATTCCGGTGATCGAGAAGGAAATGAAGAAGATCGCAAAGACCGGCAAGAAGATCATCCGGAAGGAGATCAGCAAGGAGGAGGCGCAGGAGCTTTTCAAGGAGGATGAGTATAAGCTGGACCTGATCGCAGATCTGGAGGACGGAACCATCTCCTGTTATGAGCAGGGAGACTTTACAGACCTCTGCCGGGGACCGCATGTAGATAACGTCAAGCTGTGCCGCAACTTTAAACTGCTCAGACATTCCGGCGCGTACTGGAAGGGCGACAGCAATAACAAGGTATTGCAGAGAATTTACGGCGTGTGCTTCCCGACGCCGGAGGAGCTTGAGGACCACCTGCGTCTGCTGGAGGAGGCAAAGGAGAGAGATCACCGGAAGATCGGCAAGGATATGAATCTTTTCATGGTAGACGATCTGGTAGGAAGAGGTCTGCCGATGTTTCTGCCGAAGGGATACACCATCTGGCAGGAGCTTGAGAACTATATCAAGGCAAAAGAGAGAAAGCTCGGCTATCTGCACGTGATGACGCCCTGTGTCGGAACAGTAAATCTGTACAAGACGTCCGGACACTGGGATCACTATAAAGAGAATATGTTCCCGGCAATGGAGATGGAAGGAGAGTCCTTCGTCCTTCGTCCGATGAACTGCCCGCACCACATGATGATCTATGCAAACCGGATGCACTCCTACAAGGATCTTCCGATCCGTATCGGCGAGATCGCACACGATTTCCGTTTTGAGTCAAGCGGAACGCTGAAAGGAATCGAGAGAGGAAGACACTTCTGCCAGAACGATGCGCACCTTTTCGTGACGCCGGAGCAGATCAAGGATGAATTTACCAAGGTGGTAGATCTGATCTTCAGCACCTACAAGGATTTCGGAATCACAGATTATCGCTGTGTGCTGTCCCTCAGGGATCCGGAGAACAAGACGAAGTATCACGATGACGATGAGATGTGGAACAAGGCGGAGAACGCGCTCCGGGAGGTAATGAACGAGATCGGAATCCCTTACACGGAGGAGATCGGAGAGGCGGCCTTCTATGGACCTAAGCTGGATGTCAACGTAAAGCCTGCGGTGGGAAATGAATATACGCTTTCCACCTGCCAGCTTGACTTCTGCCTGCCGGCAAAATTTGAACTGACATACATCGACCGGGATGGAGAAAAGAAAACGCCGGTAGTCCTGCACCGGGCGATCCTGGGATCCTTAGACCGGTTCATGGCATATATCCTCGAGGAGACAAAGGGAAATCTGCCGACCTGGCTTGCACCCGTGCAGGTGAAGGTGCTGCCGGTCAAGAACGACAACGAAGAACTGATGGATTATGTACATCAGATCTGCGACAAGCTGGACGACGCCGGAGTCCGTGTGGAACTGGATGACCGCGCCGAGAAGCTGGGATACCGGATGAGAGAAGGACAGGTGCAGAAAGTTCCGTACCTTCTCGTGATCGGATTGCAGGAGATGGAAAACCAGACGGTTGCCTACAGACTTCACGGTGAGGCGGAGACGACGAAGGTTGCCCTGGATGATTTTGTGCAGAAGATCGAGGATGAGATCCGGAATAAGCGGAGATAAGAGAGCAGCGCATAAATGGACTGCCACTTTGCGATAGTTGGGCACGGGAGACTGTATGCCTGCTGCAACCGGCATGGACTGGTGCAGAAAAAAATATAAAGCAGTCTTGACAAATAAAACACGGGAAAGCGAAATAACACTGCCATTAAATAACGACGTTATCTAATGGCAGTGTTATTTTTGAAGAGAAAAAACAATGAGACCGATCAATGAAAAATTAGCAGCGGATATTCTGGAGGTTGGAAAGCAGGAATTTCTGGAGAAGGGGTTTCTGGGAGCGTCCATGCGAAATATCGCGTCCAGACTGTCTGTGACGACGGGAGCGCTCTACCGGTATTATACGGATAAGGAGTCCATATTTGACGCGCTGGTAAAGGAAGCTGCCGAAACACTGGAACAGAAATACCGCGAAATGCAGCAGCAGTTTGCCATGCAGCCCGTGCAGGAGCAGGTGCAGGAATTGCCCGAGGTGTCGGAAGAAGGGCACGACTGGATGATCGAATATATCTAAGGTAATTTAATATAGATGATAGGTAACGCTCTGGCTTTTGATGGTTGGGGCGTTATATTGCTATAGAAAAAACGAAAATAAGATTGTATAATATATTTTGGAAAAATTTTGCCTTGAAAAGGATGTGAATAGATAAATGAAAACTTTTTATTTGATTGATTTTGAAAATGTTCATAATGATGGCATTGCGAATATTGAAAGTATGACAAAGGAAGAACATGTGCATATTTTCTCAACACAGAACGCAACAAATATAAGACAGGACATTTTTTGGTTAAATGGAGATATCAAATCTCATTTAGTTCCAGTGCGAAAGCAGTCATTGGATATGCATCTGGTTTCTTACCTAGGCCATTTGTTGGGAGTGTATGGTAAGGAATGTAGTTATGTGATTATCAGTAAGGATAAGGATTACGATAACATAGTTAAGTTTTGGAAAGAGGAAGGCTATCCTAATATTTCACGAAAAGAGAAGTTGCCGGGAACTGCTTCTACTCAGAGGCAAAAAACACAGACAGTATCTCAAACAAAAAGTAATGTGCAGACTGTGAATAGTAAAATTAGTGCAGGTATGGCATATGAATTTGAAGGTGATGATAGAAGTGAATTAAACCTGTTTATGCAGCATGGACTTATGGCTATAGGATATGATAGAAATTCGGCAAATAGAATCTGCAAGTTTGTTATTGCTCATTGTAATGATGAAAGAATGCTAAATGGAATTTACAATGACATCAAGAACTCCTTTAATAACTATTCCGAAGTATATGAGGATGTTAAGTCTATTCTTGAGAAATTTGTGCAATCAAAGAGTAAAGTCGCAAAAAGAGAATCGCAGGTTCGTTCTTTCTTTGGTCAGCACTTTAAGAAGAAAATATATGTGGATTGCAAAGAGGAAATCATTCAGATTATTTTAAAGTCAGAAACTAAACAGCAAGTGAATAATGGATTGTTAAAATTGTATTCAGATGGAACAGTGGTTTCACACATTTATAAGACAATACAACCATTGATTAGTGAGTTACCAGGTAAGTAGTAAAAATCCTTAGTAGTAAGGAATTTCGTTTTACTACTAATTTTACTACTAACAGGTAGTAACGACTTGCAGGGTTCTGCTCTGATTTGCCACAATCTGTAATTTCAGAGCAAACTACAAAATCCCCGGAATCCTTGCAAAACAGGGCATTCCGGGGCAAAACAAGGAGAAACAAAACAATGATAAAAGTACTTTTCATCTGCCACGGCACTCCATAAGAAAATGGGAAATTGCGTGTAAAATAGAACTTTTGAACATTTTGTAATTAAGTATTTACCTATGATTTACTTATTTACATTTTGTACATAAGTATGAGAAAATATCGGTCAAAAAGATTAGGACATTCAATAAAATGAGTGTCTTTTTTATGTTCTACATTGTCACTAATAGCAAGTAATTATCTTTGGCTACTCCCCCTAATGACACCCCATTTCCCCAGCGTTAAGGTATTTAGGTAATTGCGAAACAAGTTCGCAATCTTGATTAAAAACAAGGATAGAATCCTGCATTGCAGGATTCTTGGAATGGAAGGTGGCGGTCATTAATTTGTGGCATGGTAAAAAGGCTTCATAGTTAGTACGAAGCAGAAAATTTATAGGATCTTAATTTTAAGCAATGAAAGGCTTAAGACTTCGAATGTATTGATGTTGATGAATTTTATCAGCAACCATTACTGTAACAAGTTGAGCAATACCAGCTAAAAGCAAATCGGCATGAATCGTTTTTTCATTCCGGGTTTTGCGGTTAGCTACGCAAAAACTGTCTTTAAAGTGGTTGATAGATTTTTCAACGTTTACACGGATTTTATATGTTTCTTCCCATTCTGCCGAACCCCGTTCCACTCCGGGATAGGCACGAAGATTCTTTTCGGGATAAACGTAAATCATCCTCCCACAGGAAGATGTTGTGCAGGGATTATCACAATGGCATACACGGCGTTTTGTTTTATCTGCTTTATTGTATTCCCATTTCATTTTCGGGCAGACAAATTTCATCGTAGGGATTTTGCTTTTTAAGTGTGATTTACTGCCTTCCCTTTTCATAGGAAGTGAAGGATCATGAGGACAACAGGGAACACCATTTTCGTTGATGGTATAACTGTTATCCTTCATAGAAAGTTTTACGCGGAGAGGAATAAATGCTTTTTCAAATCCAATTTCACTGAAAAGAGATTTGTAGATTTCAATCGTGTCAAAAGCAGCATCACCAAGAAAAGTCACAGGGGCGATAAGCGGATGCTTCTGAAAGAAATCAAACAGGACAGGAAGCAGGGCTTTTGAATCGGCAAGAGATTTATCCTCATCAGGAGAGTCAGATTTCTTTTCCACAACGATATCCGGGTGAGCCTTTAGGAACTCTTTGTTATAGAAAGTGATATCACGGACAATGCCAAGCCCATTGGTTACAATGCCGAACTTATAGGCATAACAGAAATGTCCATTGATATACATCTGCTGGATTGCCTGATTCGAAGCAGCATGCGCAGGCATGGAACCATAAGCAGCCTTATAAGGATCATAGCTTTTATCAAGGCTGTTTGCCTTTGCAAAAGCCTTTAACTGTTTGATAATACGGTTTGCGTATTTTGGATTATTTTCAGTCACCCAGGCTTCCATGCCAGAGGTATCGAAGATGGTCATAGCCGCCAGATGAGGGTCAAGTTTTTGGCATATCGGTTCGGTCATATCAACCATGTGATCGAACATGGATTGTAAGTCCATCAGGAAATCCTGTTTAAAACGGGTAAATTTTGAGGCATCAGGAACAACATCAAAGCCACAGAAATCACGTAATTCCTGAGAGTATTTCAAGAAAACAATCAGGAGCATATCAGTCGGGATTGAGAATATACGCTGAATCAGAAAAGCCTTAAGCATTGGATAAAGCTGGTGCTTTCGAGGTCTTCCGGTTGAAGCGTGAAAATGAGTAACAAAAGAAACAGGAACAATTTCATCAGTCATTACCGATAATGGTTTTGCACAGGAGCCTTCAGCAGAGGAAGTGGTTCCGGAACACATTCGCAGAAAACGTCCCAAGGGCAAGAGGGCTGTTGATTTATCCGGTATCGAGGTTGAGGTAGTTAACCACTATCTTCCTGAAGATATCTTAAACAGTGGGATGCCAAAGGGATGGCACCAACTGGAAGATGAAATCTATACAGAACCGGAGCGGATTCCTCCTTCCTGCAAGGCGGTAGAACATCATATAGGCGTGTATGCCAGCAATGGAAATGGTAGCAAAATCATGAGAGGCAAAGCGCCAAGCAGGCTGCTTAACCATAGTATTCTCACGCCTTCTCTTGCTGCATCCATTTTTACGGCAAAGTATATCAATGTAGTACCTCTTAACCGGATATCGGAAGGGTATGGTTATGACGGACTTAACATATCCCGTCAGGTCATGGCCGGATGGATGATACGGTTAAGTGATTACTACCTGGATAGTGTTCATCAGATGATGAAGGCTGAGTTAAAGAAAGCCCCGCTTATTCATTGCGATGAAACGCCCTTTATCATGTCCGGTGAAAAAGATGCACAGGATCCGCAAAGCAAGGATTACATGTGGGTCTGTCATTCCCCGGGAATACAGGATTCCCAAAAGATATATCTGTATGAATATGATAATGGTTCCAGATCAGCCGCAGTGATAGACAGATATCTTGAAGGATACAAAGGAATCCTTGTTTCAGATGGATATGCTTCCTGCCACACCCTGGATAGAAAGCATGACGACCTGAAAGCTGCCGGTTGCTGGGTTCACTGTAAACGAAAATATGCAGAAATCGTGAAAACAGCAAAAAAAGGAGCTGCATTATCTCCTGCACAGCAGATCGCCAGGGAGGCTGCGGAAAGGATCGCCGTTATTTTCCATACAGACAATCTCTGCAAGGGCAGATCACCACAGGAGATTCTTGATAACAGACAGCAATCAGTAAAGCCACTGGTTGATGCTTTCTCTGCGTGGGTAAAAGATATCCTGAACAATAAGGTCATATCCTCAACTGATTTGAGGAAGGCACTGACCTATTCTGTGAACCAGGAAAAATATCTTCGAGTCTTTCTGGAATCAGCGATTATTCCGCTGGATAATAATGACGCGGAACGCAGCATCAAAAAGTTCTGCGTTGGGAAACACAGCTGGCACATCATAGATTCCAAGAAAGGAGCAAAGGCAAGTGCATTCCTGTATTCTATTGCAGAAACAGCGAAAGCCAATGGGTTGAATCCTTTTGAGTATTTTAAGTTTCTGATGGAACAGCTGAAAGAGTATCCCCGAAATGATGTTCCAGAGGAAGACCTGAAGAAACTTATGCCATGGTCGGAAACGCTTCCTGACTGCTGCAAACAACTGAAGAAACAGAGTTAACAATGCCATCTGATTTCAGGTGGCATTCATTTTTAGTTAGTGCGGGTTATTTACCTGATACATAATAATCGAAAACGCAAATTTGGGCGAATATGACAGTTTAGGAAATTGAGAAGCGACCAGTGAGCAGGGAAAAACTTTGATAGAAATGACAAGGGCAGAAATAGTGGAGAAATAAGGGCAGTTTCAAGTCATAATTAGGGATGAAAAACAGGGTCGAAAATGGTGCAGGTTAAAGGAGTTATGCCACCAAGAGGCGGCATAACCCGTGAAACGCCCAACGGCAGTGCCGTTGGGGTATTTGAAGTATGACATAACTTTTGATTTGACGTTTAGAATTCTTATGCCCATTCGTAAAAATAACCGGAAAATAAGGACAAATAGGGTAAATTTGTTATGTCATAGGTAAAAGCGCCAAGGGACAAGTCTGCCCATTCGGTGGACTATGGTATAGGTCATGGTGAACTATGCAGTTAAGTATATAATTTAAGTAATAAAGACAGAGAAAAAAGAAGTATTTATATTGACTTTTATGCCATGCAAAAATATAATTATAAGCATAGAAGTCAACAAAAAGAAAGGAAGCTATTGTGGGAGCAACTGAAGAAATTATCAAGATGGCAAAAGAGAATAATGGTACGGTTACGACTGCAATGGTGGTTGCAGCAGGCATCTCCCGTGGAAATATCAAGTACCTTGTGGACAAGGGTTTGATTGAAAAGTCGGCAAGGGGTGTTTATATTTTGCCAGAGGTTTGGGATGATGAGATTTTTAATTTGCAGAGCCGTTTTAAACGAGGAATCTATTCTCATGAAACCGCATTGTTCCTTTGGGATTTGACGGACAGGACACCAAACAGATATCACATGACTTTTCCTGCGAATTATAATTTGACAAAGCCCAAGGAAGAAAGCATTCGCTGTGTGCAATGCAATGAAACCTTATATGATTTGGGCGTGACAGAGGTGCTTACACCGGGCGGAAATACCGTAAGGGCTTATAGTGTAGAGCGCACGCTCTGTGATATTTTGCGTTCACATAGTAGTGTGGACATTCAGGTAGTGACGGAGGCGTTTAAACGTTATGCAACCAGAACGGATAAAAATATTCCGCTCTTGTCAGAGTATGCAAAAACCTTGAAGGTGGAGAAAAAACTCAGAGCCTATCTGGAGGTGTTGTTATGAAAAATGCAATGCAGCTAAAAGCGATTATTAAGAATCTTGCAAAGGAAAAACATATATCCGCACAGCTAGTCATGCAGAACTTTATGTTGGAGAGATTGCTGGAACGAATATCTATTTCAAAATATCAGCAAAATTTTATTTTGAAAGGCGGGTTTCTGATTGCGGCAATGGTAGGGCTTGATACCAGAGCAACTATGGACATGGATGCAACCATAAAAGGCTTGCCTGCCAATGAACAGACGGTGCGGGAAATGTTTGAAGAGATTTGCAAAATAGAATTAGCGGATGATGTGACCTTTAGTTTCCGTAGCATCGGAGAAATTCGTGAGGGCGATGTATATACCGGGTATCGTGTTTCTCTGTCTGCAAATTATCCGCCAATGGCTGTTCCGTTGAAATTGGATATTACCACAGGTGACAAGATTACGCCAAAAGAGATAGAGTATCAATTCAAACTTCTCTTGGAGGATAGAAGTATTTCGGTGCTTGCATATAATCTGGAAACCATTATGGCGGAAAAACTGGAAACAGTCATATCCAGAGGTGACCAGAATACCAGGCCAAGAGACTACTATGATATCTACATATTGGCCAAACTGCAATATGCAAACATAGAGCCGGATGCGTTAAAGGCTGCACTGAACGCTACCACAGAGAAGCGTGGTTCGTCGGCAGTGGTTAAGGAGTATCGTAGCATTATGGATACGGTTAAGAGTAGTGAAGTAATGCAAAGGCAGTGGAAGAACTATCAGAAGGATTTTGAATATGCAACGGACATTGCGTTTGAGGATGCGTGTGACGTGGTGGTTGAGTTGATGGATGAAGTTTTATGATTTAGAGTATATCCTAATAAAAAAGAATGGCATGAAGTGATTACAGAGGTGATGAATTGTGGATGGTAAACGCATAAGAGAATATTGGTCAAATGAAATGCAGGCATTATTAGATACATATAAACAGTTTCAAGTACTAATTCCGGCGGAAAATAGAAATGGAGCAGATCATAACGGAGAGGATGGAAGATATGTTGAAACTTTAATTTAGAGAATATTTAAAGAGATATCTTCCTAAAGACTTGGAAGTGCTGACGGGATTTATTTTGCGACCTGCGGTAAAAACAGGTCTTAAGAATAAATATCGACAAGGGCAAGAAGACGTTCATTCAACGCAGTTGGATATTGTGGTGTATGATAGTGCAAAATATCCAATATTTCAGAGGTTTGGGGAAAGTGTAATTGTTCCGCCGGAAGGAGTTGTTGGCATTATCTCGGTTAAAAAACATTTGCATGACACCGATGTGGCTCACGAGTTATGTGCACTTAAAAAAGCCGCTAAATTATGTAGATGTGAGAATGATGCAAAGGATAATATAAGAGGTCCGTTTTTGGCATTGGTATCAATGGATTCTTTTGAAAAAAAGGAGAAGAGTACAGAAGATTGGATTTTTGAAAAGTTACAACAGGAATATAAAAGCGAAGAGGATTACTTTGACGATTTGATAGGATACATTGGGGCATTAAGTAAATGGAGCATTTTTAAAAAGCGCCCCAAAACAGGAATAAAAGCTGAATATATATTTTTTGATCATACTGATGAAGAACAACATATAGGATTTCAATTTATTTTAACAGGATTATTAAGTGTGTATTATGATGAAACAAGAAACTTTATTTCTAGACCAGGATTTACAGCTTTTCCTTCACGCAGAAATTGCAATAAAAAATTAGGTGAGATTAAGACAAAAGGTATTCGTTAAATGATGATGAAAAGGAAATGCGTTGCAAATGGATTATGAAAAAGCTAAAAGTTGACGTTGGATTGTAAGATGAATGATGTTTTAGGCTCAAAAGAGGCAATAAAAAAGATGAAGAAAAATCGCTTAAAGTAATGCACGATTCATACACTGAGGCAATTAATCTATTTGATTATTTATTTGAAGATAAACAAATAAAACCCAAAGTTAAAATATTTTCGGATAATATAGTGGTTGCGGTACCTCGTCTTAGAGAATCCGGTCACGGTGCGTTTTGTGCTGTTATAATGCTTAGTGCAATAATACAGGTTCAATTTTTAAAGCATGGTTTATTAGAGTGTGTGAAACTTTTTCTGTAAATAGCTAATAACAGCAAGGTCTTCTATGGTAAAATATAAATCATGATAATATAATAAGGAAGAAATATAAAAAGCACTTAAGTTTGTATCGTGCAAAGAAGGCAGGTAATATATCTAAATAAGTGTATAGTCGGTCACACATTTTGTGTGACCGTTTTCTGTAATTTTATAAACTTTCTAGCCTAATAGATATTGAAATAATATATATTTTCTTTGGTTCTTATACAGAAGTCGGTATGGAAAACTGCCGGGGGTTCTGCTATTTGATCAAGATGATAATATCTATAGTGTACCATTTATGCGCCGGTGCTTCCGTAATGTTTTATTCCAATATGCCAAAAATTGTATGCAATTATTGCTATGATTAAAGCAATAATAGGTGAAATATGGGCAATCCATAAATGTGGCAAATTTTTTTCAAGCAGGTTTGCAACAGGATAATATCCGGTAAGTGCATAAGGTATAATAAAAGTAAGTACTAACTGCATTTCTTTTGAATAAATTTTTACTGGATAATCACAAAAGTTTTTGAGTCCATAATTATTATCTGTTAATAAGGAAACAATTTCTTCACTTTTTACTGTCCAAAAGCTAATTGTTCCGGTAATGACTGTAATTGCGGAAAATATAATAAAACCAGAAAGGAGGTTGAAACTATAATATATAATCCTTGTTGCAGTCCAGTGGATTTGAAGTCTTTGTAGACTATATATCCAAAAATATATAGAGAAAAATAATCGTGGTAAAAATGTATATTGGAATTGCTGCAAAACTAAATATGTAAAAGGACTTATAGGACGAGTTAAATATAAATCAAATTTTCCACTGTGAACCAATTCACCGATATCTCGCATTGGACTCCAGAAAAAGAAACAACTAAAAGAATAGGACAACCAGCTTGTTGTAAACATAAAAAGAACTTCATATTTGTTCCAACCAGCAATACTGTTGAAATTATAAAATATAACATAAAATCCTGCAAAATATACACCAATCAATATTGTGTTCGCTATCAGCTCAAGCAAGAGTGAAAAATGATACTCTAGTTTTCCTTTCATATATATTATGACAAAGCGAAAATATATTCTAATATAATTCATCACTTATCCTCCTTGTACTATCAGTTTTCTTTTGCCTATAATCCACATAAATTCTGCTAAAAGACACAATAAAAGAATCCATATCATTTGTGTTAGAATTGCAGTCATAATAAATTGGAATTCCATTGGTTGAGTTATAATCGTTACAGGAATCGCATAAATTGCACGAAACGGAAGAAACTGATTTATTTTAGACAATAAATCTGGAAACATTGTTACGGGGATCCATACACCTGATAACAGCTTATATATCGCTCCTAAAAGCATATTCAGAGGCCAGGTTACAATAAGCCAAAATGATAATAGTCCGATGGTAAGAGAATACAAAAATTGAATACAATAAGCCAATACAATTGAAAGTATTCCCCAAAAAAATTGTGTGCGCAATAATATATGTGTAGGCATAATAAACAATGCAATAATAGTTAACGGAATACAGTAGAACACGATTTTTACAATGGTATCTCCTAAATGTCGGGAGAAGACCATTTTTCGGAAATCAATTGGTCGGATCAAATCTGTAACAATATTTCCAGATTGAATCTGAGTATTTATCCATTCAATGGTATTGCATTCAATAAAAGAAGAAATTATAGTAGCAACAACAATATATTTTAAGGTATCTTCTTGATTTAATGCCATGGTTGTTTGGCTGTTCGATAAAAAGAGCGCCTTCCATATGGAAAATTGCAAGTACAAATAAAGTATTTTGGATAAAAATTTAGCACATATTGCACTTGGATAAACCATGTGTTCCTTAATTCCGATTAATATGTAATCAATATATATTTTCATAGACCTCCACCTTCGTATATAGTTCTGATTATTTGCTCAAGTGAGTCATTCATCCGTTTTTTTGGGATAAAATCATCATTATGAGAGGAAGCATTTTTGCGTTTCAATTCCTCTAATGTACCATTGTATAAAAGAGTGCCTTTATCAATTATAAGCATTTTCTGGCATAGAGATTCTATGTCTGAGATATCGTGAGTTGTTAAGATAATAGTGGTTTTTCTTACCTGATTTATTTTAATGATAAAATCTCGTATTTTTGCTTTTGCCAAAACATCTATTCCGATAGTGGGTTCATCAAGAAATAGAACTTCAGGATTATATAGTAAGGCGGCGGCCAAATCTGCTTTCATTCTTTGTCCAAGACTTAGAAGACGAGGAGGCTTGTAAATGAATTCAGGCAGATTTAATATATCGGAAAATATCTCAATATTTTCTCTATAAATATTTTCAGGAATCCGATACATATCCTTAAAGAGTTTAAAAGATTCAATTACTGGAATATCCCAGCAAAGTACACTTCTTTGTCCAAATACAACACCGATTTTTTGCATAATTTCTTTTCTGTTTTTCTTAAAAGTCAATCCATTGATAGAAATTATGCCCTTGTCCGGAGTAAGGATACCGGTCAACATTTTTATGGTTGTAGATTTTCCAGCTCCATTTGCACCTATAAATCCCACAATATCACCTGTTTGAATGGTAAAAGAAATATCATTTACAGCTGGTGTAAATGAATATTGGGGGATAACTAAGTGCTTGACAGTGTTATTAATAACAGAACGGTTTTTTATTTTATAACTTTTTGTTAAGTGTTCAACTGTTATGCTCATATTTGTTGCACTCCCTTATTTTTTTTAGTATAATACCATTAAATTGAATATTAATAAAATTGAAATAATAGATATATTAGTTCAATTAATTTGATGGGAAGGCAATGATATGACAATAGTACAATTAGAAACTTTTTTAAAAATAACAGAAACAGGTAGTTTTACTGCTGCTTCAAATACATTAGGATATGCTCAATCAACGGTTACAACACAAATTAAACAGCTGGAAGATGAGTTGAACTGTCTTTTGTTTGAACGATTAGGGAAAAATATTGTTTTGACATTAGAAGGCGAAAGATTATTACTATATGCACAGAGGATGTTACAACTTGAAAGAGAAATATTACTGGAAGTGCCGAAATCAAAAAATCCTACAGGGATAATAAGGTTAGGGGTTTCTGAATCGTTGTGCTATAACACACTACCTTATATTCTACTGGAATATAAAAAGAGATTTCCCAAAATAGAAATTCAACTTCAATTTATTACCCATGATACCTTTCCTTCGATGTTAAAACAGGGATCTTTGGATTTGGTTTATACCTTGAATCCTTATATTGAATTACCAGAATTGATTATGCTACATAAAAAACCTGAAACATTAGGTTTCTATGCAAGCCCAGAGTATCCGCTTGCAAGTAGAAATCATATTAAGGAGACGGATTTGGAAAATATTCCATTGCTCCTTACCTCACATAGCTGTAATTTTAGGCTGATGCTTATTCAAGATTTGGCAAAGTATTCTATTATACCTAAAATTGAAATAGAGACAAGCAGAAAAGACATATTAAAACAGTTTGCGATAAATCAATTAGGGGTAGCTTTCATACCGGATATGGTAGTCAAAGAAGAAATAGAAAATGGCTCTTTAAAGAGACTTGATTGGGATGGAAATGACTTTGCTATATTTTCGCAGATTTTTATTCATAAAGACAAGCACCTAAATTCAGCAATAGAAGGATTGGTTGAAATAATATTGGAAAGTACTAATGGAAAAGTTACTTAGATATGTGCAATCATTAATATAAAATAATTCCTATTAATGCACACCCCCGTCAGTAGTCTGAACCCCCTTAACTGACTACGATCTGACTACTACACATTGCCCCCAATTGCACCATTTTGAAGTATTTTGCAAAAAGTGTAGTCATTAACAGAGAAAATACAATGCCCGGAAAAGCCGATAAAACCTTGCAAAACTCGGCATTACAGGGCATTTTAGAACAGGAGAATTTTATGATTAAAGTTTTATTCATCTGCCACGGCAGAATCCGTACTTTTGCCTGAAATGCCTTAAAATCAAGGCTTTTGGGGAATGAGAATGGTATTTGTACCCCCATTGTACCCCTATTTTGCGCGAGTGTACCGCGACAACCTAAAAGCAAAGCTTTCGGGTTGGAATTTGTTAACCGGACTGTCCTCGATAAAAATGAATATGATTTGTGGTGAAAGAAGTTCCTGCGGGGAGGAGAGAAATGCTGGCAGGATGCTTTGGTGCAGAGTATAAAATAGTCACCTTGCACTCATAATATCCATCTGCGATAGAATACAGTTGAAGGAGGCGATGATTATGGCAAGAACAGCAAATGTGTTTGCTCGAGTTGAGCCTGAACTTAAAGAACAGGCTGAAAGTGTATTAGATCAGTTAGGAATTCCAATGTCAAATGCAGTAGGAATGTTTCTACGGCAGATTGTTTTGCAAAAGGGAATTCCATTTGAAATGAAATTACCAAGAACGGCACCGTTGACCTATGGTTCTCTTACGAAAGAACAATTTGATAAAGAAATTGAAAAAGGTATGGGAGATAAATGTTATAGTGAATTTATAGTGAGTAGAGAAACGCGATAGCGTAGTAAGCAATAATTTCAGATGATCCAGGTTTGATCAGAGAGGAGAAGAATATGAACAA
>CAKRSV010000011.1 GCA_934401915.1 uncultured Lachnospiraceae bacterium
GTTGCGCAGCGCTGCGCGCTGTGAAACCTGTTTCTTGAATTTTCAGGGTTGCATTACTGTTTATTTGTCAAGGTGCTGTACGTTATTCACGTTTGTTGCTTTTCACCTTTCAAGTGAGTAGCGAAAATATCTTATCACAACCGCTCACCCTTTGTCAACAACTTTTTATTTCTTTTTCAATGGTTGTCCGGTGTTTTCCTCAGCAACGAATCTGAGTATATCACCCCTATTGGGGGTTGTCAACAAATTTTCAGACTTTTTTTTAGATTTTTTCTGATTCCCTTTTTGACTACCAAATATAGTCTCTGTCATTCAATATCTAGGGGCTGTGCGCGTCTACAGGATATAAATATCCAGGTACAGGCAGACGCGGTATACCAGATAGGCGATTGCTCCTGCCTCTGCAAGTCCGAGAACCGCTCCCAAGAATTTATTGATTCCTCCGACGACCGCCACATCGCCGAGCGCCAGAATCGGTTTAAAGATGAGATTGCACACTTTAAACAGGATTCCCAGAACAATCAGTGCGATCACACACACCGTCAGCGTGCTCATCGCTCCTGCCATCACGCTGCTGACCGCATAGAACACCAGCGCCACACATACAAGGGAAATCGCCCCTGACAATATGTTCACGATTTCCTTCAGTATTCCATTTTTAAACCCGCGCTTCACTCTCCACAGCGCCAAAAGACAGACTGCTATCGCAAAGGCAAGTTTTCTGATATCAATATCCAACCATTTTCTCCTCTTATGCTTTCGTCCTCTTCCCCTCTGCCGTCAGGTTCCTTTTTCACCCGTTTTTTCCTGCCATCAACAGAAAACGCAGGAATCCGCCTCCGGGAATTATTTCAATTCTATCATATCGATGGAATCCGGCGTAACGATCATATACCGGTACTGCGTTCCCGTCGGAATAAGTTTCAGCGCCGTCTTGTCAAAAGTTCCGGCATACTTCTCTACTCCTTCTGTATTATAGATGCTGCACTCCGACTCATTATAGATAATGATCTGCTCGCCATAAAAAACGATATCCGTATAGTCCATATCAAATTCAAGCGTCTGCGCCAGCGTCCCCGACTTCCGGTAGACCTCCAGCCGATACCGCTTATCGCTCTCCGTGCTGTTGAACACCAGTCCTATGTATTCCTCTCCATAGTACACGCCGCGCACATCCTCACTCAGCAGACATTCCGCCGTGCTGACCGGCTTCTGCGCCCCTGCAAAAAACATGATCCGGTCGTCCGACAGAGCGAACAGCGTCTTGTTGTCCAGAAATCTGGTGATCGGCACAACCGTGTCCAGATAATCGTAACCGCTGACATAATTATCTGTATTGTTCTGACCGACCGCCCCGAAATTGTAGAACGCAACGCTCGACTTCATCTGTCCGCTGTCCACAAACAGATAGGACACGCAGACCAGTTCTCCGCTTGGCGAGATTGAAACATTGACCGGATAACCGCTCTCTTTCATGGTTGTCCGGAAATGCACCAGCTCGTTTCCCTGCGCATCGTAAAGGTAAATCCATGTCACATCCATATCATCCAGCACAACACCCACTACGCCTTCCGACGCTACACAGATACTGCGGATGGGTTTGCTGGTCGTTATCTTTCCCAGAAGCTGCGTGGTATTGACCACATAGATATTTCTTCCGTTATAATCACCGATCGCCGCGACATTCCTGCATACGTCCACCATGGGATTCTGCATTTCAAACGTCTCGTTCCACACCGAATTTCCCTTCGCGTCCACACAGCTCATACCATCCTTGCTGTAGAGCAGCAGACTGCCGGAAAAGGGCATCAGATTCGTGTCCTGTGGAATCGAGATCTCCGACGATGACAGCACCATGCACTGCGTATATATTTTATTCTTCCACTGTATGTAAAAAGCAGCGCTCACAGCCGCGATCAAAAGGATGACCAGCACCGTGCGGTAAAAGATCGTGAACCTGTGGCTTTTTATTTTTTCATGATAGCTGATCCGCGGTTTCTTTTCATCCCGTTCTTTTTTCTTTTTCAAATATTCTCTGACATTAGGCATTGTCGATACCCTTTCTCGCGCTTTCCGCCTGCCCGCGCAGACCGTCCCCGTCAGGCGTTTCTCCGTTGTCCCTTGTCACCGGGGCGTCTGACGTTCACGCACATTATAACATAGAGCTTTCGATTATGCCATCCGCACATTTGACCGGGCTTCAAATCCGGCATCCGGAACGCTGCCCTTTTCACGGAAGGACGATCTTCTGTCCATAGCGGATATCGTCCGGGTCCGCGATCTGGTTCAGGTCGCAGATCTCGCGGACCTTCGCCGTGTCTCCATAGATCTCCCTGCATATGGTATACAACGTATCTCCCTTTTCCACTTCATAGTAGCGCGTCAGATTCCGGGAGAGTGCCTCCACATTTCCTTCGCCATCGTTCATCTCCTCCTGCTCCTCTACCGGCTCTGTCGTCTCCGACGCGAAGGCTGTCTCTGATGTCGCAGTTCCTGTCTCCGGTGCAGACGCTGTCTCTGGCTGTGAGGATTCTGGCTCCAGCGCAGATGTCGTTTCCAGCTGCGCAGTTTTTGTCTCCGGCTGTTCCGCTTCTGTTTCCGGCTGTGAGTCTTTTTCCGAAAGCGCCTGCTCGTCCATTCCTTCTGCCGCCGCAGCATCAGACGCAGTCTGTTCAACGATTACCTCTCCAGCGTTGACTGTTCCTTCTCCATCGTCCTCCGCCTCCACTGTAATCGTGACGGCGTCCGCAGTCTCCCGCGTGTCTGCCGTCTGCTGTGTCGGCTGATTTTCCACCATAAACAGGACGTCTCGCGCCGACTTCCCGAGCTGGAGCAGCTTATCATAATTGTCCGTCGAAGTGATCACGATCGCCACCAGAAAAAGAAACAACGCGGCGAGCTGCACCGAAAACCAGCCCTGATGCTGCCCGGTCTTTTCCTGGGAAGCCTGCGGCGGCTGTTCCACTCTTTTTTCCGTCTTTTTCTCTCCTGTCTCCCGCTGACATTCCAACAGGTACTGCTGCATGGCTTCATTTTCCTGATAAAAAACGCCATACTCTGCAATCTCATAGCTTCGCCCGCCCTGCTTCACCGTAAAGACCGGTTTTCCATCGCACATACTGCACGACAGCTCCGGCAGTCTGGCGTACTCCTGAAAAGCTGCGATCTCTTCCCGATCCCCAGCTCCATAGATCTCATATCGCTGACCGGCATGCCGTCCAAAGAAGCAGACAGCGCCTTCCTGCGCATTTTCCTGCAAATAAGACAATACATACCCTTCTACATATATAAAATATCCGTTTTCTTTTTTATGTACCGTCGTTTCCATTTCGCACTCTCCCCACCCTATATCTGCACGGACGGCTTTTGCCTCCGTTTCCGTGCACTTTCGCCTGATTCACTTTTCTGTTTTCAATGTAGCACAGGCATTTCAAAAAATTTGTTGAAAGGCGCGGTGTGCGCTCACAAATCACAAAAGGCTTCCTAACCCTTTTTTATGGTCAGGAAGCCTTCTTCTTTCTTACTTAACTCTTTTCTTTCTTGATTTTTCAGACGGATTATGCGAGGAACTGATATACCGTCACGCTGTCGTAATCTTTTCCCGGTCCAAAAACAGCCTGCGGGAAGTTCGGATGATGGATATTGTCCGGGTAATACTGCGTTTCAAGGCACATGCCCATGCGCGGTCCGTAAGTGATACCGCCCTTACCCTTCTCCACGCCAATACAGTTTCCTGCATAAAACTGCACACCCGGCAGATCGGTAAAGACCTTCATGGTTCTTCCGCTTATCGGCTCTTTTACAGTCGCGATCTCACGCAGCGTTCCGTCTGCATCGTCCACCACATAATTGTGATCGTAGCCCTGCACCAGTTTCAACTGCTCAAAGTCCGCGTTGATATCCTGTCCTACCGGCTTCATCTCGGTAAAGTCCATCGGCGTTCCCTTCACCGGCGCGATCTCTCCGGTCGGGATGGCTCCCGCCACTACCGGCGTGTAGCATGACGCCTTGATCTGGAGCAGATGATCTTCGATCTTTCCATTTCCCTGCCCTGCCAGATTAAAGTAAGAGTGATTTGTCATATTGACGATCGTGTTTGCATCTGCCGTTACATGGTAATGCAGTTTGAGCTCATTGTCCGCAGACAGACTGTAAGTCACCGCTATTTTCTTGTTTGCCGGGAAGCCCATCTCGCCGTCTTTTCCCTCAAGGGTAAAGGTCACACTGTCCTGTCCTTCCTCTGCCGCCCAGACGCGTTTATGATAGCCTTCCTCCATATGGCTGTGAAGGTTGTTCGCCCCGTCGTTTACATCGAGCTGATATGCTTTTCCGTCTATCTCGAAGCCTGCCCCTGCAATACGGTTCGCGCTAGGTCCGATCACCGCGCCGAAAAAGCTCCCGTTTCCATAGTAGCCTTCCAGGTTGTCAAAGCCGAGAACGACATCCTCAACCTTTCCCTCTTTGTCCGGCACTAACAGACTTACCAGGTTGGCGCCGTAATTCATCACCTTCGCCTGCACGCCGTTTGCATTGCTCAGCGTGTACAGCCAGATGTCCTTCCCACACTTCGTTGTCCCGAATTTTTCTTTCGCTACACTCATCTCTGATCCTCCCTTAACTGTGTTTACTTTTTATATGCCCTTCTCAAGCAAAATAGCCGCCGCACGGAAACCGCCCTGCAATCTGCAGATCAGCTTTCCTTTTTCCAGCTTCGCCTGCAGGATGCCGTCCCGGTCTGCCTCGTCCGCATAGACGTCGGTCACACGGTAATCTTTTTCATCCGGCAGTAAAACCTCTATCGGCTCTTCGATCTCTTCTTCAAACGTGTGCAGAAGCAGAAGCGCCGCGTTTTCGCCCTCCCGGAACACGCTCTGCCAGCCGCGGAGATGTCTCCAGCTCTTTTGTCTTGTGCCGCCGATATGGGAAATGCCGTTTTTGATGATCGGCACCGCCTTTTTATAGAATTGTATGCCCTGATCGATGACCGCCCACTGTTCGTCGGAAAGGTGCGTCACATCGCCTGACAGGCACAATCTTCCCAGCAGACCGGCTGCCACAGCGTATACGATCCTCCTTGTGCTGGCGTCCTCCCGGATCACCGCCCAGATCTGGCTCTGCCTCGGAAGGATCACGCGGTGCAGTCCCGCCGCGATCACCGGTATCTCCTCGCACTCGTGCGCGTCCGAAAAAGAAGCCATCGCTGTCTGTCCCATCATCTCAGGCTCCAGCTTGTGCCCGCCCGACGCACAGTTCTCCAGTATGATCCCCGGCACTTCTCGCTTTATCTTCTCCAGGAATTTTACGGACGCCTCCATATTCTGGCGCAGCCCTTCTCCCAGAGATTCCGCTCCGTCACAGCCGATCCCGATGGTATCGTTGTAGTCCATTTTCATATATTCGAAGCCATACCGGTTCAAAAGCCCGATCACCTTTTCTGAAAGATCCAGGATCACCTCCGGCTTCCTCATATCCCAGAAACGTCTTGACTGCGTAGTGAGCACTTTCCCGTCCCTTTTCAGGAGCAGGTCGGTCTTTTGATACGCTTTCGCCATGCAGCCTACATTGTCGATCTCAAACCAGATACCGGGTTTCATTCCCGCCGCGCGGATTGCGTCCACAGTCTTGTCCAGCCCGTCCGGGAAAAGTGATTTCGAGGGCTGATAGTCGCCCATGGAATCTCCCCACGGTATTCCGTCCTCCTTGTACCATCCGCAGTCGATCACGAAATAGGATATCCCGTGCCCTTTGAGCGCATCCACGATGGCGCAGATATTCTCATGGGAAGGATTTCCCCATGTCGTGCAGTATTCATTAAAAATAACCGGCAACTCCTGCTCTGATTCCGGTCCGTTTTCTGCCGCACGCACCTGTCCGGACGTCAGTCTCTGTGAAAAGACGTCGATGGAAACCCCTCTGGCAACCGTCAGAATAGCTTCCGGTGTTGTGAACGACTCTCCCGGCGCAATGTCTTTATACCAGTGCCCGAAATCCCGATCAGCAAGACCGCCGCCGATGGAGACTGCCTCGTCTCTGCGGAACACCTCCATCTGCCACGATGCGGCATGCGCGATCTGGGCTCCCCAGAAAATATGCGTCGTCTGATCTTCTATCACAAGATACGGGAAAAACCGGTTGACCGGCAAAGAGCCGATCCCGCCAAATCTCTCACAGCGGATCGCGTGTCCGGGAATCCATGAAGGTTCTAACTGCATCTCCTCCAGTGGGATTTTCTCCAGTCTGCCCTCTCCGCTCCAGACGCTTCTGACGCGGTACATCGCCATCTGCTCATGCCCGTCGCCTTCCAGATACGGCGAGATTCCTCCCAGATTAAAGCTGTCCAGTTTTTCCAGCGTCACCTTCTCCGCGCTGTCATTTCGGAAGGTCACAAAGCTGCGAACCGTCTTTTCTCCCTCAAAATAAGACAGCGTATGTACCGCCTCATATCCTCTTTCATCCTTGCAGACCGTCCGGATGAGCGTCTTTTCCCCATCCCGACTGACTTCCTGCCTGTCGTACTTCATCGCATAGCAACTGTCGTTCTGGCGCATCGTGCTGCCACCCGCATAGGATGTCGTGTATGCATCACCCGTCAGCTTGAGCTCGATCAACGGATCGATGAACTGCTTCTTGCTCTCCCATTCCGGCTCCTGCATACCCTCCGGCAAAAGCATCAGCTCTACTGCCTGCTTTTCCTCATCCAGCACATAGTACGCTTCCATATCGCCCAGCTTAATGCTGTTTAACTTTGTCACACCCATTTTTCACTCCATACCCAAATACTTCTTCTCTTTGCCCGGAGCCGTTACAGCTCCACTCTGCCTTCCAGCGCACGCAGAAGCGTCACTTCGTCAATGTACTCCAGATCGCCTCCCACCGGAACGCCGCTGGCGATCCTCGTCACCCGCACGCCGGTCGGCTTGATAAGTTTACTGATGTACATCGCGGTCGTCTCGCCCTCCAGGCTGGAATTCGTCGCAATGATAACTTCCTTCACATCTCCCTCAAGTCGCTTTATCAGCTCCTTGAGCCGGATATCGCCCGGTCCGATCCCGAGCATCGGGGAGATCGCTCCGTGCAGGACGTGATATACCCCGTTGTATTTGCCGGTCTTTTCGTACGCCGCCAGATCCCTCGTATTTTCCACCACCATGATCGTGCTGTGGTCGCGGTTTCCATTCGCGCAGATGGGACATATATCGCTGTCCGTAAGGGTATAGCACTCCTTACAGTAGCGCACGTTCTTCTTTGCCTCCACGATCGCGCCAGCCAGCCGTTCCACCTTAGCCTTCGGCATATTGATCAGGTGAAAAGCAAGTCTTTGTGCGGACTTTGACCCGATTCCGGGAAGTCCCGCAAGCTCATCGATCAGTTTGTTGATATATCCACTGTACAGGTCCATCAGAACGGAAAGCCTCCACCCAGTCCGAGTCCGCCGGTCATCTTGTTCATCGCCTCCGCGCTTGCCTCTTCTGCCATGCGAAGCGCCTCATTTGCCGCTGCCATGACCAGATCCTCGAGCATTTCAATGTCCTCCGGATCAACCACTTCCTCCGAGAGTTTGATCTTCGTGATCTCCTTCTTTCCGGTAACGGTCACTTCCACGGCTCCGCCGCCTGCCTTGGCAGTGAACTCCTTCTCCTCGAGTTCTTTCTGATTCTCCTCCATCTGGCGCTGCATTCTCTGCGCCTGCTTCATCAGGTTGTTCATATTACCGGGCATTCCGCCTCCCGGAAATCCACCACGTTTTGCCATTTGTCTGTTCCTCCTGCTTTCTGTTTTGTTGAGGTTATGATTCCTCTTCTTCTATTTCAAAATTAATCTGGGTCAGATCTACATAGTTCTGTTCAAAGGCTTCTCGGCTCTGCACGCTCTGGATCGTCACGTCGATCTCTTTGCCTACCGCCTCGGACAGCACCTGCACCAGCAGCTCTTTATGTCCTTCCTGTCTCAGGAAATAATCTGAGGCAAGACCATCCTCCACGACCACCAGCAGCCGGTTGTCTCCTCCCAGGCTCAGGTGCGCCGCTTTCAGATACTGCTTCATCGGCATCGCCGTCTGTGCTATGATGTTCGGCCAGCTCTCTACCGCCTTCTGCACATCCTCCGGGATCGCCTTTGGAAGCTCCGGCCGTTCTTTTTTCAGCACCGCCCCGGTATTCTGATTTGCCATCTGCCCTCCCGGGAGTTCTCCCGCCGATGCGACTACGAAATCGCCTTTCTCCAGCTTTTCCTCCAGCGCGCGGACGCGCTCAACTACGGACTCATAGTCCTTCTCCATATCCGGCCGGCACAGCTTGATGAGCGCGATCTCGATCAGGATCCGCTTCTGTGACGCATACCTTATCTGCCCGGACAGCTCCGAAAAGATACGGATATAGCGCATGATCGCATCCGCATCCGTCATTTCTGCCTCTTCCTTGAGTCTTGCCAGATTATCCGTGGAAACGTCTATGACATCCTCGATGTCATCCGAGGTTTTCAGTAAAAGGAGATTTCGCAGATACCATGCAAAATCTGTCACGAACTGCGTCAGCTCGCGCCCCTGCATGACCATCTCCTCCAGCAGTCCGATACACCCGGTCACATTCCGATCCAGCACCGCGCGCAGCAGTCTGCTAAACACCTCGGTATCGACTGCGCCGAGTACATCCAGAACCTTATCATAGGTGAGCTCCTGTCCAAAATGAAAGGCGATACACTGATCCAAAAGACTGAGCGCGTCTCTCATAGAGCCGTCCGCCGCCTTTGCGACATAGCGGAGCGCCTTATCCTCCACAGTCACCTGCTCCTTATTCATCAGCTCACGCAGTCGATCCGCGATCGTATCGATGGTGATCCGCCGGAAATCGTATCTCTGGCACCTGGACAAGATCGTGATCGGTATCTTGTGAACCTCTGTCGTAGCCAGGATAAAGATCACATAGGACGGCGGTTCCTCCAGAGTCTTTAAAAGCGCGTTGAACGCTCCTATCGACAGCATATGAACCTCGTCAATGATATAAACCTTATATTTTCCTGCTGCCGGCGAGTAGGAAACCTCCTCCACGATCTCACGGATGTTGTCCACACCGTTGTTTGATGCGGCGTCGATCTCGATCACATTCATGGATGCTCCCGCGGCGATCGCCTTACAGGTGGCGCACTCTCCGCACGGACTTCCGTCCACCGGATTCTCACAGTTGACCGCCTTGGCAAAAATCTTGGCGATCGTCGTCTTTCCTGTACCTCTGGTCCCGCAGAACAGATAGGCGTGGCCGATCCGTTCCGCTTTGATCTGATTTTTCAGTGTTGTTACAATGTGTTCCTGCCCCTTGACGTCCTCAAAACAGTCCGGGCGGAACTTCCGATATAGCGCTGTATATGACATATAGGCAACCATGCCCTTCCTAATCGTTAATCTCCGAAGCTGATTCCCACCATCTTCGCTTCCTGAACGATGGTTGCTTCAGGATCAAGCATTTTCAGCTTTCCGGCAACCTCCTCCAGCGGCACGCGGACGATCTCTCTGTTCCGGTAGCCTACCATGAATCCGTACTCTCCCTGAAGGATCATTCTGCCCGCCTCGGCTCCCAGTCTGGTCGCAAACACACGGTCATACGGACAGGGACTTCCCCCTCTCTGCGTATGTCCCGGCACAGTGACTCTCACTTCCTTGCCGGTCTTTTTCTGGATCTGATCCGCGATTTCATAAGAGACGGACGGGTACGGATAATTCTTGAGCTTCTCACGATACTCTTTTTTGGACAGCTTCGCATCCTCCTTGGAGATCGCGCCCTCTGCTACCGCCATGATCGTGAACTTGGAGCCTTTCGCCGCCCTCTCGTCGATCGCTGCGATCACCTTATCGATATCATACGGAATCTCCGGTATCAGAATGATGTCTGCGCCGCCTGCGATTCCTGCGTTCAGGGTAAGCCAGCCCACCTTGTGTCCCATGACTTCGACGATAAAGATCCGTCCATGCGAGGACGCCGTCGTGTGGATGCAGTCGATACATTCTGTCGCGATATTTACCGCGCTCTGGAAGCCAAAGGTCATATCCGTTCCCCACAGATCGTTGTCGATCGTCTTGGGAAGCGTGACTACGTTCAGCCCCTCTTCCCTGAGGAGGTTGGCTGTCTTGTGCGTACCGTTTCCACCCAGGATCAACAGGCAGTCCAGCTTGAGCTTATAATAATTCTGCTTCATCGCCTCGACCTTGTCCAGACCGTTCTCGTCCGGCTCCCGCATCAGTTTAAAAGGAGTTCTGCTGCTTCCAAGAATTGTGCCGCCCTTCGTGAGGATCCCGGAAAAATCCTGACTCGTCAGCATCCGGAAATCTCCGTAAATGAGTCCCTTGTAGCCGTCCAGGAATCCGTAGATCTCTACATCTTCTCCACTGCAAAACAGACACTTCACAACACCGCGCATCGCCGCGTTGAGCGCCTGACAGTCTCCGCCGCTGGTCAACATTCCGATTCTCTTCATTTCGCTTCCTCCTGTTTTTCCATTCTTCTCTTTTTCTCCGGGTCCTCTGCCACCAAAAATCCTGCAAATGCTCTGTTCCCGTTTTCCTTCCGGGAAGCCTGTCCGCCCGGAACCCCTCTTCGTACATACCCTGTAAATTATACCGTATTTTGCGGTTCTTCTCAACTGCAATTTCAGTCTGCGCTCATTCCTGCCCGGCGGCATCTCCATCCGCCGTCTGCGCCGCCTCCGCCTGTTTTTTCAAAAGTTTCTCCATCCGGTTTCGCACGCGCAGCTCCTTAAAGAAAGTTGTCAGAAGATCAGTACATTCCTGTGCCAGGATCCCCCGCTCCACCTGTACCTGATGGTTAAATGCAGACATCTCAAGGATGTTTAGAATTGACCCGCCGCATCCCGCCTTGGGATTCATGCACCCCATCACAACGCGGGTCACCCGCGCCTGCACGATGGCCCCGGCGCACATCTGGCACGGTTCCAGCGTCACGTAGAGCGTACATTCTTCCAGCCGCCAGTCCTTCAGTTTTTTGCTCGCTTTGTTGATCGCTGTGATCTCCGCGTGAGCGAGCGTATTTTTATCAGTATTTCTCCTATTATATCCCCTGCCGATGATCTTATCCTGATATACGATCACACAGCCGATCGGCACCTCTCCCAGCGCATACGCTTTTTTTGCCTGGCGGATCGCCTCTCTCATGTATTTTTCGTCCTGCGTCATTCTTTCTGTCCCTTTTTGGCTGTCACAGTTCACTCGTCACATCATAGGAAGCGCCTGGCTATGAACAACAATAGCTGCATAGCAGCGGAAAAGCACGGAATGTGCTTTTTGCGGATGGCACGTGTGAACTGTAGAATTTTATTACTATTGGATACGCAACAGTTCAGCCCTCATATTCATAAAAGCGTCTGCTTCGCAGCCGGCGCCGCTCTGCGACCGAACTGTTACTATTGTATCATATCTTTCTTGAAAAAGGACTGGACATTCGTCCTGATTCAAATTATAATCTAATTCATATGGAGGAGTACCCAAGTGGCTGAAGGGTCTGGCTTCGAACACCAGTAGGTCGGTAACACCGGCGCGAGGGTTCAAATCCCTCCTCCTCCGTTTACCGTGCAGCCGGGGCGTTAGCGGTGCCCTGTACCCACAATCCGCTCCAGTGGGGGTGATGCTTGATCGAGGGTGTATGCTTGTATAGCTGCCCTTTATAAGTGGCGTTGAAGTTTGGGTCTTGCGCAATGGAAATCCACGAACCGTGTCAGGGTGGGAACACAGCAGCACTAAGTGGAATCTTTCATGTGCCGCGAGGGTGCCTGGCGGAGTTAACTGTAAAGGTAACGTATATGGGTTAAGCTCGACTGACAGCGCACGGTATTTAAGATTCCGTTTCCTGATTTTCACAGCAATCCGGCATAAGCATCTTTGATGCTTTTTCTTTTTTTGAGGCCTGCCTATGATTTACGACCATATTATTCTTCCGGACAATCCCGCTTTTCATATGGAGGACTGCACGCTCTGTCCCAGAGAATGTCATGTCAACCGGCTTTCCGGTCAGACCGGGTACTGCGGATGTACCACCGATCTTATCGCCGCGAGGGCAGCGCTGCACATGTGGGAAGAACCCTGCATTTCAGGCGTCAATGGTTCTGGCGCGGTTTTCTTCGGCGGCTGCAATATGGGCTGTGTTTTTTGTCAGAATTATGCGATCGCACACGCGCAGACCGGCAAAAAGATCTCCCCGGAGCGACTTTGTGAAATATTTCTCGAATTACAGGAAAAGGGCGCCCACAATATCAATCTGGTCACCCCTTCGCATTATGTTCCACAAATCATTCCTGCCCTAACGCAGGTCAGATTATACGGCCTGTCCATTCCCGTTGTATACAATACCTCCTCCTATGAAAAAGTCGAGGTGCTGAAAGCGCTGGAAGGTCTTGTCGATATTTATCTCCCCGACCTGAAATACCACGATGCGTCCATAAGCCGGAAATACAGCGCAGCCCCGGACTATTTCGACGTCGCCTGCGCCGCCATAAGCGAGATGGTCCGGCAGACCGGCGATCCCGTATTTGAAAACGGCGAAGATTCCCTTATGAAGCGTGGCGTCATTGTACGTCATCTCCTGCTGCCCGGATGCGAAGAGGATTCCCGCTACCTGCTGGACTATCTTTACCGGACTTACGGAAACCGGATCTATATCAGCATTATGAACCAGTATACACCGCTCCCACAGGCAGCCGCTTTTCCGGAACTGAATCGCACGATCACGGATGAAGAATACGACCGCGTGATCGACTATGCCATCTCTATCGGGATCGAAAACGGCTTTATCCAGGAGGGAGGCACCGCATCCGAAAGTTTCATTCCTCCCTTCGACTGCGAGGGGATCTGAACACACAGGACCGCCTACAATTCCACCCGGCGCAGATAATATCCGAAGCCGCCCGGACTGGTATTGCCGCCTTCGCAGTCAAAGGCTTCAAAGCCAAACATCAGCGCGACCATCTTTTCTCGCTCATAAAAAACTCCCGGAACGCCGAGGTAATACTCTTTTCCCTGTTCCTTTCCCAGAATCAGATACCGGTAATTATAAAATCCATGAAGAAGGAAGCTGTTGTTGACAAGATGCTGGTATTTTCCCTGCATGATGACAAAATCCTTCGGCTCCAGTTTCACGTACACCCTGCCATCCCCATAAGGATGTATCGTTTCATAGGTGGCAAGGATCTGCTCCCACTTGTCCTCCCGGATCTCTTCCGCCGCCACAACGCGCGCGGCGATACCCTTTTCCGGCTGCGGGGCTTCTCTTTCCGGCTGCGGCGCTTCTCTTTCTGGCTGCGGCGCTTCTCTTTCTGGCTGCGGCGCTTCTCTTTCTGGCTGCGGCTCTCTTTCTTCCACAATCTCGCGCTCCGACTGGATAACTTCCTTCTGAGATGTCCATCTCTTTGTTGACATCACTCCCGAACCCGCCTGCAATTCTTCCTTTTGCTGCGTCCAGCCTTTTGGCAACGCTGCCTCGCGCTCTGCCTGCGCGGGACAGTTCTTACTCTTCCCTTCGATCCGGTATCCCTTTTCAAGAAGAACCTGTAGCTGCTGTATCTGTCCGCAGGGCGCGCTCTTCTTTTCTGCTGTATCCTGGCTGCCCCGGAACAGTAGCCCAGGTCCTTCTTTCCAGGCGCCATCCTCCATGATCCTGAGGGGATATTCCCCGCGGATGTCATCCGGAATCTTCCGGAACATGAAATGGAAGGTGGCATCCTCATCCCGGATATCCACCTTCACATAACCTGCATTTCCTATTCGATTGTTTCCTTGATACAATGTCAGATAGATCATCTCTCTGCCGTACATAATCTCCTCCATGCCTGCACTTTCTAAGACTCCCTGTTTGTCCTGTTACAAGTCTATGCGCTCCGGCATGGTTCTATGACATCAATAATCAAGCGAATCCAGATATTTCATATAATTTACCACCATAAGAGCAATCTTGAAGGTGAGGGCGTCATCAAAGGTTCTCACATCAAGCCCGGTGCTCTTTTGCAGCTTCTCCAGACGATATACGAGCGTATTCCGGTGGATAAAAAGCTGTCTGGAGGTTTCCGACACGTTCAGATTGTTCTCAAAGAACTTGTTGATCGTTGTCAGGATCTCATCGTCCAGATCATCCGGCACATTTTCTCCGAAAATCTCGTCGATGAAGATACGGCACAGGTTGACCGGGAGCTGATAGATCAGTCTTCCGATTCCGAGCGTGTTGTAGCCTGTCACCTTTTTCTCCGCATAGAAGATCTTTCCTACGTCAAGCGCCATCTTCGCTTCCTTGTAGGACTTGGACACTTCCTTGAGCTCGCTCACGATCGTTCCATATGCAACGCGGACGTTGAGCATCGCTTCCATGCTCATCATATCCACGATCGTATTTGCGATCTGATCCAGCTTTTCATATTTTTCTTCCGGCATCAGCGACTTGACCAGGATCACGCTGCTCTCGTCCACCGCCGTGATGTAATCGCCGTTCTGGAATGAAAACATTCCATTCAAAAGCTCCGAAGCCGTCGTATCGCGCTCCTGCCCCGTTTCGATCAGAAATACAGCGCGCGGCACGCTGCACTCGATATGCAGTTTCTTGGCGCGGTTGTAAATATCGACAAGCAGCATATTATCCAGCAACAGATTCTGGAAAAAATTGTTCCTGTCATAGCGTTCCTTATAGGCAACGATCAGATGCTGGAGCTGGCTGACCGCGATCTTGCCGATCATGTAGGTATCCTCTCCGGTTCCTCTGGCATCCAGTACAAAGAGAAGTTCCTCCTCATCCAGAACCTTCATCAGATGATGCGGTCCGATGACCTGGCTGTCCGCCTGGGAACTTGCAAATCCGGTGATCATCGCCGGAGAAATGTCATCCGTCTCCATGGTCGACACGACCACCTTTCCATCCAGATCCCAGACTCCAAGATCCACTTTGGAAATCGCCTTCAATTCCTCTATGCTGGACTTAATAACCTGACTTGAAATCATGTACTACCCTCTCTTTTCCAAATATCTGTAGTTCCCTATTACGTAAATAAGGGAGATGCACAAGCATCCCCCTTGATTTTCTTCAGACTAGTTTGTAATGATCTGCTCTGTCTCTTTATCGAAGACATGAATCTTCTCAACGTCGAAAGCAAATTTAACTGTATCACCAGGTCTTGCTGTGGTACGGGAATCTACTCTTGCGGTGATCGGGAACTCAGCAAGGTCGAAGTATAAGTAAACTTCTGCACCAAGTAATTCGTAAACCTTAATGGTAGACTCGAAAGTACATTTAGCTGTCTCGATGAACATTTCAGAATCATATACATCCTCAGGACGGATACCGAATGTTACGGTCTTTCCAGCATAACCACCCTCGATCAGCTTCTTGGACTTAGCCGGAGGAAGCGGAATGGTCTGTCCTGCAACCTTCAGGCTTGCGGAATCACCATTAACCTCTACGGTTGCATCAAGGAAGTTCATCTGAGGAGATCCCATGAATCCTGCTACGAACAGGTTCTGCGGCTTCTCATATAAGTTCTGAGGTGTATCTACCTGCTGGATAACACCATCCTTCATAACTACGATTCTTGTACCAAGGGTCATAGCCTCTGTCTGGTCATGTGTAACGTAGATGATGGTTGTGCCCAGTCTCTGATGTAACTTAGCGATCTCAATACGCATCTGAACACGAAGTTTTGCATCCAGGTTGGAAAGAGGCTCATCCATAAGGAATACCTTAGGATTACGAACGATTGCACGACCCATGGCAACACGCTGTCTCTGTCCACCGGAAAGAGCCTTCGGCTTACGGTCAAGAAGTGCTGTCAGATCAAGGATCTTCGCTGCTTCCTTTACCATCTTGTCGATCTCATCCTTCGGAACTTTTCTCAGTTTCAGTCCGAATGCCATGTTGTCATATACGGACATATGCGGATACAGAGCGTAGTTCTGGAATACCATCGCGATATCTCTGTCCTTAGGCTCTACGTCGTTTACTACTCTGTCACCGATCTTCAGCTCACCGGAAGAGATATCTTCCAGACCTGCGATCATACGAAGTGTTGTAGACTTACCACAACCTGAAGGTCCTACGAAAATGATGAATTCCTGATCTGCGATCTCAAGGTTGAAATCCTTAACAGCTTCAAAACCGTTCGGATATACCTTGCAAACATTCTTTAATGATAAACTTGCCATAATTGCCTCCTATAATTTTTATTTTTTCTCAATGGTCATACCTGAAAAGGTATTATCTGAATCTGACTTCAGTATAGCGGAGTTGACCGCTCTTTGCTATACCACTATTTCACAAAGATTTCTTTTTCCATTGTAGAAATTGCTTATTCACAATCGGCAATTTTCCCGTTTCTGACAACTTGACCAACATTTTAATATTTTCCTATACATTTTGCATAACGCAGACGTTTCTTACTTGTTTACCACCTGATATCCCGCCTCTGTCACGGCAGCTGCGAGCGTTTCGTCCGCCACCTCTTTTTCAAGCGTCACCGTGGCGGTCTTTTTCTCGAGATCCACCTCTGCCTTCGCTACGCCTTCAACACCTTCGAGCGCTTTCTGTACGTGCGCCTGGCAATGCGCGCACATCATGCCTTCCACATGCAATACTTTCGTCATTTTATTTTCCTCCTTTTCCTTTTTCTGCCCCAGCGCCTCGATAAAGTCCGGCGTCTCCGGGACCGTTCTCTTTTTATCTTTTCTGGTCGAATGAACGTCGAACAGGTTCAGTCTGAGCGCATTCGTCACAACGCAGAAGCTGGAGAGGCTCATCGCCGCCGCCGCGAACATCGGATTCAGGCTGAGTCCGAACGCCGGTATCAGAACGCCCGCCGCAAGTGGGATCCCGATACAGTTGTAGAAAAATGCCCAGAACAGATTTTCATGGATATTTTTCAGCGTCTGTCTGGAAAGCCGGATCGCTGAGGCCACATCCATCAGGCTTGATCTCATCAGCACAACGTCCGCCGCATCCAGCGCCACGTCGGCTCCTGCTCCGATAGCGATGCCCACATCAGCTCTCGTCAACGCAGGCGCGTCGTTGATCCCATCGCCGACCATCGCCGTCCTTCCATGCTCCATAAGCTGTCTGACAACCTGTTCCTTGTCGCCCGGCAGCACGTCCGCGATCACGTAGGACAGTCCTGCCTGCCGTCCGATCGCACGCGCTGTGCGGTAATTGTCGCCCGTGAGCATCACGGTACAGATTCCCATATCCTGAAGCTGGCGGATCGCCTTTTCACTGTCTGCTTTCACCACATCTGCTACCGCGATCATTCCGATGAGCCTGCCGTCATATGCAAAATAGAGAGGCGTCTTTCCTTCCGCCGCCATCGCTTCTCCGGCAGCCTGCATCTGCGGAGTCAGAAGTCCCTGCTCCTCCATCAGCGCTCCGTTGCCGCCGAGCAGGTCCTTGCCCGCCAGTTTTCCTTCTACGCCCCAGCCCGGTCTGGCAGTAAAGCCGTCGATCGCAGCCGCCCGGATCCCACACTTTTCCGCCTCCTGGCAGATTGCTCCCGCCAGCGGATGTTCACTATTCTTTTCCAGAGAGCAGGCTATCTCCAACAGGTGCTCCTCCGTCTCTGTTTCTGCCGCCTTTACATCCGTCACGCACGGTTTTCCCTCTGTGACGGTTCCGGTCTTATCCAGCACCACATACTGCATTTTTCCTGTCTGCTCCAGAGACGTCGCGTTCTTAAAAAGGATTCCGTTCCTGGCTCCCATTCCATTGCCTACCATGATCGCCACCGGCGTAGCAAGTCCAAGCGAGCATGGGCAGCTTATGACCAGAACGCTGATCGCATGGGAAAGCGCCTTTCCAAATCCGGCTCCTGCAAGCATCCAGACTACGCCCGTCACCAGCGCCAATGCAATGACGACCGGCACAAAAACGCCGGAAACCTTGTCTGCAATCTGCGCTACCGGTGCTTTGGTCGCAACCGCATTCTCTACCATATCGATGATCTGCTGGAGCGTCGTATCTTTTCCTACCCGCGTCGCCCGGCATGTCAGAACGCCGTTCTGGTTCAACGTCGCCGCGCTCACACGGTCGCCCGGCTGCTTGTCCACCGGAAGGCTTTCTCCGGTCAGCGCCGCCTCATCTACGGCACTGGTTCCGCTGACAACCTCTCCATCCACCGGGATACTCTCTCCCGGGCGCACCAGAAAAGTGTCTCCGGTCTGCACATCCTGCGCCGGTATCTGGATCTCTTCTCCGTTTCTCAGCACGTGCGCCGTCTTGGGCGCCAGATCCATAAGCCCCTTGATCGCGTTGGTCGTCTTTCCCTTGCTGTACGCCTCCAGCATCTTTCCGACCGTGATCAGCGTCAGGATCATCGCCGCCGACTCAAAATACATATCGTGCAGACTGTGCATCGCCATATCTGTATGCCCTTCCTGCAAATGCGTTCCCATGCGGAACATGACCGCCGTGCTGTACACAAACGCCGCGCTGCTGCCGAGTGCCACCAGCGTATCCATGTTTGGCGCCTTGTGGAGAAGTCCCCGAAATCCGCTGATAAAAAATTTCTGGTTGATGACCATCACCATGCCGGTCAGCAAAAGCTGATACAGTGCGATCGCCCAGGGATTCTGTGCAAAGCCTTCCGGCAGATACCATCCCCACATCAGACCTCCCATCGTGACATACATAAGCGGTATGAGCAGGCACACCGAGGCGATCAGCCTGCGCCTCAGCTTCGGCGTCTCATGGTCGACAAAGGCGTCCTTGTCATGGCTTGCCTTCTCTTCTCCCTGCACTGTCGCCCCGTATCCTGCAGCCGCGACCGCTTCACAGATCCCGCTCTCCGTGGCAGGGGCGTCGTAGGTTGCCACCATGCTGTTCATCAGCAGGTTCACGCTGACGGACTCCACTCCCTTCACAGCCCGGACGGCTTTCTCCACGTGCGCGCTGCACGCCGCGCAGGTCATCCCCGTCACATCGAATTTCTGACTTTTCATACTCCTCACGATCCTTTCCGTCGTCCTACATCTTTCGGATCAGTTCCACAGCTTCTGCCATGATCCGCTGATTGCCCTTGCGGACCTCCTCAGTCACACAGGTTTCCAGGTGATCCTGAAGGATCACATAGCCAAGGCTTTTCAGCGCGCTTTCCACTGCACCGATCTGGATCAGAATATCCCCGCAGTATCGGTTGTCATCGATCATCGCTTTGATGCCGTTCATCTGGCCAATGATCCGGTTTACCCTGTTCTGCAGCTTCTTCTGCTCCTGCTCCGGCCTCGGCGTATGCTTGTGCCGGCAACAGGCGCAGACATTCTGTTCTTCTGTCTTATAGTCTTCTTCTGTTTTCATCCGTTTATTCCCCCGTTTCCATTCTCCCCCACTTGCTTCACCCGTATAATATACCCCCATAGGGTATATGTCAAGATAAAAAATGCCTTTTTCTAAACCGCTTAGAAATCCTCTGTCACACAAAAACCCCGGGCAATGGATCGCTCCACTGACCGGGGTATCATAACCTGTTTTTTATTTTTCTTTCTTTTCCGGCTCGATCCCTGCCCACTCGTCCTTATAGAACGCGAGCTGGTTCTTACCGCGCTTTTTCGCCTTGTAAAGTCCCTGATCGGCCGCCTTGTAAAGTGTCTCAAAATCCGCGCCGTCATGCGGGAAGATCGCCGCTCCGATACTTGCCGTCGCAGCATACTTTACATACTCGCCCGCCTGAAAGCCCTTAAAGAAGTTCTCGATCTTCTTTGCTTCCTTGCGGATCACCGTCTCATCCTCAATCCCCTTGAGGAAGATCATAAACTCATCGCCGCCGATACGCCCGATAATATCGGTCGCACGGAAGTTCGCACCGATCTGCTGTCCAAGCGAGCGAAGCACCTCGTCTCCGAACGCATGCCCCATCGTGTCATTGATCTTCTTGAAGTTATCAATATCCAGAAGGAACATCATCGACTGCGTTTTCGGATTCTGCGCCATGTAATCTTTGATCTTTCGCTCCGTTGCCAGTTTATTGTTAAGGCCGGTCAGAAGGTCTGTATCCGCCTTATCCTCCAGCTGTTTCTTTTTCTCATTGCTGCTGATCTTCGCAACAATATTGACCACCATGACAATACAGATAAAGATAAAGATCACCGCAATAAGCTGGATCAGCATCTGTTTTGTGCTCTGCCACTGGAGCGCGATCTGTCTGTCCGCATAGGACTTGCTCACTCCCATGACCATCTCCCAGTGATTTGCACCAAAGGGCACATAGGTCAAAAGGCTTGCTTTTCCGCCCAGATTCACCTCGGTGGTTCCCCTGGTCCCGTTCTTGATCCGGTTGCGAATCGTCCGTGAAGCCTCCAGATTGTCCTCGGAAAGACTGTCGATCACATTCATTCCCGTGTCAAAAACGTTCTTGGAGCCTGAGATCGCAAGCACATTTCCCTCTTCATCCAGAAGCATCAGATAACCGGAAGGATCCGTATCCGAAGCGGCCAGAAGTCCATCAAACTCCTGCAATGGATAATAAAGCAGAAGGTATCCATGCTCTTTTACCACCGTCTTGACAACGATAGAATCCTGATCAAGTCCCTCATCCGCCTTTGCATACGCGTACACGGTATCCGGTGCAATGACCGTCTGAAAGTAAGTCGTATCCCCAATGGATATGTCCGTGCCTGTCTGATCGTAGCCGTCGCCATTCTGATCGCAGTAGAAAGCCTTGTATGCCTGTGAACAGTTCGCTGCGACCTCCAGTATCTGCTGTACATAATCCGCATCATCCGTTCCTTCAATCTCCAGCAGGTCTGCCAGCGGGGCAGCAATGCTCTTTACTACCGTCAGTTTTCCGTAAAAGTCGGTTCCATAGTCTTCCGTCTTGCTGACGAACTCCTTGTAGATCAATTCCGAAGCGTTCCTGCTGCTCTTATTGGAAAAGTTGAACAACAATATCAGCACTACAACCATAAGTATGGCTGATGGGATCACCCACTGGAATGCGACTGACTTATTCTGATTTTCCATCCTCTTCCTCTTTCCCCCCGTCCATTGTTACAGTAAATTCCAGATCCGATGTGGTTTCCACCTCGGGTTCAAATTTCTTGAAAATTCCGCTGTAAAGCCACGCAGCGATATATGCCGGCACAGAATAGCCGAACATAATAACAAATATGATGGAGTACGTCGAAAAATACGCGATCACCAGTGGAAGCGCATAAACCACTACCATAAGGATCGTTTTCGGCAGATTCAAAAATGCCATCAATGCTGCATTTTTGATTGTGTTCCACACGGTATTGTCAAATCTGGCAAGCAGCGGGAAAATATACGCTACGACCATAACCGCCAGCACGGCGATCGCTATGACAGCCACGATCAGCACCTTGGGAAACTGCATCCCGGAATAACTGAAGATCAGGATATCTCCCACATATACGGCAACCACTAGGAGCACCAGAAGCCACAGGATCGTCGCCTGCTTAAAATTCCGCGCAAAGGACTTAAAAAAGCCTTTAAAAAGATAGCCTTCCTCTCCACGCACAATCTTGAGAAGCACATAGTGCATCGCCGTAAATGACGCCCCCATCGTAATGACCGGAAGGCAGCACACGATCATTAAAAGATTCAATATCAGAAGATCCCCCACGCGGTTCAGCACCCGCATAACGGGACTATCCATATCAAAAATCTTGCTCATTTATATACTCACTCCAATTCTTATGCCTAATTATAGTAAAGATTGTGCTAAAAATCTATATGTTTCGTCAAATTTTAAGATTCTTTTTTATCAAAACTATATAATTTGTCTGTTTTTTCCAAAAAACCCTTCTATAATTTGTATTTTTGACTGACTTGCTCGTACTTGAGATTCAGCGTCTGGTACATTTTCAGGATCTCGGCAGACTCCTTCTTCACACGGTCCATGATCGAGTCATAGAACGCCAGCAGGCAGTTCACCACCTGCTTATTCAGACGGTTCTTGTCCACCTCGTCATTCAGGACATCCATGATCTGCTCCTTACTGAGCGGCGGACGGTAGCTTCGCTTGTTGGCCATCGCGCTCACCATATCTGCGACCTGAAGGATCCGCTGCTGGTGATTCATCTGGAAGTCCCGCAGTTTCAGGGGGTATCCGCTTCCATCTCCCCTTTCATGGTGCGCCAGCGCGATAGACACCACTTCATTCTTCATGCGCTCCGACAGCTCTTTGCCGGCGATCTCCACATGCATGCGCACCTGTTCCATCTCCTCCGCCTCCAGCTTTCTGGGCGCCTCAATGATCTTCCGTGGAATCGCCAGCATTCCGATATCGTGGATGAGCGCGCCGTAATACAGGATTTCCTTATCTAACGGCGACAGCATCATCTTATCCGCAAGCTCCTCGCAGATGCAGACCGTCGTGATCGTATCCACCACCATGGCCTCGCTGGTGAAGCCCATGCAGTACATCAGCATTTCCAGAAATTTCTTTTTATCCTCGTTCGAATAGATCATATAATCAACGATCTGGGACAGTTCTTCTTTGTACTCCCCGCTCCGGATCTTCCCGAAGATGTCATACTTTGCCTGGCACTGATAAAATTTCTCAAGGCCGGCCGCCGACAGCTTCGTCCCCGACAGCTTCTGGAACATCCGCATATCGAACTTGTCCCCCATGGCGCTCGAGTAAATGTCCATCTTCTCAGCGATATTTATGTAGGCAGCGATCTCTTTATAGGGGTAATCCACTTTCTCAAGCTGGTCATAATCCATGTGATGATACATGATGACCTTGGCGAGATCCGGCACGGGCGACAGATAGCGGAAGAAAAGATACCCATAGATCGTATGCGCCTTGGTATCTCTGTTTTCAAAGCGCAGGACGTCATTCATCCTGCCCCGCTCCGTCTTGTAGGCGCCGATATCGTGCATCGTCGCGACCATCACGATATCCGCAAGCTCGAACTCCTCATATTTTCCCTGATCCTGAAGCATCTTGTATACAATATACGCAACTCTCGAGCCGTGATCCATCGGCCACTTGTAGATCAGCTTCAGCACGTCCCTTGTCAGAAGGTAAATATCCTTGCTCTTAATGTATTCCATGAAATCCCCCTCATTTCCAATGGCGCTACAGAATAAATTCCATCGGCGTGTAGATGATCCCGTTCTTCTGCTCCTGCGGCCGCAGATCCCGGAATCCAAGTCTGTGATAAAAGCCCTCCCCGTACGGCGATGAATTCACAGTCACACGGTCTGCACCGACCTCTGTCAGAAGATAATTCTCCAGATATTCCATCAGCGCGCGCCCGACTCCCCTCCTGTGATATTTTTCATCGACAAACAAAAGAGAGATATGCGTCTTATTCCGCAGCGTGATCATTCCTATGATCTTCTTTTCCTCCAGAGCCACAAACATCTGATACATTCCCATGACGAACATGCGGTGAAGCGTCGTGTCTGTGATAAAATCCTCAAAGCTCCTGACTCCCTCCGGCGTGTAGACATCCGCTTCGAAACGCAGGAACGTCTTCCAGGCAAGCGCCATCGCGTCGTCCCATTCATCCCGATATGCACTTCTCACCTCAAAAAACGTTCCCATCTGCTCTATGGCTCCTTAGATACCTACATTTTAACGTATTTCAGCCGTTTTTACAATCACTTCTCACGATGACGCCTCCGCGCCGACCCGATTGACCAGTGGCAGTCCGTTTTCCAGCGCATACGCATTTTCGAGCGTCACTTTGGCGATCGCCTGCATTGCTTCTTTTGTGAAAAAGCCCATATGCGAGGTGATCAGCACGTTGGGAAACGTCATCAGCCTTGCCAGATTTTCGTCGCGGATGATCTCGTTGGATTTGTCCTCGTAGAAAATTCCTTCCTCTTCCTCGTAGACATCCAGCCCGACGCCTCCAAAGCGCCCCTCCACAAGTCCCTCGATGAGCGCATCCGTATCGATCAGTCCGCCCCGGGAGGTGTTGACCAGATATACGCCCTTTTTCATGCGCTGTATGGCGTTCCGGTCGATCATATGCTTTGTCTCGGAAGTGAGCGGACAGTGCAGCGAGATAATATCTGCCTGCGAGATCAGCTCCTCCAGGGAAACATACTCCGCTTCAAGCTGATCGTTCGGATACGGATCATAGGCAAGCACGTTCATGCCAAAGCCGTTACAGATACGGATCATCGCCTGCCCGATCTTTCCGGTTCCGACGATCCCCGCCGTCTTTTGGTAAAAATCCACGCCCATCAGACCGTTCAGGCTCATGTTGAAGTCTCTGGTTCTTGTGTACGCCTTGTGGGTGTAGCGGTTGACCGTCAGAAGCAGCGCCATGGAAAGCTCGGCGACCGCCTCTGGTGAATAGCTCGGCACGCGGAGCACATGGATCTTATCCTCCGCCGCCTTCACATCCACATGGTTGAAGCCGGCGCTCCGCAAAAGGATTCCCTTCACCTTCATCTCGTAAAGCTGCTCTACCATCGCCGCATTGACGTAATCGTTTACGAAAATACAGACGGCGTCGTATCCCTTTGCCAGAAAGACCGTTTCCTCCTCAAACGGGACGTCATAAAAACGGATATCAAACCCGTAGCTCTTTGCCATCGGTTCAAACCATATCCTGTCATATGGTTTGGTACTGAAAAATGCGATCTTCATATAAAAATTCCTCCACAGATCCTAATATAGCTACATACAAATACCACTGCTACATTAGTATAATCCGTGGAGGAAAAAACATTCATATATCGGAATGAAAATCATCCCTTTGAAAACAAGTCCTGAAAGAAATTCGATACCGCTTTTTTCATATTCTGGAAAAAGTTGTCTGTGGCGCTTTTGACCGCGCTTTCTACCGCGTCGTTGATCGCTTCGTTCGCCTCCTGCACCACCTCTTCGCCGTACTTCTGATACAGCTTCTTTGCCTGCTTCAGCATCTCGTCCGTGCTGATCCCCAGCCCGTCCATCTTCTGAAGCGCCTTCACGATGCGCCCGCGCTCTTTCTCGTCAAAGGTGGTGTCGAACTCTTCCTCCGCCTCGTCGATCGCGCGGTTGATGCTTTCCTCGTTCCCGAGATCCACATCTCCTCCCGACGCCTTATCGATCAGCCACTTGATCACAGCCTCTGCGTCGTCGTTCTGCGGATCCGCGCTGTCGCCCGAAATGTCGCTTTGCTGCGTCTCCTCCGTATCCTGCGGCGTTCCTGCCGCCGGAGCGAAGCCGCACGCAAGTGCCAGCACCGCCACCGTTCCTGCCAGTATCAGTTTTCTTCTCAGCTTACCTAAAATCATAATTCCTTCCATTCCCGGACGCTTCCTGATACCGGAACCGCTCACTCAGGCTATTCGCTGCAAAAGCCAGCGGTACACATCCATATAGATGTCCTGCCGCGCTTCTTCGTTGAAGATCTCGTGCCGCTCCTCCGGATACAGCTTGAGCTGCACCTTCTCCATTCCCATATCCTGGAAAGACTGGTACACCTTCTTCACGCTCTCTCCGTAATTTCCGACCGGATCCGCCTCTCCCGCTATGAAAAACACCGGAAGGCTCTTTGGCATCCCGGAAAGCGCCTCCTTGTCGTGAAGATTCCCGATCAGCTTGAACAGCGTGCGGAAGCCATTCACAGTAAACACGAAACCGCACAGCGGATCGTCCATATATTTCTTTACATTATCCGGGTTGCGCGACAGCCAGTCGTACGCTGTCTGCGGCGTTCCTACCCGCTTATTATATGCGCCAAACGCCATTTTATCCAGCAATTTGCTCACGTGCCGGTCTCCGCAGAAGATACGCTGGATCGCCGCAACGACCCTGCCCCCTGCAAGCGTCGCCTTGGACTGCATACCGGTTCCACAGATGATCGCCCCCTGGATACCGGTTCCGTAGCGCAGCAGGTAATTTCTTGCGATAAAGGATCCCATGCTGTGTCCCAGAATAACATACGGCACGCCCGGATACTGTTCCTGCGTGATCTTTTTCAGGCGGTGTTCATCCCGCACCAACACGGTTGCCGCATCGTCCTTGCAGAAATATCCGTAAGCCTCGCCCGGCCGCACGGTCTTGCCGTGCCCCAGATGGTCGTCGCCCACCACCAGGATTCCCTTTTCAGCAAGGAAACGCGCCAGCTCGTCATAGCGCTCAATGTACTCTGCCATCCCGTGAATGATCTGCACGATGCAGACCGGCTTTGGCGTCTCTGGCAGCCATCTGACCGCATGGATCTTGTGTTCTCCGTCTCTGGAATCGTAGTAAAATTCTTCCTTTGTCACCATACTGCGCACCTTGCCTTTCCGCCGGCGATCACCGCCGGCTGTGGTCTTTCCCGCATTGTGTCCGTTTTACTCCGGTTTCTCCTAGCAGATCTCGGCTCCTGCCGGCATCGGGCGCTCCGGCGTCATCAGCGCCAGCTTACCCTCTGCATCCTCTGCACACAGCAGCATTCCCTCCGACGTCATGCCGGCGATCTCTCTCGGCTGAAGGTTCACAAGAACCATCACCTTCTTGCCGACCATTTCCTCTGCGCTGTAGTGCTGCTTGATGCCGGAAAGGATCTGTTTCACTTCCGAACCCACGCGCACCTTGGAGCACAGCAGCTTCTTTGACTTGGGAACTTCCTTACACTCCAGAATCTCGCCTACCTGGAACTGACACTGGTCAAAAATATCATAGGAGATCGTTTCCTTCTTCTCGATATCGATCACATCCTCCGGTGCTTCTTCCGCAGCCTCCGGCTCTCCTGCCTCTGCTCTGCGCTGTGCGTGAAGCGCTTCCACCTTCTCCATCACCTCTGCCAGATCCTGACGGGCAAAGAGGATCTCCGGCGTCTGCGTCACCTGATTTCCCGACGGATAAAGAGCTGCTGCCTTCGCGGTATCCCCATTCTTCGCACACTCCTCCAGCACCGCAAAATCTACAAGCGGCGCCTTGATCTGCTCAGCGATCTTGTCAGCCGTCTCAGGCATATAGGGCTGGAGAAGGGTTGCTCCTACCAGAATTCCGTTTAACAGATTGTAGAGTACCGTCGCCAGACGATCCTGCTTTGCCTCGTCCTTGGCGAGCGCCCACGGCATCGTCTCATCAATATATTTATTGCAGCGCTTGAACAATACAAAGATCTCTGTGATCGCATCCGCAACACGAAGCTCATCCATCTTGGAGGACACCCTTGTGTAAGTTTCTGTGAGCACTCTTGCAAGGTCTGCATCGACATCCTCCACTCCGGCGTCAACGCCGACTCCCTTGTTTTCCGCCTTGCCTCCAAAATACTTGTTGCTCATGGAAATGGTACGGTTCACCAGATTGCCGAGCGTATTTGCCAAATCAGAATTCAGACGCTCCACCATCAGATCCCATGTGATCACGCCGTCGTTTTCAAACGGCATCTCATGCAGCACGAAATACCGCACCGCGTCCACGCCAAAGAAATCGATCAGATCATCCGCATAGATCACATTTCCCTTGGACTTACTCATCTTGCCGTCTCCCTGCAAAAGCCATGGATGACCAAATACCTGCTTCGGCAGCGGCTCTCCCAACGCCATCAGGAAGATCGGCCAGTAGATCGTGTGGAAACGGATAATGTCCTTTCCGATCAGATGCAGATCCGCCGGCCACAGCTTCTTGTACTGCTCTGTGCTGTTTCCGTCCGCATCGTATCCGATCCCGGTAATATAGTTTGTCAGTGCGTCCAGCCATACATAGACCACATGCTTGTCGTCAAAGTCAACCGGAATTCCCCATTTAAAGGAAGTTCTGGATACGCACAGATCCTGCAGTCCCGGCAGGAGGAAGTTGTTCATCATCTCATTCTTGCGGGACACCGGCTGGATAAACTCCGGGTGCGTATTGATATGCTCGATCAGCTTGTCGGCATATTTGCTCATCTTGAAAAAATAGGCCTCTTCCTTTGCAGGCTTTACCTCGCGCCCGCAGTCCGGGCACTTGCCGTCCACAAGCTGGGATTCTGTCCAGAAGGACTCACACGGCGTACAGTACATTCCCTCGTAAGCGCCTTTGTAGATGTCGCCCTGCTCATACAGCTTTCGGAAGATCTTCTGTACCTGCTTTTCGTGATAGTCGTCCGTTGTACGGATGAACTTGTCATAGGAGGTATTCAGCGCGTCGCAGATCCGACGGATCTCCGCAGCAACGCCATCCACGTACTGCTTGGGCGTCACGCCGTTCTCCTGCGCCTTGATCTCGATCTTCTGTCCGTGCTCGTCGGTTCCTGTCTGGAAAAAGACATCATATCCGTCTTTTCTCTTAAACCTCGCAATGCTGTCTGCCAGCACGATCTCATAGCTGTTGCCGATATGCGGCTTACCGGATGTGTACGCAATGGCAGTTGTCATGTAGTATTTTCCTTTGTTCATTTTCATCCTCTCCTTCTCTATTCTTCTCCTATAAAACAACATCAAACAAAAAACCGCCCTCTCTATCTATTATGCCCACATAACAGACAAAGAAGACGGATAAAAAACCGTGTTACCACTTCTTTTCACTGTCTCCTCGCGAAAACAGCCTCAGTAAGTACCTCAGATACTCCTCCGCTGTAACAGGCGGAACCTGTTATCCGCTTACCGGGATCGCTCCGTATCTGCCTCCGGTTCGCGCATACTGCTCAGAAGCCATCTTCAACAGGTGTCCGCTCCGCCCCTCTCAGCCACCGGTGCGTTCTCTGGAAAACATCTGCCTGTCTACTCTCTTCCTCATCGCTTTTGCGTGTGTGTTGTCAGCATATCACAAAGGTATGTTCTTGTCAAATTGCACACATTGCTGCCCGGTATCACGGTTCTTGTAAGACAAGATCTGCAACCTCCACGGTCACCTGCGCTCTTTTCACCGGAATGTCCTCATTCTGGACACAGACGCTGCAAATATAGGTTCCAGCCGCGTCCACCTGCAGCTCCGCCCCTTCTCCGATCATCTGCTCCGCGCTGTCATACCACACAAACTGCGCGCCCTCGCCCCAGACTAACTGCTCATACAGGCTGCCATTTTCCAGATGGGCGGTCAGGGTGATCCTTCCATCGGCCGGGTCCCGATCCTCACCGGACAGGAGCAGCTTCGCATAGCTGTCCTCTTTGTCATCAATGCCACATATCAGCTTATGGCTCCAGTCCTTCTTTTCCACCGGTTCTTTGCAGGTTCCGGAACTCGGCAGCGTCCCGCCGTGGAACACGCAGTAGTAGAAACCTCCGTGCCAGCTTCCGCCGCCTTCTTCCTCTTCATTTTCCCGGAAAGACGGCTCTGCCCATGTCAGCACACTGCCACACGCCTCCGTTTTCTTCGTGACGGAATTCTGATAGCAGCCGGAGATCCCTTCTTTCTTCTCCGCCTTTCCCTGATGGGTATGCTTCAGTTCCAGCCCGGCATCCGTGCACCGGTACACCGGCAGGAAGTTGTCGGGAATCTTTCCTTCTTCCTCATCCTGTATCCCTCTCTGGTACGCCCTCTCATTGTCTCTGCCGTTGCCGACCACAAAGACGCCGTCCATCCAGACTCCCTTGCCAAGCGAGATATGATCTGCGCCGACGATCCCGTAAGTGTCAATTCTCTCTCCTGTCCCTTCGATCTGCATTGCCCTGCCTGCTCCCGCAACCGCGATCCCTGCGGGTATCTGCTGCGAGGCGCGGATGGCGTTTCCCAGAAGCTGCCAGGAAAGCTGCGTGCCGCTCAGTTCCGTTCCCTCTCTCCCCGGCACTCCGGTACAGACCGCCCCGTTGTCCGTGTGTAGCAGGGCCGTTCCTGTCTGACGCAGCCGCCTTGCCAGCTCCTCCTTCTGGCTCTCCAGATACTGCTCTGTCTGGCGCAGATCTCCCGCGGACAGATAACAGGTTCCCGTCCGGTCCTGATACCGGATACTTCCCCGGCTGTTCAGACATATTCCTGCCTCGCCGGGCAGCTCCAGAAGCAATTCTCCGTAGGTCTGTCCCTCCGGTTCTACGGCAGGCGGCAGTTCCTTTTTCTGCGCCCTGCCCTCCTTCGCCTCTCGCCACCCCCGGAGATAGCTCTGTATCAGATCGTGGTTGTTGCCAAGTGTCAGACTCCCGTCCGACCACCCGGCTCTGCCCAGCGTGATATTGTCCGGCGTGGCAAGCGTACAGCTCTCTGCACAGTACGTGGGTATCTTCTGGGAATCTGCCACCGCCTGCATCAGTTCCGGGAAGCTCACCGCCGCCAGTTCCTGAAACGAATGCAGTTCTGCAGCAGGCTCATCCGACCGGTCATCCCGCACGAACGCAAATCCCGTTTCTGTTCTGCACAATCTGGTCCCTACGCCGCCAAGCGCCTGCACGACTGCATTTTTGCCCTCAGCGGCATACTGAAAAAGGACGTCCAGATCTCCTGCATCCAGCACTACCCGCTCTCCATTTCCCTGATCGAAACAGATCGCTCCTTTACTCTGAAATCCCTCCGCTGTATCGGCACACACCGGCAGCGACGCGGTAAACAGTGCTGCAAGCGCAAGTCCAAGCGCCAGGAACTTTTTCTTTTTTCCCTTCATCGTTTTCTCCTTTTCTGTGTCCAAATTTATTTGTGTCTCTGTTTTTTGCTGCTCATTACTCCTTTGCCGGCGACAGGTACAACACGTTGTTGTCCCGATCATACTGATACCCCAGCATACTACCCTCCAGCTTCTCAATACGGTTGTTGGTCGTCTCGGAGATCTGATACAGGTTGTTGATGTCCTCCTGCGTCTTTTTGATCTGGACGATGATGTTCTCCATATGTTGTTCGATCTCTGTGATCTCTCCGTTGACCGCCTGCTTCATATTCTGTTCCAGGCGCTTGATCTCCTCGCGCAGCTTTGCGTCCTCTGTCTCCAGTTTGCCGATCTTCTCATAGACCGTTTTCAGGTCCGCATGCAGCTTCTGGATCTCTCCCTGAATCTCCGTGATCTGTCTGAGCACCATCGGTATCGTGTCCTTCTGGATAACCTGCACGATATCCGTCAGATCCTGGATCTTTACCTGCGTCTGCCTGAGCTTCTGCACAAGATTCGTGATTTCCTGGTTCACCACATCGATCTGCTTTTGCAGCTTTTCATCACCCTCCTGATAGAGCTGGGAGGACTCATCTATATCCTGCTGGATCTGTGTCAGCGTCTGCAAAAGCTCCTCCACCTTATCGTTCAGATAGGTTATATCGTTGAGGTATTCCTCCCGCAGCTCGTCCGTCTCCACAGACTCCGGTTCTGCCATATACGTTTCCATCTTTTCTTCGTGGATCGCTGTTTCCATCCGGCTTTCCTCCTTTTTTCCCATATAATGCCACAGGAGCAGCAAAAGCAGTACGATGACCACGACCGCGACAATGCCGATCAGCGCCGCCACCAGCCTGTCCTCCTTCCTCTCGGGATCATTTCTGAGTTCGTTCAGATAATCTGACAGTTTTGTCATAAATTCTTTCATATAAGACCTTCTTTCTCAAAATATTTTTAACTCTCTCCTCAATATTTGGAATAGCTGGCGATCCGCCGGGAACCCGTACATAGAATGTACGAAATAAAGTATACTTTTGTTTGAATCCAAAGATTGTAACCATAAGATAGCAAAGATCCTGTCGGCTGGCAATATCGGAAAGTTGCACAAAAAATGACAGTAAAAAAAGTCAGCATCACCTGTTTTACAGATGGATACTGACTTTCTCTCTGTCAAAAACGATATTCCGTTTAATAACTTTTTGTATGTTCTGACTGGTTTTAGTAGGTGAGAATCTCGTAGCCCGTGTCCGTCACTACCAGCGTCACTTCCCACTGTGCCGACGGCTTTCCGTCCTCCGTGTAGACCGTCCAACCGTCCTCGTCGTCAATATAGATGTCCGCCTTACCCATATTTACCATCGGCTCGATCGTGAACACCATACCGGGAACTAACAGCATTTCCGTACCCTTTCTGGTCACATAGCTGACAAACGGCTCTTCGTGGAACTCCAGTCCGACGCCATGTCCGCCGATCTCCCGCACGATGGAATAGCCGTTCGCTTTGGCGTGATCGTTGATCGCCTGCGCCATATCACCGAGGAAGTTCCAGGGCTTGACCTGCTCCAGTCCGACATCGATACACTCGCGCGCCACCTGTACCAGCTTCTGCGTTTCCGGCGCTACATTCCCCATCATAAACATTCTGGACGAATCCGAAAAATATCCTTCAAAGATCGTGGAAACATCCACATTCACAATGTCTCCATCCTTCAAAAACCGCTTTTCCGACGGGATTCCATGACACACCACCTCGTTGATCGAGGTGCACACGCTTTTCGGAAATCCTTCATAATTGAGCGGTGCGGGGATTCCTCCCATATCCGTCGTCATATCGTAAACGATCTTATCGATCTCTGCGGTACTCATCCCCACATGGATCTGCTTCGCGATCTCATCTAAGACCGCAATGTTGAGCTTGCTGCTTCTCCGGATCCCTTCGATCTGTTCCGGCGTCTTGAGCATATCATGCGTCGGCACGATATGTCCCTGCAGCGCATAGTGCTCTATCTTTTCATCCATCTCCATATGGCAGGACTTGTACTTTCTGCCGCTTCCACACCAACACAGGTCATTCCGTCCCAATTTCTTCATTTCTCTACTTCTCCATTCCGAAGCACCCATTCTTCCTGACTTCTTCTGTATCTATACAGAGCAGCCGTCCTGATGCTCCAGACGGACAGCCGCACCGGTTTCTCTCCGCACACAGACGATCCTGCTTTCTGCCTGCGGGCAGATTTTTTATGCAAAATATGCCGTGACAAACACTGCGGGAGAGTTCCAATAGATCGTGATCTCATTTAACGAATAACACGCCGCATGATCGAGATAGCACTTCATCGGAGGCGTCCCCGGTGCGATCTGTTCCCTTCCAACCTCGTCGCAGGGCGTCTTGAACGGACCGCCGCTCACCCAGCCCGGCATCGGCTGCTCTATCCCATCGCACTCTGTCGGCCGATTGTGCGGATGACTGTACGCGTGCTCTCCAAATCCGGTCACATAGCTGTAATCTACCGCATTGTTTCCCAGCAGATAATGGAGCTGTGCAAGCGCCGTCTGTTCATACCGGCTCCTCTGTGTCTCCGGGATCTGTGAGTCGTCCACTCTGCCAAGGTATGCCGCCAGCACCAGCAGCATTCCCCGGTTCAGCACCACCATGTTGCTGCCCCAGACATAATCCTCCGGCTCCATCGCCACATCATACCCGGATTTTTCTCCGATCTCCACAAGTCTGTCAGCCTCATGGTATACCTTATTTTGCAAAAAGGCAATGGTTTCGCCATCCGCACTTCCTTTTTCATCCGTCAAAAGTGCCAGCGCCGCAAACCCGGACACATCTGTCCAGCCAAAGTCGATAAAGGAAAGATCCTCCTTCAAAAGCTCTGCGATCTGCGCCTGGTACTTCTTCTCGCCAGTGGTCACAAGCAGCTCTGCCGCCGCCCACAGCCTTTCATCCCGGTCGCAGTCGTCATCGTATTCACCTGTGTTGCAGCCCTCCGGGTTGTGAAAGCCGACATACTCCGGATGCTTTTCCAGCCACTCCTCCGCGCGCAGCGCCGCCTCCAGCATCCGGTCCGCAAAAGCCTCGTCCACCGGTTGGTATACCCTCGATGCAAGCGCCATAGCCGCCGCATAGTCAGCCGTAGCCATGGACGATACCGGGAACAGGTAAAACTGCGCCAGATCCTCCTGCGGCATGATAAAGTCCGCATGACGCTGCGAAGTCAGCTTGTGATACGCCCCGCCATTTTCATCCTGCATCTTGAGCATCCACTCCAGCTCATAGCGACATTCGTTCAGAACATCCGGCACGCCGTTGCCGGACTCCGGTATCCGGATCTCCTCCTGAAATGCCTCCGGAAACATCTGATACGCGTAAAGCAGATGCCCGACCGCCACCGCCGCAGGAGAAATGTATCTTCCGTAATCGCCCGCATCATGCCAGCCGCCTTTGACCTCGCGGACAACGCTGTGATCTTCCCACAGCACTGCCTCCCCCATATGACAGCAGGGGTGCTCATACACGCCGGCATACTTCTTGTCGAGCGCACAGCCACAGCGCTGAAAATACAATGCCTTTATCAGGTCTTTTCTCAGCTCTCCGTAAACGTGCTTCCCGATCACAAACGTGTGGGATCTCTCACCCAGCTCATTTTCCAGACAATATCTGCCCGGCTGTGTAACCTCTGAAAAGTCCGCGGTCGTCACCCGGTCCCCCGACGCCGGATCCAGCCCTCTGTCCATGCCTTTTCCCCGGTAAACCGTCTCCTCCTTTTCCGCGTCCATGCGGATCACACAAAATTCCTTTCCCGACGTCATTGCCGCCCTCTTGCGTGCCGACGCCAGATAACCTACCTGATCACAATAAATTGCCATACCCCATATCCTCCATTTCCTGTTCTTTCTATACCATTCTCGTTGTCCACTTCGTGCAGTCCCAGACGTCTGTAGCAAGTCCCTCATAAAACTCAGGCTCATGGCATACCATCAGAATACTTCCCTTGTATTCCAAAAGCGCCCGCTTCAGCTCCTCCTTGGCGTCCACATCCAGATGGTTGGTCGGCTCATCCAGCACCAGCAGATTGCTCGGCTTGTTGATCAGCTTACACAGCCTGACCTTTGCCTGCTCGCCGCCGCTGAGCACCTTGACCTTGCTCTCGATATGTTTGGTCGTCAGACCGCATTTGGCAAGCGCTGACCGCACCTCATACTGCGTAAATCCCGGAAATTCTTTCCAGATCTCCTCGATACAGGTCGTGTTCACATCCTGGCTCATCTCCTGCTCAAAATAGCCGATCTCCAGATAATCGCCCTGCTCCACCTCCCCGGACAGCGGCGGGATCAGACCGAGGATGCTTTTCAGCAGCGTCGTCTTACCGATTCCGTTCGCACCGGTCAGGACGATCTTTTCCCCTCTCTCCATCTCCAGATTCAGCACCCCGGACAGCGGCTCATCGTAGCCGATCACAAGCTCCTTTGTCCGGAAAAGATACCTTCCCGGCGTGCGCGCCTCCTTGAAACAAAACTCCGGCTTCGGCTTCTCAGCCGCCAGCTCGATCACATCCATCTTATCCAGCTTCTTCTGCCGGGACATCGCCATATTCCTGGTCGCCACACGTGCCTTGTTCCGCGCTACAAAATCCTTCAGCTCGGCGATCTCCTTCTGTTGCTTATTATAAGCCGCTTCCTGCTGCGATTTTTTCATCTCGTAGACCTCGCGGAACTTGTCATAATCCCCGACATAACGGTTCAGCTCCTGATTGTCCATATGATAAATGATATTGATCACGCTGTTCAGAAAAGGAATGTCATGCGAGATCAGAATAAAGGCGTTTTCATACTCGTTCAGATACCTTTTCAGCCATTCAATATGTTCCGCATCCAAGTAGTTAGTCGGCTCATCCAGAAGCAGAATGTCCGGCTTTTCCAGCAAAAGTTTTCCAAGCAGCACCTTCGTCCTCTGTCCGCCGCTCAGATCCGTCACGTCCCTGTCCAGTCCCAGATCCAGCAGTCCAAGAGCCCTCGCAACCTCCTCGACCTTGGCGTCGATCATGTAGAAGTCATGCAGCGTGAGCATATCCTGGATCGTCCCCAGTTCCTCCATGTACGCCTCCAGCTCCTGCTCGTCGGCTTCTCCCATGCGGTCGCAGATTTCATTCATCCGTGTCTCCATTTCAAACAGAAAATCAAACGCGCTGGCGAGAACCTCCCGGATACTCATTCCTTTTTGCAGTACCGTGTGCTGATCCAGATAGCCTACGCGCACATTCTTCGCCCACTCGATCTTCCCCTCATCCGGCTGCAATCTGCCGGTAATGATATTCATAAAAGTAGACTTGCCTTCTCCGTTCGCGCCGATCAGCCCGATATGTTCTCCTTTCAGCAGCCGAAAAGACACGTTATGAAAAATCGCTCTGTCCCCAAATCCATGCGACAGCTCTTCCACATTCAAAATACTCATCTGTTTTCCTCATTTCTATTCTTGTTCCGCTTTTCCTGTCTATCAGGACGCCTGTTACCAGTATGCGAAAACATCCCGGGAAAGTCAACTTTCTTTTCTGTTGTTCATACGGCGTCGGTATTTCAAATTGTTGTGATCTATTTGATCATTCGACAAAATACGGTAAAGTTCAACTGGATTTGTCGCACTAAAATTGTAATATATATTGGTCCTGGACCGAATACAATCCGCCATTTGGCACCGCAAAAAGTGCCCAAAAGATCGTATCAGCCTCTGAACCTCGGTTATATGGGATTTGTTCGAACATGGAATTTGGAATTTTTCTGACAAAATTGAGAAAAGAACGAGGGATCCTGCAGAAGGATCTCGCCAACTACCTGAATGTGTCCGTATCTACAATATCGAATTATGAGAAAGACGTTCATCTGCCGGATCTGGATACTCTTGTGCGAATCGCGGACTATTTCGACGTATCAACAGACTATCTGTTGCAGAGAACGGACTGCTATCTGAAAATGGATACGCTCAACCGCCCTATCGCGCCGGAACATGAATACACGCTTGGGGATCTGGTCAACTTTGCATCCGACATGAACGAGCAGAGCGCGGAGCTGCTCCTCAGTTACTGTCACCTGCTGGTACGCCATGACACGCAGCAGAATTGCAAGGAGAAATAAGGGGATGTGAGACAAAATGAGGCGTTTAAACCGCCCCGCCGTTAGATTCGCACTTTTAACTGTCTCACTTAGGGCTGAGATACACCCACTCATAACTGTCTCAGTTGAAGGTCGAGATATACCTGCTGTTAAGTCTCAAAGGACTTATGCTATGTATAGGATATGAAATAATTGTTTAATCAGCAACTATTATTTTACCTCTTTAATTTTATGTAGGCAATTAAATTTCTATGAAATAAAGATATAAAATCCCCATACATCTGCTTGACGGCATTTGTATGGGGATTTTGTAATATCAAACCGCACCTTTCGCTCTCTTCTTTGCCTGTCCATGATGTCAACGAACCAAAGAGGCGGCAAGATATTCTAATATGATAATACTACTTCATAAAGGTTCCTTCTACATGAATTTCTTCATCATTAGGATTGGTGACAAAAAAGAAATATCTTGAATTTTTTTCAATTTCAAACGTATGCGCCATAGTGCCCTTGCCTACCACATATATCGAATAATCGAAATTATCATTAACGCCTGTCCAATATTCTAAATCCTCTGGTGTTCCTTGTAAAGCTATGGTAACCTGCGATCCCTCCTGCATCCGAAAGCCGGTAGTCATATACGTTCTTTGCGCTGGTATATCCCATTCCAAAAAAGTTGTCCCTCGTGCTACCCCAAAGTTCTCCAGGTCAACCATCACCACGGTATCTGGATCTATTCCATTTTCTAAAATAAATTCTTCTAATTGTTTCTGCTCTGTCGTATCCTGTGTAAACTCACTAGTTTCCATTACCACATCTTGATAAGAACCCGTCAAAGCATCACCTGCTGCTATTGCCGTCATACTGCTTCCTAAGATAAAACACGCAGATAACGCAACCACAACACTCTTTTTCATCTTCTTACCTTCCAGCTCCATCCTCATACACAACACTCTCCTCTCATAGTTCTTTGCAGTGTTAACTAATGCAAACAGATGCGGTCTATCCTTCTGCTTTCCTGTCTGCATCATGTCAAATATGGTCTGGAAATACTGTTTTTCATGGGCCTTCACTTCATCCATCCCGCATACTAATCGGTCACAGGATTCCTCACAGATCAACATTGCCCATTCAAGTACAAAATATGCGCCCGGATTAAAGCCATGAATAAATTTCACCGCCATGCACCATGATTTGAGCCACATATCCTTCTCTTTGTAATGCCCAAGTTCATGGCTAAGCACCAGTCTTGCCTCATCTTCGGTATACACGATAAACGGCAGCATCACCGTCGGGCCACCACAGCTTGTATAGCATGGAATCTCGATCAGGTCATTGCGGCACAACTGGATCTTTCCGGCTATCCCCATCTGTTCACAGATCGCGTCGAAAAGAGCCTGTATCCGCATATCCTCCTCCGGAATATTGCCCATGCAGACCTCCCGCCATTTTAAATAGCGATATAGATGAAATATCATCAGCAGTATCATCGCAACAATCCAAATGCAACCAAACACATACAGCATCATTTTTATTTTAGGAGTTGCATAGAAGAACACTACCCTTTTAGCTTCTCCAGACATGTGCGCAGTTGCTCTATAGTCTATACACTTCCACAGATATATGACTGGCACACTATACGCTATAAGTATGACTCTGAGACAAAATCTTTTCCACAGGACGCGCCCTTCGAACCATCTGTTCCAAAAGTACAGTCCCACACAGAGAAAGATCGTTCCCGTCATGTCCGTCAACAGCAAGGCTATGGACAGATTAGTTATCCATTCCATCGATCAGCTTTTGTATCCTTTCCACCTCGTCCTCGCGCAGCGGTCTTTCTTCTGCCAAAGCGCACAGGAATTCATCTGCATTGCTATGATTCCAGAAATTAACATAGTCGTTCGTCAACTGTCCCTTGTATGTGTCCAGCGGAACCAGAATCTGATAGAAAAATACACGTCCCTGACGATAATGTCTCAGATATCCCTTTTTCACAAGGCGGGCGAGGAAGGTAGAAACCGTCTGCGGTTTCCAGTTCTTCTTATACTTTTCATTAACACGAGACATTACCTCCATGAGGCTCAGTTCTTCTTCAGCGTCCCACACGGTCTTCATAACCAATTCTTCACAATCTGTTAATTTTTCCAGTTTCATAACAATAAACCTCCAGTTATTTCCAAGTTTACCATTTATCATAATGGTATCTAATAATATGCTCTACTTCAATACTATTTGATTATTCGTGGAATATCAAGTAAAAAAAGTTGTAAATTTTAGGTTTAATGAACTTACCGCGTAGTTTTCATCTAAGCCTTTTTGACGTTTACTCCTTCATCCGAAGCATAATATTATCATAATATTCTTTGTTTATTTCGAAACCGATATAATCTCTTTTCAAGTTTTTAGCTGCCACCAATGTTGTTCCACATCCACAGAACGGATCCAGCACCGTCTGCCCCTCTTTTGTGACCATGGCAATCAAAATTTCCATAAGTCCTACTGCTTTCTGAGTCGGGTGCAATCCCCTGTCAGATTTTTCTGTCTGTACTTTTAGAATATTCGAACATACCTCTAATCCACTATTTAAAGAGACCATTTTCTTTAATACCTCTTCATTAAATGCTCCCACATCATATTTTATAATATTGTCCGTCAGCGTACTTCCCTGCGGGTAGGGCTTCATAAACCATAAAATAGGCTCAAACAGCGGTCTGAGATTTCCAATCTTCCACCCTTCCCACTCCCTGCTTTTCTCAAGATCTCCGCGTCTGTCAAACACGCAGCTAACCCTCTGTGCTCTGTAAGCCGCCGCATCCTTTTCCCACGAGATCATGTCCTTAAAAATAAATCCTGCATCCTCCAGTGCACAGATACAGCGATGCGCCATTCTTCTTCCGGCAAAAACGAAACAGCTCGCCCCCGGCTTTAATACTCTGAGCCATTCACCCGCCCATGAGGAGCACCATTGATAATATTCCATAGGAATATTTTTATCAGACTGTGCCCATCCATTAAGAGGCTTTCCCCGCGTCTTAAAAACGCTTCCACATTTCTCCTGTGCCGGACTTTTTCCTAATAAAGCACTGTTCGTATTATTATGCAGCACATCCCATTCATCATAATTGATGCCATATGGAATGTCTGACAAAATCAAATGAACAGATTCAGTCTCGACTGTCTTAATTAGCTGACCAGAATCACCTAATTCTATTCTTCCCATAAATACCTACCTTCTTCGCAATATACACATCCATTTTAGGTAAAAAACAACATTTTGCATTTGCAAAGCTTAACATCTTATCTCTTGCTATCATTTGTGATGCGTTCCACAAAGACTCCAACGAAAGCGTCTCTGTTTCCTTTATTCCTCTGTCCAACAAAACAGACATATGCTCCCAGGAAAGCAGACAGACATTATTTTCAAGGGCCTTTGAATAGATTTGACTGGTTTCCTGCGGATATTGAAAATATGGTGCCACCAAAACCGCATATTCATTTTCTGATCCACGCCAGTCACTCAAATTGCTAACTTTGAAGTCCTTCTAATTTCTCGCCGCGCGGCTTAATCGAAAGCATTTTGCATCTGCCACCAGACTATATCGATAACCCGAAATACTTTCTGCCAGAATATCCGCGCTGTCCGCTCTTTTGTCTAACGCTCTCGCCGCAAGTCCCAGCATCCGGAAACATCTGGCAAGCACAATATCGGAAGCTTTCGAATATAATTTTTCCTCCGTAGAATCGTGTTCAATGTTTTCCGGTATCGTTCCTATTTCCCTTACAACAGACTTAAAATCTTCGTCAGGCATCCCATCAATATAATCTCTCGTCTCTTCCGTTGCCTTTTTAAATTCTTCTGTTGAAAACACTTTAATTTTGTTAAGTAACTCTCTATACATATGACCTATACCCTTCCTTTTAATCTAGTATAGAACATATGTTCTTATTTATCAAGAAATTTCTTTATGGCATCTTCTTTTTCTCTACAATTATCTACCTGATGCGCTTACATTTTAACATATATTATTATCATCGACCACCTCTTTCCAACAAGCATCCCGCCCCTCGTTTCCCATTTGTTGACTACAATAAAAAGAAAAGATGTTCCCCTTCCGGGTTTTCTGTGCTATCATATGAATACTTGCCTTTCCGTGCGGAAATCGGGAGGTAAAATTAGAGAAACAGAATCGAGAAACACATATGAGACAGACAGAACAGAAACTTACAATACGGCAGAAATTTTTCGGCGACAAAGCCTTCTATAAAATGATCCTGGCGATCGCCATTCCTATTATGATCCAGAACGGGATCACCAACTTTGTCAGCCTGCTTGACAACATCATGATCGGGCGTATCGGAACGGAGCAGATGTCCGGCGTGGCTATCGTGAATCAGCTTTTATTCGTTTACAACCTGTGTCTTTTTGGCGGCGTATCAGGCGCCGGTATCTTTACGGCACAGTATTTCGGACAGAAGAACCACGAAGGCGTGCGGCAGACCGTGCGCTACAAAATCTGGATGGTAACGATCGTCACCATTCTTACCGTGCTTCTTTTCCTTATGAAAGGCGAAGATCTCATCATGCTGTACCTCAAGGGCGAGGGCAGCGCCGAAAGCATTGCCGCTACTCTTTTATATGGAAAACAGTACCTTCAGATCATGCTGCTTGGCCTGCCGCCGTTTATGATAGTGCAGGTTTATTCCAGCACGCTCCGCGAATGTGGACACACGATCGTTCCCATGAAAGCGGGCATTGCCGCCGTGTGCGTCAATCTGGTATTTAACTACCTTCTGATCTATGGCAAATTTGGCTTTCCGGTCCTCGGCGTTCAGGGTGCTGCGATCGCTACGATCCTTTCCCGTTACGTGGAGGTGGCGATCATCCTGATCTACACGCACAGACATTCCGCCGAGCATCCTTTTGCAAAAGGACTGTACCGCACGCTAAAAGTGCCGGGCGCTCTTTTGACCAAGATCCTTATTAAGGGAACGCCGCTTCTGGTGAACGAAACCCTGTGGGCCGCCGGCATGGCGATCCTTGCACAGTGCTACTCCGTGCGCGGATTGAATGTCGTGGCTGCACAGAATATCTCGAACACCATTAACAACGTGTTTAACATCGTCTTTATCGCGCTGGGCGACTCCGTGGCGATCGTTGTCGGTCAGCTTCTCGGCGCCGGCAAGATGGACGAGGCGAAGGACACCGACCGGAAGATGATCACCTTCTCCGTACTGTGCTGTACCGGCGTCGCTATTGCCATGTTCCTGACTGCGCCGCTGTTCCCTATGCTCTACAACACCACGGATGACGCCCGGCTTCTTGCCCGGTACTTCATCATGGTTGGCGCGTGCTTTATGCCGCAGAATGCCTTTTTGCACGCCGCATACTTTACCCTGCGTTCCGGCGGCAAGACGATCATCACCTTCCTGTTTGACAGCGCCTTTATCTGTCTGGTGAGCGTCCCGATCGCTTACTGTCTGAGCCACTATACGGCGCTCCCGGTAGTTGCCATCTTTATCTGTGTACAGCTTGCCGATCTGATCAAGTGCGTGATCGGATTTATTCTGGTGAAAAAGGGCGTCTGGATGCAAAACATTGTAAGCAATGAAGCGTGATAAGCGTAGATCAGATAACCGGAGAATGTCGTTTTTCGCATTGGATTTCGAATTGATGAAGAAAATAATGCGGGAAGAAATTATTGAAAAATCAAGACTAAAATGATGGATTTTGAATGAATTGCCGAAAGGAATTTTCGATAAATCAGAAAATTGTATGACAAGGATATATTTTTATAAAATAGAAATACTGTTAAAATTATGATTTTTATATCCTAATAGTTGCTTTATCTGCTTGTAAGCGAAAAGCTACCTGCAAAAGAAATGGTCAGACGAGCAGTTTACAGCAAAATAGGAAAGTTACGTAAAAGTGATATTGCAGAACTATGTCCTTCCATAGGGATCAAATCCGTAGAGCTGGCTTTGAAACAATTAGTAGAAGAAGGCGTCCTTTTAAAGAAGGGCGCCGGAAGAGCTACCTTCTATGTTCGCAGCGATTCAGAGTGAAAATCATTGTAAAGAGGCGGACTTCGAAAAAGAAACCTGCAATAGGATACCATCATGTAAACTATAAATCAAAGATTGTGAAGGAAAAAATATGAGCGAGTGGAATGCAGTATTGTACGATAATAAACATGATTTTGTTGCCGAATACGGAAAAGGACTTTTAGAGTTTGTGCCCAAGAATAAAACGCAAAGTATATTGGACCTAGGCTGTGGAACGGGCACTCTTACTTCACAATTAGCAGATTTTGCAGATACGGTTGTCGGTATTGACAGCTCTGCAAATATGATAGAAAAAGCCCGGAAGCAATATCCTGATATCAGGTTTATGGTCTGTGACGCCCTCGCATTGCCATTTGAGGAACAGTTCGATGTTGTTTTTTCAAATGCAGTCTTCCACTGGATAGCCGACCATGACGTTTTGCTGGATCAGGTGCATAACGTGTTGAAAGCAAATGGATTATTGGTATGTGAATTTGGCGCGAATGGAAATATTGCGACAATCGAGAGTACATTTATGAGCACTTGCCTGGAACTTGGGTATGAATATAAGCCCAAATTTAATTTCCCGACAAGGGAACATTTCGCTGATCTATTGATAAAGAACGATTTTATAATTGATAAAATATATGATTATGACAGACCCACGCCCTTAAAGGATAGCGAGCGCGGGTTAGCTAACTGGATGAAGCAATTTTTTGCATCAGATTTAGGATTGATGACAGAAAAGATGCAGGAAGAGATCATTAAAAGAGTCGAGACTTTCACCAAGGACTCCCTTTGGAATGGAAGTGAATGGATTGCTGATTATCGCAGATTAAGGGTAATCGCGCATATATGATCTTCCTGCAAGAAATGTCCTTATTCATATTCTCTTTGTTCAGTGTTCCTTCTGCCTCAATCAACAGACGCTTAACAAGTTTTGTTAGTATTAGTCTATGTCGTGTTCCCTTCGGAATTATTGCGAAATCTCATTCAGTAAGATATGTAATCCCGTCGTCAGTCACAATATCGAATTCACCCCTCTATGCAATAAAACATTTCATCTGACAACTCATGAACATGGACGGTTTTAATCACAATTACATATTTTCAATTTCAATTCTTCCTTTGTAATAGAACAAATTACCAGGTTTTTACGTTCTCCTGAAGCAATATCAATTCTTCTGTTTCTAAGCTCTCCATCAAATTGAAAGCCCAGCTTTTTCAATAAATTTCCAGAAGCCGTATTACTTATATTATATTTTGCTTCAAGCATATACATATCTCTTTTCACCAAATATTCTTGAATAATGCACTGTAATGCCTCAAATGCGTACCCTCTATTTTGAAAACGTTCACCAATCACATACCCTATCTCTCCAATTCCAAGCTGTATGTACGGTATATCAATCGTTACATATCCGATACAATTCTTACTCTCTTTTTCCAAAATAAGCCATGCATTTTTATTCTTCGACCAGGCATCTACAAATGCTTCCATCTGCTTTTCTTCTGCTGGATAACCAAGTATATATTTTCCAAGCTTTTTATCTTTTCCCCACCCCTCAAGGCAGGAATGCGTATCTTCCGCCACAAAATTTCGTATTAATAATCTATTTGTCTCAAGCATATTTATTTCCTCTAAAGATTTCGACAAACTGGAATTTGCGCGTTTCTACAAGCGGTGCGCGGATGAAGCATAATGTGCATGGGAGCTTGCTCACAAATGCACATTTATGCGAACAGACGCATAGCGCGACAGCGCGTCATGAGTATGCAGCGCAGCGGAATACGAATGACACCGAAACGACAAACTTGAATTTAGGTGTAACTAAAGTCTTATCTTATATACCCCTTTCTTCGAGCATAATCTCCAATTATAAAAGCAACTGCTATAATCAACAAAATAAATATAGATAATATATCCCAAATATCAATTACCGCCTCGCCAATCATTTTTGATAATATACTATTTATCAAAAGTGTAAATGGAATAGCAAACAAGAATGTGATTCCTGTTGCCAAAAACTTTCGTTCTTTAAGTCGATAATATAAAGCATAAATTATCCAGAGAAATGCAAGTGAGATAGTCGACATAATCACACCTATGCTGAACACCTCATTCACTTTTATCAAAATACTTAATATGTACATAAATGGTACTATAATTATACTAATAGCAATCATCGCCACCAGCACTCCCTTTTTTCCCAACAATATAACCGGAAACGATGCGATCCATGTAACCAATATAGAACTAAGCACAATTAATGACCATGTCAATGTTCCCGAAATGGCAATATCACATATGCAACATACCATAATGCCAATTATCATAGCGATTGTGTATATTGTTGATATTATTGCATTCTTGTTCATGTTGTTCTCATCTTTTCTTTTTAATTCAATGAGATTTTCATTGACCTTCTCTTCGTAATTATTCATTTCTATCCTCTCCCCACTCAACAATTCGTTAACCGTAACACCTAAAATATTGCAAAGTTCCAACATGATAGATGAATCAGGCATACATTTTCCTGTCTCCCATTTGGAAACAGCTCTGTCAGTAATATTTAACTTTTCTGCTAATTGCGCTTGTGTCAAACCTTTTTCTTTTCTACAACCAGCAATAAACTTTCCTGTATCAATTTGATTCATGAAAATATGCCTCCTTTCATGATTTACTCTACAATTTCTATCAATTTTTGTACACGAACCGTAAGTAGAATTATCAAACTCAACCTTCAGTTGGGGACACTAAATAGAGGTTCCTATGTGCTTGTCCAATCTCCATTGTGGTGCCGTGCCGTCATCGGCATAATATTCATCCATTACCACAATTTTATCATCTTTTGTCTGTATAAACGAAGTTACATGGAAAGAAACACTCCTGTCTTTGGGGTAAATGTTTGTAACCGTAATAATCAACTCATTCAGCGTTTCGATCCTTTCTACGATTCCGTCCCACTCACCAGGATATTCACAGTTTGCAATGATAAATTCGTCCACAGTAAAATGCTCGTTTGTACAATGCCAATTCACATAAGCGTCCTTGTGAAAGTATTTTCTGATCTCTTTCTCATCCTGCGCAAGAACAGCCTTCCAAAACTCTTTTATATTCATGTTAGCTCCGTGGTTTATTATCCTACAATTTTCTACCGATCGTTATGATTGATAAAAAGAAAGTTGCTGATTATAGCTCTTTCAGGTAAAACGATTCATCGTGCTGTGCTGTGTCAAACACGGCTTGTCAACTCTATGAAAACCCATTTTCTCATACAATTTCAAAGCTACAGAAAGATTCGTATGCGTTTCAAGGTACAGATTTTTGTATCCGGCGGATCTTGCCCAATCTTCAGCGATCCGCATCAGGTCTTTCCCATAGCCTTTTCCTTTGACAGAGTCATCCAGATAGAGCTTTTGCAGTTCCGCACAAGCCTCGATTCCTTCAAGTTCTGCAATACCAACGCCGCCGATAATCTGTCCATTTTCACCAACTGCGACAAAATAAACGCGCTTCTTTGGATTGCTGTTATAATAATCGCTCAAATGATCTAATTCTGGGTCGAAATACGCTGTTCCGGGAATATTTAAATGAAGCTCTTCCAGATTTGAGCGGATGATCCTGGCAATTTGTGCATCGTCTGCGGGTTCTATTTTTTATAATTTAACATAATACTTACCTCTTCAAATCTCAATTATAACCGTGTGTATTCTGCAGCATTACCGTGCGTTTGAATTATTTCCATCAAATCGTCAGTCTGCATCCAAACGGTTGCTGTATTATCATTTGGATGAACACCGATTTTATTTCCTGTAAATTCAGCGTCCAGATAAAAATGAACCCTGTGTTCCGCATCGTTTAAAAGTCCAAGCGGAGAAACTGAACCAGGTGTCAGCTGCATGATAGCAAGCAAATCTTCCGCAGATGCAAAAGATAATGCACGCAGGCCTTGTTGTTTACGAAACTCTTTTAAATCAACCCTTTTATCGCCTTTAACAGTTATCAAATAATAATTACGTTTTTTGTCATCACGAACAAACAGATTTTTTGCATCCCATTCCGGATAAGGCAGGTCAACAGAATCCAGTTCTTCCATATTGAAAACTGCCTTATGTTCAGTAATTTCATACTCGATATTATGTTCATCTAAATAGTGATATATATCTGTCTTATCCATATTCTATCCTCCATTATATCCCAAGTTATCAAACTCATTCTATCTCCCATCTTCTTCCCCTTCGGACATAATATGCTTTTCTTCAATTTTACTTTTATATGCTATGTGCATTTCTTCAACGTTTTATTCGTTCGATTTATGCAAATGTTCAATTTAATTTTTAATAATGGTAAAGCCTGACCTTCTTACGCCAAAAATATCTGAATCAAGTTGCAAAGCAGTTTGATTCCATAAATAATAATCACAACGCCGCAGATGCGGTTCAGCCATGTCACAATAAAAGCCGAACCCACAATTTTCCAAAGTGGCTGGTTTACATCTTTTCCACCGCTTAAATCTGCTTTGGAGCGGACAAGTCCAACGCCTATGTAAATGACCAGCAGACCTCCGCATCCAAGGATGATCTTCTGCAACCATGGAAAAGCCTCCATCAAAGCGCCGACGCCAAGAAAGCAGGCAAGCGCGAGCGAGATGTCCCAAAAGATGACGATCAGCGCCGTTGCTATTGCACGCCGTAGTTTCTGGCTCATGGCGCTGTTAATGACAAACAGGTTCTGCATACCGATCGGAGCCACATAAGCAAGCCCCAGAGAAAGACCTTGAAAATAAATGGATATCACCTTCTACGGAAACCTCCTTTTCGTCACATTCGCAGGGGCGCAATTCTTTGTCCGTATAGACCCGCAGTGTATGCTCCGCCTTTTCTTTCATTCCGCTTGCTGCTGCAAAAACATTTCAGCCAAACTGTCTACACCATATCGAGCAATTCATCAAGAGTCTGCGCATCCTCTGAACCTTTTAATAATTCTGCTGATGGAGCGTCCGCATCTATGTTAAATAACAGTTTTAATATTGCCCTGACCATTTCCTTTATCATTCTCATGATATAATCTTGTTCAAACAATTTTCTTCTCCTTTCCGCTTTCGAGATTCGCAGAAAGGATCCATTATCTATCCACGTATCATCCCTTATTTTTAATTCTACCCCATCAGTCTACACTTGGAAACGGGAAATCTGGACTTTTTTCTCAAACACCTTCCTCTCCGTCATATCTTTTCTTATATAGCGAAATTGTGGTATTATGGTAAATCATAGAGAAAGAGATTTTTTATGGAACGGACTCTTACCTATATTGCAGATAATTCCATAGCGCCCTTGCCGGTCAGCCAGTTTCTGAAACAGAAGGGCTTTTCCTCCCACAATCTGGTGCAGCTTAAAAAAGATCCGACTGCCGTGCTGGCTAACGGGATCCCCTGCTTTATGAATCATGTACTGCAACCGGGCGATACCCTGACGCTGCAGATCCGTGAGTATCGTTCCTCTGAAAAAATTCCTCCCGTGAACCTGCCACTGGACATTGTCTACGAGGATGAGGATCTGCTGGTGATCAACAAACCGGCCGGAATGCCGATCCACCCTTCTATGAATCATTATTACAATTCCATGGCCAACGCTCTTGCTTATTATTTTGAGCGACAAAACTGCCCTTTCGTCTTCCGCTGTATTAATCGGTTGGACCGGGATACCTCAGGACTGACTATCGTGGCAAAACATTCTGTCAGCGCCGGGATGCTGTCTGCCATGATTGCCAACAAAGCCACTTCCGGCATCACACGGGAATATCTTGCCATTGTGAAAGGCTCGGTACAGCCGCCTAATGGCACGATCACCGCACCACTGGGGCGCAAAGAGGGTTCTGTCATCGAGCGTACCGTAGATTTTGAAAAGGGCGAATCTGCCGTTACGCATTACAAAGTTCTGGAAGAAAAAAACGGGCACAGCCTGGTCTCCCTGATCCTGGAAACCGGCCGCACCCATCAGATACGGATTCATATGAAATATCTGGGTTATCCCCTGATCGGAGATTATCTGTACAACCCGGATATGGAGCGGATACAACGCCAGGCGCTGCATGCCTGGCGTCTGACCTTCCGCCATCCCATCACAGGAAAAATACTGGAGTTTACCGCACCGTTGCCAGAGGATATGGCAGCTGTTTTTTCATCCCCTATTTTTCCTACAGTGGATCAATCACTAAAAAGTTAGGTTTGTAAATTGCTCTTATTTTTTATATGATAATTGCCACCATTAAATGGTGGCAACTTTTTATGCAATCTTTTCACTTATATTTTTTAACTCATATAACATTTCTGGATCTATATCCAAACACTTGCTGCAATCTCTGGTCCCAGTTACATCCCAAGCCAACGTCCCATTCAAAATAGTACATGCATTCATAAAAAAATTAATATCCTTCAATGGTTCAAAAACTTTCTTTTTCAATAACGTTTTGGCATCATAACATACAATCTTTCCATCTTCAAAATATACATATACGGTATAGTCCTCATACGGAATTACCTGCACAATATCATGAAACATATATGCCTCCTACACTAACGGATTAATTCTGTTAAGCGGAAGTCCATCTTTGGACAGTTCCCAGTTTTGCATCAATTCATCCTGATGTATCACGCACCATGCTAATATCAGTTTTAATTGTCTGGACGGTAAAGCTCCTTTTATTACTCTCGCTTCATTAATATCTACAATTGCTTTATTTCCATTGTTTTCTGCATAAAAATGTGGTGGATTGTGATCTTCATAATACATTGTAACTCTTATTCCATAAAACAGCGAAATTTCTGACATAGATGCACCTACTTACTTTTTCACTCTTAAGATCTTGATGAATACCTATATTATATCAATAATCTTTTCATTTGACCACAACCGCATTATTTTCCATGTGCTTCTATAAAAATCTCTATTCTCTTGGTTGCAACCCTAAATCACCACAAAATAATTATTCAATTACCCATACAAACTTGAATTTTTCGTTCTGTTTCTAAACAAAACAGCCTGAAAAATAATCGTCTGAATTACTCTAAACCAAGTGTTATATATTGAGCTAATATTGCATTTATACTTTCTTTCTCTTCGGCTGTTACAGGTAAGTTCTGATTGTTCTCTTTATCATTGAATGTTCCACATTCCGAATGATAATAATATGTCCTTTCATCAATTATAAGTTTGCAATCATTGGCACATTCGGCAGTCCCTTCTGTGTTCCAGGTGCCATTTTCAATAATGTCTGCGATTATTTTTACGTCTTCTTCGGTCAAATCATAAATTTTATCTTCCTCTGTACGAGTAATTATTCCACTTGTTACAGGTGCTTCACTGCCAGTTGCTTTATCACAAGCGACGAATGACAACATGCAAATTAATACCCCAAATAATACCAATACCCTTTTCATAGCAATCCCTCCTTAAATTCCGATTGAGATTTCACCTGTTTTAAAATAACCGTTATATTCTGTTATTAAATTCTCTGCAAAGCCTTGAAAACACTGGATTTATCGCAGGTGAGCTTTCCCTTATTATTTCCCTTGTGTTATATCGTCCCGTCAGTGTTTACGAACTCTGATAAGGGCAAATACAAGGGTGCAGGATATCCGGTGGATGTCCGCTTTGCACCGACCGTAGCGAAGCGAAGACCACAAGATGTCCGGTGGACCTCTGCTCTGTGCCGACCGAAGCGGCAGCGGAGACCAAGAAAATCATATAAAACAGTATAACACAAAATAAAAGTGACATGGTGAACTGATTGAAATGCTTCTGATTTTTGTAACAAATGATTGATTGAACAATAAGGAGATAGGATACGATGAGAACAATATTTGCGGAATACAATCCACAACGAAACAGCATTGACATTTATACAAATGTTGGCTATATGCTTCGCATTGACTGCTGGGAAGCCGAAAAGGATTTAAAAACCACGCCTGGATCAGACTGTGCATTAAATGCACTTGCTATTGACGAACCACTTGAATATGCGAGATTGTATCTTGATGGAAATTTACAGATGTGGATAGATGCAGAAGACTCATTGGAATTGTAAACCACAAGTAGCCTGTATTCTTTATTACGCATACAGGCTACTTAATCAAAATTACTATAGTTGATGATAAAGCAAGTTTCTTAATACACTTCATTTGAATACTACTAAGCCATTAACAATCATTTCTAAGACAAACCTGATCTGCCATAGCATTTGTAACTATAGTGGCACTATGAGTAGCGATGATAATCTGCCTTTTATTTTTGATATCACGTAATTGCCTAACAAGATTCTTGTATATGTATTGACTGTCAAGGTTATCTTCTGGCTGATCAATTAAATTAGGTCTATGATCATCTACAAAATCCCCGTATCCAAAAATAAAGTCGAGCATAGCCACTACTTTTTGTCCAAGAGAAAGATTTCTTACATCTTTATAATCTGCCCCCCGTTTAGTAGTGGTCTTACTATTTATATTGAACTCCAAAGATAATTTTTCCGACTCTCCCACCATTCTTCTTAAATAGGTTATACAATGCTTTGATTCTCTCTTCACTAAAACTCGTTCTCTCATATCGGGAAGAAATCACATCATATAATGTTATTGTTTTCCAATGTTGATTTATGAATATGCAGAAATTTATGAAGCTGATGGGCCCAGGCAGTGAAATTGATTTTTCTTTTATCTCAAAAGAATCGATGAAAAATCAGTTCTGCACGGATCTCTACACCAAAGTAGGTGAGCATATTCAGGTTCCGGGGACAACTATCCATGTTTTTTACGCACTGAAAATGGGTGAGAAATATCGGCAGCGCTATGGACATTATTTGACCGAGCCTGTCTGGGACAGGGAAGCGATCATTTATGCAGATCTTGATATGAGTCTGGCTGCTACCTGCAAGATGGAGCATGACGCAGTAGGGCATTATGCACGCCCCGATGTCCTTGAGCTGAAGGTATATGAAAAATAGAGACTCACGAAAATGATATAATTGGGAAAAGAAATTGCCTTTGATGCCAGAAGAACTTCATTTATTATGGCGCAGCTTAAAACTGCGCCATAAATTTTTCAACATTTTCTTTGATGTTTCCACGAAATACTGCCGAACCGGCAACCACTACATTTGCACCGGCCTCCAGTACAACGTGTACGTTATCGGCGGTGATCCCACCGTCCACTTCAATGTCCAGCTTCGTCTGAAGCTCCTGCGCCATATGGCGAACCTGCCGGATCCGCTCTGTGGATTCCGGAATATATTTCTGTCCGCCAAACCCCGGCTCTACCGTCATAACCAGCAGCATATCCAGCTTTTCCAGATATTTTCTGACTGCCTCTATCGGCGTCTTGGGTTTGATCGCCATACCCGCGCGGCATCCCAGCGCATGGATCTGATCGATCACTTCGTCTGCATCCTCTGTCGCCTCCAGGTGGAAGGTGATGCTGTCCGCACCGCAGGCCGCAAACTCTTTGACAAAGCGCTCCGGCTCCACGATCATCAGATGCACGTCAAATATTCTCTTCGTCACCTTCCGGATCGTCTCGATCACCGGCATACCAAAGGAGATCGAAGGAACGAACACGCCGTCCATCACATCGATATGGATGTACTGCGCTCCAGCTTCGTCTACCGCCCTGATCTGTTCCCCCAGGATTGAAAAATCCGCCGCAAGAATGGAAGGGGACAATATAATGCTAAGTTCTGTACTGTCAGACATTCTCTCATGCCTTTCTTAAAATCTTCGTGCCATGCTCCCGCGCTCTCTCCTTTTCGGAGAACCGGCAAACACTTTCCATGCCGGGCGCGGATACGCCTTAGTTAGACTATCATAACCGCACGCAAAAAACAAGTCCGCTCGCATAAAAACAATGATAACCGGATACCGCACTCCGCCGGGGAGCCGGTTGTCCGGTTATCCTATAAAATCTTTCAGGTTGTCTATTTAACGAAATCTTTTACCTTTGCATAAATGCCCTTGCCGTCCAGACCGTACTTCTCAACAAGCGCTGCTGCCGGACCGGATTCGCCGAAGCAGTCCTGCATACCGATCTTGAGAACCGGCGTAGGCAGTTTCTCGGAAAGGCAGTCGCACACAGCGCTTCCCAGTCCGCCGATCACGGAATGTTCTTCCGCAGTCACCACTTTTCCGGTTTTCTTTGCGGATGCGAGCACCAGCTCTTCATCCAAAGGCTTGATCGTGTGAATATTGATCACCTCTGCGTTGATCCCGTCTGCTGCCAGCATTTCTGCTGCCTCTAAGGAAGCTGCAACCGTGATACCGCTCGCAATAATGGTTACGTCCTTACCTTCTTTTAACAGAACGCCTTTGCCAATCTCGAATTTGTAATCAGGCTTGTCATTGATCACCGGAACTGCTGCACGTCCGAAACGTAAGTAAACAGGTCCTTCAAATTCGATAGCTGCCCTTACAGCCGCCTTTGCTTCTACATCATCAGAAGGAACGATAACGGTCATGCCCGGAATCGTTCTCATCAGCGCTACATCCTCGTTGCACTGATGGGTTGCGCCATCCTCGCCTACCGTGATGCCGGCGTGCGTTGCGCCGATCTTCACATTCAGGTGCGGATATCCGATGGAATTGCGGACCTGTTCGAAGTTACGTCCTGCCGCAAACATAGCGAAGGAGCTGATGAAAGGAATCTTACCGCAGGTTGCAAGTCCCGCAGCCACACCTGTCATATTACATTCCGCAATACCACAGTCGATGTGGCGGTCCGGAAACGCTTTCTTAAATACGCCGGTCTTGGTCGCTCCCGCAAGGTCTGCGTCGAGAACCACCAGGTTCGGATACTCGGCACCGCACTCGGCAAGCGCATTACCATAGCTTTCTCTTGTTGCGATCTTCTTTACCTCTGCCATTAGTTTGCACCTCCCAATTCTGCGTCAATCTTTGCGAGATCTGCCATTGCGATAGCATACTCTTCGTCGTTAGGAGCCTTGCCGTGCCATCCGGCATTGTTCTCCATGAAGGAAACGCCTTTTCCCTTCACAGTCTTACAGATAATGGCGGTCGGCATACCTTTGGTTGCCTTTGCCTCTTTGAAAGCGGCGTCGATCTGGTCAAAATCGTTGCCGTCGATATTGATCACATGGAAATTAAATGCTTCGAATTTCTTGTCGATCGGGTAAGGAGAGCATACGTCCTCGATCTTACCGTCGATCTGCAGTCCGTTGTTGTCAACGATCACTACCAGGTTGTCCAGCTTGCGGTGGCCTGCAAACATAGCTGCCTCCCAGACCTGTCCTTCCTGGATCTCACCATCGCCGAGAAGGGTGTAGGTTCTGTATTCTTTGCCATCCATCTTCGCTGCAAGTGCCATGCCGACTGCCGCCGAAATGCCCTGGCCGAGCGATCCGGAGGACATATCTACTCCCGGCGTCTCCTGCATACAGGGATGTCCCTGAAGATAGGAGCCAAGGTGGCGGAGCGTCTTTAAATCCTCCACCGGAAAATATCCTCTGTTTGCAAGTGCGGAATAAAGTCCCGGCGCTGTGTGTCCCTTGGACAGCACGAACCGATCCCTGTCTGCCATCTTAGGATTCTTAGGATCGATATTCATCTCCTCGAAATAAAGATAGGTAAAAATATCTGCTGCCGACAAAGATCCACCCGGATGTCCCGCCTTTGCACTATGTACTGCGGTCACGATACCTTTACGAACTTCATTAGCTGTTTTCTGTAGCTCTAACTTGTTCATCGCTAACCTCCATGTCTGTTTTTGTTGATAGTCCTCTCCGTTTCGGAGTATTTCGATACTATATTACCATAACGTGCCCGATAACACTACTGAAAAATTGCGCGTTTTCCATTTTTCTGTAACGGCTCCGCCACAGGATGATCTGTTACCGTTTCCCGGACAATTATCATTTGCCCTGTCCGTAGTAGGCGTTTGCCCCGTGCTTTCTGTAGTAGTGTTTATCCTGAAGCTCCTGCGGCGCGGGCTGGATCCGTGCATTGATCGTCTCTGCGCGGTACGCCATCTTTGCCACCTCTTCCAATACAACTGCATTGTGGACTGCTTCGTGCGCATCCTTTCCCCATGCAAAAGGTCCGTGGTTCTTGCACAGAACGGCCGGAACAGCCGTAGGATCCTTCTGCATCCTCTGGAATTCGCTGACGATCAGAAGTCCCGTGTTCTTTTCATAAGCGTCCGCGATCTCCTCCGCGTTCAGACAGCGCACACACGGGATCTCCCCGTAAAAATAATCCGCATGAGTCGTGCCATAGCAGGGAATACTGCGCCCTGCCTGCGCCCAGCTCGTCGCGTAGGACGAATGGGTGTGCACCACGCCGCCGATCTCCTGATATGCCTTATACAGCTCCACATGCGTCGCCGTATCCGAGGAGGGGTTATACCGTCCCTCCACCTTATTGCCGTTCAGATCCACCAGGACCATATCGTCGGGGGTAAGTTTGTCATAGTCTACCCCGCTTGGCTTGATCGCAAAGATGCCGCTCTCGCGGTCGATCTCGCTGACATTTCCCCAGGTGAACGTTACCAGTCCATATTTCGGGAGAAGCATATTTGCCTCATAGACCCGTTTCTTTAACTCTTCTAACATAAGCAGTCCCTCTTTTTATCTGTTTCCGGCTTCCGTTTCCGCCCCTCAAAAAGGCTTCGTTTCCGCCGCCCTGTTGCCCTACTGTAAATTCTCAACCGCCGCTCTCTCGATCGCAAGTCCGGCGCTGTAACGCTTCATAAATTCGTTGAAGCCTTCGACGTCCTTCGGATCCGGCGAGAGCTTCTCGCCCTTCTGTCCGGCAAATACCTTCTGGTCAAGGAAGTGTGCGAGGCTTTCTCCCTCTTCCTTGTGGATCATGTAGGACGCCAGCACAGCGATTCCCCATGCGCCGCCTTCTCCCGCAGTCGCCATCACGCTCACCGGCGCGTCGATGGCAGCCGCCAGAATACTCTGTCCAACGCCTTTTGTCTTAAACAGTCCGCCGTGTCCAAGGATCTCGTCTACCTGTACGTCCTCTTCCTTTAAAAGGATATCCAGTCCGGTCTTGAGCGCTCCCAGCGAGGTAAAGAGATGTACTCTCATAAAGTTCGCCAGGTTGAACTTCGCATCCGGCGTCCGCGCAAAGAGCGGTCTGCCCTCGTTGAAGCCGGTCACGTGCTCGCCGGAGAAATAGTTGTAGGCAAGCAGTCCGCCGCAATCCGCATCTCCTTCGAGCGCCTTGCGGTAAAGATTCCCGTACAGCTCGTTCATATCTACCTTCATACCCATCAGCTCGGAATATTCCTTAAAGAGATTTACCCAGGCGTTCAGGTCCGAGGTACAGTTATTGCAGTGCACCATCGCCACCAGACTTCCGTCCGGCGTTGTCACCAGGTCGATCTCGTCATGTACCTTTTTCAGCTCTTTCTCCAAAACGATCATACCAAAGACGCTGGTTCCCGCAGAGACGTTACCGGTTCTCTGCGCCACGCTGTTTGTCGCCACCATTCCGGTTCCCGCATCTCCCTCGGGCGGGCAGAGCAGCGCTCCTGCCTGCAGCGTGCCTGTCGGATCTAACAGCTTCGCGCCTTCCTCGGTCAGTCTGCCGGCCTCCTCCCCTGCGGTGCACACTTCGGGAAGGATGTCTTTCAGCTTCCAGGAAAAGCCTCTGTGCTCGATCAGCTCGTCGAATGCCGTGATCATTTTTTCATGGAACTGTCCTGTCGCGACGTCGATCGGGAACATACCGGACGCCTCTCCGACGCCGACCACCTTCCTGCCGGTCAGCTTCCAGTGGATGTAGCCTGCCAGCGTGATCACAAAGTCGAGATCCTTCACATGATCTTCGTCGTTCATGATCGCCTGATAGAGGTGTGCGATCGTCCATCTCTGCGGGATATGATACTGGAAAAACTGCGTCAGCTTCACGGACGCTTCTTCCGTGATCGTATTTCTCCAGGTGCGGAAGGGAACCATCAGTTCATTTTCCTTGTTAAACGCCATATAGCCGTGCATCATTGCGCTGAATCCGATCGCGGCAATGTTTGTCAGCTTCTCTCCGTACTGTGCCTCTACGTCTGCCGCCAGCTTCTGATAACAATCCTGAAGCCCGCTCCAGATATCGTCCAGGCTGTACGTCCAGATGCCGTTCTCCAGTCTGTTCTCCCAGTCGTGCGCCCCCGATGCGATCGGCTTGTTGTCCTCATCTACCAGGATCGCCTTGATCCTGGTAGAGCCAAACTCAATACCCAATACTGATTTTCCATTTGCAATACACTCTTTTGCTCCCATAATACCCTCCTTCACTGCTTAGCGATATGCCGCCTCATTCCATCTAAGTTCGTTCTTGAAGTCGCGGATGTTCGTATTCCTGTCGATGACAACGCTCTCGATACCCATTGCTGCCGCCCAGTCCACCATCTGATCGACGCTCAGATCATAAGAGAATGCCGTGTGATGCGCGCCTCCTGCCAGGATCCATGCCGTCGCACCGATCTCCAGATTCGGCTGCGGCGTCCAGAATGCGGTTCCTACCGGCAGCTTCGGCATGGGCTTCTCCACCTTCTTACAGTCTACTGCATTGATGAGCAGACGGAATCTCGTTCCCAGATCCACCAGCGAGCAGGCGATCGCCGGACCGGTCTTGGATGTGAACACCAGTCTTGCCGGATCTTCTCTGTTTCCCATGGAGAGCGGGCATACCTTGATGCCGATCTCGCCATCGGCTACGGAAGGACATACCTCCAGCATATGCGCCTGAAGGATTCCCTCTTTGCCGGGAACCAGATTGTAGGTGTAATCCTCCATCATGGAGGTTCCCTTCGCGTCTTTGATATCGGCTGTCATCAGCTTCATCATGCGGACCATCGCAGCAACCTTCCAGTCGCCCTCTGCTCCGAAGCCGTAACCTTTTTCCATCAGTCTCTGGATCGCCAGTCCGGGAAGCTGCTTGAGTCCTCCAAGCATTCCGAAGTGCGTGACAACCGCATGATAATCGTTGTCAACTAGAAATTTCTCGATACCGATCTCCTGCTGTGCCTGTACGGCAACGTGTCTTCTGAACTCGTCCAGATCGCGGCCTTCGTCGATGATCCTGTATTTGCTGTAATACTCGTCTACCAGCGCGTTAACCTCTCCCTGCGGAACAGCGTCCACATACTCTACCAGATCATTGACGCAGTAGTGGTCGATCTCCCAGCCGAACTTGATCTGTGCCTCTACCTTATCGCCCTCGGTCACAGCTACGTTGTTCATATTGTCTCCGAAACGGCAGACACGGATATGAGAAGACTCGATCACGCCGAGCGCGGTTCTCATCCAGCTTCCGATCTGCTTCTGCACCTTCTCGTTTGCCCAGTGCCCTACAATGATCTTGCGCTCAATGCCCATACGGCTGACAATGTGGCCATACTCCCTGTCGCCGTGCGCCGACTGGTTCTCATTCATAAAGTCCATATCTATTGTATCATAAGGAATCTCTTCGTTGAACTGTGTATGCAGATGACACAGCGGTTTTTTATACTCCTTCAGGCCAAGGATCCACATCTTGGCGGGGGAGAAGGTGTGCATCCAGGTAATAACGCCGGCGCACTCCGGGTCGTTGTTCGCGTCGTTAAAGGTCTTGCGGATCGATGCCTGGCTGATCAGCGTCGGCTTCAGCACTACTTCAAACGGAAGATTTCCCGACTCGTTTAAGCCCTCTACGATCTTTGCCGAGTGCTCCGCAACCTTTCTGAGACATTCATCTCCGTATAAATCCTGTGATCCTGTGCAAAACCAAAATTTGTAGTTTTTCATGTCTTTCCCTCCATACCTGAGTTTTCTGTTACCACCATACAACTTTGCCGATAGAAAATACAACTTTATCTCTCTTCCCTTAAAATTTTACAGCTTGTACATACATGTCTACAAGTTGTACTATTCGTTTTTTTGAGGGACTTTTTCTGCATCATCCGCCCTGCCGTCTCAGAGTTTATGCACCGAATTCCGGTACACGATCTCTGTCTCAAACTCGTAGTTTCCGTCAAAGGACGGATCTTTCATCATGCGCAGCAGATTTTCTGCGGCACGCATCCCCAGATGTTCCATCGGATGCTTTGCCGAGGTGATCTTCACATCCCCCATCACGGAGAGATCTGAGTCGTCCACCCCCACGATAGACACGTCCTCCGGCACACGGATCCCGCCACCGCGCAGAACTTCGATCAGACCTGCCGCCACCTCGTCGTTGTAGCACAGGACTGCGGTACAGTCGCCGAAGCGCTCCCGTATTTTCCCACTCAGCCGGTCAAGATGCTTTACGTCCTCCGTATCGATCCAGACAATGTGCGAATCCTCCAGTCTGAGTCCCGCCTCCATCATGGCGTCCAGATACCCGGCGTAGCGGAGCCTTCCCTGTCCGTCATCGTGCTTGAAGATCCCGCCGATCCTGCGATGCCCCATCGCTATCAGGTGCTTGGTCAGCTTTCTCCCCGCCATCCGGTCATTCATCGACACGTGGGGGAACTTGAACTGGGGATAATAGCTGTTGATGAAAAGGGTCGGGATCTTTCTTTTCCGGATCTCCTGATAAAGCGCCATATTCGGGTTTGGCAGACCGCTCTTGGTCGGCTCGACGATGATGCCGGACACCTCGTCTCTTGCCAGCAGCTCCTCCAGGATCGCCCGCTCCTTGTCGTTGCGGTTGTTTGTAAAGGAAAGCTGCACCGAATACCCCTCTTCCTGAAGCGCATCCTCGATTCCCCGGATCGTCTTAGGAAAGATATAGCTGTCCACATAGGTTGTGATCACCGAGACGCGCTTTCTCCTTGCGAGAGCCGCCAGCCGGTCGTCGTTGATGTAGGTTCCGCTGCCCTGGATCCTGCGCAGAAGCCCTTCCCGCTCCAGCACGCCGATGGCGTGCCGCACCGTCTGTCTGCTGACGCCAAACATTTCACCGAGCGTATTTTCCGAGTACATTTTCTGTCCTGGCTGCAGCTCTCCGCCCTTTATCTGTCCCTGGATCCAGTTGACCAGCTCCAGATATTTTGGTGTGGGATTTCCCATATTCTCTCCATTCCGGGCCCGCTCAGACGACAAAGCACGCCGTCTGCTCCGACAGGTTCTCGATCACCGCCGACACCTGCTCCAGGGCTCCGATTATCTCTTTCATATTCTCTGCGAGAGAAGCCGTGTCCGTCACTACCTCCATGACATGCTGCGTACTTTCCTGCACGTTGTCCGCTATCCCGTTGTTTGACTCGGTCACAGACTGCATCGTCCCTCTGATCTCTTCCATCCCCTCGCGGATTTCGCGCATCATATCATCCACTGCGACGGAATCGTTCAGATACTGCTCGCCGCTCTTTTCCAGCAGCTCGTAGTCTGGCAGGATCCTCTCTTTAATAAATTCTATCAGACCGTTCGCATCGTTGGCAAGGCGTCTGACAGCCTCCACCACCTCCACCGAGATTTCCTGGATGTTGTTCGCCGTCTCCTTGGAGTTGTCTGCCAGCACGCGGATCTCCTCCGCAACGACCGCAAAGCCCCTTCCGGCCTCCCCCGCGCGCGCCGCCTCGATCGACGCGTTGAGAGCGAGAAGGTTCGTCTTGGATGCGATATTCAGGATATCCCCTGTCAGCAGATGGATATTTTCTATCTTTTCACTGTCACTGATCGAGCCTTGCAGGGATGCGTCGAATTTCCGGATCATATCCCCCGCCGTATCCCGGCTTGTCTTTGCCATACTCTGCAGTTCTCTGGCGCGCTCCCGGATCTCCCCGGCATATGCCGTTCCGTCCGCCGCCTTCTGCGTCACGGCGCTTACCGCCTCCTGCGCGTGCGCCGTATTTTCGCTGACGCACACCGCCGTAGCGGAAATCTCCTCCATGCCTGCTGCCAAATCTTCCATCGTGTGCGACGTCCGGTCTGCGTTCCGGTTCGTCTTTTCCACTACCGCATTGACGCTCTGCTGCTGCGTATCGATCTCCCTGCCGCATACCACGACGCCGCCGATCATATCCTGCAGCATATCCAGAAATTCATTGACGCCTCCGGCAAGCGTGGCTATCTCATCCTTTGTCCTGACCGGGATCCGCACGCTCAGATCGCCGTGTCCTTCATGGATATCCCGGATCAGCTTCTGTATGGTTCCCGCCATGCGTCTTATCGGCACAACGAGGATCCTGTCTGCGATCAAAAGTACAGCTGCCGCCGCCGCGATCAAAAGGACGGACACCACCGCAATCCCGTTTTCTGCCTGCTGCGCCGTTTTCCGGAGCGCTTCCTTTCCCGTTCCCAGATTTTCCTCCGAAAAGCGAAGCAGCTTTTCCATATTCAGGGTGATGCTGTCGTTGATCGTAAACAGATTGCTCGTCACAAGGACGTTCGCCGTCTCCTTGTCACCGCTCCGGCTCGCCTCGAGGATCTGATCTACCGTCTCGTCATAGCTTGTCAGCTTTCCCCTGACACTGTTATAGACCTCCAGCTCCTCCTGTGAGGTGATCTGACCCTCATACTGCTGCATCTGTTCCCACATGTCCGCCCTGGTCGCCGCGATCTGTTCTGCGTTTTTGTCCATCACAGACGCCAGTCTGGTATTGATATGCGCGTACATCGCCGTATAGATTTCCAGATAATCCTCATAGATCCCGTGCACCGTATCGATCTCTATCACTTCATTGTCCATAAAGCTCTGGCTCTGCGACGATATCTGACGGATACTGTTTCCCAGAAATACAAGAGCCGCCAGCGCAAGCGCCACCAGAAGCATGATCACAGATGCAAATTTTAACGCAATCTTTTTCATCTACTCTCTCCCACACAAACTATCCCTGTACTGTAAATGCGGAAAAAGAGACACACCTTCCATGCGTGTCCCTCTTCCGCGCCAAACACCTAAGCAGCCTTCTTGCTCTCTTTCACTCTGGCCAGGATCGCCTGGAGCACGATAAAGAAGCACAGCAGGATCGCTGTCACGATATTGGCCCAGGAGCTTACCAGCTTACCATTTGACTTGACCAGCGTAGAGATCGTTCCGTTGATCAGGACACCAAACAGGGTTCCGACTACATTTCCCACACCGCCTGTCAGCAGTGTACCACCAATAACTGCGGATGATATTGCATCCATTTCAAAGCCGGTTGCCTGAGAGGTCGTGCCGCTCATGGTATTGAGTGCGTAGCAGATTCCTCCGATGGAGGCCAGAAAACTTGCCAGCACGTAGGTCTTCATTTTTGTTTTGCGCACATCCAGTCCCATCAGCGTTGCCGACTGGCTGTTGCCACCCACTGCGTAAATGCTTCTTCCGAAGCGGGTATATTTCAGCATCAGATAGATCAGAAGCACGATGAGAAGGGCTACCACCACGCTCACGCGGATATACGGTATCTGGAGGATTCCCTTTTTGTTCGTGTACGCTCCGATCCCAAACGGGATGTTGATCTTCATGCTTGAAAGCGTTGTAAAGAGCTTATCGCTCACGATGCTGACCTGATCCGTACAGATGACCGCCGTCATACCTCTTGCAAAGAACAGACCTGCCATCGTTACGATGAAGGGCTGGATGTCAAGATAGGCAATGCAGAAGCCCTGCACCGCGCCGAACACGATGCCGATCAGTAGCACCAGAAGCATCAGCACCGGACTCTTCATACCCCATTTTTCCATGCCGACTGCCAGAAACATACAATCCATTGCCACCACAGATCCGACGGAAATATCGATACCGCCGGTCAGCATGACGCAGGTCGTTCCACAAGCCACGCACAGAAGTCCTGCATTGTTGATGAGGATATTCAGAAACGTCTGTAAATGGGTGAAGCCCTTGTCCGCATAGACGATACAGCCCGCGCCATACATCAGGATAAACAGGATGATGGTGATGAGTAATAAGATATTATTGCCTTTGATCTTCAGCTTTTTCATCTCTTACGCCTCCTTTGCTGCCTTGCGGGCGGAAAGTTTCTTGAAATAGTCCTTTACCGGGCCTGCCTGGATGACTACGATCAGGATTACCACAATGGCCTTAAATACAGGCGCCTGTGCGGAAGATACGCCAAGCGCATACAGTGTTGTCGTGATCGCCTGGATCGTGTAGGCTCCGATGATGGAACCTGCCAGATTGAATTTACCGCCGCCAAGACTGTTGCCGCCGAGCGCAACTGCCAGGATCGCGTCCATTTCCATATTCAGTCCGATATTGTTCGTGTCTGCGGAATAGATACGGGAGGTTGCCGTGATTCCGGCGATTCCGGCGCACAGTCCGCAGATGGCGTAGCACATCAGAATGATCTTCGCGGAGTTGAATCCGGAGATCCTTGCCGCCTTTTTATTGATACCGACGCTCTGTACAAAGGTTCCAAGTGCCGTAAATTTCAGGATCAGCGCCATAATCAGAATACACAGGGCAGCGATCAGGATCGGCGTCGGCAGAAATCCGACATAGGAACCGAAAAACTGGAAGGACGGAACTCTTACATACACGATCGCGCTGTTGCAAAGCAGAAGTCCGATCGCACGCCCCGCCGACCAGAGGATCAGGGTCGCAACCATGGGCTGAATGTTGAGGTAAGCCACCAGAAAACCGTTGAACACGCCGCAGATCACAGCGGTCAGGATTCCGGCTCCGATGCCGACCCAGAGCGGACACGCATACTCGGATACGTTCGTCACGCCGTAGCCTGCCAGCAGCATACAGCACATACCGCCTGTCAGACTCATCACCGATCCTACCGAAATATCAGTTCCGGCAGAAGCGGAAACCACCAGCGTCATTCCGATCGCCAGGATAGCAACCTCGCTTCCCCGGTTCAGAATATCGATCAGTCTGCCATACAGCACCGCATTGCCCGATGAAGTGACCTGTGTACTGATCTGGAAAAAGGAAAACGGAGCGTTTCCACAGGCTATGTCATAGATCACATTTACCAGCATGACCAGTATCATACTGAAAATGGGCAGGAATAACTGCATTTTCGTTACTTTCCTTATTTTACTCATGTGCTGCTCCTCCTCCCGCAATCGCGTGCATAACGCCTTCCTGTGTCATCTCTTCTCCACCGATCTCTCCTACCTTTGCACCGTCGCGCAGAACCGCCATCCGGTTGCAGGTACGAAGCATCTCCTCGATCTCCGAGGAAATGAAGATAATGCTCTTTCCTTCCTGTGCCAGCTTGATCACCAGCTTCTGGATCTCCGTCTTTGTTCCGATGTCAATACCTCTCGTCGGTTCATCGAGGATCAGGAAATCCGGATCTGTCGCCAGCCATCTTGCCAGGATCACCTTCTGCTGATTTCCTCCGGAAAGTCTCTTGATCAGCGTCTCTCTGCTGGCTGTCTTGATCTGCAGCATCTCTATGTACTTATCCGCGATCTCGATCTGTTTAGACATCGGGATCTTCTTGAACATGCCAAGCTTTGCCTGCATGGCAAGGATAATATTTTCACGGACAGACAGATCTCCGATGATACCCTCCGCCTTTCTGTCATCCGGCAAAAGGCCCATGCCAAGGTTCATGGCGTCGATCGGATTTTTAATTTTGACTTCTTTTCCATTTACCTTGAGCGTTCCGGTCTGTGCACGGTCAGCTCCATAGATCGCACGGGCAAGCTCGCTTCGTCCGCTGCCGAGAAGTCCGGTCAGTCCAACGACTTCTCCTTTGTGGATGTCCAGATCAAACGGTTTGATCGTCCCCGCATGGCTCAGCCCTCTCGCCTCGATCTCCAGCGGCGCATGGGACAGATCCGTCACGCTCTCCGGCTTAATGCTTGCCAGATCGTCGAAATCCTTTCCCATCATCGCTGCCACCAGCTTGACACGCGGCAGCTCCTCCACGCTGTACTCTCCCACCAGCGTTCCGTTCCGCAGTACCGTGATGCCGTCGCACACGGCGTACACCTGCTCCAGGAAATGTGTGACGAAAATAATGCCAACGCCCTGATCTCTCAGCCTCTTCATCATCGAAAAGAGCTTTTCCACCTCGTTGTCGTCCAGCGAGGAGGTCGGTTCATCCAGGATCAGTACCTTGCTTTCCATATCTACCGCACGGGCGATGGCGATCATCTGCTGCAAAGCCAACGAGTACTCTTCCAGATTCTTTGTCACCTCGATATCCAGATCCAGATCCTTCATCAGCTTCGACGCCATCTGGTTCATCTTGCGCCGGTTGACGGTTCCGATCCGCGTCAGCGGCTCCCGTCCGATATACAGATTTTCCGCCACGGAAAGGTTCGGGCAGAGATTGACTTCCTGATACACCGTAGAGATACCCTTCTTCTGTGCATCCATTGTGTCCTTGTTTACGATCGGCCCTTCGATCCCGTCTACATGGATCTCTCCGGTCTCAAATTTATTTACCCCGGTCAGACATTTGATCAGCGTCGATTTGCCGGCTCCGTTCTCGCCCATCAGTGCACGGATCTCGCCCTTTTTCAGGGTAAAATCTACGTTGTCCAGTGCCTTGACTCCAGGAAAGGTCATGCAGATTCCCCGCATTGTTAAAGCGATATTGCTGTCCATACTAACCCTCATTTCTGCGCACGCTCTTTGCGCGTGTCAAATTTGTGTCCAGTGCGCCGACACAAATCCCGCTATCAGTAAAGGGGGAGGAATCCTCCCTCCCCCTCTGTGTCAACTTTTTATGGCTGATCGCTCTTAGTATGCACGGCCGTCCAGAACTTCCTGCGTCATCGTTGTTGCAAGGGAGCTTGTTACGCCGGGTGCTACGAATGCTTCGTCGGTAACGACTGTCTCAGGATCCGGTGTGCCGCCGCTCTGCAGAGTCTTGATAACCTGGTCTGCAAATACTGCCTGTAACGGGTTACACTCTACGTTGCAGGTGATCTTTCCATCAAGTGTGTACTGAAGTCCGTCATGGGTAGCATCGAAGGAGATGATCGTCACATCGCCGCCAACGCCGTAAGTGATACCTGCTGCATCCATCGCATCCATTGCGCCGTATGCTTCGTTATCGTTCTGGCATACAACTACGTTAAAGTCTTTGTAGGATTTGATGTAGGACTCCATAACTTCCTGTCCGCCGGACTGTGTAAAGTCACCGGACTGGGAATCCAGAATGTTCCATTCGCTGTGGTCTTTTGCGATATTGTTAAAGCCTTCGGTACGTCCGAGTGTTGCAGATGCTCCAACGCTTCCCTCAATAACAAGGATGTTTGCGTCTTCTCCGTTCAGGTACTCAGCCAGCCAGTTTGCAGCCATCTCGCCCTCAGCAACCATGTCGCATCCGATATGTGCTTCGTATAAAGAAGGATCTGCGTCTACGGAACGGTCAACGATCAGTACCGGGATTCCTGCATCCTGTGCTTCCTGAAGAACAGTGTCCCAGCCTGCTGTCTCGATCGGAGCGATAATGATGTAGTCAAGCTCCTGCTGGATGAATCCGCGGACTGCTTCGATCTGTGCTGCGTTGTCATTGTCTGCATCTACAAAGGATAACTCATATCCGTTTGCTGCACTGAAGACATCCTGATAATTCTGTGTACAAGCTGCACGCCAGTCTGACTCATGTCCTACCTGGGCGAATCCAACCTTGATCACATCTCCGCTTGCTGCGCTGTCATCTGAAGAAGTATCTTCTGCTGCTTCTTCTGCCGGAGCTGCTTCCTCTGCCGGAGCTGTCTCCTCTGCTGTTGTGTCAGCCGCTGCTGTGTCTGTTGCAGTTGTCTGTGCTGTGTCAGCGCTTCCGCCGCATCCGACAAGACTTGCCATAACCATTGTGCCTGCTAATAAGACTGCGATTTTTTTCTTCATTACTTGTTTCCTCCCTTTTTTACATTTCGTTTTTTGTTATCCAAAACAGATGTTGTCTGTTTGTGATTACATCTTATCAACGGCAAGCCCCTACAACAACACAAAAACCTTTTCAAAAATCATCTTTGGAGATTCAAACAATACAAATTTTGCGTTATAATAGCATTATCAAAAACAACTTGTATTTTCGGTTTGTTTTTTTCTTTTTTGTTTTGTTTTCTTCCGATTTTTGTCCGAAAACAGATGCCTATCGGTTGTCCGATGCAGAGTAATGTTTACCTGTCATCGATCTTTAAGGGGATTTTTTATGACGAAAAACCTCTCTTATGAATGGATTTTTAACCAAAAATGAACAAAGTGTGAAGATGTGCCAAAAAAAATCATTGAAAAAAGATAAATTTTACGATACAAAAGAGAATATACCAACATTTGAAATTCAGAAATGGGGAATTGCAAATCTATGACGAAATACGAACGACTGGCTGAACAGCTTACTTATCTGATCGCCGACAATATGGACAAGGGCATCACGAAACTTCCGACGGAAGCCGCTATCGGTCTGCAATACAAGGTGAGCAGACAGACCGTGCGCGCAGCACTTTCCCTCCTCCATGAGCGCGGGATCATTTCCAGCAGACAGGGAAGCGGCTCTTTTGCCACCGGGCTCTCGTCCGACCATACCAAAAACACGATACCGATCCTGATCTCCAGCAAACAGGAATACATCTACCCCGGTCTTTTGACAGACATCCAGAATACACTCTCTCCGTACGGCTATCGCCTGCAGGTGCTGCCTACCAACAACAGCACCGACAAGGAGCGGGAATATCTGACGGAGCTCCTCGCAGATCCTCCGCGCGGACTGATCGCCGAGGGCTGCAAAAGCTCCCTCCCCAACCCCAACGTCGATCTCTATCAGGAATTACAGCAGAGGGGAACTTTCCTGCTTTTCCTTCATAATTGTTATGAAGCCCTGCACAATACCGTCTGTATCAAGGATGACAACTACTACGGCGGCCAGCTTCTGGCGCAGCATCTTTGCTCCCTCGGGCACAAATATATCGCCGGGCTGTTTAAGTTCGATGATATGCAAGGACCGGAGCGGTATTACGGTGTATCCTCCTGCCTGCGGGACAAAGGGCTTCTGCTGATGGACTCTCATGTCGGCTGGTTTTCCTCCAGAGATCTGGACGCCCTGCAGACCCGGCAGGACACCCGCTTTCTGACAGACTTTATCCAGAACTGTCTTCCCGGGTGCACCGCCGTCATCTGCTACAACGACGAGGTCGCCTATTGGCTCATCAAGGAGCTTCACTATGCGGATATCCGGGTTCCCCAGGATATCTCCGTCGTGTGCTTTGACAACAGTTATCTGAGCGATCTGAGTGACACCCGCATCACCACCCTGTCGCATCGCCCGCATGAGATGGGCACTTACGCAGGGGAATGTATGATCCGAAAATTAAGAGGGATCTCTGTCGTATCACAAGAGATCCCCTGGCATCTGGTAAAGAAGGACAGCGATGTGCTCTGTCCCGACCTGTCCTGATTTATTTATCTGTACTCTTTGCTCCCAGGCGGTACTCCCTGGGAGTACATCCCTGCGTTTTCTTAAACACGAAGCTGAAGTAGTGCGGATCCTTGTATCCCACCTCCAGCGCAATATCTCCCGAATGCTTCTCCGTCTGCCGGAGAAGTTTTTTTGCCTTTTCCATCCGCTTCTGGGTCACGTATTCCACAAAGGTAAGCTGCATCGCCTGGCTGAAAATCGCGCTGAAATAGTTGGCACTCACGCCCACCTCGTTCGCCGCGCTGTTGAGAGACAGGCTTTCCTGCTGATAATTGTCCTCAATATATTCCAGGGCTTTCTTCAGGATCCGGCGGCTCTGATTATCGGATTCCCGGTCGCGCAGCTCCATCGCCGCCTCTAAGATGCGCCGGATATAGGATGAAAGCTCCTCGAATCCCAGATTGACCTCCTGGATCTGTTCCTCCCCCAGAAGCGCAAGCAGCTCCTTCTTATCGTAGCCTAGCGATTCCACGTACGCCATCGCAGCAAAATGGATGTGAAACGCCAGATAATTCTGAAACAGTCTCGACTTGACCGCCTCCTGGATCCCCAGCAGATAATTTTTCACAAAGTCGCCGATCTCTTCCCGGTTTCCCCTCGCCAGAAAATCCCGGATCAGTTCCGGATCCACCTTGGCGGAATCGATATCGCCGATCTTTCCGCTCACCTCGCGCGGCACATAGGTTTCCGCAACCTCCTTCGTAAAAATATGAACCTCCGGCATCAGGAAACGGTAGGCAAACAAATGGCTCACACCCTCGTAGCACTCTGCCAGAAGGCTGAGTCTTTCCACCGGCTCTCCGACCGCCGCATACCACTCGAAGATCTCCTCCGTCGGCTTGCAGATCCTCTCGATGTTATCCAGACACCGCTGCGTGAACTCGCGGATCTGCTCCGTGCCGCTTTTGACAAGGATACAGTACGTGTTGATATTCCAGCGGATCGTAAGGTATTCCGGGTAGCGCAGGAAATAGTGCAAAAGCTCCTCCCGCTTTCTCGCAAACTCCTCCGACTCATAACCGCTGTTTTCCCCGCCCCGCCGCTCCTGCAGCTTCAGCATCAGCAGGTTATAGCAGGGCGAATTCAGTTTCAGGGACAGCTTGCCCGCCTCCTCGTAGATCTCCTGAACCGGCATCCTGCCCTCAAACACCTTGATAAAAAAGTTCGTCCTCACGAACTGTTCATGCTCTCTGGACTCTGCCTGATATTTTTCCTGATAGTTTCTCTGCTCCCGTTCAAGCTCGATCTTAACCTTCAGCTCCGAGAGCACCTTCTGAAGGTTTGCCCTTGTGATCGGCTTGAGGAGATACTGCTCCACGCCTACCTGTATCGCCTGTCTCGCATATTCAAAATCGTCATAGCCGCTGATGATAATGATCTTCATGTCCGGGAATTCCTGATGCACAATGCGGCTCAGCGAAAGACCGTCCATGAACGGCATCTTGATATCCGTAAGCAGGACGTCCGGCTTCAGCTTCTGGATCATCGAAAGTGCCATCTCTCCGTCGCTCGCTTCCCCCACGAACCGGTAGCCGTACTGTTCCCACGGAATGTTATCCCGAAGGCCCTCTCTCACAATGCTTTCATCTTCTACCAAAAATACCTTTAACATAGCCCTCTCCCATCCGATCTCAATATTCCCTGTCCTGCAAAAGCTCCTCTGTCACATTCTCCTGCGTAAAAATATTTTCTTCCACATAATATTTTTTGTCAATCTGCTGACCGGTCTCCAGCCTGTCAATAATATCGGAAATATACTCACCCTGATCCGGGTTACATTCCACATCCACGTTGATGATCCCCTGCTGTACCAGCTCCAGCGCCTCTCTGACGGCGTCGAAGGAGATCACGATGATATCGCCGTCCACACCCGTCGTCTTTCCGGCCTCACGGATCGCCTCCAGCGCTCCCATTGTCATATCGTCATTCTGCGACACCACAACGTCTATATCATCATACTTTTCCAGAAACTGCTCCATAACCTCTTTTCCCTTGGCGGAAGTGAAATCGCCGTACTCCTGATCAATGATCCCCCAGTTCGGGTGCTTCCCCGAAACCGTGTTAAAACCGGTCGTTCTCCCGATCTGTGCCGAGGATCCCTGCGTCCCCTTGAGCATCACGATATTGATCGGCTCCTCTTCTCTTCCCTCTTCCTTCAGATACTGCTCGAGCCAGCACGCCGCCTTTTTGCCCTCGCCCACAAAATCACTGCCGACCTGCGTCACATACAGGTTTTTGTCGCTCACATTCACACCGCGGTCCATCAAAATGACCGGAACCCCGGCTTCCTTCGCCTCCTCGAGCACGATCTCCCAGCCCGTCTCCACGACAGGCGATATCACGATGTAATCTACGCGCTGTGAGATGAAGCTCCGCACTGCCTTGATCTGATTTTCCTGCTTCTGTCTCGCATTGTTGAAGATCAGAAAATAACCGTTTTCCTTGGTAAAAACTCTCTGCACGGACTCCGTATTAGCCGTCCGCCATCCAGACTCGCTCCCAAGCTGGGAGACCCCGACCACGATCAGATTTTCCTGCTCGTTTACCGTATTCCCTTCATCTCCGCTCATCAGAAGCTGACAGCCTCCCAGTATGACCATCAGCGCAACAGTCATCATCAGCAGGCTCAGCACCAGATTTTTATTCTTTTTTACGATCGATCGTACCGTATCCTTCATATCTCTCCTCTTTGCTCCTGCTCTACATCTCGACTGCCGGTATCACAACCTCCACGCAGGTGCCTTCCCCCTTGCTGGAATGGATCGTTATGCCGTATCCGGTTCCAAAGTTCATGCGGATCCGCTCGTTGACATTTGCCAGCCCGAAGCCGCTCTCCGTCTCCTTGCACGGTCTCTGGATGTCACGCTGCAGCTTCGCAAGCTCTTCCTCCTCCATCCCGATACCGTCGTCACTTACCTTCAGATGGATCTCATCCCCTTCCAGCGTGCCGGACACCAGAATTTTCCCTTTTGCCCTCTTATATTTGATCCCATGGTAGAGTGAATTTTCCACAAGCGGCTGCAATGTGAGCTTGAGGATCTTATACCGGTACAGCTCCGGATCGATCGCGATCTCATACTCCAGGATATCCCGGTAGCGCACCTGCTGGATCTCGAGATAGCTCCGGATATGCAGCTCTTCATCCTGTATCGTGATATACTCTTTTCCCTTGCTGAGCACCAGCCGGAAAAACTCGGACAGGGACACCACCATATTGACCGCCTTATCCGGTGAATTTCCCTCTATCAGCCAGATGATGGTGTCCAGCGTATTGTACAGGAAATGCGGGTTGATCTGCTCCTGCAGCAACCGCAGATCCGCCTTTCTCATCTTCCGCTCGTCCTCCTTGATCTTTTCCACAAGTCGCTCCAGGCTCTCCGTCATGCGGTTGACGCGGTCTGCAAGCTGGGCAAGCTCATCCTGCGTGTCCACCTTTGCCCGCACGGTAAAATCTCCGGCGGCGACCTTGTTCGTCACAGCCGACAGCTCCTCCACCGGTTTCGTGATCCCCGATACGATCACCATCGTCATCAGAACAACCAACGCGGTGAGGATCACCACCATGATCATGCAGAAAACCGTGAAGGTGTGAACACGGGTGTTGAGCTGCTGCGTGAGGTGCTCCATGCTCTTTGTCTGATAATACAGATAATTCTGGATATTTTCCTGGATCAGCTCCGTCATGATATAGATGTTATTGTCCAGCATCTCCACATTGACGTCGTAGCTGCTCTCGCTCTCAAGGTTCATGCGGATATCGTCGACCCGGTCCCTGAGCGTGTCCAGATTGCGCAGAAGGATCGTGAGCCAGGTGCGGCTCTCCTCATCGGTCGTGATCGTCCTGAGGCTGCCAAACTCCTCCTTCAGCTCCCGGATCAGCACATACGGATCCTGCAGCGAACCGTCCTCCCCTACGGTATCGAAGGACGCCGAGCCGACCACGATCTTGTACAGGCTCTCGTCCATCTCCTCCTTGAAGTTCAGATTATAGCTGTTTGCGACCGTCATATTATTCACAATGCTGTTGTAGGCGTTGGTGTAGTTGTGGATCGCAAAGATCAGATAACCGACGAGAAGAAGCAGCGGTACCGCGATCGAAGCGGACAATATTAACAGTTTATATTTGATCGATGAATGTATTTTCATTGCATATCCCATTTAATTGATGTAGTATAAAAGTACCAGCTTTATTATAAAAGATTCCGTTTCTTACTGCAAGTTGTACAGTCCGTTTCCAAGTTGCAACAGTGAACTGAAACAACTCCTCCAAAGATTCAGAAAAGAGGGATTCCATGTTTAAGAAATTATACCACACTATCTGCAAAGATACTGCAAGCAAAAATGAATCTGCCAAACTGATCATCGTCACACGGATGCTTACCATCCTGATGATCTGCTACACTACCCTGGTCATGTTCAGTCTGCACTCCTACACAAACGGACTGCTCTTTGTCGGGCTATGGCTTCTGCTCTTTATCGGCGTCCTTCCCCTCTCCTACCGTCTGAAAACCTTTACGACCTTCTGCTTCCTGAATATTCTGATCCTTATCTGGATCGCAGCCACGATCCTCTGCTTCGGCTGGAACATCGGCACACAGCAGTTTCTGCTTGCGCTGGTCGTCTTCTGCTTCTTCGCCAAATACGGACACGAAGCACTCAAGATCCTCTATGTAGTCCTGCTGCTTCTGGTTCGAATCGCGCTTTATCTGTATAGTGCCCGGCACGCGCCTATTTTATCTGTGGAACCGGTCATGGGACATACATTGCAGATCCTTAATACGCTGGCGATCTATGTCTCTATCTCTGTCATTATGGTTATCTTCAGCAGAGATTCCCAGGCACTTGAAGGCAAGCTGATCGAATACAATGAACAGCTTATGAAGCAGGCCAACACCGACCCTCTCACCGGACTTTCCAACCGCCGTTGTACCACGGCATATCTTGAGAAACTTCTGGATCGTCCGTCCACATCTATCAGCATCTGTCTGTGCGATATCGACTGGTTTAAGAAGGTCAACGACACCTATGGTCACGAGATGGGCGACGAAGTGCTGAAGAAAATCTCGGAAACCTTCCAGAACAGTCTGCCGTCAGACTGCTTTATCTCCCGCTGGGGCGGCGAAGAATTTCTTCTGATCTTTCCCAGCCACAATGGTGATGAATCGCGTATACATCTGTCTACGCTCAGTCAGGATATCCGGGATCTTACTTTCCGTAGTGGAGACATCGATTTCCATGTCACCATGACCTTCGGACTGGTCGAATATGATTATGTCAGTTCCCTGGACACTCTGCTCCAGGAGGCTGACAGCAAACTTTACTACGGCAAAGAGCATGGCAGGGATCAGGTCGTATTCTGATCCGGTCTTTCTCCCAAGATAAATACATATACTGATACAAACCACATCAGAAGGTGTCTCCTTGCGTCATAAATTATCCTTCCGGCAGTGGCTCGCCGCTGCGTTTCTCTTTTTTTCTTTCCTTTTCCTCGTAGTCTGCCTGCATACCCGCGACAGTGAGGATTCCCGATTTATCCGTTTTGCCGAGGGATTTCTTCTCGACCAGCTTACCTCCAACCCCATCAACTTCCATTTTTCCGTAGAAAATGCCTCCGGCTATCACGTCGACGAAAAAGATCTGCGCCTCCCCGTCTATCAGCCAAGACAGGCCATTTCCCCGGAAAATGAACTTCTCGTCGTCCGTCAATGCCTGGCAGACTTCCAGCCGGATCATCTCTCACCCGGCAACCGTCAGCTCTACACGATCCTCTCTCGCTACCTCACGGTTGCGGACGCCGTAAATGCCTATCCCTACTTCGACGAACCGCTCTCTCCCTCCTCCGGGGTTCCCTCCGAGCTCCCGGTCCTGCTTGCCGAATACCGTCTGCAAAGCATTGACGATATTGAAAATTACTTTTCCCTTCTGGAACAGATCCCGGACTATTTCGCAGGGCTTATGATCTATGAGCAGGAAAAAGCACAGGCAGGCCTTTTCATGGCAGAGGGCACCGCCGACAAGGTGATCGGACAGTGCGCAGATCTGATGAGTCCGGATGCGCTTGCGTCCGACGACCATTTTCTGAAACGGACCTTCTCCGAACGACTGAATACACTGATCGAGTCGGGGCTTCTGGATGACCAGAGCGCCGCCTCCTACTGCTCCGAAAATGACCGGCTTCTTACCACGGTCGTCGGTCCCGCCTACGACCGTCTTGCCGACAGCCTTACTCTCCTAAAGGAAAGCGGCACCAAAGCCTGCGGTCTCTCCCACTATCCCGGCGGCCGCGATTATTATGCCGCACTCTTGCGCCAACAGACCGGCTCCCTGCGCTCCGTAAAGGATATTAAGACCCTGCTCTATAACGACCTGACGTCCAACTATCATACGCTCCTTCTCCTCCTGCAGGAGAATCCCGGTCTGCAGACCCTCCTGCGCTCGGACTCCGAGCTCCTTCCCGAGATGTCCCCTCAGGAGATGCTCTATGCCCTGCAGCAGCAGATGGCCGGTTCCTTTCCGGCTCTTTCGACAGATTCTTCCTCTGCCGTATGCTGCACCGTAAAGTATGTCGATCCGTCCATGGAGCCTTACACCGCTCCGGCATTTTACATGCTTCCGTGTATCGACAACATTTCCGACAACACCATCTATATCAATACAAAGGACACCTCCGACCGGCTCTCCCTCTTTACCACGCTCGCGCACGAAGGATATCCGGGACATCTCTACCAGACTGTATACTGCTACCAGTACTGGAAGGAGCAGCAGATCACGCCGCTTCGGAGCATCCTTTATTATGGCGGCTTTACCGAAGGATGGGCTCTGTATGTTGAGTTGCTTTCCTACGACTATGCCGCCGCTCTTGTCAGAGATGAACAACCGGAAGCATCTGCCTATTACCAGGCTTGCCGCCTTGACCGCCAGATCCAGCTCTGTCTGTATTCGCTTCTGGATATCGCCATCCATTACGACGACGCTACCACCGATGACGTCCGGCAGATCCTCTCCTCCCTCGGCGTTGCGGATGACGCCGGTATCGCTGCCGTCTATGAATATATTGCGGAGGAACCCGCCAATTATCCGAAATATTATCTTGGGTATCTGGAGATCGAGGAACTGAAAAAGCAGGCGGCTCTGACCTGGTCAACAGACGACCAACCCATAACCTCCTGCTCGGATCCTGCCTTTTTATATCGCTTTCACAGCTTTCTTCTTCACAACGGGCCTGCTGATTTTGAACTGCTCTCCTCCATCATGCTGTCCAGATAGCCTCTGTCCCAAAGAAGGATCCTGAGCTTCTCTGCCGCCTTGACCGCAGGCGCTGTGAAATACTGGTTTGTCATCACTACGCCCACCATACGGTCATAATAATCCTTTCCGCCGTAAGTTCGCAGCACCGCTTCCACTCCGACCGGATTCTGATACCGCTTACATTGGATGGCATAGGTAATGCCATCCTTCTCTGCAAGGACGTCCACGCCGAAGTCTCCGCTGCCCTTCGTGACCTCTACCTCCATAAATCCATGTTTTTCCAAAAGACCGGCGCAAAACACTTCAAAATCGTGACCTTCCATCTGGTCAATGTCCTGCTCCTTCCTGCGCCGCCGCAGATAGCGGATCAACCCTGCAATGCCTGTGACTGCGATCAGCACAAGCAGGAGCGCGCCTGCTGCCATAATAATCCTGTCCTGTTCCATCCTCTCTGCTCTTTCCGACCATGCGATCTCTTTTTCCTATTTCAGAAGACGGTACACCTTCACTCCATGCGCCGGAACATCCGCCCGGATCTGTCCGTCATCAGCCAAAAGCTCCTGCTTATCCCACAGCTCATATATACGGCAGGCCTGCTCCTGTATGCCGACCTCCTGCAGCGCTATACCAAGCTGCGTCTCCTGATCGTCCAGGTTAAACAATGCTACGCATTTTTCACCCGTCTTATGATCCGTATTGATCCAGACTGCCTGCCCTTCATCCCTGCGGATCTGCTTTCCTCTCCGGTCTGCCCCCATAAGTGCGAGGAGATCTCTGTTAGTCAATAGCTGGTAAGTCCATTCATCCAGTGTGGTCAGCTCTGTTCCGATCATCAGCGGCGAGCGGAACATACACCAGAGCGTGAGCATGGTCTTTTGCTCCTCCTTCGTCAGGCGGCACTCCCACTCATGCCCAAAGCCCTTTCCGAGCTTGCCGAGCGGAAGCATATCACAGTCCGGGAAGCATCCTGCGGCAACATGATCCTGCCAAAGCTCGCAGCGCCAGAACATATTTTTCACGTCCTCCCACTTATCCCAGAGATCGTCCGTGATCCGCCACATATTTGCGTTCTGCGCATACTCCCACGCCCGGTCAATATGCGCAGGTCCGGGCGACAGGCTCAGCACGATATTCCTTCCGCACTTTTCGATCGCGCGGTGGATCATCCTTGTCTCCTCCCACCCGGAAAAAGGCATCACCGGAATGTCCCGGTAGATCCAGCTGTCGCAGATATCGTCGCACTTGATATAATCGACACCCCAGTCCGCATACATGGCTATCAATGAATCGTAATATGCCTGTCCTTCCGGGGTTGGTCTGACGCCGTACATATCCGGATTCCAGCCGCAGATCGAAGCCGGATCGGCCACAACATCTGCCGTCACATTGATGCCTGCTATCCTGCAATGCCGGTGCGCCGCCTCGCGAGGGATTCCCCTCATGATATGGATACCGAATTTCAATCCAAGATCATGCACATATGCGGCAAGCGGCCCGAATCCCCTGCCGCCGGCCGATGAAGGGAATCTCCCGGGCGCCGGCTGGAACCGTCCATATTCATCCATCTCATCATCCCCAAAGGGTATGTACTGGTACTGATCTCTCTTTGTTCCTGCATCGTTGGAGTACCACTCAATATCAATGACAATGTACTCCCATCCGAATTCTTTCAGGTGCTCCGCCATATACCTTGCGTCCGCTTTCACCTGCTCCTCTGTGACCGTTGTGTCATAATAGTCGTAACTGTTCCACCCCATCGGCGGCGTTGATAGCCATTGCTTATTGTCCATAGTCGTTCTCCTCTCAGAAATTCATTTGAAATTCTTATATCATTCTGTCACATCCAAAGGGATCAAACGGCATGATAAAAATGACATATACCTTTTTCAGCATATCATAACTTTCTCCTGTTTTCAACGCTTCTGCGTCAATCTTTGCATGGTAAAATCGTACCCGCCCTGGCAGCGCTCTCACGGCCAGCTTATTTTCATTCTGTTCCGGCTCTATATCGTAAACAGCCTCCTCCACAATATCTGTTGCCCCTTCTCCCTTTCCACCTTCAGCCGACTCTTCAATATAGACGTCCAGCCTTGCCCCATGGTACATCGTATCTGCCCCGGACATAGAAATTATAAACTTTTATTTTATGATTTCTTTCTTTTTTCTTTCGAATTTTGACACATCTGATTCACAATTCCCCCTTATAGTAATAATTGTTCAAAGGAGTCGCCGGTGCTGATTTGGTGTCGAACGGCTTCGACTAACCATAACAGCTGCATCTTTCGCCGATGCACTGTTGACATATATTTGATAAACACATTTCTATCCTTCTCACACAGAAAACGGCATCCCGAAACGGATGCCGTTTTCTTATGGTATCATGACTCTCGCGAGAAAAATACTTGCCGCAACCCCGACCGCTGTGGACAGGAGCGCTCCTTTCAGCGTGTATCTGGTCTTTGTCACCTTCGCCGCCAGGAAGTAAACGCTCATAGTGTAAAAGATCGTCTCCGTGCAGCTCATCATGATCGATGTGGTCAGACCGACCAGCGAGTCGGGTCCGTGGTTTTTAAAAATATCCAGCACCAGCCCCGTCGCAGCCGAAGAGGAAAACATCTTGATCAGGATCACGGGAACCAGCTCCGGCGATATACCGATCTTCTGCGTCAGCCCGGATACCAGCCTGCCCAGAAAATCCAGAAATCCTGACGCGCGCAGCACGCCGACTGCCACCATCAGTCCGATCAGCGTCGGCATGATCTGGATCACTGTGTGAAACCCGTCTTTTGCACCCTTGATAAAGTCTTCGTAGACATTGCATCTGGCCGTAAGTCCATAAGCAATGATGTAGAAAATGATAACAGGAATGATAATGTTGGATATATTCGATAAAACCGCAGCCATAAAAAATCCCGGAACTGTATTCTTTAATAATACCTATTCCGGGACTTTGCCAATTATGTTTAACTATTCGGCGTCTTGCAGAATATCTCTCGCCACATGCACGCCGCTGGCGGATGCATGGGACAGTGAATGGGTCACTCCGCTTCCATCGCCTATGATATACAAACCTTCATATTTAGTCTGAAGTCTCTCGTCGATCGCAACCTCCATGTTATAGAACTTGACCTCCACTCCATAGAGCAGCGTGTCGTCGTTGGCTGTTCCGGGCGCGATCTTGTCGAGCGCATAGATCATCTCGATAATACCGTCCAGAATACGCTTGGGAAGCACCAGACTCAGATCGCCCGGCGTAGCAGACAGCGTAGGCTCTACCAGACCTTCCTGTATACGCTTCGTGTTGCTTCGGCGTCCTCTCACCAGATCACCAAACCGCTGCACGATAACGCCTCCGCCCAGCATATTCGAAAGTCTCGCAATACTCTCTCCATAACCGTTGCTGTCCTTGAAGGGTTCCGAAAAATGCTTTGCCACCAAAAGAGCGAAGTTCGTATTCTCCGTCTGTTTATCCGCACCTTCATAACTGTGCCCGTTTACCGTCACGATCCCGTTCGTATTTTCATTTACCACGATCCCGTGCGGGTTCATACAGAACGTCCTGACATTATCTTCGAACTTTTCCGTCCGGTACACGATCTTACTTTCATACAGTTCATCCGTCAGATGTGAGAAAATAACCGCCGGAAGCTCTACACGCACACCAATGTCCACGCGGTTCGACTTCGTCTCGATATCCAGCTCCCTGCAGACCTTCTCCATCCACTTGCTGCCGCTTCTGCCGACGGAAACCACGCATTTGTCACACTCATAAGATTCCTTCTCACAACATACACGGTATCCCTTTTCCAGACGCTCCACGCTCTGTACCATCGTGTCAAAGTAAAAAGTAACCTTATCCTTAAGCTCTGCATACAGATTTTCCAGAACCACATAGTTAATGTCCGTTCCCAGATGACGCACCGAAGCATCGAGAAGATTCAGCTTATTCTGCAGGCACAGCTTCTTGAAATGACTTCCCGCCGTAGAATACAGCTTGGTTCCTTCCCCGCCATACTTCATGTTGATCTCATCCACGTACTTCATCAGCTCGATCGCACGTTTCTTTCCCACATGCTCGTACAGCGTGCCTCCGAAATCGTTCGTGATGTTATATTTTCCATCGGAAAAAGCGCCCGCTCCACCGAATCCGCTCATGATCGAGCAGCTCTTACAATTGATACAGTTCTTGATCTTGTCTCCATCGATCGGACAATGTCTCTGATGCAGGGCGTGTCCCGACTCAAAGACAGCAATCTTCAGATTCTTATCCTTCTGCACCAGCTCATAGGCCGTAAAAATACCTCCCGGTCCGGCGCCGATAATAATCACATCATATTTCATACGTATCCCTCCAACGTCTCTTCTTGCAATATGCCTTCCTTACTATGGTATCATAAAGCGGCTTTCACGACAATGGCGGCTTTTGCAGAAAACACATGAAAAATACAGCTACTGCCCCGATTGCCGTTATCCGGTGAATACGCCGCCCGGAATACCCTGTTGCACAGGAAAACCTGCGATTCTCATCACAGGTTTCTCGTTCTTTTATGAGTTACCGCCTTACAGTAGACGATCGCCACAACCGTACTCAGGAACGTCGCCGCGATCGACGGTGCGATGATCCCCGCAGGGTTCACGCTCCCATACTGGCTGCGGTACGCGATCATATTGACCGGGATCAGCTGGAGAGAGGAGATGTTCAGAATAAGAAAAGTGCACATCTCATCGCTTGCCGATACCTGCCGTTTCCGATCTGCCCGCGCCGGGTTCATCCTGTCCTCCTCCAGATACTCCTCGTTCCCCCGCTCTCTTTCCAGATCCGCGAGCGCCTCCATCGCCTTGAGTCCCGCCGGCGTACACGCCCAGCCAAGTCCCAGGATATTTGCGATCAGATTCGTGGCAATATACTCGCGCGCAATATGCCCCTGCGGAATCCGCGGAAAGAGAAACGTGATAAAAGGCTGGATCCCTCTCGTCATCTTTGCGATCAGTCCCGACTTCTGCGCGATCTCCATAAGACCGACCCACAGAGCCATCACCCCGATCATCGTGATGCACAGCGAGACAGCATCCCCCGCCGAATCCAGCGCTGCATTCGTCACATCCGCCATTTTCCCGGTAATCGCCCCGTACACTACACCGATCAGGATCATCAGTGCCCAGATATAATTCAGCATAGATATTCTCCGCTTCCGAGCATCGTCATCTCCGCTCTGCCTTACCCTATTCTATGCCTTCATTCTTCCTTACAGAACTTTTCCCCTGCCCCTTTGCCGTTTCCTGCTCCTGTGGAAAAACGCTCAGATCCTTGACGATCTCTCCCGCCAGGATCAGACCTGCCACCGAGGGGACAAAGGACACGCTTCCGGGAATCGCCCTTCTTTCCGTGCACTTGTGAACGGCTCCCGGCGGGCAGATGCAGTGATTGCGGCAGCTGCTCTCCATATCCTCAAGCGGCTTTCTCGCCGGTTCCGTGGAATACACCACCTTGAGCTTTTTTACGCCCCGCTTTTTCAGCTCCCGCCGCATCACCTTGGCCAGCGGACACATCGTCGTCTTATAGATGTCCGCCACGCGAAACTGCGTCGGATCCAGTTTATTTCCGGCGCCCATACAGCTTATCACCGGCACCCCACACTCCTTTGCGCGCAGAATGATCTCTATCTTAGCCGTCACCGTGTCCACGGCGTCGACCACATAGGAATACTCGCTGAAGTCGAACTCATCCGCATTTTCCGGAAGGTAAAAGCACTGCCGGATCTCTACCTGCGCATCCGGGTTGATCTCCAGGATCCGATCCCGCATGACCTCAACCTTATATTTTCCGACCGTCTTGCGGGTCGCAATGATCTGGCGGTTCAGATTGGTGAGGCACACCTTGTCGTCGTCCACCAGCACAAACGAACCAACCCCGCTGCGGACAAGTGCCTCCACCGTATAGCCTCCGACGCCGCCGATCCCAAAGACGGCAACTTTGGCATTTTTCAGCCGCTCCATATTATCTGCACCCAGAAGAAGCTGGGTTCTGGAAAATTGATTGAGCATATTTTTTCTCCCTCTTAAAAATCATCCTTTATAATCGTCATAATCATCTAAGAAGTGGTGCCGCACGCCATCCTTTTTGTAGGCGATCAGCGTGTTCAGGCTGACGTTCTCCACGCTCTTGAAAATATTTCCCTCGACAAACGGATTGGTCTTTTTCAGCTCCCGGATCAGGTTCTTTACCTCCAGCCGCTTGGACTTGCTCTGCCCGTCGTCGCGGCAGGAAGAGCAAGTCTCCGTGAACTTGCAGGCACACTGGATAAAATACAGTTTATTATAATCGCGCCATTTTTTTATATCATCCTCGCGGATCAGGTACATCGGACGGATCAGCTCCATCCCTTCAAAGTTCGTGCTGTGCAGCTTGGGCATCATCGTCTGGATCTGCGCTCCGTACAGCATCGCCATCAGGATCGTCTCTATGACGTCATCGTAGTGATGGCCAAGCGCGATCTTATTGCACCCCAGCTCCTTCGCCTTGCTGTAAAGATATCCCCGGCGCATACGGGCGCACAGATAGCACGGCGACTTCTCCACCGTGAATACCGATTCAAAAATGTCGGATTCAAAGATAGTGATCGGGATATTCAGTTTCTTCGCATTGGACTCAATCACCTGACGGTTTTCCGGACTATATCCGGGATCCATCACCAGAAAAACCAGCTCGAACGGAAATTTGTTGTGGCGCTTGAGCTCCTGGAACAGCTTCGCCATCAGCATCGAATCCTTTCCGCCGGAGATACAGACCGCGATCTTATCGCCCTCCTGCACCAGATCGTATTCCCGGATCGCTCTGGTAAACTTGCACCAGATACTTTTCCGGAACCTCTTGCGCAGACTCTCCTCCGCATCCACATACTGCGGCTTGTCCTCCTGCATGCTCTCCATGATCCATCCCAGATAGCCGCCCTGCAAAGACACTGCATCCAGTCCCCGCTCTCTGAGCATCGCGGCTGCCTCCAGGCTCAGTTCTCCCTTCTGACAGCAGACGACAAACTTCTTCCCCGCATCCTCCGGCTCCCAGCTCTCCAGCTTCTCTATCGGCACGGACACCGCCTCCGGGATATGCCCGAAAGAATATGCCATTTCGTCACGTACATCTATTATCCTATAGGTTTTCTTCCCTAAATGGGAAAGCTCACCCACGGTTATCTCCAAATTTTCCATCTGCTCCTGTTCCCTTCTTCTGCTCTCCGTTCTCCTGCTGCCCTTTCGAAGCTGCGTTTCTCCAAAAGCACTTCCATCCGCCTTTACTGCTTCTTCCGGCGCAGCATGCGCAGATACGCCTTTCTCTCATCCGGTATCTGACGGCTCTCGATCGCCTTTTGTATCGACTTATTGTGGATCCATCCCTCCAGCCTTTCTTTTTCCAGATACTCCACGGCTGCCTCATACTGATAGGTCAGCGCTGTCGCAAAAAACCAGGCGATCACCATCTGAACATAATACTCCTGTGTCTCCAGCTTTGCAACCATCTCCAGATATTCGGGACAAAACCGCTCCCTGAGAAAATGCTTCATCAGCATATTGACCCCGTAACGTATCGTGTAGGTTTCCCCCGAGGCAAGCCACTCCTCTGTCTTTTCCAGAAGCTCCTGCGGATGTGTGCCCAAAACCTTAGGCGACATCAGATCGCAGGTCATCCAGTTATCCACATACGGCAGAAACCGGTCGAGCGCCTGTACACACTCGTCAAAATCTTTAATGGACTCCAGCATAAACGCGTGCAGGCAGTTTTCCTCGAAATAACTATGCGGCAGTTCCTGCAAAAAGCTCCCGGCGCCCGGTTCTCTGACAAGCTGCTTTGCCAGCTTTCTGAGTGCGGGCGTGCGCACACCGATCATTGTCTCCGGATCGACCGTCGGCAACAGTCCGGAATTAAATTTCCTGTACTCTTCATCCTGCAATGCAAACAGGCTTCTCTGTATCTCCGTCACATCCAAATTTCCTCTCAAAATCCTCTTGCTGTCATCCCGACCGGCGCGGCAGGCAGGTTTTCTCTGTCAGACGATCGTGATCTGGCACATCTTCATCGCCTCCAGCGCGTTCTCGTGGCTCTGTGGCGTGACTCCGGCGCAGCAGGCACGGTCCACGATGATCGGCACCTCCGGCATTGCCGCCTTGAGCAGCATCGCATTGCTGATGACACAGATGTCCGTGCACAGACCCACCAGCGTGATCTCCTGCGCATCTCCTCTCTCCCAGATCTCTTCTGCCAGCGCCATGCTGCCGAAGGTCGGTTTGTTCACAACCAGTCCTTTGCAGAAAGGCTGCAGGCTCTTATCAATCTCCCATCCGGCGGTTCCCTCAATACAGTGCTCTACCGGGAGATTCCTTCCCTCCTGTGTGGAAAGATAATCTTTGTGATGCGTGTCTCTGGTAAAGATCACTTCCCCGTCAAACTCTTCGATCTTTTTCCGGACGTTCGGAACGATCGCCTGCGCTTCCTTCGTACCAAGCGCTCCGTCAATAAAGTCCTTCTGCATATCCACTACGATCAGATATTTCATATAAACTCCTGCCTTTCCGGGCTTTCCCCTATCCTGTGCACCTATCACAAAGGGAGAGCCCACCAAAGCTCTCCCCATCATTTTCCACTATGCAAGACAGTAAAGCTCTTATGCCTCTACGCCTCTGCTCTTCATATACTCAATTACAGCGCCCACTGTGGTAAGCTGCTCCAGATCCTCGGAAGGGATCTCTACTCCGTACTCTTCCTCAAACGCCATAACCAGCTCGAACAGGTCCAGGGAATCTGCTCCCAGATCGTCCTTAAAGGAAGAATCCTCTGTAATCTCCACGCCATCTAAATTTAACTGCTCCTGAATGATCTCAATAACTCTTTCCAACATTGTCCTAGTCTCCTTTTATCCTTTCTCTCAACAATTCCTATCTATTGATTCCCTCATGGTCCTCTTCAGTCAATTTATCCGACTTTCAAAGTATATGGTCTGTTTCTTTGTTTGTCAACCTTATTTTTTCGGATTCTTCGCGTTTTGTCAATCCGCTTGCAGCAAATGCTGATAAATATCTCTCTTTGATACCCCTCTGTCCTTCGCGACCTGCTTCATCGCGCTCTTCTCATCCATCCCCTCCTTCTCGTAATATGCCATATGCTCCTCTATGCTCATGCTCTGCCATGCCTGACGGGCTTCCTCTCTCTTCTCTTCAAAGCTCTTGCCCTCGATGACCAGCACATATTCCCCTCTCGGTTCTTCGCTGTCGTACTTTACAAGCGCCTCTTCCAGTGTCGTCGGCAGGATCGTCTCAAACTTCTTTGTCAGCTCCCTGCAAAGAGTGATCCTTCTGTTTCCAAGCGCCTCATACAGTTCCTGAAGCGTCCTGACCAGATGATGTGGCGCTTCGTAGAGGATGATCGTGCGCGATTCCTCCTTCAGCTCCTCCAGTATCTGTGCCTTTTCCTTCTTGTCAGCCGGCAGAAATGCTTCAAAACAAAACCTTCTGGTGCACAGCCCCGACAGCGTCAGCGCCGTGATACACGCCGCCGGTCCGGGCAACGATGTTACGGTTATCCCGGCCTCATGGCATTTCGCCACCAGCACTTCTCCCGGATCCGAGATCGCCGGCGTTCCCGCGTCGGTGATCAGCGCCACGTTCTTGCCCTGCTGCATCTGCGCCACCAGCACATCTGCCTTTTCCATTTTATTATATTCGTGATAGCTGGTCATAGAAGTCTTTATTTCAAAGTGGTTCAGAAGTTTCACACTGTTTCTGGTATCCTCCGCCGCTATCAGATCCACGCTGCGAAGCGTCTCGATCACCCGTGGCGTCATGTCCCCCAGATTTCCGATCGGCGTCGCGCACAAATACAACATTCCCGCCATCCTGCGTTTTCCCTTTCCTGTATCTATCATCTCATCGCTTTTAATATCCATAAATATCGTAGATCTCCGGCATGTAAACGCCTGGTTTCTGATATACGATCAGCGGCTTCTCCACCGTCATACGCGGCCGTCCTCCCCTGTTTGCCTCGAGCAGAACCATATTCGGCTCCTTGTCGACATAGGGATAGACCAGCTGCATCCGCTTAGGCTCCAGCTTATACTTACTCAGGAGCACCATGATCTCTGCCAGCCGGAACGGTCTGTGCACCAGATAGAAATTTCCCCCCGGCTTCAGCAGTCTTGCCGTCTGCGAGATCACGTCCTCCAGCGTACAAAGGATCTCATGCCTTGCGATCGCCTTTGCGTCCTGTGGATTCGCGATCCCGTGCTTTCCGATCATATACGGCGGATTGCAGGTAATGACATCAAAGGAAGCAGCGTCAAAAAGACTTCCTGCCTCCTTTATATCTCCCGTAACAATATCGATTTTGTCCTCCAGGCCATTCAGTGCAACGCTTCTCCTTGCCATATCCGCACTGTCCGGCTGGATCTCCAGCCCGGTGAGATGCGCCGCCCCGGTCTTTGCCTCCAGCAGGATCGGGATGATCCCCGTTCCCGTACCGAGATCCAGCACGCTTGCGCCGTCCTTTACCCTTGCAAAGCCGGACAGGAGCACAGCGTCCATTCCAAAGCAGAAACGCTCCGGATCCTGAATGATCCGGTATCCGTTCCGCTCTAAATCATCGATTCTCTCATTTTCCTTTAGTATCATGGCTCTCTTTCAGCCCCGTCCGCCTAATTGTCGTCGAGGTTCGACTTTTTGGTATCCTGCTTCTCCATTTTTTCCAGCTCTTTCAGATCCGCCTCATTCACATCCATCTTGCGGTTCTTGTTATGCTTTCTCTTAAAGCGGAGCTGCTCCACCCTGTACTCCTGGATTTCCTTCTCGTCGTTCACATCCACGACTACCTTGACAAGCTGGCGGAGAACATTTACACTGTGTACCTCGCCCTTTAAGCCGTCATCCGTCGTCACATAATCGCCTACGTTCGGCAGTCTCCGGTTCAGCTCCTCGTACGTGTCCTCCTCATTTTTCAGACAGCACATCAGTCTCCCGCACACGCCGGAGATCTTCGTCGGATTCAGCGAAAGATTCTGCTCCTTCGCCATCTTGATCGACACCGGAACGAAATCGGACAGGTAGGTGTGGCAGCAGAGCGCACGCCCGCAGATGCCAATACCGCCGACGATCTTCGTCTCGTCCCGCACACCGATCTGCCGCAGCTCGATCCTGGTCTTGAACACCGCCGCCAGATCCTTGACCAGCTCACGGAAGTCAATCCGCCCATCCGCCGTAAAATAAAAGAGAACCTTATTGTTGTCAAAGGTGTATTCTGCATCGATCAGCTTCATCTGCAGATTATGCTTACGGATCTTCTCCAGACAGATCTTAAACGCCTCTTTCTCCTTCTGCTTGTTGGCTGCTTCCTGCTCGTCGTCCTTCGCGTTGGCAACACGCAGGACCGGCTTTAGCGGCTGGAATACCTTGTCATCCTCCACTTCCTTCGGACTGCATACAACCGTTCCGTACTCAATGCCTCTAGCCGTCTCCACGATGACGTGATCTCCTCTTTTTACCGAGTGCTTTCCGGGCGCAAAATAATATATCTTTCCGGCGGTACGAAACCGCACGCCTATTACCTTTATCATAATCTATCAACCTCCATAAATCCCATTTCCCGCATCTTCCGTGCGGCGTTATCCTAATTTTCCTTGATCGTAAGGAGCAGCAGCTCCATCGTCAGATCAAAGTTTACGTTCGCCTGTAATCTTCTCTTCGCCTGCTCCAGCGCATTGACGATATTCTCAATTCCCTCGTAGGTACTCCGGTCAGCCACGCGGATGATCTGCTGCAGCTCATCCCGGAAAATAAGGCTGTTGACATCCCTGGTCGCCTTATATAAAAGTACGTCGCGGTACCACACGGAAAGGATGTCCAGATAATCGTTTACATCCAGCTTGTACTCTGAAATCTTTTTGATCGCCTTTACGATCTCGTTCGTCTCCATATCGTTGATATACTTGACAAGCGTGATCGCCTCTTCCTTTACTTTTTCAAACTCCTCGCTGCTTGCCAGGAGCTTTGCCTTGCCGATGTTTCCTCTGGCAAACGCAACGCAGATATTCGCCTTGTAATCCGGCACATGCAGCTCGCTCATCAGATATTTCTTCACCAGCTCGTCTGCCACTGGTTTCATATTCAACACCACGCAGCGGCTCAGGATCGTAGGCAGAAATGCGTCTACATTGGTCGTGAGGATCAGGATCACCGCATATTCCGGCGGCTCCTCCAGTGTCTTGAGCAGCGCGTTCTGCGCCTGCACCGTCATCTTCTCGCCCTCATTCATAATATAGATCTTGCGCGGGCTGCTGTAAGGCTTGATCCCGATATCATTGTTGATCTGGTTCCGGATATCCTCCACGCCGATACTGTTCGGCTTCTCATGCGAAACAAAGATGATGTCCGGCTGGTTCTGGCTCATCGCCTGTTTGCAGGAATGACATTCTCCGCAGGGCTCCGTTCCTCCCTTTTCGCACTGAAGCGTCATGGCAAAGATCTTCGCCACAAACTCCTTGCCGGAGCTTCTCTCTCCGTTGATGATATATGCGTGTGATACCTTATTCATCGCGATCGCGTTCTGTAAATGCTCCTTGAGCTGTTCCTGTCCGATAATGTCCTTAAAAGTAGCCATCTATCAACCTCACCTGTTCTCCCAATTTACCGCCGTCACAATCCGGCCTTTCCCCGCGCACAGCGCTCTTACGTGAAAATATCCAGCAAAAGCCCCCGGATCTCCCCGATCTTGCTCAGGATCGCCAGATTATCCTTTTCATCCTTCACCAGCTCCTGCGCCAGCTCGTCCAGATTCTGATCGATCAGTCTTATGATCCCATATACGCGGTGCCTGCCCTTCCGGTCGAGGAAATTTTCCCTCGAAAACGCGTGGGAACGATTCACGATCTCATTCATAAAATCCTTGATCAGCGCGCGATACCGCTTCATATCCTTGATATCCCGTCGCTTGGCCAGCTTGTCCCCCTGCCTTGTGATCTCCTCCATCATCCCGGTAAGAGCCGTCTGCAGATCCTGCTCCTCTATCCTGCTGACAAGAGTAAATTTGAAAGTACCATCCGTTTCCTGCGCCTGCTGCGTCTGCTCTACCGGCATCGGCTGCTGTGTCTGATTTACTTTGATCTCCACTCCTGTCACCCCCTTTTTTCCGCACTCTCTCTTCTGCCTGCTGTCTACAGATTTTCCTGCAGATACGCATAGATCTCTGTCAGACACTTTGTCAGATCGCCATTGTAAAAGCACCTGTCGATCCCGGCGCTCTCTATCCTGTCTGCCGCAAAATCCTCCGCGTCGGCCAGAAACCGGCGGCACATCTCCTCATACTTCGGCTCATGCTGCGACCGCTCCCGGTCGAGCGCTCTCTGCAATCTCTCCCCGTCGTCCAGCTCTATCATAACCGGCAGCACCTTCTCCGTCCCGTAATACCGCCGGAGCTGAACGTAGGATTCCAGCGTTCCGATCACAAGATAGGAATGGTTTTCCGGATCGATCTCTTCATCTGCCACGGTAAAATACCGCCACAGCCCAAGACAGGTATGGTACGCCCTTCCTTCAATGACCTTCCCGTCCGCAAGAAGCGTCTGATAGCCCGCCTCGTCGGTAAAGTGATATTCCACCCCGTCGCGTTCTCCCGCACGGATCGGCCGGGTCGTATAGGGTACGATCGTCCTCAGAGAAAATCTGTCTTCGTCCATTATTCTTTTAAAAATGGTATCTTTTCCCGATGAACTTTTCCCCATCAGGCAGATTATTTTGCCCATACTCCGTTACCTGTCCAAAATTCTTTACGCTTCTTCTATCATGCCATATTTCCATGGGAATTTCAATTTTTTCTTCTTCCGGGAACCGTCCCGTGCGATTCCTTACGGCGCCACAACCCAGATTTTCCCCTCTCTGGTCACGCCCTGCACGTGCAGTCCCATGGAAAGACAGCTCCTCACCTTTTCCACCAAAGCGACGTCAATCCGCTCTCCCGGCACAAGGAAAGGAATCCCCGGCGGATACAGATTCACAAAATCCCCGGCGATCCGTCCAACCGCATCCTCAAGCGCCGTCTGCTCTTTTTTTGCATGAAAAGCCTCTGCCGGCGTCCTCAGCACCTCCGGCAGCTCTCCACCGTACAGCCTTATCTCCGTCCGCTGCTCCCTGCCTTCCCTCTGCTTTATTTTAGCGTCGATCTCTGTCAATGCGTCCGCCAATCTCTTCCATCCTTCTGCGGTATCCAGGATCGTCATCATCGCAAGCACGTAGGTATCGGCAGCCATTTCCATCTGCAAATGGTAGCGCTCGCGCAGCGTATCGTACAGCTCCTGTCCGCTCATTTCCGTATCTTTCACGGAGATGACCAGCTTTCCGATATCCCAGCCCGCCAGACCATACCCTTTTCCCTGCACCTGCGATAAGCTCCCGATCCGGATATGGCGGCACGCTTTGGTCTGCTCGCAGAAAACTGCATATCTCTCCTTCAGCCGAAGAAAGTCCTCCGCTCCCTGATTTTCCAGATAGGCGATACACGAATCCATACTCGCCATTAAAACATAGGACGGACTGCTGCTCTGCAGCATGACAAGGTATTTCCTGAGCCGCAGGCGGTCGACCCTCTCTCCATTCACGTGCAGGAGCGCTGTCTGCGTCATTGAGGGCAGCGTCTTGTGCAGGCTGTGGATCACCAGATCCGCCCCTGCCGAGATAGCGTCCTGCGGCTGCTCGCCGTCCAGTAACGCCGCGCAAGTCCCCGTCAGGCAAAGCTCCGGTTTCAGGTGCGCTCCGTGCGCTTCATCGACGATCAAAATTTTGTTTTTACGGTGCACAAGTGCGGCAATCGCCGACACATCCGCCAGAATTCCCTCGTAGGTGGGCGATGTGATGATAACCGCCCGCACCTGTGGATGCTCTTCCAGCATCCGTTCCACATCCTCTACCCTCGGCGCGTCGCAGATATCGTACTCTTCTATCCGGTGAGTCGGCAGATAATGCAGCGCAAGCCCCTGGAGAATGGCGCTGTGGTACACCGACTTGTGGCACCCCCGCGAGATCAGAAGCTCCTCTCCCGGCTTTGTCGCCGTCAGGATCGCCGCCTGAACGCCCGCCGTACTCCCATTCACCAGATAGAATGTCTCTTCGCACCCGTACAGCCATCCGGCTCTCTGCTGCGCTTCGTGCAGAATCCCTTCCGGCTCGTGCAGATTGTCAAAGCCGTCTATCTCCGTAATATCTATATGACAGAAATCCGCCATCTCTCCCGCCTGCGGGTTCCTCTTATGTCCCGGCATATGGCAGGGATAATAGTCGCTCTCCGCATATTTTCGCAGCAACTCATACAATCCCTGTCTTTGCCCGTTTTTATTCCCATTAAGATTCATTTAAACTCCATTTGGCAGCTGTTTTCCATGTCCCTTGTGCAGCTTGAGCGTCTCCATCAGTGAACAGTATTTATCTGCGGCCGTCACCACCCATGCCTCCCGGCACATCGGCGGCACGACCGAAAGAGGCCACATATGCTTTCTGATAATGTCGCGCTGTCTGTTGTTCAGCCGGAATTCCTTCTCCGCATTGTGCAGGGCCGTCACCGGATGATGAAACCCGTGCAGACGCTGGCGGTTCGCCAACGCTTCCTTATCGTGCCAGTCATAGAGAAAATAATCGTGCAGCAGCGCCCCGCGGATCAGATCCCTCTTATTGCAGTTCACTTGGAGCTTTTTATTGATCAGCAGGCTGTATCTCGCCACATCCATGCAGTGATTGTGCACGGTCATATTGCCATGCTGCAGATGCCCCTTTGTGCTCTTGAAATTCTCCGAATCCAGAATATCCTGCCCGTAATGCCGGAGCAGCTTGTGCATCCTCTTGTACCTGTTATAAAGCTTCCTAATCCTTTGTCTGCGTCTTTCTCTTCGATCTCTGAACATTTTCTGCATCTCCATTCTGTCTGCGCCCCGGATCGTTTCCCAGCGCCGCATAACGCCGCTTTTTCGAGGCTTTTATACAAAAACAAGCTGGATCAATATCATATAACAAACCGTTCCCATCCCGATGCTGAGCAGGATATTTTTCTTCCAGAAATGCAGTCCTGCCACCAACGCTCCGGCAAGCAGCGCCGGAAGGAAATGGGATGTGCTCTGAAAATCTATGTTGCGGAAACAGTATACCACCAGAACCGCCATGATAACGATAAAAAGCGCCGTCATGGAAAAATCGATCCCGGTACTGTCAAAAGCAATATACCTGCCCGCCTGCGCGCCGATCACCGACCCTGCAATCCTGGAATTTCCCGTCTTACAACTGTATTTCCTGTCTCCTACACACGCTCTCCTTCGATCAGTCTATGAAGTGTTTCTGCCCGGTGTGCCCAGGTATGTTTCGACGTCGAAACCGCATAGCCCGCATCGGCGATCTCCTGCATCCTGTCCGTATCCGCCAGAAGCGCTTCTGCGATCTCCGGCAGCTTGTCCATCTCCGAAAGAGAATAGACGGCGCTGTTCTTCTGATCCTCCAGAATGTCGTCAAGGTATCTGCTGCTGTCTGTCAGGCAGACCGCACCGTTCAGCATCGTGTTAAAAATCCGGTCATGCGCGCCGTCCTTAAACCACGGCATCACGTTCAGCGACAGTTTGGTCTGCCGCAGTTTTTTCAGACACCCCTCCGAATCCAGATTATTCATGAGAACCAGATTTTCCGGGTGCTTACACTCCAGCCTGTCCCAGCCGTCTCCAAACATATACACCTTGATTCCCGCATCAGCCAGCTCCTGCACCGCTCTCCCGCGGAACGTGTAGCGCACGTAGAGGTCGATAAATGTCAGCGACGCCATCGCCTTCTTCAGCTCCTCCTCCGGGATCTCCCCGAGTTCCCGCCGTAGATGCTCCTCCGCCACATCCTCCACCGTTCTCCAAGGCTTTGCAAACAGTTCGTCTATCATTCCATAGTAGAACGCCGTGTACTCATCGTCAATTCTCGTAATATATTTTTCAAAGGTTTGGGGAATACAATAATTTCCAACCATGATAACGTCATACCTGCGGCAGGCGATCGGTACGTTCGTCCGGTCCGGATAAAGCTGCGTTCCGGCAAGCGGCAGGAAAGGCCCGTTTTCAATCTCCGGGAAGAACCTGCGCATATATTTCTCATGGTTCCGATCAATGCTGATGTGATGGTAATTAGGCGGCACCTTTTCCAGAAAATGATGATAATACATCGGATGGTCTACCACAATATTATAGCTTGGAATCTCCAGTGCCTCCCACATGGATCTGCCGTTTTCATCCAGAAAATAGTCCTCTCCGCTCATCCCGTGAAAATTAAAATTGATGAGAACCGTATTTCCCTTCTCAAAAAATTCCCGGAAAAACTTCTGGGTACTTGCCCAGGGCTTGCTCAGATCAAATACAAAAACGTCATGCCCCATCTGTTTCATCGCATCGGCTAACTGCAATGAAAAATACCCCTGCGTCTCTATGTCTCCCACAAAAAACATTATTTTCTTCATATATCTGTCCCGCTTTCCAGTCCGCGTCCCTGCCCGTTTCTCTACACCGCCGTTACGCTCTCTTCCCGATCGCGGTAGATCGCCGCTGTGATCAGAAAACTTGCCATAAAAGAAACGCATCCCACAAGAACTGCCTTCCCTATATTTATCGGCTCGTCAGCGCTGTAATACATCAGGATCGCCGGAATACTTGGGAAGGAAAAAATATAACAGCGCACGGTAATGATCCCCTGCAGCGCCCCGGCGATCATACATCCCAGCACGTTGCCGATCAATGGAGTCCTCTCCTTAAAACAGATCCCGAAAATAGACGGCTCCGCGATTCCCGGTATCAACGCCGTCAGCATTGCGCTGAGCGACATAGACCTGCGCTCCCTGCTTTTTGTCCGGATAAGCACACCCAGATCACAGCCGGCAAGCGACATATTGGATATCAGAAACGCAACCATGATCCCATAATCAGCCCCGGTCAGCCCGATCTGCGTGATCGCAATGGTGATAAAGATCCAGTGCATCCCCATCGATACCAGAAATGTAGTCAGTCCCGCGAGGATCGCCCATGCGACAACCGGTGCATGTAACTGCAACGTATTCAATCCATCTGCCAGCCATCCGCTCAAAAGACTGACCACCGGCTGGATCACCAGAATCCCCAGAAGAGCGGTGAGAAAGATCACGCATACCGCCAGGAAATACGGCTGCAGGCTTTCTTTGATATATCGCTTCAGGAATGTCGTAATCTTTGACATACAGTAGACCAGAAGAATGACCGGAATGACGCTGTACGCATAGGTCGCAGAGATTACCGGGATCCCGACAAAGGTCACTCTCTCCCCGCTTTCCATCAGCTCTGTAAATTCCGGCAGAAGCATGACGCATACGCTGACGATCGCAAACAGCGGTTCCGTCTGAAAATGCTTTGCCGCCGTATAAGCTACCATCACCGGCAGAAAATAGAACGGTGCCGTCGCGATCGCCGACAGGATCACTTCCGTACTTCCCGACAAGATCGACAGATTTTGCAGAAGCATCACTATCATTTTCAGAATACCGCCTGCCAGCAGGATAGGTATGATCGGCGCCATACACTCCGTAATATGATCAAAAACTGCCAGACATTTTTCTTTCCATGCCGCCATATCGAACAATCCTTTCTTATGTAGCTCCTGCAATTTACCAGTCGCTGCCCCAGTCATCATATCCGCTGTCCCAGTCGCTCCCGGAATCCCAGCTGCTGTCAGAATCCCAATCACTGTCTGAGCTCCAGTTGCTGCTGTCCGACTCTTCATAATACTGTGAATCGGAAAAGTCTGAATAATCCGAATCATAGGAATAGCTGGAACCGTCGTAATAATCATCCGCATTTTCCGTAAGGGTGCTGCTCGGCACCGTATTCATCCAGGAGTCCGTATAATAGTCATACTCATACCAGCTGTCGTTAGCGTTCTGGTAATAATACGGCGTGTCATCATAATAATAGTAGCCCGTCGAAGTTCCCGATGCAGCCCATAAGGCAATTCCCACAATCACGACCAGGATCACAACCAGATACAGATTGGAAAAAAGGAAATAGCGCAGCCCCTTTTTGCCAGAGGTAGACCGACCGCCTGCCCCCTGAGGCGCTCCGCCTCCCTTCTGGTGCGACTTCTGAACGGCAACACGCTCTTTCATTTTCATATAAAGCTCGTTTACCGCATACGCTTCATCTGTTCCCTCATAACGGACGGCACGTGTTCCATCGTCTTTATTTTTGTATACGATAAATTTTCCGGTCTGTTCATCCTTATAGATACCGAATGCCCTTGCGCCCTTATAGTCCTCCCCAATAAAGGTTCGCATATCCTGCAACGGCAGATTATGATCCTGCGCCCATTTTTTCAGTTCCTCAACGGTCGTCGGGACACCGTTTCCAACTCTCTTATAGCGCTCATTCGTCGCGCCGCAGTGCGGGCATTTCTGATCGCTTTCTTCTATCCAGTTCCCACAGAAATTACATTTAACCTTCATATAAACCCCCATTTTGTTCTTTAGAGACGACAGCTTTTGCTGACGCTTCTACCTTGCTATAACTACCGCATACAGTATAGCATACCATCGCAGGTCGACGCCACCCTAAAAAGGTGCTTACCGCGCAATGTCAAAAAGACAACAAACCCTTTACCTGTTTGTTGTCTTTGACATTTTTCCTTATCTATTTTTCTGATGCATTTCTCTATGCAGCCAGCAACAGTCTTTGACAGATCCTGTTATCAAATATCTGCAACCTGGAATTTCTGGATCAGTTCACGCAGATTGTCCGCTTCACTGCTCATCTCCTGGCTGGCAGCGGCACACTCCTCAGACGTTGCAGAGTTGGTCTGTACCACATCGTTGATCTGTTCAATTCCCTCATTGATCTGATAAATTTCTGTCGTCTGTGTTTCCAGAGTATCCGCAATATTGGAAACTTCCTCTGTGATCGTCCCAGAAGTCTTAGCAACCTCGTCCAGCTGTGCAGCCGTCTGTCCTGCGATCACCATACCCTTTTCTACAGCCTTAACAGAAGTCTCGATCAATAAAGAGGATTCCTTCGCTGCCTGCGCACTCTGATCTGCCAGCACATTTACCTGATTTGCTACCACTGCAAAGCCTTTTCCGGCTTCACCGGCTCTTGCCGCTTCGATCGAAGCGTTTAACGCCAGCAGATTTGTCTGGGAAGCTATCTCGTTTATTGTTGCAATGATCTTATCGATCTCTTTTGACGCCACACTGATCTCATTCATGGAATCAACCATTTCACGCATCTTGCCATTGCTCTCGAAAATAGAGTTTCCAAGCTGTTCCACTCTTCCGCTTATCTCCTTTGCAGACTGCGAATTCTTTGCTACCTGCTCGGATACGCTCGCAACGGTTGCCGTCAGCTCTTCAACAACTGCCGCCTGATTCGTAGCGCCGTCTGCAAGATCACTCGAGCTTGATGCTACCTGCTCTGCACCGCTTAACACTTCATCTGAAACGTGCTGAATTCCCTTAATCGTCTCTGACATACTCTTTTCAAATGACATAAAGGAATTTAAAATACCAATAAAATCGCCTTTCCACTCTACCTGAGGCTGAACATCAAAGATTCCTTCCGAAAACCGCTTCATTGCACGGTCAATATCCTCCACGTAGGATGCCAGGATGCGAATAGATTTGCGCATACTGTGTGCAAGTCTTCCAACCTCATCCTCAGAATGATAATCCAATGTACTATGTAAATTTCCTTCTGTTAATTCGTTTGCCACACCCTCAATTTCATGTAATGGCTCCAGAATTGACTGCAATACCTTTTCACCGGTTTTATTTGACCGAATGATCGCCAGGATCAGGCAGATCACTATGACAGCAATTCCCGCGATCGCCAAAATCAGGGTAAACAGGACTGCCTGATTACTAGCCTGATCTGTCTCAATATCCAGTTCCAGTCCAATTTCCACTACCTTGTTCAGTGCCGGAGTACACTTATTGATAATCGCATTGTTCGCATTCTCCAGATCGCCATTCATAATATCCTGCATAATGGAATATCCGATAGATCCCCAGTCTGAAAGGGAATTTGCATATTCCTGATAACGTTCGTCCGAAATGATTCCTGTTTTCTTTAAACTTTTCAATTCAGAATCAACTTCTGCCAGTATATCCTCCACATTCTGTTCATATTCCTGATATTTGGATGTATCCTTATTTAACGCCATTTCCCTGATATTTCTCGCCGCGGAATTGACATTGATTCTACAGATCTTCACTGCCGTATCTGCACGCTGTACTTTTTCCACATATCGCATCATATTGGCGAACAGGATACCAATAACCAATACGGAAAGTATTCCGGAGATCAGCATCATTCTGATAACTTTTTTGTAGCCGTAACTTATCCTTTCTTTTAAACTCATTTCTTCCAATTTGAAGTTCTTAGAATTTTTTCCCAATGACATAACTCATTTTCCTTTCTCTGAAAGTTTCAAAATTCAGTTCTTATATATCAAAAAAATTTATTATTGTCAATAAAATTATCTTGTCGCTATAACAAAATATTCGTTTGGTCATAAATGTAAAAAGCCTTAGCTCCTCTCCGAGCCAAGACCCTTTCTTATCACATACCTATATAAAATGAAGCACGGGGGATTCGAACCCCCGACAACCTGATTAAAAGTCAGGTGCTCTACCGACTGAGCTAGTGCTCCTTATTTTTGGGTAAAACAAAATGCCCAGAACCGGAATCGAACCAGTGACACGAGGATTTTCAGTCCTCTGCTCTACCAACTGAGCTATCTGGGCATTGAGTAGCGGGGACAGGATTTGAACCTATGACCTTCGGGTTATGAGCCCGACGAGCTTCCAGACTGCTCCACCCCGC
>CAKRSV010000012.1 GCA_934401915.1 uncultured Lachnospiraceae bacterium
TTTCGCATAAAGCGGTCGTAACGTCCGGCATTTTTGTCCCAGAAATTCTTGTGTCCCTGCATCGCTATCATTCCTTTTGATGTTAGATTAACCTAACCGACACGTGCGCCCAGGAGGTTAGATGATACTAACCGTTGTGCCTTGGAAAAGCCGCATCTCTGCGGCCTTCCGCTTATTTAAATAACTCCCTGCAAGCGCCGTACACCAGCGTTTCCAGCACCTGCGGGTACAGTCCTCCTATTTGCTCCTTGTGTGAGACGGTCAGAATCAGTCCGCGTACTGTCGCGGCGGCAAGTGAAATCCCCCGTTTAGGAACAAGGCCATATTTTTCCAGAAGCAGACGAATGTGCGTCTCGTCATCGTGGTAATGTTCCTTTTTGACGCCCTCCGGCAATCTCTGTAAAAGCAACTTGGCGTCATGTTCAATGAAAACCATGTCGCCGGTATCGGACAGCCGCCGGCAGACGGCCAGAACCGCCTCTGCCGCGCGCTCCGATGTTGGCAGGCCGCCATTTCTGTGCAACGCCTGGTCAGCCACCCCGTAAAGCTCGGAGTGGATACTTTCCAGAACCGCGAAGAAGGCCATCTCCTTGGATTCGTAGAATTTATAAAACGAGCCTTTTGCGATACCGACAGCCTTTGTCAGTTGATCCACTGAGGTTTTCTTCATCCCCAGCGTGACAGCACAATGTCTCGTTTCCTTCAGCAACGCCTTGCGGAGCTGCTCAGTCTCGTAATCGGTAAAAGCCAAGGCCGCACCCTCCCTGAAATATGACCATTTCGGTTCCTTTGGTCATATTATACCGCGCTTTTTTCTGGTTTGCAAGAGGTGCGGGGAAAAACTCGCTAATCAATTTGTTTCATATTGCACAGACGGGTTGATTGCAAAGAGAATAACAGGAATTCACATAATATGAATGACGTATTCACATAATACTACTGCTTTTGCGCTATCATTAACGTTCGATCTTGCGTCGATCCTTTTTAAGTTGAGGCCTTTTAAGTTGCTCCGTACTCCTTCGCCGCATGGTCATCTGCCGCACCTGCCGCTCTTCTGCGTCCTCTCCAAGCAGACGAGACGATTCCTGCTTGGCATTGAGCAGCATAACAAGAGAAGGCTTCTCCTGCATAGAGTTAGAGTCCTTCAACTGCCGTTCTGCCGCCTTTTCCTGCGTGGGACGGATGGCCCGCCGTGCCGCATATAGTTCCATCGGGTCAAAATCCGCAGCCTGCGCTTTTAGATCGGCATATTCAGCCAGCGCCTTATCTAACTCGGCAGAGTATTTCTGTCCCTGCGCCTCCAGCTTTTTCAGGCCAGCCTCCATAGTGGCAATGTCCTTGCGGAGCGCCTCTGCGCCTGCATCCTCCGCATACTCAAATTATTGCAAAAGAAGAGACTTTTCGGGACGCAGTTCCTCTAAATCTTCTGTCAGCTCGGTAATGCGGACAGCCAGCGCTTTGTGACGCATCACACGGTATACTGGCAATTCCTTTTTCTCAGCAACCAGCGATTTGCGCTCCTTGCTCTTTTCCTTGATCTGCTGTACCAGACCGGCGTAACGTTCCATCTCCGGCTTCCATGCGGCAAGGGATTTTTGAATATGCGATTTGCCGTTGCGAATATGAGAGAGCTGATAGCAGAAGATCAGCACACGGCTGCGCAGCTTTTCCAGCCCTTCCGCAATGGCGGGGACAGTACGAGCGACCAGTGCGGCCAGCTTCTTGATTTCGGCTTTCAGCTCCCGCAGCAGCGTATTGTCGGCCTTGATTTGCCGGTTGATCTCGCAGCGGTCAGAGATGATCCCCTTGCGCTCCAACGCCTGCGCTGTCACACCTTCATGGATGGTAGGAATCTCGTCCAGCCCCCGTGCAGCGTTGCTGCGGTGGTCAATGCGTTCCTCCCGCCCGGCGCGTTCCAGACAGCGGTTGGACACATCTGCCCATGCTGCCCGCCATGCCGTAAGCTGTTCTTCGCTGTTCCAGCGCTCGGAGATAGGATTCTGTCTGCCGTAGCGGGTGCTTTTGGGATGTTTGTCAGCCCGGACAAGCCCTTGTGCTTCGGCGGCAGAGGGAGCCATATACACCTTTTTCTTACCGACTTTGTACTGATACTGTTTCTCCCAACCATCGGTTTGTGCCGCCTTAAACTCGGCGGCGGTGAAGCCGCGTTCCTCGCCGTTTTTCATACAGAGGTATTCTTTCTCGGTCTTGTACTGCCACTTGCCTCGTTCATCCAGCGGGCGCACCGTCAGCAGAATGTGGGCATGCCCTTAAGGTTTCCATCATACAAAAAGCAGATCCTGTAAAGGAAAAAGTACATTTCTGCTATTACCGGTTAGCCAAAGGTATCTCTGGCATACTATCGTATGCAAAAGAAGGCATCAGACTCTGGTTTCGGACAAAATGTCCGGCATACCGTCAACTCTGCCTTAAGCTGGCCGTCTAGATAGATAAAAGAATATGTCTCCCAAAGCCCGGTCCCGGCAGGTCAAAGCCCAGGATGGGGCTTATCAAAGTACCATTTCTCACAGTACTGCCTTTCTCAACATTTCAAAAAAATGGCAGATTGGTACTTTGGGAAGCTATACTCATTTTCAGATTACAACTTACGGAAACTCAAGCTCTCCATTCAAATACGCCGGTCAGAATCCGATTCACTTTCCGAAAAAAATCCCCTCCCGCGCACCTCTTACCACCCCGATAAAACATCTTAACCGCCCTCTTTTGCAGCTTACCCACATCCGCCTGTCTTTTTTTCAGCTCTCTGCTATCCTATAATCAACAAAAATTCAGCACCACCGAAAGGACTGACAAATATGGAATCCATTATAACTGTAAAAGGACTCAAGAAATATTTCAAAGACGTAAAAGCCGTGGATGACATCAGTTTCTCCGTTGAAAAGGGCGAACTGCTCGGCTTTCTTGGCGTAAACGGCGCCGGCAAATCCACCACGATCAACATGCTCTGCACCCTTTTCTCACCGACACAGGGCGACATCACTATCTGCGGCTGTCGGCTCGGCAAGGATGATGAAAAGATCCGCCATCACATCGGCGTCGTCTGGCAGGGCAACTGTCTGGATGAAAAACTTACCGTTAAGGAAAACCTGTTTGTGCGCGGCTCTCTGTACGGGTTCGATACCGCCGCACTGAAGCGGCAGGTCGCATCGGTCTGCGAGAAGCTACAGCTCAGCGACATCTATGACCGCCGTTATGCCAATCTTTCCGGCGGGCAGAAAAGACGCTGCGAGATTGCTGCCGCACTGATCCACTCCCCGGAAGTCCTTTTTCTCGATGAACCTACCACCGGTCTGGATCCGGCGACACGGCGGCTTGTCTGGGAGAGCATGGACCGGCTGCAAAAGGAGGAGGGCACGACGATCTTTCTGACGACACACTATATGGAGGAAGCCGCCTGTGCCAGGCACATCGCGATCATGGACAGCGGAAAGCTGAAGGAATTCGGAACTCCTTTTTCCCTGAAAGAGCGCTACGCCAGGGATAAGCTGCATCTGATCCCGCAGCCGGATAAAATGACCGGCCTGCGGCAGCTTCTTTTGGAGATGCACGTAAAGGATTCCGATGTCACTGTCGGATCTGACCGGCTGATCGTATCGCTTCCCGATAGCATGACGGGACTTCCACTTATCAGGGAAGCTGAACCGTATCTTAGCGGATTTTCGTTGGTACAGGGTTCCATGGACGATGTTTTTCTGAATGTCACCGGCAAAAATTTACAACAGGAGGAGCTTTAAAACTATGAAACAGACAATGTATCTGATCAAACGCAACTGCGCTATCTTTTTCCGGGATAAATCGACGGTCTTTTTTTCTATGCTTTCCATGTTTATCACACTGGGGCTGATGGTCATCTTTCTCGGAAAAATGAACAGCGACAACCTTGTGCAGGTTCTTGCAGAATTCGGACCGCGTGATACCGCCGCCGATCGTGTCAACGCCGGCTATCTGATCCAGCTCTGGACGCTGGCAGGTATTCTCGCCACCAACTCTGTCACCGTTCCTCTGACCGTCCTCGGCGCTATGGTCCAGGACGAGACGCACAAGCGTCTGATGGCGTTCTATGTGACGCCTGTCAATCGTCTGAAGCTGTCTCTTGGCTACATTCTGTCAGCCTTTTTCATTGGTACTGTTTTATGTGTGCTGACATTGCTTTTCGGTGAACTGTATTTTATGTCACAGGGATATTCTCTGCTGGATGCTCCGGCAATCGTGGAGCTGGTCAGCATGATCGCGCTGAATACGCTCTGTTTTTCCTCCCTTGGCTATCTGCTGGCTCTCTTCGTCCACAGTGACAGCGCCTGGAGCGGCCTGCTGACTATCATCGGCACGCTGGTCGGCTTCGTCAGCGGCACCTATCTGCCGCTTGGCTCACTTGGCGAAACGCTTCAGAACATTCTGAAATGCCTGCCGTTTCTCCACGGCGCATCCATGATGCGAAAGATCTGCACCGCCTCAGCCATCTCCAAGACCTTTGATGGACTGTCGGAGATTGGCACCGAGATTTTCAGCAAGCAGATGGGCATCCGGCTTTTTCACGGAAATGACGAGTTTACTACCGGCATACAGGTGTCAATCCTGCTTGCCTATGCTATAATGGCAATAGTTCTTGCAGCCATTCTGAACCGAAACCGGAAGCTGAAGGACCGCTGACACAAAATATGGAGCGTAAAATCTATGAAAATAACAATACTGGACTGTGCCCCCGGCGAGGAGGAGGAGATCACGATCCGCTGCAAGGATATGGACGAGCATCTCCTGAAGCTGATCTATTCGCTGAAAACAGGGCGCGATAAACTTACCCTATCCAGGGATGCGCACATCTACCAACTGTCCCCTGCCCAGATCTACTACTTTGAGGCAGTCGACGATCATGTGTACGCATACGGGGAAAAGGAAGTCTATGAAGCCAGATTCCGGCTCTACGAACTGGAGGAACGCCTGCGGCACACGGACTTTTTCCGCGCCTCCAAATCGACGATCATCAATCTGACAAAGGTGCGTAACATCAGTCCCGGGGTTAATGGCCGTTTTGAGGTCTGTATGAAAAATGGGGAGCATCTCATGGTTTCCCGGCAGTATGTCCCGGATCTGAAAGAAAAATTAGGCTTATAACGTCGATAGCAAAACAAGGAGCTGCATATGTTTAAATACCGAATCAAACAACTTGCAAATATTTTCTGTATGGTAACAACCGGCGTACTTCTGGTCTCGGCGCTGTTTACCACCTTTATCAGTCCGACAGACACCGTTACCCCGGCGCTGATGTGGCAGATCCTTCTTGCCTCAGCGCTCAGTTCTCTCTGTTCGCTGATCTTTCCGGTCAACCGACCGATGGGTAAGACCGAATACATCATCCGCGTCATCATTGATTACGCTCTCATCAATGTGATCGTACTCGGATGCGGCCTGCTTTTTAACTGGTATGATGTGACGCATCTCCCCAGTATTCTTTTCATGGTGCTTTCCATATTGATCATTTACGCTGTCGTTTCGCTTATCTCCTGGATCCGTGCCGTGCAGGACGCCCAGAAAATGAACGAGCGGCTGTCCCGTTACCAGAATCGGGACAGTGAAGATGAGGATCTCCGCTGAATCTGCCGGAGCCTTCCGCAAAGCACTCTATAATCAGACTCTCGTTGCGAATTGTCAACTTTTAATTATTATAGGTTGACAATTTGTTTTTTTTATGCTTTCATATAACTGTTCCGATTGATATCTTCTATCAGTCTGAATAATCTAACTTTACTTTTCGGAGGAACCTATGAGTCAGACACAATTGGCTAATGCAGCCAAAACACAAAAATCAAAATTAAGTATCCAGCAATTATGCTATGTCGGGTTATTTACCGCGGTCATCGTCATCATGGCACAGATCTCCATCCCGATGCCGCTCGGCGTTCCCATGACCATGCAGACCTTCGCCATCACCCTGGCTGCCGTCGTTCTGGGCGCAAAGCTCTCCACGATCTCCTGCACAGTCTACCTGCTGCTCGGTGCGATCGGCGTACCGGTGCTCGCCGGCTTTACCGGAGGACTTGGAAAATTTGTCGGCCCTACGGGCGGATTTCTGATCTCGTTTCCGCTGATGGCATTTCTCATCGGTCTGGGCGTAGATCACCGCAAAGCCTTCAAGGGCGCTTTCGTGCTGTCCCTGATCGCCGGAACACTCATCAACTATGTTGTTGGCGTCGCGATGTACTGCCTGCTGACACACAACACGGTCGCTACCGGCTTCACAGCCTGCGTACTGCCCTTCATCCCCACCGCGATCATCAAAGCGGTTCTGGCGTCTGTACTCGGATTTGCCATCCGCAAACGAATACCCGGAATCAATTAGTGCAGATCCCAGGAAGAATCAGACCCGTACCAATTCCGAGCAGAATACATTCCTATCGATTCCAGGAAGAATTCAGCCAACATAAATTCGGCTAATACTGATTTCCAGTAGATTTCAGTATTAGCCGATCATTTTTAATTATATGTAATTTATTTTATATAATTTCCCGCAAGCCACTTCTCGGCGATCTCCCCCTTCGGCGCGAAAGCGTCCGACTGCATATAGCTCAGAAGGCTGTTGTACAGCCAGTCAGCCTCCGGGCAATCTTTTGCGGACAGATCTGCCTGGCAGACCAGCAGACTGCCGGCTCCCACTCTCGCCTCGTACAGAAGCCCCAGCCTGTGATTTCTCTCAAAATTGTCGATCATCCATACGATCGGTTCGATTTCCAGTTCATCCAGCACGGCGATCCTCGTATCCGTCACGATCTTCCACCACTGCGGCGTCGTACAGCCGTCGTTCGGGAAAAGTGACAGCGCCGGATGCGTCTTTTCCATGCAAAGTCCCATCGTTCCGATCGGAAGCGGCTTCCCCATGCTCTCGGAAATGGAAGCAAACATCGGATAGCACCAGAAATCCGTACAGTAGGTTCCCGGAACGGTCGCTTCGTCCCGCAGGCTGCCGCCAAAGAACAGCACCTTCTTTCCATCTCGCAGCGCCGCCAGCATCTCCTCCGGCTGCGCCGTCACAAGCACGCCGTCCGCACCATCCATCCGAGCCACATCCGGGTAGACATAGATATCATAGTGATTCGTCAGGCTGCCCTCCGGGATTCCCTCTCCGATCACATTGACTGTTACGGTCATTATCTTAGGTCTTTCGCTGGATGAGATATGCAGGCTGCCGCTGCCGCAGTTCTTCCACCTCGTAAATTCTATGCTGCTGTCCAGCCGTATTTCCTGCAAGACCTCTCCGCTGTCCCGGTCGGCAAGCTGCACCAGAATGGCTGCCTTGTGTTCCGGTTCCGGGCGCATACTGCAAAGCAGCACGTCAAAGGTAAAGGCTTCTCCGGCGCGGTACACATAGCGCGGAAAACGAAGCTGGATCACCCGGTCGTTGCAGAACTCTCTCCACTCTTTTGCCCGGATCAGTCCCTTATTTTCCATAAAGGCATTTAAGATCCCAACTAACGCAGTTCCCTGCCCGGTAAAGTCCTGCAGGTCAAGAAGCTGAAAGCCCGACAGTTCCCGGCTTCGGAACGCCGTCTCCAGCTCGCGTTTATAACATTCTATCGCCAGATGCCCGGACGCCCGGAAGAAATCGTCTGCCTTTTCCAGCATCCCTTTTTCCTCCAGTCTCTCCCGGAAGATCCTGAGATTCTCCGGCTGGAGCACCCCGGTATATTTTTCGATCTCGCGGTAGTCCGGGTAGAACTCGTACTGTCCGATCTCATGGGATACCACCGGCACGTGAGGGATCACCTCTTCTCCCTTTTCCACCGTCACCTTGCGGACGCCGGTCTGATACTGAATCTCGACCTCCTCCGTTCCGTTCCCGGCATCGGCTGCGGTCTGCGGGCAGATCACCGGATCGTAGCTGTAGCAGTTTTCCGGCTCTGTCACCTGTACGTGCCCCTGCGGCGCGTCGCACATCGCATAAGATCCCCGGAACCGCCTTTCCTTGGTAAAGCGCACCCCGCAGAAGAAATCGTCGTGCGGCAGCACCTCCGGAAACCACTGGAAATTATTGGAACCCTGCACATACCAGTGTCTTGCATCTCTCGCCTTGTATTTTTCCAGGATCTCGTCCAGTACCTGCTTGCTGCCCCACAGTTCATTTCCCAGAGAAAAGATCAGAAAGGACGGATGGTTTCCAAACTCCCGCAGGATCCGGAAGCCCTCCTCCAGCAGATAGGCGCGCCCTGCCTTCTCCGCCTCCGTCTCGTTCTCGCCTGCCACGGTTCCCCAGAAGGGAAGCTCCGGCGCCAGATAGATACCCATCTCGTCCGCTGCCGCGAAAGCAGCCTCCGGCGGACAGCAGGTGTGGAAACGATAATGGTTCACGCCGTACTCCTTCGCCGTACTGAACACCTCCCTCCACTGCGCCTTATCCATCGGCGCGTAGCCGGTCAGCGGAAAGATCAGTCCGTCGTGCTTGCCGCGCAGCATGATCTGCAAGTCATTAAGGTAGAACGAACGCTCCCTGGTATGCAGATCCCGGAAGCCAACGATCGTCTCTGCCTGACCGTCGCCGATCCGCAGCGTTACCCGGTAACAGTTAGGGGTATACTCGTTCCAAAGACGGATCTCCCGCTCCTTGGGAATTTCTATCAGGATCTGGCGTCTCCCGTCTGCGGTCAGGTCGACCGGCGCCTCGCAGGAAAGAAGAACCTCCGCAGGCACATTTTCCGCGCCCTGCTCCAGACGTTCGCAGACGATCTGCAGCGTTCTCTTCTTTTCCGCCGCACAGCATTTTGTCGTGTAGCTGATGTCCAGATGCCTTTTTTCTGCGCTTGCGCTGACGGTAAGGTCGCTGATCCTTACCTCCGGCTCGAAGGTCAGGCTGATCTCGCCCAGGATCCCGTTCCAGTTCGTCTGCGTGTCCGGCGACGTCATATGCCCTCCCGGTGTCGCATAGCCCACGTTGGATACCATGACTGTGAGCCGGTGTTTTGCCTTTGTCAGATAGCCGGTCAGGTCGTAGCTGTGCGCACAGGCAAAGCTGTCCTGTTTCCCCGCATACCGGTCGTCGATCCACACATGGGATATCCGGGTGCGCTCCAGCTTCAGAATGGCGATCGAGCCGATCTGCTCCTCCGTCAGTTCAAGCTCCTTTGCAAACCACGCATATCCTTCAAAATGATAAGGCTCCGTCAGATACCCTGTCTCGCGCGCCGCGCTCCGTGCGCCCTTGCACGCCTGTGCCGTTGTCGTCGGCAGACAGATCGAATCCTCCAGCCCCTGCCGGAAAAAGCCGTCCTCTATTCCTCTTTTTGCTGTATCCAGCCGGAAAGACCACTCCCCGGATAAATCAATCTTTTTTCCCATACGATACCCCCATTTGATTCATGTAAACGTATTCCCGCTGCCTGCGGGCAGTGTTCTATTTATAGTAAAAACCCCCGCAGATATTGATTGTATCATATCCGCGGGGGCTTCTCTACCGGTTATCTGTCTCTTCCGGATCAATCCTTGTATTTTACCGCCTCATCAAAGAGATCCTGCACTTCCTTCGACGGTGCCTGCGTACACAGCGTCGTAATGACTGCTGCCGCAAGACCGAGCGCAAAGCCGGGCAGAAGCTCGTAAATTCCGGTGGAAGAAAGGAACATATACCATAATACATCCACCACAGCGCCTACCACGATACCGGCTACCGCTCCCTTAAAGTTAAAGCGTTTCCAGAAAAGGCTCAGCATGATCGCGGGGCCGAATGCCGCACCGAAAATACCCCACGCGTTGGAAACCAGCGCCATGATCGAGCCGGCGTTCGGGTTTGATGCGATCACGAGCGCCATCGCTGCAATGGCAAGTACCACCACGCGGCCTACCCACAGCATTTCCTTATCATTCGCCTTGCCCTTACGGATGGCAGGCTTATACACATCGCTCGCAAACGCAGAAGCCGCAGCCAGAAGCTGGCTGTCCGCCGTACTCATGGAAGCTGCCAGCACTGCCGAAAGCAGGATGCCGGAGATCACTCCCGGGAAGATCTTACGCACGATCGCAATAAATACCAGAGAATTTTCATTGATCGTCTCATCAAAGCCAAGGAACATTCTTCCGATAATACCGATCAGCGTTGCGAAGATGACGATCAGAACTGTCCAGGTAATTCCGATCTTCGCCGACTTTTTCAGCTCCTTCTGGGACTTGATCGACATAAAGCGGATGATGATATGAGGCATACCAAAATAGCCAAGTCCCCACGCCAGACCGGATACGATATCCTTCCAGTTTGAAAAAGCGTTCCAGTAATCGCCGGTCATCACTTCCATCGAAGAAGTGTCCAGCATCGCTGCCGCAAAGATCGGTGCGATGAACATAGCGCCCAGGATCAACATTCCCTGGAAAAAGTCCGTCCAGCACACAGCGGAAAAGCCGCCGAGGAACGTGTATCCGACAATGATGATCGCTGCAAGATACATCGCTATCATCGGATCCATTCCAATGACTGTGTTAAACAGCGTACCGCACGCCTTGACGCTCGACGCTGCATAGATCGTGTAAGCAACCAGAAAGACCACCGCACAGATGATCTGCAATGCCAGCGATTTAGATAAAAAACGGTTCGTCAGATACTGCGGAACCGTGATGGAATCCTTCGCCACGATGGAAAATCTCCGCAGACGCGGCGCCTCTAAGATCCAGCTGATCGTATAGCCGATCGCCAGACCGACCGGGATCCAGACCTGTCCCAGTCCCAGCGCATAGATGGATGTCGGCAATCCCATAAGCACCCACGCGCTCATATCGGATGCGCCGGCAGACAGCGCTGCCACCCAGGCTCCCATCTGACGTCCGCCCAGAAAATATGTTTTTTCGCCGCTGTTCTTATTCTTAAAGAAGAAATAAACACCGATTCCAAGCATAAAGATCAGATAGATGATAAATACTACAATTTCTGATGTTTTCATATGTACTCCTCTCCTACTGCATTTTTAAGGCTCCCCGCCTCTGTCTCTTTACAAGCCGCATCGCAGCTTTCTCTCTATGCTATCACAACTTTCCGGTAAAAAACAACCTGTTTCTTCTATTTCTGTATATATTTCGTAACAGTTCATTCTATATAAAGAGCGCCTTGATAAAATGAAATAAACCTACCTTATCAGATATTCTTCTATCGTCCGGGCAGCCTGTCCGTTTACGCCGTCCTGCTGCCTTTTTTTCATCGTTTCCCGGCACGGCTCCTGCAGCAGCCTGTCCATCGCTTTTTCAAGTCCGCGCCCCGGATGCTTCACACCAAGACTCATGCCCTGCCGCACAAAATACTTCATATTCTTTGTCTCACACCCCGGGATCGGCGTGATATGGATCATCGGGATCTGCGCGACCGCCGTCTCCGTGCTCGACAGCCCGCCCGGCTTTGTGAGCACCAGTTCGCTCGCCTTCATATACAGATCCATTTCTTCCGTGTAGGAGAGCAGAATCATGCGGTGGCCGTATCTTTTCCGAAGGCTCCGGTAGAGCTTGCGGTTGCTGCCGCACACGATGATCGGGCAGAAATTCTCCCGCCTTTCACACCACCGGTTGACGATGGCGGCAATGCGTTTGATGCTGCCCGCGCCCATGCTGCCGCCGCACACCAGCACGTAGGAGCGGTCTTCGTCCAGACCAAGGCGCTCCTTTGCCTGCCGCCCCGTCATCCGCTCCCGGAAGCACGGATGGGTCGGAATCCCCGTGATCCAGAGCTTTTCCTTCGGGATGCCCCTCCTGGTGTACTCCTTCACCAGCTTCTCCGACGGGATCGCAAGATGTCCGCACTCTGTCTCCTCCGTAAAAGGAATGCAGGTATAGTCTGTCACAATGAACACCGTCGGAGGCAGCTCTGCGCCCTGCCTCCTGAGTCTCGTCACCATCTCTGCCGGATACAGGTGCGTCATCAGCAGCGCGTCAAAGGAATGTTCCGCCAGATATTTCTCCAGCACCGGCGCCATCCTGCCGTTGACATGATAGACCGGCGAACGGAAGGGAAGTCTCCGGTACAGGTTGCCCAACCGGTAGATCATGCCGAACAGCCGCGGCGATCTCTGCACCATGCGGATGTAGAGCAGATCGATCCCCTTCGAAAGCCAGTCGTCCTTGAGGTCGTACGGATTGAGCACCGTCACCCGGTGTCCGTCCATTGTAAGCTGCGCCTGCATCGCCCGCGCCGCCGCATTGTGGCCGCCGCCCGTGCCGCAGGTCATGATCAGGATCTCCATAACAGTCCCACCTTTATCCTTTCCCGTTCCTCCGTGCTGCGGTGCAGCCGGAATACCACCGCCGCCGTGATGATCGCGAAGCCAAGCGTGACCGAATTTTCTACCCGCAGAAGCACCATCGCCACGAGCGCGCATCCGTAAGCCACGATCGTCCGGTAAAAGTGCGGATTGACCTGGAGCACTACCGAGAAAAACAGAAACGATACGATCATGACCTCAAGCGGGAGACGCATCGGCAAAATTCCTATCAGACAGCCGAACGTGACTGCGATCCCCTTTCCACCTTCAAACCCGTGAAAGACCGGGTAGATATGGCCGATCACCGGGGCGGCGAGCACCAGGGCAAAAGCCAGTCCGTGAAGAACCTCTCCCGGCTCTCTTCCCAGGTAGAACGCCACGGGCAGGTATCCCTTCAAAAGCTCGCATAAAAGCGTAAGAAGGCCACACGCAAAGCCTCCATAGACAAATGCGTTGGCCGTTCCCGGATTGTGGTCTTCGCTTTCCGTCAGGATATCTCTCCGGTGCAGAAGCCGCGCCCAGAAAGGCGCGTACAAGATGCTGCCGGACAGATATCCGATCATCGTATAGCACAGTATTCGAAACATGACTTCCGTATTCCTTTCGCTGTGTATCTTACCGTTTACTCCGCTATGGCGTTTCCGGTGTAGAGCTGATAGTACCTGCCCTTCTCGTCAATGAGCTGGTCGTGCGTACCACGCTCGATGATGCGTCCCTGCTCCAACACCATGATACAGTCTGAATTCTTGACCGTGGACAGACGGTGGGCAATGACAAACGTGGTCCTGCCCTTCATCAGCTTATCCATACCATCCTGCACGATCCGCTCCGTTCTCGTATCGATGGAGCTTGTCGCCTCATCCAGGATCAGCACTGGCGGATCTGCAACGGCTGCCCTCGCGATCGCCAGAAGCTGTCTCTGTCCCTGGCTTAAATTAGCGCCGTCGCCGGTCAGCATGGTCTGATACCCCTCCGGGAGATGACGGATGAATCCGTCCGCATTTGCGAGCTTTGCCGCCCGGATCACTTCTTCCTCCGTAGCGTCCAGCTTTCCGAAGCGGATATTGTCCATGACCGTTCCTGTGAACAGATGCGTATCCTGCAGAACGATGCCGAGCGACCTGCGCAGATCTGCCTTTTTGATCTTATTGACGTTGATCCCGTCGTAGCGGATCTTTCCATCCTGAATATCGTAGAAACGGTTGATCAGGTTCGTGATCGTGGTCTTGCCGGCGCCCGTGGAGCCGACAAAGGCGATCTTCTGTCCCGGCTGCGCATACAGGCTCACCTCATGGAGAACGATCTTTTCATCATTATATCCAAAATCCACATTTTCAAAAACAACATCGCCCTTGAGCTCTACATAATCCACCGAATGATCCGCCTGGTGCTCATGTCTCCACGCCCAGCGTCCGGTACGCTCCGCACTCTCCACCAGTCTGCCGTCCTCTTCGCGGACATTGACCAGCGTCACATACCCTTCGTCCTTCTCCGGCACTTCGTCCATCATGCGGAAGATCCGCTCCGCTCCGGCCATCGCCATAACGACGGAGTTAAACTGCTGACTGATCTGGTTGATCGGCATATTAAAGCTCTTGTTAAAGGTCAGGAAACTTGCCAGCGAACCGAGGGAAAGTCCCGATACGCCGGACAGCGCAAGGATTCCTCCCACGATCGCACATACCACATAGCTCACATTGCCAAGCTGGGCGTTTACCGGTCCCACGATGTTGACCAGATAGTTTGCGTTATTGGCGCTGTTGTAAAGATTGTCGTTCAGTTCCCGGAACTCTTCCATATTTTTTTCTTCATGGCAGAATACCTTCACCACCTTCTGCCCGTTCATCATCTCTTCGATAAAGCCGTTGACCTTACCGAGATCCTTCTGCTGCTGCAGGAAATAGCGTCCGCTCAGCCCTGCCACCTTTTTGGTCGCCACCAGCATGACCGCTACCATCAGAAGCGTCACGATCGTAAGCGGCACGCTCAGGATGATCATACTGATCAAAACGCTGACGATGGTGATCGCGCTGTTGAACACCTGCGGCATACTCTGGCTGATCATCTGGCGCAGGGTGTCCGTATCATTTGTGTAGACAGACATGATATCGCCGTGGGAATGGGTATCAAAATACTTGATCGGCAGCTTTTCCATATGGGAAAACAGATCGTTCCGCAGATTCCGGAGCGTTCCCTGCGTCACATACACCATCAGCAGGTTATACAGATAGGCCGCCACAATTCCGATCGCGTAGAAGCACCCTACCCGCAGGATTGCATAGGCAAGTGCTGCAAAGTCCGGCGACTCACTACCAAGCATCGGCGTGATATAGTCGTCGATCAGGCGCTGGATAAACAGCGTTCCCTGCACGTTCATCAACACGCTGACAAGGATCAGGACCGCCACCGCTACCAGATGGAATCCGTAGCTCTTGGCAACATATCCGATCAGTCTCTTAAAAATCTTTCCGGGGTTTTCGATCTTCGGCCCCTGCATTGACATTCTTCCTCTTGGTCCCGGCATTATTCTTCACCTGCCTTTTCATCAAAATCGCCGCCCCCGTTCGTCTGGGATTCATATACCTCGCGGTAGATCTCATTGTCGCGGAGCAGCTCTTCATGCGTTCCGAAGCCGTTTACACAGCCGTTGTCCATCACGATGATCCGGTCTGCGTCCTGCACGCTGGAAATACGCTGCGCAATGATCAGTTTGGTCGTCTCCGGGATCTCCTCTGCAAACGCTCTCCTTATCTTCGCATCCGTAGCGGTATCGACCGCGCTGGTGCTGTCGTCGAGGATCAGGATCTTCGGTTTCTTCAGAAGCGCTCTGGCAATACAAAGACGCTGCTTCTGACCGCCAGACACGTTCGAGCCGCCCTGCTCGATATGTGTCTGGTAGCCGTCCGGCATCTTCTCGATAAACTCATCCGCGCACGCCAGCCGACAGGCTCTCCTGCACTCTTCCTCCGACGCATGCTCATCGCCCCAGCGCAGGTTCTCCAGGATCGTGCCGGAGAACAGCACATTCTTCTGCAACACGACCGAAACCTGGTCACGCAGCACTTCCATATCGTACTCCCGGACGTCATGACCGCCGACCAGCACCTCACCGGACGTCACATCGTACAGACGGCTCACCAGATTGACCAGACTCGTCTTGGCGCTTCCGGTTCCGCCGATAATGCCGATCGTCTCCCCTGCCCGGATCTTCAAGTTGATATGGTGCAATACGAACTCTTTACTTTCCTTATTATATGCAAAATCTACATCGCGAAACTCGATCTCTCCGTTCGGTACCTCCATCAGCGGCTCCTCCGGGTTCTTCAGATCGCTGTCCTCGGTAAGCACCTCGTAGATACGCTGCAGACTCGCCTGCCCCATACTGATCATTACAAACACCATGGAAAGCATCATCAGACTCATCAGAATGTTCATGCAGTACGCCAGAAGGCTCATCAGCTCTCCAGTCGTCAGCGTGTTCTGCACGATCGATTTCGCACCAAGCCAGCTTATCAGCAGGATACAGCCGTACACCGCCGTCATCATTACCGGATTATTCAGGATCACGCTCTTCTCCGCTTTGGAAAAGATATCATAGATGTTCTGGCTCGCTGTTTTTAATTTATCCGTCTCATAGTCCTCTCTGACATAGGCCTTTACCACGCGGATCGCGCTCACGTTCTCCTGAACGGAAGCGTTCAGCTCATCGTATTTCGGGAACGCCTGCTGGAAATACTTCATCGCGCCCTTAATGATAAAGAACAGCGCAAAGCCGAGCAGAAATACCGCCACCAGATAAATGCTCGCCAGACGCGCATTGATGATAAACGCCATCGCCATCGCACAGATCAGACTCAGCGGCGCACGGAAACACATCCGCAGCACCATCTGATAGCCCATCTGTACATTGGATACGTCCGTCGTAAGCCTTGTGACAAGACTTGCCGTGCTGAACTTATCCAGATTGGCAAACGAAAAGGTCTGGATCTTCTCAAACATTGCCTGCCGCAGATTCCTGGCAAAACCGGTCGACGCCTTCGCCCCGTACTTGCCGCCCATGATCCCGGCAAACAGCCCGCACAGCGCCGCAGCGATCATTGTACCGCCCACGATATAAATGTGCTGCATATTGCCCGCGTCCACACCATCATCGATGATCGACGCCATCAGAAACGGAATAAACGTTTCAAAGATGACCTCCAGGATCATAAATACCGGTGTCAGGAAGGAGTCTTTCTTGAATTCTCCCACATATTCCAATAACTTCTTAATCATATCGATCCTCATTTCCTCGCATTTTTTATATACTTTCCGCAAAAACGCCTACCTTTTATTGTATCGAAATAAAAAAAGAAGTCAAAGGAATCTCTAAAAATTTATAAGATTTCACAGAAATTTAACAAACGACCGCAGTCTCCTACGCGGAAACTGCGGCCGTTTGCAAACTCTTTTTCAAGAGGATCAAGCTTTTGATTTGTCTTTATTGTTCAGGATCTCAAATACGACGGCTGCCAGAAGCACAACGCCCTTGATGACCTTCTGCCAGTTGGCGTCGATTCCCATCAGACTCATGCCCAGGTTGATGACACCGATCAGTGTCGCACCGACTACCATGCCGAATACAGAACCGGATCCGCCATATGCGGATACGCCGCCCACAACGCAGGCCGAGATCGCATCCATCTCGTAGTTCGTACCGGCCGTTGAGTTCGCTGCCTGGAATCTGGCGATAACCGTAAAGGCACTGATAACCGTAAGGATCGCCATATTCAGATATGCAAGGAACATGATCTTCTTCGTATCGACACCGGAAAGCCTTGTCGCCTCAGCGTTTCCTCCGATCGTGTAGAAGTACCGGCCGATCGTCGTCTTGGAAGTGATGAATTCATAGATCAGTACGATCGCTACCACCCACAGGAGCGCGGTCGGGATTCCTCCCGCCATGGATAACTTGTATGCGAAAAGCAGGATCACAGCTACGGAAATCACGGACTTCGCGATCATGGCTGCCATGGAGCTTACCTCATAACCTTTTTTGATCCGGCTGTTCCGGTTGACGATGTTCAGGATCACAACCAGAATACTTACCAGGATTCCAATCACCAGACACGGAATGTTCATCTGATTGATCGGCGTTTCGAAGACCTTACCGGAAAACAGTTTCAGATAAGCCTGCGGGAACGGAGCGATACTGCCTGTGGAGCTGTTGGCGCTCAGAAGCGCTGTACCCCAGCCTCTGAATGCAAGGTAACCTGCCAGGGTTGCGATCCACGGGGGAATATTCATATAAGCGATCACGAAACCGAGAACCGCACCGTATACGATACCTACCAGAAGCATGATCAGAACGGAAGCGCCTGTGCTCATTCCTTTGACCACCATGCAGATACCGCCGATCGCTCCGATGAAGCATACGAAAGATCCACAGGACAGGTCAATGTTTCCTCCTGTCAGCATACACATCAACATACCGGTTGCCAGGATATATACATACGCGTTCTGCGTGATCAGCGCGTTGAAGTTCAGCGCTGTAAACATCTGTCCTTTCGTCGTTACCGTAAAGAAGAGAAATACCAGGACCAGGACAAACATCATGGTATTTTTTCTCAATACCTGAGCTGCATTTTTCATCTTTATCCCTCCTTATTTCTTTTCTTTCTTAGACATAACATCGAAGATGATAGCGATCAGAAGCACCAGTCCTTTGACCACCTTCTGATAATTGGCTTCCATACCCATGATACTCATACCCTGGTTGATAACGCCCATCAGGGTTGCACCGATCACCATTCCGGCTACGGATCCGACGCCGCCGTAAGCGGAAGCCCCGCCGATGAAGCAGGCTGCAATGGCGTCCATCTCGTATCCCTGTCCGTAGGTAGGCTGTGCCGACGCCGCTCTGGCGATCGTCAGGATACCGGCAAGACCGGATAACAGTCCCATGTTTGCATAGGCGAAGAAGTATACGTTCTTCGTGTTGACACCGGAAAGTCTGGTCGCTTTCTCGTTGCCGCCGACCGCATACAGATAACGTCCGGTCGTCGTCTTATTGGTAATGTAGGAATAGATCAGCAGCACTACTGCAATCCAGATCAGTGCGCTCGGAATTCCTTTGTAGTTTGCCAGTTTGTACATCAGCCATACGATCGCCGCGCTGATGATCAGCGTCTTGATAACGGTCGTCGTAAGCGGCTCCGTCTTGTAGCCCTTTGCCCTCTTACTGATACGGTTCTTCGCGGTCATGCCGATGTAGATCACCGCGATCACGATCCCAGCTGCCAGACAGGTGAGGTTCAGTGTGCCTCCTCCAAGGAAGTCCGGAACATAACAGTCCGCGCCGCCGCCGAATACATTCAGGTAAGTCGTGTCGGTAACGGATACCGCATAACCCTGCAATACCACGTTGGACAATCCACGGAACGCATACATGCCTGCCAGCGTTGCGATGAACGGAGGAACCTTTATGTACGCGATCCAGAAGCCCTGGAACATACCTACCAGAAGACCGACCACCAGCATGGCGAGCACTGCCAGCCACGGGTTCATATGCTTATCCATCATGACGGCGCCGATGCCGCCGACAAAGCAGACAACCGATCCAACGGAAAGATCGATATTACCGCCGGTCAGGATACATAACAGCATACCGGTTGCCAGCACGAACACGTAAGCATTCTGTGAGATCAGGTTGTTGATGTTCTGTGCGTAAAGGATCTTTCCGCCCGTGCTCCAGTAGAAGAAGCCGACCACCAGGATCAGGGCGATTATCATGGTATTTTTCTTCAGGATCTCACCTATATTTGTTTTTTCCATGCTTATGCCCCCTTCCCTGATTTCAGGATGCTTGCCATGATGATCTCCTGCGAAGCATCCTCCGCTTTCAGCTCACCTACGATCTTCGCTGCATTCATAATATAGATCCGGTCGCTCATGCCAAGCACCTCCGGGAGCTCGGATGAGATCATGATAACGGATTTTCCGGCAGCTACCAGATCGTTGATGATGCAGTAGATCTCATACTTTGCGCCGACATCGATACCTCTGGTCGGCTCATCCAGGATCAGGACATCCGGCTCGGTGAACATCCATTTTGCCAGAAGTACCTTCTGCTGGTTTCCACCGGAAAGATTTCCGACATTCTGCTCAACCGAAGGACACTTGGTACGCAGCTTGTTGCGATACTCCTCTGCCACCTGATATTCCTTATCCTTATCGATGATCTTATGTTTGCTGATGCTGTCCAGATTTGCAAGCGTCGTATTGATCTTGATCGGGTTTGTCAGCACCAGTCCGTTTCCTTTTCTGTCCTCTGTCACATAGGCGATCTTGTTCCTGATGGCCTCCTTGGGATTCTTCAGCGTGATCTCTTTGCCGTTCAGCTTCAGTGTTCCCGTGATGCCGGTTCCGTAGGAGCGTCCGAAAATACTCATTGCGAGCTCGGTACGTCCTGCGCCCATCAGTCCATAGATACCTACTACTTCGCCCTTGCGCACGTTGATCGATACATTGTCCACCACCTTGCGCTCCGGGTACAGCGGGTGGTACACCGTCCAGTTGTCCACCTCCATATTGATCTCTCCGATCTTCACGCCCTGCCGCTTAGGGAAACGGTCTGTCAGCTCACGGCCGACCATTCCCTGAATGATACGGTCCTCGGAGATCTCCGTCGTCTTTTTATCCATCGTCTCGATCGTCGAGCCATCCCGGACAACCGTGATCTTATCTGCCACATAAGCAACCTCGTTGAGCTTATGTGTGATGATGATCATCGTCATGCCCTGCTTCTTGAACTGTAACATCAGATCCAGCAGTGCCTTGGAATCCGTCTCGTTTAACGACGAGGTAGGCTCATCCAGGATCAGCAGCTTTGCATTCTTGGCGAGCGCCTTTGCGATCTCCACAAGCTGCTGCTTACCGGTTCCGATCTCCTTTACCAGTGTCCTGGAGGACTCGGAAAGCCCTACCATCCTGAGGTATTTATCTGCCTCTGCATACGTCTTATCCCAGTCGATCGCGTTCTTCTTTCCCTGCTCGTTGCCAAGGAACATGTTCTCTCCAATGGACATATAGGGAACCAGTGCGAGCTCCTGATGGATGATTACGATTCCTTTTTCCTCGGAATCCTTGATTTTATTAAATTTACAAACCTCTCCGTTGTAAATAATATCACCTTCATAGGTACCGTACGGATAGATTCCGCTCAGCACGTTCATCAAGGTGGATTTTCCTGCTCCGTTTTCGCCAACCAGGGCATGGATCTCGCCCTCTTCAACCTTCAGATTGACATTGTCAAGTGCCTTAACGCCAGGGAATGTTTTGGTAATATTTTTCATTTCCAATAAAACTTTTGCCAATTGTATCCCTCCCAACCATTTCTGTTTTTCACTAATCCAATTCCATAAAAAATAACTTAAACCGCCTTTTCAGGACTTTCTCTAAAACCAGCAGGCGGGAAATTCCCGCCTGCATAAAGTTCAAAACCTCTGGATCTTACTGCTTACTGAAGATCTGCCTCTGTATAGTAACCGGAGTCGATCAGCAGCTCCTTGTAATTGTTGATGTCTGCAAATACAGGCTCACAAAGGAAGGAAGGAATAACGCCTGTTCCGTTGTCGTATGTCTCTGTATCGTTTACATCTACGGTCTCGCCGGAAAGAATCTGGCCTACCATCTTAACTACCTGTGTTGCAAGAGTACGTGTATCCTTGAAAATAGACATGGACTGCTTGCCAGCGATCATGTTCTTCACATTCTCTTTATCACAGTCCTGACCGGTTACGATCGGGTACTCGCCGTTGTAGTTAGCAGCCAGTGCGTTCTCAACGCCAAGTGCGGTGGAGTCGTTGGAGCAAAGCCATACGTCGATCTGTGTTCCGTCTGCATAGTTGGAAGAAAGAATGTTCTCAGCTCTGGACTGTGCTGTCTCTGTTGCCCAGGTAGGTGTTGCACACTCATCGAAGGACTTCTGTCCGGATACAACTACCAGCTTGCCTGCGTCGATGTAAGGATTCAGAACATCCATTGCACCGTTGTAGAAGTAACCTGCGTTGTTGTCACCAGGATCGCCTGCGGTGATCTCCAGGTTGAACGGTCCGTCTGCATTGTCAAGATCCAGTGCATCTACGATGTACTCGCCCTGCTTTGTACCTACCATGTAGTTATCGAATGTTGCATAGTAGGAAACTGCATCGGAGTTCATAAGAAGACGGTCATATGCGATAACCGGAATATTTGCGGATTTTGCCATGTCAAGAGCTTCTCCTAAGGAAGATCCCTCGATTGCTGCGATAACCAGAACGTTGGCTCCGCTGGAGATCATGTTCTCGATCTGGGAAACCTGTGTCTGTACATCGTTGGAAGCGTACTGTAAGTCTACCTCATAGCCTGCTGCCTCAAGCTCTGACTGCATGTTGGCACCGTCCTGATTCCATCTCTGCAGATCCTTGGTCGGCATCGAAACACCAACTCTGGTTCCATTGGAAGCTGCGGCCGTATCGTCTGCCGGAGCTGCGTCGTCTGTTGCTGCGGCTGCTGTGTCTTCCGTTGCAGTATCAGCAGGTGCTGCTGTCTCTGCGCTGTCGCTCGAAGATCCGCATCCTACTAACATGGATGCTACCATTGCTGTGGATAAAACTACGCTCAGTAATTTCTTTTTCATGTTATGTTTCCTCCCTTAACTTGAATATGAAATATTTTTTACCGGCTCTCTCTAAGGAAATGCTTTTTCCTTTCCGGTAAGTAAACTTTAACACAAACAAAATAGGAATAATTTACGACCTTCTGCAATTTTTCGGCATGGACAGGCACAAAAAAAGAAGTGTACTAGCACAATTTTGTGCTCCGGTACACCCCTTTTCATAAATTTTTCCTATTGCCATTCTGAAATTCCCATTTTATGGCTACTGCGGCATCTCATCGGGAACGTTCAGATAGACGTCCTCCTTGAGGTGGAAGCCGCTACCGATGATCACCTCGTCGATATTGTCCTTGGTAACGCTGACCGGTTCCAGGCCGATGTAGGGCACCTCATAGCTGCCGTTATCGATCGTGGTCACATCCTCGCCGTCCGGCTTCTGTCCCCCTGCGAGGGCAACTGCCTCCTGCGCCGCCCTCGTCGCGAGCTTCTCCACCGGCTTGTATACCGTCATGGTCTGCGTGCCCTCTACGATACGCTGGCAGGCGGCAAGATCGGCATCCTGTCCGACCACCAGGATCTCCCCGGCGCGCCTCGTCTCCGCCAGCGCGTGTACCACCTGCGTTGCCAGGTCATCGTTTCCGCACATGATCGCATCCGCCTGATTGACCATATCGCCGTGCGTATAGATGTACTCTGCCGCCAGCTCCGCTTTCCAGCCGTCGGCGTGCATCGAGTCAAGGATCGTCACATCATTCCGGTCCATCACCTCACGGAAGCCCTTTTCCACCATAGGCACATTGTTGTCCGTCGGCGATCCGCCCAGCATCAGCACATTGCCACCGGAGATCCCCTGGCTGACCAGCGCCAGCGCCATCATCGTTCCCACCTGTTCATTGTCGAACGAGATATAAAGGTCGACGTCCGCGTCTTCGATCAGACGGTCATAGGCGATGACCTTGATCCCTTCCTTTTTTGCCTTCTCCACCGAATCCTTCAGTTCCGCCGCGTCGATACTGATGATGACGATCACGTCCATGCCCTTCTGGATAAAATAATCGATCTGTTTCCGCTGCTGCTCCACATCCCCGTTGGCGTTCTGCACATTGACCTCCGCGCCCAGCTCCTTCGCCACGGACACAAACACATCCCGGTCCCTCTGCCATCTCTCAATGACAAAGGAATCGAAGCTCATCCCGATCTGTACCTTGTTTTCTTTTTCTATCTTCGTCTGATCCTCTGTCTGCACGCTCCCGCAGGCTGTCACTTCCATAAGCAATGCAAGCAGCAGCGCGACAGCAGCCGCTCTTTTCCCTGTTTTCATCCTGTCTGATCCATCTCCTGCTTTCTGTCCTTGTACTCTGTCGGCGTCACGCCCACGTTCTTCTTAAAGGATCGGCTGAAATAATTCGGATCCGCATAGCCGACCATCGCGCAGATCTCCTTCATGGAATATTCGCTCGTCGTGAGAAGCTCCTTCGCCTTATCCATCCTTATGCGGGTCAGGTACTCTACGAAGCCCTCTCCCGTCTCATCCTTAAAGATCTTGCTGAAATAGTAGGGGCTGATATTCACCGTCCTTGACACATCGTCCAGCGAAATATCCCTGCTGTAATTGCTGTTGATATAGTCCCTTGCTGCATCCACAAGCGATACCGACTTCTCCGCACTTTTGCCGAGCACGTTCTGCGCCGCCTCACCTACCTTGCTGACGAACCACTCCTTCAGCATCTCCAGATTCTCGGTGTTCATCACGGTCGGGAGATACTCGCGCCTTGAAGTGAACCGGTAAGTCATGCCGCCCGCCTCGTACGCCAGGTGCTCTGACCACATGACAAATTCCAGGATCTTCAACCGGATATCCATCAGACCGTGCGCGTCGCTCTCCGCCATCCACTGAAAGAACTCGCCGGCAGTCGCCATCGACTGGCTGACCTCTCCGTTCTCCACCTCTGCAAAAAGCCGCTTTTCCAGATGGATCGGGTAGTCCTCCTCATACTGGCAGCCCATCGGGATATCATCGGCGTGCGCCACGCTTCCCGTCGTGCGGATCAGCGCGTCAAGTCCTTCCTGATAGGACTCCCGCACCTCGCCCAGCCCTTTGAGCGAGCCGATCCCGATCCGGAACGTGATGTCCGTCCGTTTTCGCAGATTTCTCACCAGCTCGCGGGATTTCTCGATCAGCGCGATCCTCTCGTTGTAGCCGATCTCCTCCCCGTCGCAGGGCACCAGCACCGCCATCTTATTTGCCATCGAAGGTCCGACGATACAGCCGGGGAAGCCTTCCTTGAGCGCTTCGCGCAGTTCTCTGGCATACTGCTGCACGCGGACGCTGCTCCCGACCGCGTTCGTCATATGGTTGCCCACCTGGTCGTCCCCGCAGACCACCGCCAGCATATAGGCGCGGTCCTGCGAGATCTCCAGCAGCGCCTTGTAATTTTCCACATCCTCGTTGAAATGCTCCTGTAAAAGGATATTGTAGATCAGTCCGCTCTCCAGGATCGGTACGACCGTCTCCAGCTTTTCCCGGATCAGCAGATCATTGCTCCTCTTTTTGCGCTCACGGTCGATCTGCTCCATCGCCGCACGGATCGCGGCAATGATCTTCGTCTTTTCCATGGGCTTCGTGATATATTCCAGTACGCCCAGCCGGATCGCCTCCTTGGCGTAGTCGAACTTGTCATACGCTGACATCACGATGAAGATCACGCTGCTGTTGTTCTCGCGGATCTCCTTCATCGCCTCGATCCCGTTGATGCCCGGCATCTGGATATCCATGATGGCGATATCCGGCCGGAAATTCTCTGCCAGCTCGATCACGCTTCTTCCCGTCTTGGCAAACTCTACCGTACAGTTGTTTCCGAATTCCTTTTCTATGATGAACTTCAGGGAATCAATCACGATGCCTTCATCATCCGCAAGCATGATTTTATACATACAAAAATACCTCCGTTCCTTTTCCCTCCCCCTCGCTGGAAATATCCATCACGTTTTCGTTTCCGGTATAGAGCCGCATCCGGGAGATCACGTTATCCATCCCGATCCCGTTCGACCCGGCCGCCATTCCTTCTTCCCGGAACGTTCCGCTCATCACCTTGTCGATCGTCTCCTGGCTCATACCGATTCCGTTGTCCTTCACGCTGATGCACACGCTGTTCTCCACGCTGTAAACCGAGAGCAGGATCTTTCCCCGGTCTCCCATTTCCCGGATCCCGTGATTGACACAGTTCTCCACGATCGGCTGCAGGATCATACCAGGCATCTCCACGGAGAGCAGGCTTTCATCGACCTTCTTTTCATAGTGGATATCCCCCGCAAACCGCACGTTCAGAATATAGATATAGGAGTCCACCATCTCGATCTCTTCTCCGATCGTGACTGTCTCCTGACTTTTTTTCATATTATAACGATAGAACTGCGCCACCTTCTGCACGTAATCGTATGTCCGGTCGGCTCCTTCCATCATCGCAAGCTGCGCTCCGGCATTGAGCGTGTTGAACAGGAAATGCGGATTGATCTGCGCCTGCAGATACTTCAGTCTGGCGTCCTTCAGATGCGTTTCCATCATCAGCTCGCGTTCCTTGAGTTCACGCTCCGCCTTCATACTCTCGCGAAGCCGCTCGATATACCTGCCGATGCTGCGCACCATCTGGTTGAAGGCTCCGGTCACCACGCCTACCTCGTCCTCTGTCTCCACCGGCAGCAGCTCAATGTCGAAATTTCCCTTCGCCACCTCGTCCGCGGAACCGGCAAGCTTCTTGAGAGGCCGGATCAGCGTCCCCACAAAGCTGATGATGATCCCCACGTTGCAGCCCATGACAAGCAGCATGGCAGCCACCGACACCGTCTCAAACAGCCGGAACTGTCCGAGCAGCTGACTGTACTGTTCCGAATTGCTCTTAAATTTTTCCATATTCAGACTGGAGATGCAGGTGTTGATATACCCGTACATCTGTGTCGCATTCTCATAGTGGAAACGGTATTTCTCCACGTTTCTTCCGCGCTTTGCCTCGATTGTCTGCCCTACCGAGTCCAGATAGTTCTCCGACATCCGGCGGATGTTCCGTTCCATCCGGTCAAAAGAGCTGCCTGTGATCTCCTCGTTCAGATCCTGGATCAGCGTGCGGTAGTTCTGCTCGCTCCGGTAATAGTCCTCCAGCGAATCGCTGGTCTTGGAATTCAGATAGTCCGTCATATCGTCCTGCACAGCGCCCAGCGCATCCGTCAGCTCGTTCAGATGCAGGTTGTCCTGGTATACCATGTCCAGACTCGTCGACATGCTGTTGATCCCGCCGAGCAGCACCATGTTCATCACGAGGATCAGAAGATTCGTGACGATATAGATGCTGCTGATCTTAAATTGAAGGGAGGCTTTTCGCATCTTATTCAGGTTCATCGGCCGCCTCCTTCTCCAGATACTGCGCCACATTCTCTTTGGTGATCAGCGTGATATCCGTGGTAAAATACTGGCTGGTGTAACCCAGTTCATGGTATTCCTGGAGGGCGTCGATACAGAACTGCCCCATCTGCGCCGTGTCAATGGAAACCGTCGCATATATGACATTCCTGTCAATTCCGTTGATGATCGTATTGGAATCATAGTAGCCAAGGATACTCGTCTGTCCTACCTTATTGTAATCTACCACCGCCTGGTAGACGCAGTTGGTCGTCAGCTCGTTCAGGCAGACGATGATGTCAGGAATCTCCTGTCCCATAAAGATATCCCGGATCGACTCTTCCACGGAAAACGCGTTCGTATCATCGATCGAAAGCAAGGAAAGCTCCGCATAGAAATCCTTGTCCCGCTCCTGCTCGATCGTCTCCTGGATCCCGCTGCAAAGAATGTTCTGATCCTGATCCTGCGCATAGGCGTTTACCAGCACGGCGATCTGCACCGGGTTTTCCTTCGTTCCCGCCGTCTCCTGCGTATGCCGTCGGTTCATCGTGATCTCCACCGCCTGTCTGCCGTACTCGCGCCCCAGATTATAGCTTCCGATCCCCACGAAGCTGCACCGCCGGCTGTGCGTACTGTCGCCATACAGCGTGACGACCGGGATTTTTTCATCCACCGCCTCGTCGATCAGCTCGGCCATCTCGTCGCTCTCATCGGCAGTCACGATGATCCCGTCGCAGCCGGACGCGATCGCGATCCGCATCAGATCCTCTCTGCTGTATTCCTCAAACAGGTTCTGCCCCAGCCAGTCCACATAGACATTGTCCTGCAGCGCCTGCTCCTTCGCTCCCTCGTAGACGGAATTCCAGAACGAGGATTTGTTGTCCTCGGTGATCATAATGTAATACCGGTCGTACTGCTCCTTCTCCGACTCTTCCAAAAATCCCTTCTTGTAAAAGCGAAGCACGACAACACCGATCAGGATCGTGACCGCAATGCAGAACAGCGTCAGCAGCAGTGTCACCGTATATGGATTTCTTATTTTCTCTTTTGCTCTCTTGCTCTGTTCCATCCTGTTTTCTCCGCCGGACTCTCCCCTGTGTTTCCCAAGATATTTCCCATGATAACACATTGCCCCTGCGAGCGCAAACGCCCGCCCTTTTCTGGAAACAGTTCCCTATTTTCCGCCGCTTTTCCTTGAAAAAAAGGGGATATTCCGCTATAATTTTCTCATAGAAAACAAACGACATTACCACTTCGTATGACAAAGGAGACTTACCTATGAGATTAGTTACCCGTTCCGATTTTGACGGTCTTGCCTGCGGCGCCCTTCTGAAAGAAGTCGGTCTGATCGACAGCTGGAAGTTCGCCCATCCCAAGGATCTGCAGGACGGCCTTGTAGAGATCACAGAAAACGATGTGCTTGCCAATGTACCCTTCGTGGAAGGCTGCGGTCTTTGGTTCGACCATCACTCCAGCGAGCACGAACGCAACCAGCTCGCCGGCAAATACAAAGGCGAAAGCCGCATCACGCCTTCCTGCGCCCGGATCATCTATGAATACTATGGTGGCGAAGAGCGTTTCTCCCACTTTGACGACATGATGGTCGCCGTAGACAAGGTGGATTCCGGCAATCTGACCATCGACGAGATCCAGAACCCGACCGGATGGATCCTGATCGGCTTTCTGATGGATCCCAGAACCGGGCTTGGGCGCTGGCGCAACTTCACCATCTCCAACTACCAGCTGATGGAGAAGCTGATGGAATGCTGCCGTACCATGAATACCGAAGAGATCCTTGCCCTTCCTGACGTACAGGAGCGTATCACCGTCTATCGCGAGCAGGACAAAAATTTTCGCGAGATGGTGAAGGCACACACCCGGGTGGAAAAGGACGTCATCATCTCCGATCTGCGCGGCGTGGATCCGATCTATTCCGGCAACCGTTTTCTGATCTACAGCATGTACCCGGATCAGAACATCTCCGCCTGGATCGTCAATGGGCGCGGCGGACAGGGCTGTTCGGCAGCCGTCGGCTACAGCATCTTAAACCGTACCTCCCGCGTAAACGTCGGAAGCCTGATGCTCAAATATGGCGGTGGCGGCCATAAGGCGGTCGGAACCTGCCAGTTCTCCAACGAAACGATGGATGAGCAGCTTCCGAAGCTTCTGGACGAACTGGTCAACTACGATCAGTATTACGCATAACCACTCAGAAGGAGATCTCCTTTCCCAGCTTAAAGGAATAGATGATCTTCTCTTTCACCGGACGGCCGTAGATCTGTTCCAGCGCCTGTGCATAGTAATCAAGCTGTACACGGTAGCGCTGTATCAGTTCTCCGGCCGTTTTTACGGCGTCAGTCTTGTAATCCAGCACGACCAGTCCATCCTCCTCCTCGAAGAACACGTCGATGATTCCCTGCACTAACACCGTCTCGCTTTCCGGAAATTCCTCTTTCAGACGGTTCGCCGGAATCCCGAGCACAAACGGCTGCTCCTTGTACAGCTTTCGGCTTAACGCCGCCCGCGCCATCCGCGCCGCCGCGCCGCTCTGCAAAAAGGCCGCCAGCTTTTCTGTCGAAACCGCCGCACGGTATTCCTCCGGCAGCTTTCCGGCTGCGAGCATCCGTTCAAGCTCCTTCTTCAGAAATCCTTCTGCCTTTTCCCGGGAAAGCCCGTCTTTTTCTGACGCTTCTGTCACTTTGTAAAAGGCTGCAAAATCCAGAAGCTCCATGACCTTGTGGAACGCTGTACCTCTCTGCGTTCCACTGACACTCTCGTCATTTTTCACAAACTGCGGGAGATAGGGCACAACCGGCTCCTCTTCAAAGAGAACCGCCACAGCCTCCTCCGTCTCCTGCATTCCGGCCTTCTTCAATTCTGACACAGTTGTCTTTGTGTACAGCGTCGCAAGATTTTCATGCGGATAGCGGTAGGAAAAACATTCTGACATATATGTCATAAGTTCAGCGTCCGTATCCCTCTTTTCATCAGACAAAAGCAGTCTGCGGTTCAGTACATCGCGGGCAAGCCTCTCCTCCAGCGCTTCCTCCACAGACTCCTCCCACGGCATCAGCCGGACCTTGCAAAACAGCTGGTCCAAATAGTGCGGATTGCCAGACTCCACCGGCACCGCGCCGCCCTCGTAGAATTCGTCCATGCACTGATTCTGTGCGAGCGCCGCCAGCACCAGGTCCAGGAAGCTGGAAGCCGAAAGGAACCGCTCATAGGGCAGCAGAAGCTCCTCCCTCGCCCGCAGCGGGAGCAGGGACATTGCCGTCTTTTCCGCCGATTTCAGCGTCCCTGTAAGGATCAGCTTCTCCTTCGCCCTCGTCATCGCCACATAGAGGATCCGCAGCTCCTCTGCCAGATTATCCCTCCGGATCTTGTCTGCGACCACCTTCCGGCGGACATCCCTCCCGCGCACACGAAGCCCCGGATCCACGTAGTCCACGCCGATCCCGGCGTCCATATCCACCACCAGATGCGCCGAGGAATCCCTTGTCTGAAAATGCTTGGACAGCCCGCAGACAAAGCATACCGGGAATTCCAATCCCTTGCTCTTATGGATACTCATCAGCCGGACAACATCCGCATTTTCATCCAGAAGGCCAGCCTCTCCGTAATCGACCTCGTATTTTTCCAGCTGCTCCATGTAGCGCAGGAAATGGTACAGACCGAAATAGCTGCTCTTTTCATACGCCGCTGCGCGCACCAGAAGCATCTCCACGTTGGCGCGCCGCTTGCTCCCGTCCGGCTTCACCGCCACATAGTGCAGATAGTCTGTCTCCCGCAGGATCGTCTGCAAAAGCTCCTGCACCGACAGGTAAGCCGCCATCCGGCGGTATCGACTCACCATCTCACAAAAGCCCTGCGCCTTTTTCTGAAGCTCCCTGCGCGCATCCTCCTGCACCGCATCTCCCTGCGGGAATCTGCACAGCGCATCGTAGAGATACGCCTCCCTTTTTCCATCCGCACGGATCAGTGCGATCTCCTCGTCCGAGAAGCCGCCCAGCCAGGAGTGCATCGCCCCGTAGAGTGGGATGTCCTGCAAAGGATTGTCCAGCACGCGCAGGAAATGCAGCAGCTCCTGCACCTCTCCCGCCGCGAAATAACCGGTTCTTGAGGTCATGTGCACCGGGATGCCCTGTTCCTCCAGCACCCGCTTAAAAACCTCATCCCAGCCGGAGGTTGTCCGCAGCAGGATCACGATATCGCGGTAGCTGACCTTGCGCAGGGACACGCCCTCCGGTCCCCGCTGCGTAACCCGGAAGGTGCGCAGCAGTTCCTTGATCTTCGCTGCTACGCCATAGGCCTCCTGCTCCTTGACCGAAAGCTCATCCGGCTTGTCACCGGTCTGAAACAGCAGCAGCTCCGTGTCGTTCTCCCCCTCGCTCTCCGGCTCCGGGTAGTCCGCGCCCAGATGCAGCGCCGCCTGATCGTCGTACACGATGCCTCCCACGGCTTCTCCCATCAGGTGGGCAAATACGCCGTTGGTGCTCTCGAGTACCTCCCGCCTGCTGCGGAAATTCTGGTGCAGATCGATCTTTTTTGCCGTCTTTTCGCCCTGTCTCTCCGCCTCCGCGTACTGTTGGTATTTTTCCAGAAACAGCTCCGGCCGCGCCAGACGGAACTTATAGATACTCTGCTTCACATCGCCGACCATAAACCGGTTGTATCTGCCCTCGCTCTCGCCGGAGATGGCGGCCAGAAGATACTCCTGCACCAGATTGCTGTCCTGATACTCGTCGATCATGATCTCGTGGAAAAAGGAACGGTACTCAAGCGCCGTCTCCGTCGGTCCGGTCTTTCCATCCTCCGTCCTTCGCACCAGCACTGAAAGCGCAAGATGCTCCACATCGTCGAAGTCCAGCAGATTCTTCTCCCTCTTCTTCGCATCGTACGCCTCCTTAAAGGCAAGCACCAGATCGATCAACGCACAGGTCGCCCTCTCGCAGACCTTCATATGGGACAGGATCTGCTCCTTCGTCTGGAAAAAGTACGCCTCCCGCAGTCCGTTCAGGGTTTCCTTTACCTCCGTCCTGAGCGTCTTTGCCATCTCCCGCTTGAGCGCATTTACCGAATCGTCCTTTTTCGATGGCAGGCGGTCAAATTTCAGGGCGTCGAAGCCCGCTGCGATCTCGTCAAAAACGGCTCCCTGCCTCTCGTACCCGGCAAGCAGCTTTTCGAGCATCTCCTCCTCGCGCTCCAGAAGCTCTCCGTAAAAGTACGGTCCGTCCGGCTCCTCACAGATCCGCCGGGCTTCCCGCAGCTTTTCCGCACAGTCCCGCACAAGCCGCGCCGTCTCTTCCAGAAGTTCCCGCACCCAGGGCAGCTCTTCAAAACGCGCACCCTCTTCTGCCGCCGGCGTGCTGTAATCGCCCCTTCTCTGCTCCAGCCACTCCTCCGGGAACGGGTTACTCATGGCAAAGTCGTAGAGCCTGCTCACGATGTCCTCCACCGCATCATCCCGGTTTCCCGTGCTGAAGTATTCCATGGCAAACAGAAATTCAGGATCTTCCGAAGCGTACTGCTGCTCCAGTACCTCCGCGAGCACATCCGCCTGCAGCAGCTTCACCTCGCCCTCGTCCCCGATCCGGAAGCCCGGATCCAGTCCGATCGTATGAAACTGGTTGCGCAGGACCGACAGGCAGAAGCTGTCGATTGTCGTGATCTGCGCGTTGTGGAGCAGCGTTGCCTGCCTTTGCAGATGCTCGTTTTCGGGGTCGGACGCCAGCCGGTCATTAATCGCATTGCTGACACGCTCGCGCATCTCAGCCGCCGCCGCGCTTGTGAAGGTCACGACCAGAAGCCGGTCAATGTCGACCGGATGCTCCTTATCACAGATCATTTTTACGATCCGTTCTACCAGAACAGCCGTCTTGCCCGAACCGGCTGCTGCTGAAACCAGCAGGTTACAGTTTCTCTCATCGATCACCTGCTGCTGTTTTTCCGTAAAAGCGATTGCCATGTTTTCCTCCCTGTCGTCCGCTTACTTTTCTTTCTCCAGTGTCTCCTGCATTTTCTCAAGCGCCTCGTCCCAGCTGAGCTTTGGCAGTTTCCGCGTCCGGTAGCCTTCAATGCGCTCGTCGTAGCCGCAGACGTTCCGGTAAGCGCAGTAGGTACACGAAAGGCTGCCGCCCTGCTCACAGGGATCCGTCGCGATATTGCCGTCCAGGATCCCCCTGCCGATCTCCCGTATCTTGTGGTCCACATAGGCCGACACGGTCTTCATATCGCCGTCTGAGATAACGCTGGAATACGAGCTGTAGGAGCCGTCCTTCTTCCGCTCCAGCGGCAGGATCTCCGATTTGCCCGTAAACTCCCGGTCCAGAAGCCCGACCGCCCTCTCGTCTTTATTGACTACTCCGGTCATTTTTAATTCCCGCAGGATCTGACGGTTCAGCTCTTCCTCCGTCAGCCTCTCTCCGTCCTTGATCATCGGATCCGCCACGTGGTAGTACAGCATCGCCGCCGGGACGATCTCCTTGTCCGGGTGCTTTTTCTGCTCCGCCTCGACCGCCGCGTTCATATAGACCACCAGCTGAAGCTGCAGGCCATAATAGAGCGCCGCCAGATCAAACTTCCGGCTGCCGGATTTGTAGTCGATCACCTTCACGTAGACCTTGTCCCCGCTCTCACAGGTGTCGATCCGGTCGATCCTGCCGCGCAGGTGCATCTTTTCCTGCTCGCTCAGCGCAATGTTCAGCGAATCCAGATCCTCCAGCACGGAGAAGGACATCTCGAACTGCTCCGGCACGAAAGCGCCTTTCTGAAGCTGTTTCTGGAGCGTTCGCACCGTACGGTTCAAGATCCGCACGATCCGCTTCAGCAGATGCTGGTTCCGCGCGCTGCTGTACAGGATCGTATGGCCGTAGCTGACCGCATACTCCTCCAGCGCCTCGTCGATCATCGCCGCCGCGTCCTGCTCCAGGAAATCAAACCAGGTATACCCCCGCTCGCCCAGCCTGCGGGAAAAGATTTCCAGCACACCGTGAAAAACATTTCCCATATCCACATCTTCAAAGGTAAATTCGCCCCGCTCCTTCAGCGCAAGCCCATACTGCAAAAAGTGCGCGTAGGCGCACGCTGCATAGCGCTCCAGCCGGCTCACGCTGTTCTGCAGCACGCTTCCATAGAGCGCCCTTGTGACCAGCGCTGAAAGCTGCTCTCCCTCGTACCGGAAAAACGCCGTCTGTGCAAGGCGCTCCACCTCCTCGCGGCAGGACTCTTCCCTCCGGTAACAGTGGTAGAACGTATACAAAGTCCGGGTATCTGCCTCATCCAGCCTGCGCGCCGCATACTCCCGCAGATAATCGACCAGAAAGCGCATCCCGTCCCGGCTGCCTGCGAGCTGCTTTGCAACCGGCTCCCGCTCCGGGTATTCCACCTCCAGCTTCGGAAAGAGCTTTTGCACAAGCCGGATCAGATAAGCCGGGCGCAGCGAACGCCCGTCGCTCCCGACCAGCGCATAGGACAGATAAAGCTGCTCCGAGGGCTTCGTCATATTCAGATACAGATACAGCCTTTGAATGTACATCTGCTGGCGCGGCGTAGGCGCAAGCTCCCACGAAGACTGCTGCAGAAATTCCCGGTCGATGTCCGAGATGATCCCACCGCCGCCGATCCCCTTCGGGATGTTGCCGTCGTTGACCCCCAGGAAAAACAGAACCCGCACCTGCTTGAGTCTGGTCCTCTCGATGTCCCCCGCCACGATCCGGTCTACGTTCTGCGGGATGGTTCCCACCGTGATCTCCGAAAGCCCGGAATCCAGAATATCCGCAAACTCTCTGGCATCCATCTCCTCATCGGAGAGCAGGCTGTTGATCTGATCGAGCAGATCGATCAAGAGCGCATAGAGCTGCCCGTATTCCTTTGCCCTCGGCAGATCTCCCTCTGTCTCAAAACGCGCCTGCCAGTCTGCCAGCTTCTGCTGCAGTCCGTTCTGTACCAGAAAATCATACAGCGCCCTCACGCGCTCTCCCACAGTCTTTCCGACGGAAAGAAGCGGTGCAAGCTGTTCCATGATCCGCTCCCGCATTTCGTTACAGGCCATCAGATTCCCGGTGTCTGCCTCCTCTCCCGCGCGGCTCTCCTCCCGGTTGACGAACATGCTGCTCCATCTCTTTTTGCCCCGGATCCCAAACCGTCTCACATAGTTTTCCAGCCGGTCGATCTCCTCCGGCAAAAATCCGGTCAATCCGGTCCGCAGATAGTGAAAGACGGACTCATAGCTGAAATCCTGCAGCGGTATCTGAAGCGCGCTTCTCACATATTCCGCAAACGCCGTTCCCAGAATTCCTCTGGTGTGATCCAGATAGACAGGAATCCCGAATTTCTGGAACTCCTCCTCCAGCAGCTTGCCGTAGACCTCCATACTGCCGGTCACGACCGCGATATCCCGGTACTGCAGGCTGCCACCATCCTCCTTCTGCGATCTTTCCAGCAGCTTGCAGATGGCAATACAGGTCTGGCGTACCTCCTCCCCGGGCGTGGTCGCCTCAAACAGATGAAGGTTCTTTATCTCCTTTTCGTAGGCCGCCGCAGGGTAACGGAACAGCTCCCGCTCCAGGTGCGCAAGCTCCTCATTTTCCCCAAAGCGCGCGAGACGGCCGTTGATCTTCTCCCGGCAAAAGACCGGCTTTTCCTCCGGCACGCCGATCTCCTGCGAAAGCCTCCTTATATCCGCCACCGTCTTTTTGCTCAGATGAAACAGTTTCTGCTCGCCGTCCTGCTGATAGGGGTCCTCCCTCTCGTCAATCGTGATCGTCAGGATCACCTTGTCCGTCAGACGCAGTAATTCCTGGATCACGCGGTACTGAACCGGCGTAAAGCCCGTAAATCCATCGAAAGCGATCACGCTCCCCCGCACAATCTCCGACTTTGGCAGATTTTCCCGCAGCCGGTCCAGCGTCTCCTCCGTGGTGATGTACTTTTCCCGGATATATTCCTGAAACGCATGGTAAAGCACGCCGAGATCCTGCAGTTTGTAGTAGAGCGCCCCGTGACTTTTCGCATACGCCGTCAGCTCCCGCAGTTCTTCCTCCCCGATACCGTACTGCATGAACTCGGAGATGGCAGATTTTACCTCATGGATATAACCGATCTTGTGCAGATGCTTTCCCATCACCTTCAGGTTTCCAAGCTCCTGCTGCGCCACCTTACGCAGGACAAGCGACTTTCCGGTGTCGTCGAGGATCGGCATATTTTCACCGCCCGTCTCCTCCAGGATCCGGTGCGTCAGCCTGCCGAAGCTAAGCACATCGATATTCATAATCGCATGGTCCGGATGCTCCACCACCAGATCCATCTGTGTCTGCATCGTAAACTGATCCGGGACGATCAGAAGGTAATTCTTCTCCCGGTTCTGCCTTGATTCCCGGATGATATCCTCATGGAGTTTTCTGCTTTTGCCGGAGCCGGAGGCTCCTAAGTAAAATTGAAGGGACACGGGTTGTTCTCCTTTGTCTGGATTGGGCAAGCTACTGTAATTTGCGCTGCAAAGAGACTGCCTCTGCAACTGTCTTTTTCAGTATAACACAAACCACCCGCTCTTCCTATGAAGATCTTTCCGCGCGGAAGATCTTTCCGCGTCTCCACACAGCAAAGGGACAGTTCCCTCACGGAAGCTGTCCCTCGTCTGAATCTATTGTATTTTCTTTTTCTGCCTACGCTTACTCTGCGGAGAAGAGCGGAGTCGACAGGTATCTGTCTCCGGAATCCGGAAGCAGTACCACGATCACCTTGCCCTTGTTCTCAGGACGCTTTGCAAGCACTGTCGCTGCGTGAAGCGCTGCACCGGAAGAGATACCAACCAGCACGCCCTCCTCTACGGCGATAGCCTTTCCTGCTGCAAAGGAATCCTCGTTGGAAACCGGGATGATCTCATCATACACTGCGGTGTTGAGAACCTCCGGCACAAATCCTGCTCCTATTCCCTGGATCTTGTGCGGTCCTGCTGCTCCACCGGACAGTACCGGGCTGCTCTCCGGTTCTACCGCTACGACCTTCACATTCGGATTCTGTTCTTTCAGATATTCGCCAACGCCGGTGATCGTTCCGCCAGTACCCACGCCGGCAACGAAGATATCCACTTTTCCGTCCGTATCCTTCCAGATCTCCGGACCGGTCGTCGCCTTGTGTACCGCCGGGTTCGCCGGGTTCACAAACTGGCCTAAGATGATGGAGCCCGGAATAGACTCTTTCAGCTCCTCCGCCTTGGCGATCGCGCCTTTCATTCCCTTAGCGCCATCCGTCAGCACAAGCTCTGCTCCGTATGCCTGTAAGAGTTTTCTTCTCTCAACGCTCATCGTCTCCGGCAGTGTCAGGATCGCTTTATATCCCTTTGCCGCTGCGACTGCCGCCAAACCGATGCCGGTATTTCCGGAAGTCGGCTCGATGATGGTCGCGCCGGGTTTCAGTTTTCCTTCCTTCTCTGCCACCTCGATCATATTCAGGGCGATTCGATCCTTTACAGATCCTGCCGGATTCAGATATTCCAGTTTTGCAAGAATGGTTGCATCCTTGATATCGTTCTTTTCTTCATAGTGGGTAAGCTCCAGTAAAGGAGTGTTTCCAATTAACTCTGTTGCGCTCTTTTTAATGTTTGCCATGATCATAATCCTCCGATTTCTTTTCTTTGTTTTCTATTCTCTACTCCGTCTGCCTATGCAGTATCATGCGTGTGCGTCTTCCCCAAAGCGGCACATCGCGGTCATCCTCATTTCATCTGTCTTTTTCATTCGACCACTGCAACAGTAATCCCTGCTGCCCACTCTTTTTCTCACCTGTGCCAATCCTTTCTTTTTGCCTCCGTTACATTTCCTAGTAACCTTGTATGTTTTGTATGAATTGATAATACCGCAAGATTTTCATGTTGTCAACCGGAAAATAAAATTTCTTTTGGAATTTCTTTTTGCCGGAACACAAAAAGCCGCCAAAGGGTTATCCCTTAGCGACTTTTCTTAATGAAGATTCTATGTCGACGCTGCCATGTATTGCGGCAGGTACTCTTTTTTCTGGAAAATGCTCTGCGCCGTCATTCAAACGTCGCCTTCAGACTTCTCAGCAGCCGGTACAATGGTTTGCCCAGTATCAACATCACAATAAAATTCGAAATACTGTGCGCCACGTCCCAGGGAAGCCCGCTGATCCAATAGCTGAGCGCATAATGCGGATCCATCGGAAGATAGAACACGGCGAACAGTGCTCCGAAGATCAGGCCAAAACCGCCCGACACCACCGCCCAGATCAGAAATTCCTCCTTGATCAGGCGCTTTAACAGCAAGGTGATCAGGCATAGCAGCGGCCAGACATAAAGATAACTGAACCACCATGTTCCAAAGCCCCACTGAACCAGTTCAAACATGTTAAAGACCGTGACGACCAGATACGTTTCCGCGCCAAAGACCAGTGCATAGATGATCGTCAGCATCGTCACCAGTTCCACATTCGGCACAAATTCAAGCGCCACCTTGGAAATATAAAGGATAGCGCTGAGCATGGCTATCCTTGTAAGTTTCCTGCTATTCATCTGCTTACCATCCCTGTGTCAGCGTAAATGTGTAAACATCTCCGTCCACAAGCGGGATCTCATCCGCACCGGTCATTGCCGTCTCGCCATTGACCGTGATACACCACCAATACTGATTGTCCAGATCCTCTTCCATCCCATCGAAACCGGTGATATAGATTCCGTAATCCGATTCCTGCCACTCGCATTTCTCCATCTTCCGCAGGAACTGTCCCAGAAATTCTTCATCGGACGTGTACGTTTCCGTCTGACTGTAGTTGTCCCTGTCCGAGATTACCTCCACCTGAAATTCCTTGCCGCCTGCGGTTGTGTTCTTTCTGTTCAGCACAATGGCTGCGATCGCTGCCGCTGCAAGAATTACGACAAACGCGACCACGAGAATGATCTTTTTCTTTTTGCTCATAATATTGCTCCTCTTTTCTATCCTTAGATTCTGTTTCCAGTCTCTGCTATTGTACATGATGGAGGTGCATTTGAAAAGACGGTAAATTAGCGGAATCTTTTCTCATGCGGAATACAGACAACCGTCTGCATCACATTCTCAATACCTTTGCATTGCATCCTCTGCCTGCTCCCGGCTCAGCTTCAGTTTTTCCTGCAACAGCCGAAGGATCTCCTCCTCCGGTCTGTCAAACTGCCGCCCCAGCTCTACGATCTCTTCCATCCTGCCCTCTGTCAGACCGGCACTTCTTCCCTCTTCTCTTCCCTCCTTTATTCCCTGTTGAATTCCTTCCCTTATTCCTTCCTTTATTCCCTCTTTTCTGATCCTCTGTTCAATTTCAAAACTCTTCATATATGCAAGCCCTGCCTCTCCGTCCTGCCGGATCGCCGTCACCATCCGGTGCAGTTCTTTCAATTCCTGTGTCACAGCATTCTCCGACACTGATCTCTCCATATAATGTAACAGCTGTGGTAACCCCTCCGGCATATCGCCGCTGTCCCCACCGGTATACAGAAAGATCGTCTGCGCGCCGTCATCGTAAGGCATCTCCGGCACCTCCACGCAGCCGTTCTTTATCGTGTACACCATGCGCCCCAGCCCAAACGGATCATAGGTAGTGATAAAGATCACCACAACATTTCGCAGACCGCTGTACTCCTCCCCGGACGCCAGGCTCCCGGCATCGATCTTCGCATGGTAAAAGCGCACCCTGCGCGGCAGCGACGCGATCTCCTCTTTCTCAGCATTTTGATCCGGTTCTATATCAAAAATGCCGCCTGCATTCTCATCCAGATACACGTCCAGCCGCACTCCGTGCGTTTCCCGTCTCTCACCACAGCAGAAATACTGCGGCACCACGGTCAGCTTTCCCATCGGCCTCCCAAGGATGCAGCTAAGGATATAGCCTGTCGCTTTCTCCCCGTAAGTCTTATGGCTGGTCAGACGGTTCATCAGAAAATCATCCACCAGATTCAGTTCCTGTAATGTTCTCATTTTTCCTCCTGTTCCCACAGTGCAGGGAAACAGAAGCCCTCCTTATGTGATTCCTCCATTTTCAATGCACCATGCTCTTTTTTCGTGTGATGTAAAAGCATAGAATCCATTGAAATGCTGTCAGAAATACAGATCGGCTCGCGCCGTGTGAATCACAGAATATATGCTTTGTACCGATTATAACAGAACTATATTCTGAATACAAGTGCATTTTCTAACATCTCTTTTCCCGCAGCACGCCTTTCCTTTCAAAACTTTCTATTGACAATATCCTATCGCGGCAGTATGATAAAGAAAATTTAAAACCGTACAAACCGTTGATGCGGAGATAAAGGTAGTTATGCTCCTACAGAGAGCCCGGGGTGCTGAGATCGGGTGGAAAACAGATTATCAAATGGACCGCAGAGGGCGCAGTCAAAGGGAAACCGAGTATTCTGCGACGTGAGGCATACGTCAGTTGCCGGGGATATGTTGGTATCCTGATAAGTGTACAGCGAAGCTGTAAAACAAGGTGGCACCGCGGATAGATTGTTTATTCGTCCTTGACAGAATCTGATTCTGTCAGGGACTTTTTTTGTTACCGCAAAACAAGTCCAAGCGCCATCCCGCTTTCTGAATGGCGATTTCAATAAGGAGGAAACCCTATGATCAGACCTGAACGCGAAGAACTGCAAAAACTAAAAGACCTTGGTCAGTACAAGACCGCACCTATCAGCATGGAGATCCTGTCCGATATCAAGACGCCCATCGAGGTACTCCGGATCCTGCAGAACGTATCCAGCCATTGCTACCTGCTGGAATCTATCTCCGATAACGAAGAATGGGGCCGCTATACTTTTCTCGGCTACGATCCGAGTCTGGAAATCACCTGTCAGGACGGGCATATGAAGGCCGGTTCTCTCACCTTCGATACCAGAGAACCCGGTCGTTTTATCCGACAGGTCATCGAAGACCACCGCAGCCCCCGGTTCGATTATCTTCCTTCGTTCACCGGCGGTCTGGTTGGCTATTTCTCCTATGACTATCTGAAATACGCAGAACCCACGCTCCATCTGGATGCGGTCGATACCGAAGGCTTTAAGGATGTCGATCTGATGCTTTTTGATAAGGTCATCGCCTTCGATCACTTCCGCCAGAAGATCATCCTCATCGTGAATATCAGTCTGGAACATCTGGACACCGAATACAACCGCGGACTTCTGGCCTTGCAGCAGATGGCTGATCTGATCCGGCACGGCCAGCCTGCCAAGGCGACTCCCGGATCCTGTCTCACGGATTTTAAACCGCTTTTTCAGGAAAAAGAATATTGTGAGATGGTCGAAAAAGCCAAGCACCATATCAAGGAGGGGGACATCTTCCAGATTGTGCTCTCCAACCGGCTGGAAGCGGAATTCTCAGGAAGCCTCCTGAACACCTACCGGCTTCTGCGGACGCTGAACCCTTCGCCTTATATGTTCTACTTTTCCAGCAGCGACATGGAGGTGGCCGGCGCCTCCCCCGAGACGCTGGTCAAGCTCGAAAACGGCGTCCTTCACACCTTTCCTCTGGCCGGAACCTGCCCCCGCGGCAAGACCCCGGAGGAGGATCAGAGTCTGGAAAAGGAACTGCTGGCAGATCCCAAGGAGCTTGCGGAACACAACATGCTGGTGGATCTTGGCCGCAACGATATCGGAAAGATCAGCCGGTTTGGCAGCGTGGCTGTAGAAAAGTATCTCAGTATTGAACGATACTCACACGTGATGCACATCGGCTCAACGGTCCGCGGTGAGATTCTTCCGCAAAAGGATGCTCTGGATGCGGTCGACGCCATTCTTCCGGCGGGCACTCTCTCGGGAGCTCCCAAGATCCGGGCCTGTCAGCTCATCAACGATCTGGAGAACAACAAGCGTGGAATTTACGGCGGGGCCATCGGCTATCTTGATTTTACCGGAAATCTGGACACCTGCATCGCCATCCGCATCGCCTACAAAAAGGGCGGCAAGGTTTTCGTCCGCAGCGGCGCCGGGATCGTTGCTGACTCGGTTCCCCAGAAAGAATATCAGGAATGTATCAACAAAGCAGCCGCCGTTGTCAAGGCGCTGCAAATGTCAAAGGAGGTGGATGTATGATCCTGCTGATCGACAATTATGACAGTTTTTCTTACAACCTTTATCAGCTTATCGGCTCGATCGATCCGGATATCCGCGTCGTGCGCAACGACGCCATGACGACTGAAGAGATCGCTGCGCTTTCCCCAAAGGCGATCATCCTTTCCCCAGGTCCCGGCCGACCGGAGGATGCCGGGATATGCGTAGACGTCGTTCGCCAGCTTGGCAGTCAGTTTCCGGTCCTTGGCGTATGCCTTGGCCATCAGGCTATCTGTCACGCCTACGGCGGCACGGTCACCTACGCGAAAGAGCTGATGCACGGCAAGCAGTCTATGACATCCGTGTCAGATTCCTGCCCGCTTTTTCAGGATCTTCCAAAGGAGATCCCGGTCGCCCGCTATCACTCCCTTGCCCTGGCAGCCGATACCCTGCCGCCAGAACTGACGATCACGGCTACCGCTGAGGACGGCGAAGTAATGGCCGTCGCCCACAAAGCCTATCCGGTTTTCGGCTTGCAGTTTCATCCGGAATCCATCCTTACCCCGGACGGCAAGACCATCCTGAAGAACTTTTTAGAATACAGCGCAAATCTGGCTGCTGCCAGATAAACCACCACCCAACCAAAGGAGGACATACAAATGATCAAAGAAGCCATTGTAAAAATCGTTGACAAACAGGATCTGACCTATCAGGAAGCCTATGATGTAATGAATGAGATCATGGGCGGCGAGACCACCCCCACTCAGAACGCCGCCTTTCTGGCCGCGCTTTCCACCAAGAGCACCAAGGCAGAAACCACCGATGAGATTGCCGGCTGCGCCGCTGCCATGCGGGATCACGCCACCAAAGTCACACCCGGCATGGACGTCATGGAAATTGTCGGAACCGGCGGGGACGGAGCGCACAGCTTCAATATCTCTACCACATCAGCCCTGGTCGCTGCCGCCGGCGGCATAAAGATCGCCAAGCACGGCAACCGCGCCGCATCGTCCAAATGCGGTACAGCCGACTGTCTGGAGGCGCTCGGCGTCAACATCGAACAGTCCCCGGAAAAGTGCGTATCTCTGCTGCAAAATGTAGGAATCTGCTTCTTCTTCGCGCAGAAGTACCACACCTCGATGAAATATGTCGGCGCTATCCGCAAGGAACTGGGGATCCGCACCGTTTTCAATATCTTAGGGCCGCTGACCAACCCGGCCTCCCCCGCTTATCAGCTTCTCGGCGTCTACGACAGATCATTAGTCGAGCCACTCGCACGGGTATTGACAAGTCTTGGCGTCAAACGCGGCATGGTCGTCTACGGAGAGGATAAACTGGACGAGATCTCTGCCAGCGCTTCCACTTTTGTCTGCGAATTTTCAGACGGCAGTTACAAGACTTACACGATCCGTCCGGAGGATTTCGGCCTGCAGACCTGTCGCAAGGAAGATCTGGTCGGCGGCACTCCCCAGGAAAACGCCGCTATCACCTCTTCTATCTTAAAGGGTGAGCAAGGCCCCAGACGCACCGCCGTCCTGTTAAACGCGGGAGCTGCGCTCTATATCGCTGAAAAGGCCGCTACCATGGAAGAAGGGATCCGCCTTGCCGGAGAGCTGATCGATTCCGGCGCCGCACTGAAAACCTTTGAAGCATTTGTTGCCGAGAGCAACAGATAGAACGGAGTTTTTATGTCAGATATCCTAATCACCATAGCTGAATATACCAGAGAACGGGTTGCACGCTCCAAATCAGTGCTCTCCACAGAAGAGCTGCGCGAAAAGGTGCTCGCCATGAACGCTTCCACCGGTTTTCCTTTTGAAAAAGCGCTGTCTGCGGACGGGATCAGCTTTATCTGTGAATGCAAAAAGGCTTCTCCCTCCAAAGGTCTGATCGCCGAAGAGTTTCCCTATGTCCAGATTGCCAGAGAATATGAGGCTGCAGGTGCATCGTGTATCTCCGTCCTGACAGAACCCAAATGGTTTCTCGGAAAGGACAGCTACCTTCAGGAGATTGCCTCGTCCGTTTCCATCCCCTGCATCCGCAAGGATTTTACGATTGACGAGTACATGATCTACGAGGCCAGGATTCTGGGGGCAAGCGCCGTGCTTCTCATCTGTGCGCTTCTCCCGGAAAAGACCCTGCGAAATTATCTCGCCATCTGCGATACCCTCGGACTCTCCGCACTGGTGGAAGCTCACACGGAAGAGGAGGTTGCCTGCGCACTCGCCTGCGGGGCACGGATCATCGGAGTCAACAACCGCAACCTGAAAAATTTTACAGTGGATATCGGCAACAGCGAACGGCTGCGCCGGATGATCCCCTCTGACATTCTTTTTGTTGCGGAAAGCGGCATCAAAACGCGTAAGGACGTCGAAGCACTGGAAAAACTGCACGTAGACGCCGTCCTGATCGGCGAAACGCTGATGCGCGCGCCGGACAAAAAGCATATGCTGGATGAACTGCGCGGAAAGGAGTCTGCCAAATGAGCAAAATAAAGATCTGCGGTCTGCGCACACTCGAAGACGTCCATTACACAAATCAGGTACAGCCGGATTACGCTGGATTTATCTTCGTTCCCGGAAGAAGGCGCTGCATTACCCCGCAGACTGCCCGTGAACTGCGCTCCCAGCTCTCCCCGGAGATCGCCTCGGTCGGCGTTTTCTGGGACGCCCCTTTAGAGGAGCTGCTTTCCCTTGCAGACCAAAATCTTTTTACTGTCATCCAGCTCCACGGAAATGAGGATGCCGGCTATATTCAGGCGTTAAAGGCATCCTGTCCCTTTCCCGTCGTCAAAGCCTTCTCGATCCGCTCTGCCGCAGATGTAGAGCAGGCGCTTGGGTCGCCGGCAGACTATCTGCTGTTTGACAATGGAAAAGGCGGAACCGGTCAGAGCTTTGACTGGTCGCTGCTCGGTTCTGTCGGGAAACCCTTTTTCCTCGCAGGCGGGCTGAACGCATCCAACGTAGCCGAAGCCATCACGCATCTTGCCCCCTACGCTGTGGACACCAGCTCCGGCGTCGAGACAGCCGGGAAAAAGGATCTTTTGAAAATGCGGGCTTTCGTACAGGCTGTGCGAAGCCTTTCCTAAAATACTGCACACCTGATCACACCATAACCCAAAGGAGGTAACTTATGTCACAATCAAAGGGACGCTTCGGAGTCCACGGCGGCCAATATATCCCGGAAACACTGATGAACGCCGTCATTGAACTCGAAGAAGCCTACAATCATTACAAAAACGATCCGGAGTTCAACCATGAGCTCACCACCCTGTTCAACGAATATGCCGGCAGGCCAAGCCGCCTGTACTACGCCGAAAAAATGACACGGGACCTGGGCGGCGCAAAGATCTATCTGAAAAGAGAGGATCTCAACCACACCGGCTCCCACAAGATCAACAACGTGTTAGGGCAGGCTCTGCTCGCCAAAAAGATGGGAAAAACAAGGCTCATCGCTGAGACGGGCGCCGGACAGCACGGTGTGGCAACCGCCACCGCCGCCGCGCTACTCGGCATGGAATGTGTCGTCTTTATGGGTGAAGAAGATACCAGACGTCAGGCTCTGAACGTTTACCGGATGAAACTGCTCGGCTCGGAAGTCATTCCGGTAAAGACCGGAACCGCCACGCTCAAGGATGCTGTCTCCGAGGCCATGCGGGAATGGACAAGCCGCATTGACGACACCCATTACTGCCTCGGTTCCGTCATGGGGCCTCATCCATTTCCGACCATCGTGCGCGATTTTCAGGCCGTGATCTCCCGCGAGATCAAAGCACAGATGCTGGAAAAGGAAGGCCGGCTTCCCGACGCCGTGATCGCCTGTGTGGGCGGCGGCAGCAATGCCATGGGAAGTTTCTACCATTTTATTGAAGATAAAGACGTTGCCCTCATCGGCTGTGAAGCAGCAGGACGCGGCATTGACACCTTCGAGACGGCAGCAACCATCAACACCGGACGCCCCGGCATTTTCCATGGTATGAAGTCCTACTTCTGCCAGGACAAATACGGACAGATCGCGCCTGTATACTCGATCTCTGCCGGTCTTGACTATCCCGGGATCGGCCCGGAGCACGCATGGCTGCACGACACCGGCAGAGCCACCTATGTAGCAGTCACCGACGAAGAGGCTGTCGACGCCTTTGAATACCTTTCCAGAACAGAAGGCATCATTCCCGCGATCGAAAGCGCCCACGCGGTGGCGTACGCACGGAAGCTCGCCAAGACACTCAGAAAAGACCAGAGTATCGTCATCACCATCTCCGGACGGGGAGATAAAGACTGTGCTGCCATCGCACGTTACAGAGGGGAGGATATCCATGAGTAAAATACAAGACGCATTTGCACACGGAAAAGCATTCATACCATTCATCACCTGCGGGGATCCGGATCTGGAAACGACAAAAGCGGTCGTTCGCGCCGCCGTTTCCTCCGGAGCCGATCTGATCGAGCTCGGTATTCCTTTTTCCGATCCGACAGCCGAAGGACCTGTGATCCAGGGCGCTAATCTTCGCGCGCTCTCCGGTGGTGTCACTACGGACAAAATTTTCGATATGGTACGGGAATTGCGAAAAGACGTTACCGTTCCCATGGTCTTTATGACCTATGCCAATGTCGTCTTTTCCTACGATGCAGAGAAATTTATCAAAACCTGTTCCGAAATCGGGATCGATGGCCTGATCCTGCCGGATATTCCCTATGAGGAGAAAGAAGAATTTGATCCTATCTGTAAAAAATATGGCGTCGACCTGATCTCCCTGATCGCGCCCACCTCGCACGACCGCATCGCCATGATCGCCAGAGAAGCCAGCGGCTTCATCTATATCGTGTCAAGTCTCGGCGTGACCGGAACAAGAAACGAGATCACCACGGACATTGCAGCCATGGTAGAACTGATCCGTCAAAACAGCTCCCTTCCCTGCGCCGTCGGTTTTGGAATCTCTACGCCGCAGCAGGCTTCCAAAATGGCGTCGCTGTCTGACGGCGCTATCGTCGGATCCGCGATCATAAAGCTGATCGCCCAGTACGAAAAAGATGCCGCCGCTCCGGTTGCCGCCTATGTCAAGGAGATGAAGGACGCTCTGCGGAATTGATCCGTCAGATATAAATCTGTGCAAACCAAAATTGCCATTCTGCTGACCCCATGGGAAAACAGAATGGCAATTTTATAAAATAGATGCCGTTTCTCAATACCTGTGCAGCGCGTTCTCTGCCTGCTCCCGGCTCAGCTTCAGTTTTTCCTGCAACAGCTGAAGGATCTCCTCCTCCGGTCTGCCAAACTGCCGCCCCAGCTCTACGATCTCTTCCATCCTTCCCTCTGTCAGACCAGCTTTTATTCCTTCTTTTCTGATCCTCTGTTCAATTTCAAAACTCTTCATATACGCAAGCCCTGCCTCTCCGTCCTGCCGGATCGCCGTCACCATCCGGTGCAGCTCTTTCAATTCCTGTGTCACCGCATTCTCTGACACAGATCTTTCCATATAATGTAACAGCTGTGGTAATCCCTCCGGCATACCGCCGCTGTCCCCACCAGTATACAGAAAGATCGTCTGCGCGCCGTCATCGTAAGGCATCTCCGGCACCTCCACGCAGCCGTTCTTTATCGTGTACACCATGCGCCCCAGCCCAAACGGATCATAGGTAGTGATAAAGATCACCACAACATTTCGCAGACCGCTGTACTCCTCCCCGGACGCCAGGCTCCCGGCATCGATCTTCGCATGGTAAAAGCGCACCCTGCGCGGCAGCGACGCGATCTCCTCTTTCTCAGCATTTTGATCCGGTTCTATATCAAAAATGCCGCCTGCATTCTCATCCAGATACACGTCCAGCCGCACTCCGTGCGTTTCCCGTCTCTCACCACAGCAGAAATACTGCGGCACCACGGTCAGCTTTCCCATCGGCCTCCCAAGGATGCAGCTAAGGATATAGCCTGTCGCTTTCTCCCCGTAAGTCTTATGGCTGGTCAGACGGTTCATCAGAAAATCATCCACCAGATTCAGTTCCTGTAATGTTCTCATTTTTCCTCCTGTTCCCACAGTGCAGGGAAACAGAAGCCCTCCTTATGTGATTCCTCCATTTTCAATGCACCATGCTCTTTTTTCGTGTGATGTAAAAGCATAGAATCCATTGAAATGCTGTCAGAAATACAGATCGGCTCGCGCCGTGTGAATCACAGAATATATGCTTTGTACCGATTATAACAGAACTTTATTCTGAATACAAGCAGCATTTTTATGCCAGTCTCTACGTCGACTGTTCACAGACACGTGCATATAAGCGACCTCCCGCTGTCCACTCAAAGATCCTCTTCTCTTCCGACAAAAGCTATGGATTTTATGAACGCAATGGAGTAGAATAGCCTTGGAACAAAACAAACAGCTGCGGATGGCAGCTGAAAAATTGCATGCGCAGTTTTTCTTTGCCCCTTCGCAATAATTGCGTAGAAATGGAGATTACTATGTACGAATTCACACAAGACTGCATACTTCACGTGGAACAGATTGATGATGAGCACCGCCGTCTGTTTCAGATCATCAATGAGACATTGGCGCTTTTAGAGCAGACGGAGGACGTCACGCCACTTTCCAAAAATCTGCTGAAGAATCTGACCGATTACGCCGCTACCCACTTTGCACACGAAGAGGCTTACATGGAACAGATCCATGATCCCGAGCTGCCGCTGCAAAAAAAAGAACACGCAGCGTTTGCGAAAAAAATCGCGGATTACCAGATAGACAGTTCTTCCCCGCAGGCAGCGAAACAGTCTTTACAGGACCTTCTTCAATACCTGGTCCGCTGGCTCTATCATCACATTTTAAGCAGCGATATGATGATCGGCAAGTTGTCTGGGGATTCCAATGGCAAGGAAGATCCTTTTGCCTTTACAGAAAAATATAAAACCGGCATTTCATTTGTCGACGAGCAGCATTGCCGCCTCTTCGAGATCATCCGCGATACCGACGCACTGATCCATGAGCAGTTCCTGTATGACAAATATGATCAGATCATGCACCTTCTCGGCGAACTAAAGGATTATACCGCTTCTCATTTTCAGGACGAGGAAGCGTTGATGGAGCGCATCGGCTACCCCGGGCTTGCTGCACAGAAGCGGGCACATTCTGCTTTCATTGAGAAACTCGTCGAAATCGATCTGTCCGAGCTTGACGAAATCGACGACCATCAGCAGGCTTACCTTCTGGAACTGATCCAGTTCCTGCTTGGCTGGCTTTCAAACCACATCCTCGGATCGGACAAGCAGATCGGCGAATATATGCGTGAGCAGCATATCACCGCTGAATAAGGCCAGACTATTCAGGCAATCACCTATCAATATCAAGGAAGAAGGACACTCATTATGTATGAAACGATTCAAAAGCAGGCCGCTGCTGTCACCAGGGAATTATGTAAAAAAGCCGTATTAACGACCGGTTCTATTCTGGTAATCGGCTGCTCTTCCTCGGAGGTGTGCGGCGATCAGATCGGGAGCAATTCCAGTCTTGCCGCCGCGCAGGCTGTCTTTTCCGGCATCTATGAGGTCACGCAGGAACAGGGCATCTATCTTGCCGCCCAGTGCTGCGAACATCTGAACCGGGCAATTATCATAGAGCGAGAAGCCGTACCGGGACAGGAGATCGTAAACGTTGTGCCGCAGCCAAAGGCCGGCGGATCCTTTGCCACCACTGCATACAAAACTTTCCGGCATCCGGTCGCCGTAGAGGAGATCAAGGCCGATGCTGGCATTGACATCGGCGATACGCTGATCGGTATGCACCTGAAAAGGGTAGCTGTTCCGGTTCGTCTCGAGAACCACGAGATCGGTCAAGCACACATTACCGCCGCGCGGGTGCGCCCCAAATTTATCGGCGGCGAACGCGCCCACTATGATGACCGCTTAAAATAAGATAACGCAAAGGCGAGGTAACCTGTACCCCGCCTTTCTTATTTGTCTGTTATTTTCTTCCAGACCTTCTCAACCTATTTCAGCTTCCAGATATCCCTGTTGTACTCTGCAATGGTTCTGTCAGAGGAGAAGAATCCTGCCTTCGCGATGTTGACAAGCATCATCTTGCGCCACTTCTTCTGATCCTCATAGTCTGCCATCATACGATCCTTGGTGGCAATGTAATCCTCCAGATCCAGAAGTGTCATAAACCAGTCTTTGTTCAGGAGTTCCTTGTAAAGTCTCTCCAGATTCTCCTTGTGTCCAGCCTTCAGAGCCGCATCGCTGACGATAAAGTCCACTGCCTCTTTGATCACAGGACTCTTCTCATAGTAATCCCTGGAAACATAGTCTGCCTTCTCGTAATGCCTGATGACCGTCTCAGACTTTTCACCAAAGATATAGATATTGTCGTCGCCTACCAGTTCGTTGATCTCTACGTTTGCACCGTCGGAGGTTCCAAGCGTCACCGCACCGTTCAGCATAAACTTCATGTTTCCGGTTCCGGATGCTTCCTTGGATGCCAGCGAGATCTGCTCGGAAATGTCGCACGCCGGGATCAGCTTCTCAGCATATGCCACATTGTAGTTTTCTACCATCAGCACGGTCATATACTGGTTGACATCGGGATCACTGTTGATGATGTCCTGCAGCACGAGCAGCAGATGGATGATATCCTGTGCGATCACGTAAGCGGGCGCTGCCTTGGCACCGAAGATAAAGGTCATCGGTCTTGCCGGCTTCTTGCCGCTCTTGATCTCCAGATATTTATGGATGATATAAAGTGCGTTCATCTGCTGACGCTTATACTCATGAAGTCTCTTTACCTGAATGTCAAAGATGGAATCCGGATTCAGCACAACGCCCTCTGCCTCTTTTACATAGGCAGCCAGATCTTTCTTGCGGTTCATCTTGATCTCTGCCAGACGGTTCAGCACCTTCTCATCATCGATAAATTCCAGCAGCTTCTCCAGCTTATCTGCATCCTTCTTATAGCCGTCCCCGATCGTCTCGGAAAGGAAAGCAGCCAGTTCGCGGTTGCAGGAAAGCAGCCATCTCCGGAAAGTAATTCCGTTTGTCTTGTTGTTGAACTTCTCCGGATAGATCTTGTAAAATGCGTTCAACTCTGTATTTTTAAGGATCTCTGTGTGGATTGCTGCCACACCGTTTACAGAAAAGCCGTAGTGGATATCGATGTGCGCCATATGGACACGCTCGTCCTTATCGATGATCTGCACCTTGGGATCTGTATATTTTGCTGCGACTCTCTTATCCAGCTCCTTGATGATCGGCACTAACTGCGGTACGACCTTCTCCAGATAAGCTAACGGCCACTTCTCCAGCGCCTCTGCCAGGATCGTGTGGTTCGTATACGCGCAGGTCTTGCTGACTACTTCGATCGCCTCATCCATGGTGAAGGCTTTCTCATCCACAAGGATACGGATCAGCTCCGGGATCACCATCGTCGGATGCGTGTCATTGATCTGGATCACTGCATGATCGTACATCTTGCGAAGGTCATACTTCTTTTCCTTCATCTCACGCAGGATCAGCTGCGCTGCATTGCTTACCATGAAATACTGCTGATAAATACGCAGCAGGTTACCTGCCTCATCGGAATCATCAGGATAAAGGAAAAGGGTCAGGTTCTTCTCGATCGCCTCCTTATCAAAGTCGATTCCTTTCTTTACAAGGCTCTCATCCACTGTCTCAATATCAAACAGCCGCAATTTATTGACACCATTGTCATATCCTACCACATCAATATCATAAAGTCTGGATGTAACCTTCTTGTCACCAAAATATACGTCAAAAGTGGTGTCTGTCTTGGTGAGCCAGGACTGTGCCTCGATCCAGTCATTCTTTTCTGCGGTCTGCAATTTATCCTTAAATACCTGCTTGAAAAGACCGAAATGATAATTCAGTCCGATTCCCTCTCCCGGAAGTCCGAGTGTCGCGATCGAATCAAGGAAGCATGCTGCAAGTCTGCCCAGCCCGCCGTTTCCGAGAGACGGCTCGGGTTCAACTTCTTCGATCATGCTCAGGTTCTTGCCATTCTTTGCAAGGATCTCCTCCAGCTTGTCATAGATCCCCAGATTGATCAGGTTGTTGGACAGAAGTTTTCCGATCAGAAACTCTGCGGAAATATAGTAGATCTTCTTCTCTCCCTCGATCGGTTCCGATACCTCCATCAGTGTCTTGGAAAGCTGCAGTAAGCTGTAGTAAAGCTCCTCATTTGTACAGTCAGCTACCTTTTTCCCGTAGCTTCCCTGTGTCTGATTCTCCAGCTCCTTCTCCAGATTCATCATTAGTACATCTCTTTTCAGGTTACTTGCCTGTGCCATTATGTTCCCTCCTGTTACTCTTTCTTAACTGTTTCCATTTTATTCTCAGATGCGCGCCTCTCCTGTCGGCGTACATCCAATTTGCTCTTCCTTATTACTATTACTGACCTGCCGGGCTTCGCTACACCAGAACATCCTCGTAGGTCATCTGTACCATCTCGTAGCCGAGCACGAGCTGTTTTCCTTCTCCGCCTTCCAGCAGACGCTTAAGCTCTGTCACCGCTTCGGACGCGATATTGCCGAAATTCTGCCGGATCGTATTCATCTGTTTGCCGGCATAGCCCATCAAGGTGATCCCGTCAAAACCGCAGACCGGTCGGAATATATCCATCTCGATCAGCGCCTTCATGGCTCCGATCGCCATCAGATCCGACGCACAGACTACCACATCCTTGTTCTTGGCATATTTGAAAGTCAGATTCCGCGCCTGCAGTTCCGAAAACTCACCGTTCCGCACCATCAGCGGCATCTCCAGATCCTCTGCGAGCTGCCGGATCCCTTTGAGACGCTCCTCCGTCACATATCCGTTCTTTCCTCCGGTCAGATACAGGATCCCTTTCGCATTTTCTTTCGTGATGCCATTTTCCTGGATCGTCTTTTTGGCCACCGCGTACTGTGCTCCCGGCTGATCGATCCAGACCGCCGAAGTGTTGGCGTTTACTAACGGCGCATCGACGACCACTGTCTTAAAGATCTGCGTGTGGATCAGCCTATGCAGTACCTTTTCATCCTTGGAAATTCCAAAAATGATCAGCCCTGTAATGCTCTGCGACTGTAGATAGCGTATCACTTCCTCCAGCGTTTTATTCCTGAGCATCGAGTAAAACACGGTGATGACGTCCAGATTCAGTTCCACGGCGCGGCTGATCGTGCCGGAAAGGCACTGCATATTGATCTCATCGACCGCCTGTGATATATTATCCAGATTCATCAGAAGCGCCACTCTTCCGGACTGCTTCGAGGACAACGCCGCCGCCACGGAGTTTGGTACAAAATTCAGCTCTGCAACCGCTTCATTTACTTTTCTTTTTGTTTCTTCGCTGACATTCGGGTAGTTGTTCAGCACCTTGGACACGGTGGAAATGGCTACCCCAGCCCGCTTCGCGACATCTTTGATTGAAACCATGCTTATTTCCTCAGTAAATTAGGTCTTACAATTTCAGAAAACATTTTCCGGAAATCGTTTTCCTCAATCATCATATAACAAAAGAGCGGCTTTGTAAACCACTCTTTTTGAAAAATTTTCCCCTTTTCGCTTTTTTATGCAATATGGCTAAGTACGCGTGTTGTCTTTCGTACGTTTTAACCATAACCTTCTTCTGCCGGGCTCTGGAAGGAGGCTGTCTTTTTTCGCAGACAATCGTTCATTTGCCAAGTCTGCGTTGAATTTCCCCCCTAAAAGTGTTACACTCTCCTATAGGTACATTACAGAATAAGAACAATCATCAGGAGGAACATGAATGAGCAATTATATACTGAGCTGCAGTTCCACAGCCGATCTTTCGCAGGAACACTTCAAAAACCGGGATATTTCCTACATCTGCTTTCACTATGAGCTGGACGGGAAGCAGTACATGGACGATCTCGGCAAGACGATGCCTTTCGATAAATTCTATGAAGCCATGACAAACGGCGCCGATACAAAAACTTCTCAGATCAACGTAGACGAGTACAACAATTATTTTGAAAAATTTCTGCAGGACGGCAAAGACATCCTGCACCTCAGCCTTTCTTCCGGTATTTCCGGAACCGTCAACTCTGCAATGATTGCAAGAGATGCGCTGGCTGAAAAATATCCGGACCGCAAGATCTACGTGCTGGATTCTCTGGCAGCTTCCTCAGGCTATGGACTTCTGATGGATAAACTGGCTGATCTGCGCGACCAGGGGATGAGCATTGACGAGTTAAAAGACTGGGCTGTCGCCAACCGCCTGAAATGCAACCACTGGTTCTTCTCCACCGACCTTACCTTCTATATCAAGGGCGGACGTGTTTCCAAAGCCTCCGGCTTTATCGGGAGCATGCTCAATATCTGCCCGCTTCTGAACGTCAATCATCTGGGACAGCTTATCCCGCGCTACAAGATCCGCACCAAGCGTAAGGTGATCCAGACGATCGTTGACAAGATGGAGGAATGTATCGAAGAGGGCACAGCCTACAACGGCAAGTGTTATATTTCCAATTCTGCCTGCTACGACGATGCACGGAGCGTTGCCGACCTGATCGAAGCAAGGTTCCCGAATCTGGACGGAAAAGTCGAGATCAACAACATCGGAACCACGATCGGCAGCCATACCGGTCCCGGCACAGTCGCTGTATTTTTCTGGGGAAAAGAAAGAGTCGATTAAATCATTAGGGAACACAAAAACGCCTGTATTGCCATTTCAGACTGAAATGCAGTACAGGCGTTTTTCTATGCAATGTCCATCAGATCAGATAAATAAAGTATGCAATCTCCCCAGCGAGCAGGATCGCACCGCCGACTCTTCCCAGCCTCTTGTTCTTCACTACACAGAGCCACAGGAGCACGGCAACCGCAATGCAGACAATGCTGTCGACAAAGAAGCTCTCCGCATAGACGATCGGCGTGATCAGCGAGGAAGTACCAATTACAAACAGGATGTTGAAAATATTGCTTCCCACGATATTGCCCACCGCAATATCTGCCTTGCCCTTGATCGCCGCAGTGATGGAAGTCACCAGCTCCGGCAGAGAAGTACCGAATGCCACGATCGTCAGACCGATCAGTCTTTCGCTCATTCCAAAAATTCTTGCCAGTTCGGACGCCGAGTCGACTGCCAGATCCGATCCGACCACGATCAGCGCGCCGCCGAGAACAATCAGCAAAAGCATCTTCCAGACAGGCATATCTACGCCCTCTCCCGGGATCTCCTCCAGCACGTCCGCACCGGATTTTGCCATCTTCCGCAGATAAAGCAGGTAGCAGATCATAAGCGCCCAGAGGATCAGACCGTCCGTCCGTGATACCAGATGATCCGTATAGCCAATCCCCATCAACACGATGGAGACAAAAATAACATACGGGATTTCATACTTTACGGTAGATTTCTGTACCGCCACCGGACAGATCAGCGCCGTCAGTCCGAGGATCAGAAGAATATTCAGAATATTGCTTCCCACGATGTTGCCGATGGAGATCTCCGCGCTGCCTTTCAATGCTGCCGAAATGCTCACCGCCGCCTCCGGCAGGGAAGTACCCATCGCGACGATCGTCAAACCGATCACAAGCTGCGGGATGCCAAACTTTTCAGCAACCTTGCTCGAGCCCTCCACAAACCAGTCCGCACCTTTTACCAGAAAGAAAAAGCCAAGTGCCAGTATCAATATCTGAATTACTACGTTCATTTCCGTCCTCATTTCCGAGCCGTCCGGTCTTTAAAAGTCCGCCGCTCTCCGTTTTTTGCCATCCGGGTAGATCGTCTTCCCGGATACACTGTTTTTCAAAAAGTCCCTCTACTGTTTCATCATAGAATAGATCACAAAGGTGGAAACATTCATCATCTGATAAGATCCGTCCTCCTGCTGTTGCAGGGAAATGCCGTAATCGTACTTGGCATTGCTTGTCGTCTGCTGCTCCCCGTCAACATAGAGCACCTCCGGGAAAAGAACGAGATAGATGCCCTCGCCCTCCGAAAAGCCAAGGGACTGATTCTCCACATCACAGCCATAGACTCCCCTGTGCATATTTTTTTCGTCCTTGTCGCTCATCATGTACCACTCATAAGTGCCATCGTCGTTCAGCACAAGATAACCGCTGTCGCCAAGATCCCATTCACCGGTCAGAAATTCTCTCGCCTTTGCCTCCGCCTCCGCGTTGTCAGGCACGTTCATCACGATCGAATTCATCACCTTGAGCGCCTCAGTCTTTCCAGCCTCAAAGCTGTCTTTTGCCGCCACATAGGAGACCGTGTAAGCATAGTAATTTCTCGCATAGAAACGCTGCATTGTCTCCATGTCGCTCCCGTTCTCCGTGTAACGGTAGCTCCATTCGTACCAGTTCTCGCCCTGCACCTCTACCAGCGTCGGCTCTTCGATTTCCTCGTAGCCCTCGTAAGTGGCATAAATCTGCCTGGACATTGAAATCATATCCAGCGGGTGCTGGTAGACTGACTCTCTGGACGCCGAAATGCCGAGAACCGATCCGTTCCCGTCCTCAAAGGCAAGACTGTTGTCTGCCTCCTGCGCAGTATCCTCCGACCATACCGAATCATCGTAAAGCATTGCCAGACCTCCCAGCCCCGCCTGCTTCAGATGATCCTTGTCCGTGTACGTTTCCGTGCTCTGCGCCGTATCTCCGCTCTCCTTTTGTCCCGTGCTCTCTCCGCATCCGGTGAGCAGACCGGTGAGCAGCATACCGATACACAAAGCCGCCTGTATTCTTCTTTTCATTCTTCTATTTTCCTCCCTGACTGCGTATCCCCCCGTCAAGGCTCCGTTCTCTTTCATTCGGAGCTAACCTGTTTATTTTATCGCAATTCAGGGAAAATAACAATATATTCCGCTTTTTTCGGAAAACTTTCATAACAGTTCAGCCATAGAAAGAACCACAGACCGGACGGGGTGCTTGCACCCAAAGGACAGGCTGTGGTTCTTTCTATGAGCGGAATGCACTCAGATGAAATAAATGATGAGCCGCTATGCGGCGACGGCATCTAAAAATCTACAGATAATTTACCGCCAAAATGGCGACGCTTGTGATGATCATCACCACGCCGACCACCCGGTTCAGGGTAACTGCGCTCGCCCGGTTCGCAATGACCGCCGCGATCTTCGCCCAAAGCAGCGTAAAGACAACGCACAGGATTAGGCCGGTCACATCCGGCATCCCTCCAATCACAAAATGACTCACACCGCCCGTCAGAGCTGTGAACGCCATGATAAACACACTCGTTCCGACCGCCATGTGCATTTCATATCCCAGGAAGGAAGTCAGGACAAAAAGAAGCATCATGCCACCGCCTGCGCCGACAAAACCGCAGATAAAGCCTACGATAATCCCGCCGATCAGAGATTTGATGATCTGCTCTCTGCGCCCCACCGCCGCCATCTGTTCCTTCGTGGTGGTCACCGGCTTTAACAGAAACCGCAAGCCGATAAACAGCATGGCGATCTGCATCGTACCGCTCATCGCCCGCTCCGGGAGCAGACTTGATACAAAGCTGCCGACCACCGTCATGCACAAGACGCTCCCCAGAAGCACCAGACTGTTTTTGACATCCAGATTCTTGTGTTTGCGGTATGTCCAGGCGCTGCTTGCGCTTGCCAGCACATCGCTGGCGAGTCCGATTCCGACCGCCTGATAAGCGGGTATACCCAAAAAGGTCATCAGCAGCGGCCCGATCACCGCCGCCGCGCTCATCCCGGCAAATCCCGTGCCGATCCCGGCACCGGCTCCCGCCAGAAAACAAACCAGTATTTTGATCCATAATGTCATATCGTTCTCCTCCTTTTATATGCCATCTGTATCGGACGGTTCCAGCCCATCCGCTGCATTCTGACACATACGTGTAAATATTTCTTTGCAGACCGTTATCTCTTCTTCTGTAAATCCCTGCAGCAGCCTGTGTCCAAACGCCTGCTGCACGCGCTCTCCATCCTCAGTCACCGGCTTCGCTCTCTCCAGAAGACGAAGATGCCTGGTCTTTTTATTTCCCGGCTCATATCTGCCCAGAAGATATCCGGCACTCTCCAGTTCCTTCAGCGCCGCGGAAACATGCGATTTGGTAAGCTGACGGATCCTCACGATATCTGCCGCCGTATTATACTTTGGGTTGTTATGCAGAAACATCAAAATATCGTACTGCATCTGCGTCAGCCCGTACTTTTCCCTGACTGGTTTCGTGTACTTTTCATACAGCGCGGCGATCAGCTTTTGCTTCTCCCAGAAAATCATGTACTTTCTCCTCAGTTTTGCTTATTGTTCTATTTAGAACAATTATAGCAGATAAAAAACGCCTGTCAATGCTCGGAATGAGACATACGTCAAGATATTTTTCTTTTTATGTAACACGAAATGCGAAACAAATAAAGAAAACCAATAATGAAATTACCAAATAAATAATCGCAGCAGCCATATCTATCCTCCTGCCCCAAAATAGTAACTTACCAACTCAACAACTTTGATTGAATAAACACATAATTTAAAAGTTCTATAAGTGGAATAATCCAACTAATCCCATGAACCAAGGTATTATATAAAATCGTCATCTGAGAACTGAAATTTGTGGGTGAGATTGAATATCTCTTTAATACTCAATTCCTTTTCGTCTTTACGCAAATGATGACTGCTACAATAATCATTGGAATCATACTGATAATACCAATATATGCTGGACCTAGAATTGCCATATTGGAATATTCAGGTTTTACCAGATATGCAAAGATGGTAAATGCATTGATAGCACCATGCATAAGGGATGGCAACCAAATGGTTTCTGTCTTTTCATATACATAATCAAGTAAAATACCCATCATAATAGTAGAGATACAGAATACGATTGGCCCAAGTACCGGTGCGCCGATATATTCTTTTCCATACTCATAACCGGCAAAAATCATGATCGGCCAGTGCCAAGCACCCCAGATTGCACCACCCACAATACGGCCTTTGGTGTCACCAAACTTTTTCTTCAAATACGGATACAGTGCACCTCGCCAACCAACCTCTTCGCCTAATGCGACAAACATATTCAGAAATGGTGCAATTGTCACAGCTTGAACAGACGTAATCAGCAGATACATTGGTATCGTGATACCCTGTGCCTCGAACTGTTCCAACGCTCCCGCTTCCTCTAAAAGACCTCTTAACGTCATAAATTCAGAGTCAAATGTATCCGGGAAAATCACAAAAAACAAGACCCCTCCAAGGATACTTAATAACGCCGGCATCCAAAGGGCAAAGAATACATAACGAAGTTTCCCTTTTAAATGTGGTACCCATCCCATACCTTTTAGCGGGATTCTGGCTACCAGTACACCAAGGAACGGCATAAACATGGTAATCATCACTATAACAGTAAACACTATCTGATTTCCATTATTACTAAAAACACTTGCTATCATTTCTAAAATCCAAGCTAGTCCAAATGCGACTGCCATGTATATCACAAATTGTTTCTTACTCAAATTAATTGTTTCCATTATGCATCCACCTCTTTTCTATATACTTCCAAACTCCAAATTTTCCTCCTACAACTAGGACAAGTTAACTTTCTCATCTTTGGATTATGATTTGCCAACAGAGTTTCCATTTTCCTTGGTTGAAATCTGGTATGGCATTCCGGACAAATATACTCTATCCGTTTGTACCAATAGTTTGCTAAAAAGACAGCACAAATAGTATACACTGCCGTAGTTACAAAAAATGGTATCCAAATTCCTTGTAATATACCAATAACAAAAGTTACAATTCCTGTGATTTCTACAGGAATTCCTACGATCAGCATTTTTTTGTACATTTTCTTTCGCTTTTCTTTTTCCTCCATAATTGACGATATGTCATGAATTGTTTTTTGTGAGCCATCCTTGAAAGAAGTCAAAAAATTTCTTATATTTTTTATTTTTTCTAATTGCTCTGTTTTTTTCTTAATATCTGCCTGAAGGTTTTTATTCAGTTCATCAAGCAAAAGTTCAATTACTTTTTTAGACTCATCAGATTCCAATATTTCAGCAATATCTTTAATAGAGATATCTAAGTCTCTCAAAAAGCATATTGTTTCCAATGTAGCAACATCCTTTTCAGAGAACAGTCTTCGTCCTCCCTCTGTCAAATCCGTTGGCACAAGAATACCTCTTTCATCATAGTATTGAATGGTTCTTACTGAAACATTACACTTCTTTGCAAGTTCTCCTGTTGTATATAATGACATATCCTGCCTCCTTTCAAGGCCCATATTAGTATATAACGCTGCGTGACAAGCAATATATCACGCTGCGTTATTTTTTACGCAAATAATTAATTTCTCATATCAACCAGACAGTGAGAGAAATTCAAATTTCACATTCCTTATCTTGTAATAACCATATTACATCTTCCCCATAATTCATCCTTAAAACGAAACGCATTCTCTGTTAATGTACGTTCTTTAAATCCTACTTTTTCATAACATTTCTTTGCACTGGGATTCTCTGGAAAAACATTCAATTGCACAGCATCTGCTTTCGCTATTTCAAAGGCATATTTAACAGCCAGTTTTATCATTTCACATCCATACCCTTTATTCCTTATAGCATTGTCAACCACTACAAATTTGAGCATCCCTTCATTTGTATTCAAATTCACTGAAAAGCAGAAAAAACCAACCAACTGTCCATCATCCGTAGTTGCAACAAAGGGACTATCACCAAATCGTTCTTCCGCTTCTTGCAATAAATCATCAAAACCTTTTTTCTCCAGTGGATAAGGTATTAAATTCGCACACCATAGAGCATGTGAACGTTCCTCTGTTATCCATGGGGATATAGTATTAAAATCTTTATTTTGGTATGGTCTTATTCTCATTGTTATAATCCGCCTTTCTGCGAAAGGCACCAATGCGTCATGAAACGTTCGATTGCCTTTCACTATCTATTATAGTTTCCTTCTGATATTATTTACCTATAAGACTGACATACTACAGAACACGTGGAGGTGAGTGGCGGGGCTGTATAGCGGCGACCTCGTATTGTTATATGTTGTCGGTCATCCGTTAAGGCATCAATGAGTGGCGCATTACAGCAGCCCGTAAACTTATCTCTTCCGAAGTCGACTCGATCTCGCCGGATGACCAGTCACTGTCAGTCTTATAACTATAAATTTCAGGAGGTTTCTTTATTGTCATTTAAAATTTAACTGCTGTGGACTTGATGTCCACAAAACATGGATCTACGCCTGTATCGGTATCACTGACTCCAACAATCGTACTGAATATAAGCAGGCTCGCTTTTCTTCCTTTACTAAAGGATTGAATGAGCTGTGTGATTGGCTTACCAAATATAACTGTGCAGATGTTTGTATGGAATCAACCGGAAAATACTGGATCCCTGTTTTTAACATTTTAGAGCAACACAATCTATGGGTTACTCTTTCTCATCCCAAATACACAAAACCAATGAAAGGGAACAAGACCGACCGCAAGGATGCGAAATGGATTTGTGACCTTTACATGTGTGGAATGGTAAAACCTTCTTTCATTCCACCTGCTGACATCAGAGAACTTAGAGATCTTGTAAGATACCGATATAAACTCACCTGTATGATTACTGGTGAGAAGAATCGTGCTCAGATTTCAAAAGAACAAGCTGTTAAACTTAGACAGTGTCTTGATCACATCGATGAACTGAACAAGCACATTTCAGAAGTAGAACAGGAAATCCTTCGTCTCAGTGATAAATATGAGGCTGCTTTAAACTTAATAAGGACTGTTCCCGGATTCGATAAAAATCCGATGACTGCTGTTCAAGTGCTTTCAGAGATTGGTGGTGATATGTCTGTCTTCCCCACAGCGAAACACCTCGTCTCATGGGCAGGATGCTGTCCTCGTAACGATCAAAGCAATCAAAAAATCAAATCCACTCGGATTTCCCGTGCTGGTTCTTATTTTAAACCAGTTTTGGTGCAAGTTGCAAATGCTTTAATAAAATCTAAGAAGCATCCTAAATTTATTACACGTTATAAGCGCATTAAAGTTCGCCGTGGTCACAAGAAAGCCATCATTGCCATCTGTCGTATGAGATCCTGACCGCTATCTGGCATATACTCACAGATTTAAAACCGTATACACCTGAAGGTTTTCTTGAATCTCGTCCCGTGAAAGAAGAAAAGACTCTTACCACTTCACAGGCACTTAATCTCCTTAAGTTACGAGGATATGTCATAAAAGATGATCCTCTTCCAACCTCCTGATTAGGTGTTGCGTTAATATTTAATTTTTAAAACCAGCTAGTTAGGTGGTTTGTTTGCTATGCTCTTCTTTTTTGAGGTGTCCTCTACTTTCTTGTTTCAAACTTTACCTCGTAAACTTCAAATTCGTCTCTCGGTTAAACACACCAGCTTACTGAAATTTGTTACTGAGTCTTTTGGAAATGCTTATATGCTAATACACCAATAGGAAGAAAATATACACACCAACATAATAGTGCAATAGTACCTCCGTTTCCAGTTTCTCCGCTTTCCATGCTTGTGAATACACCTGTCATCGGCATAATAAAACATCCAATAAAAAAAACGCCATGTAGTATCATCAAATATTTCAGCCACTTGTCCGCTTTCGAACTTGGATTGATAGAAAGACCAATAAATAATGTGGAAAGTGCCATCATTCCGTAACCAAGCAAATCATAATTGAATAACAGACCACCACGTTGAAAATCTAATATTCGAACGGCTTGCTCATTCAGACCGCCCAATTGAACGCTCGTTGTCTGGGCATAATATACTAATAGAACCATCACCGCATAGATAACGGCAATAACAACACCGACACTGGCAGAAACTTTCCGTTCTTCGCAGCATTCATATTGAAACCCTACTGCCATCATAATGTATCCCAGAGGTAAAAACATACACACGAGATATGAGACAAATGGTAAATCAGCAATCAGACATATAGCAAAAAGAAATACAGTAATTGTTACGACTACTGCTCCAATTTTGGAAATTATTTTGTTCATAATCTTTCCTCCACAACTTGCGATTTTCTTGATTCTACAAACTTGAAGTTGTTATATTGGTGTTGTTATTTCAATATGATTACCTTCTGAGTCAACAAATTCGGCAACCCAATTCCTACCTATTTTAGTTAACGGAAAACAAATTTCCTTTTCTTGAATTTTAGAAATAAGCATATCATAGCTTTCTACGCTGATACTCGGCAAACAATTACTTCCAAAAGTATGACTTTCATTAACAATGGTGTATGCAAATAAACCAAACCGGAACCCATTTATATCAAATATGCTGTATAATTTATCACGTTCGGTAACCGGCTGTTCGAAAAAATCTTCATAGAACTTTATCGCTCTATTCATATCTTCTACACATATATATAGTGAGCAAATATTGCACTTCATCATTATTCCTCCAAATTCAAATAAACGCGTGCTTTTATAGCTCGCCTCTCAAACGTGCTTCTATATCAGATGCCGTGTATAACACATC
>CAKRSV010000013.1 GCA_934401915.1 uncultured Lachnospiraceae bacterium
GCTTTCGCAGACTGTTCTCTCGCTATTGAGCGCAGAAAAACAAATGTCTGCTTCGCAGCCGCTTGTTTTTCTTTTGCTTTTTTTCGGCTCGAGAACCCGCGCTTCGCGCTCCTTGTCTGCTTTCGCAGACTGTTCTCTCGCTATTGAGCGCAGAAAAACAAATGTCTGCTTCGCAGCCGCTTGTTTTTCTTTTGCGCTCATTATATCATAACCCTATCTGATGCGCAACACGGGTCTGTATTGGTCTGGCATGCTTCTTTTACATGAAAAATTCGTGATTTCCATAGGCAAACAGTCTCGTAAGATTCCGGTCAAACCATTTCATCTTGTCGGAGTCCGCCCTTTCCCGCGCGCAGAAGTACAGCGCGCCTTCCGAAATATTCTCCCCATAGAGCGCCCTCTGCACCGCTTCCACCGTATCCTCACTGACTTTCACACTCTGATACCTTCCGTCCACCGTGGGTGAGAACTGCGCGACTCCCTGTTCTCTCTGCATCACCACATCCCATACGGTATCCGGGAACTTATCGTTATCCACGCGGTTGAGCACCACATTGGCAACTAACAGCTTGCCATTCTGATCCTCTCCCCCGGCTTCTGCCTCCACAATCCGGAGCAGCGCTTCATAGTCCTTCTCGGAGAGCTGATATTGCAGCTTCTTTTCCAGCACCTCATAGGACACCACTCTCTGCCCGGAGGACACCTCAGCCACCGTCTGCAGGAAGCTCTTCTTCTCCTCCGCCATAGACTCGTCCATATATTGGATCTCAAACGCCTGCGCGGCGATCACCCGGTTTATGCTCAGTTCCCTGACGCAAAGCTGCGCCATAAGCAGAACCGCCCCTCCAAACAGCAGTCCGGTCAAATATTTCCTGTACATCCCATCCTCCATTTCTGTGCGACTTGTTGCGAAAAGGATCATCTCCAATTCACAATTCTGTAACACTTCCTTAATTATTCTATACAGGAGACAGGTAAAATATTTCTGATTTTACTTATTTTTTCAAAAATGGTAGAATGAAAACATTATAGAAACGCAATTTTCTTTTTTAATCGACACGGTCACAGGAGCAAGAAACCGAATGGAAAAACAACTGCCCGGCGTATATATCACCCAGCAAAAAAACGGCAGCACCAGCTACCGTTCTTCCATAACTTTTCGCGGAAAGCACATCAGCCTCGGAAGCTACGACAGCGCATCCAGCGCCCACAACGCCTACTGTCTTTCCAGGGAGATCCTTTCGGATTCCCGGCTTTCTCTGGACGACTATACTTCCGCCTCACCGCTTCCCTTTGACAAGTGGGTCTGTCTCATCAATTTCAGGGACAACGGTCTCTACTTCGCAACCCCTATCTATATCCGGCCGAAATTTTTCTATTACTATTTTTCCAAAGGGAATTTTTTCCTGTTTGACAAAGAAGACCTGTTCTACTACTCTTCGCACCGGATCTCGGTCCGCGGCGGGCATTACTATGTCGCCGACTATGGGATGCAGGTCAATATCATGAACCGCTACGGGATCCGCAATTACGCGGTGGAGGGCCGGGATTACCGCTTCAAGAACGGAAACAACCGGGATTACCGCTACGAAAATATCGAGATCATCAACCGTTACTACGGCGTGCGCAAGGTTCTGAAAAACGGCTTTGAGCAGTACCGTGTGACGATCCATATCAAGGGAAACCTCACCGTCGGCACCTATGCAACGGAAACCGAGGCAGCGATCGCCTACAACAAAGCCATCGACCTGTTAAAAAAAGCCGGCGTAGACAGAAACTATGTTCCAAACTATCTGGAAAACATCTCTCCTGCCGCTTACGCCGACATTTATTCTTCTTTAGTGATCGCTCCCGGTATCGTAAACTACCGTTCCGAATAATTTACAAACGAAATATCCAGTCCCACATCGCCCGGAACTCCGTTGAGCACTCCGTCCGTCGTGTACTGCCACATCGCAAACTGATACGGATAATCCGGCGCCTCTTCCTCCTGGGACAGCCACACGTCGTACTGCTGAAGCCCTGTCATATCCACTTCCTTGATCAGCCATTCCTTGTTGCCATAGACCATCGGGATATATCCTGCGTTCTTGATCTTATCCAGAAACGTCGTGGCGATCGCCGTGCGGTCCGCTGTCCGCAGCCCGTCAATACGCGCTTCGTCGTTTGCCGCAAACTCCATATCAAATGCGACCGGATAGGTGATGCTTGTCTGATACGGAGCAAGATTCTGCAATACAAAATCGGCCTCCTGCGACGCTTCCTCCTGCGAAATCGCCTGCGAAGCAAAATATACGCCGATCTGCAGCCCCGCCTCCGACGCTGCCTTTATGTAATCGTTAAACTTCTCATCCAGCGTGATCTTTCCGGTATTGTATCCTCTGCTCCCCACACGGATCATCACATAATCGACTCCGGCCGCTTTCATGCTCGCAAAGTTTACATCCCCATTGTACTTGGAGAGATCAGCCCCCAGATAAGACAGCGTTTTCCCGCCGTCCACATATTTTTTCAGACCGTTTTTTTCTTCCAGTCTGGTAAAATCATAGGTATTCTTTTTCAGGTAGGAATTGATCAGCACCCACTCCTGTGATCCGTCGCGGTTTGTGACAAGCGTGTGCTTTCCATCCAGCGAGGGATCCTCCTGCGCTTTCTGCTCTGCCTTTTCTTCCTGCTCCTGCCGGTCTTTCTCGGCTTTTTCCTCGTAGGAGGACTTCGGCGTCTCTTCCGCCTCCTGCTTCTCTGCGCTTTCTTCTTCCTCAACCGGATACATATCCCAGAAATCGAGATCCTCAGCCCGCAGCTTCGTCTGCGTCTGTTCTGTCTCTTCTTCCTCTAAAGCCTGTGCCTCCTGCTGCGCTTTTTCTTCCTGTACCTTCTGGAAGTACGCGCTGCCGCCCTTGCTGCTCTTGTTGCTCTGCATCACAAGCACCAGCACGACCGAGGCAAACAGAACCACGCCCACGATCATATAGATTACAGACGGTCCCATTCCTCCCCCGGATTCCTCTTCTCCCGGCAATTTCATAAATTCTCCCTTACCTTTCCGCTCTATCCGGTAATGATCTCCAGATATCCGACTACCTTCGTCATGTCAAATTCCCGGAGAATTCCCATGTTCGGATCGTAATACTGTCCGTCATATCCCACCAGATAATGACTGTATCTTCCCATTCTCTCCATAATGATACAGCATTTGGGAAGCTCTGTCTGTTTGCCAAGCGTATACACGATCCTGTCTGCATGACGGATCCCCAGATACTCCAGCGTAGCGATCATTTTGCTCATGTTCGCCTGCCATTCCCTGCATTTCATAATATCGCACGCCTGCTCTAAAGACGTTCCCGCGATCATCGCAATGCAGGCCTGTCCGCATAAACCGTCCCACGGCTGCGTCACCAGATCTACCCCTTCGATCTTCCGTATCGGATTTTCCACGCTGTATGGACTGTTTCCGGCAACCCGCGCCGCATCCCCTACAATTTCGATCGCAATGTGATACGTATGTCCCATTTCCACCTTTTCCAGAACATCGTGGCTGATCGGGATATCATAGTATCCCTGCCCTCTCGGGATTAGGTCACAGATAAAGTGCACCTCCCCAAGACTCACCCTGACTGGCGCATCTCCTACTGTCTCGCATACCTCCCACACATTAAACGGAACTGTGATCGTACAATCCGTCTCCCGGTGTTCGATCGTTCCTTCAAATTCATATCTCATCTGCCTGCCCCACCTTTCCTGTACTCCATCGTTATTTTATCATTCCCTTCCCCTTCACACAACCACTGTATCTCATTTAGGACATCCGTTTCCTCAGAATTTTAATCTGGACGGCGACACACCGGCGATCTCCTTAAATCTTCTCGCAAAACTGGAATAATCGTGAAACCCGCTCTCATAGCAGGCCTTGGACGCCGGCATGCCCGCCTGGATCATCCGTTTTGCCATCATGATCCTTTTTTCATTGATATACTGATGGATCGAATACCCCGTCGCCTGTTTGAACTGACGCATCAGATAATACTTGCTGATGTAAAAATGCTCTGCCAGGACATCCACATTGATATCCTGCGCCAGATTCTCCTGTATGTAGGCGATCACATCGACTACCTTTTCGTGATAGACAGCCGTCTTGATAAACGACTTGGGCTGCTTTTTCACACACCGGTTAAAGTACACCATAAATTCCAGAAACGCCGCTTCCAGAAGGATATCCCCCAGATATGCCTCCTCCTTCTCTTCCCGGCTGATCCGCTCCATCTTCGCAAGGCACTCCAGGATCTCCTGGTAGCTCTCCGGAGTGAAATGAACCACCCGGTTCTGCTCCCTCTGCGCCAGATCAAAGCAGGCGCGCAGCACCTCTCCTCCGGCATCCTGTCTTTTCAGAAATTCCTCCGAAAGATAGACCACGTACCTCTCGTACCACGTTCCCGCCCGGATGAGGGGCCGGTGGATCGTATTCGCGCCTACCATCACAAAATCGTGCGGCTTCAGCAGGTACGTCTTTCCCTCGATCGTGTACTCCACATCCCCTTCCACGAAGAAAATGATCTTGTAGAAGTCGTGATAGTGGAACGAAATATCCGTTCCGATCTTATCCCGGATATGAAAAAGCCGAAACGGTTCTGTCAGATACCCCGCTTTTTCATACTGCTGTTCCAGTAAAACATCATTCATCCGATAAATCCTCTACACTGACGTTCATATCCACCTTGCCTTCGATCCCCGCAACCTTACCGCTGTCTGTATACTGCCAGATCTCAAACGCATACGGAAAATAGAACTGTTCATCATAGTATGCATACCACTTGTCATAGTCTTCCAGCTGCGTCAGGTCGAGCATCAGCATAAAGGTTTTCAGATTGCCGTAGATCATGGGCTTGTATCCTGCCTTGCGGATCATATCGCAGAACGCGATACAGTACTGCGTCCTCTCCTCCATAGTCAAATCTGCCGTTCTCGCATTTTCATTGGAGACCGCCTCCACATCGACTACCACCGGATAAGTGACGTCGTAAGGCTCGATCTGATCCAGCACAAATTTTGCCTCTTCCTCCGCCTCCTCGACGCTGGTGGCCTGTGTGAAAAAGTAGACACCAGTCTTGATCCCGTTATCCAGCGCGCCTTTTATATTTTGCTGAAAGTTGGAATCCTCGATGATCTCGCCCTCCGTGTAGCCCCGGATCCCCACGCGGATAAAGGCATACTCTACATCATCCTGTGCGACCTGCTCCCAGTCTATCTTGTCCTGATATCTGGATACGTCGATCCCCTTGTGTGAGATCACCTTCCCATTGGCGTAATACCCGATCTGTCCGTTCTCATCGACCTGAAACTGCTCCTGGTCATATGTATTGTGCCGCAGATCCTGCCTGATCGGGAAAAAGTGATAGGCACCGGCATCCGCCACCACGATCTCATCCGGGAAGAAATCCCGCAGCATACTCGTCGTGCTCTCCCCGGAAGCCATCTTATCTTTTAATTCCCCAAGCAGACTGTCTTTTGTCTCCTCTTCCGTTTCCTCCTGCTCCCGGGCTAGCAGCGCTTCCACCTCGCCCTGTGTGTAGGTCGCCTCCTGCTCCAGCCGAAGACTGTCCAGCTCATTCAGTACAGCCGTGTTTTCCGTCTGGATCGAGCGGTACCGCAGCACCATCACCATGCAGACCGCTATCGAGGTCAGCGTGACCAGACATAAGATGATCGAACCGAGCAATATCGCGTTTTCGCTTCTGCGATGCCTTCTCCTTTGTTTCTTCCCCTGCAAATTGTTATCCTGCATCTTCTTCTCCCTTCAGGATCTTCCGTCTTCCCTTGTAACTGTCACGCCCCGCCTTCCGGCGGCATGCTTTACATTCGTTCACTGAAATAACTCTTATATCCCTCTCCGAAAATTTCCGTCGCATTGGTGATGATCATAAAGGAATCCGGATCCTCCTGTCTCACGATCTCCTCCACTGCCGGAGAGATGACTTTCTTTGCCGCACAGAGAATGATCTTTTTATCCTCTCCGAGATAAGCTCCCTGTCCATTTATATGCGTCACGCCAATTCCTAATTCCTCCAGGATCCGGTCTGTGATCTCCCGGGAACGGTTGCTGACAATGTAGATCAGCTTCGCCTCATCCCTTCCATACAGTACGATATCCATAACAATCGAGGAACAGATGACAGCGACAGCGGCATAAAGCGCCGCATCCACATCCCGGAAAAAAACTCCTGATAAAAATACTATAATGGCATCGGAGACAAAAAACAATACACCAGTTTTTAAATGTGGCATCCGGATCCGCAATGCCTTCACAATGATGTCCATTCCGCCCGTCGTCGCGCCCATCCGGAAGATCACGCCGATCGATATCGCTGACAGTGCTCCGCCCGCCAGCGCTGCCAACATTGTATCATGCGTAGCCGGCTCAAATACACTCAAAATATTGGTAAAAACAGAGATCAGCAGCGTCGCATAGATCGTGGACAGCGTAAAGCGAAACCCGAACTTTCCCACTCCATACAGAAGGATCGGAATGTTGATCAGCAGGATCAGCGTACCCGTACTGACCGGCACAAACCGGCTCAGAATGATGGCGATGCCCGTCACACCTCCGGGAGCCATATTATTGGGATCGATAAAAAGACTGACCGCCACGGAGTAGAGAAACGCCGCCACCATGATCGTTATATACTTTTTCCCTATCTTCTGCATAGACACCCTCCTGTCTGCCTGTTCTTCGAACAAAAAACTTAAAAATCCGCATAACATCAGTATGCGGATTTTCATAGATTTCATTCGCTATTGTGCCTGTCACCCGGCAGTTATCAGATACTTGCGCGCACCAGCTTCGGCTGATAACCGTTCTTGTGAAGCGCCTCAATGATCTGGTTCTTGTGCTCTGTTCCGTATGCCTCCAGTGTGATCCGCAGTTCCACCGCAGCCTTACGGTTGATCGAGACGAACTGGTTGTGCTCCAGCTTGATCACATTTCCATTCTGCTTGGCAATGACATCTGCCACATGGGAAAGCTCGCCCGGCTTATCCGGCAGCAATACCGAAACAGTAAAGATACGGTCTCTGAGAACAAGTCCCTGCTGTACCACGGAGGACATTGTGATCACATCCATATTTCCTCCGCTCAGAATAGATACCACCTTCTTGTTCTTCAGATTCAGATGCTTTAACGCCGCAACGGTGAGCAGTCCCGAATTTTCCACGATCATCTTATGATTTTCGACCATATCCAGAAAGGCAACGACCAGCTCCTCATCCTCTACCGTAATAATGTCGTCCAGATTCTTGCTCACGTAGGGGAAAATCTTGGTTCCTGGCGTCTTTACCGCCGTTCCGTCGGCGATCGTGTTCACCTGATCCAGCGTAAGCACCTTCCCTGCCTTGATCGATTCCTGCATACAGTTTGCCCCGGCAGGCTCTACCCCGATGATCTTGATCTTCGGATTCAGCAGCTTGGCAAGCGTGGATACGCCAGTCGCCAGTCCGCCTCCGCCGATCGGAACAAGGATATAATCGACCAGCGGAAGTTCCTTGATGATCTCCATCGCGATCGTGCCCTGTCCGGTTGCCACATCCAGGTCGTCAAAGGGATGTACAAAGGTATACCCGTTTTTTTCTGCAAGCTCGTAAGCATGTGCGCATGCCTCGTCATAGACGTCTCCGTAAAGCACTACCTCTGCGCCGTAGCCCTTCGTGCGGTTTACCTTGATAAGAGGCGTCGTTGTCGGCATGACGATGACCGCCTTCACGCCGTAGCACTTTGCCGCATAGGCAACGCCCTGCGCATGGTTTCCGGCAGATGCGGTGATCAGTCCTCTGGATCTCTCCTCGTCGGAAAGAGTGCTGATCTTATAATAGGCTCCGCGCAGCTTATATGCGCCGGTAAGCTGCATATTTTCCGGTTTCAGATAAACCTTGTTGCCCGTCTGGCTGCTGAAATAGTCGCTGTAGATCAGCTTTGTCTCAGACGCCACTTCCCTTACGATCTCATATGCCTCTTCAAACTTATCTAACGATAACTTTTCTCCTGCCATCACGCTTCTCCTTCTTCGCTATCCTCTTTTTCTTTGACATCAAACAGTGCGTCCACGAACTGATCCGCATCAAACTTCTGCAGATCATCTATGCTCTCGCCGACACCGATGTATTTCACGGGTATCTGCAATTCGGACTGGATTGCCACCGCGATGCCGCCTTTGGCTGTGCCGTCCATCTTGGTGAGAATGATGCCCGTCAGATCCGCCACCTCTCCGAACTCCTTCGCCTGGTGCAGCGCATTCTGTCCGGTAGTCGCATCGAGCACCACCAGATTTTCTCTGTGTGCATTGGGAAATTCTTTGTCTATGATGCGGTTGATCTTTTTCAGCTCTTCCATCAGGTTCTTCTTGTTGTGGAGCCGTCCTGCCGTATCGCAGAGAAGCACATCGATGTTTCTCGCCTTGGCTGCGCTCACCGCGTCATAGATAACGCTCGCCGGGTCGGAACCCTCTTTGCCGCCGATCATATCGACGCCCGCTCTTGACGCCCACTCGCCAAGCTGTTCCCCCGCAGCCGCGCGGAACGTGTCTGCCGCCGCCAGGAGCACTCTTCTGCCCTGATGCTTCAGCTTTCCTGCCAGCTTTCCGACCGTCGTCGTCTTACCTACGCCGTTGACTCCGATCACCAGCACTACCGACTGCTCCTTTTCAAAATCATAGGCGGTATCACCCACCTGCATCTGTTCCTTGATATTCTGTATCAGAAACTCCTTGCAGTCCATCGGATCCTTGATGTGGTTTTCTTTTACCTGCACCCGCAGTCTCTCAAGGATTGCCTCGGTAGCCTTCACACCGAGATCTCCCATGATCAGGATTTCTTCCAGTTCTTCATAGAAATCCTCGTCGATTTTGGAAAAGCCGCCGAACACGGAATCGATTCCGTGTACAATGTTATTTCTGGTCTTCGTCAGACCTTCTTTTAGCCTGCTGAAAAATCCCTTCTTTTCTTCACTCATCAGTCATCCAAATCCTTATCTATCAAATTCACGCTCACCAGTGCGGAAACACCCTTCTCCTGCATTGTGATTCCGTAGAGTCTGTCTGCTTTCTCCATTGTACCACGTCTGTGCGTAATTACAATAAACTGCGTGTTTTTCGTCAGCTTGTGCAGATAATTTGCAAACCGGGTGACATTGCTTTCATCCAGCGCCGCCTCGATCTCGTCAAGCAGACAGAACGGCGACGGCTTCAGATTCTGGATCGCAAACAGCAGACAGATCGCAGTCAGGGATTTCTCTCCACCGGACATCTGCATCATATTGCCAAGCTTCTTTCCCGGCGGCTGCGCGATGATCCGGATTCCTGCCTCCAGGACGTCCTCATCTTCCATCAGCTCCAGCGTACCCTTTCCGCCACCGAAAAGCTCCTTGAATACCTTGTCGAACTCTCTGTTGATCTCGGCAAATTTTTCATTGAACTGCTTTCTCATGGAAGTATCCAGCTCGTCGATGATCCCGGTCAGCGTTTTCTCCGCTTCCACCAGATCATCGTGCTGTCCCTTGAGGAACGTATAACGCTCCATCAGGTTCTTGTAGTCTTCTATCGCGTTGACATTGACATCTCCCAGCTTCTTGATCTCGTCCTTCAGCGTGCTGATATTCCGCTTCATCGCAGGCAGATCCGTCATCTCCTCGTCCTTCATGCCCTCCGCATCGGACAGCGTGATCTCATACTCGTTCCACATATAGTTGATCTGCGACTCCAGTGACTCTTCCATTCGCTCCTTCTGGCTGTTCAGACGGTAGACTTCCTTGTCAAGATCCGCCATCCGCTTGGAAAGCTCCTCCCTTGTGGTAAAGAATCCCTTCTGCTTTGCGGAAAGCTCCTCCTTCTGGCCGATATCCTCTTTCATTTTTTCCTCGGCATCGGTCTGCGCCGTATGAGAAGCGGCGATCGTCTTTTCTATCTCCAGAATACTCTGTTTCTTGCGTTCCACCTCTTCTTTTCCGAGATGAAGGCCGTCCTTCACCTCCTGCATCTCCTGTGAATGGCGTTCCAGCTCATGCTCCACACGCTCCAGATTCTGTCTGTGGAAATCCTCATTCTGACGCATCTTTTCGACCTCGACATCCCACTCGGATACCTTGACCGACTGCTCGGACTCCTGTGCGCGCTGCACCTCCAGTTCTTTCTGGAATTCAGCGATCTGAAGCTCCGTATTCTTCTCCAGCTTTTCGGAGTCCTCCAGTTCACGGACGATCTCGTCCTTGCCCAACTGGATCTCCTTCATCTTCTGTTCAATATCCTGTTCTTCCGATTTCAGCTCGCCGAAGCCCTCCTCCGCCTCTGTCCGCTTATCCTTCGCCTGGATCACGTTCATCCTTGCGGTATTCTGCTCTATGAACTTGCGCTGGAGCTGTCCTTTGACCTCCTCCACCTCAAGACGCAGACCGTTTCTCTTCGTCTTGGTCTCTTCGATCTCCTTCGTCAGTCTCTCGATCTCCGACGCCAGATCTTTCACCTTTTTTTCCAGCTCTTCCATCTCACGGCGTCGTCCCAAAAGGTTGGAATTATTCTTGAACGCACCGCCGCTGATCGCTCCGCCGGGTACCAGAAGTTCTCCCTCCAGTGTCACCATACGGATCCCATAGTCAAACTTTCTCGCGATCCGGACGGCATTGTCCACGTGGTCGACGACAACGATCCTTCCCAGCATGGCCTTCGCCACATTCCGGTACTTCTTATCGATCTTAACAAGCTCATCTGCCATGCCGATGACGCCCTTTTCCTTCAAAGCCTCAGGATTCTTAAATTCCTGTGGATGGGTAATGCTCGTCAGGGGCAGGAAGGTTGCCCGTCCTGCTCTGTTCTTTTTCAGATGCGCGATCATCCGCTTGGCAGTCTCCTCGTCCTCCGTGACGATATTCTGGATATTGCCGCCAAGTGCCGTCTCGATCGCCGTCTCATACTTCGCCTCTGCCTGAATGATATCCGCAACGACGCCGATGATCCCCTTCTCTTTCTCCTTCTGCTCCATGACAGCCTTGACGCTTCCGCCATAGCCGTCATAACGCTCTGTCAGGTTCGACAATGCCTCGAGCTTTGATTTTTCCTGATGGAATTTCATCTGAGCCGCCTGGAGCTTCTGGTCCTTTGCCGTCAGCTCCTCCCGCACGGACACAAGCTGTTTTTCCATCGTTTTCTGCTTTTCGTCCAGCTCGCGGATCACAACATTGACCGCCTCAAACTCTTCCTCTAACTTCTGGATGTTCGCTGTCTGCTCCGCCTCATCCGACTTGGCCCTCAGCAGCCTGGAATTCAGCTCCGCCTTCCGGATATTCACCTGCTCCAGCATGGTATCGTAACGTCCCATTTTGGACTTGATCGTCGCACGGTTGTTCAGCGCGTCAATGATAGTGTTCTTGCCGCTCTCGATATTGCTGTTCAGCTCGGCGATATGGTTCTGGGTCGTCTCCAGCAGTTGCTTCGCTTCCGTCCTCGCCCCTTCCAGCGTCGCCAGCTTCTCGTCGATCTCGCCCTTTTCCAGCAGGATGCCCTCTTTCTCCTTCTCCCGTTCGTCAATCTGGCTCTGGATGCTCCGGATCCGGCTCTGAAGATGCTCTTCGTTGCCCTCCGCAGAATGGATCTGCTCCTTGAGGACATTGATCTCGCCCTCCAGCTTGGAACGCATCATCCCCGTATCGGTCAGCGTCGATCTTGCCTCCTCGATCGCCTGCTCCAGCATCTCGATCTGACCCTGGATCTGCTCATATTCTTCCTTGATGCTCTCATACTTCTGTGTTGTCTCGTCCAGATCGCCACCGGCAATATGCAGTTTTCCTTCCACTTCCTCAAGCTGCTTTCTGACGCGCACATTCTCCAGAAGGAACACGTTGACGTCCAGCGTCTTGAGCGCTTCTTTTTTCTTCAGATAGATCTTCGCCTTCTCCGACTGACGCTCCAGCGGCCCGGTCTGCTTCTCCAGCTCCGCAAGGATGTCGTTGACACGCACCAGATTCTGCTTCTCATCCTCGAGTTTCTTCTGTGCCGCATATTTTCTGCGCTTAAACTTTACGATACCTGCCGCCTCGTCGAAAAGCTCCCGTCGCTCCTCCGGCTTGCCGCTCAGGATCTTGTCGATCTGACCCTGTCCGATGATGGAATAGCCTTCCTTACCGATACCGGTATCATAAAAAAGCTCGTTGACGTCCTTCAGCCGGCAGGGCGCCCCGTTGATGAGATACTCGCTCTCACCGGAACGATACAGACGCCTCGACACCGTCACCTCGTCGTAATCGATCGCAAGCTGGTGATCCGAATTGTCCAGCGTGATCGCCACAAAGGCATAACCGAGCGGCTTTCTCAGCTCCGTTCCCGAAAAAATGACGTCCTGCATGGAAGATCCGCGGAGCTGCTTGATACGCTGCTCTCCGAGAACCCATCTCACCGCATCTGCGACATTACTTTTTCCGGATCCGTTCGGACCGACAATTCCTGTGATCCCGTTATGGAATTTGAACACGATCTTATTTGCAAACGACTTGAATCCGTGTACTTCTATACTCTTTAAATACATATTCCCTCTCCATGCACACTCTGTACAGCGTTAATTTCTTTTCAGCAACGCCTCATAGGCAGCCTGCTGTTCCGCGGCTTTCTTGGACCTTCCCGTGCCGCATCCTACTCTCTGTTCTCCGACCAGCGCCTCGACCACAAACGTCTTGTCGTGTTCCGGCCCGTCCTCGCGGAGCAGCTCATAGTGCAGTGCTCCCTTGTTCTCCTGCTGAACGACCTCCTGCAGGATTGTCTTTGCATCATAGAACAACTGCTTATTTTCCAGATCCGAAAGAATGAACCGATGGATATACTCCTTCGCTTTCGTGAGATCGCTGTCTAGATAGATCGCGCCGATCACTGCCTCCATAACGTCAGATACGATCGAATCCCGCTTTCTGCCGCCGGTCGCTTCCTCTCCTTTTCCCAGAAGAATAAACGCTTCCAGTCCGATCTCCCGCGCACAGAACGCCAGCGCCGGTTCACATACCATGGACGAACGCTTTCTGGTAAGCTGTCCCTCTGGCATCTGCGGATTTTCTTTGTAGATAAACTCGCTGCTCACCAGCTCCAGCACGGCGTCTCCCAGAAATTCAAGCCGCTCGTAATCTCCGGTCTTGTTGATCTTCTGCTCATTCGCGTAAGAGCTGTGCGTCACTGCCTGCCGCAGCAGATCTTTGTTCTGAAATGTATAGCCTATCTTGTTTTCAAGCTCAGCCATTCTCTGCTCTGATAACATATCTATCCCTCTCATTAAAAAACCCCTTCCTCACAGAAGGGGCTTTCTACTCTGTTACTCCATAATACTTCTGATCAAATTAACCGCTTCTTCCACTGTGGTGATCTGTTCCGCCTTATCTACAGGAATCTCGATGTCAAATGCCTCCTCGATGCCCATAATGATCTGATATACATCCAGCGAATCCGCACCCAGATCCTCCATAAAGGTAGTCTCCGGCTCGATCTCGTTTGGATCAACACTCAGAACCCCCGCTATCACTTCTCGTAATTTTTCAAGTTCCATAATAAAGGTCAGCCTCTCTTCTTATCGATAGTCTATTTCGTCTCCGCTTCAACCGGTTCTTCTGTTCCTATTTTTTCTTTTATCTTTTCATTGATCTTCTGCTCAGAAAAGGCGATGCACTGAAGGATCGAGTTTTTGATCTCGTTTGCCTTCGAACTGCCGTGCGTCTTTACTACCAGTCCTTTCAGTCCAAGCATCGGAGCCCCGCCATACTGTTCCAGATCAAATTCTTTCAGTGTCGACTTCAATGCAGGTTTTACCAGAAGCGCACCGATTTTGCTCCGCAGCGACGACATCATGCCCGCTTTCACCTTTTTGATCAGCGTAAGCCCAACGCCCTCATACGTCTTTAAGATGACATTTCCGACAAATGCCTCGCAGACCGCTACATCTACCGCTCCTGCCGGAATATCTCTCGCCTCCACGCTTCCCACAAAGTTGATGTCCGGGCAGTTTTTCAGAAGCGGGAACGTCTCCTTTACGAGCGCATTTCCCTTTTCCTCTTCCGCACCGATATTGACAATTCCAACACGGGGATTTTTGACCCCCATGATATTTTCCATATAAATTGAACCCATCTTGGCAAATTGTACCAGATAAGACGGTCTTGCATCCACATTCGCACCGCAGTCGATCAGCAGAGCGCATCCCTTCTCCGTAGGGATCAGCGGTGCAAGCGGAGGTCTTTCCACTCCCTTGATCCTTCCGACAATGACTTGTCCGCCCACCAGCGTTGCTCCGGTACTACCCGCCGACACATAAGCGTCGCAGACGCCTTCCTTTACCATATGTAACGCCTTGACGATCGAAGAATCCTTCTTCTTACGGATCGCCATGACCGGAGGCTCCGCCGTCTCGATCACCTCCGACGCAGGAACTACTTCTACCTGTTCCTTATTATATGTATATCCGGCAAGTTCCTTCTCCACAGCATCCTGCAGACCGACCAGATAAACCTTCACCTTATCGCTCTCGTTTACCGCTTCTATCGCCCCTTTGACGATCTCAGCCGGCGCATGATCGCCTCCCATGGCATCCACTGCCACTTTTACATATTCACCCATGAACACACCTTCCATTTCCGATATCCTGTTGTGCTTTGCGCGTCTTGCCCTTCCTCTGCACGCCCTGTCTCTTTGAGGTGCAGATACAACGTCACATGCGTTCATATAATACAGACATCTTATACTAATATACTAAATCCCCCCGCAAAAAGCAAGGAAAACAAAAGCGGGCACTTTTCGCACCTTTTTACAGCATCCGACAACAGAGGCTTGAAGCGGCTGTAAATAACAAAAGACCCTTCAGTTTCCTGAAGGGCCTTGTCTCTGTTGATTAGTCAACAGCAATGATCTCTTTTTTGTTGTATGTGCCGCACTTCTTACATACTCTGTGAGGTACCATTAAAGAACCACATTTGCTACATTTTACCAATGTAGGAGCAGTCATCTTCCAGTTTGCTCTTCTCTTATCTCTTCTACCTTTGGAAGATTTGTTCTTAGGACAAATAGACATTGTTACACCTCCTTGTTTGCGTTAAAGATATCTTTTATTACTGCCATCCTTGGATCAGGAACAAAAGAATCACAATCGCATGTTCCCGTATTCAGATCCTGTCCGCACTGACGGCAGATACCCTTGCAGTCCGGTCGGCACAAAATCTTCATAGGCCAGTTAATTACGATTTCATTGTTTAGCAGTTCTTCTATGTCGAGCTGATAGCCATCCATAAAGCCTTCGTCTTCCTGCTCGTCCGGCATATCGGCTATTCTCTCCGGCGCGTAAACTACACGTTCAAAGGAAATCTCCAATTTCTCATCTACAGGTTTCAGACACCGATCGCATTTCGCTTGAAATACGAATTTGGCCTTGCCCTCCAGCTTCGCCTTTCCCTTTTCCAGATTCGTCATGGTAAGGCTTACCGGCGTGTGGCTCAATATCCGGTAACATTCCCCGGCAATCACCACCTGATCCAAATTCGGATCAACCTGTGTAGAAACCACCTTGTCCTCTTTCGTTAACACATCCGTCAAGTTCATAAACATAGTTGACTCCTATCCACACCTCAATAATTATACATATGGGTATATGGTTTGTCAACAGGGAAATTTGGAAAATACAAAAGTAAACTTTAGGGAAACTTGAGACTCTTTTTGTAGTTCATAAATAGAAAGAAAAAGGGTGTTAAGCCACTCTCTTTCTGTGACTTAACACCCTTGTTATGACAGGATCTCTTTTTCTTTGTTCGTTTTGCCAGAATAAACGACCTTATCTGACGATCACATACGTTTCTCTGGCAATGGCAAGTTCTTCGTTCGTAGGGATCACAAGAACCTTCGTCGCCGTATCGCCCCGGGAAACCACCAGATCTTCTCCTCTTTTCCGGTTCTGTTCCTCGTCCAGCTCTATCCCCAGATAGCCGAGGTAGCTGCACACCATCTCCCTCACAAGCGGACTGTTTTCTCCCAGTCCGGCGGTAAAGCAGATCGCGTCCACGCCGTTCATCGCAGCCGTATAGGCCCCGATATATTTTGCCACCCGGTAAGCAAAGGCCTTCATCGTACGCACGCCTTCCTCCTGCCCGGCAAGGCAGGCATCCTCCAGATCCCGGAAATCGGATGACAGATTCCCTGACAGTCCGAGAACACCGGATTTTTTATTGAGGATCTCCATGATCTCATCAATGCTCTTATTCTCTTTGTGAGCGATAAACTCCATGATCGCCGGATCAATGTCGCCGGATCTGGTTCCCATGATCAGTCCTTCCAGCGGGGTCAGACCCATGGATGTATCCACGCACCGGCCCTCTTTTACGGCTGACACGCTTGCACCGTTTCCGAGATGACACACGATGATCTTCAGCGTATCATACTCTTTTCCAAGCACCTCTGCCGCACGACGCGACACATAGGAATGGCTGGTACCGTGAAAGCCGTACCGGCGGATCTTATATTTTTCATAATATTCATAGGGAAGTCCGTAGAGATACGCCTCCTGCGGCATCGTCTGATGGAACGCCGTATCGAACACAGCTACCATCGGTACTCCCGGCATCAGCTTTCTGCAGGCGTCAATTCCGATCAGATTCGCCGGGTTATGTAAAGGCGCCAGATCGCTGCACGCGCGGATCGCTTCGATCACCTCATCCGTTATCAGCGTCGCGTTCGCAAATTTTTCTCCTCCGTGAACAATGCGGTGTCCCACCGCGCCGATCTCCTGTAAGGACTTCACAACGCCTGTCTTTTCGTTCGTCAGTGCATCAAGCACCAGCCCGATCGCACTGGTATGATCCGCCATGGGTGAGACTGTCTTTTCCTTCTCTCCCCCCGCCGGCTGATAGACAAGCTGGCTTCCCTCGATTCCGATCCGCTCACAAAGTCCCTTTGCGATCAGCTTTTCGGACTCTGCATCAATGAGCTGAAACTTTAATGACGAACTTCCACAGTTGATTACCAAGATATTCATGGTTCTACTCTCTCCCTATTTTTTCATTCAATTATGCAAGCTGTGCCTGCACCGCGGTCAATGCCACAACTCCGACGATGTCCTCCCAGGAACATCCTCTGGAGAGATCGTTGACCGGCTTGGCGATTCCCTGCAGCATCGGCCCGTAAGCCTCCGCGTTCGCCAATCTCTGTACGAGCTTGTATCCGATATTTCCACAGTCCAGATTCGGGAAGATCAGGACATTTGCCTTTCCTCCCACTTCGCTGCCCGGCGCTTTGGACTTGGCCACCTGCGGAACTAACGCCGCGTCAGCCTGCAATTCTCCGTCCAGACAGAGGTGCGGGTACTGCTCATGCGCGATCCGTGTTGCCTCCACCATCTTATCAACCAAAGGATGCTTGGCACTTCCCTTTGTTGAATGGGAAAGCATGGCAATGATCGGCTTCGCGCCGACGAGACTCTTGAAGCTCTTAGCGGAGGTATCTGCGATCGCCGCCAACTCTTCCGCAGTCGGATCCTGATTCAGTCCGCAGTCAGCAAACAGGAACGTTCCGTTCTCCCCGTAGCTGCAATTCGGAACATCTAAAATAAAGAAGCCCGACACCAGTTTCACGCCAGGTGCCGTTTTCAATATCTGCAAAGCCGGTCTGAGCGTATCTGCTGTCGCATGACAGGCTCCGGCAACCATTCCGTCTGCGTCGTTCGCCTTTACCATGATCACGCCAAAGGTCAGATAATCGCTCAGAAGAATACTTCTTGCCTTCTCCGGCGTCATTCCTTTGTTCTTTCTGGTCTGGTACAGAAGCTCCACATAGCTGTCCAGCTTATCCGTTTTCTCCGGATCGATGATAGTCGCCCCGTCCAGCTCTACCTCCAGCCAGCCGGCGCCGTCCATGATCTTTTCTTCGTTTCCGACCATTATAATATTGGCGATCCCGTCTTTCAGGATATGGGACGCCGCGATCAGCGTTCTTTTGTCGTTCGTCTCGGGCAGAACGATCGTCTTTTTGTCGCTTCTTGCCTTCTCTTTCATCAGATCAATATAGGACATGATATTTCCTCCCTCAGTACATTTTTTTGTATTTCCCCTATCACCACAGGAGTCCCCATCCATCAGAATCCTCTGCTCCTGCGATATTCTTATCATACAAAAATTATCTTTCCGGTACAAGATTTTCCTTTGATTTTATTGTGCAAAATGAAGTACAAAACTCTCCAGAATCTCCAGACTTTTGAAAGGTCTGTCAATAAAACGCTCCCGATACGCGTCTGCGATCTTCTGGAGCTCTTTCAGCACCGGCTCAGTCACAGTAAACGTATATAACTTCTCGATCGGCGCGCTTGCTATGAAGGCGACCGCATATCTGGTCGAATCCTCCCACACACCCTCCGCGGGGAAACCCGGGAATTCACCGTTGACGACCATCGCTTTCAGTTCGAAGATGCAGCGGACAAGGCTGTCTGGCAGACTTTCCTTCTCCAGTGCCCGCAACGACTGATACAGAAGCTTCAGCATTTCCTTATCGTCGTTGTTTTCCCTCGTATAATAGTCCATCACCTCGAGAAAATACATGCCAAAGTAAGCCCCCTCGAAGTCTTCCCGCAGCCCTTCGAAGTAATTGCTGATCTCTATATCCACAATATTATAAGAACTTTTTCCTGCATAAAGTCTGAACACGCCAAAGGAGAAGGGATTCGTCGCTGCCAGCATCTTGCTGTTCGGGCGTCTTGAGCCCTTCGCAAAGGCAGAGATTTTCCCCTTCTCCTTCGTAAGAATCACAACTCGTCTGTCATATTCGCCAATCGGTTCAGCCTTTAAAACCATTCCCGTGATCTCTGTCAAGTCCTGCATGAGATTGCTCTCCCGATCTTTTCTCCTGCTCGCCGCGCGTCTCCTGCTCTCTTGCCACATTTTTGTACGCAAGAAAATCCTCCACGCTGCCTGTCGTCATAAACTGTTTCCAGTAATTTACTTCTTTCATCCTGCGCCCCCTGTCTGTGTATTTCCGATCTGTTTCTATCTGGTAACAACTCTGTATTTCACACAGTATTAGGGTTCGTCAAATGCCCCGAATCTATTCGGAATCCTTGGGATTATAGCCAAAATTTTTCAGAAGATAATCACTGTCTCTCCAATCCTTTTTTACCTTTACCCAGAGTTTCAGATTGACCTGGGACTCTACCAGATCCTCAATCTCCGGGCGTGCCGCCGTACCGATCTTCTTGAGCATGCTTCCCTGTTTTCCGATAATAATGCCTTTATGGGAATCTCTCTCGCAGATGATCGTCGCATCGATATCCACGATATGTTTGCGGTATTTCATCTGGTCGATCACGACCGCGATCCCATGAGGGATCTCGTCCTCCAGGCTGCGAAGCGCCTTCTCGCGGATCAGCTCTGCCACGATCTGTCTGATCGGCTGGTCTGTCACCGTATCTTCATCGTAAAAAGGTTCTCCATACGGAAGATACTTCATAATGCACTGGATCAGCTCCTGCAATCCGTCCTTTTTCAGAGCAGAAACCGGAACGATCTCCGCAAAATCCATCTGTTTCCGGTATGTGTCGATAAAGGTCAGGATCATCTCTTTTTTCACCGTATCGATCTTGTTGATGACCAGGATCACCGGCGTCTTGCACTTTTTAAGCTGTTCGATGATGTGCTGCTCTCCCGCACCGATGTAATCGGTCGGCTCAACCAGCCACAGCACCACATCCACCTCCGAAATGGAGCGCTCCGCAAGATTTACCATATAATCTCCGAGCTTGTTCTTCGCCTTGTGGATGCCCGGCGTATCCAGAAAGACGATCTGCCCTTCCCTGGAGGTATAAACCGTCTGGATGCGGTTTCTTGTCGTCTGCGGTCTGTTTGAGGTGATCGCGATCTTCTGTCCGATCAGCGCATTCATCAATGTCGATTTTCCCACATTCGGCCTTCCGATCAATGTGGCAAATCCTGACTTAAACTGTTTCTCTTCCATATCTGTAAAAAACCTCGTTTCCTGTCTCTCTGTTGTGTTCTCAGAGTTTCTATCTATCGTCTGTCTGTCCAGTTGCCGCACTGTCTGATCCGGTCTGCTTTTCCTCTGCCGTATTCTGTGCCTGCACCGGCTTCGGAGCATTTCCTGCTGGCTGTCCCTTCGCAGGATACGGACTGCCTGCATAGGGATTCACCTGATTGCCATATGGATATACCGGCGCCGCGCCATAAGGCGTATTCTTTGCCCTCTGCTGTCTGCGTTTTTCCTGTCTCTTCTCACTGACCTTCCATATCTTGCGAACCACCAGGAATACAATGCCGAGCAGAAGCACCCACACAATGATGTAGGGAAGATTGATCATAAAATGGATCCCGAAGTTTGCAAAGCCGTCTCCCACGCCTTTCAGACTTTCCATAAATCCGTCCCGGATCTTCTCACCCGCGGAAAGATCTGCCGGAGGCGTATATTTCTCCACCTCGTCGATGGTAAGGTAGACCGTGCTGTAATCAATCTTATTGTCAAATGTCCGAAGCTGTGATTCCATGCTCTCGATCTGGTAACGCACCTCCGACAGCCGGCTTTCGATCGTAATGATGTCTTCCACCGTCTCTGCTTTTTCCAGAAGCTCAAGCAGACGCTCCTGCTCTGTGAGCAGCGCCTTCTTATGGCTCTCCAGATCTACATATTGCAGCGTCACATCCTCCGTTCCCTCTGAACGACTGACAACGTTTGCCTCCTCGCCAACCTTCTGCAGGAATTCGTCAAGTCTGTTCTGCGGGATCCTTGCCGTGATGGAGGCCTGTCTGTTCCTGCTGACATTCTCGGAATCGTAGCTGTAATAGCCGTCCCGGTCATAGCTCGAAATGCTTTCCACGTAGCCGCCCATCGCTTTGACCTGCTGCTCGATGTTGGCAAGCAGACTGTCGTACTGCTCTGTCTCCACATCCAGATTGGCCGTCCGGATCAGCTTTCTGTTAGAATTATCCACCGCTTCTTCCGTCTCGCTCCCTGCATCCGCATACTCCTGCGGCTCTTCTTCGTTAAAATAAACGCTGTCATCATAACTGTAATCTTCGTAAACATCTGCCGCCGCAGACTCCGTCATCTTTCTGGTGTCTGCACTTGCACTGTCGCTGCTTCCACACGCGGTGAGCAGCAGGGCAGTCACTGCCAGCACGCCCAGAATCCGTCCTCTTTTTTTCATCTCCTCATCCTCCCTTTTTCTCTGCGCCCTTTCCAACCGGTAAGATCAGTGGAAAAGATAATCTGTATCGTCAAACAGTTCTTTCTCTTTCTTGATATTCTGTTCGTTGCCTACCACGCACAGACAATCGTCCGCCATAAATGCTCGGATGTACGCCGACAGTCCCCTGATCGTCTCCGCGTCTGCCGCAAGAAGCTCATCTCTGTCCTTCTGCACTTTTTCCATCGTATAGTGCGTCATATATCCGCTCAGCGAATAATTTCCCATCTGCGCGGGCGTCATCGGTGTGTCGAGCTCGCTGACCGCTCCGATGATAAACTGTGTCATCGTGCGCTCATCCGCCTCGAATCCCGCTATATAATCTGCCGCATTCTCATAGATCTCGATCGTCTTTTTCAGATTCGGGTCACGGTACGATACAAAATAGCTGTCGCCCGACTTTCCAAAGTTGCACATACAGCCGTACGCGCCGCCTTTGACTCTGACCTGCGTCCAGAGATAATCGTATCCCATCATCACGCGGAGAACCCGCAGGGCTCCCGTATAGGGAAGTCCTTTTCCCGTAAAATTGCCGGCACGGCACACATACTGGATCTGCGCGGATGACATCAGGCCCTGTTTTTTCTTCACAGGCTGCGGAACGAAGCCTTCTCCGGAAACCGGCGTCACGAAAAGACTCTTCTTGAACTCCCGGATCAGCTCCTCGATCCCCGCAAGACCCTTTTTCTCTGCCGTATAATCCACCAGCAGATTCTCCGGCCGGAACAGATATCCGGTCAGCTCCTCCAAACTCTCCGAAAGCTCCCGGGACTGCCCGTCGAAATCCCCTTCCAGCTTCTCCAGTCTGCGGTAAAACGGCAGACCGTTGACCTCTTCCATAATCCAGGCCGACTTGGACAGGCAGGAAAGTGCCTGCCCCGCTGCCAGCGTATGCCCCGCCGACATCATATGCGCCTGTTTCTCCGATCTTGCCTCCGCAAGCAGCTCAAACAATCTCTTCTTATCCTGATAAACAGACTCCGTCAGGATCTCCTTTGCGAGCGCGAACGCCTTCGGCAGGTTTTCATACAGTACCTTTACCTTCAGGTCAAAGGTTGCCGTATACTTCTGCAGATCCTCCGCATCCGTATAGGTGTTGACCGCAGGTGCGATCCCGCCGGTGTGCAGATTGATCTCGTTGTACAGCTCGCTGTAGCTGTGCTCTCTGGTATCTACCAGACCGATCAGCGTCTTTAAGATCCCCACATACGGGAACAGTCTCTCCGGGACTTCCCGCATATCGAACTGGAAACGCAGATAACCGATGCCGTTGGTGAACACATCGTGATACAGAAGCACCGTGTCGTCCACCTTTTTCTCCTCATTGCGGTATGCTGTCGCTTCCTTCTTCATATCCTGTCTCTTCAGAAGCGGGATCTTCTCCAGATCCTCCTTGGGACTCGGCTCTTCCTGATACTGCTTGAGAGCCTTTGTCTCCTCTATGATCTGCCGGATCTCCTCCGGACTCATCTTTTCCTTTTTCGCTTTCAGCTCCTCTGCCAGCTTCGCATCCTTCTGTCCGGTCAGTCCCTTCACCGGTCTTACCACAACGATGCTCTTGTGCGTATTTTCCAGCAGCAGGCTGCGGATCATATCCTCAAAATAAGAGGTCTGCACAAGCTCCTTGAGCTCACGGTAGGTATCCAAAAGCTCCAGATAGTAAAACGGCTTACTGTCATCATACAGCCAGGAATCCAGCATATTCAGACCATACATCAGTCCCTTGGGGTAAGAACCGAAATCCGCCTCGCGGAACTTAAATTCATAGTAGTTCAGCGTTGCCAGCAGCGCCTTCTTGTCCAGTCCCTCCGCACAGAGCTTTCGGAAGGCTCCTTCCAGCGTATCTACAAAACATTCTTTCTGCTCCGCGTTGGCGTTCTTTGCCACCATGGAAAAATACGGCTGTCTCACACTGCCGTCAAACGAGCACAGGAAATCCGTTCCGATCCCGGCGTCCAGCACCGCCTGCTTCACGGATGCTCCCGGAACGGTTCCGATCACATCCAGAAGTGCCTGGAATCCCAGACTGGTCTTACGGTCAAGCCCGTCTCCGAGGGAAATATTGTATGAAAGATAGCTGTTATTCTGCTCCGATTCACTCTCCATGATCGGATACTGCTTCTCTATCGTCACCGTCTCTGCAAAAGGGCTTTCTGCGGTCAGCTCGGAATCGACCGCCAGAGCATCATATTTTGAAAGGTATTCCTCATCGATATACTGAAGTTTCTCCGCCATATCCATATTGCCGTACAGATAGATATAGCTGTTCGACGGATGATAAAATTTCTGATGAAATGCAAGGAAGTCCTCATATGTCAGCTCCGGTATCACATCCGGATCTCCGCCGGATTCCACGGCGTAGGCGGTATGCGGATAAAGTGAGTTCATGATCTCCCGGTACAGCACATCATCCGGCGAAGAATACGCTCCCTTCATCTCGTTGTAAACCACTCCGTTGATGGTCAGTGGATCGTCCTCCTGCTCCATCTCGTAGTGCCAGCCTTCCTGCTTGAAAATCTTTTCCTCACGGTAAATGTTCGGATGAAAAACGGCGTCCAGATACACATCCATCAGATTCTGGAAATCCTTGTCATTGCAGCTTGCAACCGGATATACCGTCTTGTCCGGATAGGTCATGGCGTTGAGAAACGTGTTGAGCGAACCCTTCGCCAGCTCGATAAAGGGATCCTTCACCGGAAATCTGTCCGATCCGCACAGCACCGTGTGCTCTATGATATGTGCTACCCCTGTACTGTCCTTGGGCGGCGTCCGGAATCCGATATAAAAAACTTTATTCTCGTCCTCATTGGAAAGCAGTGCGATCCTTGCACCGGTACGATTATGTCTGATAAGATAGCTGACCGAGTTCAGGTCATCGATCTTTCTTTTCTCCAGAATAGTATATGCTTTTAAATCTTCAATCTGCATGGGAATCCTCCATTCTTTGAAATCCATATGTGCCACCTGGAAATCCTCCCTCAGGGCGCATATGCGCTATATTGTATTTTACCACAAGTGCACCGATTGCGATACAGGATTTTGGACATTCTCTTCAACATAAAAATAGAACAGGCCGGACTACTCGATTCATCCTAACCTGTTCCGTGTAAAAGGGGAATTTTACCATACAGAAACTCTTGTTTTCGACAAAAAAAGAACAGATTTCTGTCGTTTAAACGTTGTTTTCTGTCTATGGATGTCAGTTTATCAGAAATAAGCGCGTCAAGCAATACTTTTCTTTTACATAATCCTGTTATTTATCGCGCTATTTCGACATGGATTCATGACGTCCTGTTTTTTGCCTTTTTTCCGGGTCTGACGCCGCCTATCTCCGCCTTTTCCAAAGCCCCGACTTCTTACACGGTAAACGTCATCAGCGCCAGTTTCGACAAAATTAGTTCCTGTACGATCACGCCCTGTTTCTTCTTCTGTGCCAGATTCCACTGCGTAAAGGTATCCAGCTTCACCGTCTCCGTCTGATAGCCCACCTTCATGCCGCTAAACAGCGTCTTTTTCTCCCGGAGCACGCTGATCTTGACGCGCGCCTTGAGCTGTTTGTAGGTTCTGTAGGAAAACTGGTCCTGCGTCATATAATACAGATGGCTCTCCAGCGTCGTCGCAAGATCCGTATCCTTAGAGATATAATGCTCGATGATCGACTTGAACTTGAAGCTGACCATCTCATTTTCCAGGATCTCCTGATAGCTGTATCGTCCGCCCAGGTAGATCGTCCCCGAATCCTGCATGAAATATTTATAATCGTTGTCCTGGTATTCCCTCTCCATTATACGTCTCCAACTTTTCTTTCCAGATCTTCGATCTTATCCGCGCTCATGCGCATGGCGTCCTCGATCATCTTCCGGCTCATTCCGCTCTCGTCCATCAGCTCTTCCACCGTCACCTTCCGGTGAAGCTCCTGCGCCAGTTCCGCCGCAGCGTCAGCCACCTTATTGACCTTCTCCGCGATCTTCTTGTCTTTTCTGGACTCCTCGGCATTTTCGCTGATAAATTCCTCCATGGCATCCATGATCAGCTTACCGATCATTCCCTGCGCCTCTGCGGCATGCTCCAGCGCTCCGAGCATCGTCACACCCGCCGCAACCGCCACGTTTCCTTCGCCGATCAGATCCTCCAGAAAAACGCCCTGCCCTGCGTAGAGCTTGGCGATCTCCACCACATCCGGCAAAAAGACCTCCGTAAGCCTGGCCTGCGCGTCCAGATCACCCGCCATCGCCGACAGCGTGACTGCTTCCTTCTCTCCATCCGACAGTTCAGGGAGAGCCTTCAGCTCCTCAAGGTAAGCCTCCAGGTAATCCTTCTCCTCCTCTGCCAGAAATTCATCGAGATCCACCTGTTCCCCGATGCCGATCTTATGCTGATGGAGGTACTGGTACACCATCTCCATCTGTTCATCTGACAGGGCAAGTTCGGCAAATGCCTGCTCCACCTGTTCCTTTGCAATGCAGTTATTCTGCTCCTTCGCCCGCTTTCTCACGGCCTCCAGAGTCTTTGCAAACAGAAGCTCCTTCTGCGCTGTTGACTGATCCATACCCTTTGCTCCTATTCTTCTCTCTTACTTTTTCAACTGTTCTTTACGTGTGTATGCGTATAGAGGTGTTCTTCGCAGTATTCATAATTTCCGTCGCACTTGGAACAGAAACGGAACTGCATATTCGGGCTGTCCACTTCCGTCCGTCCGCAGATCGCACATTTGTGCTTCGTGATCCCCGTGTTTCTCCGCACCTCGCGTTTAAACTCCTGCCGCCTGTGAATCTGCTTTGGGTTCAGGTGCATCATATTTCTGGACGTCAGGAAAAAGATCACAAAGTTGAGAAGGGACGCTGCGATCGCAAACCTTCCATCGACACCGCTCTGGAAAAATTCAAACACAAGCATCACGGCATAGATCACGCCCAGCCATTTCACCTTCACCGGGATAAAGAACATCAAAAGCACCTGTGCCTCCGGGAAGGTTGCCGCAAATCCTAAGAAGATCGACATATTGATATAGTAGGTACTGAAATAGAGGGAGGTGATCGCAAAGAAATATTCCGCCCCCACCGTCGCAATACTGTCCGCGTGGAACAGGTAGTGATACCCCATCAGAAGGAAACTTCCAAGCACGGTAAAGAGCATACCTTCAAACAGATACACATTGTACTTGTAGGTTCCCCAGGTGCGCTCCAGCGACGTGCCGATCGAACAGTAAAAATACAGCATGATCAGCGTGAAAAAGATATTCTGGCTGCTCGGCGGGATCAGGATCCAGGTCACGATACGCCAGATCTGTCCGTGCAGGATCGCATAGGGATTAAGCGTCAGATAGAACAGCGCACTCGGCGCGATCAACTGGATCAGATAGCCGACTGCATAGCAGATCACCAGCACGAACGACAGATTTTTGATCGCATATTTTCCAAACTTCCTTTCAAAAGGACTCATATATTTTCTCTCCATTCCTAATCGTCATTTTCATCCAAAAAACTGAATACATTTTATCATCCCTTTTTTCAAAAGTAAACGGCGCGCACAGCAATATCCGGGAAGTTATAAAAATTTAATAAGTATCTTTCAAATTGTTCATAATTTTCCAGATTTGTGCTGATTGCTTTTTGTTTTTTGCTGTCGTATAATGACTTAGTATGTCGAACTACGTTATATAGTATGTTATATATAAAAGGAGTGCTCATTCGAATGTGTGAAATGCAATATACCCTCGGCATTGATATCGGTTCCACAACCGTCAAAATAGCCATACTGGATTCTGAAAACCGGATTCTCTTTTCTGACTATCAGAGACACTTTGCAAACATAAGGGAAACGCTTTCGGGTCTGCTGAAGCAGGCATACGACAAGCTCGGCAATCTCACCGTGCATCCCATGATCACCGGCTCCGGCGGTCTTACGCTGGCCAACCATTTGCAGGTTCCCTTTGTCCAGGAGGTTATCGCCGTATCCACCTCTCTGCAGACCTTTGCGCCCTCCACGGATGTAGCGATCGAGCTCGGCGGGGAAGACGCCAAGATCATCTATTTCGAGGGCGGCAATGTAGAACAGCGTATGAACGGTATCTGCGCGGGCGGAACCGGTTCCTTCATCGACCAGATGGCGTCCCTTCTTCAGACGGATGCACCTGGTCTGAATGAGTATGCCAAAAAGTATCACTCTCTGTATACGATCGCCGCGAGATGCGGTGTATTTGCCAAATCGGACATCCAGCCGCTGATCAACGAAGGCGCAACCAAGGAAGATCTGTCGGCATCCATTTTTCAGGCGGTGGTCAACCAGACCATCAGCGGACTTGCCTGCGGCAAACCGATCCGCGGACACGTTGCCTTTCTGGGCGGTCCGCTGCACTTTCTTTCCGAGCTCAAAAAGGCCTTCATCCGTACGCTCGGACTGGATGACGAACACATCATCGACACAGACAACTCCCACCTCTTTGCCGCCATCGGCTCTGCGCTGAATGCCAAAGAGGATTCTCACTATACTATGGAAGAGATGGTCAGCAAGCTCTCTTCCGATATCAAGATGGAATTTGAAGTAGAGCGTATGGAGCCTTTGTTTGCCTCCCGTGATGAGTATGACGCTTTCCAGAAGAGACATGCCTCCCATCACGTTACCACAGGGGATCTTGCCTCCTACAAGGGCAACTGCTTCCTCGGGATTGACGCCGGCTCTACGACCACCAAGATCGCGCTGGTCGGCGAGGACGGCTCCCTGCTGTATTCCTTTTACAGCAGCAACGACGGCAGCCCTCTGAAAACTGCGATCCGCTCGATCAAGGAGATCTACGCGCTTCTGCCTGCGGATGTAAAGATCGTCCGCTCCTGCTCCACCGGCTACGGCGAGGCGCTTATGAAGGCTGCCTTCCTGCTAGACGACGGGGAGGTTGAGACGGTAGCCCACTACTACGCCGCTGCTTTCTTTGAGCCGGATGTAGACTGCATCCTGGACATCGGCGGACAGGATATGAAATGTATCAAGATCAAAAATCAGACTGTGGACAGCGTGCAGCTCAACGAGGCATGCTCCTCCGGCTGTGGTTCCTTTATCGAAACCTTTGCCAAATCCCTGAATTACAGCGTAGAGGATTTCGCCAAGACTGCGCTCTTTGCAGAGCACCCCATCGATCTGGGAACGCGCTGTACGGTATTTATGAACTCCAAGGTAAAACAGGCGCAGAAGGAAGGAGCCGCTGTGTCCGATATTTCTGCCGGACTTGCCTACTCCGTCATTAAAAATGCGCTTTTTAAGGTAATCAAAGTCTCCGACGCTTCCGAACTTGGCCGCAACATCGTCGTACAGGGCGGAACCTTCTACAACGACGCGGTTCTCCGCAGCTTTGAGAAAATTGCAGGCTGCGAGGCAGTCCGCCCGGACATCGCCGGGATCATGGGTGCTTTCGGCGCCGCTCTGATCGCAAGGGAACACTATCAGGACGGCTATCAGACCACCATGCTGAACCTGGAGCAGATCACCAATCTGCAATTTGAGACCAGCATGGCCAAGTGTAAGGGCTGTACGAACAACTGCCGTCTTACCATCAACAAATTTACAGGCGGCCGTCAGTATATTTCCGGCAACCGCTGCGAACGCGGTATCGGTAAGGTCAAAAACGCCAACGGCATTCCCAACCTCTACGAATACAAGCTCAAACGTCTTTTCTCGTACGAGCCGCTTGCCGCCAACGAAGCGCCGCGCGGAACGGTCGGTATCCCGCGCGTGCTGAATATGTATGAAAACTATCCCTTCTGGTTTACGTTTTTTACCAAGCTGGGTTATCAGGTCGTGCTCTCCCCAAGCTCCACGCGCAAGATCTACGAGCTTGGCATTGAGTCGATCCCCAGTGAGTCCGAATGTTACCCTGCCAAACTTGCGCACGGGCACGTTGCATGGCTGATCAACCAGAAGGTCGACTTCATTTTCTATCCTGCCCTGTTCTATGAACGGAATGAGTTCCACAATGCGAACAACCACTACAACTGCCCGATCGTCACCTCCTACTCGGAAAACATCAAAAACAATGTGGAGGAGATCGGTCGCGGCGAGGTCGTGTTCCGCAATCCGTTTATGTCCTTCCGCGACTTAAAGACCGTCACCTCAGCGCTCACGCGCGAGTTTCAGGAGCTTCCGATCACCGAGGTGATGAACGCCGCCGAAGCGGCGTGGGAGGAGCTTGCAAGCGCCAGGGAAGATATGCGCAAAAAGGGTGAGGAGACGCTTCGCTACATGGAAGAACACCACACGCGCGGCATCGTTCTTGCCGGACGCCCCTACCACATCGACCCGGAGATCAACCACGGCATACCGGAGCTGATCAACTCCTACAATATCGCGGTTCTGACGGAGGATTCCGTCTGCCATCTTGCCGAGCCGGAGCGCCCGCTGATCGTGTCAGACCAGTGGATGTACCACTCCCGTCTGTACGCGGCGGCAAGCTATGTAAAGACAAGAGACGATCTCGATCTGATCCAGCTCAACTCCTTTGGCTGCGGTCTGGACGCCGTCACCACCGATCAGGTGAACGATATCCTGTCCGGTTCCGACAAGATCTACACCTGTCTGAAGATCGATGAGGTAAACAACCTCGGCGCCGCCAGGATCCGTATCCGCTCTCTTCTGTCCGCGCTCAAGGTTCGCGAGCAGAAGAACAAAAAGCGCACGATCCGCTCCAGCGCCATCTACAAAGTGCCGTTTACGGAGGAAATGCGCAAGGACTACACGATCTTATGCCCGCAGATGTCACCGATTCACTTCGACGTGCTGGAGGCTGCTTTCGAGGCCTGCGGCTACCACTTTGAAGTGCTTGACAACGACAACCGCCACGCAGTGGATGTCGGGCTGAAATATGTCAACAACGATGCCTGCTACCCATCCCTTATGGTGGTCGGGCAGATTATGGACGCCCTGCTTTCCGGAAAATACGATCTCAACAAGGTAGCACTGATCATGACACAGACCGGCGGCGGCTGCCGTGCGACCAACTATGTCGGCTTTATCCGCCGTGCGCTGGAAAAAGCAGGAATGTCCCAGATTCCGGTCATCTCCCTGAACCTGGGCGGAATCGAAACCAATCCCGGTTTCCACATGAACGCCGAGCTTTTGATCCGCGCAGCCTACAGTGCTCTTTTCGGCGATATCTTCATGCGGTGCGTATACCGTATGCGCCCCTATGAGATCACGGAAGGATCCGTTGAAGCCGTACACCAAAAATGGGTGACCAAGTGCCGTGAATTCGTCTCCCGCAAGCACATGAACTATTTTACTTTCCAGAAGATGTGCCGGCAGATGATCCGCGAATTTGACGCCATTCCCATCCACGAAGACATGAAGAAGCCCCGCGTCGGAATTGTCGGCGAGATTTTGGTCAAGTTTGCCCCTGCCGCCAACAACCATCTGGTCGAGCTTCTGGAATCCGAGGGCGCCGAGGCAGTCGTTCCCGATCTGATGGATTTCATGCTGTACTGCTTCTATAACCAGGTATACAAGGCGGACTACCTCGGTATGTCGCAGAAAACCTCGATGTTTTCCCAGCTCGGCATCCGGGCGCTTGAAAAGCTCCGCGCTCCCGCCGCCAAAGAACTGGAAAAGAGCCGCCACTTCACCCCTCCGGTGAGCATTTACAAACTGGTCGATTACGCGAAGCCGATCGTCAACATCGGCAATCAGACCGGAGAAGGCTGGTTCCTGACCGGAGAAATGGTCGAGCTGATCCACAGCGGCGTCAACAACATTGTCTGCACGCAGCCCTTTGGCTGTCTGCCGAATCACGTGGTCGGAAAAGGTGTTATCAAAGAGCTTCGTAAGCGCTATCCACTTTCGAACATCGTCGCGATCGACTATGACCCGGGCGCCAGCGAAGTAAACCAGCTTAACCGCATTAAGCTGATGCTCTCCACTGCCCAGAAGAATCTGAAAAAGAATATGCTGGCGGATCATTGATAATCCGCCCGGTATCACCGCATATAGAAAGAGGACTTCCGCATACATCAAGTATGAGAAAGTCCTCTTTTTTCACCTCATAAGGATTCTGAACCCTGAATTTATTAAATTACATCTGTTTTCTTACCACCAGATATTCATTGTCAAGTTGATAGTAGGCGCAGTCAAACTCTCCTCCGCTCAGAAAGCGGCTCATATCGTCCTCGTCGAGATCGACCATGCAAACATAACACTCGTAATCTTCATCATATTGATAATTGCTGCAGGTATCACAACAGCTCATCTCTCACACCTTGCCTTTCTGCAGGATCTGCGGAAGGTCAATAAAATGTGCGATCCACCCTGCGGTTCACAAACTTAACTTTGCCTTTAACTTCTTCTCCCAGCTCCTGAAACGCCTCCTCTGCGATCTCCTTCTGCATCTGATTTACACAGAAGCTGCATGTCCCGAATTTATCGTTTGAAAAGAGCTTTGGCTTTTCCCACTTCACATAATAAGAAACCCTGTATTTCAACAGGATCTTTTCGATTTTTTCCTTGGTCGCCATATCTGTGACCTGACACCACTCTACTTCGTTATGAACTTTTACCTTCTGATATGCTGTTTCCATCTTCCCCACCCTGTTATCTGTTTCTCTTTCGCCGTAAGGCTTCCGCGCGGATCTCACATCACACGGAACAATTACAGTATACCGTATTTCATCCGAATACGCAAGGGCGCGCGGTTGCAATCAAATCGGATCTATGATATATTTTTCAAGACAGCATGGATTCCGGAGCCTGCCATCTGTCCCGCTCTATAACCTGCAGACAGACTGGCATATTCCATTGCAAAGCGAAAACCGGACCTACTGTGAAATAACAAGAGAAAGTTGAGATGATATTATGCCTATCAAAATCGCAGATTCCTTACCGGCTACTTCTATTCTGGAAAGTGAAAATATATTTGTCATGACGCAGTTCCGCGCAATGCACCAGGACATCCGTCCACTTGACGTTCTGATCCTGAACCTGATGCCAACCAAAGTCGTAACTGAGACGCAGCTTCTGCGCAAACTGTCGAACACACCGCTTCAGGTCAACGTTGAATTTTTGCAGACGGCAAGCTACAAGCCGCAGCATGTCGATTCCAACCATCTGGAATCCTTCTATACTACCTTCGATCAGGTCAAGGACCGCAAATTTGACGGAATGATCATTACCGGCGCTCCGCTCGATTATGTCAAATTCGAGGACGTTACCTACTGGGATGAGATCTGCACGATCATGGAATGGGGCAAGACTCACGTGCACTCTACCTTCCATCTGTGCTGGGGGGCATTCGCCGCACTGTACTATTTCTACGGCTTAGAGCGCTATGATATGGAAGAAAAGCTGTCCGGCGTGTACGCGCACCGGATCCTAAAGAAAAACTCCCCGCTGTTCCGTGGTTTCGACGACATTTTCTATGCACCGCAGTCCCGCGCAATGGGGATCACCGCAGAAAAGATCGCTTCTGTGCCGGAGCTGGAGCTGATGGCGATCTCCGATGAAGCCGGTGTGACGATCGCCAAGACGACCGACAGCCGCCACTTCTTCGTAACCTGCCATACCGAGTACGACGCTGACACGCTGTCCCTGGAATACTTCCGGGATCTGGAGCGTGGAATGAATCCCAAGATTCCGGTGAATTATTTCCCGGACGACGATCCTTCCAAGGCTCCCATCGTCACCTGGCGTTCCGCCGGTCAGCTTCTTTTCTCCAACTGGCTGAACTACTATGTATATCAGACGACGCCTTACGATGTGAGAAACATTGAGTAACTCCATAGCCATTAAAATGCCGGGAAAAGCAGTTTTGCTCCTCCCGGCACTTTTTATCCATTATTCTGAAACTGCTCCCAGATATTCCTTCATAAAATCTTCTTCCGAAATGATACGGATTCCAAGCTCCTTGGCTTTCTTGTTCTTGGATGACTGCGAGGTCGTGTCGTTGTTGATCAGACAGGTGGTCTTTCCTGTTACAGAACCCGTCACCTTGCCGCCCCGCTCCTCGATCTCTTCCTTGAGTTCATTCCGGTTATCGTAATGCTGAAGGCTCCCGGTGATCACAAAGCTCATTCCTGCCAGATTCTGCGTCTCCTGACTCACTTCCCGCCTCTCCAAGTGCAGCTCCTTCAAAAGTCTTTGCAGCTCCTCCATCTTCTTCTCATCCCGGAAAAAGCGGCAGATCCCGGCGGCGATCACTTCTCCCACGCCCTCGATCTCGCTCAGTTCTTCCTCATCCGCATTTCGGAGCTCATCCAGATCCTCCCCGAAATGCCGGCAAAGCATCTTAGCGTTTGCCACGCCGATATTCTCTATTCCAAGCCCATAGATCAGCCTTGGCAGCGTCGTATTTCTCGCGCGTTCTATGCTGTCCAGCAGATTGGCACAGGATTTCTCACCAAACCCCTCCATCTGCGTGATCTCCTCCTCGTAGCGGTTCAAATGGAACAGATCTGCAAAAGAATGCAGATATCCTTTCGCCAGGAATTTTTCCAGCGTAGATTCCGAAAGACCGTCCACTCCCAGCGCATCCCTGCTCACGAAGAGGGCAAACGCTTTCAGCTTCTTGGCGTCGCAGTCCGGATTGCTGCAGTACAGCGACTGCACATCATTTATCTGGCGGATCTGCGTCGGCTGTCCACAGACCGGGCAGGTCTCCGGAATCTCCAGACGATCACTCTTCGTAAGGTTTTCCGCTATCTGCGGGATGATCATGTTCGCCTTATAGACGGTGATATGATCTCCGATTCCCAGATGCAGTCCCCTCATAATGCTGATATTGTGAACCGAAGCGCGGCTCACCGTCGTTCCCTCCAGCTCCACCGGGTCAAAGATGGCAACCGGATTGATGAGTCCCGTTCTGCTCGCACTCCACTCGATTTCCCGCAGAACCGTCTCCCGGATCTCGTCCGTCCACTTGAAGGCGATCGAATCCCTCGGGAATTTTGCCGTGCGCCCAAGTGACTGTCCATACGCCAGATCTTCATAGGTAAGCACCAGTCCATCCGAAGGGATCTCATAGCCTTCCACCTTTTTCTCAAAGGCATCGATCGCCTCTAAAATGGTATCCCGAGAAACTTTCTGATACTCCACGACCTCGAAGCCCTGCTGCTGCAAAAATCGGAACTGTGCCTCCCTGGAATTGTCAAAATCCTCCCCGTCTGCTTTCACCAAGGCAAACGCATAAAAACGCACGTTACGTTTTGCAGTAATCTCATTGTTAAGCTGCCGCACCGATCCGCTGCATAGATTTCTCGGATTTTTATACCGCGCCGCGACATCCTCGATCTCCCGATTGATCTTTTCAAAGTCCTGATAGCGGATAACTGCCTCTCCGCGAAGGATCAATTCTCCCCGATAGGGGATCGTCATCGGCACATTGCAAAACACCTTCGCATTGTTGGTAATCACCTCTCCGACCTCTCCATTTCCCCTCGTAACAGCCTTTGCAAGTTTTCCTTCATTGTAGGTGAGCACGATCGTCAGACCGTCCATTTTCCAGGACAAAAGACCCTCTTTTCCGTTGAGCCAATCCCTGAGTTCTTCCCGGCTTTTGGTCTTTGCGAGCGACAGCATCGGCTTTTCATGCCTTTCCTTTGGCAGTTCATCGACTGCCTCATACCCAACATGTATGGTTGGACTGTTGGAGAGAACTACGCCCGTTTCCTCCTCCAGTGCCGTCAGCTCATCATACAGTCTATCGTACTGCAAGTCGCTCATGATTTCAGCATCTTGTGCATAATATGCTTTCGATGCACTATTTAATGTATCGACCAGCCATTTCATGCGCTCCATCTTTGTCTCTCCCATTTTCCGTCCCTCGCCTGTTCTGCTTCACATTTTGCCATTTTCTGCCCTGTCCGGGTCAGGATGCCTGCCACAATATATAGATCTGGCGTTTTTTCCTGTCATTTTGCCTCAAGTCCACAGTCCTGATAGAGCTGTCTTGCTTCCGCCTCCGTCAGTTCCCGATACTCGCCCGGTTTCAAATTTGCAAGTTTTACCTTCATAACGCGGATTCTCTTCAAAGAAAGCACCTCATACCCCACCTTTTTGCACATTCTGCGGATCTGTCTATTGACTCCTTGAGTCAGTGTCATTTGGATGGTTTTTGGTCCAGTCTGCTCGATCTTACACGGTCTGGTCGTGACATCCAGCTCCTCCAGATACATCCCATCCGCCATCTCCCGGATCGCCTCTTTCGTCCATTCCTTTTTCGTCTTGACCACATACTCTTTTTCATGCCGGTTTGCCCCGCGCATCATCGCGTCGATGAGATCCCCGTCATTTGTAAGGAGCAGAAGTCCTTCCGAGTCTCTGTCCAGTCGTCCGGCATAGGTGACCCGGATCGGATACTTCACCTCGTCGGCTATCACCTTTTCTGCGTGCTTATCTTCCTTTGTACAGGTCACTCCCACCGGCTTATAGTAGGCAAGCACCACCTTCTTATCCGGCCCGGCGATCTTCTTTCCGCGCACCGTGACCTGATCCCCGGCGCTCACCTTACACCCCGGCACCGCCGTCCGTCCGTTGACACACACTACACCCTGCTCTATCAGTTTGTCCGCATCCCTCCGCGAGCATACGCCGCAGGACGCCAGATATTTGTTCAGTCTGCACGCTTCCTTCTTATCTGATACTGCCATGTTTTACTCTCTTTCTGTTTTTTTCCGATTGCCCGCCGTTTATGCGTTTTCCCGGATTCCAACACTTCTGTGCTTTCCAGTCATCCTATTCTGTCAGCACAAGCAGCTCAAGCTCCATCTTCCGGCAACGCAAACCGCCTAGTCTGCATATTCCCGTAACGCTGGTCGCTCTGTCCCTATCTTCCGATAGCATATCTCCATCTACTCCCGCACTACCGCATGCTCCATCAGAAACTGCTTCCACAGATCGTAGTGCTGCGCATACAGGTGCACTCCATCAAAAGTTAAATCTGATTTTAAGAATCCGTTTTCATCTGTAAACAGACTGTTGCTGTCCAGATAAAAAATATCCGTTCCATTCGCCAGACCAGCGATCGCTGCATTCTTGTCATTGATATTGACATTGTTAAATTCGGTCTGCATGTTATTTTTTTCTTTGCTGATATGAAGGTTCGCCATAATATAGATGATCGCATCGGGCTGCCACTGTCTTATCTCTTCCACCGTTTTCTGATACTGTTTAAAATACATCTCTGTATTTCCATAGCCCAGCTCATTGATTCCAAGCATCAGATAGATTTTGCCGTACTGCTTCGTCTGAAGTACCTCCTTCAGATCCGCCTTCTTCCCTGTCTTTTGATAGGTCACGCCTGCATCGTCCAGTACCTTAAATATCGTCATACTGCTCTCGCAATAGAAATCCGCCTGATCCAGCCCTGCATAATCCGAGATTCCCACCGTTCTGGAGTCTCCGATAAAGACAGCGTCATCAAAATAGGACTCGTCTACCGTACTGTACTCATATTCCGTCGTAAGCGCAGTTTTTCCTGCATCTGAATAGTAGTAAGAATCGATCTCGAGCGGCGTATAATACACAAATTTCGTAATTCCTACCTTTTTTTCGTCATTTTTAGAATCGCTTTTATTCGCATTTTCTTGTGTTTCATCATCATTACGCGTGTTATTTATTAAATCTTGATTTAATTCGTCATTTTTTTCATCTTGCAAATTTCCTGCATTATCTGTCACAGACAACTCCCCATTTTCCGGGTCATTTTCAGGATTTGCCTGTGCCAGCTCCTGTTCCCGCCTTGTCAGTTCCTGCTCGATCGCCTCCAGAAGGCCCTGTGAACCGTCGGTCTGCCCTTCCGCTTCTCCCGGATTTTCTGTCGCGGTCAGATTCTCCTCTTTCCCGTACTTTTCTATCACGGTCTTACATTGCTCCCAGACAGCCGGAAGCCCCACCTGTCTGGAAAGCAGCATCGCTGCCCCGCCGGTGACCAGCATTGAAAACAGGAATGGATATTTTCGCAGGATCCCCTTCTCCTCTTTTGTACCAATTATCTTCATCGCTCTCTCCATGTCAGTTCCATCCCTCTTTAAAACCGGAAATACAAAAACGGATTGTTTGCGCCCACCAGTATTTCATGTACAGAAAACCAGAAGATCGCAAGCAAGAGAAGGATCGTCACAAAGCTGTTCTTCCACTTCTTATACCACCTGGCAGGAAGCGGTGTCGCGCAAAGTGCACATACCGCGAGAAGCCACCAGTATTCCTGTAAATATCGTCTGAGCTGCGGCAGACCTGCGATCGCATTCTGACTGTGGATCCCTACCATGTTTTGCAGATACGAAAACAGCTGTCCTCTGTCTGTGATGGCAAAAATGATCCAGGTCATGGGAATCAAAGCGATCACATAGAGATGTCCCACAACTTTCGTTTTCTCCAGCCATTTCCCAAGACCGCACTTTTCCAGGGAAAGCAGTACAAAAAAGACCAGTCCCCAGATCACAAAATTCCAGTTTGCCCCATGCCACAGACCGGTCAGGGACCAGACCACGCAGAGATTTATCACCGTTCGCAGCCGCCCCTTGCGGTTGCCGCCCATCGGGATATAGACATACTCGCGGAACCATCTTCCCAGCGTAATATGCCAACGGCGCCAAAACTCCGAGATCGACTTGGCGGCGTATGGATTCCGAAAGTTTCTTGGGATAGCAAAGCCGAGCATCCTTCCCAGACCGACCGCCATCAAGGAGTAACCCCAGAAATCAAAATAGATCTGAAACGAATAGGCAAACGCGCCCAGCCACGCCACCGGCACCGAGAGGTTTCCCGCCCCCGCCGTCATGATCGTATTCCAGAGCGTCCCGATCTGATTGGCCAGAAGGACCTTACAGCCCAGACCGATCGTAAAGAGCTTCAGTCCACGCTCCAGTCCCCCGGCGGTGAGCTTCCGTTCCTCCAGCTGCACGGCAACTTCTTCATATTTCACGATCGGCCCGGCGATCAGCTGCGGAAACATACACACGTAAGCCGCAAACTCTACCATGCCCGGCTTCGTTTTGATCTTTCTCTGATAGCAGTCGATCTGATATGACGCCATTTGGAACGTATAGAAGCTGATCCCCAGCGGAAGCGCCAGAGAAAGAAGCGGCACGTTCTGTCTGCCCGTCAGCAGATTGATGTTTTCCGCCGCAAAATCCCAGTATTTGAACAAAAAGAGCACGCCAAAATCGACCAGCAGCGCGCAAAGCAGCGCCGCCCTGCGGGCACTCTTCTTCTCTGTCCCGGGCAGCTTGTAATAGACCCCTGAGATAAGATAATTAAACAGAATCGACAAAATGAGCAGTAGAACAAAAAACGGTTCCCCTGCCCCATAGAAAAGCAGACTGCCAAGCAGCAATACAACATTGCGATACTTGGCAGGACTGATCAGATATATTATCATAAAAACCGGCAAAAACCGGAATAAGAAACCTATACTACAGAACAACATCGATAAATTTCTCCCCTACAAATTAGGGTGTTTCTCCTCACCAAATCCCTATATCTAGTATATTCCAGCCTAACACTTTTTACAAGTTCAAAGTGCAGAGATTTGCCGGGGAATTGTAACCATTTGCCCGCAGCATGATCTGTCACTTTAGAATTTGTATATCACGAAGCTCTGCGGCGCCAGCAGGAGTTCATCCCTTGCAAAGCTGCCGTGACCGATCTCACACAGTTTCTCCGGCGTATCCTCTTCCTTTGCCGACGCCAGCTCCCGGAAATTGCACAGAATCGTGTTCATTCCCGACGGGTTGCAGAGCAGCAAAAGGTTTCCTCTCCGGTACGCAAAGGCTCTCTCCCCTTCCTGTGCATACACGATCTCCAGATTCTGATGATCTGAAAACGCCGGCTGCTCCCGTCTTACCTTCAAAAGCTCCTTCACTGTCGCTAGCAGGGAATTCTCGCGCTGTTCCTGCTCTGCGACGTTCGGTGCCTGTCCGTCCGGATCCACCGGAAGATAAAACAGCGAAGGATCTGCCTCAGAAAAACCGCGTCCCCTGCTGTCATCCCACTGCATTGGCGTTCTGGAGCCGGTCCTGGTGTAACCGCCCTCTTTCCCGGGCAGCTCCTGATAGCGCATGCCGATCTCATCTCCATAGTAGATAAACGGCGCTCCCGGCATCGTCAGCAGAAACGCATACGCCAGCTTCAGCTCTCTTTCACTCAGATGGCAGGCTGCGCGGATCATGTCGTGATTTCCGGTGATCAGACAGTACAGGCCCTTTTCTTTCACAGCCTCGTACTTCGGCATATACTCATTCAGAAAATCACAGATCGACCGGTCGCTGTCCTTCTTGAAAAAGCTGTCGTCCCGCCCTGTATCATCGTAGTCTCTCATCAGAAGATTATAGCCATTTCCGAACCAGTCCAGGAAAAAGTCCATATCAAAACCCGCTTTTCCTATCGCGGACGCCGGATTATTCCACTCCGAAACAAACGCTGCCTCCGGGTACTGCTCTCTGACTTTTCCGAGAATATCTTTCCAGACCTCGCAGGTCCCGCTCTTAACTTCATCGTCATTTTTTACCAGGGAATCTGCCATGTCGACCCGGAATCCGTCGCACCCTGCCTCCAGCCAATAGCAGATCACATCGTGGATCGCCTCTCTGGTCGCCAGGCAGTCCGGATCATCCAGCGGCTTCTGCCAGGACTCTTCCGGCTTTAAAAAGCCATAATTCAGCGCCGGCTGGCATTTGAAATAGTTCAGGATATACGCCCCGTTCCGCTCACATTCCCCGGCGATATAAGGGAATCCATCCGCCCGTTTAAACCAGCAGTCCGTCCAGATATATCTCCCGGAAAAATCATTTTTTTCCTTCTTTTTGCTCTCCAGAAACCAGGGATGCTCTTCGGAAGTATGCCCCGGCACCAGATCCAGCAGGATATACATTCCTCTCCTGTGCACCTCCTCAAAGAGATGGCACAGTTCTTCCTTCGTCCCGTAGCGCGACGCCACCTTCTTGTAATCCCTCACATCGTATCCGGCGTCCTTAAAAGGCGAATCGAAACACGGATTCATCCAGATCGCATTGCATCCAAGCCCTTTAATGTAGTCCAGCTTCTGGATGATTCCCTCAAAATCACCGATCCCATCTCCGTTCGCATCCATAAAGGACTGCGGATAGATCTCATAAAAGACCGCATTTTTTACCCATTCCGTCATCTCTGCACATCCTTTCTCAACCCCTTAGGGTAATGGTTCTTGATCTGTCCGTTGACCGCTTTTCCAAAGCCGACCGGGTATCCTGCATACACAAGCAGCAAAAATCCCTTCTCTTCGCCCGTACAGCCAAGGCTCTCTCCCCGCAGATAGCGCTCCGCCTCCGCCAGTGTGATCTCCCTCTTCTTTTCGGTTTCCTCCGGTTTCAGCGCAAGTGCCAGCGCGTGTGCCGGTTCCAGCCTGTTCTTCTTATCAACCGCAAGGTGCAGCCCCGGCCGCACCACCTTCATTCCACGGATATCCGGCATCCCGTCGGGCACAGCATAGATCTGCTCTCCGAACCGGATCAGCCTGCCTCCAAGTCTCTCAAGCCAGCCCTCTTTCAGTCCCAGCTCGTTTTCCAGGAATCCAGTCACCTGCTTTCGCAGCGCCCGATCTTCCTTTGCCGCGACTGTAAAAGACTCGCAGAGAGTTCCCTTTTTCCTCATTCTGGCAAGAAAATGTCCCTCGCCTCTCAGCTTATGCGGCATCAGCCGCGCTGTCTTCTCTATGGATTCTGCCGAATCGTCCACCCATTCTCCCCGGCCTGTACCAAACTTTTCACTTCCCGGTATCTCCTCCAGCAGATACTCCGGGTGCGTCTCCAGAAACCGGCTGATCACGCCCTCGTTTTCTTCCGGGGAAAACGTACAGGTCGAGTATACCAGAACGCCTCCCGGCTTGAGCATGTCCGCCGCCTTCTGCAAAATATCCAGCTGTCTCTGCGCACACATCTGTACATGCTCCGGACTCCACTCTTCGATCGCCGTATCATCCTTTCGGAACATTCCCTCGCCGGAGCAGGGCGCGTCCACCAGAATCCGGTCGAAAAATGCGGTAAACACCGCTGCCATCCGTTCCGGCGTCTCATTGCACACCACCGCATTCCTTACGCCCATACGCTCGATATTCTGGGAAAGGATCTTTGCCCTTGAAGGTACGATCTCATTCGACACCAAAAGTCCCCTGCCATCCATCCGCCCCGCAATCTGCGTGCTCTTGCCGCCCGGCGCCGCACACAGATCCAGGATCAGCTCGCCCGGCTGGGGATCCAACGCTTCCACCACCGCCATGGCAGACGGTTCCTGTATGTAATAGGCTCCGCTCTCATGCAGCACATGCTTTCCCGGCTGCAGCGCGGGGTCATAATAGTAGCCTTCCTTTGCCCAGGCTACCCGCTCAAACGGGAACTCTCCCGTCTGCATATCTTTAAACAAAGGGAGCACTACCTGTTCAAATTCCTCTTCCGTCGCATTCAGCGGATTTCTTCGCAGTCCGTAAGCCCTGGGGCTGTCATAGCTTTGCAGGAAGTCTTCCCACTCATCTCCCATAAGCCTCTGCATCCGCGTGACAAAATCGACCGGCAGCCTTTTGCTCTTTTTCTCTTCCTGCATCATCATCGTGCTGACCCTTCCCTAAGGTTATTTCAGACATCACTCGTTCGTCGCAATGTCGATCCTGCGCAGCTTTTCAAACAGGATCTCCTCCTCTGTCGGCAGATCCTCCGACATCTCGATCTGTCTGCGCACCTGGTACATCTGTCTGTCCAGCGAAGCGATCTGCTGGGCGCACCTCGAAAGCTGGTCCACGATCGACTGCTGGTTTGGGATATCCTTTTTATATTTTAACTGATGTTCTAAACTTGCCCAGAAATCCATCGCGATCGTCCGGATCTGCACCTCCACCGCCATATCCTTAGTCTGGTCGGAGAAAAAGACCGGCACGCTGACGATCATATGATAGCTCCGATAGCCGTTCTCCTTCGGCTTCTTGATATAATCTTTTTCCCTTATGACAGTAATGTCATCCTGCTTTGCCAGCGCCTGCGCCAGCTCGTAGATGTCGTCCACATAGGAGCAGACCACGCGGATCCCCGCCACATCATAGAGGTTTGCCTCCACATTTTCCACGGTAAAATCCAGTCCCTTCTTGGCGAGCTTTTCCATAATGCTGGTGCTGCTCTTGAGCCGCGAACTGATCGAAGTGATCGGGTTTCTCTGATACCGCACGTTAAATTCCGAATTGAGCACATCGAACTTGGTGCGCACCTCTTTGATCGCACAACTGTAACGCATGCGCATTTCGCGGTACTCCACCACCTCGCTTGCCCTCTTGATCTTCTGTTCAAAAATTGCCTTGTCCACCTGCGGATACACCATCATCTCCGTATTGTTGGAATCTATGTTCATTTCATCTAATGGAAAAAAAGGATTTCCACTCATGTTCTCTTCTGTCCTCCGGTATGTTTTGTTTTCTTATGTAACTATTCAAGATACCGCCTGAAAGCAAGTCTCTGTTGAATCGTTACTGTATTTTATACTATACCCCTTTCCGGGATCGGATACAATTAAGAGAATCTAAATTTTTCCTTATTTCATTTTAACGCCCATTTCCGCGCACGTTCTTTGCGCATACCGAGTTTGTGTCTGCGCAACTTTGTGAAGAGGCAAAGCATAATTCGTGCAGACAATTTCTCTTATTCCCAAAAGGCTATTTGTTTTGTGGGGCAAAAAAAGAACCCGCAGATTCCACGGGTTCTCTCCTTGCTCACGATATTCTTACTGATTGTCGTTCTGCACATATACGGAGCTGTCATATCCCTGTGCAGGATCCTGATAGCTCTGTGTCTGTCCGTTGCCAAAAGTGATCTCCTTCAGTGCAACATACAGCTCTGCATCTGTCATATACTTGTAAGGATTTACATAGAATACACCCAGAATACCACAGGTAATGGCGGTCAGGATAAACCATCCGATAAAGGACAGATCCAGTACGAACGCATCCCACTTATTTCCCATCATCATCTTCTTGCTCATCTCAAAGGCATCCTTGTAAGGAGTGTCCGGATTCTCTGCAAGGATGAACGGAATCATACGGTACTCATAAGACTTGATGATTCCGGGGATCACGAAAAGTAATGACCACAGGAATGTAAAAAGCTGTCTCAGGAACATGGTCAGTGTCACGTTGCCGTATGCCTGACTGAAACCATAACCAAGCTCTCCAAGCTCTGCCTTCTGATAATGGCTTACTACGAAGAAACGGCGTCCGCCGACTTCAAGCGCATTCAAAACAAAAATTCCGATCAGGACAGCGATCAGGCCAATGATCATGATCGTTCCCATAAACTCGGAAATATAGTAGAGCATCTCATCGCCATATTTCGATGACGCATCCTTTACGTTGGAGCTGCTTGATGAAGCGCCTCCTCCGATTGCGATCGTCAGGGCAATACTTGCCACTACCATCTTCCAGTAATTAAATTTGAAGAAGCGCTTTGCGTTCTCCTTGAGCTCTGCTCTTGTCCACATACTCTTTCTCCTCTCGCACGTATCTGATTGTGCCTTGAACAAGGCACTTATTTTACAATAATATATTATCTGGAAGAATGCAATATGCAAAATGCCTATTTTATGCCATATTTTTCTCCGGTATCTTCTCAAAGGTGACTGTGATCTCCGTTCCCTCTCCCGCCTCGCTCAGCAGAGAAAGCTGCGCGTGATGGACTGCCACGATATGTTTGACGATCGCCAGTCCAAGCCCCGTTCCGCCAGTCGACTTGGAACGGCTTTTGTCCACGCGGTAAAACCTCTCAAAGATCCGCTCCTGATGTTCCTTCGGGATCCCGATACCGGTATCCTTGACGCACAGAACGCTCCCGTAATAGGCCGGTCTGGCGATGACCCGCACGCTTCCGCCTATATTATTGTAGGAGATCGCATTGTCGCAGAGATTATAGATCAGCTCCTCGATCATCTGCTTATCCCCACGGATAAAGCAGGGTTCTCCCTCCATCGTCAGCGTAACCCGGCGGTCCTCTGCCCGGATCTGCAGCATATCGACGCTGTCGCTCGCCAGCTCATACAGATTCAGCGTCTCGAAGGGGATCTCCTGCGAAAGGACGTCCATCTCCGAAAGCTTGATCGTGTCGTTGATCAGCGTCAGCAGCCGGTTGGCGCTCTGGTGGATTCCCGCCGCAAACCGTACGGCGTCCTGCCCCGTCGCCATCCCGTTTTCGATCAGCTCCGAATAGCCGGAGATCGCCGCAAGCGGCGTCTTTAACTCATGCGATACATTTGCCGTGAATTCCTGCCGCACATTGGCATTGTTCAGGATCGCGTCGTGCTGTTCCTTGATTGTCTCCGCAAACGGCACCAGCTCGTCATACATATCCGCCTCGTCAATCTTGTCCATATCCGCCGCCATCTGCTCGATCGGATGGATCAGACTCCGCGTCAGATAGTGCGACAGCACCAGACAGATGGTAAGCAGCACCAGGATCGCAAACACAAGCACCGGCAGCACATGGGATAAAATGCTCCAGACGCTGTGCGATTCGCGCGCCACGCGCAGAATGTTCCCGTCCTCCAGCCGCAGGGTATAATAAAAGGTATCCTTATTCATTGTCACAGACCGTCTTACAGACTGTCCCTCTCCGAACTCCAACGCCTCCGCGATCTCCGGGCGCCCGGCATGGTTGTCCATCTCCGCAGCGTCCGCTTCGCTGTCGTAAAGCACGTTGCCGTCCGGATCAATGATCGTTGTCCGGATGTTGTCGACATCATGGCTGAGGTCCTGTCTGCTGATATCCTCGGTCGTGATCTCCTCATAGCTCTGTCTGGTCAGAAGATGCGCATAGGTTTTCAGATCCTCCATGACCTGTGCCTGTAAAATGTGATAAAACACGACCGTCATCAGAAAAAAGGTCACGACCACGGCCAGAAGGGACATACAGATAAGCTGTCTGTTGATTTTCTTTTTCACGATGCGCTCCTATTCGATCACGCTGTCCAGAATATAGCCGACATTCCGGACCGTCTTGATCATGCTGCCCGCCTCTCCCAGCTTCTGTCTCAGCGTCTTGATGTGCATATCCAGTGTTCTGGATTCTCCCTGAAAATCCGTTCCCCACACATGGTTTAAGATGTCGTCCCTGTTTGTCACGATCCCCGCGTGCAGCATAAGCATCTTGAGCAGCTCATATTCCTTATAGGTAAGCTCACAGGGTTTGTTGTCCACATAGACGGCATGTCTCTCGCTGTCCAGGAAGATCTTGCCGATCGTCAGACATTTGTCGCGGTTTCCTTCCCCGCTCCTGCGGAGCAGCGCCTTCACCCGCGAGATCAGCTCCATCACGCCAAAGGGCTTCGTCAGATAATCGTCCGCTCCCATGTCCAGTCCCTTTACCTTGTCGATCTCCGTCGTCTTTGCCGTCACAAGGATGATCGGAACCTTCTTTGTCACCGTATCCTTGCGCAGTTTCTCCACGATACTCAGACCGCTCTCGTCGGGAAGCATGATATCCAGAAGGATCAGGCTCGGAACCCGCTCCTTCACCGCCTGGTAAAAGCCCGCCGCATTCTCATAGACTTCTACCTCATAGCCGCTGTTTTTCAACGAAAAACTTTCAATTTCACTGATATTGCGGTCATCCTCCACAATATAGATCGTACTCATATTACATCATCCTTTTGTCTCTTTTTCGCCATCCCTCACGGAAGCTCGTATTCCTTCATAAAGGACTCATACATCTTATGGAACTCTTCCGTATTGTTCTCGCGGATCTCCTCGTTGTATCCGTGCATCTCCAGAGAGTCATCCCGCACCTGTACCATGCTCACGGCAATGTGTGCGCAGTGTGCAGCCACTCTCTCATAGCTTGTCACAATATCTGTCAGCAAAAAGCCCATCTCTACCGTACATTTTCCTTTTCTGAGACGTTTGATATGACGCTTGCGCACCTCCGCGCTCAGATCGTTGATCACGGCGAGAAGCGCCTCCACCTCATAGGTAAGCTCCGGCTTCTCCTCCTGGAATACCTGGAAGGAAACCTCCAGCATCCGGCAGATCGCCTTGGTAAAGATTCCCAGCTCTTCCTGTGCCTTATTGGAAAATTCCTTTTTCTTGTCCCGCATCTCTTCACAGGATTTCACAATGCTCACCGCATGGTCTGAGATCCGCTCAAAGTCGGCAATGCTGTGCAAAAACAGCGTCAGCGACTGGCTGTCGCGCTCCGACATCTCGCGCCCTGTCAGTCTGAGCATATAGGTTCCCAGCACATCTTCATAGCGGTCGGTATCGTCCTCCATCTGCTCAACCTCTTTTGCCAGCTCTTCATCATACTTGTTCAGCATAGTGATCGCCTTGAGGAAGGAATCCTTCACGGTGTCCGCCATATGGAAGATAACCTTGCGGCACTGTTCCATCGCCACCGCCGGATTGCTGATAAAGCGGATATCCAGAGTCTTGATATCCTCGTCGATGTAACGGCTCTTCTTATTCTCCGAAGGATCCTCGCGGATCGTCAGATACGCCAGCTTCACCAGCCCGTTTGAAAAAGGAAGCAGCAGGCAGGTTGCAAAGATATTAAAGATACTGTGTACGACTGCAATGCCGTACGGCCGAGCCGCCGTCTGTAAAAATTCAAAATGAACGAACGCGTTCACCCCGTAAAACAGGATCATAAACGAGACCGTACCGATAATGTTGAAATATAAATGGATCAGTGCCGCTCTCCTCGCATTCTTCGAGGTTCCGATCGAAGCAAGCAACGCCGTGACACAGGTACCGATATTCTGTCCCATGATGATCGGGACCGCCGTACTGAACGGAACCGCTCCCGTCACGCAGAGCGCCTGTAAAATTCCGACGGACGCGGACGACGACTGAATGACCGCCGTGAGCAAAAGACCTGCCAGCATACCCAGGATCGGGTTTGAGAACATCAGAAGCAGATTGGTAAATTCCGGCACATCCGCAAGCGGCTCAACCGCCGCAGACATCGTGTCCATACCAAACATCAACACCGCAAAGCCCACAAAGATCAACGCTACATTTTTCTTCTTTTCACTCTTGGAAAACAGAAAAATCGCCACACCGATGATCGCCAGGACCGGCGAAAATGAAGTAGGCTTCAACAGACGTATCCAGAAGCTCTCGCTCTGGATCCCCGCCAGACTCAGGATCCACGACGTTGCCGTCGTACCGATATTGGCGCCCATGATGACCCCGACTGCCTGCGTAAGTTTCATGATGCCGGAATTGACAAAGCCGACAACCATGACCGTAGTTGCCGATGACGACTGGATCACCGCGGTGACTCCCGCCCCCAGCAGCACTCCATGCAGCTTTTTCGAAGTAAGTCTCTCCAGGATCTGTTCCATCCTGCCTCCACTTACCTTTGCCAGGCCGTCTCCCAGCACCTGCATCCCGTACAGAAACAGCGCCAGTCCTCCCAGCATCGTGAGAAATGCAAAGAAATCCATAGTATCCTCCTCGTCCATCTGAACTGTATAAACGATCTTACAGGCAGCAATTCGCCAAAAATCCCCTTTCAGGTTGTCGAATTGTTACCCATATGATTTGAAAGTACCATGGATTATTATGCCACACCATCAATAACTTGTAAATTGAATGTAAAGTTTATGTAAAATCCTTTACAGAAGCCTCGTATTGCTGAGATCCCCTGTCTCCTGGAAGATCTCCCACTCGCCCACATTGACGGCGTGATCTCCGATCTTTTCCAGATATTTGGCGATCATCAGAATGTCGATGCAGTTGTCCGGATCTGCCGTTCCCTGCTTCAGATGTTCGATCAGCTCCTCCTTCACAATATTGAAAAGATCGTCGATCGTATCGTCTGTGTCAATGACCCGCTGCGCCTCATCCTTGCTCCGCTTCAGGAACGCGCTGACTGAATCGTGGAACATTTCCTTTGTCTCCTTCACCATCTCGTCGAGATGCTTGGAATATGCTCCAAAATCCTTTCCGTCCATCCTGAGGATCAGCTCCGCCATGTCTACCACATGATCTCCCACTCTTCTTATATCTGTAACGACCTTCAGCGACGCCGACACCATCCGCAGATCTCTAGCAAGCGGCTGCTGTCTGGTCAGCAGTGACAGACATCTCGATTCGATCTGTTTTTCCATATCCCGCACCTGATGATCCTGTTCCGAGATATCCAGAATCGTGCTCCGGTCTCCGATCTGCATCGCGCTGAACAGCTTCTCGTAAACGCCCTCCACCAGAAAGCACATTTTTTTCAGATCATCGCGCAGACTTGTCAATTCCTGTTCAAATATTGTTCTTGTTGTCATGGTCAGTTCCTCTCTTCTCCTCCTGCTCTACGCTGTCATCCGTCTGTTCCATCAACCGAATCTTCCGGTGATGTAGTCCTCCGTTCTCTTGTCCTTCGGACGGGAAAAGATATTATCCGTGGAATCAAATTCTACCACCTCACCCACCAGGAAAAAGGCGGTGTCATCCGACACTCTGGTCGCCTGCTGCATATTGTGGGTCACGACCACCACCGTATATTTTTTCTTCAGCTCGATCATAAGCTCCTCAACCTTCAGAGTAGAGATCGGATCCAGCGCCGAAGTCGGCTCATCCATCAGAAGCACCTCCGGTTCGACCGCCAGCGCTCTAGCGATGCAAAGTCTCTGCTGCTGTCCGCCGGAAAGTCCAAGCGCCGATTTTTTAAGCCTGTCCTTCACCTCATCAAAGATGGCGGCGTCCCGCAGACTCCGCTCTACGATCTCGTCAAGCTGCGCTTTATTCTTTATCCCATGGATCCTCGGTCCGTAGGCAATGTTGTCATAGATGCTCATCGGGAACGGGTTCGGCTGCTGAAATACCATACCTACCCTTTTCCTCAACAGCGTCGTGTCTACCTTCGGCGCGTAGATATCCTCTCCGTCCAGAAAGACCTGCCCCTCGATCCTCACGCTGTCGATCAGGTCGTTCATCCGGTTCAGCGTCTTCAGAAAAGTAGATTTTCCGCAGCCGGACGGTCCGATAAAGGCAGTCACCGCATTTGCCCGGATATCCATGTCGATATCCTTGAGCGCGTGATTGGTTCCATAATATAAATTTAGCTTCTTTGTGCTTATCTTAGCCTCTCCCATTTTGCTCCTCGTTTCTGCACGCATCCGCTTTCCTCTGCGTGTCGGTTTCGCTTCTTCTCAATTACCTTCTGGCGTTGACATCCAGCCTGGACGCCAGATATTTTGTCAGGAGGTTTATCACTAACACGATCACAAGCAGTACCACAGCGATTCCAAATGCAACGTCATACTGCGCTTTCGACATACTCAGGTAAAGCTGGATCGTGAGCGTTCCGCCCGATTCCATAATCTTTCTCAGCAGTCCCATGCCCGCCTTCGGCAGAAGGTATCCGCTTCCCGCCGTAAACAGCAGGGCTGCCGACTCTCCGACGATACGCCCTACGGCAAGGATCACACCTGTGATGATCCCCGGCATCGCAGATGGAAGCAGGATCGTTCTTATCATATACCACTTCGTCGCTCCGATTCCCACCGCGCCGCTCCGGTAGCTGTCCGGCACAGTCTTGAGCGCCTCCTGCGTGTTGCGGGTGATCAGCGGAAGCACCATCAGCATAAGCGTAAGCGCACCGGTCAGAATCGAATACCCAAAGCCAAGCGTTGTTCCGAAAAATACCATTCCAAACAGACCGAAAATGATCGAAGGGATACCAGAAAGCGTCTCCGTCGTAAATTCGATCAGACGCACGATCTTGCCGGGCTTTGCGTACTCATTTAAGTAGATCGCCGAACCGATACCGATCGGCGTTGCGATCAGAAGGGTCAACAGCACGACATAGAGCGTGTTTACGATATTTCCAGCGATTCCTGTCGTTCCCTTGAGCGCGCTGGTAACCGTCGTCAGGAACGTCCAGTTGATGCTCCGGAAACCTTTCAAAAATACATAGGCGATGATCCCGACCAGAAGTATCACGGAAAACGATGCCGCCAGATAGATCAATGCCAGAACACAGTTGTCCTTTACCTTTCTAGTCATTCTTCTTCGCCCCCTTTTTCAGAATCCCGTTCAGCGCGATATTGGTCACCATGATAAAGCAGAACAGGACAAGCCCGATGGTAAACAATACCTGTCTGTGCAGACCGCTCGCATAACTCATCTCACTGACGATCGCCGTCGTCAGGAAACGGACGGAATTGAACGGAAGCGGCATATTGACGGAGCTTCCGGACACCAGACTGATCGCCATAGCCTCCCCGATCGCCCTGCCTACGCCGAGCACGATCGCGGTTATGATACCTGACTTCGCCGCCGGTACAAGCACCTGAAAAATGGTCTGTACATGGGACGCTCCAAGCGCCAGCGAGGAAGCCTTAAGCTGGGAAGGTACTGCTTTCAGTGCAGATTCGCTGATATTGATGACCGTCGGAAGGATCATGACTGCCAGTACGATGACTGCCGAGATCAGATTCGCTCCGCCGGTAAACTGGTGCGTCTCAGAACCCTGAAACAGCTTCTTTTCCCACTGATACATCAGCGGGTTCAGCACCATGATGCCAAGAAGACCGTAGATCACGGAAGGGATACCAGCCAGCAGCTCTACCGCAGGCTTTACCAGCCTTGCCAGCTTAGGCGGCGCTACCTCTGCCAGGAAAACCGCCGTTAAAAGTCCGATCGGCACACCCAGAAGAATGGCAAAAAACGTTCCGACGATCGACGTCATGATTACATATAAAATACCGAAGGACGGCGTCTGCGCCGTCGGCTTCCAGACCGGAGAAAACAGGATCTCCTTGATCCCGACCTTAAAGATCGCCGGCGTTCCGTTCGCGATCATGTAGAGCGTGATCGACGCCACAGCGAGCACTGCAAAAAAGGCGCATATCGTGAAGATCACCTGTGCCGCTTTTTCCACGCCTCGCACCTGACCGTTTCCCCGCGTCAGAGATCCCTGCGTCTTTACGGCGTTTTGGCTCTCCCCGTCCTTCCATTCTTTTGTTTCCATGCTGATATCACTTACGGTCATATTTCCCTCCATGACTGTGCTTCCTTTCACTGGTGGAACAGCGTTTCCCATACTGCCGGTCAGACGCCGCATCCACTTTTTATCCTCTCCTCTTGCAGAGAGCCAACTTTGTGTTATGAGGCAGAACTTTCGTTCTGCCCCTTTTTTAAGCCGCCGCTTCTTTTTTATAAGTATTGTATTAGTCCGGGATGATAAGACCGACTGTCTTGATCAGGTCTTTTCCTTCATCAGACTTCAGATAGTTGAACAGCTCCTGTACTGCAGGTGTCTGCTCTGCGATCTCGCCCTTTGTCGCCATAACAAACGGTCTGCTCAGCGCGTAGCTGCCAGCCTTGATATTTTCCTCGGTCGGCTCTACGTCATCCAGGGAAAGTGCGATTACTGTGTCATCTACAACATCCAGAGATACATAACCGATCGCGCCCGGTGTAGATGCTACCTTTGCCATAACAGCTCCGGTGGAATCCAGCTCATTTGCGTAAGCACAGGCATCTTCCAGACCAAGCAGCTCCTCAAAAGCTCCTCTCGTTCCACTTCCTGCCTCACGACCTACCACTACGATCGCTTCATTCGATCCGCCTACATCGCTCCAGTTCTTTGTCTCACCCTTGTAGATGCTGACAAGCTGGTCTGTCGTAAGACCTGTCACGGTGTTTGCAGGATCTGTCACTACGGCGATACCGTCAATGGCTACGATGTTTTCTACAGCGCCTGCCGATTTTTCTTCATCCTTTAATGCTCTGGAGGAATTTCCGATATCCACGCTGCCTGCCAGTACGGATTCGATTCCGGCGGAAGAACCGGTAAACTCTGCGGTTACGGTTACATCCGGATATTTTGCCATAAAGCTCTCTGCTACGGCGTTAGCAAGTTTCTCCATCGAAGTAGATCCTGCCATGGTGACCGTTCCGCTGATCGCCTCTGCCGGCTCCTGCGTTGCGGTATCGGCTGTTGTATCCTCTGCCGGTGCTTCTTCCTCTGCTGTAGTATCTGCAGCTGCATCTGCTGTCGTGTCAGCCGGTGCTTCGGTTGCTGTGTCTGCTGTTGCAGTTGTCGTATCAGATCCACCACATCCTGTCAGGCTTGCTACTACTAATGCAGTTGCGCCAATCAATGCTGCCAGTTTTTTCAGTTCCATTTTTTTCATAATATTCTTCCTCTTTCCTTTCCTGTTGATACTGCGATTGTAACAGGGACCCCACTTTACAAACCACCATAGTCCGGTAAGGCTTTTGTAAATCTTTTTTTACATTTAATTTACAATCCCTTCCGGACGATCTCCTTCCGATAAAGTATATTCCCGGCGTTTCCATTTTCTTCCTCAATCTGTCGCCGTTCTGACCGCCGGCTGCATTTTGCTCCTCATTTTTGTGCATGTTCTTTGCGCATACCGAGTTTGTGTCAAGTGTACGCAGACACAAATCCCATGTGTGAAAAAGCTTTCATATATGGATTTTTCACATTACTCTCCGTCATACGCACAGACTTTATACTTCTTATTTTGAAAGGACCGGCTTCTATTGAATATGACAGGGAAAACTCCTTTTTATTAAGTCATCATAACTGCAAAACAGCAGACAAATACAGAGCGTGCGTTTTATGAATGGCATCTGTGCACTGAGATAAAATATTTATATATCTTGGAGATTTTTATAGAATTTGTACAGAAACTATGGATTTTTTATCAGAAATGTGTTAATATTACTTAAACGATTAAGTATTGATATTATTTTATCTATTATTATTAAAGTCATTCGGTTTTTAAATACCAGGGAGGAAAATAACATGGTCAAAAAGCTATCTTCAATCCAGACAAAAATCACATGCGTCCTGATTCTGTTTATTGTGGTTGCCGTTACTATCGCTGTGTGGCTCAACTATCATTCCCTGACGGATATGTCCCGTGAATCGCTGATTGCCTACACGGAGGACTCTCTGACCGAGATCGTCAGCGCACAGGGACGAAGCATTGACGAATCCATTGAAAAGTATAATTCCACGATGAACTATCTCGACCGCTCGGAAAACTTCTTTGCTTTCAGCAATCAGAACGGCAACAAATATGCCAAGGAAGTGCAGGTTACCCTCAATAAATATCTCGCCGCCAATCCGACGCACGACAGCATCAACTTCGTCTGCGGCAACGATCTGCGCCTTTATGGCAGCACCGATCCCATCCCGGAAGAACCGGTTTCCTATGCGGATGAACCCTTTATTCAATATATTCTCGCCAACAATGCGCCCGCGCAGAGCAACGTGTTCTTCGACGAAGAGACCGGAGAGCCCATGATCTCTATCGGCGTTCCGGAGCGAAGCCATATGGATGACAATACGCTCTCCGGCGTCCTTTTTACAAACATTAAGGTTTCCCTTCTGGCAGATACGCTCTCGGATATCAAGGTTTTCAACTCTGATACCAGCTACGCTTATCTGCTCGACGGCAACGGCGTATATATTTATCATCCGGACGAGTCCAAGATCGGCACCACCGCCGACACGTCTCTGATAACGGATCTGGTGGCTCAGATCGCCTCCGGCAAAACGCCGGAAACCGACGTCACCACAGATGAAAGCACCGGTCAGTATATTGCTTACCGTGTTTCTTCCCTGAATAACTGGATCCTCTGCCTTACGATCGATAAAAGCGTCGTTCTGTCACCGATCATCCAGATGCGTGACAGCGCATTCCGGAACTGCCTGATCAGTTGTGTCATCATTATTTTGATCTTTGCCGTGCTCGGTTCCGTCTTTGCCGGGACGATCATCGTTCCGATCAAGACCGTGACGAAAGTCATCCGCAAGACCGCCGATCTCGATATCTCGCAGGATGAGTCCTACCACTCCCTGCTAAAGCATAAGGATGAAACCGGAGAGATGAGCCGCGCCGTCAAAAAGATGCGGCATGCCTTCAGTAATATGATGAACAGCATCTCCTCCGCTTCCAGCTCGATCAGCGAAAGCGCTGACCGCCTGCACAGCATTGCCAACACCGTCAACGATAACGCAAGCAGCAATTCTGCGACCGCAGAAGAACTGTCTGCGACCATGGAAGAAACCGCAGCAAGCACAGCCGCTATCAGCAATGAAATCCACGAGATAGAAAAAAGCACTTCGCAGATCAACACCAAGACTGCCGAAGGCGTAACCCTCTCCACCGAGATCATGCAGCGGGCAGAAAAACTACGAAAAGATACCTCGTCCGCCAGCGACCGCACCAGACATATGTATGAGTCCGTCAAAGGCGAATCCGAGCTCGCTATCGAAAGCTCCAAAGCCGTATCCAAGATCAACGAGCTTGCCAAGAATATCATGGATATCGCAAAGCAGACCTCTCTCCTGTCATTGAATGCTTCCATCGAAGCTGCCCGCGCCGGAGAACAGGGCCGCGGCTTCGCCGTAGTGGCTGATGAGATTGGAAAACTGGCCAGTCAGTCCTCCGATACCGTCGGTGACATCACCGAGATCGTAAATGAAGTGATCGACGCCGTTCAGAAAATGGAAAAAAGTTTAACTTCTACTCTTTCTTTCCTTGATGAAACGGTTCTGGCGGATTATAATAACTTTATGAATGTGAGCGATCAATACTCCAGGGATGCACAGTTCGTCAATACGACGATGAGCGACATAAACGCTTCGATCGATTCCCTGAACGACACCATGTTCAAGATGTCCGAGGCGATCAACCAGATCAACGCCTCCATCGCCGAGACGACAAGCGGCGTAAACAACGTGGTAGAAAACAATGCCAGCATTGTTTCCCTCACTACCGACACCTACCACATGGTAGAAAAAACGATCGCCTACTCCGATTCCCTGAAGGAGATCGTAGACCAGTTTACTTTATAACCTTGATAGTTACCACCAATAACTATATAGAAAAGGACGAACATCTCATCTTTTCCTCGATGTTCGTCCTTTTTGTTGCATCTTAGGGCAAGTTTCAATAACCCAGATAGCGAATCAGCCCTTCGCATCCCCTCACCACATCGCGGAAGGTTGCCTCGAAATCACCCGTGTACCAGGGATCTGCCACGTCTCTCCCCGCTACTCTCCGTTCTTCGCTCCTGTCCTGCCTTGTCAGATCCCCTGCTGCAAACGACAGCAGCTTCCACAGCTTTTCTTCTTCATCTCCCCCGGCGATACATTTCATATTTCGGATGTTTGCATTGTCCATCCCGATCAGATAGTCAAACGCTTCATAATCCTGTCTGGTCATCTGTCTTGCCCGGTGCGGCACTACCGTGATCCCCGCCTGACGCAGCCTGTTTACGGTTCCGTAGTGCGGAGGATTTCCGATCTCCTCGCGGCTGGTCGCCGCGGAGTCAATGTAAAAATTGGTTTCTATTTTCCGGGTTGTGACCATGTGGTTGAGGACGCTCTGCGCCATGGTGGAACGGCAGATGTTGCCGTGGCATACCATAAGAATTTTAACTTTTCTTTCCATATCGTTTCATATCCTTGCATATCTTCGTTTTTCCTAGGTTTTATCAGCTTTTCCCGACATAACCCTTTCTTCCTTATCCTAGCATAACTTCGCATATCTTTCCATATCCTGGCAAGCAAAATGAGTAAAAATCTAGGTAAAACCTCTCTTTTTACTCATTTTTACTCACCACTTTATTTCAGGTATCTTTTATCCTTTTATCGTGCACACCTTTTCAACTCTTTTTCTACGTTTTCTAGACGTTTTATTTCTTTCTCCGCATCCTCTAACTTTAAGTGCGTGTAAACATTTAAAGTCACACTGATATCCGTATGTCCCATGAGATATTTCAAAGTTTCTACGGATATTCCCCTCTTTGCCATATTCGTACAGAATGTATGGCGGCAGACATGGGGTGTTATCTTTGGAAGTTGCACCCGATATATCTTGTTATATTTTTCAACAGAACGCTGAAACCGCTTCTCCCATTGATAAGGCATCATAGGCATTCCACGCTTATCCAAGAACAGAAAACCTGTATAGCCGCCAATACATATTTCAATCTTCGGTTTCTTCCGGTTTGCTAACACCCTTTTTATTACTTCATATACTTCTTCCGACATGGGTAATACCCTTGTTCCTGCGTCCGTTTTCGTTTTCTCTATGTATTTCCCTTTGTTACCAACGTATTGTAACTGGTGGTCAACGTTGATTGTTTTCTTTTGCATATCAATATCTTTCAAGGTAAGTCCACAGAATTCCCCGATACGAAGTCCTGTGTGCAAAAGCAGGTACATGCCGTCGTAGCACTCACTGAAATGTTCATCCTGCTTGATAAACTGCAAGAAGTCCTTTTCCTGTTTTCCTGTCAAGGCTTCTCTTTTTACCGAATCATTGATTAAGAAGTTATGTAAGTCAAAATCAAAGGGATTCTTATGAATTAAGTCCGCTTCGTATGCCATCTGGAACGCAGGTCTTACAACTCCACGAACCGTATGAATGGAACTGTAACTCTTTCCATCCACTGATTGAAGCTTTATAATCCATGACTTCGCATCCATGGTATTAACCTGCTTGATTTTTATATTTCCAAACGCATCCCTTTTCAAAAGATTGACTACTGTCTTATAACCTGCTGAAGTGGTAGGACGAACATTTATCTTCTGGCTGATATATTTTTCAACCAACTCTAACACCGTCATATCCCCACCCGACAGGGATACCCCATTTGCCAAGTCACGCTCCAGAAGCTTTTCCTTTTCCCTTAATGACAGGTCTGGCTTTTTCCCCTCTGGTAACTTATCGTTCTTTTCAAGTTTCCAACTGTACAGAAACTTTCTTTTCTTTGTAACCGGGTCAAGGAACTTCTTTCGCCACAAATCATATTCTTTTTTATCGAGGGAAGTCCGGTTGATGATCCTACTGTTTTACAAAA
>CAKRSV010000014.1 GCA_934401915.1 uncultured Lachnospiraceae bacterium
CACATTGTTTTGATTAACCATTGCATATCTGAGCGTTGTATCTATTTGCTCATGTCCCAGAATTTTCTGTACCTGTTGTTCAATCAGCATACCTTTCTCAATTGCTCTGGTGGCCATAGTCCTTCTAAACTTATGTGGGTGTACCTTTTGATTCAATATAATTCAACAAATGAATTTTGGTCTTAGCATCAAAATATGCTTTCCTCTCTTTGTCTCCTTTGCCATAAACCACGCATTCCCGCTCAGAGAAATCTATATCATCAATGTTCAGCCTTACCAATTCGCCTACTCTAATTCCTGTTGAAAGCAGAAAATCAATCATTGCCCTATCACGCAGATTATTACAATTATCTCTAAGAATTATTTATCGTTTGATACTCTACAAGATATTTTCGTAGCATCTCGGTCGTTATCTTAATGACCGGAATATTTATTGTATCCAACATCTTTTCAATATAACACCTATAATAGCGTATTGTTTTGTCAGAACACCCTTCTAAATACTTTGCAGTTAAAAACATATCTAGAAAGTCCATATTCGTTGTCTGCAAATAATCAGATACAGTATTTTCAGATAACCGTTTTACCAACACCTCTTGTAGTTTCTTCATCTGCGATGCATAGACTTCCATCTTTAGCCATTCGAGAAAATGTCTGCGCATCATTTGGCTCTAATGATCGTATATATAAATTGCCTGTTTCTAATAACATCACTTGTTCTCCCTATCTCAGTTAATTCGTATTTGCCAAATCCATAAATTCAAATTGTTTATTCAGAAAAATCTCCTATTTTACCAAGCAACTTTCCAATACTATGATACATTCCCGAATAAATCACTGGTTCAAGTTTTGTAAGATTCACATCAAAAGTGTCCATACATTCAAGTTGTTCATCTATTTGAATATTCCTTATTCTACAAAAGAAAGTTGTAGACTCTCCTAGTTCAACAGATTTAACTACCTCACATTCATATATCCATCTACTTGCATCTAAAATAGGAACATCAATAACATCACCTCTGCTGACGTCATAAGAAATTCCATCTTTTATCCCGTCGTTTGCATGATGTGTACCGAAATAGTCCATAAGTCCAAGTATATCTGTACTGACAAGGTTAACACTCAAAACCCCCGTTCTAATTACATTTTGTTTAGTTCTTTTAGTCCCAAACATACTGATAACTAATAAATAATCGTTTTCCTTCTCATTTGTAACGCTAACCCATGTAATCGGAGCAAAATTATATGTTCCATCTTCATTGTTTGTACCAACGATAAAAGCTGGTTGAACACACATTGAAAAGTGAGTTCCTACTGATTTTCGCTTCACATCCTTCATCTATCGCACCTCGCCAACTTCAAATCTTCTGTTGCTTTCAATCTCTCTACAAGACTGAAATTTTTGTTTCATTGTTGACCTTGCCATTCGTTCTTTAAGTCTATCAGTTGTCAATGCAGTTATCATATAATCTTACCTCCAACTTCAAATTCGTCTCTCAGATAAAAGCACCAGCTTACTGAAAGTTTACTTTCCCTATTTCTATTATTTAGTAAAATTCAATAATTCTTGAACCTTTTCTCGATATTCTTGGTTGTGATCTAACCATATTTCTGTATGTTCACTATCAGTTACCGTCCAAATCATTTTAATTTCTTCATTTTGTATTGAATCATATATTTCTTGTCCCATAAACTGTGGGGTTAATGTATCTGCTTCACTGTTTATTACCAAAACCGGAATTTCAATATCTGCAATTTTGTCACATACATTTGCATCATCATAACTAAATCCCAATTCCATTTTGTTGATAATGTTGCCACAGAATGTCATGTAAGATATAGGCAATCCAATATCCATCTTTCTCATTTCTTCTTCTACCATCCATTTCATATCACTAACCGGACAATCTAGAATCAGAAAATCCACTTTGTTTTCAACATCCTTATCTCCCATTGCTAATCCTGCAGTTGCTCCACCAAACGATGTACCCCATATTCCTATCACTTGCTCCGGTGCATGGCTATAGACATAATCAATGTAATCAATCAAATCATATTTTTCCCAGTATCCAAATGTAGTATATTGAGCTGTATTTTCGTTGCTACTTCTCTGGTCATAAGTCAATACATTATATCCTTTCTGCAAAAACATTTCTGCTAAAGGATAATTGGTATAACGATTTCCACCAAGACCATGCACTAAAATAACTGTTGGATTATTCTTATCTCCTTCTTCACCAAGAGCATATATGTAATCTGCCGGTATCATATGTTCATCAAAAGTTGAAGTGATTTCAACTTTTTCTATAGTATATGTACTGCAGAAAACATCATAATCCATATTATATCTTTCCCAAAAACTATCTTTCACTTTTGAAGTATCTTCACAAGTAACCAATTGAGTAGACCCCATGAAAACTTGCGTCCCTATAAAATAGGACATTCCCACAAACAAAAGTAAAATAACTATAACTATTATCAACAATATTTTTGTCCATTTCTTCATCGTTTTCTCCTAAAAATCTAGTTTATTAAGTTCACTCCAGTCCCCATTTTCTTGCCCTACGTACAAGAAGTATCCCTCTCTCAAAGAGCTCGGTCAATCCCATTTTATAATCCTTCCATATCCAGATCCACTATTAACTTTTCTATTTTCCGCTCTTTTAAAAGATAGCACATGTAGATAGGAAGATACACCACGGCTCCTTCCTGTTCTACATTTGCAACGGAAAGAACATATGCTTTCTCGATATGATAATCGGGAATGTTCATAAAATTATCCAGCGCCTTATGCGCTTTGTAAGTTTTTCCGGATTTCACCTCAATGGGAACAACTTTTCCACCCATTTCAATCACAACATCCAGCTCTCCTATATTTTTCTTTTTACAAAAATAAGGTTCCAAACCATTGGCCACTAATTGCTGTGCCACAGCATTTTCAAAATGAGCGCCGTTATTTACTTCACTGTTCTTATTGATCAACTCTATTTTAGTTTCTGCCGGATATGCGCAGGTAAGTAACCCGGTGTCATTCGAAAAGAGCCGGAATACATTACTGGTCTTACTTGCTTTGAGCGGAATAACCAGAGCCTCTACGTTATACACAGGCAAAGCAACTCCGGCGTCTTTCAGCCACAAAAAGCTGTTTTCATATCTGTCAAACTTCAGCTCTTTATCCAGCATTGTAAAAACAAATTTTTTATTCTGTTTGTTTAATTCTGCCGGAATAATATCGTAAATGGATATCAGTTTCAATTTCTTGTCTTCACTCTCATATTGAGAAAAGTCTTCTTTGTACAACATAACGATATCCCGTTGTACTTTATCAACCTCCCGGATATCTTTTGTAACAATATAGGTTTTTACCGCATCCGGCATTCCGCCTACAATGAGATAGATAAAAAACAATGCCAATAGCTTCTGATGTATAAATTCATCCACGGGCTGACGTGTTTCAAATTTTTCTTTCAACATTTCCAAAGTCATTTTTGATACATTATTTGCTATCATGAATTCTTCAAAATCCATAGGATACATCCTCAGAACAGTTAAATATCCCACCGGAACCGACGCCATCCCCCTGAGTTCTACCCCTAATAAAGATCCACTCATTACATATTTAAAACTCCCTTCTTCTACAAGGAATTTTATCTTTGTCACTATTTCCGGGCAATTCTGTATCTCATCAAAAAAAACGATCGTTTCCTGCGGCTTGCACTCTTCCGGCATAATCATTTTCAATTTCACCAGAAACTCATCCGCACTCATTTTTACATTGAGGTAATCAACTAAATCCGGCTGATCAATAAAATTAACTTCAAACTTTGTATATCCGCTTTTGGCAATTTCCTCTCTTATAAGCCAGGTCTTTCCAATCTGTCTGGCTCCTGTCACCAATAATGCCTTGTCTGAACTTTTCAGCCAATCTTCTATTATAATGGAGTCTTTTCTATACATGATCTGCCTCCTTTCTTCTTAACAATATCTCTTTTGCCCCGTTTTTTCAATATGTTTTATATTATTTTGCCCCGTTTTTGTAGTTTATATATGTAAATTTTGCCCCGTTTTATTTAATCAAATCGAGTCCGCTTTCACCAATCAAAGACAATTAACAAGCGCGCAAATGATGTTTTTAGCAATGTATGCAACACAAAATGCAACACAAACAAAAAAGAGTGCCGAAACAGGCACTCTTACCATGCGGATGACAGGACTTGAACCTGCACGTCGGGGACACCAGAACCTAAATCTGGCGCGTCTGCCAATTCCGCCACATCCGCTTACGTCGGGTTTTCCCTATCGAAAAACCCGCTCAAGTATCATATCATCTCCGCCTGACACTGTCAATCCCCGATGTGCCAGGCAAAGATGGCTCACTTCTCTGTCCTCTATTTTATATTTTCTGAATGATCTTCCGGTTGGTCTGGATCAGGAAAATTGCGGAAACCGTGACGGAAACCATCTCCGCGATTGGAAAAGCCCACCACACCTTCGTCACATCGCCGGTCTGCGCCAGCAGATAGGCTGCCGGAAGCAGCACGATAAGCTGTCTGGTCAGCGACACGATCATGCTGTAGACCGCGTTGCCAAGCGCCTGAAACACCGAACCGCAGACAATGCCGAACGCCGCCAGCACGAAGTGGATGCTGATGATCCGCAGCGCCGGGATCCCGATCTGAAGCATCTGCTCCGAAGCGTCAAACAACCCCAGAAGCTGCCTGGGAATCAGCTGGAACACCACTACGCCAAACGCCATGATCCCCACCGCATATCCGATGCTCAGCTTGATCGCCTTGATCAGCCTCTCCCGCTTTCCTGCGCCGTAATTGTAAGCAATGATCGGCACCAGTCCATTGTTCAGTCCAAACACCGGCATAAAGACAAAACTCTGCAGCTTGAAGTAAACGCCGAACACCGCCGCTGCCGTCGAGGTGAAGCCAAGCAGGATCTGGTTCATTCCATAGGTCATGACCGATCCAATCGCCTGCATGATGATCGAGGGCACGCCCACCGCGTAGATGTGTCCGATTGTTCTTCCATCCGGCCGGAATCCTTTTGCCTGTAGACGGATTTCTTCGTTCTTCTTCAGGTTGATGATCGCCGCCAAAATCCCCGCGATAACCTGTCCGATCACAGTGGCAACCGCCGCGCCTGCCACGCCCATCTTCGGCATTCCGAAATAGCCGAAGATCAGGATCGGATCCAGAATGATATTGATGATCGCACCCGTTCCCTGTGTGATCATGGTAAAGACCGTCTTTCCGGTGGACTGCAGAAGTCTCTCAAAGATAAACTGCGCGTACATTCCCATCGAGAAGCAGCACACAACCGACAGATACTGCTTTCCGTACTCCAGGATCGCCGCATCCGTCGTCTGGGTGCGGTAGAAAAAGTCCACGCCGAAAAGGCCGACCAGCAGAAATACCACGTAGTTGACCAGCGCAAGAAAAATACCGTTCTCCGCGATCTTGTTGACACGGCCATAGTCTTTTTCCCCAAGTGCCTTGGACAAAAGGGCGTTGACACCCACGCCGGTTCCGACGCCCAGCGCGATCATCAGCGTCTGCACCGGAAAGGCAAGCGAAACTGCCGTCAGCGCATTTTCATCGATCCGCGCTACGAAAACACTGTCTACAATATTATAAAGCGCCTGCACTAGCATGGAGATCATCATCGGCAGGGACATATTAATGAGCAGCTCGTCTACCGGCATGACTCCCATCTTATTCTCTTTCATCGGCTCCTGTGTATTTACACTCTGCTTTGTACTCATATCCACTCCCATTTCTGCGCACGTTCTTTGTGTATGTCTGGTTTGTGTCAGGTGCACGCTGACGCAAAATGATTCTGCTCCTTAACACAACAAAAAGGGAAACCTATGTTTCCGATTTCCCATTCTTGGTTTCTGCTATGCGATTAAAGTGAAGCACGGGGGATTCGAACCCCCGACAACCTGATTAAAAGTCAGGTGCTCTACCGACTGAGCTAGTGCTCCATAACTGGGCTAGCTGGATTTGAACCAGCGAATGCAGGAGTCAAAGTCCTGTGCCTTACCCCTTGGCGATAGCCCACTATTGGTAACACCAGGCTGTGCTCCTTGCACGTTGCCGTGTGAAGGTGGATAGAGGGACTCGAACCCTCGGCCTCCAGAGCCACAATCTGGCGCGCTAGCCAACTGCGCCATACCCACCATATCTTCGTGTCATCAGAGAATATCTCTAATGACACAAAAAACGTGCTCGAAGGGATTCGAACCCCCGACCCACGGCTTAGAAGGCCGTTGCTCTATCCAGCTGAGCTACGAACACGTATGCAGAATTCTCTGCTGAGTGAAAACTCACTCGAAGCGGGTGATGGGAATCGAACCCACGTATCCAGCTTGGAAGGCTGGTGTTCTACCATTGAACTACACCCGCATATATATAAGTTGTTGAATCGGGGTGACAGGATTCGAACCTGCGACCTCCTGGTCCCAAACCAGGCGCTCTAGCCAAGCTGAGCCACACCCCGGAACTTGACGCGTAGGCGCGTCTGATTTCTTCACAACGCAAGTAGTATTATATAATATAGATTTTATGCTGTCAACACTTTTTCTGCAAAAAAGTGTCACAAAAAAAGTGTCACAAATCTAACTGTTCGACCCGCAAACTCATAAAAGCGTCCGCTCCGCTGCCGTCGCCGCTTTGCGGCTCACCTTTTATTTCGTTTTCGGGCGCTCCGCTCATAGACTGATCTGCCAACTGCTTCTTGTGTGCAAGCACCCAAGCACAGTTTACAGATCAGTCTATGGCCGAACTATTAATCACAAATAATTCAGTGTGTAGTGCGCTTCCCCGTTCCGGTCGATCTCCATCAGGACATAACTCGGTCTTCGGTTATCCTGCCGCGGGTAACTCAGGCTCCCCGGATTGATCAGCGTAAGATCGCTCTCCCGGTCGATCACCGGACGGTGCGTATGACCGCACATCACGACATCCACCTCCCGGGCGCGCGCCTCCTCTTTCAGGATCTCGTAGTTCATGGACACATAGTAGCTGTGCCCGTGCGTCACCCAGACCTTGTAATCCTCGACGGTGAACTCCAGCTCCCGCGGAAGCTGGCTGAAGAAATCATTGTTTCCCTGCACCATATGCACCGGACAGTCCGCCGCCTCGCTGATCAGGTATTCGCTCCCTTCCACATCCCCGCAGTGAACCAGAAGATCAATCGGACCGACCCTCTCTAATAACTGCAGAAAATTTTCATTTCGGCGGTGTGTATCACTGATAATCAAGATTTTCATTCTGCTATTCCATTCTGTGTTTTTTATCCGATGCGTTTCTTCAGCTCCTCTTTCATAGCTGTCAGCGCCTTGCCACGATGGCTGATCTCATTCTTCTGTTCTTCGCTCAGCTCGGCCGTTGTACAGCCGTATTCCGGCACATAGAAGATCGGATCGAAACCGAAGCCGTTCTCTCCTTTGGGCTCCTCCGCGATCTGCCCCTCGATCACGCCTTTGGTCGTAAATACCTCTCCGTCCGGCATCGCCGCAGCGATCACACAGACAAAGCGCGCCGTCCTTTCTTCCGCAGGTACTCCGTGAAGCCGCTCGATAAAATTCCGGTTTTTTACGGAATAGGGCGTATCCTCCCCCATATACCGCGCCGAATAGATACCTGGCTCCCCGTTCAGATAATCGATCTCCAGACCGGAATCATCCGCAAGTACGATCGCGTCCGTGCAGGCAGCCACCGCCTTTGCTTTAATGACCGCATTCTCCTCGAAACTCAAACCGTCCTCCACGATCTCAATATCGATCCCTGCCTCCTTCATCGAAAGCAGATCCATATCCATATCGCTGAGGATCTGTCTGATCTCATTCATCTTTCCTTTATTTCCTGTCGCAAATATCACTCTTCGACTCATTTTCCGTCTCCCTCTGCCTTGTCCCCGGTCTTTTCATAGGCCGAAAGGATCGCCTGGTAGATTCCCTCTGCGATCCGCTTCCGGTAGTCCTCGCGCTGCAAAAGCGCCTCCTCCTTCGCGTTGGTAAAATAGCCGACGCGCACGGCCGCCGCCGGAACGGTCGCCTCTCTCACGACTTCGTCCGTTTCCTGCGCCTGCGTAAGTCCTGCCGCCTTTCCGCTGATCGCCGTCACTACCTGTCTTTCCAGAATATCAGCCAGTTCCACGCTTCCGAAGTCCGGGATAAAATACCGGCTGTTGCACACCGTCTCCGTCCCGTACTGATCCGGGTCGTCGGAGACGCCCACCTCGATACGGATCAGCATATCCGCCTCTGCCAGACCGGCAAGCTGCACGCGGTCCATCTCCTGCAGATCGCTGTCATCCATCCTTGTATAGTACACCTTGATATCGGTGTCATCCATCTTTTCCTTGAGTGCCCGCGCAATGCCCAACGTGACGTTCTTCGCCATAAAGTTTCCATCCCGCGCGCCATAGTCTTTTCCGCCGTAAGCTGCATCGACGACCACGATCTTATCATAGACCTCCTTGGGCGAAAGGAACTGCATATACAGCATATTGTCGCGAAATACGCTCTGATACTCGTACAGCCCGGTCAGCTTGAAGCGAAGCGTGATCTGCGCCTCGTCCTCCTCAAAATGCCCGTCCAGCACCTGCTCCTGATTCCCGGTCACTGCGTTCTGTTCATAAAATCCTTTCAGTCCTCCCCGCTCCTGCGACCGGATGCTCACCCAGAGTTCCTGAACCATGTAGTGATTCTCCACGGTCACTTCCTCCGGCTTCACCGTCTTTGGCAGCGGAATACAGAAATACTCCGCGCTTCCGCCCGGCTCCATAAGAACCGCATTTTCGCCAGTCATCTCCACCTCGTTTGTCTGCGCGCTCTGGACGACCTCGTCCTGCGCCACATCCGCCACCACGATAATTTTATTTGCCGCAAAGTACAGCATGGCGCTCATCGCCGCCAGCGTAAACAGGAGACTAAAGACCGCTGTCCTTCTGATCAATCCATCCTGCATGATCTATCTACCATTTCCCGGGGGCTTCGGCCCCATATATTGATAAAAATAGGTTTTCATCATTCCATTATATATTTTGCGGTTCTTGTCCGCCTTTCTGCCGATCGCCTTCTCCGCCTGATCGTACGCCGTGATCAGATACATCGACCAGCAGTCCAGCGCCGCATACCGCTCCCCGATCAACCGGTAAAGCGCCGGCAGATCCTTCTTATCCTCCAGCCGTTCGCCGTAGGGCGGATTGGTGATGAGAAAGCCATACTTTTTCGGGTGACACAGCTCTGCCACTCCTCTCCGCTGAAAATGGATCAGGTGATCTACTCCCGCCAGCTTCGCGTTGGCGCGGGCGATCTGCACCATCTCATCGTCAATGTCATAGCCCTGGATATCTGTCTCCACCGTGTCATCGACAAGGGAATCCGCCTCGTCCACCGCGCGATACCACGCTTTGCGCTCCACAAGATGCGGCCATTCTTCCGCCAGAAAGCTGCGGTTCATTCCCGGTGCGATATGCGCCGCCATCATAGCCGCCTCGATTGGGATCGTTCCGCTTCCGCAGAAAGGATCCACCAGGATCCGGTCCCCCTTCCACGGCGTCAGCATGATAAGCGCCGCCGCCAGATTTTCAGCGATCGGAGCCTTTGCCTTGAGCTTGCGATACCCTCTTTTATGTAAGGATTCCCCGGTCGTGTCCAGTCCGACCGTCACCTCATCCTTCATCAGAAATACTCTGACCGGAAAAGATGCGCCGTCCTCGCGAAACCACTCTGTATGGTATTTTCCTTTGAGCCGCTCGACCATCGCCTTTTTCATGATCGACTGGATATCCGACGGGCTGAACAGCCTACTCTTGATGCTCGCCGCCTTCGCAACCCAGAACTTTCCATTCTCCGGAATATAGTTTTCCCATGCGAGTGCCTTCGTCCCCTGAAACAGCTCCTCGAATGTCTCCGCATGGAAGCTGCCAACCTTGATCAGGATCCGCTCCGCGCTCCGCAAAAAGATATTCGCCCGGCAGATGGCGCTCTCATCGCCTGCAAAGCAGACGCGCCCGTCCTCCACCGAGACGATCTCATAGCCAAGATCTGTAATTTCCCGTTTTAATACCGCCTCTAACCCAAAATGGCAGGGCACAATATACTCTAATTTTTCCATAGATTCATTGTAAATTGTATCCCCGTCAGTGTCAATGTGCAGTTTTCCGCACGGGCGCGTGCAATTTCCTAATAACAAAAAGAAGGAGCATCTCTGCCCCTTCTCTTTGCATGGATTAGTAATTCTTCTGGTTGTTCTGGGAATCCTTATCAGAACTGTTCTTTGTGCTGTTCTTAGAGCTGTTCTGGCTGCAGTTATTGTACTTGTCCTGCTGCTTCTCGTTCTGGTTGTTCTGGCTGTTCTGACTATTCTGGTTATAATCGTTTTTAGACATCTTCCATACCTCCTGCTTGTTTTTTGTTACAGGTATAGTATTAGAAGATTGTCTAAAACTTATTCATTTCGCCCATAGGACTTTGGTACTAATTTTTTATGCAATATTACCAAAAGCCCGCAAGGTACTTTGGTACTATTTGGAGTTGCTTTTTTCAAAATAAAGCATATAATAATATTTGTAAGTGAGGATACCCCTTCATTCTTCACTTGCAAACCCTTATATTAATATTTATACTCCCCTAAATAGACCATTTCCCCAAATGGTCTATTTTCTTTGTCCGATAAATTTCGTGATCGCTGTCACGGCAATTATCACCAGGATAAACGGCCAGAATACTGACAGCAGGGAGAACGCGATTCCAAACACCACGACGACCGCCGCCATCACGATCAGCGCAATCGCCCAGCCAGGGATCCTTTTCACCTTCCCGGCGCTCCGCTCTTCCTCGTCTCTGTAGATATTGCCGTTTCCATCCTCCTCGACGGCATCCTCATCGTATATCTGATTGACGCCCTCGCTGGCTCCCGCTCTCTTATTCGCCTCGATGATGCTCTTGGCAAGCAGACGTGGATCGCCGAGCATGTCAAGCACTTCCTCCTCCGCTTTTCCTTTCCGCACCTCACTATCGATGTATTCCTGATAATAGCGGACGTTTTCTGCCACCTGATAGCTTCCGAGTCCTCCTGCAAGGGTGCGCTGCAATTTATCGATAAATTCGTCACGGTTCATACCTCAACGTTCCTTTCCGTTCCCTGTACACTTTCCGCAGGCACTGTGCCCGTTACTTTGATTTTATCTTCTCACAAGCACCTATGATGGTCAAATAAAATTTTTCTTAAAATAAAGTGTGCGCATTTGTTTGAAAGAAAATCAAAAAATCAGCACCGCCAGCCATGTGACGGTGCCAATCGTAACCCCATAGGAAATATGCTTAATTATCTCTTATTCTTTCACACCGCCAAGTGCTACACCTGCGATAATATACTTGGAAAGAATGAAGTATACCACGAAAATCGGCATGATACATACAACCAGACCTACGTAGATGATACCATGATCGGAACGGAATCTCTCACCTCTCATCATCTGCACGAACATCGGCAGCGTATACTTCTTCTGGGAAGAAAGCAGCATGGAAGGCGTATAGAAGTTATTCCACGATGCGATAAATGCGAAGATACACTGTGTTGCAACCGCAGGTTTCATCAGAGGCATCGCGATCGTATTGAAAGTGTGGAACTCCCTGGAGCCATCGATTCTGGCTGCATCCACGATCTCAAGCGGCAGTGCGCTCTGCATATACTGTCTCATAAAGAATACGGTAGCCGGTGTTGCGATCGCCGGAACGATCAGAGGCAGGTAGTTGTTGCCAAGTCCCAGACCATTCATAAACCGGAAGAAACCGATCGAGGTTACCTGTGCCGGGATCATCATGATCGCCATGATGAAAGACCATGCAAAGGTAGAACCCTTGAACTTATACACCGTGACGCCATATGCTGTCATGGTTGAAAAATACACATTTAATATAGTAGAAAAAGCTGCAATCTGCAAACTGTTCGTCATGTATTTCCACAGCGGAACCTGCTCGCTACACTGATAGAGCAGCTTTGCCCAGTTCTCCATGAAATGTGTGGAGGGGATCAGCGATAAGCCCTGCTGGATATCCACACTCGCTCTGGTCGCATTGACGATCATGATCCAGAAAGGGATCAGACTCAGGAAACACAGGAATATGCAGATAAAGTTTCTAAAAATCTTCGCTCCGAGAATTCTGGCATGTAATCCGCCTTCCGCTTCAACATTCTGTTTTGCCATGATTATTTAGCCCCCTTTCTTGCTTTCTGTGCCGCCTTGATCGCCTTCTTCTCCTTGATCGCATCCTTATCTCTCATAATATAGAAGAGAATGACGCTGAAGATCAATGTGACAAGGAACAGGATCAGGGATGCCGCCGAAGCCTTACCCATCTGTCTGGATCCGGTGAAGGCCAGATCTCTTATGTACATCGTAAGGGTTCTCGTTGTATAATCCGGATCGCCGTAGCCGCTGCTTGTCAGCAGTTTCGGGATATCATACATCTGCATACCGCCGATTGCGGAGTTTACCAGGGTAAACAACAGGATCGGGCGAAGCAGAGGCAATGTTACGCTCTTGAAAATCTCCCAGCTGCTTGCGCCGTCCACTCTGGCCGCCTCAAACAGAGAAGGGCTGATACCCAGCACACCGGCTGTCAGCACGATCATCGTATTTCCATACCACATCCAGAAGTTGATGAAGGAGATGATTCCTCTCGTCGCCCACTTGCTCTGGAAAAATTCAAACGGCTGGCTCAGGATTCCCCAGCTCACAAGCACCTGGTTGATCGGTCCGTTCGGGAAATCGAACAGCTTGTAGAACAATACGGAAATCGTTGCTGCCGTGATGATATTCGGCATAAAGGTCAGGATCTTGTACGCTCCCTGCGCTTTCAGCTTCACTCTGGTATCCGTAAACCATACCGCCAGCAGCAGTGCCAGCAGGATCTGCGGAAGGAAGTTCATCAGCCACATAAGGATCGTATTCCACAGCGCCTGAAATGTGTAGGTGTTAAACAGTGAGCCGTCATTTCCGACAAACACTGTCTTGAAGTTTGCCAGACCGTTGAAATACGGACCTACCTCCGTATTAAACATTGCATCTGTATAGTTCTCACAGAATGCAAGTCCGATCGTATAAATCAAAGGCCATAACTGAAATATTGCAAAGGCGATAAAGAAAGGAGCTATAAAGAAATAACCATAGCGGCTGTACTCTACCGTTTTGCTCTTACCATTTTTCTTTGCCATCTTGCCACATCCTTCTCTTCTTATTTTTAAGAATTTGCGTGTTCCTCTGCCCCGGCCCGCGCCACAGGCATTTGACAACTCTCCTTCCGGAGCCCTCTCAAATAACTGTGTCGCGGTCCCCTATGCGATACGTTCTTTCTTTATAATATCTGTACCGGCCATACAGCCGGTACAGACATATAGAATTTGTATACTTGTCGATAACTTTTACAGATTACTCTACAGTAACACCCGGATAAGCATCAGCTACAGCCTGCTTGAAGTCTGCGATTGCTGTGTCTTTATCCTTCTCGCCGTTAGCGTAAGCCTTAACCTGTGTATCAAGGAGCTCGTTAACCTTCTGGTCGTATGCACACATCCAGGATACGTCTACCTTGTCAGCAAGAGGAGAGAATACTGCGATGAAGTCCTGACCACCTAAGAAGTCATATGCTCCCTTTCCTGCGTCGGAAAGTGTCTTCATAGCTGTCTTGTTGTTTACATAGTCAAGTGTCTCTTCGCTCATCTTTGTCATGATGTCTGTGTCGCAGCAAAGTGCCTTCATGATCTGTCCAGCTAAAGCTGTATCAGAGCAGTTTGCTGTTGCGCCAAGCCATGTACCACCCCAGTAGTAAGGAGCCGGGCCCTGGCACATATTCCAAAGACCGTATGTACCTTCTCCTACAGCTTCGCCGCCGCAGTTAGCCTTGATTGTCCAGTGAAGGAACCATGTACATCCGAAGTAACCAAATACGGAATCGGTAGAAGGACCTGCATTCCACTCGTCAGACCATGTAGTTGTCTTCTGTGTAAGGTCATCCTGCTCAAGTGCCTTGTAAACATCCATATACTCTTCCATTGCGGAATCCATATGGAATACGCCGTCCTTGTCTACCCAAGGCTCAGACTTATTGGACATGAATGTGTTTACGATATCTCCGTCAGAAGAAAGGATTCTTGTTGCATCGTTGGATGCTGTCTTGATCTCCTTTGCAGTTGCAAGGAAGTCATCCCATGTGCTGATCTTTGCCTGCATCTCTTCCGGGCTCTTTACGCCAAGTAAGCTCTCAGCAAGGTCTGTTCTGTACATGAATGCACCAGGACAGGACTGCCAGGAAAGACCCTTCAGGGATCCGTCTCTCTGGTCGGTTGCGATCGTGATGGTGTAAGGATACATCTCAGCAAGATCTGCATCTGTGATACCAAGATCGGTAACCGGTAATGTGTAATCAGAGTTCGTGTACTTCATGATATAACCAGCCTCAAAAGCGATCATATCCGGATAGTCATCTGCATCCGGTGTCTGAAGCAGCTGATCGATCTTCTCCTGATAAATAGCAGAGTCACCAACGTTTACATACTCGATGCGGTCTGCGATCTCCGGATAAGCGTCTGTCACGAATTTCAGTCTTTCCTGTAACTCGGTGTTCCAGGAGTAGATGTAGAACTTATCTCCGGAAGCTGCTGTGTCTGCTGCTGCATCCTCTGCAGGAGCTTCCTCTGCTGCTGCGTCATCTGCAGGAGCTTCCTCTGTTGTCTCAGCCGGTGCTGCATCGTCTGCCGGTGCTGCTGTGTCTGCGCTGTTGGAGCCGCATCCTACAAGTAAGCTGGCTACCATAGCTGTAGAAAGAAGTACGCTAACTACTTTTTTCTTCATTTTAATTTCCTCCCTTTTCAGTGGTTGAGTCATACCTTCTGTATGACCGGTTGTTATATATAAAATGCTGAAGGGCATTTTATATCGCTTCTGGTGCGGCGGTCAGTTGATATCCGCCACAGAATTTCCTTCGAAAACGTGTCCCTCTACAATGATCTGCTCGATCAGAGTCGTCTTGGGATGTTCGATCAGACTGATGAGCTTCTCCCCCGCTTTCTGTCCGAGCAGCTTTGTGTCCTGACAGAGCGTCGTAAGTGTCGGCTCAATGTGTCTCGCAAGCCGGATGCCATCGTAGCCTACCACCGATACATCTTCCGGGATCCGAAGTCCTCTTTCCCGGATCGCGTTGATCCCTCCGAATGCGGCGAAGTCGTCCGGATACAGGATACAGGTCGGCGGCTTCTCCAGACCTAACAATCTGACCGTCTCCTCATAGGTTTTCTCCGTATCACGGTAAGGTGCGCTGCTTATGTATTCATCCGGTATCTCCAGTTCAAGCTGTGCCGCCGTCCGGTAGAAGGAAGCGAGTCGGCTCTGGGTTACCGCCGAATCTGCTCCATGGATATAAGCGACTCTTCTGTGTCCCTTCTTATATATATAAGTAAGAAGATCCTGCATGCCGTTGATATTGTCCGACATGATTGCGCACACATTGTTGAACAGGTGGTCAACTGTGATCGTTGGGATGTTGCTCCGGACCAGTTCCAGCACTTCCGGCGTGTAAAAGTTCGTACAGACGATCGCGATGCCGTCGAATCCGCGATACCTGCAATGCTCTAAGTAAGACAATCTTCCTTTCTTTGTCTTGCTGGCATTGATGAAGGTGATGTCATATCCTTTCTCCTCCACGGTGCGCTTCAGACTGTCCAGCACAAAAACGAAATAGTCATGGGTCAGACCGCTGTAGCCATCATCCGAGAACAGCACTCCGATATTGTAAGTTCTGTTCGTCTTGAGTGCTTTGGCTGCAGAATTGGGAAAATATCCCATCTCCTTCGCAACCTGTCTGATATGTGCTTTTGTATCTGCTCCGATGTCATTGTGGTCGTTCAGCGCCTTACTGACTGTGGCTACCGAAACCCCACATGCCGCCGAAATGTCCTTCATGGAAACCATCTGGTAAGCTCCCCTCTAGTCTGGTTCTCGAAATCCTTTTCGTAAGGTTCGATCTCTGCTCACTGGTTGGATGAGCTCCGAAACCGCTTAATCGTTTTCGTGTTTTTAATATACATCACTTTTTCCTGTTTTGCAATACAATTTTCATTTTTTTTGTGTAATAATTACAGTTTTGTGTATTCTCCACAGTTTTGCATAGGCGGTTTTTGCACTTTTGTACATAGTTTGTTCATATTTTCCTAATATTAGCGTCAAACTCCGGGTAAACGGTTTCGTCAGCACCTAAATTATTTTAGTTTTAATTTATTCTGGCCTTTTTCTTTTTGATTATATATTTTGTATGATACCTGTTGCAATTTTGGTTTTTCTTCTGTATAATTTTCTTAAATCATGTCGGGTTTTTTATTGTGAGATGAAAAACCGATGTGCGGACCTTCCAAAACAGTCCGCCATGCCGTTTTACTTAATCGTTTTCTGAATTATGTGGGGAGGACAGACAGTTATGGCAAAAGGCGGGCAGACACTTACCAATCGTAATTATTTTATCAAAAGGAGAAAGCAACTATGAAATTTGGTTATTTTGATGATGCCAACCGTGAATACGTCATCACAACACCCAAAACACCCTTACCCTGGATCAACTACCTCGGCACAGACGGATTTTTCTCTCTGATTTCCAATACCTGCGGTGGTTATACCTTTTATAAGGATGCCAAGCTGTTGCGTATGACACGTTACCGTTACAACGATGTTCCGAACGACATCAACGGCAAGTATTTCTATATTAAAGATGGAAACACCATGTGGAATCCAGGCTGGAAACCCACCCAGACCGATCTTGACAGCTATGAATGTCGTCACGGTATCGGCTACAGCCGTTTTACCGGAAAGAAGAACGACCTGGAGGCTTCTGTCCTGACATTCGTTCCCGTGGATGACAACTGCGAGATCAGCCAGGTGAAGCTGACCAACAACAGCAGCGCTGCAAAGAACATCTCTCTCTTCTCCTATGTAGAGTGGTGTCTCTGGAACGCCGACGATGACTCCAGAAACTTCCAGCGTAACCTGAGCACGGGCGAAGTAGAAGTGGCAGGCTCTACCATTTACCATAAGACCGAGTACAGAGAGCGCCGTAACCATTATGCGATCTACTCTGTCAACACAAAGGTTGACGGCTTTGACACAAGCCGCGACGCTTTCCTTGGCGCATACCGCGGTGCAAACAACCCGGAAGTCGTTGAGAATGGCAAGGCAACAAACTCTATGGCAAGCGGCTGGTATCCGATCGCTTCCCATCAGATCAACATAAGTCTGGCTCCCGGCGAGACAAAGTCCTTTGTCTTTGTTCTGGGCTATATCGAGAATCCGGAAGATCAGAAGTGGGAGGCTCCGGGCATCATCAACAAGAAGCCCGCAGATGCAATGCTCGCAAAATACCAGACCGACGCAGATGTGGACAAGGCTTTTGCAGCCCTGAATGCATACTGGAACGATCTGCTTTCCAAGTACACCGTAAAATCTTCCAATGATAAAGTAGACCGCATGGTCAATATCTGGAACCAGTATCAGTGTATGGTTACCTTCAACATGTCCCGTTCCGCTTCCTATTATGAATCCGGAATCGGCCGTGGTATGGGCTTCCGTGACTCCTGCCAGGATCTTCTTGGCTTCGTGCATCTGATCCCCGACCGTGCAAGACAGAGAATTATCGATATCGCTTCTACACAGTTCCAGGACGGCAGCGCATATCATCAGTATCAGCCCCTTACCAAGAAGGGCAACTCCGATATCGGCAGCGGCTTCAACGATGACCCGTTATGGCTCATTGCCGGTACTTCCGCATACGTTCGCGAGAGCGGCGATACCTCCATCCTGACAGAGATGGTTCCCTACGACAACGATATGTCTGTAGCTACCCCTCTGATGGGACACTTAAAGCGTTCCTTCGACTACATAGTCAACCACAAGGGACCTCACAACCTGCCTTTGATCGGCCGTGCAGACTGGAATGACTGTCTGAACCTGAACTGTTTCTCCGAGCATCCGGGCGAATCCTTCCAGACATTCGGACCTTCCGAAGGACCGGTTGCAGAATCCGTATTCATCGCCGGCATGTTTGTAAAATACGGCGAAGAGTATGCACAGTTATGTGAGCTGATGGGTGATCAGGCAGAAGCTGATTATGCCCGCGCCGAAGTACAGAAGATGTACGACGCAGTCCTGAAAGACGGCTGGGATGGCGACTGGTTTGTCCGTGCTTACGATGCTTACGGTCACAAGATCGGTTCCAAGGAATGTGAAGAAGGTCAGATCTACATCGAATCCAACGGCTTCTGTCCTTTGGCAGGCATCGGCGTGAAGGAAGGACTTGCCGAGAAAGCACTGGATTCCGTAAAAGAGAAGCTGGATACCAAGTACGGCGTTATGATCTTACAGCCTGCTTATACCAAATATCACTTAGAGCTTGGCGAAATCTCCTCCTATCCGCCGGGATACAAGGAGAACGCAGGTATCTTCTGTCATAACAATCCGTGGGTTTCCATCGCTGAAACCGTGATCGGACGCGGCGACAGAGCTTTCGAGATCTATCAGAAGACCTGCCCTGCTTATGTGGAAGAGTTCAGCGAAATCCACAGAACAGAGCCTTACGTATATTCCCAGATGGTTGCCGGCGCTGACGCCAAATTCCACGGCGAAGCAAAGAACAGCTGGCTGACCGGTACGGCTGCATGGACTTTCGTAAACGTATCCCAGCACATCTTGGGCGTATATCCTACGCATAAGGGACTCAGCATTGATCCTTGTGTTCCGAAGGGATTTGGTGATTTTGAACTGACCAGAAAGTTCCGTGAAGGTACTTACAATATCAAGGTTGTAAACCCTGACAACGTAGAAAAGGGCGTAAAATCCATTACCGTTGACGGCAAGCCCGTAGATGGTTGTGTTGTTCCTTACGAAAAGGGTAAAACTCAGTACGATGTCATCGTAACCATGGGTTAATATATTTTCCTCAAAAGGGTCGGCAGCCAAAGCTGTCGACCCTCTTTCCTTTTATCCTCTATGCGTTCCTGCGCAGTCCGGGGAGCATCTCCTCAAAGCAGACGCCGTCGTTCTGCGGTACTTCCAGTTCGATTGTCCGTTTGATACATTTTCTCACAAAGCCTGACGCCCGGCGCACAGACTGATCGAAGCCGATCCCGTTCACGGCGTCCGCAGCAATGATCGACGCGAACACATCTCCCGTCCCCGGCCGCCCGGTCCCTACCCGGTGCGTCCGCAGCAGCCGCTGCTCGCTTCCCTTCTCACAGACATAGTTGGCAATAAATTCTCCCTGTGGGATACCGGTTATCACCACCCGGTCAGGTCCGAGCGCAACGATCTTTTCCGCCATCTCCCGCAGTTCCTTCTTATGCCAGCCGCTTTCCTTATAGGGCGTCCCCGTCAGGCTGCACGCTTCGGTAAGATTCGGCGTGGCGATATCTGCCAGCTCCACCAGCCCTTTCATCTCCTGGCACAGCTCCTGCGTGTACGTCACATACAGCTTTCCGTGATCTCCCATCACCGGATCCACGATCACCTGCGTCTGCACGCCGCCAAAGTTCTGCAGGAAGTCGCGCACCAGATGGATCTGCCGCGCCGATCCGAGAAAACCGGTCGCAATCCCATCGAAAGTAAATCCCAGTTTTTTCCACTCGGCGGTGTACGCCTCCATCCGGTCTGTATAATCGTCAAAAAAATACGTCGCATACCCGGTATGGTTAGAGAGGATCGCAGTCGGAACCGGACAGCACTGGACGCCCAGATGCGAGATGATCGGCAGCGCGACGGTCAGGGAACATCTTCCCATACCCGAAAGATCGTTGATCACCGCAATTCTCTTCTGTCTCTGTACCTGTATAGCTTCCATCTCTGATTCTCCCTGCCCTTTTTCATCGCTTTTTTATAGCATACCACACCCGGCACAGTCCATGCCACCCCAAGCGTCAAAAAAGGTCGCCAACCTTGGCAGCGTCTCGATATCCGGATAACTCAAGCCGTTTTCCCACTTGGAAACGGACGCCTTGGTCACGCCGATGAAATCTGCGAGTTGCTCCTGTGTGATCCGCTTTTCATGGCGGAGCCAGATCAGGTTTTCTCCTATCTTAATCTCTTTCATTTTCAAACCTCTCTTGTATCCATAGTCTTTGTATCATCCCTGTCACAGCAGTTACTCTGCACATAATCAGTATACTTTGTTTCTTATATAGATACAACGGAGGCTGGCGAAACCTTTTCTCTCTCCAAATCAACCACAGCGAAACGTGCGGCCAAAACAGACAGAACCGCCTGTCGTGCCGAAGCACTGTCCGCGTCCTGTCCGTCATGGCTTCCGTTATTCTCTTTTCCGAAGCATTCTACTGCCCATTCCGGATGATCTCCTCTGCCATAGCAAGCATTTCATCTGCACTCAGCCCTGTATCAAAGCCTGCCAGGTTGTAGCTGGTGCCGTCCAGTTTCCAGGTAACGCCCTGTGACACATGGATCTCCACCTCGTCTGAGCCGGCAGAAATAAAATAATCATTTCTCTGCTCATTAGCCTCATCCTCCGGTGTCTTCTGGTAGTCCGCCGGCACAAACTTATACGTGTACTCGTCATAGTAAAGCGTCGTATCCCCACAGACCTTTGTCGCATCCGCTGTCTTGGCGCGCTGCTCCTCCTCGACCGGTCTGCACATATCAAGATAGATATCCCGACACCCTGCCTTTTCATAATAAACCGTCATATCCTTGTAGGTGTATACTTCATTTCTCTGATCATCAATGCCCTGTACATCCATGACCTCCATCGACCGGAAGCCATACCCATTGTCAAAGCCCTCCACTGTCAAGACATTGAAGCCAAGCTTCTTCTCTGCCTTGTCCATATCTCCGTCATAGCTCTCATACTGTCCGGTCAAAGAGCTGTGGCTTACCAGACCGGTCGCATGCCCTGCTGCATACGCTCCTCCAGAAAGCAGCAGACATGCCGCTGCCACACCGATCACTACCTTTTTTACACTTAAATGCTTCATACTTTCTGTCTCCTCCTGACTCTCCCGGATCCTTTCATCGATCCGCTCTTTTATGCCGGGGGAGGGCGAAAGACTGCTGCACTCCTGTGATAAGGCTTCTTTTATCTGATTCTTTTCCCCATCATCATGGTACGGATATTTCCTTTTCATAAGAACCTCTTTCTGACCATCCGGTCTGCGTCTGCAATATCTGCCTTAGGTTTCTCCTCGCCGTATGGAGTCTGGACTTCACCGTCCCCTCCAGACAGCCGCAGATCTTTGCGATCTCGCTGACACTGTAGTCCTGATAATAGAATAAGATCACAACCGTGCGCTGCCGGATGGGCAGTTCCCTGACTGCCTTCGCAAGCTCTGTCGCCTGCTCCCGCTTCAGCACCTGTTCCAGAGAAGATGGCTCCGGATGGGTATCGGCTTTCTCCGCGACCTGTTCATCGGGTTGCTCCCTATTTTTTCTTTTCCCCATTTTATAGGCCGTGTGTACAAGAATCTGCATCATCCAGCTTTTGAACCCGCTGTCGTTTTTCAGCTCCCTGCAGTGCAGATACACTTTCACAAACGTCTCCTGCACGACGTCCTCACTGTCGGGAAGATTTCCTGTGATCAGATATGCCGTATGAAACGCCAGCTTCTTATACTTTTCATAGAGCAGATCGAAGGACGCCTTATCGCCTTCCTTCATCTGCCGAACCAATACCTCTTCCAAAACTTCTCTTCTCCCGTTGCTTTTTTCGGTGCACCTGTCTATAAGAGTCTTTCTGTGTCAAAGAGGTTCATGTTTTTCTAAAAAATTTTCAAAAAATCATTCCGTCATAATGCGGATGATCTCGCGGTCCGTCTCTCTCATCCCGAGCGAGCCGAGCCTGCCGACATTGCGGATCGTGTTCTCCACGCCCTTCTTCACAATGCCGTCTCCGTCGCGGAACTGCTGCCCGCGGCAATACATCTCATAGCCGAGAATCCCCGCTTCGACCGCCACCGCGATCTTTGCCGCGCAGGAAGGCTTCGCCCCGTCGCACACCATGCCGGAGGTGATCGCCAGCGCGTTGACCAGCGTGTGTGTCACAGCCTTCAGTCCGCCCCCGCACAGATAAGCGATCCCGCAGCCTGCTGCCGCTCCCGCGCTGACCGCACCGCAGTAGGCGGAGAGACAGCCGATCCCCTGCTTTTCGTGTACGGCGATCAGATTGCTCAGGGTCAGCGCCCGGTACAGCTTTTCCTGCGTCGCTCCCATCTCCTTCGCATACTCGATCACCGGGAGCGACACGGTAAGACCCTGGTTCCCGCTGCCGGAATTGACGACCACCGGCAGCTCGCAGCCGCTCATGCGTGCGTCAGATCCCGCTGCGGCAGCCGCCTTCGCACGTTCCTTGAGTCCGCTTCCAAAGCCCGCCCGGATCACTTTTCCAATATTGGCGCCGTAGCTGTGCCGCAGTCCCTCCTCGGAGATCGCTGTATTATACCGGATCTGCCGGTCGATCGTCCCGTGGATATCCTGCAATTCGACGCTCTGCGCAAAGTCAAAAATATCCTCCACACTGAGCAGTTTCCTGAGATCCTCTTTTCCCGATCCCTCGTCCGTCCCAGCCTTGGACGGTTCATCCTGATACAAAACCTCTTCTTCGCTCTGCAAGAGTACCACATGTGTGTGGTGGCCGGCAAGCCGCGCCTTGGCACTGTGTCCGTCCTTCCACACCTCAACCAGGATGTCCAGAAGCTCTCCAGTCGCCTCTCTCTTTCCGTCAAAGCTACTGACACTCATGTCAGTTATATCCAGATACTCGCGGATCTGCCCCTTCTGCCTCTCCGACACCACGGAGATGACCTCCAGCTCTTTGTCCGGATCCCCGGCGACGATCCCCGCGGCCGCAGCCGCCTTGATCCCTTTCATGCCCCCGGTGTTGGGAACGATCACGCTCTTGACATTCTTTACGATATTCCCGCTGACAAAGATCTCTACCTTGTCCGGGATCTGCTGCAGAGTCCTTCTGGCAAGCGCGCTGCAATAAGCAACGGCGATGGGTTCTGTACAGCCCATCGCCGGAATCAGCTCCTGTTTGAGGATCTCAATATATGACCGGTATCTTATGTCGTCTCTCTCCATCTTCCGCCTCACTTTCCGGCTGCGATCCTTTTGCAGAACCGCTCCATTCTGTCCATGCCCTCCACGATATTTTCCATGCTGGTCGCATAGGAGATCCGGAAGTAACTGCTGCCCTTCACCGATCCGAAATTGCTGCCGGGCACGACCGCCACGTGCTCTTCGTCCATCAGCCGCTCCGCAAACTCTTCCGCGCGCAGTCCGGTCTTTTCGAGATTGACGAACACATAGAACGCGCCCTTCGGTTTGATACAGGAAAGCCCCGGCATCTGATTGATCTTTTCATAGATATAGTCCCGCCGCTTCTGGTACTGCGCCACCATCGTCTCACAGTACGGCAGACAGTACCGGATCGCCGCGATCGCACCTCTCTGCGGCGTGTTGGGAACCGCGGAGTAAACGCCCTCCGTCAGCTTGATCATCAGCACGATCAGCTCCTTCGGTCCGGAGCCGAAGCCCACACGGAAGCCCGGCATGGCAAAGGTCTTAGAGCAGCTGTCCACGATCAGCGTCCGCTCCTTCATTCCCGGCACCGACGCGATGCTGAAATACTTCAGTCCGTCGAAGATAATATGCCGGTACACCTCGTCGCTGATGACAAACAGATCGTTCTTGATCGCGATCTCTGCAAGTTTACGCGTCACCTCCTCAGAGATGATCCCTCCCGTCGGATTGCAGGGCGAGTTGATCATCAGCACCTTTGACTTTGGCGTCAGCGCCTTTTCCACCGCCTCGGGCGTCAGGATAAACTCATCTTCCTCAAGGACGTCGACCGGTACCGTGACGCCATGGCACATCTCGATCATCTGCCGGTAATTCGAGAAATACGGTGCGCTGACCAGCACCTCGTCCCCCTCGTTCAAAAGAGAGAGCAGTCCCAGAAACAGAGCGCCCATGCCTCCGACTGTCACGATCGTCTCCTCTGTCCGGTACGGAATGCCCGTGACCTTGGACAGATATTCCACGTACACCTCCCGCAGCTCCTCCAGCCCGGCTCCCGGCGCATAGGCGGACTCTCTGGCGTCCAGCGAAGCTTTCGCCGCCTCAAACACTTCGTCCACCGGCTTGAAATCCGGTTCTCCTACGGCAAACGAAATGGAATCCTCCATCGCCGCAGCCTTTACCATCATCTTACGGATCGGCGATGCCGGGATCGCCTCTGCAATTCTTGAATATTCCATGGTCAAACCTCTCCTCTCCGCGCTTATGCGCCGCACACTGCCGCTGTCAGATCGCTCATGATCTCCTCTTCGATCTCCTGCGGAAACCCGTCAACGCTCGGCACATTTTCCTTTGATACGCCGTCCACACTGCCCAGCGCCACAATGCTCTTCAGATAGGAAGCGACCCACTTATAGCCGGGGAGCAGGCTCTTGTCCCCGCTGAGGAGCGCCAGATAAGCAACGATCCCATAAGCGCCCCAGTTGGACACGGTCGCGATGACCAGCCTGTCCACACATACCTTGCAGGGAATCAGCGACAGCTTTTCCGCAATGACGTCCTTCATATTTCCCATTCCGATCTCGTTGCCGCCGTCGCCCACACCGATCGTCGGGATCTGTCCCTGGTATTTGGCAAACAGCATATCCACCGGCGCGGTGTTTTCCTTGATGCTGACGCCGCGCATATTCGCGTAGTCATCCTGCGTGTTCTGCCCGCAGCGCTCGATGGAGATCATTCCCACCGGCTTAAACTTCTCGATCAGATCCGCACAGAACGTCTCTCCGTCGCTGTTTTTCATGTAGACTGTCTCGATCTTTTCCGGTTCAAAAAAGCCTTTGCAGTATTCATCCGTCACGATGACAGCGTGATAGCCGAGCCTGTTCAGCGCCTTTGCCAGCATCACCGTTCCGACAGGGCCGTCTGTCTCCGCATAGCCTGCCACATAAAATCCGGTCGTCAAAAAGACGTTTCCTCTCTCCCAGGACAGAATATCCTGCGCCGCTTCCTTGCAATAACTCTCCGGAAGTTTTTCCCGAAGAATGTTCATCCCGCGGTGGGAATGGTGTAATATAATGTTCTCTATGGTATCCGTTCTCATGTACATCCCTGCCTTTATCTCTTCTCTCGTCGCCGGTCTGCGTCAGAGTTGTCCTCTCGCCGCCATCACATCTGCGATCGAGGCGATATCGATTCCTTCCTTCCGAAGCGCCTCGCGGATCTTTCTGACAAATTCGAGCGCCTTTGCGTTGTCGCCATGCACACAGATCGAATCTGCCTCCAACTCGATCTCTTTGCCGGTGATTGCCTTCACCTTGTGGTCCTTGACGATCGAAATGACCCGCTCGATCGCCAGCGCTTCATCCGTGATCACGGCCCCCTCCATTCCACGCGGAACAAGGGCTCCGTCCTCCTCGTAAGCCCGGTCGGCAAACACCTCTCTTGCAAAGGTCAGTCCGATCTTCTTTGCCGCGAGATCCATCTGGCTTCCCGGCTGTCCCAGAAGGATCAGGGACGGATCTACCTTGTAGATCCCTTCGCAGATCGCCTCTGCCATATGCAGATTTTTGCCTGCCATGTTGTACATCGCGCCATGCGGCTTCACATGCTGCATCTTCACTCCGGCTGCCGCACAGAATGCCTGCAGCGCGCCGACCTGATACTGCACCATCGCCTTTAATTCCCTGTCGGTGACGTTCATATTCCTTCGTCCGAAGCCGACCAGATCCGGATAACCCGGATGCGCGCCGACTGCCACGCCGTTTTCTTTTGCAGAGGCAACCGTCGCCGCCATCACCAGCGGATCGGACGCATGAAACCCACACGCCACATTGGCAGACGAAATATAAGGGATCACTTCTGCATCCATTCCAATTTTATAGGCGCCAAAGCTCTCGCCCAGATCACAGTTCAAATCTATCTTCATATCGCCATCTCCTTTGCTACTCATACTTCAGACACGTATTTTTCACATCCGTCAGGAACATATGCCCCGGCGCATGCGTGATCGCAAATTCCGGTTTCGACGCCATCAGTGCCGCCTGGGGCGTCACTCCGCACGGCCAGAATACCGGCACTTCGCCCGGATAGATCGTGACCATGTCTCCGAAATCCGGCTTCTCGATATCCTTTATGCCGATCGCCGCCGGGTCGCCGATATGCACCGGCGCGCCGTGTACCTTCGGCATTGCTCCGGTGGAGAGCACCGCCCTCGGGATCAGCTCCGCCGGGATCGGCCGCATACTGACTACCATATTGCCGCGGAAGATCCCTGCCGGCCGGCACGGTATATTGGTCAGATACATGGGTACGTTGCGGTTCTCCTCAATATGCCGCACCGGAACGCCCGCCTCGAGAAGTTCTCCCTCGAAGGAAAAGCTGCAGCCGATCAGGAAGCTCACCAGATCGTCCCGCCAGAACTTCTCCACATCGGTGTACTCCCCGGTCATCTCTCCGTGCTCGTAGATGCGGTATTTCGGAATATCCCGCGCAATATCGGCGTCCTTAGCGATCTGGTGCAGCTCCCTGCTGCCCGCGTCGGACACCTCCAGTACCGGACAGGCCTTCGGATTTCTCTGGCTGAACAGCAGGAAATCATAGGCAATGTCCTTTGGCACAACGACCAGATTCGCCTGCGCATAGCCGGAACACATCCCCGCCGTCTGCCCTGTGATCTTTTCTTCCCGGATCAGTTTTCTGACTGCCTCCGGCGCCATATCTCTATAAGGATTCATAGCTTTCTCCTTCCCGGCGGCTCTTCCTCCGCCCCAGGATAAATTTTCCCGGACACGCGGTCTTTTGGAATGTGATCTTATCGCCCGGTCTGACCTGCGCCAGCTTCGGGAGATCTTCTGACACGACTGTCGCAATCTTGGCGTAGCCGCCCGTTGTCTGTCTGTCTGCCAGAAGGATGATCGGCAGTCCGCCCGCCGTGATCTGAATCGAACCGTCCACGATTCCATCCGACACGATATCCGTTCCGTTCTTTGCTTCGATGACCTCCCCTTCCAGCCGGCAGCCCATCCGGTCGCTGTTTACCGACACGGTGTACGTCGTCGTGAGGAAGGTTTTCCATCCTTTTTTTGTAAAGTAAGCATCCTGCGGCCCCGGTATCACCCGCACGGAAATCTCATGCGGATAAGCCGCCGCGTTCACTTTTCTGTTTTTCAGATCATTTTCATAATATGACAAATCTGTCACTTCTTTGGAAAGCGGCAGAATATCTCCTTTTTCCAGCTTGCGTCCCTCGAAACCGCCCATGCGGCATTTGAGGTTCGTCGACCGGCTCCCCAGCACCTCCGGCACGGTGATCCCACCGGCAAATGCGAGGTAACTGCGGCAGCCCCCCGCAGCCATGGCAAGACGCAGCGTCTGTCCTTTCCGGATCCACACCGCCCGGTTCATTCCCACCGGTTCTCCGTCCAGCTCGGGCTTCATATCCGCCCCGGTGACTGCACAGACTGTATCCTGCAAAAAGCAGATCGTCGGCCCCATCAGCGTCGCCTCCAGAACCGCCTCCGTACCGGCATTGCCGACCAGATAATTTGCCTGGCGGTATGCCTTTTCATCCATCACTCCGGATGGTCCGATCCCATATTTCTGCCTGCCGTACCGGCCGCCGTCCTGCACGGTCGTCATCGGTCCCGGAAATATGATCTCCATTCCCTGTGCGTCCATCTCTGCCACCTCCTATGCCTGCGTGATGCGCACCTTTGCCTGATAGGTTCCGGCTTTTACCTGCGCTTCGATCTCCCGGTACTGCGCCTCATCGATCGGGCAGAACCGGATATAGTCTCCGGCATTACAGAGAAACGGCTGCTCCCTGTCCGGGTCGTACATCCGCAGCGGCGTCGCACCGATCAGCCTCCAGCCTCCCGGCGAATCCAGCGGATATACCCCTGTCTGGCTGCCGCCGATCCCGACTGCTCCCGCCGGGATCTTCACGCGCGGCGTAGACAGTCTTGGCGCATGGATCCTCGCATCCAGACCTCCCAGATAGACGAAGCCCGGCAGGAATCCCAGCATATAGACCAGGTAGTCCGTTCCGCTGTGGATCTGCACGATCTCAGAAGATGACAGCCCTGTCAGTTCTTCCATTGCCGGAAGATCCTCTCCAAAGGTCCCGCCATAACAGCACGGGATCTCCACGATGCGCTTCTCCATGCTGCCGCCGTCGCTTTCAGAAAAGTCTGCACGCCGAAGCGTTGCCTTTAAGGTATGATAATCGGTCTTTTGCGGATCGTAGAAAACCGTCAGGGAGCGGAAGGTGGGAAGCACCTCCAGCACCCCTTTTGTTTCCTGTTTCTCGATCCACTTAGCCAAAAGCTGCACCTGTCTGTTGGTCTTTTCATCTATCGCATCCCCAAACTGCACGACCATGGCGCGGTCGCCAGCCGGCATGAAATCCATTCCCTTCATAGGCGCTCCTTTCTCTGTCTGTCCAGTCTCCGCAGATTTTCCACGGGTCTTTCTTTATTTGGTTGCCTCGTAGAACTCTTCCAGAAGCGTCTTTCTGATATTTTCAAGCATTTCTGTCTGCTTTCCGCCCACCGGCTTGCCGTCGATCTCACAGGCGTGCAGGCAGAGGTTGCTGGAGCTTGTCACGATGACCTCCTCGGCCGCAAACAGATCATCCAGCGTAAAGGCTGTCTCGCTGACCGCATAACCCAGCTTCTTACAGGCGCGGATCAGATGCGCTCTCGCGATACCCGGAAGGATCAGTTCATCGGTCGGCGCTGTGTACAGCTTTCCATCCTTAATAATATGTACGTTGCTGTGTGCGCACTCTGTCACTCTTCCGCCCGGTCTGTAGAATACGGATTCCTGGCAGCCCGCCTTCTTGGCTCTCTCTGAAGCCATGACCGAAGGGATCAGGTTCAGCGTCTTGATATTGCAATGGAAAAACCGGGTATCCTCCGTCGTGATCAGCTTGATCGGAGTCGTTCCATCCGAGATGGAAGCCGGCGTCAGCGTTACCCAGAGATTTCCGGCGCCCTCTGTAAATACGTGGTTTCTTTTTCCTGTTCCTCTGGTCACCTGATAATATACGAAGAGATCGCCGGTATCGACCTTCTTCACCAGATCACACAGCAGCGTTTTTAATTCTTCCTTTTCCATAGGCATCTTGATATCCAGCAGCGCCGCACTGTTATAAAATCTGTCGATATGCTCGTCCAGTGCAAAGATATGGTAGTTCCGGCACGGCCCTGCGTCGTAAACACCGTCTCCAAACCAGCACACCCTGTCGTTCATCGGTACGGTCATCTCCTCGATCAGACCAATCTTTCCATTGTAATAACCTAAATTTTCCATAACTTCTCCACTCCTTTTCCCTTACTTTTGATTTTCTTGTTTTTCTCTTCTCTCTTGCTTTTTCCTTATATCTATTAGAAATCCGTTGTCTACTGGAAATAGATAAAGAAAAGAGAGGAAAAAACAGCATACCGGACAAAGGATTTTCTGACACCCTTGTCCGGTATGCTGTTCATGGCATAAAATGTAATTCTTATTAAGGAAAAAATCAATACTTTCCTGTCATTTCCGTTTTTAATTAAGTTTTGACGGTCATTTTCTTATTTTTATTTCGTGGTGTAGCCTTTTCACTTAATAAAATAAGATTTCTCACTTTCTTTTCAAAAAGTACTTGCACTCTTTTGCAGGGTGTACTATAATTCCGAGTATCACAAGTGGCAAAGATGTCAGACGATGTCTTTGCCGCTTTTTTATTTGCCCCGGCCCACCTTCCTAGATAAAGGAACGGTCGCAGCAAAAATCTACCGGAAGCGCAGGCTTCAGACAGGAGGACATTATGAAGAAAAAAGTATTAGCAACCCTTTTAGCCGCATCTATGACGGCAGCACTTGCAGGCTGTGGATCATCAAATGATACAGCTGCTTCTACTTCAGACAGCAGCTCTGACACCACAGCAGAATCTACCGATACTACCGATACAACAACAGAGGCTTCTTCGGACAGCGCAGCTGCTTCCGGCGATACCATCACCTTAGGCGTGATCGGACCGATGACCGGTTCCCTCGCAGTCTACGGCACACACGTATCCAACGGTGCAGAGCTCGCTGTAGAACAGATCAATGAAGCCGGCGGCATCAGCGTAGGCGGCAAAACCTACACACTGACGACGGAAAGCAAGGACGATCAGGGCGATTCCACCGAATGTCTGAACTCCATGAACGCTTTGATCTCGGATGGCATCCAGCTTGTCATCGGTTCCGCAACCTCCGGTTGTACATCCGCTATCACCTCCGTTGCAAACTCCGAGGGCGTGTGTCTGATCACTCCATCTGGAACAGCCGATTCCCTGACAACCGCTATGGACTATGTGTTCCGTACCTGTTTCAAGGATTCCTTCCAGGGGAAGCTTGCTGCACAGTATGCAAAAGATAACGGATACACCAAGGTCGGCATCGTTTACTGTTCTGCCGATACCTACTCCGCAGGACTGAGAGATGCGTTCACGGCAGCCTGCGGCGATCTTGGACTCGAGATCGTTGCAGAGGAATCTGTCGCATCGATGACCGAGGTGGATTACTCCAACCAGTTCAACAAGATGGTATCTGCCGGAGCAGAGCTTGTATTTACACCTTTCTACTATGACGTAATGGGTCCTTACCTGGTACCGCAGGCAAGACAGGCCGGTTTTGACGGCATCCTGCTCGGCGCCGACGGTGTCGACAACACAGAGACAACCATCCCGGATGGCGTTGATCTCTCCGTCTACAACAACGTTATGTTTGTAAACCACTACTCGACAGAGCTTGCTACCAGCGATGTATCTTCCAACTTCGTAGAGACTTACGAAGCAAAATACGGCGAGACACCGAACAACTTCGACGCACTCGGCTACGATGCCGTTCTGGTATATAAGGATGCGATCGAGGCAGCCGGCGGATTTACCGCAGCCGAAGTTCAGGCAGCCCTTGCCGACACAAGCAAGACCTATGAATGTGCGAGCGGTACATTCTCCTTCGATGAGACAGGTACTCCGATCAAGTCCGGTGTCCTGATGGGTTACAGCTATGACGAGGCTTCCGGAAGCGTTGTGAAGAACGCGATCCAGACACTGAGCGTCAACTAACAGAACATAGAACACCATAATATATTTACTCACCAAAGAGGGGGAGGTCTACAGACTTTCCCCTCTTTTTTTACGGAGGTATCCTATGAGTACATTTTTACAATTTCTGACAACGGGCCTTAGATTAGGCAGCGTGTACGCCCTGATCGCTTTGGGCTACACCATGGTATACGGAATCATCAAACTGATCAATTTCGCTCACGGCGACTTTATCATGGTCGGTGGCTACACCCTCTTTTTCACCATCCCTCTGATGATGAAGATCGGGCTCCCCGGCTGGTTAGCTGTCATTCTGGCAGTTATCATCTGCGCTGTGGTCGGAATGCTTGTAGAGCTTCTTGCTTATCGTCCTGTCCGGAAAAGAGGCAACAACTTAACCTCCCTGATCACGGCGATCGCAATGAGTTTCATTCTGGAGAATCTGGCACAGGCCATTCCCGCGATCGGCCCCGACCCCAGAGTTCCCTACATGCTTTTTAACAGAGATTTCAAGATCGGCAGCTTCGCCATCAGCGAGGCGACGATCATCACGATCGTTGTATCTGCACTGGTTATGATCGCCCTCTACTGGTTCACGCAGTCCACCAAGACTGGACGCGCCATGCGGTGTGTTTCTGAGGATAAACAGGCCGCAGTCCTGATGGGCATCAATGTAAATAAGGTCATCATCACCACCTTTGCCATTGGCGCCGGGCTTGCCGGTGTGGCAGCGCTGATGTACATATCACAGTACCCCAAGGTGACGACGACCATGGGCGCAACGCTCGGTATCTACGCCTTCGTTGCAGCCGTTCTCGGAGGAATCGGTTCCCTGCCCGGCGCCATGCTCGGTGGAATCATCATCGGCATTGTCCAGTCCGGAACGAGTACCTATATCAGCTCCTCCATGTCTGACACCTTTGTTTACCTGATCTTAATCCTTGTGTTAATGATCAAACCAGCCGGAATCCTCGGAAAGAATGTAGGTGAAAAAGTATGAGAAAAGAAAAAACTGCTCTTCGCTATCTGATCAATACGATCGCCCTTGCTGTTCTGATGGCAGTCGCGGTCATGCTGAGTTTTCAAAATAACGATACTATGAAGCTGAAGGTCGCTCCCGCCGTATGGCAGTGCTGCTACCTGATCATCATGGCAGCTTCCCTGAATCTGGTGCTTGGCTATCTGGGACAGCTTTCCCTCGGACACTGCGGCTTTATGGCTGCCGGTGCTTACACGGCGGCGCTTGTCTCCCTCGCCCTGCAAAGATCAGGCTTCTACACCGATAAAGGCAGCGCAGCCTTTGTCATCACGCTGATTGTCAGCATCCTTGCAGCCGGTATCCTTTCCGCGCTGATCGGACTGCTCGTCGGCATCCCCGCCCTGCGGCTAAAGGGCGACTATCTGGCGATCATCACGCTGGGTTTTGGTATGATCGTCGTCAACCTGATCAACAACATCCCCTTCTGCGGTCAGCAGGGACTCTCCCAGGGAGCTGCCTCCTCTGCCTTATATGCAAACGGACTTGGCTTTTCCAACGATGAAAAGCAGAGCTTCATGTGGGTAGGCGTTCTGATCGTGATCCTGTGCATGACAATTATGATTATGTTCGTGCGCTCCAAATACGGCAGAGTGATCCGCGCGATCCGTGATAATGAGATCGCCGCATCCGCAACCGGAAACGACGTCAGCCACTACAAGATCCTGACCTTTGTTTTCTCCGCATTTTTTGCCGGCGTGGCAGGCGCCCTGTACTCCTGCGCAAACGTATCCCTGGCTACCACCTCCTTTGCTTTCACCAACGGCTCCATCCTGAACTCCGTGTTCATCGTAGTAACCGTCGTTGTCGGAGGCATGGGTTCCATGACCGGATCCATCATCGCAGCCATCGGTATGTTCCTTCTGAACTATACGATCAAAAACGGCGCCTGGGTAAATTCCCTCCCCGGCTTTTTGAAAAACGTATTTACCTATCCGATGCTGGTATATTCCATCGCGCTGATCATCATTATCATGTTCCGCCCGAAAGGAATCATGGGCAGCAACGAATTTGCCCTGTGTGATATTCCCAAATATCCCGCACGGATCAAAGAATATTTCCGCAAAAAATCTTCTGTAAAGGAGGCTGAATGATATGGCAGACAGAAAACCCGTACTTCGCGCCGTGCATCTCGGCATCACCTTTGGCGGTCTGAGAGCCGTGCATGATTTTAACCTTGAAATATACGAAGGAGAACTGGTCGGACTGATCGGCCCCAACGGCGCCGGCAAGACCACCATCTTCAACCTGCTGACCGGTGTATATCTTCCCACCGAAGGCGCCTTTTTCCTCGGCGACGAACAGCTCAGCGGCAAAAAATCCTATCAGGTCGTACAGGCTGGCGTGGCAAGAACCTTCCAGAACATCCGTCTTTTCCATGATATGACGGTGCTGGAAAACGTACTCGTTGCCTTTACGAAGGATATCAAATACAGCATGCTCTCCTCCATCTTCCGTACCCCCGGGTACTGGAAAACAGAAAAAGAGCTGTACCAGAAAGCGCTGGATCTGCTCGCGATCTTCCACCTGGACGACAAGGCCGATTATCTGGCTGCCAGCCTTCCTTACGGCGAACAGCGAAAGCTGGAGATTGCCAGAGCGCTTGCAACCGATATGAAGATCCTTCTGCTGGACGAGCCCGCCGCCGGAATGAACCCTACCGAGACTGCCGATCTGCTCCGCTGCATCAAAGTCATCCGTGAACGCTTCGGCGTCGCCATTCTTCTGATCGAGCACGATATGAGTCTGGTCATGAATGTCTGTGAACGGATCCAGGTCATCAACTTCGGTGAAACCATCGCCGCCGGACTTCCGGACGAGATCGCCAATAACCCGGAAGTCATTGAAGCATATCTGGGAAAGTAGAAAGGGGTGTACGCTATGCTGGAAATCAACAATTTACATGTATCCTACGGTGCTATCAAGGCACTGAACGGCATCTCCCTCACGGTAAACGACGGAGAGCTTGTCACACTGATCGGAGCCAACGGCGCCGGCAAAACAACCACACTGCACACCATATCCGGTCTGCTCAAGGCGTCCTCCGGTTCTGTCACCTTAGATGGACATGACCTGCAGAAAATGCACGCACACGACATCATCACCCTCGGAATGGCACAGGTTCCCGAAGGCCGTCACGTATTCGCGCAGATGACCGTGCTGGAAAACCTGTATATGGGTGCTTACATTATGAACGATAAAAACAAGATCGAAGAAAATATCCAGTGGGTGTTCGATCATTTCCCCCGGTTAAAGGAACGTTCCAAGCAGCTTGCCGGAACACTCTCTGGAGGAGAACAGCAGATGCTCGCAACCGGGCGCGCCATTATGACCAACCCCAAGATCGTGCTGATGGATGAACCCTCCATGGGACTTTCTCCCCTGCTGGTGTCCGAAATCTTTTCCATCATCAAGGAACTGCAAAAGGACGGCATCACCATCCTTCTTGTCGAGCAGAATGCAAAGATGGCTCTCTCCATCGCCGACCGCGCATACGTCCTGGAAAACGGACGAATCTCCATGAGCGGCAATGCAAACGATCTGCTGAACGACGACCGTGTAAAGAAGGCTTATCTGGGAGCCTGACCGCTCCCGTTCCGTTCAGGCGTCCGAGCGCACCGGATGTCCTGTCACATTCATACTGTGCGCAGAAATGAGGATGATTCGTATGGAACCTTACATTATCACAATAGCCCGTGAGACGGGCAGCGGCGGTACTTCCATCGCCAAGAAGCTCTCCGAGACATTCAATATCCCCTACTACGACCGTGATCTTCTGACCATGGCGTCCGACTTCAGTGGGATCGACAAGGGACTGTTCGGAAAAGTGGACGAGCGGATCGGCTGGAAGGAAATGATCTTCTCCGCCAAGAAAGTCTACACCGGCGAGATCCTTCCCCCGGATGACGACGATTATATCTCGACCAGAAACCTCTTCAGCTTTCAGGCCAAGATCATCAAGGATCTTGCAAAGAGCGAAAGCTGCATCGTCATCGGCCGTTGCGCCAACTATCTGTTAAAAGATTACCCCAACGTGCTGCGGCTGTTCATCTGCGCTCCCGACGACGCGCGTTTCAATCATCTCAAAGAGATGCACGTAGCGCCCACCGACGCAGCGCTCATCAAATATATGCACAAAGAGGACAAGCGCCGAAGCGCTTACTACCACTACTACACCGGCGAGGAATGGCGCGACATCGGAGGCTATGACCTCTGTCTCGACTCCCACGCCTACGGCATTGACGGATGCGCCGAGATCGTAAAAAAGATCTTCCCCATCCTGCATCCCGGCGTAAAGCTCGGATAATCGTATCTCCCTATCGCTTCCGATACCTGCACCGCGGGTTATCAGAAATTGTAAAAAGGGCTGGTCTGCCATGCAGATCAGCCCATACTCTTTTCTCTTTTGTATCTCTCCTGCCTGTCACACTTCCGGCATCAGCCTCTTGTGTAGGGACGCAGGTATTCGTCCAGTTCCACCTGCAGCACCTTATTGATAAGGTTTGTCGCGATCATAATAGTGGCGAACGCCGTGATCGCCACGATCTGCTCCTCGTTCCAGTGCTTTTTCATCTCATCGAAGATCTCTGCCGGAACATGGTTCGCATCATCCACGATCGCTTTTCCGTAGCGGATCAGAAGATTCTCTTCCTCCGTAAAGGAAAACGTCTCGAAGTCGATCCCGAGATCGTCCAGGATCTTCTGGAAAAAGGTTCCACACAGAAGGCAGTCATTTTCCGTGGAAATCACATAGCAGAAGATATTGACAGCGCGCTCCCCGAGAAACGCCTCGATCGTCTCCTCCAGTGGAAACCACTCCATCAGCGCGTGGTAAGCCGGCAGGGAATGAAGCAACGTGAGCTTCATGTTCGTGATCCTTCCGTGCGCCTTCTCCTGATATTCGATTTCCTTCTTTACCTCCTCTGAGGCATTTTCATACGTTACCTGTGAAATGTAAGCCATAATTTTATTCTCCTTCTATTTTTTATAAATATGGAATATAGCGAAAGCGTGCCCTGGCTGGTTATTTTATTTGTGCAGCTGGACACCATTTCCCCGCATATTCCTATACCACGTAACTAAACTGCGCCAGATAGCTTGCAAGGAACTGCTTCACCCTCTCATTTGCCGTGTGCGCGAAAAATTCTTTCGCCGGACTGATATCCAGGATCCTCCCCTGATCCATAAAGGCGATGCGGTCTGCCACATCCCTTGCAAAATCCATCTCATGTGTGACGATCAGCATCGTCACCTTCTCTTTTGAAACCTTGCGGATAACGCTGAGCACCTCCTGCACCAACTCCGGATCCAGCGCCGATGTCGGCTCATCGAACAGGATGATCTTCGGCTTCAGCGCCAGCGCTCTTGCGATCGCTACACGCTGCTTCTGCCCTCCCGACAGTGCCGCCGGATAGTTGTTCTTCTTTTCCAGAAGACCGACTCTCTTCAGATACTCCTCGCCGATCTCCTCCGCCTCCTTTGCCGGGATCTTCTGCACGACCTTCAGCGCCTCCGTCACATTTTCCAGCGCTGTCTTGTTCTCAAACAGATTGAAGTGCTGGAACACCATCGTTGCCCGTCTGCGCGCCTCCTGCTTCACCCTTCTGTTGACTGCGCCCGCGCGGAAATGAAAATCATCTATCGTAATCTCTCCCTCGTCGGGCGTCTCCAGCAGATTGATGCAGCGCAGCAGCGTAGACTTGCCGGATCCGCTCGAACCGATCAGCGCCACCGTCTCACCCGGCTGGACGCTCAGGTCGATCCCCCGGAGCACCTCGACGCCCTGGAATGATTTGTGAATGTTTTTGATCTCGATCACACTGCCACCCCCTTTTCATTTCTGCGGATCTGCTTCTCAACAAAGTGGATCCCCAGCTCAAAGATCACGCAGATGATCCAGAAGATCACCGCCGCCACAATGTATGCCTCAAAGAACCGGGACGTCCGTCCTGCCACGATCTTCGCCTCTCCCATGATGTCCGGAACCGCCGCCACAAATGCAAGGGAGGTATCCTTCAAAAGACCGATAAAGAAATTTGCAATGTTGGGAAGTCCCACCTTGAGCGCCTGCGGCAGGATGATCCGCACCATCGTCTGAAAAGTGCTCATGCCGACCGAGTACGCTGCCTCCATCTGCCCCTTGTTGACTGACAGGATTGCCGATCGGATCGTCTCCGTCAGATACGCTCCCGCGTTGAGGGAAAATGCAATAAAGATAAAAACGATCGAAGGGATCCCGGATATGTCAAACGACGTACCCGCCTGCTCGTTCACCGCTCTCAGCAGCACCGGGATCCCGTAGTAGATCAGAAAGATCTGCGCCACCAGCGGCGTTCCTCTGACGAAGGACACGTATACTACCGTAAGCTGCCGCAGCACGGGAATGTGGTACAGCTTCGCCATCGCTCCGATAAATCCGAGAAGCAGACCGAAGAAAAACGCGACGGCTGCGATCGTCAGCGATACCGGAATTCCCATAAGGATATGCGGAATAGCGTCCAGCACATATTTCATATCAAAAACCTTTTCCATAACGGCAGCTCCTTTCCCTCTACTTCGTGTAATCAGCCCCGAACCAGTCGATCGAAAGCTGGGAAAGCTCTCCGCTGTCGATCAGCTGTTTCAGATCCGCATCAATCCTGTCGCGCAGCTCCTTGCCCTTCTCATCCTTTTTAAAGACAAAGTAGGTAGGCGACGCATCCAGACGCTCTCCAACCGGCTCCACCTCAAAGCCCTGCTTCTCTGCCTTGCTCACCGCCATGGACGGATCGTTTACCGTGGCATCCAGCCGTCCGTTCGATACATCCTGAAGAACCGTTGTGATGTCCTCACTGTAATACTGGATGTCCAGAATGTTGTCGTGCTCCTCGTTCCAGTTTTCCACCAGAAGTGTAAAGCTGTCGCCGACCGTAAGTCCCAGCTTCTTGCCTTGCAGATCATACAGATCGTTGATGCCGGTCGTTCCCTTCTTTACGATAATCTGTGAAACACAGGTAAAATACGGGTTCTCCGTCAGATAATACTTCTCTTCCCGCTCCGGGTTCGATGTGATCTGGTTTGCAAGAATCTGATAGGTATCCGCGTCCAGTCCTGGGAAAAGGCTCTCCCACGCCGCTCCCTGAAACTCAAAGTGCAGGGATGGATCGATCTCCTCGATCTTCCGCAGCACCTCCAGATCGTATCCGGTCAGCACGCCGTTTTCATCCTCATAGCTGAACGGGCTGTAGGTTCCCATCGTCCCGACCACGATCGTCTCTGCCTCCTGGGCCGCGTCTCCTTGCGCGTTTTCCTCGTCTGCCTCCTGCGTCGCCTCTCCGTTCGCAGTTTTCTCATCTGTCTCTGTCGCCTGCGCAGCCGCTGTGTTCGCTGTGCTTGCCGTATCGACGTTGCTGCCGCAGCCCGTCAGGGAAAAAGCAACTGCCGCCGTAAGTAAAATACTTCCTAAAATCTTATTTTTCATCTTAATCCTCTTTTCTGTTCACATTCTTTGTGCATACCAAGTTTGTGTCTTCGAAACCGCTCTCTACCTTGTAAGAAGTCCCGCGTCGATCACAAACTGGCTGCCCGTGATAAACCGCGCCCGGTCGCTCGCCAGATACTTCACTGCCTCTACAATGTCCTCCGTCTCTACCCAGGGCGTCTTGAGAAGATTTCCTGCGGATCTCTCTGCGATCTCCAGCGGCGTTGTTCCCTCCAGCTCTGCCAGTCCGTCGTTCATCGGCGTGTTGACTCCCGTCGGATGAAGCGTTACCACACGCACATTATAAGTCGCAAGCTCGATCGCCTGCGACTTGGCAAGACCAACCAGTCCATGCTTCGACGCTGCATAGTGGCTCATACGCCCCATTCCTCTCAGTCCTGCCACCGAAGAATTGTAGATGATCACGCCCTTGTTTTTCCTGATAAACTCTGGGATCACATATTTGGAGGTGACCCATCCTCCCTTGAGGTTAATGTCGATCATCGAATCCCATTCTTTTTCGGTAAGCTCCCAGGAATATCCGTATGCCGCAATCCCGGCATTGCTGAACAGAATGTCGATTCCGCCAAACTCCTTGACGCCTCTTGCAACCGCCTCCTTGACGTCCTCCTCATTCCGGACGTCGCCTGCGTAGATAACGATCCGGCTTCCCAGCTTTTCCACCTCATCCTTCAGGGCTTCCAGATCCTCATTCGAGGAACGGTTGTACGCCGGATACTCGATCTTCTGTCCCAGATCAAACGCGATGATATTTGCTCCCTGCCCGGCAAATCCCAAAGCAACCGCTCTTCCCTGTCCTTTTCCTGCTCCTGTGATAAATATCGTTTTTCCTTCAAATTCCTTTGCCATTTTTCTCTCCTCCTGTCCTGATCCTGTTATTTTTCGTCGTACACTTTATGTAATGCCTGCGCCAGATCTTCGATCAGATCGTCCACATCCTCGAGACCGATCGAAAGACGCAGCAGATTTGGCTCAATACCCGCAAGCCTGCGTGACTCCGGCAGTAACTCCGTATGTGTGGTCGCCGCCGGGTAAGCGATCAGCGAACGCACATCCCCGATGTTGACATGGTGGGAAAATACGTGCAGCTCCGACACAAACTGCTTTAGCTGCTCCTTCGATCCCTTAAGCCCGAAGGAAAGGATCGCTCCCGCTCCCTTTGGAAAATACCGGGTTGCAAGCTCCTTATACCTGCTGCCCTTCGCATGGGGATGTCTGACCCACTCCACCTGCGGCTGCTCCTCCAGAAATTCAATAATTTTTTCTGTGGAGGCTACCTGTCTGCCCAGACGCTCCGACAGAGTCGAGATTCCCTGCAATGCCAGATACGCGTCGAAGCATCCCAGATTCGCTCCGAAAAACTCCATGAAAAACACCTTCAGTGACGCTACCACCGGCGACTGCGGCGCTAACTCCAACGGGGTTCTCTCCTGATCGTTCAGATCTCTCATCTTCCACGATTTTTCATGGAACTGCGGAAATCTCTCTTTGCTGTAAGAGAAGCCGCCCTTCTCGACTACCAGACCCGCTATCGTATTTCCGTGACCGCTCAGCCCCTTAGTCGCCGAATATACGATGATGTCCGCTCCATGGTCAAACGGCCGGAACAGATACGGGGTTGCCACCGTGTTGTCCACCACCAGCGGTACTCCGTGCCGGTGCGCCACCTCCGCGATCTTTTCAAAATCATAGACCTCGATATTCGGGTTGCTGATCGACTCCAAATAGATTGCCCTGGTGTTTTCATCGATCAGCTTTTCATAAGCCGCAACATCATCCCTGTCCTCCACAAACTTTGTTGTGACTCCATACTTCGGGAAAAAATGTGTCAGCGACTCCTGCGCCGCTCCGTAGAGGGAAGACGCCGAGACAATGTTGCCTCCTCCCTGCCCCAGCAGCAACACCACGAAACTGATTGCCGTCATTCCCGAGGAGACTGCGACGGCTGCCACGCCTCCGTCCAGCTCCAGGATCCGCTGCTCCAGTATCGCCACCGTAGGGTTTCCAACTCTCGTATAGATTCCCCCGGATGCAGCTCCCGTCCAAAGCTCTCTCGCATGATCCACCGTATCCAGATCAAACGCTGCGGTCTGATAGATCGGATAGTTCACGGAATTAAAATGTTCCTTCGGGTCATATCCCGCATGGATCCTCTTGGTATCAAATCTGTACTCACTCATTTTCTTATCCTCCATTTTCCTCGTCGCTCTGATCAGCGGTCGTCAATTGCCCCTGCACAAATGCGTGCATTTTCCTCGTCGCGATAACAAAAAAAGACTGCCATATGCTTATGGCAGCCTCGTGACGATATGTTATCACAAACTCAGGAACCGAATGCACATGAAATAAACACGATATGTATCAAATTAGTATCTCTGCAGCAACACATGTTCATTTCGGTACACATCAATCTGTTGAATTTCATGTTCTTCTCCTTTTCTGCTCCCGTTCCCTGCGTGTGCGGATTTGTGCCGGGTATGCACAGACACAAATTCCGTGATCGAAAAAAATTGTTTCAATCCTTATCAGGTTTCTATTCTATACTTTACGAGTAGGAATACTATGTTATTTGTTGAGTCTGATTATAAAGGAGCATGGAAGGATTTGTCAAGCGTTTTTTTATTTTTTGTTTCCCCTCTTTTTTCCCTGCTTCTGCACTCTCTCATTTCCATCATGCAGAAATCCCGGCGCAAATGCCATTTCTGACATTCACGCCGGGATTTCCTTTTTGTTATGTTTATCCCCTTACTACGCACCTTCTATACAGTTTCCATTCCGCTATCCGTCTATGGTCTGCACTTTATTTTCCAAGCACCACGGAAAAACGGATTTCCTTTTCTGTCTCGTCCAGATCAAGCTCGCCGCCATCAGCAACATTTACGCGGACCTCATACAGAGTACCATCGGACAAAGACTCCACAGGAGCGCCCATTTCATCCGTGATGCTCCACAGCTCAGAGGAAACCTCTGTCAGACTGCCATCCGCGCCATACGCATACAGCTTCAGATCCGAGGTATTGCCGGAAAGGTTGTTCATCCGGAGCGCAACCGTAGTGTTGGGATGTACATTTTCTATCCCTGCCGTATAGCGCCAGCTTCCAACGCTTCCTTCTCCGCCATCCTTCTCAAACTGTTCCTGCGTCAGCACGTTCCTCGCAGCTTTATCCAGATCAGCCTCACGATATGGCATCTCCGGCAGATACAAAAACCGATCCTGCAGGCGCAGAAGTTCCAGATATCCGGTCGGACAATACAGCGCATTGCCGCTGTTTCCGGCATACATACCGATAGCCATGTTATTATAGCCGTACTTATCCGAGACATCCATGGAAAATACAGTCTCGCCGGTTTCAAAGTCAAGAATGATATACTGCCACATACCACTTTCCACATCCTGTACATAGCCGTAAATATATCCGGTTGCCGTGGAAAGCTTCATAATAGAGGTATCACTCAGGTCATTTCTGCACCAGATACTTTTCATCTCATAGCCGCTATCTGTTTTGACGGTATCAACACGCTCCACGCCGGGCGCAATCATAATGTTGCCCTTCATCAGCCAGTTCATATCATAAATATTGGCATAGCTCTGAATCGAGGAGTCACTGTCCGGATCAGCCAGAGCCGCATTGCCTGCGCCAAACCAGTTGCACACGATCGTGCTGACGGTTCCTTCACTGTCATCATAGACAATCGCCGAATTTTCAACCGCAACCTGATATCCCTCCGGCAGGTCATCCAGCACAGGCAGGCTTGCAGCAACCTCTCCCGTCTTCATATCCAGTGCCATCAGGTTGACCGGATCCTGATTGTCCGTAAGCATAACCAGATCAGGTGTCAGTGACGGGGAGCAGCCGCCGCCCCATGCAAGACCGCCTCCGGTCGTCTTATCTCCCTCGGCGCTGACCTTCGCGCCAACACTCTCATACGGTGTGCACCATACTGCCTCTACCCCGTCATTTGCACGGAGCAGATAGCAGTTCTTATTTGTCAGGATCACCGCACCATCCTTAGAGGCTGCGATTCCATTTTCCGCACCCTCTCCGGGTGTCAAGTCATAGACATAAACCGCCTTCGAAAGATCTGTCTGCCCGCCAGCCAGGATTTCATCAATCGCAGAACGTGCAATATAACCGATCACACCCTGCTGCTCACGTTCCGGGTAAATCCGGAAACCGCCTGTTGCAAACCAGAGGTTTCCCTCATAGTCAAATACTACAGACAGAAGATTCTGCTCCACCGTCTTGCCAAGTGAGGCCTCTGCTGCCGCTTTGATATCAATATCCAGCACCTTCTCAAATTCGGGCAGCACATTTCCCTCCTCGTCCGTTGCCCGCAGCATCAGCACATGGTTGTTGCTGGTCGGGCACACGATGCGGTTCTCGGAATCCAGAAAGGTATATGAGCTCTGGATCACATAGCTCCCGTCATCATGCTGCTTCGGGGAGAAATAACCCAGCGTCTGTGTCTCCTCCGCGTCCAGATCACGGATTGCAATACCGCCGAGCAAAGGCGCCACGGCATGACCGTAGCTGTCAAAATAAATCGCCGGGGAGGCGTTTGCATTAGTCTTCTCATAGGAGACATTGATCTCCGGATAAATGCCCAGCGGCAGAATTTCGTCCGTAGAATCTGTATTATAACCATCATGGTGGATGTTTGCATCACTTGCCGCCATATAAGGGTTCTCATCCACACGCTTCGAGTGTAGTGCTTTCACAGGCAGAACTGCAGTATTCTCTGACTCCGCTTCGGTTGCTCCGGTCTGTGCCCCGGCCTCCTCCGTCTGTGCTCCGGCTTCCTCTGCCTGTGCTCCGGCTTCCTCTGCCTGTGCTCCGTTTTCCTCCGTCTGTGCTCCGGCTTCCTCCGTCTGTGTCCCGGCTTCCCCGGCCGGCTCTGTACTGCAGGCCGTCATCGGCACACACAGCGTAGCTGCCAGCACCAGCGACAGCGCGGATTGGATTGCTTTGTTTCTTTTCATTTCATACTCCTCCATTTTATTTTTTCAAAACCTGGTCATAGATTATCCCATTCAAGCCAGTTGGCCAGTCCCTGTCTGAATGCTCCTTCGGCAACCGGTTTCAGTAGAAAATAGTCTGCCCGCAGTCTGTACGCGTGCAGCGAAAAATCTAGATCACTGCACCATATGATCCTGCATGCCGGATCAAGTGCATGGAGATGCTCTGCCACATCCAGTCCCGCCACACCGGAAAATGCAATCACCACATTGGTGGGTGCGGTCTTCTGCACATTTTCAAAAAAGCACTCCTGATCCTGATATTGCACGATGTGGGGAAAGATGCCTTTCTCACTGTAAAAGCGGGAAATCTGCTCCACATAATACTGTCCCTCTGTCTCTTCTTCTGCAAGCACGGCAATACGATACACAGACTCTCTCCTTTCCTGAAACATTTTTATGCCCGTGTTCCAAGCATAAAGGAGCATCCCTGCTATTTCAAGCAGGTTGGCACGAAAGGCAGGATAATGGCACGAATCCCTGTCTGGATCTGTCAAATTGTGTTATAGTAATTTCATCAGGTGTTATGAAGGGGGGACTTCCTTTTCAATGAGAATTGCAATTATAGATGATCTTGCAGAAGAACGGAGTCTGCTGAAAACCCGGCTGGAAAAGCAGTTGCAGCGCCGGAATGTGCAGGCTGACATATTTGAATATGCAGACGGCGAAGCCTTTCTGGAAGCAGCGAAAGCCCAGCCCTTCACGGTCGCATTTCTGGATATCTACATGAGCGGCATAAACGGGATAGAAACAGCAAAACAGCTGCGCTGCCTGGACACGCGCTGTCTGCTTGTTTTCACCACAACCTCAACCGACCATGCCCTGGAAGGGTTTCAGGTACGTGCGCTTCACTATCTGGTAAAACCATTTACGGAGGATGCACTTGACCATCTGACTGATGAGCTCCTTTCCAGGATTCCCCGCCCGGACAAGTACATGGAACTAAAGGTAGGAGGAAGCGATATCCGGCTGAGCTTTCAAAATATTGTCTATGCGGAGCATTTTGCCCACATGATCTATATTCACACCACTGCCGGCAAAACACTTGCCACCCGCCTGTCCTTCAAGTCCTTTATTGAACCGCTCAGGACAGAGCCATGTTTTTTTGTATGCGGACGCGGCAGTATCATCAATCTGGAGCATGCCGTCGATTTTGCGGATGCTGCCTTTCTCATGGATGACGGAAACCAAGTGTTTGTCAGCCAGGAGCAGTTAAAAAGTGCTCGCCAGACCTTTATGGAGTACCTGCTGCAAAGGAGGGAGCTGTAATGACCGATATTCTGTGCCCCATTCTGGAGCTCTGCGCTGTGATACCGGGGCTGTTGCTGGCCTACCTTCCGGTAAGCTCCTACCTCAGGCAGCCTTTGAAAAAAATTCTTATATGGCTCGTCCCACTGCTTCTGTTCCTTTCCGCTGCCCTGGGATCATTATGCTACAAGCGCTGCCTCTCCACAATGCCTGCATTTGCCTTTCTTGTACTTTCTGCTGCCGCAGTTTACGTGAAATCACTTCGGATTTCCCTGTGGAAATCCGGCTCAGTGGCCTTATCCGTCTGTGCGGTATTTTCCTGCCTCAAAAGCCTCTCAAGAGCAGTCAATGCTGCTATCCTGATTGATATGCACCTTACGGAAAACCAGCCATGGTTCTGCCTCCGGGCGGTCATCTGCTACAATGCACTCTGCTGGCTGTTCGTCCTCCTCGCGTATTACCCCGCAACGCACACGGTACAGAGGATGGTGGAGGATGAAAATTTTGCACAGACATGGTATGTTTTCTGGATTCTCCCACTTGTTTTCATTGCCCTGAATCTCTTTATGATTCCACGTTACCAGAGCACCCTGTATACCGGCAGAGTGCTGCAGGGATACATCGTTATCAGCGCTGCTTTCCTTATCCTGCTGCTTTGGTTTAATGCTGTTTTTCTGATGATGGCAGACAGTCTGAACCGGAATGCCCGGCTGCAGCAGGAGAACCAGTTTTTGTCCATGCAGCAGCAGCGGTATGAAAATCTGAAAACCTCCATCAAGGAGGCACAGCAGGCAAGACATGATATGCGCCATCACCTGAACCAGCTTTCCGTGCTGGCTGATGAGGGGGATCTGCAAAAGCTCCGGATCTATCTCACCGAAACCACTTCCCGGATCGCGGTTCTTGATACGGGACTGTGCGAAAACCGGGCTGCCGACAGTGTGATAAGCTATTACTGTGCATTAGCAAAACAGAACTCGATCCCATTCATCACACAGCTTGATCTCCCTGCACAGATTCCTGTCAACGAAATGGATATGTGCCTTGTACTCTCCAATCTGTTGGAAAACGCACTGGAGGCAAGTCTGCGGATCTCTCCTTCCCTGCGTCACATCAAGCTGACCGCCTATCTGCATGGCAAAAATCTGCTTTTGATTCAGGTTGAAAATGCTTTTGACGGAATCATAAATAAGAAAAACGACGCATTTCAATCCTCCAAACGGATTGGAAGCGGTATTGGCACGCAGTCCATCCGGCACATTGCAGAAAAATCCGGCGGAGCCAGTACCTTTTCTTATCAGGATGGCATCTTCTATGCCAGAATTATGCTAAGGGCACAGCAGGCAGACCATTAACAGCGCCAGCAGTCCTTCCAGAATTGCCTGCAACAGCATTCTTTACGCCTTCTTTTCCAGAACTATGATCTTATTGGAAATATTCCGCACTGCGGAAAGCTTATCCAGCAGCTTATAGATCGGTTCAAATACCTCCATGTCTTCGGTCAGACTGTGTTCCTCCACAAAGCAGAAATCCGGCAGCAGCGCTGCAAGCGCCGGGCCGTTTTTCACGCCCCATGTAAATTTGGCACGGCTTCCCTCGATGGATTTTTCCCGGACACGATGTGCCACCATTGGGTTCATGATTTCTACAAACACGGCTGCGTTCTCAAATCGGCGCGAAATCACCGCAAAAATCTGCCGCACATCTGCTTCCGACAGATACATGGTCAGCCCTTCGATGATAATCAGCGCCGGTGTATTTTGCTCCGCGACCGCATCGCCCCAGTCATCCATGGCAGACATGGCGATCTGCGAGATTGTGCCGCTTTCCGGCAGGAGCTTTTTTCGAAGAGCCATTGTCTCAGGCAGATCAAGATTATACCAATGACAAAAGCCTGTCATCCGATAGCAGCGGGTATCCAGCCCGCAGGCGATGTTGATGACCACCGCGTCTTTGTGCAGCGCAAGCCACGATTCTGTCAGCCGGTCCAGCACAATGGTTCGGGCAATGACACCACTGTGCATAGCGGCATCTTTCTCCGCAAGAGAGAAATCATAATCCAGATTTCCGATAATTTCTTCCGCCTTTTGGTCACGGATCGCACCGCGTCCATGACTTTCTCTGGCTCTGGCGTAAATGGTCTGCAGCATCGTCTCCGGCACGCCGGAAAGATTCGTTTTTTCCTTCATTTCATGCTTCCTCCGTTTTCACGCATCTGACACGTATCCGCAAAGACTATTGGTTAGATATGGCTAACCTGTATCTTTTCAAAAAGCCGCAAACCTTTGTTTTCACTAGGTTTCCGGCTCTCTAAGTAGCGTGCGCTAGAGGATTCGAACCCCCGACCTTTTGGTCCGTAGCCAAACGCTCTATCCAGCTGAGCTAAGCGCACATCTCAACAACAAAAATTATTATAATGATTTTGTGTCCAGATGTCAAGGGGTTCTCTTCAATTCATCAAAAAAGGTTTGCCACACGGCAAACCTTTTTGAAAGAACAAGTTATTCTGTAATCGTGAATTTCGCCGTCGCGTCCTTCATATCGTGCGAGCTCTCGCCGACATCGCGGATGGCTTCGATCATGTCATTCGACTTCTGTGCAATCATTGAGCCGCGCTCGGCTATCTCAGAGGTTCCTATCGCGCCTTCGTCCGCTGCCTTTCCAACCTCATGGATCGACTCCATTACATTCTCGATTGATGCAAGCAGTTCTTCGGAAATTGCACTGAAATCGGTTACCAGCTCGTCCACATAGGCTGCGTCGTCATTGTACGCATCTGTTACATCCATAAAGTCATTGAAACTTGCAGAAATGTCAACGGATACGAATTCCAGCAGCTGTTCGGAATCTTCCGAGAGGTTCTTGACTGCCACATTGACCGCCTGCGTAACCTCATGAATATTTTCGACTGTCGCTTTGGACTGCTCTGCCAGATTGCGGATCTCATCGGCTACCACCGCAAAGCCGCGACCAGCCTCGCCAGCTCTCGCTGCCTCGATGGAAGCATTCAAAGCAAGCAGGTTTGTCTGGGAAGTGATACTCATGATTGATTCGGCAAGCTCGTCTATCTTGGACACGATCTTCGCATCCTTGAGCGCGATCTCCAGGCTTCCGCTGATGCGGTCCTTCATCTCTTTTACTTTCTGGTACTCGGCGTTCATGTTGTTCTTCGCCTTCTCAGCCCGCTCATGGATCTCCACCGCCTTATGCGCACCGTCCTGTGAACGCTCCGCAATATTTTTGGACACGGTTTCGATCTCCTGTGAGATGGTATCGATCTGCTGTGCGGAAGCTGCTGTCTCCTGCATACTTGCTGAAAGCTCCTGCGTCGCTGCCGATACACTCTCTACTTCGTCGTTCAACTGGTTGATCTTATCCATTGCCACCTGCGCATCGTTGGCAAGCGAAATACTGTCTTTTTTCACATCTCCGAGCAGCGTGTCGAAGGTAAGGGACAAGCTGTTCATGGCAGCCGCAAGTTTTCCGAACTCATCCTTACGCGCAAGCATAACATCGCTGGCACGCTTCGTCATATTACCGCTTTCCATCACCCCGGCGTAAGCATATGCCTTCTTCAACGCGGAAGTAATATCTATGATTATGTATATCATTACAACTACTGTGACCACGAAGAATACTCCGATGCACGTCGACATGAACGTCACCCACTTGGTAGTCGTGCTCTCGATCGTCTTCTGCTCCTCTGCCAGCTGCTCATCGATGAAATCCGTATAGTTTCCGGTGCCGACTACCCAGCCGAACGGCTCATACAGCTTGGAATAGCTCCGTTTCGGCAGCGGCTCTGTTCCGCCTTCTTTCGGAAACACGTAATCGCAGTAACCGCCATCCGGCTGCTTTCCTGCGGAAATGATCCCCTTGATCAGCTCATAGCCATTGGCATCCTTGGAATTCATACGGTTTGTTCCCTCGGTATCGCTTCCCAGAAGAACAATATTATTTCCCTCGGTGTCATCTGCCCAGAAATATCCGTTTTCGCCGTAACGCAATTCTCTAAGCATATTTGCACCCTGCTCTTTCGCCTCTTCCAAAGTGCACTCGCCCGCCTCATATGCGGCATTATACTGTTCGAGCATCGAGATCGCATTCTCTACCTGCTCTTTGATCTGGTTGTCATACTGCGTCCGCATTTCCGCTTCTATGGCTGCTTCGGCTCCTTTTCCAATGGAGTTCATGCCCTTTATCGCGCAAAATGCCGATCCGGCAATCATACATACCACCAAAACCAGAATGATATCCAGTTTGTGACGTACTCTTAGATTCTTCATTTTCTATCCCCTTTCCAGTTTTTTGATATAGTACTAATATACCACTTTTTCTTATGCTTTTGTAGCTTTTTGCTATAAAAAATTATTTTTTTTATTTTTTTATAGGCAAAATACCTAGTTTCATTTTATATGCCTTTGCGTAAAATGTGTTTCCATGACGCAGAGACGAGATACGCTTTGCGAATCCCGCTCTGATTAGCGGTCGTCAAATGCACCTGCACAAGTGCGTGCGTTTTCCTATTACGCAAAAAACAGGGAGACATCTCCAAACGGAGGCTGTCTCCCTGCTCCTGCCTTTTTATTAACCTATTCTTACGTGATTCTTCAACTGGAAATTCTCATCATTTGAGCAAAGATAGATGATACCCTCGATAAAACCTACAAGCTCCGGTATGCCGGTCCAGCAAAAGCACAGGTACAAAATACCCATACCGATTTTTCCCAAATAAAACTTGTGCACGCCGAGTCCACCAAAAAAGATTCCCAGAATTCCAGCTACCAGCTTGTTCTTAACCGGCCATGACGGATTGATTCCCGTCACATATATCTGCTGCGTCTGAGGCTGTGCATACCCATTCTGCTGTACAGTGAACCTCTCTCCACAGGACTTACACTCCACCGCACCGGGATCTAACGGAGCTCCACATTTTGGACATACATTTACTGACATTTTTCTTTCCTCCTACTTCCGTTTTCTCTTATTATAGCAATAAACGCGCAATTCAACAACATTTTTTCGCTTTCTATGCCATTATTTTCTGTAAAGCGTATGTCACGGCAAGCACTATTCAGAAATATCTCCGGCTTATTCCTTCATGGCTGCATACATTTTTGCTGCAAAGCATCCACACGCTGCACCCATGACGAGCAGCAGCAGCTCACACACCGCTATACCCAGAACTCCGCACTGACACAACGCTGCCGGCACATCGAAAATGGCGTGAAGTACGATCGCCACAAACAGATAGTCGATCTTTTTCTCTCTTACCGCACGAAAGACCACAACCGACAGGGCAATATGAAGTGTCATGGCAAATATCCGCTCCAGCACTTCAAGCGCCATGCTGCCGGCTCCGTATCCCGCCAGCGTTGCGATCTGCATCTGTACTGACTGCGCCTGTACCTCATTCAGTCCTGCCAGAACCTGATCCAGTGTGCCGCTGTTCACCATCGACGCCATTCCCACGCTGCTGATCGCTCCAAAGCCCAGCACCAGAATGGACTCAATGCCGCCATGTCCGATCCCGTAGGTGATAGCGTCCTCACGCTTTTCATATTTCTTCAGCAAAAATCGAAATGCTGCAAATCTTCCCACTTCTTCAAAAATTCCCGCCTGCAGACATCCAATCAGCGTATAGACTGCCGGATGCTCCCAGACATACCGGGACAGCGCCGTTGTTCCGCCAAAAAATATCGCCTTGGGAATCCCCTCTAATACCATGGCAAACACCACAAAAATTCCCGCGCCTGCCAACGCCGGCAGGATGCTTCCCTTTTTCTTCACTTTCCACACCACAAGTACCAAAATCGGAATCAGTATATCCAGCGCACCAGCGATCAATTTCCACTGGATTGCCTGATCTGAAATGTATGTCATAATAGTCTCCGTTTCTGCGCACACTTTTTGCGCACACTAATTTTCTTATAAAATCGTTTGAAGTCTCTTTTCTAATTGTAAATACTGCTCGCTGTCTCTTAGCTGCTGAAATAAAGGATTTTCGCACATACCGCTTATCAGGGATTTCTTGATTGTCGCCTCACCTCTCGGCGCCTGTATTCCCAGCGGAAACTCCTGGAACCAGCTGTCGATCCGGTCAAAAAAGCTGTCTCCGCGAAGCTCATACGGAAAGAAATGCCTGGTGCACAGATCCACATATCGTTTCAGAATCGCCAGCGCACGCTCCTTCTGTTGGTTCACACAGCAGACCTGGGCGCTGACAAGATAATAGGACGCCATCACATTCGGATGCAGACGATCCAGTTCAAACGTATCCGCCAGTATATCAAGTCTCCTCATCAGCTCATCCGCCTTCTTCAGATTCTGCATGTTGGAAAGAAGCAGCGATGTTCCGTCCCCGATCAGCAGGATCAGATGCTGATACATGGCAACCTGCAATGCTTTCTCTGCCTTTTCCATCTCGCCAAGCCCCTGATAGGCCTGCACCAAAAGCTCCGTCTCCTGCGAGATCGGCCGGATATCCTCGTCCAACAGCGCCAGCGCATCCTGCGCTCTGTTCATCATAATGTAACACAACACCTCCGCACTTATCGCGTCCTTTGCATCATTGGGATCGTCGCTCTCCTGGCGTACCTTCTGCAAAAGCTCCAGCACATATTCCATGACATCCTGCCTCTCCGGCATAGTTACCGCATAGTTCATCAGAAGAACCGCCATTTGCAGCAAAAACGGATAACAGGAATAATATTTCCTGATCATCTCTTTACATTCGACAAGCACCTCCGCAAACTCCCGTTTTTCAAAGGCGTCCCGAAATCGCACATACTGCCTTCGGATCTCCTCCCTGGAGAGCTGTGGCTCATAGCCGAGCAGTTCATCTACGGATATGTTAAAATACGTCGCCAACTCCGGAAGCAGCAAAATATCCGGAAAACTCTGCTCATTCTCCCACTTTGAAACCGCCGCTTTGGACACTCCGAGGTAGTTGGCGAGTTCTTCCTGCGAAATGCCTGCCTTTCGACGCTGCTGTACTAAATTTTTTGATAAATGGATTCCACTCATAGCGTTTTCCCCGCTTTCAAGATCTTGTGTGCCTGCTATGCTTTTACTATAAATGATATTTTCCTGTGAGACAATGGAATAGAAGTGGTTTTTAGTTGAATAAATTTACTGGTGGTTGATTTTTGCTTCTTGATATAGATCATTTTTCTTGATTCCGCTCTTTGGGCATCAAAAAAGCACTGCACTATCGTGCAATGCTTTTTGATGCCGGCGACCGGAATCGAACCGGTACGGGAGGTTAGTCCCGCAGGATTTTAAGTCCTGTGCGTCTGCCAGTTCCGCCACGCCGGCAGATTACTGATTCAGTAATCAAGTGGGACCTATAGGGCTCGAACCTATGACCCTCTGCTTGTAAGGCAGATGCTCTCCCAGCTGAGCTAAGATCCCTTATTTCTGCTACTACAGAATGAAAAGATTCGCTTGAAATACACGCAACGCATAGCAAGCGAATACTTTTAGCGACCCGAATGGGACTCGAACCCACGACCTCCGCCGTGACAGGGCGGCGCTCTAACCAACTGAGCCATCGGGCCAGACTACTTATAAAAATGGACCTTCGGGGACTCGAACCCAGGACCGACCGGTTATGAGCCGGTTGCTCTAACCAACTGAGCTAAAGGTCCGCAAACCCTTGCGGGTCATTGCTATCTGACAAAGCAAAGCCGATAAATAAATTGAAACTATCAAATAATGACTCCAACGGGAATCGAACCCGTGTTACCGCCGTGAAAGGGCGATGTCTTAACCGCTTGACCATGGAGCCTT
>CAKRSV010000015.1 GCA_934401915.1 uncultured Lachnospiraceae bacterium
GTAGGAGTTTGGGCCGTGTCTCAGTCCCAATGTGGCCGTTCACCCTCTCAGGCCGGCTACTGATCGTCGCCTTGGTAAGCCGTTACCTTACCAACTAGCTAATCAGACGCGGGTCCATCATATACCGTCTCGGCTTTTCACACTGTGTCATGCGACACTGTGCGCTTATGCGGTATTAGCACCTATTTCTAAGTGTTATCCCCCTGTATATGGCAGGTTACCCACGCGTTACTCACCCGTCCGCCACTAAGTTGTCTCAAGAATTGAGCAAGCTCGCTTCAGCGAGACAACTCCGTTCGACTTGCATGTGTTAGGCACGCCGCCAGCGTTCATCCTGAGCCAGGATCAAACTCTCTTAAAAAAGATTTCACTTCGTGAACTCTGCAAATGTTTATTTGTTCATTCACTTCCGTGTCGTCCGATCCGGATCTAAGATAAGCTGCTTGGCTTTTCTTTGTCCGTCTACTGTTTTGTTTAGGTTGTATCTGTTCGATACTCTCTGAATAATTCTCTTTTACGCAGGCTCGAAGCAGAGCTTCTCGCTCACGTACGATTTTGCAATGCTCCGCATTGTCCGCATCTGTCGTTGCGCCCCTTCCCGAGCAAGCTCGGAAGTGTCGCCCCGTCATCTGCCAGCGCTGCGCGCTGCAAAATCTGTTTCTTGAATTTTCAGGGTTGCATTACTGTTTATTTGTCAAGGTGCTGTACGTTATTCACGTTTGTTGCTTTTCACCTTTCAAGTGAGTAGCGAAAATATCTTATCACAACCGCTCACCCTTTGTCAACAACTTTTTATTTCTTTTTCAGTGGTTGTCCGGTGTTTTCCTCAGCAACGAATTTGAGTATATCACCCCCATTTGGGGTTGTCAACAGATTTTTTCAATTTTTTTCATTTTTTTGAATTATATAACAAATAGTGACGATTCCCCTATTGTAACTGTAAGGTGACTGTCCCGTCTCCGCCGCTAAGGATCAAAGCAAGCGAATCTACCTGGGTGTCTGCCGGCACTTCAATGATACTTACCAGCTCCACCGTCTCTCCTGCCGCCACCTGGGCATTGTAATTCTGCATATCGTTAAGCAGCATCGTCGTAAGCACATGTTTTCCGGCGTCCCCGTTGACAGCGAGCTTAAATTTTGCCCTGTGCTCCATCATATTCAGAGTCTGTTCGCTACCGCTCTGGTTTGTCACATTAAATTTTGCGACCAGAAGTTTCATTCCCTCCGTCGCATCCATCGTGAAATAGACTGCGCCCTCTTCCCCGGAATCCTCCGGGTAGGAATCGATCAGTTCGCATCCCGTATATGCAAATGTAAAGTCTGAGATCCCGTAATACTCTTCAATAGAAGCTGCCGGCATCGCCTCTGTCTGCGACTGATCAATGACGGTCGCATTGTTTTCGGCCGGTCCGGGCTCCCCGGTTCCCCCGGGCGCTTCTTCTGTCTCCGCTGCAGCCACATCGCTCTCCGGTGCCTGTGCCGGCGGTTCTGCATCCGGCGCTGTCTCTTCCTGGGAGAGATCCACCAGCCTGCTTCCATTGTCCTTATCATACTTCATCAGAATTCCGGCGGCATACTCCGAAATGATCTCCGTCTCTTCCTGTGTCAGATCCGGTACTGTCGCCCCGCATCCGGTCAGTGCCAAAGCCGCAGCCACGCCGCATAAAACAATCTTCCTCTTTTTCACTTCTGTTCTCCTGTCCGCTTTTCGCGGCAGCCGCCTCTTTCTATCCAGAAAGCGCGACGCCCCCAAAGTCATTCAAACCAATTTTTAACCCCGTTTCTCCCCGCTATCTGCCTTCCTTTTCACACTGCCCGTGCCGGAAGGCATCCATATCTGGTTCCGAACCGTTACGTTTTATTATACCTTACTTTTTTTCTTCTGACAAATTATTTATCGAAACCTGGCGTCTTCTTTATTTCTGGTGCGCATCCAGCGTAAACCAGAACTCCACACCGTTTTCATAATTGACCACGCCGTACTGCTGATTCAGCGATTCCATGATCGCCTTTACGATCGAAAGTCCGATCCCGCTGCCTCCGTATTCCCGCGTGCGCGCCTTATCCACCTTGTAGAATTTCTCCCAAAGGTGCTCCAGACTTTCTTCCGGGATGGGATTGCCGGTATTAAAGACAGATACCTTCACCGTATCCTCTTCCTGAAGGATCTTCACATCGATCACCTTTTCCCCCTGCGCATAATTGATCGCATTGGAAAAATAGTTCATAAAGACTTCCTCCACGCGGAACTCATCGCCCCAGACATAGATTGCACCATAGTCCTCCATCCGGACAGTGATCTCCTTCTGGCGCAGCAGGATCTCAGACGAAGCGATATAGTTCTTTATCAGCGCCGTGATGTCAAACCGTTCCATCGCCACCACCTCATTGCCAAATTCCAACTGGTTCAGCGTCAGGAGCTTCTTCACCATCGTGTTCATCTTAGCTGCCTCATCCATGATGACATCGCAGTAAAAGTCCCGGCTCTCCGCATCGTCATTGATGCCCTCCTTCAGACCCTCCGCATATCCCTGGATGAGCGCTATCGGCGTTTTCAGCTCATGGGACACGTTGGAGAGAAATTCCTTACGCATCTCATCGATCTCGTTCTTTTTTTCAATGTCCTTTTTCAGTTCGTTGTTGGCTGTTTTCAGCTCGGATATCGTCTCCTCCAGAGCTTCCGACATCTCGTTGATATTATTGCCCAGCACGCCGATCTCCGTCTTGTCGTCGCCCTCGTACTTCGCCTCGAAATCAAGATGCTTGACGCGCCCGGAGATCTCCGCCAGTTTGAGGATCGGTCTTGTGATCCGGCTGGAAAACCAGAATACCAGGATCGTGCTGATAATGATCGCACCGATCCCGACATAGGCGAGGAAATGATTCGATATGGACACGCTCTCCTGGATCCCTTCCAGCGCGCTTCTTATCATAAAAATATAGCCGTTGTCCAGAAGCCCCCACATCTCGATATACTCTGTCTGCGTCCGGTAATCGGTGACGATCTGCATCTGGTAGTTCTCCGTCTTTTTGATGAGATCGTCCTCTCCCGCCCCGTTGATGATATTTTTCAGAAGCTGGTTGATAAAAAGCTGCGGCTCGTTCATCGACGCCTTGATCGTTTTCGTGTCGCTGTCCGCCACCACCACATTGATATTGTATTTTCCACAGATCTTCTGCAGCTCAATATCGTACTCCTCGGTCTTGATGTCCCCGTCCCTGGACGCAGCATTGATGCTGTTGTAAGCCCGCTCAAGTGCGGTCGCTTTCCGGTTGATATAGTACTTTTCCAGTAATGTAGTGTTCAGGATCAGACATACTAGAATGATCCCAATGATCAGCGTTGTGAAGATAAATGCAAACTGCCTTTTAATCGAGTATTTCATCTTTGCCCCCATGTCTGCGCTTTCTGCCAAACAGCTCATAGATACAAGGTACGACAACCAGTGTCAGAAGCGTTCCGTAAAGCAGACCTCCGATCGTGACGACCGCCATCGGTCTTGCCATCTCCGATCCCATATCCTTACTGAATACCATGGTACACAAAGCGAGGATCGTCGTCAATGCCGTCATCAGCACGGGGCGCAGTCTTGTACGTCCTGCTGTCAGAAGCGCCTGCCGCATCTCCATGCCGCTCTCCCTGAGCTGGTTGGTGTAGTCCACCAGAACGATTCCGTTGTTGACGATCACGCCCGCCAGCATGACAAAGCCGATCAGTGCAATAACGCTGATCTCGCTGTTGCTGACGATCAGCCCCAAAAAGCCTCCGGTAAAGGCAAGCGGTATCGTAAACATGATGATAAACGGCGAGAGCAGCGACTGGAACTGCGCGACCATGATCAGATAGATAAAGATCACCGCCAGAAGAAGCATCAGGTAAACCTGTCCCATCGCTTCGTCGATCATCTCATTCTCTCCGCTCATCACCAGACGGTATCCGTCCGGCATTTCCAGATCTGCCAGCTTTTCATTCAGAACGTCCGAAACGAGTCCCACATTATAGCCATCTGCGATTCCTGCCGTAACTGCGATATACCGGTTCTGATCTATCCGGTTCACCGCCTTCGGCGAAATGCTATCGGTAAATGTGGCGATCTCCGTGAGCGGGATCTTCTCCTTCGTACCATCCTGTTTTGTCCTCTCGATCGTCAGACCTTCCACCAGTTCTCTGGTGAGCGTGCTGTCCCCCTCTTTTTTGACATAGACGTCATAATCCCGGATCTCCGTCTCAAGCGTCGTCGCACTGGTCGCATCTGCAAGTCTGGACGCGATCTGCTGATAGATCTGGGCAACCGTCAGTCCATGTTCGATCGCCTTATCCCGGTTGATCGTGATACGCAGCTCGCCGGTCGAATCCTCCAGTCCATCCGACACATCACAGGTTCCTTCCACCGACTCTACGACAGCCGCTACCTGCTGTGCCAGCTCCTGAAGCGTATCCAGCTCCCTTCCCTGTACCTGAATGGTGATGCCTTCTCCTCCCAGGGCGCTCATATCCATTGAAGAAGTCTCAATGCTAATCTCCGCCTGTTCCCGCTCGCAGATATCCTGCAAAGCGTCTGTCATCTCCGCGGCGATCTCATGGTTGTTCTGTTTCTTATCCTCGCTCAGCGAGATATAAATATCCACGGCGTTGGTCTGCGCATCTCCGTTTCCGGTCAGCGCCGCCATCGAGCTTGTCCCGGACATAGCACCGACGTCTACCACATCGTCTCTCTCCATCAGCCGCAGCACGATCTCATCACAGACCTCACCGGTGTGCGTCAGCAGCGTATCCTTTGGCAGTGTCACGCTCATCGTCATCTGCGTACTGTCCATATCGGGCATGAAGGCAGTTCCCTTGGCATACGCTCCCACGGCGCTGACGCCAAGCAGGATCACCACAGCAATCAACACTACCGCTTTGTGGCGCAGCGCTGCCTCTAACGCCTTGCCGTATCCACTGCAAAGCGCCTCATAGAACTTTCCGCTCTTCTTTTCCTGCGTTTTTGCCAGAGTCTTTGACGCCATAGCCGGTACGACAGTCAGCGCCGCCAGAAGGCTTGCCCCAAGGGAATAGGCGATCGTCAGTCCCATGTCGACAAAGAGCTGTCTGGTCAGTCCTTCTGTAAACACGATCGGCAAAAAGACGCTCACGGTCGTCAACGTGGAGGCAATGATCGCTCCGGTCACTTCTTTCGTTCCTTCGATTGCCGCCTCAAGCGCCGATTTTCCTTCGTTTCGCAGTCGATAGATATTCTCGATCACGACGATCGAGTTGTCCACGAGCATACCGATTCCAAGCGCCAGACCGGAAAGAGAGATCACGTTCAGCGTGATCCCGCTGAAGTACATACAGACGATCGTCGTCACGATACTGATCGGGATCGAGCAGGCGATCACAGCCGTCGGCCGGATATCCTTCAGGAAAAGGATCAGGATCAGCACCGCCAGTCCGGCTCCGAACACAATATTACTGATGATCGAATTCATCACAAGATCGATATACACACCCTGGTCCATCAGCGTCACAAGCATCAGATCCGGGTTTTCCTCCATCAGCGCATCAAACTTTGCAAGGATCCGGTCGGACACATCTCCCGTCGAATAACCGGTCTGTTTCTGCATCGAGATCATGATGCCCGGCGACCCGTTCAGATTTGTGTAGATCGCATCCGAGTTGTCCACCATAAAGACGTCTGCGACGTCTCCAAGCGTGATCACATCCACGCCGTCCATCTCCAGATTCATCAGCGGCATCTTTTTCAGCGCTTCGATGTCCTCCGGCTTATCTCCGACACGGATCAGGTAGGAGATTCCCTCCTCCGTCACATATCCGGCAGGCATGGAAAAATTCTGTGCTGCCAGCAATGACTCCACCGTTTCGACGGTCAGCACACCGTTCATATCCGCCTTATCGTATGCCTGATCCCACGCATCCTGCAGCTCCTGCTCTCCATCTGCAAGCTGTTCAAGGGCGTCCGTAAGCTGCTTCTCATTTTCTTCTATCTGCTCATAGCCGTCCGCGATCTGTTCTGCGCCCGCGTCAAGCTGTTCATAGCCGCTTTCCAGCTGCTTTTCTCCGGACTCTAACTGCGACTCAGCCGTATCCAGCTGCTGTTGTGCCGAGCCAAGCTGCATTTCTCCAAGGCTTAAGCTGGTCTGTGCTCCGGCGAGCTCTGTCGCCGCTGTCAGATTTCCCTTATATAGCTCCTGCAATGCCTCATCCAGCTTGCTGATCTTCTGATTCACCTCGTCGAGCTGCTTCTGCATCGCCTGGATCGACTGTTTTGCCGCCTCGGCTGTCGCCGCCATGCCGGCATAGGACTCCTTCAGAGCCGCCAGCGTTGCCGCGCCGCCAGCCGCGTCAAACGCGCTGCTAAGACTGCTTTTCAGCTGCGCGATCAGCGCTCCTGCCTGTGCCGGATCCGCAAGCATTTCCTCTATATTTTCCGGGACATTCCCGGATTCCTGCAAAAGTCCGGTAAGAAAAGCCTTATCTTCGTCCGACAGATTTCCCGGATTCATCTGGTCCAGCCTGTTGATACTGTCCTGCAGCCCTTGCAGCTTCTCAATATTTTTTCCCAGCTCCTCGTAGGCTTTGACGGTCGCCTGTGAGGTTGCGATCTCCGCCGTGAGATGGATCTTGAGCGCCTCCAGATCTGCTTTCGCTGTAATGATCTGTGTCTCCGCTGCTGCGAGCTGTGACTTTGTCTCTTCTTTTTTGTTCGCCAGCTCCTGTTTTCCCTGTTCGATCTTCTGACGGTTGTCTGCCAGTTCTGTTTTTCCCTGCTCCAGCTCTTTTCTGGAATCCTCCAGCTTCTTCTTGTTATCGTCAAGCTCCGTCCGGCTGTCTGCCAGCTCCTGCTCCGAATCAACAAGCTCCTGCCTTGCCTCTGCCAGCTTTTCCTGTCCGTCGTAGATCTCCTGCCGGTTTTCTTCCAGCTCTGATCTGGCTTCCTCCATCTCTTCGTCTATGGAGCCGAAGACCTGGCTGTTGATCGCATCGATCTTGTCCTGGCGGATGATGACGTTGACGCTCTCCTCCAGCAGTCCTGTCGCGCTCGCCGAGGCTACGCCCTCGATACTTTCCAGCTCCGGCAGGATAACGTCCTCTGTCAGAGACGTCACCTCCGCCGTCGTCATATTTTTCCCGCCCACAGCGGCTATCATCACCGGAAGCATATCCGGGTTGATCTTCATGATCACGGGATTTCCGATCGAATCATCCCAGTAGCTTTTGATCTGATCCAGATTTTCCCGGATCTCAAGCGACACGGAATCCATGTTCGCCGTCTGGGCAAATTCCAGAATGACCATCGAATAATTTTCGCTGGATATGGAAGAAATCTGCTCTATGTTGCTCACGGTTGCCATCGACGCCTCCACCGGCTTGCTGACCGCCATCTCTACCACTTCCGGACTCGCTCCCGGGTACGGCGTCATCACGATGACATAGGGCAGGCTGATATTCGGCAGCAGATCGGTCGACATTTTCATAAATGAAACGATCCCCAGCACAAGGACCAGCACCACCGCAACCAGCACTGTATAAGGCTTCTTCACACTAAATTTTCCGAGCATATTATCCTCCACATCTTCTTTAACGATCCGAAAAAATCGGTATCCGCACTCCTTTTATTTTCAGAACCATCTCTGTTTCTGTCGTAAAAGATCAGCATATCAAAAAAAGTATATTGACCTGAAAATTTGATGTCAATACACTTTTTCTGAACTTTTTATAAAATCGATAACAAAATATTGGCTATTTGATCTCCTGCGTCTCGATAATGAAGGATACCTGACCGGTCTTTCCTTTTCCGATTCCGCTGAAGTTCTGATACCCGGCATCGGACTCCTTTATATTGTCTATCTTGCGGATCAGCTCCCGCAGTTCTTCTTCCTGCGTCTCGTAGCTGTCTCCATCCTTCTCCTCTGCGTCGTCCCCGGTAAGACTGTCGCACGCCTTTTCCACGCCCTGCGTATAACTCTTTACGCCCTGCGCAAGTCCGGAGCTTCCGGTCGCCAGCTCCGATACCGCCTGCGAGATCTGTGCAAGGGAAGGATCTGCCGCCGCCATCTGCGCGAGCGCAGCGTTTACCTGGTTCAGCCCCTCGTTTAGCGAATCGGCTCCCTGACGCAGACTCTTTCCGCCGTCCCGCAGCTTCCCGATCTTCTCTTTCAGTTCACCGGTGCTGTCCACAGCGTCGCCCATCTTGTCTGCCAGATCGCCGAGCTGCTCTGTGATATCCTCATAGTTCTCCTGTTCCAGAACACTGTTGGAAAACATCGTCGCCGTAAAGTCAAGCGCGAAGTCCGTCGCGTCAAAGGATACCTCCATATAATCGTTCAGTTCTATCTCATGATCCTTTGTAAGACTCATGTCGTCAAGCTGCAGCACATCGGCAAGACCAGGAACGGTCATTCCGTAGACCAGATAATCTCCGTTCATGTACTTTACTTTTCCGTTCTCTGCCTCCACATGCTTTACTTTTTCCCCGTCCAGAAGCATCCCGCTCACTGCGGCAAACGGCGTGATCCCATCCTCCGTTCCGGTATTGTTTGTATAGTCCAGACGGATCTTCACTTTTCCGTCCGCTCCGGCAAGCTCCTCCCCGGATACCTCCCCGCCGTCCAGATAGTATGTGACCTTCACTTCCACCGGAAGCTCCGTTGCCGGATCCGCTTTTCCTTCATAGTGGATATCCTGTCCATGGTTTTCCCACTCGTAGGCATCCTCTCCGACCGACACGCACTCTTCGTCGCCTTCCTTGTTCACAATATCCGTCAGAATGGACGTATCCTCGATCTTGCTGTCCTTTCCCGGATTTCTGAGAGCGACCGTCACCTTGATCTCATCCGGCGTTCCGTCTGTCCCCGCCAGCACATAGACGGACTCCTCCTTGTCCACGTCCATTCCGCTTTCTTCATATTCGTAGGTCTTTTGTTCCTCGTCTGCGTTCCCGCTCTCTTCCTGTGTATCCTGTTTCTCTGCCGTCTGCGTCCCCTCTGCCGGCTGATCCCCGCATCCGGTCAGCAGAAGTGCGCACACGCCCGCACACAGCGCCGCCCTCTCTGCTATCCTATATTTCCAAATATTCTGTCTCATCACATTCTCACTCCTACTCTACATTCTTCAGTGCCATATCCATCGGTACTTTTCCGATCCGTCGGAATTCAAAGACCGCAACCGCCAGATAACACAGCAAACCTATCGCAAACATCTGTCCAAACACCCTGTCCGGCACCTGATATGGCAGCCATCCGGACATCATCGTCTGAACCATCACCTTCCAGATCACGCCGATCAGCTCATATGCGATCGGGATGCTGACAAGCACACAGCCGACCACCACGATCGATGTTGGCAGAATATACAGTCTGGCGATCTCCCCCTTGGAATACCCGAGGATCTTCGTCATGGAGATCGACTGCGCGTTCTTTTCTATGATGATCTTGCTCAGAAGATATACCAGCACAGCAAAAATCAGTACGGCGAATCCGCATATGAGATTCATCATCTCTCCCATGGAAAGCTCCAGCTGTCTGCTCACCTTGGTAAGCGCATCCTGATCGATGACCGACGCGATATACTGCGCGTCGATATCTGTAATCTCCGAATCGCTGAAATACCCTCCGAACATGCCGTCTCCCAGATCAAAAACATCGTTCAGGTGATCTCTGGTCATAAAAATATTCAGCCCGGCGTCATAATCGTAGATCCCGCTAATCGGGAAGGTATAGGTCGTATCCTCGTACTTTTCCTTCAGGGTGATCTCATCTCCGGTCTTCAGTCCAAACTTATCCGCATAGGCAGAGGAAACATACACATCCTCCTCTCCTAAATGGAGCGGAATATATCTGCTGTTCCCCTCGATCCCGTAGATCAGGATATCCTCCAGCATATAGCTTTCATCCGTTGTCCGCAGCGTATAAGCACTGAACTTCTCTGCGTCCGGGTTGTCTGTCTCCACCTCCTGTTCAAAGGTAATCAGCGTCAACAGACTTTCCAGCTTGTACTTATCGCTCACACCCTCTATCGGCATATCCAGAAGATACTGGTACTTGGCGATCATGTTGTCCGTCACCTCGTCCTGGAAATTCGCCAGGATCGGCCTCATGGAAAGTCCGAACAATAAAAGCAGATTGGCAAACAGGATCCCGATCAGCATCATCAGATAGTTCCACATATTCTGAAATACAACCCTTGTACGGAATCTGGTAAAAAAGCCGATCTTAGGGCTCAGATAAACTGCCTTCTTTTTCTTCCTGCGGCTGAGATCCCTCCGCAAAAACTGCAAAGGACTCAGTTTCATCTGTCTGGACAGGATCGCAAAATTGATCAGCGTCATCAGGATTACCGGAACCACGGTCGTATACAGAAACGCATCCATATTCCAGATCGTCTGATAGGTCGGCAGGCTGTAGCTGCCATAGTACATGGCGACGCAGATCTGCTTCATAAAGGTGTAGCCAAGTATATTCCCAAGTACCGCGCTGACAAGCGTCACCATGCAGGGCATCGTCATATAATGTGCCACCAGCTCGCTTCTGGTATAGCCGCTTGCCCGCAAGGTGCCGATCACATTGGCCTCCTTCTCGATCGTATTTGAGGTTGTGATCGCAAACACAAACGCAAGGATCGCGATGACCATATAGAGCAGAACGATCATCATCGCCTTATCGCCGCCCATATCCTCTCCGGTAAACTGGATCGCCTGATTGGTATAACATGGAACGTAGTCCTTGAGTTCGACTTCGGCGTTGATCGCGTTCATCAGATCCTCCGCCATCTCTTTTTCCTGTATATCTGTATCTGGGCTCTGCTGATACTTCCAGGCGTAATCATAATGCACCGCCTCGTCTTCCAGTTCTGCAAAGCACTCTCCGGTCACGATCCCCACGCCAAACATCTTGGCGTCAAACATGGAATCGCTGTTCTTCTCAAAAAGACAGCTGTAATCCGGCAGGGCTACCATTCCCGTCACCTTCCACTCGCTCTCCTTTGTTCTGAGCGTTTCTCCTATCTCGATTCCGTTATTCTCTGCAAACATACGATCCAGCGCGATCTCATCTTTGGCAGACGGAAGTTCCCCTTCCATCAGGCACACGGTATTTACCGTTTTCCTCTCGCCATAGATCCTCACTCTCGCGCCGGTATCTGTCTCCTGTTCCGTATAAAACTGCTCGTACACAGTCACTCCGTTTTTCTCTACCGCCTTTTTCTGCGCCTTGTTCATCCTGCGCTCTGTCACAAAATGGCCATCTTCCACATTGTATTTTTCAAAGCCGTCTTTGTAGGCTTTCAATATACTGTTATCCGCCACCAGAAAGCCGGAAATAAAACCGATGGACATAACAAACAAAAAGAAGATTACCAGATATTTTCCGAAATCTCCTTTTATCTCACGCAGGAGGCGTTTTCTCAATGGATTCTTCATCTGTCCGCCTCCTTACCAGTCAAGCTCTTCTGCCTTGACTTTTTCTTCATTCAGATAGTTTTTGCGAATCTGACCGTCACGCAGCTTTACCACGCGGTCTGCCATATTTTTGATCGCATCGTTGTGCGTCACCATGATGACCGTATTCCCGTACTTCTGGTTTACCGTCTCGATCAGCTTCAAAATCTCCTTCGACGTATTGTAATCAAGCGCTCCGGTCGGTTCATCGCACAGAAGGATATCCGGATTTTTGACGATTGCCCTTCCTATGGCGCACCTCTGCTGCTGACCGCCTGAAAGCTGGTTCGGCAGTTTCTTTTTGTGTCTGGTCAGCCCAAGCGTTTCGATCAGTTCATCCACGTCGAGCGGCGCATCGCTCAGATATGCCCCGACTTCGATATTTTCCTGCACGGTAAGATTGGGGATCAGATTATACATCTGAAAAATGTATCCCAGGTGTTTTCTCCGATAAGTAGTCAGCCGTTTCTCGTTCATATCCTCGGTCTTTTCACCGTTGATCGTAATACTCCCGGCACTTGCCCGGTCGATCCCTCCGATGATGTTGAGCAGCGTAGACTTGCCCGAACCGGACGGTCCAAGCAGGACACAGAATTCTCCCTTTTCCACGGAAAGGTCAATTCCCTTGAGCACCTCGACCCGGTTCTCGCCCTCTCCAAAATCTTTTTTGATCCCTTTTATTTCCAAAAACATGATTATTTTCCTCCTCGTCAGTTAGTTTAGACTAACCACTTGGCGTTGTCAACCCTTTTCCTCTCATTTCCTGTCAAATGAAAAAAGCCTGCCAATTATGGCAGACTCTTCTTACGCTTCCAGTTTATAACCCATCCCCCAGATGGTCTTGATCAGATCACCTTTCGCTCCCAGCTTGCTCCGCAGCTTTTTGACATGCGTATCGATCGTTCTCGCATCCCCGAAGTAATCGTAGTTCCATACGCTGTTCAGGATCTTTTCTCTGGAAAGGGCGATCCCCTTATTCTCCAGGAAATACGTCAGAAGCTCGAACTCTTTATAACTCAGTTCCACCGGCTCTCCGTCTACTGTGACGCTGTGCGCCGCCTTGTCGATCCGGATTCCGCCAACCTCCAGAATGTCTTCCTTGCTCGCCTGGTTCGTCCGTCTCAGGATCGCCTCCACTCTCGCCACCAGGATCTTCGGGCTGAACGGTTTCGAGATATACTCGTCCACACCCAGTTCAAATCCCTGCAGTTCGTCCCGCTCGTCCGCCTTCGCCGTGAGCATGATGATCGGCACCTTGGAATACTCACGGATCTCCTTGCAGACCTGCCAGCCATCCATCTTAGGCATCATCACGTCCAGTATGATCAGTGCAATATCGTTCTGTTCAAAAAACAGGTCCAGCGCCTGCGCACCGTCCTCCGCCTCGATCACCGTATAGTTGCTCTTTACCAGAAAGTCCCGCACCAGTTTCCTCATACGGCTTTCGTCATCTACCACCAGTATTTTCAGACTATCCATCTGTCATGCTTCCTTTCCTATTCTCTTCCGCTCAGGGATCTATATCCAATCTTCGCTCTGCCTCGCGCACCTTGCTCTCTCTCTCGGTCAGCTCCTGCTCCCACTCTGAGTACTCATTCAGTATCGCTGACTTGTAGTTCAGCATATTCGGTGTGTCGCTGCGAACCGCTATGACGATCATCGCAACGACTGCGGCGATCAGAAGAACATTGATCCAGACCGAAGTAAGGAATCTTCCCCGGTACTCTGCCTTCGGCTTTCTGGACGCGATGCTTCTGCGGATCGAAAGGCTGTTTTCTGTCTTATTGCTGAACGTGCCATAAAGCGGCACGGGCTGTATCTTCTCCTTGGGAACGCCCCACTTTATCATTTCATCCTGCATGCTTTGCAGATAGGAAAGGCCGATCGGCGTAAGAAAGATCTTATTTTCGATCGCCCTGTTATAGATCATCAACACATTCTGCGGATTCCGGTAATCCAGATGCTGTCCCAAATTATCGATCTTCTTCAGCTCCATTCTGGCGGTCTCCGCATCCGCTATCGTCGCAAATTTATAGCCGTCTACAATGAAATCCTCTTCTTTATAATCCATAGCTGCCCCTTCTCCTTCGCAATTCTTCCTTTCATCTGTACACCGTATCTCTATTATATCGAAAAAAAGGCGTCCGGGCAAGTCTGCACCCGAACACCTTTTCCATTCTTTTCTTAAATTTCTGCCGTCAGACATCCTACATCTTGAAGATGTTCATGTTCTGCTCCAGTCCGTCCGCCACATTCTTGAGCTGGGATGCGTTTTCGGAAATATTGTACACGATATTGCTTACCTCTGTAACGGAAGCAGACGTTTCCTCCGTGCTTGCCGCATTTTCCTCGGCGATCGCTGTAAGGTTCTGTACGACATCCACCACGTTGACTCTGGCCTCGTCCAGTCTCTTGGTCTTGTCCGCGATCTTGTTGACTCCTTCGATCGAACTGGTGATACCGCTCTTTACCTCCGTGAAGATAGCGTCCGTCTTTTCGACATTCTCACTCTGGCTCTCCATGATGGTCTTAACCTCTCCCATCGTCTCTACTGCCTTCTGGGAATCCGAGATCAGCGAATCAATGATGTTCTCTATCTGTCTTGCAGACTCGTTCGACTGCTCTGCCAGCTTCTGGATCTGGGAAGCTACAACCGCAAAGCCTCGCCCCTGTTCTCCAGCCCTTGCCGCCTCGATCGTCGCATTGAGGGAAAGAAGATTCGTCTCCTCTGCGATCGATGTGATCAGCGAAGTCGCCTCTCTGATCTTCAGCGCCGACTCGTTGGTCGTGTTGGTCTGTTCATAAATGACATCTATCGCCTCTTTGGCATGCTGGTTGATCTTCTCCAGCGCTGCCAGCGTTGCCGTTGCCTCATCACTTGCTTTCTTCATATGGTCGGCATTGGAAATGAGGTTTGCAACCTCCTGGCTCGTCTCCTCCACCATGTTGCCCATCAGGATTACATTTTCCGTTGCCTTCTGCGTTTCATCTGCCTGTGAGGACGCTCCTTCCGAAATCTCGGAAACCGCCTTCTCCACCTGCTCTACCGTGCTTGCCGTCTCGGAAGCATTCGTATGTAAAGACTCCGATGCGCTGAAAAGCTGTGTGCTCTGCTGTCTCAGACTGGACACGATCTCTGCGAGCTGCGCTCTCAGCTCTGCGACCGCCCGGCTCATCATTCCTGTCTCATCGGTTCTCTTGACCAGCTTATCCTGTCCTTCGATCTCTGTGAAGTCCATATGTGCCAGCCTGCCGACAATCTCCGTCACACGCTTGATCGGTGTGATCGTGCTGTTCACAAACAGGTATGCGAACACTGAGAATGCGACCACCAGCACGACTGCGCAGACGCTTCCGATCATCGTCACCCTGCGCACCGACTGCAGGATATCGCTCTCATCCGCAGATATTACAAGGATACAGTGTCCTATGTCCGTGACATAATACGCTGCATATTTCATCGTACCTTTAAAACGATACTGAACCACCTCCGGTTCAACATTCTCTCCGGCCTGCAGTCTTTCTACAACACTCTTCACCACTTCGTTTTCGACAGGCTGTCCCACCTTGTCCTTTGTCGGATGATAGAGCATCGTTCCATCCTCGGATACCAGATAAGCGTAGCTGGATTCCACATCTGCCAGCCTCACTTCGCCCAGCGATCTCGCCAGATTATTGTAGTCAGTCGCCGTGTTGTATCCGATGACATCGATCTGGTCGTTGACCTCAATACCGTAGGCAACCGCCAGGTCATACAGATAATTCTGGTTCAGATCCATCAGATGATTCTGTACATTCACTGCAAAGATCAGTGAGATCATCAGCCCCAGGACCACCATCGCCGCAACGACCATGAGGACCATTTTTGTCTTGACTGACTGCATCAGACCAACCTGACCTGCTCTCTCTTTTGTTTTTCCATTTTTCATCGCCATAGTACACGCCCTTCTGACCGGATACCGCGCCAACCGGCATCCGCATCACATTGTTTTCAGTGGACCAGACGGGAGTCGAACCCGTGTCCAAAAGCCCATTCCCTGTCCTTCTACTATCATATTCTGTCATTGTGGAATACTCCTCGTTCCCTTACACATCAGGAGGCAGACACCCCGTTGTGCTCAGTAGCCTCTGATACGCCCGCCGGGCAGAGGCATCACCGGCGTCGTTTCCTACATAGTCGATGCCCGCATCTTAACGTGTAGGTGCACTAAGGCGGACAGCTGCCATTAGGCAGCGTATGCTAAATTATCTTCAGCGTTTATATTTAGATTCGCGATTTGACGCATCAGCCTGCGGATAGCTTCTCCAGCTGCAAGACCCCTGTCGAAACCTTGACTGGCCCTTATGCGGTTATATTATAGCATTATCCTTCGTTCTTCGCAATCACTAATGTGTTAAATTTGCATTAAGACAGTTCAAAAAACATGGTAAAAACCGTCGTTTTTTCACTTTTTATTCTGTTGTGCCCGAACTGTCCCCGATAGAAGGACATGCGCTGACCGTTATCCCAGATTTTTGATCTTGAACTCTCGCTCATGTTCTCTGCGCAGATCCTTTTTGGCGATATCCTGCCTCTTGTCATACAGCTTTTTACCTTTGGCAAGACCGATCTCCACCTTCGCCCTTCCGTCCTTGAAATAGACCTGCAAAGGAACGATCGTGTATCCCTGCTCTGACATTTTCCCGGCGAGTTTGCGGATCTCCATCTTGTGCAGGAGAAGTTTTCTCACCCGCAGCGGATCCTTGTTAAAAATATTGCCCTTCTCATAGGGACTGATGTTCATCCCGTACACAAAAGCCTCGCCGTTCTCGATCCGGACAAACGCCTCCTTGATGCTGCATTTGCCAAGCCGCAGCGACTTCACCTCTGTCCCGTGCAGGGCAAGTCCCGCCTCATATTTTTCTTCTATAAAAAAGTCATGGTACGCCTTTTTGTTATTTGCAACCAGCTTCATTGCCTCTTTCGCCATACTGTCACCTTCTTTCTCTCTGTCTTTGACCGGCTACGCCTGATCCTCTGTCTCTTCCTCATCATCCAGCAAAAAATCCACCGTCCGCGTGAAGCGATCCACACCCTTTACCCGGATCTGCATGGTTTCGCCGAGCTTAAACCGTCTGCCTGTCTCTCTTCCGACCATCTCATAAACGATCTCGTCATAGTAGTAGTAATCGCCCGGCAGCGTCGATACATGGATCATTCCTTCTACGGTATTGGCAAGCTCCACGTAGATTCCCCACTGGGTAATGCCGGAGATCACGCCCTCATAGCGCTCGCCGATATGGTTTGCCATATACTCTGCTTTTTTCAGCTTGTTCGTCTCCCGCTCTGCCTCGTCAGCCCGCCGTTCCATCCTGGATGCGTGCTTTGCCACGTCCGGCAGCTTTTCCCGGTAATGCTCGATCCGCTTCTCATTGAGTCTTCCCCGGATCTGTTCTTTAATGATACGGTGTATCTGTAGATCCGGATACCTGCGGATCGGGGAGGTAAAATGACAGTAATACGGGCACGCCAGTCCAAAATGCCCCGTACATTCCACCGTGTACTTCGCCTGCTTCATGCTCCGCAGGGTAAGCCTGCTGATCAGCGCCTCCTCCTGCGTCCCTTCGATCTTATCCAGCAGCTTCTGCAATTCCTTCGGGTGGATCTCCTCCCCGGTCAGCTTGATATGATAACCGAAATTGCGGATAAAGGTCGCCAGACGCATCAGCTTCTCCGGATCCGGCTTCTCATGCGTCCGATATACAAAGGGAAGCTCCAGCCAGTAAAAATGCTGCGCCACCGTCTCGTTGGCGATCAGCATAAAATCCTCGATCAGCCGCGTTGCGACATTTCTCTCATACGGTTTGATCTCAAGAGGATTCCCCTCTTCATCCAGAAGGATCTTCGCCTCCGGAAAGTCAAAGTCGATGGAGCCTCTCTTGTGTCTTTTCGACCGCAGGATCGCAGCCAGCTTCTCCATCTCTTCCAGCATGGGCACCAGTTCCCGATACTGTTCCCGCTCTGCCTCGTCCCGGTCCTCCAGGATCTTTCTGACCGAAGTGTACGACATCCTGCGATCCACACGGATCACCGATTCCACGATCTGATAGTCCGTCACCTCTCCCTTAGGGCTGATCGTCATCAGGCAGCTCAGCGAAAGCCGGTCCTCTCCCTGATTCAGCGAACAGATCCCGTTGGAAAGCCGGTGCGGCAGCATCGGTATCACGCGGTCCACCAGATATACGCTCGTCCCGCGCTCCAGCGCCTCCCAGTCAAGCGCCGAGTTTTCCTGCACATAATTGGAGACGTCCGCTATGTGCACGCCCAGATGATAGTTTCCCGCTGTGTCGACCTCCAGACTGACCGCGTCGTCCAGATCCTTGGCGTCCTCCCCGTCGATCGTGACCATCTGGACCGCACGCAGGTCTGTCCTTCCGCTGCAGTCCGCCTCCGTCACCTCATCCGCGACTCTCTGCGCCTGGTTCATCACCTTTTCGCCAAATTCCACCGGGAGGTCGTACCCCCTGATAATCGAAAGGATATCCACGCCCGGATCATTGATGTGACCCAGGATCTCGATAATCTTTCCCTCCGGCTTATGTCTCTCGTCGCCGTAAGACGTCAGCTCAACGACCACCTTGTGACCGTTCACCGCGCCCTTTGCATGTTCCTTCGGCACGAAGATGTCCGTCCCCACTTTACTGTTGTCCGGGATCACAAAACCGAAATTCTGCGACTGTTCATAGGTTCCTACGACCTGTCTGATCCCCCGCTCCAGAATTCTGAGGACCGCCGCCTCCTGCCGCTTTCCCCGTTGTCCCGGTGTCAGGGCGACTACCACCTTATCCTGATGAAAAGCGCCGTTCACCTTCTCCTCCGGGATGTAAAGATCCTCATCCCGTCCCTCTACTTCCACAAAGCCAAATCCCTTGGCGTTCCCGATAAACGTTCCGATCAGTTGATTCTCATCCGGCTTGCAGTATTTCCCCTGCGCCGTCTGCTGCAGTTTTCCTTCCTGCAAAAGGGCTTGTAGGATTTCCCGGAAAAGTGGACGCTGCTCTCTCGATACCTGCAAAAGCACCGCCAGCTCCTTCTCCTTCATCGGAACATACTGCTCGTCATTCACCAGTTCGCATATGATCTTTTTTCTTTCTTCTACCCGATTATCTGTCATTCCTTTTCCTCATGATCCGTGCGATTCCAAATGCGCCTGCACAAGCTCGCATTTTCTCGTCACCATAACAAAAAGGCACCCTTTTGCAAGAGCGCCTTATCCAAACATTTCCATTTCACCTGTCCATGCTTTCGCACGGCAGTCTTTGTTTAGAACAGAGTCAGATTCAGAACAACAGCCAATACCATAAATCCAATGGCAAGACCGGTCGTGATCTTCACAAGTTTGCCTTCCATGGATCTTCCTTTGTTCCGTCCCCAGTATGTCTCTGCTGCTCCGCTCACTGCTCCGAGCCCGGCTGTCTTTCCTTCCTGCATCAATACCAGCACGATCAGCGCTATACATATGATAATATAAATAATTGTCAACGTAATTCTAAGTGCTCCCATTTCTGTACCTCCTAATGTCATGCAGACTTTAGTTTATCATAGTTGTCCCATTTGTGCAAGGTAAACTTTTATAAAACGTGGATCATCCAGAGAACAAACAGATGTCCCGGATAAAAAATATAGAAAAACCACTTGGAAAGATTCTTTCCATGCTCCATGCGCTTTCCATTGTAAAGATAGCACACAGTAAATCCAGCGCAGAGGATCGCCACCCCGGAAAGCAGGGCAAACCCTATGCTTTGCAGAAGCTGCTCCTGCCCGTACTGCCCGAGCCGGTTCATCAGATTCAGCAAAGCGAACAGCAGGTAGACGCTCCCATAGCAGCGCATGATCTTTTTCTTATCATTCCACGCCTCATCCAGCAGGATCGTACAGAAAGCGGCGATGACCGACCAGTCGCTGAAGATCGTCACCAGCATCAGCAGAACCTTCACGATCCGGCACATCGTCGGGTTTGCGATCTTCTCCTGCGCCACCAGGATCAGGAAACAGATGAACAGCGTGAAGATCATATTCAGATTCCCAAACTGAAAGGCAAAGTGATAGGGGATCTGCGAGATGCAGGCAAACACCAGAAGCCTCTGTCCGTACTTCTTTTTGGATCTGGTATAATGATACCCTTCCACCAGAAAATAACACATGACCGGCGCGGTAAAGTAGCCGATAAACTCAAAGGCGTCGTGCAGCGCTCCGCTCTCCAAAAAGATGGTTGCAATGTGATTGAGCAGCATTGTAACCATCGCTATGTATTTGATCACGTCCCGGTTCAGGACCGCGATCTTATTCTGCTCTTCCATACTTCCCCCATAACTACTGTACAAACGGATTGTACTCTTTTTCGTGACCGATCGTCGTCGCCTCACCGTGTCCCGGATACACCTTCGTCTCATCCGGAAGCCGGAACAGCTTATCCTTCACCGACCGCACGATATCGCTCATGCTTCCCGTCGGGAAATCCGTTCTGCCGACTGACTCTTCAAAAAGCGTGTCTCCGGAGATCAAGAATCCGGCTTCCTCAAAATAATAACAGCAGCTTCCCGCGGTATGTCCCGGCGTTGCGATCATCCGGCAGGTGATCCCCGCGATCGTGATCTCCTCTCCGTCCCTGAGATAATGATCGACCTCCACCGTACACGGTCTTCCTGCCTGCTCCGACACATTCGCTGCCGCGTCGCCGCACAGCTTCTTCTCTGCCTCGCAGGCGTACACCGGCGCGCCGGAAAGCTCCCTGAGTTTCTCCACGCCCCAGATATGGTCAAAATGCCCGTGCGTCAGCAGGATTCCCTTGACCTGCAGCCCTTTTTCCTGCATGGCACGATAAAGCTCCTCCCCCCGGTCGGCGGGATCAAAAAACATCGCCTCCCCGGAGCCTTCTCTGTATACGTAATAGCAGTTTGTCTGGCACACGCCCAGCGTCAGACTGCCGATCTTCAATTCACCCATTCTTACCTCCTGCCGGTCTTGCCCCGTCTGTCTGCGGTGCGTCAGCCCGTAGTTCTTTCAATATCGATCACGCTCTCGATCGTGCGGATCTTATCGATGATCCTTTGCAGTTCCTCACGGCTCTGGATCTCAAAACTGATCGACATCGTCACCATACCCTGTTTGCTTGTTCTGGTGTTCAGTGCGATAATGTCGATCTCCTTCTCTGTGAGCGCGCGCGATACATCTGCCAGAAAACCGTTCCGGTTCGTTGCAAAGATGTTGATCTCCGCCAGATATTTCTCGTTCTTCTCTGCTTCCGCTCCCTGCTGCCACTCCGCGTCGATAAGCCGCAGCCGCTCCATCTCCGGCAGGTTCAGCACATTCACGCAGTCCGTCCGGTGGATCGAAATTCCTCTTCCTCTTGTGACAAATCCGACGATCTCATCTCCCGGCACCGGACTACAGCATTTGGAAAAGCGCACTGCGACGTCGTGGATTCCCTTGACCACGATCGAACTGCTGCTTTTGCGCTCTCTGCCCCGGTTGATCTGGGCGTTTTCCTCCACCTCTGCCAGCACCTCGGCGTCTGTCATCTCCTTGCGATGGTCATTGTCATACATCTCCTGCATCCGGTTGATGATCTGACCTTCCTTCAGACCGCCGTGACCGATCGCCGCCAATACGGAATCCCAGTCCTGAAAGCCGTACTTTTTCATCACGGCGTCCTCATACTTCGGCGTGAGAACCTCCAGTGTGTTGACGGATTTCGCCTTACAGTAGGCAAGGAGCAGTTCCTTGCCCTTGACAATATTGTCCTCTTTTAACTCATTTTTAAACCATTGGTTGATCTTGTTCTTCGCCTGCGTACTCTTGACAACGCTCAGCCAGTCACGGCTCGGTCCCTTGGAGTTCTGGGAAGTCATGATCTCCACACGGTCACCATTTTTGATCTCATAGTCGATGTTGACAAGCTTCCCGTTGACTCTGGCTCCGATCATCTTATTTCCCACAGCGCTGTGGATGCTGTAGGCAAAATCGATCGGCGTGGAGCCTGCGGGCAGGTTCTTGACGTCTCCGGTTGGCGTAAAGCAGTAGACATTATCCGAAAACAGGTTCAGATCGCCCTTTAACAGGTTCATGAACTCTTTGTTGTCCGACATATCGCGCTGCCATTCCAGAATCTGGCGCAGCCAGACGAGCTTCTCTTCCTCCTGCGTTTCCACTTTCTTGCCGTCGGAAGCCTCTTTGTATTTCCAATGCGCCGCGATACCATACTCTGCGGCTTTGTGCATCTCGTAGGTACGGATCTGGATCTCGAACGGCTGTCCGCTCGATCCGATCAGCGTTGTGTGGAGCGACTGGTACATATTCGCCTTCGGCATCGCAATGTAATCCTTGAAGCGACCCGGAATGGGCTTATACATCTCATGGATCACGCCGAGCGCCGCATAGCAGTCCTTCACGGTATCTACAATGATCCGGACGGCAAACAGATCATAGATCTGGTCGATCGTCTTGTTCTGGTTTTTCATCTTCTTATAGATACTGAAAAAGTGCTTGATCCTGCCGTCGATCTGCGCCTTGATCCCCGCGTGCTCTATATGCTCGCTCACCTCATCCACGATCGTCTGGATGTATTTTTCCCGGACGCTCTTGCGGATCGCGATCTTGTCAACCAGATCATAGTACGCCTCCGGCTCCAGATACTTCAGCGACAGGTCATCCAGCTCGACCTTGATCTTGGAAATACCAAGCCGCTGTGCGATCGGGGAGTAAATATCCAGCGTCTCCCTTGCGATCTCCTGCTGCTTCTCCGGCCTCATATGCTGCAGCGTCCGCATATTGTGCAGCCGGTCTGCCAGCTTAACTAAAATAACACGGATATCCTTCGCCATAGCAAGAAACATCTTTCTAAGATTTTCTGCCTGTCTCTCCAGTTTCTCCGCGTCCTTATCGTTGTTGTTCTCTCCGTGGAAGTTCAGCTTTTCCAGCTTGGTAACGCCGTCCACGATCAGCGCCACATCTGGACCAAACTGTTCCTCGATCTCTTTTTCCGTCATAATGGTATCTTCTACCACATCGTGGAGAAGTCCGGAGACGATCGTCTCTTTATCCATCTCCAGATCTGCCAGAATGATCGCCACACAAAGCGGGTGGATGATATACGGCTCGCCGGATTTACGCACCTGATCCTTGTGCGCCGCTGCCGCCGTCGTATAAGCCTTCTCGATCAGCGAAATATCATCGGAGGGATGATATTTTCTGACACGCGCAATAAGCTCCTGATACAATGCCTCCGGAGACTGATATTCTTCTATGGCTTCTATTCTTCCATCATCAAATACAACTTCTTTTTTTTCTTCTGTTGTCATCGTTTCACCAGCACCTTGTGACTCATTCGCTATGCAGGGTCTTTCTTTGCCCTGCGGTTTCTTTGCCACACAGATCTGCTTTTCCTTCCAGCATAAGCAGATCTGCATGATCCTGAATAGTTACCATTATAATATTATTTCACGGACAAGTCAAAATATTTGTCGCCCTGCGGAGCCATACAAGCTCCTCCCCTTCCAGGTAGGGCGAAATGGTCTGGTAGACTCTCTCATGGTACGCGTTCAGCCAGTCGATCTCCTGCTGTGACATCTGCGCCGGATCAATCGCATCCCGGTCGAAGGGAACCATCGTCAGAGGCTCCAGCTTCATAAACTGACCGTACTCAGTCTTTTGGTCTTCCACGCACAGGACCAGATTTTCATGCCGGATTCCGAATTTACCGGTCAGATACAGTCCCGGCTCGTTGGAGATCACCATGCCTTTCTCCAGAACGACCGCCGGCATTTTCTCTGAGATGCGGAAACGGAAATTCTGCGGTCCCTCATGTACGCTGAGCAGATAGCCGACTCCGTGGCCGGTTCCGTGATTATAGTCAAGTCCAAGCTCCCACATCGGCTCTCTCGCAAGAACGTCCAGATTCTGTCCGCAGCATCCGTGCAGAAATCTGGCTGCGCCCAGATGAAGATGGCTGCGCAGAACAACCGTGTAAGCCTTTTTCTCCTCCTCAGTCACCCCGCCAAGAGCGATCGTTCTGGTCACATCGGTCGTGCCGTCCAGATAATGCCCGCCCGTATCGGCAAGCAGCAGTCCCTTGGGCTGCAGCTGCACATCCGTCTCAGGCGTCGCCGCATAATGAACGATCGCCCCGTGCTCTGCATAGCCGAGGATCGGGTCGAAGCTCGGTCCCACATAACCATCCATCTGCGAGCGGAATTCCTCTAATTTTTCCGCCGCCGACAGCTCTGTGATCTTCTCTTTTCCTACGTTCGTCTTCAGCCAGTAGATAAACCGGGTAAGCGCTACCCCATCCTTGACGTGGGCGGCTTTGATGTGCTCTGTCTCCGTCTCGTTTTTGATCGCCTTGCTCAGCACCACCGGGCTTTCCTTGTCCAAAACCGTTACCGCATCCGGGATACAGCCAATAAGATGATAGTTGACATTTCTCCGGTTCGCCCAGATCCTGCTTCCCGCCGGCAACGCCCCAAGGAGCGCATCGATCGCCTCGTACTCTCTGATCTCCACGCCTGCCGCGTGCAGCTTTCCTTTGATCTCATCCGAAAGGATCTCGCCGTGCACGCAAAGCTCTGCCTTTTCCCCTGTCACAAGCATATAGGATAAAAAGACCGGCGTATTTCTGACATCGTTTCCACGCAGGTTCAGCACCCATGCGATCTCATCCAGCGCCGTGAGAAGAAGGGCGTCCGCTCCTTCCTCCTGCATCTGTGCCCGCAGATCCTTCAATTTTTCTTCACGGGAAACGCCCGCATACTCTGTCTTTAACTCCCATACAGGTTCTTTGGAAATGGCCGGCCGGTCCTGCCAGATTGCGTCCACCAGATCTTCCTGCGCCCAGACGGTCATCTGCTTTTTTGCCGTCTTTTTCAAAAGTGCCTCGACGTAGGCCGCCGTCACCGTGCGCCCGTCAAATCCGATCCGGCTGTGCTGCTCCAGCTCCGACGCCAGGAATTCCTCCACCGTGGCAACGCCGGGCTGTCCCATCTTCATCAGATCAATGCCGCTCTTTGCAAGCTGCTGCGCCGCCTGCAGAAAATACCGGCCATCCGTCCAGAGCGCCACCCGCTCCTTCGTCACGACAAGCGTTCCCGCAGATCCGGTGAACCCGGACATAAACTCCCGCTCCTTAAAATACTCTCCGACATATTCTGAAAGATGGTAATCGTCGGTTGGAATGATATAGGCATCTATTCCCTTTTCCTCCATCCTTGTGCGAAGTTCCTTTATCTTCTCATCTGGTGTTCTGTCCATGTCCCTCGCTGTCCTTTCTGTCCCACTTACTTATTGAACCGGAACGACCGCGTAAAACTCGATCGTCTCGTCGCTCTCATTGCAAAGGCTGTGGCTGTGCCCCTTCGGACAATAGTGGCAGCAGCCTGCCGGCAGGATTTCCTTTCCCTCATCATACAGAACGGTTCCTGTTCCTTTTAACATAAATATGATCTCGCTGTCCGTCTCATGCTTGTGAAAGCCGATCGTCGCGCCCGGCTCCAGGGTAGCGCGCATGATCTTCCCGCGCTCATCCGTATACAGGCGTCCTCTGAGCTCCTTCTTTCCACCTTTAAATTCCGGCAGGATCTTCTCCTCCATCTGATCAAAATCAAGAATCATTTCATTTTCCTCCCGTGATCTCTATATTGTTTTCAGCTCATACTGATCGGTTCCAAGCCCGATCTTCACCGCATGCGCGATACAGCTCTTCCACTCCGTGTCCGGATGTGTCATATGGAAGTGATCGTGCTCATGCTCTTCTTCGCCGTGCTTTTTGATATTCTCGCCCAACACGCTGCCTTCCACCGGCTTCATCTGGTTGCAGAGATCCGCACACGCCTGATCCAGCGCCACCGGATCAAAGGACGCCAACATTCCCACATTCGGGATGATCGGAATATCATTTTCCGCATGGCAGTCACAGTTCGGCGACACATCGCAGATCAGCGACACGTGGAAGCACGGTCTGTCCTTGCACACGGCAAGGCTGTATTCCGCCATCTTGTAATTCAGCATTGCCACGGAATCGGCGAAATCTGCCGCGATCGCATCCTTTGGACATACCGCAAGGCATCTTCCACAGCCCACACACTTATCATGGTCGATCCGCGCCTTTCCATTCTCTATCACCGGCGCTCCGTGCGCACAGATCCTGCTGCAGGCGCCGCAGCCTACGCACTGTGACTGATCCACGCTCGGCTTTCCCTCGCAGTGCTGTTCCATCTTTCCGGCTCTGGAGCCGCAGCCCATACCGATATTTTTCAGCGTTCCTCCAAATCCTGCCATCTCATGTCCTTTGAAATGTGTCAGCGAGATAAATACATCTGCATCCATGATTGCGTGACCGATCTTCGCCTCTTTCACATATTCTCCATCGATCGGAACCAGCGTCTCGTCGGTTCCCTTCAGTCCGTCGCCGATGATCACATGACATCCGGTCTGATAAGGGGAAAAGCCGTTGACATACGCCGTCTCCAGATGATCCAGTGCGTTTTTGCGGCTTCCGACATAGAGGGTATTGCAGTCCGTCAGGAACGGCTTTCCACCCAGTTCCTTCACATAGTCTGCCACCACTCTTGCATAATTCGGTCTTAAAAATGCCAGATTTCCATATTCTCCGAAATGGATCTTGATCGCTGCATATTTGTCCTGAAAATCGATCTGTTCAAATCCCGCAGTCTTCATAAGTCTGTGAAGCTTCTGCAATAGATTCTCGTTTCCGGTTGCCTTAAATGATGTAAAATAAACCTTTGCCTTTTCCATAAACTTATTTTCCTTTTCCTTGAATGGTATCTTCGTCAGCGCATCCCCTCTCACTTTCTTCATCCCTTTGTCTCAGTCAAACCGCTGAAACCGCTCGATCATGATCGCATACTGCTCCTTGATCTTGAGGTACAACCCGATGGTGTCCTCCTTCTCTTTCTCAAATTCTCCGATGATCTTGTCGTAGTTGCGCACCAGACTGTTCACCACATTGGCATTGATCTTGCCATTCTCAGCATCCCCCTGCATGATCGCGAGGATCTTTTCCTTGCTGAATGCCTCCTTATAGCTTCTCTTGCCGTAGAGCGCGCTCAGGATATCGGCGACGGCAATGATCTGCTGTGGCAGCGTCAGGTCTTTGGCGCTCAGTCCGCGGTGATAGCCTGTACCGTCCAGCTTTTCATGGTGGCGCACCGCGATCTGCAGCACATCGTCATCCACAACGCCCTCCAGAATCATCTCGGTGATCCGCACGTGTGCTTTCATGATCTTCATCTCATCGTCGCTCAGGCGTCCCGTCGATTCCAGAATATTCAGTGGGATGGCGATCTTGCCGAGGTCATGCAGAAGCGCTCCGTAGTGCAGATCCCGCAGTTCCTTTCCGGTAAGCCTTGCCAGTCGTCCCAGCTTCTCCGCAAAATTGACAGTCGCAAGCGTGTGGATGACCGTATGCTCGCTTCGGAAATCGATCGTGTAGACCAGCATTTCCAGAAAGCCTCTCTTGTACTTTTCGGAAAACGCCCGCTTTGCCAGGAGCACATCCAGCTCCTTCCGGTAAGTTCCGTCCACCAGATTGGCCGTGATGTTGTAACGCTTCTCCGCTTTCTGGAACAGCTCCAGCGCCGCCCCGGAAAACTTCACGTTCACATATTTGATAAAGTAGTCTTTCTCCAGTTTTTCTTCTTTCAAATGTAAAAAGGTATCCATCTTGTCTGCCAGATTCAGCAGCTCAATGACATGCAGATAGCGGCTCTCGATCAGGTTATACCGGTTATAGTCGAGATGATGATACAGAACGACTTCCGCTTTATCGCCGATCGGCGAAAGATATTTGAGAAACAGAAAGCCATAGATGGAATGCGGCCAAAGATTCTTCGTTTCAAAATCCGTCACGTTCTTTACGTTGTCTTCCTTATATAAGCCGATGTCGTGCAGTATGCCGAGCATGGTGTAATCTACCATATCCTGTTCTGTATAATGCTGCTCTGTATAGGTATTCTCATACTCCATCATCTTATACAGAATATATCCTGTGATCTCTCCGTGGTTCATAATTTTCTGGTTGATGATGCCCAGCGTCTTTCTTATGATCTCGTTGACATCCTTGCTGCTGATTACACTCATAATAAATCCCCTTTGTTTCCATTTCCTTGTCTGCTTTCGCTGACGCTTTTGCTTTTGACCCGCTCGAGAACTCGCGCTTCGCGCTCCTTGTCTGCTTCGCAGCCGCTTGTTTTTCTTTTGCGCTCATTATATCATGAACTGGATTTGTGGTCGATATTGTGTTGAATTTTCGAAAAATTTCGCTCTACGCGATCTCCTGCATCTTTTTCCGGTAAACTCCCGCAAAATAGATGTTTCCCGCGAGCGCCGTAAGTCCGAATGAAAAGAAATACAGCAGATAGAGTGAAGTTGTCGTTCCAAAATACGCAAATACGGTGTAGATCCACGCCACCCTGAAAACACAGGAACCCATGATGACAATGATCGTCGGAACCAGACTTTTTCCAAGGCTTCGCGCCGCTGCGATTGAAGCGTCCATAAAAGCAGACACGCAATAGGAAAATCCCATGACGCGGATCCGCAGCATCCCCGCGTCGATAACCGCCCGGTCTGACGACAGGATCGACAGAAACTGTACCCCAAATAACTCAAGCACCGCGCCGAACACCGCCGCGATCGCAAACGCATAAAAGACGCACCAGAGATAACTTTTTAAGATCCGGTCTTTCTTTCTCGCTCCGTAATTCTGTCCCATAAAGCTGCCGCAGGCCGTGTAAAATGCCGCCATCATATCGTAGATCAGCGTGTCTGCGTTCATCGCGGCTGAATTTCCGGCGACCATCGTTGCGTCAAAGGAATTAACGCCCATCTGCACAAAAAGATTTGCCACATAAAAAATAGCATTCTGCAGCCCGGAAGGAAGTCCGATCCCCAGAACGCGGATCGCCTTATCCCGGTTGATCCGAAGGCAGTCCATCCTGAGCCCATAGTTTTCCTTCGTCACGAACAGACCTCGCAGCACCAGAAAGGCAGAGAGATACTGTGAAAGGATGCTGGCGAGCGCGACACCCTCCACCTCCATTTTGCATACGATCACAAAAAACAGGTTCAGCACAACATTGACAACGCCGGATATCGAAAGGAACACCAGTGGCTTTCGCGTATTTCCCACCGCGCTGAACACGGCGTTTCCGAAGTTGTAAAGCGCGAGCGCCGGCATTCCCAGAAGATATATGCGCATATATAAAACGGCTGCATCGATCAGCTCAGGCTTTGTTTTCATCAGAGTCAGGATAAACCGCGCCGAAGTGATCCCGATCAGCAGCACTGCAACGCCGCAAAAAAGGGCGATCAGAGCCGCGGTATGTACCGTCTCCCGGATATCCTTTCCCTTCGCCGCGCCCACTGCAAGCGCTACGACGATATTGATCCCGCTTGCGATTCCGATCAGGACGCCGGTATAAAGCGCGATCAAAAGAGAGGTCGATCCTACCGCTCCAAGCGCGTTGGAGCCGACAAACTGCCCTACTACCGCCACATCCGCCATATTGAACAGCACCTGTAAAAGGTTGGTACACATCAGCGGCAGGCTGAAAAGCAGGATATTTTTACGCAAGGATCCTTCTGTCAAGCTGATCGTTTTCTGATTCATGATAACGCTCTCCTCCCACTTGTTTATCTCCAGCAGATAATTTCAAAACTCATAGATTTGCACACTTTCCTCTATTCTCAGTTTCAAATTATCTAATTCTTCTCCAAATGTCATAATTTTATGCTTGTTGTCAGTAGCTGTCAAGACGATACCTCCCTTCAGCAGCCAAAAAGAACAGAAAAAGAATACCTTTATGTTCCGGTCAAAGATAAACACCTTGCAGAATCCCCTACCACGTATAAAACTGAATTGGAAAAACGCGATGCACACATTTATACAAATTATCTGGAAGGAATGGATAATAAGCGGCTATCTCAAATATATAATTTGTCAGAATCCAGTATCAGAAGAATTATTGTAAAGCAACGGAAAGGAAATCTACCAATGAAGGACAAAATCACACAGATTATCAGTAATTGGGAATTGGAAAACAAGGAGATAAAGCAGATATACAATACAACATGGCAGGTTGGGGATGATTATGTACTGAAAGTGTATCAAAGTTTCAGTATACTGGATAGGAACCTAAAAATACTGCAACTGTTGGATCGTATGGATATTCCTGTAGGAAAACCCATAGCTACAACGAATAATGAACAATATGTATCATTTGACAACTGGTTCTGCTTTTTATCAAGACGGCTTCCGGGAAGTAATATTGTACGAATCGGGAATGACGGCAGGATCGCTGCGATCATGGGAGAGATCATCGCTGACCTCCATATGGCGTTTAAGAAATGTGAAGATGTGGATGTGTTTTGGAACAACAGCTTACTGGATGAAATGAATGGCTGGGTAAAAAGCAATTTTGAAGCCAGTGACTGGAAGTTTATCAGTAAAGAAGAATACGAACAGACCGTATCGCAGTTGGCAATGCTATACGATCATTTGCCGGTACAGCTCATTCACCGGGACGTGCATTTTGGAAACTTTTTGTTTTCCGATGGTAAATTTTCCGCTTATATAGACTTTGATCTAAGTCAGAGAAATATCCGGATTTTTGATCTATGCTATTTTTTACTCGGATTGTTGTCAGAAAAAGAAAAACTGGAGATTACGGACGAACAATGGTTTGATCTTGTAAAAAAGGCGTTTGCAAGTTATGGAAGAAAGCTGAACTTAACTGAGGCAGAAAAGAATGCCGTTCCATATGTGATGGAATGTATCGAACTGCCTTTTGTTTCTTATTTTGAAAGTGTAAACGATATCCGTTGCGCCGAAGACGCCTACAAAATATTCGCACTCGTAAAGAAGCAGGAAAACAGGATATGGAGAAATTTACTGTAAAATGGCATTATCATGGTATCGATTATGATTTTCACACATTGGACTCCCTGTTCTCCTACAAGCAGGTTGATATCGGAACGCAGCAGATGATAAAACATATTGAATTACAGTCCGGCAGCAAAGTCCTTGACTTAGGCTGTGGATATGGAAATCCTCCCTATCACACGAACTTTTCTGTTGCGAAATCGTTTATCGAAGGCAGCTATAAGCATTTGCAAATGGGCGGATGGCTGGTAATGGTAACAAAGCGGTTTGATTGGTACAAAAACAAAATATATCACAGCGCCTTTTTCGGGCACACCTTCACGCACTCCATACAAAGGATACATTCCGTCCCGTTCTTGCGGCTTCTGGAATTGTCCGTCACATCAACGTTCATCGGGCATACCCGCTTACACTTTCCGCAGGAAATACACCGCTCCTTATTGCATTTGATCCGCAGCAGTGAAAAATAGCTCATCGGCTTTAAAAACACCGTGATCGGGCATATGTATTTACAGAAAGCACGATTGTCCTTGAACGCAAATGCAAGGATCACGCCAAGCGCATAATATAGGATATTGCCGATCAAAAATGCCCAGAACATGATCCTTTCCAGATTTCCCACCTGGCAGAGAAAAAGTGCTGCCACAAAGATCAGCGAAGCGGCAAACGTGATATACCGAATAAATCCCAGCTTTTTTCTCTCCCCTTCCGGTTTCTTATAGGGCAAAAAGTCCAGTACCATCGCCGTCCAGCAGGCGAATCCGCACCAGCCTCTTCCGAACACCAGAGGACCGAAGATCTTCGCCACCGCATAATGAATGGTCGCCGCCTCAAAGACGCCCGTAAAGAGATAATACCAGAAGCCCTCTATCTGCATATTTTCATTGCAGATCAGCCCCAGATATACCAGCATATAGGTACCGACCAAAAGCTGTACGATCCGGCGGGCATATTTGTTCTCCCGCTGGAACAGAAACAGTCCCAGTGCAATCGAAGATCCGATATAGCTGAAATTAAACAGATAGAAAAGATTGTCCTTTGAAAGCCACAGTGTTATCGCGACCGCTTCAAATATTATCCACATAAAAAGCGGCGCCCACTTTCCATTCATCTTCATCTCTGCTTTTCCTCCGTAATCTGTCTTTCGCCTGCATTAACCGCGAAGTTTATCGATTTGCACACTCCACCATGAATCTTTGTATCTGCGGTGATCTTAACCATCCGCATAATATTATCTTACCGTGTCCACATATCATTCGTCAATTTCTTTCCATACCTGCACAAACAATCCATGCACCCAGTTGTACTGATCCTGCGTCTCGTAGTGCCGGTACGTCCCCTCAAACATCATGATCAGATACAGGTACACATCGTACCAGCGGCATCTTATTTTCTCCGCGGGTGTGAAGTTTTCCTTACCGTATCCTTTCAAAAACGCATCGGACACACTGTGAAACCGGAAGCGATCCTCCATCAGTCCCTCAGCCCACATCGCTCTTTCCCAGTCGAAAACACCGCTGATCTCCTGATCCTTTACCAGAAAATTTCCATCCCAGGAATCAAAGTGGATCAATCTCGGAGACGTCACCTCCGCAAACGCCCAGCTCTGCTCTTTCAGCCGGTCAAGGATCGTCTGGTAAGATACTCCTATCGAAATATCCGCCTCGATCCCATCATCGATCACTCTGCTTATCATATGGTAAAACGCGTCAAACCAGTTCTCAGATTGCAGTTCTTTGACACAGAAATGTCCAAACCGTTCTCCCTCAATCGAGTTGATCTGTCCCAGCAACTTTCCCAGCTCCCGGTCTGCCTGCTCCTTCTGACGCTCATCCATCTGCTGTTTTGCCTCGGTCAGCGGAACGCCTTCTTTTTTCTCCATCAACAGATAAGCTCCCGTGCAGATGCTCCTACTCTCATCGTAAGCGTACACTGCCGGCACGCCCGGTATCTTCTTCTCACCGGCGAGCCGCATGGCTCCTACCTCCGTGCGCATCATCTCTGTCTCGCAGGACATCATCCGGATATGATCTGCGGGCGCCACTTTCAGGATCGCGTCGTTTCCCTCTTTTCGCCCGATCCGGTAAACCGCGTTGCAGAAGCCACCCTCCAGGCTTTCATAGGCGCGCAGACTTCCCTCGCCAAACGCCTGCTCTGTAATTTTCCTTATCGTATCTTCATCCAGATAATTCTTGGTAATGCTGCTCATTTGCCATCCTCTTTTCTTTCCTGCTATTTACGCTCTTCCTTTTTTCCGCTCTCCGACGATTCCACCGCAGCAAAGCTGCCCATCGCCGCCTCTCTCGCTGTCTCGTTGATCATCAGATGCAGCCAGTTCAAATTGATGGACACTGTTTCCTTTTCTCCAATTTGTCTGTTCATTCTTTTCTCCTTTGTTCTCTTTCTTCCTGTCTATTTTCCGATCAGTTCATATACCTTTTCCAGTGCGCTTTCCGGCTCAACGACGCCGTCCGCCGTATCACCGCCGCGCTCCTTCTTTGCTATGCGCACGACAGACTTTTGACAAGCGCCTGCTTTCTTCATCACTGCTTCACCGGAAATGTATAGCTTTTTCCGTAATCCTCACGGAAATAATAAGTCGCCTCCACGCTGGTCTGATCGTAGACAATGCTCCATACCGTCTTTTCAAACTCTTCTCCCATCGCTTTCTGGCAGACACTCTGCAAAGCCCCTTTTCATTGATCCCATCGAGCGGAACATACACAGACGAAATCGCCAGCATCTTGTTGACAAAACCCTCCGGCAGGTATCCCTCTCCAAATCCCAGAAAATCCATGTTGCAGGTGGACACCGACGCATAACCATTTTCCGGCTTTGTCTGCACTACCATCACGGTGCAGTCTTTCCAGTCATAATTCCTTCCGAACAGATAACCGCCATTCTCACCTTTTGCGTGCACCGTACTGCACCCCTGTCTCTGCGTCTGAGGTTTTACCTTATAAAAACCATGTGACAGAAACTCCGTAATATGGTCGCCGACCTCCGCATCCGAAGCCGCCCCTCCCTTTTTCAGGAAGGCGTCAAAACCATAATCTCCCTTATATGTCATCGTGTACAGCCTGTCGCCCACCTTTTTGACCGTTCCTATCGCTGTCAGCTGCCCCCGAAAAAGCAGATATCCTCCTGACATTAACACTATACTGGATTCCCCTCCCACCGTCTATGCTATATCGGATAACATGCAAAAATGAGCCGATAAGTTGCATCGCAGGCAACTTAAAACGACCGTGCTTGCGCACGGCCGTCTTTTCTGCGTTAATCTGTATTACCTTTTTTCGAAAAATCCTATTCAAACTGCGCAGCAACCAGTTTCAGATTCTCCCTGATTGGAAGATGCTGCGGGCATACCTTCTCGCATTTTCCGCAGGATATGCAGGCACTGGCCTTTCCAAAATTCTGAGTCAGTCTCTTGTAATACTCGCCCTGCGGCGTGAAGCCCTTTCCCTCGTACTCCTGTTTCTCCGCATTGTAGAGGGAGAAATACTTCGGGATTGCTATCTTCATCGGGCAGCCGTCCACACAGTATGCGCAGCCTGTACAAGGAATCGCAATGCTCTCGTTGATCAGATCGGTCGCCTTTTTGACCAGTGCAAGCTCCTCCTCGTTCAGCGGCTGAAACTCCTTCATATACCCTGTATTGTCACGCATCATATCCATATTTCCCATACCGGACAGAACCATCTTTACATTCGGCTGGCTTGCCGCGAAGCGGATCGCCCAGGACGGGATCGACATCTCCGGCGCGTAGGACTTAAACAGCTCTGCAACCTTCTCCGGAACGTTCGCAAGAGTTCCTCCCTTGACCGGCTCCATGACAATGACCGGCTTCTGATGCTTCACACAGACTTCGTAACATTTGCGGGACTGGATCGCCTCGCTGTCCCAGTCAAGATAGTTGAGCTGTAACTGCACAAACTCCACCTCCGGATGTTCTGTGAGCACCCGGTCAAGAAGCTGCGCTCCGTCGTGGAATGAAAATCCCATATGCTTCACCAGCCCGGCTTCCTTCTTCTTTGCCAGCCAGCCAAAGCTGTCAAACTCCGTGTATTTCTTGTAATGATCCTCTCCCACATCATGCAGCAGGTAATAGTCAAAATAAGATACGCCCGTCTTTTTGAGCTGCTGGTTGAAAATATCGTCCATTCCCTCTGCCGTCTGGAAAAATCCCGCGTGCAGCTTCGTCGCGAGCGTAAAGCTCTCTCTGGGATACCGGTCCACAAGAGCCTCCTTCGCCGCCGATTCACTGTTGAAACCACAGTACATCCACGCGGTATCAAAATAGGTGAAGCCCTGCTCAATAAAATAATCTACCATCTTCTTCGTCGTCTCAATATCGACTGACGCCCAGTCATTCGGATCAAGCTGCGGAAGGCGCATCAATCCAAATCCCAGTTTCTTCGTTCCTTCTTTAAATACCTCGCTCATAGTTTCTCTCCTTTTCTCTGCCGGCAGTCCCCGGCTTCGCCGAAGATTACCGTCTCTTATCATCCCTCTGATAAATTATTGTAATACCTAAACCTTACTCCAAGTCAATACTTGCGAGACACTTTTGCGAAATTCTTTGGGAACGTATTTAGAGGTTTTTGCGGATCACACCGCAGCCGATCTTCATTCCCGAATCCCCCGCCGGCTGCGTTTTGAAATCGTCCGGCATAGGGCGTCTCGTAAAACTGAACCAGTCCGCTCAGCTGCGGATTCTGCATGTTCCCTCCAACCCATGCGATCGCGGTGGGCTTTTTATTGCTCAGAATGTCTGTAAAAATCGTTCCCGGTGTTGAATCTGCCATAACTATCTCCATAAAAAAACATCTTCTGTTCTTTTATCATATGCGGGATCCGTCAAATTGGATTTTATGATTCAGCCGCCATCTGCGCGTTGATGCTGTCTTCAGACGCCGCCATAGCCCTCAGCGTCTTTTCCAGCAGTTCATCCAGTTCCCATCCGAGCTGCTCGGCGCCTCTTGCGATCACCTCGCGGGAACAGCCCGCCGCAAAGCCATTTGCCTTATATTTCTTTTTCAAGGATTTCAGTTCCATGTCCTTGGTGCTCCTGGAAGGTCTCATCAACGATGCCGACCAGATAAGACCGGTCAATTCGTCCGCGGCAAAGAGTATCTTTTCCATCTCATGTACCGGTTCCACATCGATCGTCGTTCCATTTCCGACAGTAATTCCATATCCATGAGAGCATACCGCATGGATGATATCCTCCCCTACGCCGCCCTCACGCAAAAGCTCCGGCGCTTTCAGGCAGTGCTCGTCCGGATATAATTCAAAATCAATATCGTGAAGCAGTCCTACAATGCCCCAATACTCTGCATCCTCGCCGTATCCCTGTTCGTTTGCATACCATTTCATGACAGCCTCTACCGTCAGCGCATGCTGAATATGAAAAGGATCTTTGTTATATTTCTTTAACAGCTCAAACGCCTTATCTCTTGAAATGTAATCCATACTTTCGTCCTCCTTCGTGATGACAGACTCTCCTGTGTCTATTGTCAGTTTGCGATCACCGGTTTTCGCCATGATCCCACTCCATGCCGCCTTATTATACTGCTACACCGGCATCCTATTCAAGATAGATCCGAATAACACATACGCCCCGCAGACTGTTGCGTTCTGCGAGGCGTATTGGCTCTGAAACATCAGATATAATATACATAATTGTCTTTGCGGGGTGCTGCCTCTTTGGAGGGTTCTGCCTTATAGCCTATCGCACAGTGACCGATGCCCTCGTAATTGCCCTGGATCCCAAGTTTTTCCAAGAGCTTCTTTCCAAACTCTCCTTCAAACTCCTCTTTTGCCCGGTGAATCCAGATGCTTCCCAGTCCAAGACTCTCCGCAGCGTTCATCAGATTTCCCATGACAAGCGATCCATCGTATTTATATGTCCCAATTTCCTTGTCTGCCAGCACGATGAGAATAACCGGCGCTCCATAAAAAGGATTGGTATTCGCACCCATAATTTTGGCATTCTCTGCGGAAAGCTGATCCCGTACCTCCTTATCGGTTACCGCGATAATGATCGGACTCTGCTTTCCCATTCCCGTTGCCGCATAAGTCCCGGCTTTTACCACCGCCTGAATGTCTTCCTTCGGAACCATCTTATCTTTCACAAAATTTCTACAGCTTCTTCTGGTTTCCAGTACTTTTAATGTCTCGTTCATTTTCCTGCCTCCCATCGCTATCGTTTCATGTGCTCTCTGGAATTTCAGCCTGTGCTCTTTTCTCCTTAAACCACCTTCATTATACTGGGTACATCGTCTCAAATCAACCTGTCTTTTCCTGTAAACGCCGCGATTTCTCTGCAAATTCCATCTTGACGTGCATAGCTGTGCGCTCTATTCATCCGTTTTTTTACGCGGCTTCCTTTATCTTATATGATATTGTTCCTTTCAAGAGACATCCCGCTCCAAGGCAAATATTGATTGCCAACACAACGTACCATATCTCATATATATCCTCCACAATTCCCGGCATGATCAGAAAAACCGGCATGGAATCTACTAAAAGCCACGCGATCCCTCCAAAAAATATCCTTATCAACACAGGAATTCCCCAACATACGGCGGAAATAATCACTGCGCCAAAAGAACTGTCCTGATCTGCCGAGACACACAGCGTGACAGCGCACAGCGATAAGAGCGCCTGAAAAGAAAGTCCCAATAAAATGCCCACATATTTCATAAATGATACCGGTCGAAGCATATGATGAGAAAGCACCATCCAGCATATATTTTCAAATCCCTTCAGACCATATATCATCCAGCATAAAGCCAGATCGATCAGCACAAACCACAGGAAAACAAAAACAGTGAACGTAAAGGAAGCCAGAATTTTCGCAGGAACATCTTTTCTTCTTCCCTCTTCCGTGCTGAAAATGAGCGGCAGCATTTTCGTCTGGCTTTCCTCTGCAAAAACAGTCGATACTACACAAATAATCAATACACTTCCCAGAATCAGGCCAAACGGAAGCATCTCGACAAATACCTTCCATCCCGTTGTATATGCCAAATAAGGTACTTTCCCGATTTCTGCATAGGCCTTCCCCAATTCCGTTTCCCCAAGCGAATATCTTTCTGTCGGAAGCACGCGATTTTCCCATGCGCCATCCGTAAAATATCTTATAACAAAATCATTCAGAAAGTTTCCATCTCTCCAACCGGGCATATTCTCCTCAAGTTTTGAAGGCAGACCATATTTTTCAACAATCTGGTTCACTTTTTCATCCGTCAGATCTCCCTCAAATTCTTCTGCGATCTTCCGATTTATCCGCACCGCTTCATAACCGGAATAGAACTTTCCGTCTACTGTGGCTATTTCTCCGCCCACTTCCGCAAATCCAAAATATAATAGCAGTAATCCTGTCGCTGCCAGCAATCCTATGTTGAATACCCTGTTTTGAAACAGTTTGTAAAGCTCCATCCTATAAAGCCGCATCTCCTTCTCCCTCTGCCGTCTGCGTAAGATAAAGATAGGCGTCTTCGAGCGTGCTTTTCACATGTTCGGCGTCTATCATCGGCCGTTCTTCTGAAACAATTCTCAGTTCCACATTTTCACCGCTGCTCCTCATATTGCTTACAATGTAAGTACCGTTTATCTTCTCCGCTTCCTCTTCCGATACTATACATTCCCAGACATGACCATGTACTTTTTCCGTAAGCTCTTTTTCTGTCCCTTCCTGAATGATCTCTCCATTTTTCATAATGAGGATATGGTCAGCAATATAATCAATATCTGATACAATATGGGTAGAAAGCAAAACAATTCTGTTCTTTCCAAGCGAACTGATCACGTTGCGGAAACGTACTCTCTCCTTGGGATCAAGTCCTGCCGTCGGCTCATCTAAGATCAGTATCTCGGGATCGTTCAAAAGTGCCTGGGCAATTCCTATTCTTCGTACCATCCCCCCCGAAAAAGTCTTTAACTTTTTCTTTTTCGCTTTTTTTAGTTCTACCATATCTAAAAGCTCATCGATCCGACGGTCGGCATACTCTCCCGGCAGCGCCTTCAACGCCGCCATATACCGCAGAAAGCGTTCGGCTGTAAAGTCGCTATAATATCCAAAGTCCTGAGGCAGATATCCCAATAGTTTCCGATATTCAGCCCCCATGCCGGCGATATCCATATTATCACAGTAAATTCTTCCTCCGGTTGGCTGCAAAACACCGCAGAGCAATCGCATCAGCGTTGTTTTTCCCGCACCGTTTTCTCCCAGCAATCCATATACACCATTGGTAAATGTATAATTCACTTTTCTGACTGCCTCTTTATCCTTATACTTTTTCCGTATATCCATCAATTTTAGTTCGTGCATAATACCTCTCCGTTTTCTATTCTGCTTAGCAGTCTTTTTATCTGCATGACAAATAAGAATCCTGCCAGCAAAAATGCTACCGCCCACACCCAAAGCGCCGTTGTCAAAAAGATTGCCGGAACCGTACCAGCCGCTCCATAACTGATTGATAAAAGGGCTGTACTCATGCCAAATAAAAGCGATTTTTTCCCACCTGCTTTCATTGATAAAATTCCCAACGCAATGATATTGGATAGCAGATAGGGCGTCAAAAGATACAGTCCCATCTGCAACAGCCCCACGTTCCAGTGATCGTTCAAATAGCACGTGATCAAAAGTAATACGGCAACATTTACCACGCCAAGCAACACCAACCATGCTGCGACACACTGTTTTGTATTGAAATAACAGCTCTCTCTCAGCTCTCCCATTTTTCCAAAGAACAGCTTATCGATCACACAAATGGATGCCACACTAAGGATGCCCGCCCCGACCATACACACTGTGATCATGTCATTCCGATTCATTCCCCCATACTGCAATCCGGCAAGGACAATCATTCCAACACAGATAAATGCCATATAAACACCCCAAAATAACTTATCCAGATATAAAAACTGCTGAAACAAAATATTACCCGCGGAAATCACCGGTATCCTCGGCTTTTCCATTTCCCTGAGCATTGCCTGATATGCCTTTTGTTTTCTTGCTTTATCAACCGGCGTTTGTTCGTCTGCTTTTGTAAAAAGATCCTTTATTTCGCTATTTCTCATTGTCATTCTCCATTAGCTTTTTCAAATGCTCTATCCCTAATCGAAATCTTGACTTTGCGGTAGAAACGCTGCACCCCATAATTTTTGCAATATCTTTAAATTTCATCTCTTCATAGATACGCAGAAGAATGACTTCCCGTATGTCCTGTGAAAGCTCCTTCAGCAGCGCCCTCAGATAAATCGCATTCTCCGCCCCGGCCAGCAGGTCTTTGTGGTTTGGGATCCTATCCACCTCCTCCCCTCTGACCACCGCGATCTTTTCTTTTTTCTCCTGGAAATAATTAAAGCACAGGTTTCTTGCGATCGTCAGGAGATAGCCTTTGAGATTGTTATGGCGATAAGACGCTCCATATTTCATAAATTTCAAAAAAGTCTCCTGTGTAATGTCGTAAGCATCCTCTTCTGTCTGAATCATATATAAACAAAAACGATAGATATCCGCATAGTATTGTTCGATAATGATACTGGTTGCTTCTTTATTTCCGCTATGCACTTTTTGAATCAGTTCGCTGTTTTTCATAGCGGTTTCTCCAATTCCAAAATGTCTTACACCCTATATAACCATAACCAGATGAAAAAAGTTCACTATAAAACTGTTTTTTCTCTCAGTCTCCATTACTGACCAGACGCGATAAAGAAAAGTCCCATAAATATATTTACAGGGCTTTTCTTTATTATCATAATATCAGATTGTCTTGCAGGCAATCACGAAACCAGTTTCGATCCACTTCCCTGCGCTTTACTACTATTTTCCTCCTCCGTTCATGGATACTCTTTTTCTTTGACAGATCCATACCGTTATTTATTCTCTTCTCCCTCTTTAATCATCGCAATCTGCTCTTTCACTTCTTTTTCAAATTTTCTGGAGAATATTACATATAATATGATGATTGCAAAAAAGACCATATTGGCATAGCAGATCAGCACACCGACCTCCGTCGTGTACGAAGACAGTAACTGGCTGCCTGTCAGATTGCTAAACATATGCACCATACAAATCCCAGTATCGTCGAAGCCCCCAGAAAGCCGAACCGAACTAACAGTTTATCAAGTGCATACCCTCTCCAGCCAAATTTTTCATTCAATGGACCGGAGATAAGCGAGATCAATAAAACCAACGGCAGCATGAGCGGATTCTTTATAATAGCATGTAAAAAATCCATTGTATGTATATCGCAGTTCAATACCCCAACGCCTATCAACAGGCTTATGACTGTTATAACTGAAAAAATACAGATCGTGATCAGCGGCCATTTCCATCCCATATAACAGAAACTGAAACATCTATAAAAATAATCTTTTCTCTTCTCCCCGGGATAGGTAAAAAAGACCAGAAACAATGCCACGACAGAAGGCGCACCACCACCAAAATAAAACACAAAAGTACCTGCCGGCGTACCTGTAAGACCGAATAGCACCGGTATAAACCCACATACCCACGTCCATAAGAGTGTAATCACAAAAAAGAGTATCAAGTATCTACTCGACCTAATAAAAAATGTCCGGCACCAGAACCCTTTAACTTCTGCCATTCTCACTGCCGACCAGAAACCGTTCTTCCGTTCTCAATTTCTGGATGATACGTGCTGCCTGGCTGCTCTGCTTGGGATATTCCACGGTCACAGTTAATTCCACATCGGGATTTTCCTTGAGTATCAGTTTCATTGCGCCACCTCCGGTTCCTATCATATCTATCGGTTTATCCGATTTCAATCACCTTGCAACTGAGCTGCAAAATGGTGCTGCTTAGTTACAGAAAAACAGCGGCTCTGAAAATCAAAGCCACTGTTTTCCTTTTGCCGTTGCCCGACAGTTTGGCAACCTATTTTGCATACTGTCCTAATTCCTGCGCGTCTGTTTCCACAAGTTTTTCAATGTTGCCGTTTTTGTCTCGATCAACTTTAAGATTGACGCCGTTGCTTACGCCATTATCGTAATAGGTCGTGTAACCTGCATCATAAAAAATGTGGATTGCCTTTCCATCATACATCCATGTATGAGCGGTTTGATCATAGGAAACGCCAAATTCAGCATAGGCCTCCAGCGATTTGTCAAGTTCGTCCGGATTACCTATCTCAAAGCAATCGCTGTCGCCAGTAAAACCGGCTGCTTCAAATTCCGCCCTGAGTTTGTCATGCTGTTCTGTCCTGGCTTTGAAATCAGCATCCGAAGACTGTTTCACCCCGGTCAGAATACCATTGTCATCTCTAACTGACTCCACATCGATCACACCGCCATCGAAGAAGAACGATCTTGTGTCCTCAGCACTCAGTTGGTCGTTAAAGCAACGTACAATTTGACCATTATATGAGAAACGGTTGTTCTCCTTATCGTAGATCATGCCGTAGGGTTCATAAATGGAATATTGTTCTGCAATTTCATCCCGACGAGCTTTTTCGGCTTTCGCTTGTTCGTCCGGAGAAATTACTTCATTGCTTTCATAAGCCTCTGCCGTGGAAGCGGAAGCTGTGAACGTGTCTCCGCTGCTATATGCCTGTTCCTCCGGGCTCAAACTGTTTGCTGTCAATTCCTCAGGCTTCTGCGTATTGGCTGCACAACCACTCAGTGTTGATGATATACAGAGCGCCGTAACCAGTACGAAATTTTTAATATGCTGTTTTTTCATGTTTGAAACAACTCCTTTCTGTTGATGATTTTATGTTACAAAAACTTTTTGGGATACCATTGTGATAAATGTGTTTTTTATGTGTAATTTAGAAAAAGCATGGGACGGTACTCATTACCGCCCCATGCTTTCAGAATTGAATTGTAAATAAGACGCCTTTTTCGGTGTTTTCTATACTGTATTCTGCCTGATGTTGTTCCAGAATTGTTTTGACAATGTATAAACCCAAACCGCTCCCGCCAGTTCTTTTATTGCGCGAATGATCTACTCTGTAAAAGGCATCAAACAACTTCGAAATCTCTGTATCAGGAAGATGAACCCCTGTATTTTCCAACCGGAACTGGACCGCTCCATCTTTTACAAATGCGCTTAGGTAGATGGCACTCCCTTCCGGCGAATAGGCAACCGCATTAGAGACCAGATTGTTGATCACCTTTTGGATCAATGCCTTATCGCCAACAATACACAAATCGGGAGAAATAGTTTCCTTCCACTCAATGCTCTTTTGGATAATCAAATCTTCAAACAGTGCGTATTCCCGTTTGAGCATATCTGAAAATTGAATTGTTTCTTTTTTCAATTCGACATTTGAACATTTGATACGGGAAACGGTCAAAATTTCCTGCACCATATTTTCCATTGTATTGATAACTTCCAGAGAGCGGACTAAATATTTGTTACGGTCCTGATAATCTCCAATATTCAAAAGCATGCCCTCTGTCTGTCCCTTGATAACTGTAATAGGTGTTTTCAGTTCGTGGGAAACGGCGGAGAAGAAATCTAATTGCGCCTGCTCCAATGCACGCTCCCGTTCAATATCCGCCTGCAGCTTCTCATTCGCACATTTCAAATCTGTCATAGACGCAGATAGCTTCTGTGACATTTCATTTAAGCTATGCGCTAATATCCCAAGCTCATCTGTTCGATTTTCCTCACATTGCCAGTTAAAATCCAGTTCTGCCATTCTTTTTGATACGTTACTGATACGCAGAACGGGTCTGGTCACATAATGGGAATATACGCTGGACGCCAATACAGCAACCACTAGGATTACAAATATCAAAATGAGAAAAATCCCACCCAGGGTCTCTTTTAACAGATTGATTTCCTGTGCACTGCCTGCAACGGTCAATGTATGGGTATCCTCCATATCTGCAAACGTAAAAATATAGTTATGTGTTGCCCGATATGCTTCCGGATCATTGGTTTCAATCGCTATACCACGTGTGACGAGAACAGGAAATGCTGTACTGTTTTGTGATGGAAGCTCGATTTCGCGATTGGAAGAATCAAATAATTGAATTAACACACCATTTTGATTCATCAGAAATTCATCAAAAAGATTACCACTTTCTATCGGGGTACATTTTTCTACTTCTGTAAGAAGTGAATTGACTGCGCTATCCAAACTTGCGTCAAGTGATGTACTATAAGTTTTGGGAAGAAGCCATGAAATAACACCATAGGTTATCACACAGCAAAGGATGGTCAATAAAAAAGTGACAATAAATATCTTCGCAAACAAACTGCTCTTATTTTTCTTTATCAATTTTATATCCTACCCCTCTGATTGTCTGGATAAAATCAATACCCAGTTTTTTCCTCAAATTTTTAATGTGTGTATCAACAACACGCTCATCACCGTAAAAATCATATTTCCAAAGACGCTCCAACAGATTTTGCCGGGTGAGAACACGTCCCTGATTCAAAAGCAATTCCCGTAATATCTCAAACTCTCGCTGTGTCAGTTCATACGATTCCCCATTTACGAAAGCAGAATAACTGTCTAAATCTAAAACAAAATTTTTATACGCAATAGATTGATGTTCCTGACTCTGATTTATTGCACTTCGTCGCAAAACAGCCGCTATTTTACGAATAAGAACAGGCATAGAAAATGGCTTCGTAATATAATCGTCCACTTGCAAATCCAAACCGCGAATCTGTTCCTCTTCACCATTTAATGCAGTCAACATAATGATAGGAACCTGCGATTGTTTGCGAATCAGCTCGCAGACCGCAAAGCCATCAATTTTAGGCAGCATTATATCAAGCAATATTAAATCAAATTGTACACTTGAAAAAGCAGAAAGAGCCTCCACACCATCCTTTGCCAAAACAATACTGTATCCCGCCTCCTGCAGAAAGTTTTTGAGTAATTCTTGAATATCCAAATCATCCTCAACAACTAAAATCTTTTGCATGGTATCACCTCCATAGATAGCTTATCACAGGATTTTGTGATTAAAGTGTAGTTTTCAAATTTTCTTTCTGCTATTATACTTTTTTATTTGCCCACCCGCAAAGGCTATCGTCACCTAACACGGGTAATGCGTGTTTTTACACCTGCCTAATAAGTTACCGAATTCTGCCGTCTATAGGTTTCATTATCCTTCCAGCTTAACTCCATCTCTATCTGTGCCAGCTTTTTCTTCCATTCTTTGACCTTCTCTTCCTCCCCGGCAGCCGCTTTTATCTGCTGTTCGAGCTGCTTCTTTTCCTCCTTCAGTTTTTCAATCTCCCGGTCTACCTTATCAGTATTGGTCGTACACTTCTCTGCCTTTTTCCCAGGCTCATCTGCTTCTTTTCCTGGTTTTATTTCCCGCTTCCAATCATCGTACACAACTCTTGGATTACCATTTTCATCCTTGCCAAGATAGTAGAGTCCACTTGGTTTGCTGCCGGATTTTTCACTGCTGATGTATTCGTCTTTGTAGGCTAATGCGTCTTTCTTTTGCAGGGTTTCCTCCAGTTCTGCCAAAACTTCTTTTCCCCTATCCGGTATTTTCTGTACACCCTGCCAATCCTCCCTGGCATAAGCCCTGTCACATCCACTTAGTTCCATTGCCATAAACTTTCCTCCTTATCTTCATGCCATAAACAGTTCCTGCATCTGCTTATTCGTCACTCCCACCGCTACTTTAAATAAGTTTGCTCTGAAATGCTTTCTGCATGCTGCGGAATGATAAGAAGGATACTTATCTCAAACACGTTTTCTTCTGCCTTTATCTCCATCGTCCCCTGATATTTCTCTGCCACCGCATTTATATTGGCAAGTCCTGTCCCCTTGCGGATGCTTTTTTCTCCCCTGTAGCTGTTCCTTATAGCAAGAAACAGGAAATCCCCCTGCACGTTTCCCGTAATCTGAATATATCGGCGTTTGGTAAGAGGGATTTGCCTGCACGCCGTAATGGCATTATCCAAAGCATTTGAAAAAATAATACAAAAGTCAATATCGGCAATTTCACAGGGATATGGAACCATAAGCGAACATTTCACCTCTATCTTGCTATCTTGTGCCATGCCCAATTTATTTCCAATTAAGATATCCAGCACCGGATTGTTCGTACTTACCGGAAATGACATATCTGCTGTCAGATTTTCCATCCCCTGCATATACTGCAATGCTTCCTGTGTGTTGCCATTTTCTACCAGTTCCCGGACAATTACCAGATGATTTTTCACATCATGGCGAAATGCTTTTGTCCTCTCATAACGGATTTTTGCCTCCTCTACATACTGCTTCAGAGAATGTTTTTCCAGTTCCAGTAAGGACAGCTCCTTATTCCGTTCAAAAGTCTCCACCAGCCTTTTATAAACAAACATCATACAAAACAGACTGGCTATCCCGAATAATTGTATGGTTAACACAGGCAGTGGATTTGCATCCGTCAGCTTACCGTCCATCCCTGTTACAATCGTATCTCCATAACTGTTAAAATCAATATATTCACCAACGCCGCCAACCAATAAACTTGGAATCAAAAGAAGCAGTCCATATTTTGTCCCCATTGTTTTTTCACAGGAAAATTTCTTATCGATGACCAGATAACACAAAACAGACATAAGAAGTGCTGCCAGACTGCTCATTACCATGAGCACAAAGCCGCTTATCTGCGGATTCTTTGGTAAAACAAAAGATGCTAATATATAAGAAAATGAATGGGAAATGCCATAGCACAAATGCATGATTGCAACCGCCACAATAGCATATAGAATGATGAGGACACTGCGCGTCCTGCTTCTATAAAATCCTTCTGCCACCAGAAGCAGTACATATAAAAGTAAATTTATCCCGCCATTTGCCGGCGAAAACAGCATAACTGCCATTCCCAGAAATACAAACAGAAAATAGGAAAGCATCCCTGCTTTCTTCTGGAGGAATCTGTTATAGAAATGAAAAACGGTCAACATTTCAATGCTTCCCATCACGTACACATTAAAAATATCCAGTCCATTCATTCTTTTACGTTCTCCATTCCTTCATATAATTTAAAATAACGCCTGAAAACTCCTTCCCCCGCAAACGCGATACCGGTATGGCTTTGCCGTTTATCATATATGCCATTCCGTTTTTATAACTTTTCAGATAATTTAAATTAATCAAATAACTTCTATGACATTTATAGAAACGACTGTCCAGCTTAGTCTCCAGCCTCTCCAATCTGTCATAATAATCGATAACTTCCCCTGTCTTCAGATGCAGATATATTTTTTTGTCTATAATCTCACAAAAAATAATATCGCCAAAAGGAACCAGACTACTTTCATATCCCCTTTGCACAAGCAGGCTTGCTGCCCTCTCTTCCTGCATGGAGGCAAATAACCGCTCCATTGTTTTCACAAAAGCCTCTTCTTTCATCGGTTTTAACAAATAGTCGTACGGCTGAACCGAAAAGGCTTCAAATACCATTTCCCTTAGTACCGTAATAAAAATCAGGTATCCCCTGAAATTTCGGTTGCGCAGTCTCCTGGCTGTTTCCATGCCATCTATCCCGTCCATCTGAATGTCCAAAAATAAAATATCGATATTCGGCTGATAATCCAGTAATTCCTCTCCACTCCTAAATACGATAACCTTTACTTCTACCTTTTTCCTTTGGAAAAATCCCACTGCCAGCCCTTTTAGCTTATCTAATATGTACTTTTCATCATCACAGATTGCAATCGTTATCACTAAGTTACCTCTTTCCCCAAGCGTTTTATTCTAACATCTGTCTTAATGGGAAACAAGGATTCTATCGTGAAATGTTACGGTAATGCTGTAAATGGATTCCAATGTGCCCTATTCCAAGAATAATGCCTGCAATCAGCATCCAGATTACCTTTCCGTATATGCCAAGCAGGAGAAATGCAAGGACCGGCAAAGTGGCTCCGGCTAAAGGAATCCCTAACAGACTGCTGTAGAAATCTTCCAGTCTGCGCTCACTCCTAAAATACCGTATCCACCAGACCTCATACAGCACCATCAGGAAAAAAGCCGCTGCCAGCCACAGCGACCAGACTGAGAATCCCTGCCAGTTGAAATCAGAAAACAGAAGGGCACAGCAGGTCGTCAGCACCTCTCCCACTCGCTCTAACATACTAAGGCATTTATTTCCCCATCTGCGCTATAACCCCTGGGTTGCTTTTTCGTCCATATTAAATTAGGAACCATTAGCATGACTAAAAATAATAATCCGATATAGGAAAATCCAAAATGTCCTAACATCTATGTTCTCTCTTTCTTTTGATGCTGATTTTTCTGTTGTCTGTCAACCGTCCGCCTCTCTATGTGCGGCTTAACTGTGGAGTTTTTCTGTTGCTCCCCAACCTGCCAGCCTCCGAACCGGCTAAAATGTCAGATTTTTAAGGTGTCAGCACACCCCGATAGATTATATCTATCTTTATAATATATAAAATGTTATACTATACAATTTTCTAAGCCTTCATAGCTGTTTCTAATGTAAGTACATATTACTAGTTTGAAGTCGTTTACGTATCACGTGTGTACATAGTGATTGTCGGAGAATTTCGACTTAGAAATTATCATTCCATTTTTCTACTTAAACTAACATATCACATTTAATAACTATTCGTTGTATCTATTAAATTTAATAAATAAGATACGGTTTCCTTATGACTATCCAGTGCCACATTTTCTATTCTATATTTATTTATTCGTCCATCAGAAAAATGTGTGTATTCATACTCTAAAATATCAAATCCATAATCTAATTCTTCCGCATGTAATTCCTCATTAAAATTACAGTTTAATTCAAAAGCAACCGTATGCCATTTCTGTGCCTGATTCATTTCTCCTTCTTTAAATAGTAAAATTGAAATCAAATTATATAGCAATGCATATTGATGTCTTTCTACATTTTTATTTTTTTCAAGAGTCTTTATATTCTCTTCTATTTCCAATATTATCTTTCTACGCTCTAGTCCCTTTTTTTCATTAAGATACCCCCTTAAAAAGAATGCTGGTATATATTCTTCATTACTTTTTATAGCCTTATCACAAAAATCAAATGCAGATTCAATGCGACCTTCTCGTAGTTCCAACAATGCCAATGAAAGCAGTACCATATCATTATCTGGCATAACATCATCTACTGATTTCAAATATCTATAAGCATCTGCATATACTCCCTCGTTTCGTCTTAAAAAATTGCCCATATTAAACATTGCCGATGGTGATTCTGGTTTTTTCTCCAAAATAATCTTATATAAAATACCCGCAACTTTTTTTGATATTTTTTCCTCTTCCAAAATCAATGCCACATTCGTAATAAAATCCGTAAATTCATGTGGTTTACACAACATACGCAAATCCAGCTCTAATGCAACATTAATATCAATTTTTTCCATTAAAAGAGCATAATTGCTCTGTGCAATACTATAGTTAGGATTTATTGCAAGGCACCTTTCATATATACTACGCGACATTTCAACTTCGCCCAGATATTTGTCATACAACAATGCTAGATTATTTAATGCTTGATAATAGTGTGGATTAATCTGTATTGCTCGATAATAAGCATTTAAAGCCGCTTCGATTTTGTCTAATACTTCATACGCCAACCCCATATTATTATATATTGTAGCATCTTGATTATTACTTAATTTACCAGCTTGTTTAAAGCACTCTAATGCTTGTTCCATCACTTGGATTCGTTGTGTAGTATCTTTCATCTTTGCTTTCCGAAACAAAAACATTCCTTTTGACTTCCAAACATTTATTCTATCCTGCAACGATAAATCTGATTGTTTTTCTAAAAATGTAAATACCTTTTCATCAAACGATACTTTTTCCGGATATTTTAAAGATAGGTCAAGTAATCTCATATATGCTATTATATACGTTTTATTAATATCAATAGATTGATTAAGGAAAAAAACAGCTCCTTGAATATAACCTTGCTTTTCATACGATAGAGCCTTGTAATAATTATATATTGCATTAGCTGGTGCAAATTCTAAATATTCAACAAAACCTTTTTCTCTTTCATAAAAATCTGTCTTTTCCAAAATTCTATCTAATTCTGAAATATAGCTATCCGGTGTATAATTCAAATACGTTAATAACTGTCTTACCCCATTTTTAGAAATAATTTCATTAAAAGATAGATATTTCTCACTAAGCATATTCGCAAGTGAGTTCATTACATCTGAAAACTCAATTTTTTCTAATTCATCACTTAACCAGGCGATTTGATTTACACTCTTTATTGGTAAACTATCTATCACCTCACTAATCAATTCTTCAATTTGAATATTTTCTTCCAAATAAATAACAATTGTCTTCTCTGATTGTTCCACTAATTTTGATAATTCATATAAGCAAAATGGCGAATCAAAATATTCCTTACTCAACATCAATAAATTCATATCCATCTTTGCCATATCACTCATAAATTGATATATATTATCTTTAACCTTAAGTTCCGTTTCATAACTTGTTATCTTTATCCCTATTGAAGATAATACTGATTCAATTTTATTTAATTTTTCTTTGTTTTTTGAATTATATGAAACTCCTATCTTTTTTATCATTGTCCATCCCACCATATACAATTATATCTATAGTCCTGTTATTCTTATGCTATCTTTAGTGCTATCTCTAATCACAATATATAAATCACAATTTATAAGTTTCCTATTCAATTTGATAAGTTTTACAAGATATTCTAATATATCACGTTCTTCTTTTTTAGTATTCGCGGCACCTGCTCCAATCAATGGAACAAACAATGGTCTCCCCTGTGAACGTTTATTGTTATAAACCAACATTCTTATCAGTGCTAATACATAATCTTCATCTTCTGTATGTGCATGCAAATCTCTGTCAAACTCTGTAAGTCCTAAAAAGAAATATGTAATACCGACTTCCCCTGGAATCTCCACCACTGTTCCTACCTCATATCTTTTTAAGTTTCCTTTTCTTTTATTTCGAATACTTATAGTCTCATATTTATTCTTATTACTAGTAAGTATTGTTTGTATTTTATCGTTCAATTTCTCTTGTGTATATATATGGTTGGAATACAACTTATCCATAGCAATTCCATGTAATGTCCTTCTTGAAATCAAATCATCATCTATAATTGTGTCAAAACATCTATTTACAGGTATAATTATGTTTTTTTCTTCAATGTGCTCTCCACTACAACAAGAAAATATATCACCATATTGTACGTACACTCCATGCCCATTGCCGACATCTAATATTTGATATCTTTTTTTATTGTAAACATATATACAACTTACTACAAACACAATCACCCAAATTCCTAGCAAAATACAGCAGCTAACAACAATTCTCTTTATCAATGTTATCTCAGCATAAAATATATCACTTAGCGGTACAAACGTTCCTATAAAACCTAATAATGCATAAATTATTCCAGTATATTTAACAGAAAGTGCTACAATATATCGTATATTCAACCAAATCCTTTTCATATACTCCTCCGTACATAACAAACCTATTTTTATCTAAAATATTTGTGTAATATCCTGATATCGATTTACCCCCCGGTAAATCCCCACATACTCGTTACCAACCTTATACAACACCACATAATTCCCACAAATCACATACTTATAATCCGTCCGGAAACTGACTCTTTTAGCAAGTTCAGCTCCCATATATGGAAATTGCTGTATATTCTCAAATCGAGTATATATCTCCTGAATGATTTTTACCGCCATTTCTTCATTGTCTTCGGCAATATACTCTTTAATATTCTTTAAATCAGCTGCCACAATAGGATTAATCCGTAATTTCATCATAAGTTATACCCCTACAGATTTCTTAAGTTCATCCAAACTCATCCAGGCACTTTCATCCTTAACTGCTTCTTCTGCTTCCTGTAACTTCATGAGCAGTTTCTTTTCAGCCTTTTCACGTTCATAATCCTCAATATCCATAACCACAAACTTACCTCTGCCATTTTTAGTCAAAAACACAGGTTCTCCTACTTGGCAATTCTTCAATACTTCATTATAATTTCTTAAATCTGATACAGGTAATATATTAGGCATAAAATCAACTTCCTTTCTTAGATATCGTTTCTTTATTTACATATATTATACGAACAGAAGCTGTATAATTCAACGAAGAATTTTACAGCTTCTGTTCAAAATAATATATTCTATAGTTCATAAAGTAAATTTTTAAATTCCAGTTTTCCTGCGGGCATGCGGACGAAAAGTTGGACTGTGTAATGCCTGACACGTTATGAGGTACACACAAGAACAAATATCGACAG
>CAKRSV010000016.1 GCA_934401915.1 uncultured Lachnospiraceae bacterium
AAAACCCGTATAAATGCTGAACTTTTTAGCATTTATCATAGAAAAATCCCACACAAAAGTGCGGGACTTTGTCTACATTCTGAGGCGGTCACAGTAATGTGACCGCTTTTCCTGCGGTCGGCTTGACGACAGGCAGATCGGGAAACTGTTCGTCGAGCGTCTTTTTCAGAGGCCGCGTGTCGATCTCATAAGTCACGGGCGGAAAAGCGTCGTCGAAGTGATCCAGAAGAACGGTCCGGGGCTCGATCTCATGCAGGATGGACAGCGTCGGTGTGACCAGATCGCTGGCTCCCTGGTAGGGAAGAACGAGCATATCTACATATTTAGGGTATACAGTGTCGGGATCGAGGCTCAGGCTTCCGAGGACAAGGATCACCTTGCCGCCCGCTTCGATCTGGTATGCCAGCGTTTCCTGCTTTTCCTGATACTGTGGATGGTTGATCCCCAGGAAGAGCAGATTTGTGAAATATTTGACAACCCGGGTGCTGAAGAGCGTATGCCGGATCAGCTTTTTATCGAAGGAGATATGTCTGCCTTTCAGGACTTTGACGCGGATCTTGCCGAATACGAGCTGATCATCCGGTCTTACGATGACGATCTGGCTGCCGTCGACGCCCTTGCGTTCCAGTGTGGCTGCGGGGGTGGCGGAGCAGTAGACGGTTGCGTCGGAATTTGCCATGATCTTGGGAACACTTTGGAGATGGTCGATATGACCGTGTGTGATCAGGATGGAATCTTCCTTCAGATAGGAGAGCAGAGATGGGTGGTTGGCGGCTCCTCTCAGAGTCAGAAACGGATCGATCAGAAGCCGGCCGTTCTCGTATTCGATGAGTAGTGAAGCTGTTCCAAACCAGGTAATTTTCATTTGCGCTCCCATTCCGAAGTGTCCTTCGAGGTGATATTTTTGTGTCATATACCTAAAAAAAGAACCATCCCCAGAGCTCTCATGTCTCCAAAAACAGTTCCTTGTAGTGCGCGATCAGGGGCTCGAACCCTGGACACCCTGATTAAGAGTCAGGTGCTCTACCAACTGAGCTAATCGCGCTTGTCCATCATTGGCTTGTTTCGCAAGCAAGTGTTATTATAGTATACCCATTTGTGAAATGCAAGTGTTTTTTAGAAAAAATTTAATATTTTTTTCAAAAAGTTTTATTTGTATGAAAAACACACGCATTTACGGTTGTTTCCGTATAGGAGATGTGGCAGAATAGAACTGGTCGAAATGGGAAATGGAAGCGTGGCGCACGCAGACAGGGAGTCCTGCGGGGGCACTGCGCAGAAATGAGGTTGTGATGATATTTGAGAGTCATGCGCACTATGATGACGAAGCATTTGATATAGACCGCGAGGAGCTGCTTGGCTCGTTTGCGGCGAACGGCATAGGAACGGTAGTCAACGTGGGGGCAAGCCTTTCCAGCTGCCGGACGACGATCGACCTGACGAAGAAATACCCTTTTATCTATGGAGCGATCGGGGTTCACCCGAGCGAGACGAAGGAGCTGACGCCGGAGGGCATGGCGTGGCTGAGAGAGTGCTGCGCGCTTCCTAAGATCGTGGCGGTTGGAGAGATCGGACTGGATTATTACTGGAAAGAGCCGGACCCGGAGATCCAGAAGAAGTGGTTTCGGGAGCAGCTTGCGCTTGCGCGCGAGGTAAAGCTGCCGCTGATCATCCACTCGAGGGATGCGGCGAAGGATACGCTGGATATTATGAAGGAGAGGAACGCTGGGGACATCGGCGGCGTCATTCACTGTTTTTCCTATACAAAGGAGATCGCGAGGGAATATCTGGATATGGGATTTTTCTTTGGGATCGGCGGTGTGATTACCTTCAAGAATGCAAAAAAGCTGAAAGAAGCGGTGGAGGAGATCCCGCTTGACCGGATCCTGCTGGAGACGGACAGCCCCTACCTTGCGCCGGAGCCGAACCGGGGACACCGCAACAGCTCATTGAACCTTCCGTATGTGGCGGAGGCGATCGCGCAGATTAAGGGTGTGACGGCAGAGGAAGTGATCGCGGCGACGGAGAGAAATGCGCGCAGCCTATTCCATATAGAAGAGACGGCAGAGAGGGAGAGCTAGATGGCTACATTGGGAAATGGAAAGAAAACAGCGGAGATCATTGAGAAATACCGGTTCAGCTTTCAGAAGAAGTTCGGACAGAACTTTCTGATCGACAGCAATATCCTGGAGAAGATCGTGGATTCCGCAGAGTTGACGGAGCAGGACTGCGTGCTGGAGATCGGACCGGGGATCGGCACGATGACACAGTATCTGGCAGAGCAGGCGAGAGAAGTGATCGCCGTGGAGATCGATAAGAATCTGATCCCGATCCTGGAGGAAACGCTGGGAGACTATGACAATGTCACGGTGATCAACGAGGACATCCTCAAGGTGGATATCAACCGGATCGTGCAGGAGAGAAATGGCGGACGCCCCATCAAGGTGGTGGCAAATCTGCCGTATTATATCACGACGCCGATCATCATGGCGCTGTTTGAAAAGCACATTCCGCTGCAGAGCATCACGATCATGGTGCAGAAAGAAGTGGCGGACCGTATGCAGGTAGGTCCCGGAACGAAGGACTATGGAGCGCTTTCCCTGGCGGTACAGTATTATTCGAAGCCGGAGATCGTGGCGCGCGTCCCTGCATCCTGCTTTATGCCAAGACCGAACGTGGACAGCACGGTGATCCGGCTGGAACGCTATGACGAGCCGCCGGTCGAGGTGGCGGATGAGAGCTATCTTTTTGCAGTAATCCGCGCGTCCTTCAACCAGAGGCGCAAGACGCTGGTCAACGGGCTGACCAATGCCGGAAATCTGGGCGTATCCAGACCGGATGTGGAGAAGGTGTTGGCAGAGATGGAGCTTTCCCCTACGGTGCGCGGCGAAACGTTGACTTTGGAACAGTTTGCCGAACTGAGCAGCCGCCTCTACCGGGAGAGAGGGAAATAAAGAAATTCGTTTTACTATACAATATGATGGAATTGTAAATTGCGGCATCTCCAGATGTTGGTGTATTTTGGTAACAGAGTACATGGTCTGAAGGTGCTTTTTTCGCTTTCGTTTATTTACATTGATAATCAGCTATGGTAAACTGGAACAGTGAAAATAGGGTTACTATGCAGAATGAGGTGAGCACCTTGGATAAGTACGAATATAAAATACGTTCCGAAGAAATCAGAACACTGGTCGCAGAGGGTGAGTACGCGGAGGCGGTCAAGATCGCAGACACGATCGACTGGCGTAGGGTCCGAAGCGTGATGATGCTCTGCATGATCAGTGATTTATATAAGATCAACAGAAGATATCAGGAGAGCAAGGATATCTTGCTGCTTGCCTACGAGAAGCATCCGACAGGAAGACTGATCGTATACTCTCTGTGCGAGCTTTCGATCAAGCTCGGCGAGTACGTGCAGGCGATGGCATATTATAACGAGTTCTCACAGATCGCGCCCAAGGATACGGGAAGATACATCCTTCTGTACCGGTTGTATGAGGCGCAGGACGTAAGTCTGGAGGAGAGGATCGCCGTTCTCGAAGAGTTTAAGAAGCGCGACTACCGGGAGAAGTGGGCGTATGAGCTGGCTTACCTGTATCACCGGATCGGACTTACTACGAAATGCGTAGAGGAATGTGACGAGATGTTCCTCTGGTTCGGAGAGGGAAGATATGTAGTCAAAGCGCTGGAGCTGAAAGCGCTCCATGAGCCGCTCAGTGAGGATCAGCAGGCAAAATACGATGCCTGGATACGTGAGCGCGACGAAGAAGCGGCGGACGAAGAAACAGAGGAATCCGGGGAGGATGCGGCTTCGTACGAGGAGCCGGAGAGCGTACCCGCGACAACGCAGGTGGCAGGAAAGATCCTGCACGCGTCCGAAAATGTACAGGACGAGGTGCAGACGATAGAAGAAATGCCGACGACGGAGCTGCCGGAGATCCGGGCAGTGGATGTCGGACAGTATAATACGATCAATTTGCAGGCAGAGCTTGCAGGGCATGTCAAGGAAGTGCTCGGCGGGGAGAACCCGGCTGGGGTTGTGCCGGTATCGGAGGCTGCATCGGCAGTACAGGAAAAAGTGCAGGAGATCACGGAAGCACCGGTTTCCGAGGCAGTATCAGCAACGGAGGCAGTAGCAGAAGTTCCTGTTTTTGAGACGACAACGGCAGCGCAGCAGCCAGAGCCGGTCGCAGCACAGCCAGTTGCGGCAGGAGAGCCGCAGGCAGCTACCGAAATTCCGGTATCCGAAGCGGCGCCGATAGTACATGAGGAAGAAGTACAGGAGATTACAGGCGCGCCTGTTTCTGAGACAGCAACGGTAGCACCACAGCCAGAGGCGGTGGCAGAGCAGCCGATTGCTACAGCACAGCCAGTTGCGGCAGGAGAGTTGCAGGCAGCCACAGAAGTTCCTGTTTTCAAGGCGGCAACGGTAGCTCAACAGCCAGAGCCGGAGCGGAAGATCGTTTCTTTTGACAGAACGGCGAGAGAAGAGGCGACCGTACAGCGCGAGGAGCCGATCACCCCTCTGAACACAAGACCGTCCCGCTTTGACAAGATCCTTTCCCAGGAGTACGACGGACAGATCAGTCTGGTAGTGCCGGACGCCGAGCGTGTGGAGAAGCAGATCACAGGTCAGCTCAGCATAGATGATATTATGGCTGAGTGGGAACAGATGAAAAAGACAAACGAACAGAAACGAATGGAAGATGTTCGTAGACATATTCTGGCACAGACGGGAAGTCTGTTTGACAATTTCGACGAGGCGACGAAGAACGGCCTTCTGGAGGAGCTGGAGAGAGCGTTTGTCGCAGCGATCCGGAAAGAGGCGGAAAAGCCGGGAATCAAGAAGGTGATCCTTCCGGAAGATGCTGAAGAGGAATTAAAGCAGCCGAAGAAGGAAGAGGTCAAGGAAGAAAGCGAGAGTGAACCGGTGACGGATGAGATCACCCAGGATGATGCGGTAGAAGAACTGGAGGAGATCGAAGAAGTCACAGATACAGAAGAGGCGACCGCAGAGGACGAGCCGCAAAAGGCGCAGGAGTCCGAAGCTGCGGAGAAATCTGAAGAAAAGACGGAGACGGCGGAGAGCCGGGAAACGGTATCGCCGCGTGAGCTGACAGACGAAGAGAAGGAGCTGTTCGGAAGGTTTGTGCATCACCGCAAATCCAGACAGCAGCTTGTCAATACACTGGACAATATGAGCCTTGCGTCCTACACAGGAAATGTCCTGCTGACCGGAGAGGAAGAGGATACGGTTCTGGCGCTTGCCAAGGGACTGATCCGGGAGATGCAGGTCGGTGACAGCAACTTTTCCGGCAAGGTGGCTAAGATTTCGGGAAGCTCGCTGAATAAGAAAAATATTGAAGAGACGTTCGGCAGACTGGACAACGGCGCGTTGATCATTGAGAAGGCCGCAGGACTGAACAAGGAGACAGCGGCGAAGATCAGCAAGGCGCTGGAGAAGGATAACAAGGGGCTGCTCCTTCTGATGGCAGACAGCAAGCAGAAGATCGACCGCTTTATGGAGAAAAATGCAGCGCTTGCCAATAACTTTAATCTGCGCATCGATGTGGAGGCGCTGGATGACGAGTCGTTAGTAGAGTACGCGAAGCTGTATGCGCAGGAGCAGGAGTATTCGATCGACGATTTCGGCGTGCTGGCACTGCATACGCGTATTGATGAGAATCAGACGAGCGACCATGAGGTGACGCTGGCAGATGTCAGAGAGCTTGTGGACGAGGCGATCTACTATGCAAACAAAAAGACGCCCGGACATTTTATGGATATTCTGTTTGGAAAGAGATACGATCAGGAGGACATGATCGTTCTGAGGGAGAAGGACTTTATGCACTACTAAGGTGTGATGGGATAGCTGTGAGATTATAGAGTATGGGGGCGATGCGATGGCGACAAAAAAGGAAACCAAAGTTGAACAGAACAAAGTTTTTATCTCGGAAGCAGACCAGTATCTGTTTGCACAGGGTACGCACTACGACATCTACAAAAAGCTGGGTGCGCATCCGTCTGTGGAGAATGGAGAAAAAGGAATGTTCTTCGGCGTGTGGGCGCCCAATGCGGCAAGCGTACACGTGATCGGAACCTTCAACGGCTGGGATGAGCAGAGACATCCGATGGAAAAGCTCGGGCCGGGCGGTATCTATGCCGTGTTTATTCCGGGCGTGGGAGAGAATGAGCTGTACAAGTATCTGATCACAACGCCGGATGGGGAGAAGCTGTACAAGGCAGATCCTTTTGCAAATTATGCCGAGATGCGTCCGGGAAACGCTTCGAGAACCTTCGACATCGGCAAGTTCAAGTGGACGGACGATGCCTGGATGAAGACCAGGGATGAGAAGAATTATTATAAAGAGCCGATGGCGATCTACGAGTGCCATATCGGATCGTGGATGAAACACCCCGACGGGACAGAGGGCTTTTACAATTACCGGGAGTTTGCAGACCGCATTGTGGAATACCTCAAGGAAATGAAATACACCCATGTGGAGCTGATGGGGATCGCAGAGTATCCCTTCGACGGTTCCTGGGGATATCAGGTTACAGGGTACTATGCGCCGACTTCGAGACACGGCGATCCTGCGGATTTTATGTATCTGATCGATTCGCTGCACAAAAATAAGATCGGCGTCATTCTGGACTGGGTTCCGGCGCATTTTGCGACCGATGCGCATGGGCTGGGACGCTTTGACGGACAGTGTATCTTTGAGCATCCGGATCCGAGGATCGGAGAGCACCCGGACTGGGGTACAAAGATCTTTAATTACGGCAAGAATGAAGTCAAGAATTTCCTCATAGCCAACGCGCTTTTCTGGCTTAAGGAGTATCATATCGACGGAATCCGTGTGGATGCGGTTGCGTCCATGCTTTATCTGGACTATGGAAAGAAAGAGGGTCAGTGGGTTCCGAACAAGTACGGCGGCAATGAAAACCTGGAGGCGATCGAATTTTTCAAGCACTTCAATTCCGTTGTGCGCGGAACGTATCCGGGCTTTATCACGATCGCGGAGGAGTCTACGGCGTGGCCTAAGGTGACCGGAAGGATCGAGGACGGAGGTCTTGGGTTCAGCTTTAAGTGGAATATGGGCTGGATGCACGACTTCTGCGAGTATATGAAGCTGGATCCGCTTTTCCGCAAGAATGATCATCACGCCATGACCTTTGCCATGAGCTACAACAACAGTGAAAATTATATCCTGCCTTTGTCGCACGACGAGGTGGTTCATCTCAAGTGCTCGATGGTCAACAAGATGCCGGGCTATAAGGTGGACAAATATGCAAACCTGCGGGTTGGGTACAGCTTTATGTTCGGTCATTCCGGCAAGAAACTGCTTTTCATGGGGCAGGATTTCGGCCAGGAGAGAGAGTGGAGTGAGGAGCGCGAGCTCGACTGGTATCTGCTCGGCGAGGATCTGAACAGGGGCGTGCATGAATATATGAAGGAGCTTTTGAAGCTGTACCGCAAATATCCTGCGCTGTACCGGATCGACAACGACTGGGCGGGCTTTGAATGGCTGAATGCGGATGATTCCGATCACAGCGTTTACAGCTTTTTCCGGAAGGACGAGACAGGCAAGAACAACGTGCTGTTCATTCTGAATATGACGCCTATGTGCTGGGAGAATTACATTGTGGGAGTGCCGAAGAAGGGCAAATACAAGCTCCTGCTCAACAGCGATGAGAAGCGCTTCGGCGGTAACGGGCATGAGCTTCCCGCGGAGCTGACTGCGAAGGCGGAGCCGTGCAATTCTAAAGATTACAGCATTTCCATGGATCTGCCGCCCTACACGGCAGCGATCTACCTTTTCTGACAAAGATACGCGAAAAACACAGATACGAAGAGGCGGAAAGGTTAAGAAACCGAATAACTGTGCCGAAATAAAGGGTAAGTATGAAAATACTTGCCCTTTAAAATACAGTACATGGAGATTGGTATGAAAGTATCTTTGGATCAAAGTAGTGCGAACAAAAATGTAGACAGGGCAATAACCGCATATCGAAACACCCAGACGGCAAGGATGGACAACCGGACGGGTGAACACGCATTAGACATTTCTGGCATAGTTATGGATAACAACGCTTACACAGGTCACGGAAAGACCGCAGAAGAGGTTATGCAGGATGCGGGGCAGATTGACGTTGCCACGCAGAGAGACTATATGACAGTAATGTCTAATACTATGTCTGAGGAAGATTTCAGCCGGCTTCAGGAAGAAGGCGGCCAGCCGGGGGACATGGAGATAGAAGAGGTTGTTACCATTGTCGATACCATAAAGGCAGAACTGCTCAGGGGAGGAACGCAGGTCGCGGGCTATACGGACGACCTGGATGCGGATACCCTGCGTGAGATCACGGGGAGCGATGCGTTTGCGCAGGAGCTTCTGAGACAGTTTGCAAAGTATGATATTCCGGTGACACGCGAGAACGTGACAGCCGTCAAGCAGGCATATGACCAGGCGGCGGGACTGGAAACACCGGACGACGGAACTGTAAAATATATGATCGAGAACCAGATGGATCCGACCATTGACAACCTGTACCGGGCAGGGTACAGCTCCTATGCGGACAGCAACGCGCAGGGACGCGGTTACTACCGGGAAGAGGGAAGCGCTTATTATGCGAAGAAAGCGGAGCAGTACGACTGGGAACAGATCCGCGAGCAGATGGAAAAAGTGATCGACCAGGCGGGACTGTCTGTGGATGAAGACACGATGGAAGAGGCAAAGTGGCTGATCGAGTCGGGAATCCCGCTTACCGGGGAGACGCTCTTGGCGCTCCATGCGATCCGGGGACTGGAGCTGCCGCAGGACAGAGAACAGGTGATACAGGCGGCTGCCGCAGCGATCGCAGACGGAAAGAGCGCAGGGGAGGCAAACCTTGCCGATCCGATGAGCGGACTGCAGAAGGCGCAGGAATATACAGAGATCCTTTCCACGATCGAGGAGGAGACGGTCGATCAGGCAGTACAGGATGGAAAAGAGCTGACGATCGAGAATCTTGCCAGGATACAGCAGGAGAGGGAATCCGGCGATGCAGGACAGGAAGGGCAGGCTTCCGCAGAAGAGACCTACACGCCGGAGCAGATCACCGCGAGAAGAAAACTGGAGGAAGCCCGGCTGAAGCTGACGGTCGAGGCGAATCTGAAGCTGCTCCGGAGCGGCATCTCCATTGATACGACAGAGCTTTCCAGGCTGGTTGACGCGCTGAAGGAGATGGAGGAGGCGCAGACCAGAACGCGCTGGGGTGACACGGAGGATGCGAAGAGCCGGGAGAGCCTTTTGCAGGAAACAAAGCAGAAGCTGGCAGCGCTTCCGTATCTGCCGGCAGCAGTCATCGGAAGATACGTGACGGAAGAGGAACTGTTCACGATCGGCAGAGTTTACGACGACGGTTGTGCGCTGAGAGATTCCTACGAGGCGGCGAGACAGTCCTACGAGACGCTCATGACCGCACCCAGGGCGGATATGGGAGATTCGATCCGCAAGGCATTTCGGAATGTGGACGACATTCTTCAGGATATGGGACTGGAAGCATCGGAGGAAAACCGGCGCGCTGTGCGTATCCTGGGGTACAACAGCATAGAGATCACACAGGACAATGTAGATGTGGTCAAAAAGTATGATCTGGAGCTGCGTGAGACGATCCGCAAGATGACGCCGCAGGCGACCTTGCAGGCGATCCGCGACGGCGTGAATCCGCTGACGATGTCGATGGAGGAGCTGAACGCTTATCTGGATTCGACACAGCAGGCGGCAGACGAAAAGGAAGAGAAATTCAGTAAGTTTCTGTATAAGCTGGAGCAGAACAAGGAGATCCTGCCGGAGGAGAGAGAGTCCTATATCGGAATCTTCCGGATGTTCCGGCAGTTGGAAAAGACCGACGATGCAGCGGTCGGAAGCTTGATGAAGCAGGGAAGCGAGCTTTCTTTTGAAAATCTTCTGACGGCGATGCGCAGCACCCGGAAAAAGGGGATGGATTACGCGGTCGATGACAGCTTTGGCGGAGTGAACAGCGTAAGACAGGGAAAATCCATCACAGAGCAGATCAAGGCAGGCTTCGGTGCTTACGAGCGCAGTCTTGCCGGACAGATCGCAGATGCGATGGAGCCGGAGATGCTTCAAAATATGGAACTTTCGCCGGATATGACGCTGGAACAGTTTGCAGAGCAGATGCAGCAGGCACAGAAGGATGAGGAGCTGGAGAGCAGCTACCGCAGAGAGAGCATGCAGGAAATGCAGAATGTCTCGGAGGTAGAGGACGCGGTGATCCGCGAGCTGCTTGATTACGGACAGCGCATGACGCCGAACAACCTGACGGCGGCACAGCAGCTCCGCAGGAAAGGCGCAGAGCTTTATAAAAAGCTCAATGATCTGGCGAAATCTGCCGATAAAGAAGAGTGGAAAGAAAAAGCATCGGAGCTGATCGAAAATCTGGACGGCGAAGAAGAGACGCAGGCAGCGTATGAGCAGATGCAGCAGAGTCTGCAGGAGCTTGTAGACGGCGCAAAGGAGCAGGCGACCGGTTATCTTGACCTGAAAGCGCTGCAAAGCGTCAACCGGCAGCTCAGTCTGGCGGGCGATCTGGCGCGGGAGGAGAATTATCAGATCCCGGTGGAGATCGATGGGGAACTGACCGCCATCAATCTGAAGATCCTGCACGGCAGGGAGGGCGGTAAAGTCAGTGCTTCCCTGGAGACAGAAAAGTTCGGGCATGTGGCGGCACACTTTGCGGTGCGCGGAGAAAGCGTATCGGGTTACGTGGTATGTGACAGTCCGGAAGGGGCTGCGGCGCTTGAGCAAAAGATCGGACCGCTGAAAGAGCAGATGGCAGCAGAGCTTTCACAGGATGCATCTGGAAAGGAAACGACCGTCGGGGATGTCCGCGTGATCTACAGCAGAGAGAACCGTGACGAGGGCTATGAAAAAGATGATCTGGATACGGATCCGCAGATCGAGACGGCAGACCTTTACCGGATCGCCAAGTCCTTTATCAAAACGGTTGCAAGATAATGGGTATAATGGAGGGAAAATATGAGAATCAATTATAATGTGGCGGCAATGAGGGCGAACAACGCGCTGAACATATCGGACAGAAAGGTATCCAAGTCTTTGGAAAAGCTATCCTCCGGATTGAAGATCACACAGGCGAAGGATGCGCCGGCAGGCTATGCGATCGGCCGCAGAATGAATGCGCAGATCGAAGGACTTTCCGTGGCTTCCAAGGACGCCAACAATGGAATCTCCATTATCGAGACGGCGGACGGAGCGCTTTCCGAAGTACATGAAATGCTGCAGAGAATGAATGAGCTTGCGATCAAGGGAGCGACCGGAACGCTGACAACGACAGACCGTTCCATGCTCCAGTCGGAGATGAAGCAGCTCAAGCAGGAGGTTACCAGGATCGCGCGCGATACCGAGTTTAACGGGCAGACCATTCTGGACGGCAGCTTTGACCTCAAGGGTTATACCAACAACAACAAAGTAAAGATCGATTATTATGCAGACGAGGTTCTCAGCAAGAAATACACAGTCGATCAGCTTACGGTAAAATATACAGAGACAGGCGAGATCGATCTCGCGGCAACGGCAGCTACCTGTGTTCTCGGAGAGGGATTTCCGAAGGGAGCCAAGATCACGGAGGTGGACGGCGACAAGCTGACGATCACAGCGGATCAGGGCTTTGAGATCCGTCTCAAGGTGAAGGCAGATCCGATCACAGACGCTGACGGAAAGATCACAGGTTATAATGATGTGGATCTGGCGAGCGCCGGAAACGAGCTGATCCTGGATGCGACCGGAATCGGTGCGATGGATACGCAGATCGGCGCTAACGAGGGACAGCAGCTGGAGATCCGGATTCCGACGATCTCTCTGGACCGGCTTGGCATTGAATATTCGGACCTGTCCACACAGGACAGCAGCAGCGCGGCGATCGTGGATATCAAGGGAGCGATCCTCTATGTATCTGATGCAAGAAGCCGTCTGGGTGCATATCAGAACCGTCTGGAGCACACCATCAGCAACCTTGGAGTCACGTCGGAGAACATGACGGCGTCATACTCCAGGATCATGGACGTCGATATGGCGGAGGAGATGACCAACTACACGACCGAGCAGGTGATCTCACAGGCAGCGACATCTATGCTGGCACAGGCAAACGAAAGACCTTCGCAGGTATTACAGCTTTTACAGTAGGGATGGGGTGCGCGTAAGGGCAGACAGAGCCCGGAAGCCGCACGGACGCAGGAATGGAGAAGTATATGACCAGAGAAATGAAACAGGAATTTACCCTGCGTATCACGCAGGCAAATAAAACACAGCTTATCACGATCTTGTATGAAATGGTCCTGCTGTATATTGACGAGGCGCAGGAAGCCCTTGAGAAAGAGGATAAGACGGCTTTCAGGTCGGCGATCCGGAAGATCAGAGGATGTATGAACGAGTTGACATCTTCTCTCAACTTCGAGTATGAGATCGCCCAGAACCTGATGCAGCTTTATCTGTATGTGAACCGCGAGCTGGTTCAGGCGGGGATGCGCTATGAAAAGGAGAATCTGGAGCACATCCGGTTTGTGATCGCAGAGCTTCAGAAAGCCTATCAGCAGATCGAGGGTCAGGATGTATCGGGTCCGGTCATGGGCAACACGCAGACTGTGTACGCAGGGCTGACCTACGGACGCAATACGCTTACCGAGAATATCTCGGATCCGTATGCCAACAGAGGCTTTTGCGTATAACAACCGGCTAATAAACGGGCGTACAGAATCGTTTCGGACGTTTTTCATCGGGCAGCGGAGTCATCTCGGCTGCCCTTTCTAACAGGTATTTGTAGCGCTTCATAATGGCGTTCACTTCATAGATATAGCAGTCGATCAGATCCGGGTCGGTTGCGTTGTCAAATCCGCAGTAAGCGGTTTCCAGATCGGAGCGTGCCTGCTCCAGTTCCTCAAGAATCGACATTTTTTTCCCAAAAACCAGCTCGTCCGAGTCGTCTACCGGACAGGGACTTTGACGAAAAAAGAATTTCATAAATACCTCCACAGTTTCCTTTTATAGTAAGTATATCCAAAAAATGGATAGATATTCGTCCAATCAGACGGGATCGTGATACGATGCGCGATTTGGGCAGCCGGAGAGCCGCAAACGTATTTCAGGAATATGGGACAGACATCAGTCATATCTTATAGGGAAAGACAGGTTGCAAAAGGAAGAGACAGGTTGGATAATATGAGCGGAATGGCAGCGATCGCGGGGGTGTGCGTGCTGGTGCTGCTGATAGTGACAAAAGGGAAAAAGGCGGAGATCGCGATCAATTTTCTGCTGCGTGCGGTGACCGGAGCTGTGGGGATCTATTTCATCAATTTCTTCCTGGGCGCCCAGCATCTCGCTGTCTCGGTAGGGATCAATCCGGTGACGCTTTTGACATCCGGATTCCTTGGATTTCCGGGGGTTGCGGTACTTTACGGGATCAGTTTTTTTGAAAATTTGTGAGTATTCTACAAAAATAATTTTTTTGAGAAAAGCCACTGGACAAATGAAAGAGCACTGATTATAATTCAAAACAAGTTCATTCGAAACTCAAGAAATTCTATGACAGGCGGCAAGCCTGCATCTATGTTTTAAGACATCGGGAACATCTTCCCATGATTTCAACGAGTCAGATGGATAAACACAAAAAGGACAAGCGGATCAGGAGGTGATCTATTGGACTGAACAGTTTTCAGAGCGTTTTATTGCTTTACCTTTTTTTCATGGCAATTTCGGATCTTCATACGGACAGGATCCCTAACGGTTTTCTATTGACGGGGATTCTGACAGGTCTTTTTGGCAGCTTCTGGCAGTACGGAGCAAATGGTCTGCTGCAGAGCGCTGTGTCGATGGCGGCAGCTTTTCTGCTGACATACCCTGTATTTAAAATTGGCGCGCTGGGTGGCGGCGATATCAAGGTATTTCTTGTGATTGGAAGTTTTCTTCCGGTGAGAGAGTGTCTCGTTATCATGGCTGCCGCGTTTCTGGCGGGCGGCGTTTTTTCCGTCGGGAAACTTCTCGCGGAGAAAAACGGACGGGAGAGGCTGTACTACTTTTTTTCTTACGTGGGCGAGGTGGCGAGATCAGGGCATTTCCGGATCTACGGCGAGGACTGGAAAGAAGACCGTGTGAGATACCGTAAGAACAAGATTCACTTTACGGTCCCGATCCTGATCGGGGCGGCACTCAGGATAGGAGGTTTGATTTGAGACAGACGGAAAAAGAAATATTTGCGATCTGTGATCCGGAGGAGGGCTATGCGCTGCGGATGTCGGAATATCTTCTGAAAAAGGTGCGGATCCCATACGCTGTCCATCTTTTTACGGCGGCGGATGAGCTGCGCCGGTTTCTGGAAAGGAGAGAGATCAAGGTTTCATTGATGGCAGAGAGCATGGAAGGCGTGTTGCGGGAAGAGGGCGTTGCCACCCGCATGGGAAAGGTTTTCCTCTTGCAGGAAACGCAGACAGAGCCGGCACATGACGGCGGCGGGAACGCACCCGTGCGGATCAGCAAGTACCAGGAGCCGGAGCAGATCGTGTCGCAGCTCCTCGAAAATCTCGGGGAGGAGGCAGCCTGGCATACGACGGCGCAGGAAAACACTTGCAGGCTGGTCGGCGTGTATTCGCCGGTAAGGCGGTGCCTTCAGACGCCCTTTGCCATGACCATGGGGCAGATGCTTGCCAGGCAGCACCGGGTATTATACCTGAACTTCGAGTGCTATTCGGGGATGAGACAGCTTCTGAACCGGGAGTTCTCGGCAGATATTATGGATGTTATGTATTATTTCCGGTGCGCGCGGGACAAGCTCGCGGTCAGGATCGCAGCCATCACCCAGAATATCAATGGACTTGATTATATACCGCCGGTCTGCTCAAGTCTGGATTTCCGGGAGATCTGGGGGGAACAGTGGGTGGAACTGTGCCGGGAGCTTGCGGCGATCGGGGAATATGAATATCTGCTGCTGGATCTGGATGATGGGATGAACGGGCTGTTTGACCTGCTGAAGGAATGCTGCAGGATCTACACGATCACGAAGGACGACCGGGCGGCGGTGGCAAAGATGACGCATTACGAGGAGGTGCTTCGCTTTCATAACCGCGAGGATATCTCGGAGAGGACAAGGAAGTGCCGTTTTCCGGTCTTTTCCCACATTCCGCAGGATCTGACGGCGATGACGCACGGGGATCTTGCCAGATATGTGAGGTCGATCATTCAGGAGGATCTGTATGGAGCATAAGGATACGACGCGGCAAAGGCTGCTGCATGAACTGACGGAGAGAATCGATTATTCCAGGGAGAGCAGCGACGAGGAGATCCGGGATCTGATCGATGAGCTCCTGCTCAGGGAGGGCAGGGAGCGTCCGCTTGGACTGGCAGAGCGGGAGCGGCTCCAGAATGAACTGTTCTATGCGATCCGCAAGCTGGACGTTATCCAGGAGCTGATTGAAGACCCGACGGTGACGGAGATCATGATCAACGGCCCGGAGAACATTTTCATTGAGAGGCAGGGAAAGCTGTCTGCCAGCGGGATCACCTTTGAGAGCAGGGAAAAGCTGCAGGATGTGATCCAGCAGATCGTGGCAGCGTGCAACCGTGTGGTAAACGAGGCTTCGCCCATCGTGGATGCCAGGCTGGAAAATGGAGCGAGAGTCAATGTTGTGCTGGCGCCGGTCGCGCTGAATGGACCGATCGTCACGATCCGCCGGTTTCCGGAAAATCCGATCACGATGAAGGATCTGGTCACGTTCGGTTCGGTCTCCGAGGAGGTCTGCACCTGGCTCGGCCGACTGGTAAAGGCGGGGTACAACATTTTTATCAGCGGGGGAACCGGTTCGGGAAAGACGACGTTTCTGAACGCGCTCTCCGGGTATATCCCGCGGGAGGAGCGCATCATCACCATCGAGGACAGCGCGGAACTCCAGATCCGGGGGATCCCGAATCTGGTCAGCATGGAGACGCGCAACGCAAACGTCGAGGGCTGCCGGGAGATCTCGATCCGGGATCTGATCCGCACTTCGCTGCGGATGCGACCTGACAGGATCATCGTGGGCGAGGTGCGGGGAGGGGAGGCTTTCGATATGATGCAATGCCTGAACACAGGGCATGACGGATCGATGTCGACCGGACATGCCAACAGCTCCGCGGATATGCTCAGCCGGTTGGAAAATATGATCCTCATGGGAATGGAGCTTCCCCTTGCGGCGATCCGGCAGCAGATCGCCTCCGGGATCGACATTATCGTCCACCTTGGGAGGCTGCGCGACCGGTCCCGGCGCGTGCTGGAGATCGTAGAGGTGCTTGGGTATGAGGAGGGGCAGATCCGGCTTCAGACGCTTTATCAGTTTGAGGAGACAGGCGAGGATGCGGCCGGAAGGATCACAGGAAGTCTGAACAGAAAGGGGGAACTGACCTATGTCGAAAAACTCCGGGCTGCCGGATTATAGCAGCTATCATTTCAAGGGAAGAGAGCGGATCTTTTACTTCGGGCAAAGTCTGTTGATCGTGGCGGCTTTCAGCTATTTTTTCTACCGGTCGTGGGTCGCCTTCCTGTTATTGTCCCCGCTTCTTTTCTGGCTGATGGGAAACCGCAAGAAGGAGCTGGCAAGAAAGAGAAGGCAGGAATTAGGCGAACAGTTTAAGGACCTCATCCTGTCGGTGGCTGCTAACCAGAAAGCGGGGTATTCGGTGGAAAATGCTTTTCGGGAGACCTATAAGGATATGCGCCTTTTGTACGGAGAAGAGAGCATGGTGTGTGAGGAGATCCGCCATATCGTGTTGGGACTGGACAACAATGTGGTTCTGGAAAATATGCTCTATGACCTGGGGATGCGGAGCCACCATGCCGATCTGATGCAGTTTGCGGAGGTGTTCTGGATCGCCAAGCGCAGTGGGGGAAATATGACGGATATCTTACAGAAGACGGCGCAGGTGATCGAGCAGAAGCAGGAGACGGACAAGGAGATCCAGGTCATGCTCAGTGCCAGACGGATGGAGCAGAAGATCATGAATCTGGTGCCGTTTCTGATCATCAGCTATATCAGCATGACTTCCACGGGTTTTTTTGACGTATTGTACCACAATGCGGTGGGGATCGCGATCATGACGGTCTGTCTTGTGGTGTATGTGGCGGCATACCGCCTTTCGGAAAAGATAGTAGATATTGAAGTATAGCGTGGGAAGCTGTCCTCTGGAGGGCAGAGGTTCCCGGAATGGAGCGGGTTATGATTTATCTGTATGGTGGAATTATCGTGTGTTATCTGGTACTGCTTACCGTGACGGTAGGGGAACGGATCGCCGGGGAAAAAGGAAAACCGGAGAAGTTCTTTTCCTTCCAGAAAGCGGCGGCCTGGCTGCTCCGGAAGGAAAGGCAGACGAAGGGGAGGGATCCTGTCCGGAAAAGAAAGAACGAGAGTGGGGCAAGGCTGCTCGGACAGAAGATGCGCGCGCTGGAGCCGGGAGGACACACGCAGAGCCAGGTAGCGGCATTTCAGATCAACCGGTGCGCGGCCATACTGCGGATCGGATTCGGAGGAACGCTGATGTGTATGGTGATCTGGGTTCTCGGTCAGACAAGGCAGACCATCGATGAAGGAGCGATCCCGAGAAAGGAATATGGACAGGGGGAGATTGAGGTCACCTTAAAGGCGAAAGTGGAAGGGGAAGAGGGCGAGGAGGTCATACCTTACGTCGTGGAAGAGAGAAGCTATACACAAAAAGAGCTGGACGCGCTGTATCAGGAGGCACTGCAATGCCTTGCGGGAGAGATGAAGGGCGAGAACACGGATCTGGAAAATGTCAGAACCGATCTGAACCTGCCTTCTTCGCTGGAGGGATATCCCTTCCGGATAACCTGGGAGAGTGAAAGCTACGAACGGGTAAATGTGGACGGGAGCGTTCAGAATGAGGAGCTGCAGGAGGATGAGGTCGTAATGCTGACAGCCGGTTTCCGGTATCAGGAGTGGACGAGAGATCATCAGATCTACGTGAGGGTAAGACCCGCTCTTTATACGGAGCAGGAGCTTTTGCACAAAAAGCTGGAGGAGCTTCTGCGTGCGCAGGATGAAAAAAGCCGGACAAGCGGCCGGATGGATCTGCCGGCAAGCATGGATCAGCGTGCGATCGTCTGGGGAGAGATGCAGGAGGATAGCAGTGCGCCGTTTCTGCTGCTGGTGATACTGGTGGCGGGGATCGTCTACTGGTCGAAGGAGAAGGAGCTGGATCAGCGTCTGGAAAAAAGAAGGCTGGAACTGCAGCTTGATTATCCGGAGATCGTCAACAAGCTGACACTGTATATGGGAGCCGGGATGACGATCCGCAACGCCTTTCTCAAGCTGGGAGAGGATTATAAAAAGAAAGGGACTGGAAAGCGGCGCTACCTGTATGAAGAGATCCTTCAGACCTGTTATGAACTGCAAAGCGGAAAGTCTGAGGCGGAGGCATATGACAGCTTTGGAAGGAGATGTCAGCTACAACCCTATATCCGGCTCAGTACCCTTCTGGTGCAGAATATCCGAAAGGGGAGCAACGATCTTATAGATGTGCTTCGAAGGGAGGTGGTGGACGCATTTGCAGACAGAAAAAAGACGGCAAGGAAGCTGGGGGAAGAGGCTGGAACAAAACTTCTCATTCCGATGATGCTGATGCTTTGCATTGTCATGGTAATTATCATGATCCCGGCATATTTTTCATTTGCCATGTAGCGTAACACAGGGGCAGAAGAGACTGCCAACACAGGAAAGGAAGGAGTAAAACATGCTTAGAAAGAGAAAAGAACAGGAAAAAGAACGTTTAAAGAATTTAAAAGACTTCTTGAAGGATGAAGAAGGGATGGGAACGGTCGAGATCATACTGATCATTGTCGTGCTGATCGGTCTGGTCATCATCTTTAAGACGCAGCTTCGGGATCTGGTCAAAAAAGTATTTGAAAAGATAACCGAGGACAGTAATACGGTAATGTCATGAGACGCGGGGCGATGACGGTATTTCTGTCTCTGGTGCTGACGCTGATTCTGTCGCTCGTATTCACGGTTGTGGAAGGGGCGAGAATGAGCGCGATACGGATGAAGTTTACCTGCGCGGCGGATATCGGAATGAATTCGGTGCTTGCAGAGTATCACAGGGAGCTTTTAGAGCAGTATGATCTGTTGTTTGTAGATATGTCCTACGGGGGAACACACCCGTCGGCAGCCAATACAGAAGCGCATCTGCAGCGGTATCTTCAGAACAACTTCAGCGGGACGACATATACGGGACTTGCCGGGCAGCGGGACTTTCTGGCAATGGATGCCGGAGATGTGGCGATAACAGCCTACTCTCTGGCGTCCGACCAGGAGGGCGAGGTGCTCAAAAGACAGGTGACAGACTATATGAACGATTATCCACAGTGGGCGGTTTTTGGAAAACTCACGGGCTGGATGGATTCCATCGGACAGCTTGAGTCGAGGGATATCGCGGGAGAGAGGGCAGGCTATCAGGCAGAGATCGATTCCATCGGACTGCCGACGCAGGAAGTCGAGGAGGGCGTGTTTGAGGAGGTCCCGTTAAATAACCCTGCGGATGTCGCCAATGCGACGAGAAGCATCGGCGTGCTGAACCTGGTGCTTGATGACGTCCCGTCGGTATCCAGAACGAAGGTAAATCTGCAAGAGTATCTCTCTTATCGAGATTGTTTACAGGGAAGCGGAGTCTGCAGGGAGGCGGAATCGCTGACCGGGGCGGCGGACGAAATGCTTTTTATGGCATACCTGTTCCAGAAGTACGGCTATTACGGGAAAGAAAAGGAACAGGGACTTTTGAAATACCAGTTGGAGTACATTGTTGCGGGACAGGATACCGACTGGGTGAATCTGGAGAAGGTTGCAAAGAAGCTCCTGCTCTGGAGGGAGATCGCAAATGTGATCTATATTCTGTCGGACAGCGCCAAGATAGCGGAGGCAGAGGCGATGGCGGCGGCACTTGCAGCGGTGACTTTGCAGCCGGCGCTCCTTGTGCCGGTAAAATACACGATCCTGTTTGCCTGGGCGTATGTGGAAAGCCTGATGGACGTCAGACGGCTTCTGAAGGGAGGAAGGGTTCCGATCTTTAAGACAGCGCAGGACTGGCAAACCGGGATTAACAGCATTTTGGACGTCAAAGGCAGCATGACGGGAGGAGAGGAAGAGGGAAGCGGACTTTCCTATCGGGATTATCTTGCGGTCATGGTCTTTTTGCAGGATCAGGGAACGAGGACAAAGCGCGCGATGGATGTGATCGAGATGGACATAAGACAGACGCCGGGCAATGCGAATTTCCGCCTGGACGGCTGCTTCGACACTTACACAGCGCATATGGAGGTGGAGAGCCGGTTCGGTTACACCTATGAAATGACACAGCAGTATGGATTTTATTAGTAGAGGAGGTGAAAGGGGATGCCCTTTTTGCGATTATCTGATAACACAACAAAACATTTGACAGCACATTCTCTCCGGGCATATCTTGATGACCGTCAAGGTGATCATAAAAGCACATCTTTGATGTCTATTCTGCGAAACACAGGCAAATCGTCAAAGAGGGCGTCCCCTTTTGCCTTCTTGAAAAGGCGGGTATCCGCGTCTATGACGCTGGAGGCGGCGTTTGTGCTGCCGTTTTTCCTCTTTGCGGTGATAAACATTATTTTTTCCATGAATATTCTGGCGGCGCAGAGCCGGATCAATGCAGCGCTGCACCAGACCGGCAACAAGATGGCGTTTGCCGCGTATGCGGTGCAGGATCTTGCCGGTGGCGGGGCGGGAGGAGCACTGGCGGGGGTTGCGCTCTCGGAGCTGTATGCCCGAAGCCGGATCGTGGAATATGCCGGAAGCGGATTTCTCGACCAGTCGTGCATATCTGGCGGGAGTGCGGGACTTTCCATGTTTGGATCGCAGGTGATGGGAGAGGGGGATGTGATCGATCTGCGTGTGAGCTACCGGGTCAGACCCTTTTCTTCTCTGATGGGATTCGAAGGCTTTTCCATGGGACAGAGATACTATGGAAAAGCGTGGACCGGCTACGATGTGGAGAAATACGAGAGCGGGGAAAGTCAGGAGGATCCCATGGTGTATATCACACAGACGGGGACGGTCTATCATATGGCGCGGAATTGCAGTTATCTGAATCCGGCAGTCAGGACGGTTTCCGGGGAGCGCGTCAGGGAGGAGAGAAATTCTGCCGGGGCAAAGTATTATCCGTGTGAGCGGTGCAAGACGGGAAGCAGCCTGACCGTCTACTATATCACGGAGGACGGCACCCACTACCATGGGGATCTGAACTGCTCTGGTCTCAGGAGGACGATCTATACTGTGCCGTTGTCACAGGTTTCAGGGAGAGGGAGGTGTTCCAAATGTGGATAAAGGTTACTGCCTGTGTATTTCTTTTTCTGTGTGCGGTGTCGGATGTGAGAAAGAAGGAGGTTCCTCTGCTGGTGGTGTGGGCCGGCATGCTGACGGCTATCGTGCTCCGGCTTGCCGGACTGTGCGGGCGTTTTGACCTCGCGGGAGCGCTACTGGCGCTTTTGCCGGGAGTGTTTTTCCTGATCCTCAGCTTTGTCACACGGGAAAAGGTAGGCTACGGAGACGGGTGGATGCTTCTTATGGTCGGACTGTTTGCAGGATATGAGGACTGCTTTGTGATCCTGATGCTTGGCTTGGTGCTGGAGTCGGTGACGGTGCTTGTGCTTCTTGTGTTCCGAAAGATACGAAGAGAGGACGAGATACCGTTTGCACCGTTCCTTCTGGCGGGAATGGGGGTGATCTATTGGCTGTAGGAGTGATAAGAAAAACCGCAAAGGGGTATATGACGCTGGAGGCGGTCTGCGTGGTGACATGGACTGTGCTTCTTCTGGTGTTTCTGATCTATCTGTCCTTCTATTCTTATGATAAGTGCGTGCTGTTTCAGGATTCGTACACCGTATGCTTCAACGGGAGCATCCAGAAGGATGAAAAGCAGATCCTTCCGTATATCAACGCCAACATCCAGAGGCAGTACGGGAAAAAGTATTTTGCCACGGGTACGGTGAGGGGAACGGCTGACCGACAGGGAAAAGAGGTGTATGTGACCGGGGAGTGCCAGGTACAGGTGCCGGTACATTCCTTTGTCACGCTGGCAGGGCACAAGGGCTGGCAGATCAGGACACAGGCGCGGGCGCAGATCGTCAACCCGGTCCGGGTAATAAGAAAGTGCCGGATCGTTCAGAACATCGCCTCTTCGTTTGGTGGAGCGGATGAAAAATAAAAGGAAAGAGCAGAGAGAGTATGGAAGCAAAATATTTTAGAGATTATAGGCATTGTTATCTGATCCTGGGGTGCCCGGATGAAAAAGCGACAGAAAGCTATTCATGCCGTATGCTGACGGAAGGCAGGGTGGAGGGTCTGCTCCGGTGCGCGGTCCGCCATGTAAATGGAAAGAGCTGTCTGTATTATGACATCAGCTCCAAGGTAGCGCTCAGCCAGTTTTATCTGAACCGGAAGATGGCAAGGCAGCAGGTGAGGGAGCTGTTTGCACAGCTTCAGGGAATCTATGCGCATATAAGCGCCTGTTTTATGGAAGAAAGCTGGCTGCTTCTGAACCCGGAGTATCTGTATCTGGATATGGAGAGCGGCAGTTGGATGGGCGTGTACCACCCCGAAGGGGCACGGGAAGAAAATTCTTACCGGCAGCTTCTGGAGTTTCTGATGGATCATGCGGATATGGAGGACACCGGGCTGGCAGACAGGATATTCCAAATGTATGAGATGGTGGAGGAAGGACACTATACGCTGGAAACCATGCTTGGTTTGCTGGAAGAAAGCGGGGCGCAGGAAGACAGCGTGGAGGGAAAAAAGGCTTTTGAGGAACCGGAGATGCAATCCGCCGGGTCTTGCCCGGAAGTGCGGCAGGCGTTGCAGATACCGGAGCCGGTCATACCGATGCCGGAAGAGGAAAAGGAGAGTTCAAACGGTGAGAGTTCTTCTGCGCCTGAGAAAAAGGAGAAGAAGCGGACGGTGTTCTATCCGGTCTTTGGGATCCTGGCGCTTTTGGGATGCGCGGGAGCAGTGAGCGTTTCCTTTTTCTTTGAACTGAGCAGCGAGGAGCAGATTGTTCTGTGGGGGTGCGCCGGGCTGATGGGGAGCTGCGTCCTCTTCTGTATCTGGCAGAGCATCCGGCAGTTTGCGGGAAAAGGAAATACACGGAAGGAAGAGGATTGGAAGAACCCTTTACAGGATATGGAGGAGGTAAGAGAGGATCTGTCCTGGTATGAACCGGTGGCAGCAGGCGCGCCTGCGCCGGGAGAACATCTGACGCAGATGAAATGGATGGACGGTGTACAGGAGGCGGCAGGAAAAGAAAAGAGAAAATCCAGGGAGGACGATATGACGCTGCCGCAGGACTATGGGAATACAGTGTTCTTTGAGAAAAAAGCGGAGCAGGAGTATAAGCTGTATGCGATGGATAGAAAGAACAAGGTACATATCCGGCTGGAAAAGTTTCCGTGTACGGTAGGAAAGATGACCGGCTGCGTGGATCATGTGCTCGGGGATGACTCCGTGAGCCGGATCCATGCCAGGCTGGAAAAGCGGGGAGAACAGGTATATCTGACGGATCTCAATTCGACAAACGGAACATACCGCAACGGACTTCGGATGCAGCCGCAGGAAACGGTTGAGATCGAGCCGGGCGACGAGATCCGGTTTGGCAAGCTGAATTACTGTTACCGGTAGGGAACGGTTTTGCGATGCGCCTGCGACAGTCTTTCCGGCGAGAAATAAATTTGACACGCCTTTGCGAAAATGATACGCTCAAATGGAACAGCAGTTTCTGACGATTTCGATAACAGGACGATGGAGAGTGGAGCATGACCAAAGAACAGTTGGAAAATATGTTTTTTGCGGAAGGATATTGCAAGGTGCCGTCGAATCTTCCTGAACTTACCTTTTATTTTCGAAAAGAAAACCAGGGGGTCAACGTGGTGTGCACGGTTGATTTCAGTTCCGGTCTGTATATCACAGAGGAACAGTATGTGCATATGAAAGGGTCGATCCGGGATTTTTTCATACAAAGAGGGGAGCAGGAGATCCATATCCTCACGCTCATTCTCTGTACGGAAATGGAGAAGGCGCGGGCTTTGTGCCACGAAGACCGTTTTTGCTGGATTGTGGATGTTATATCTGACAGACTTGTCATTTATGAAGACCAGGTGGCAGATTTTTATGGAATGAAGGCAATCCTGGAAAATTTTCTTTACACTTTGCAGCAGGAGCCTGCGGCGGATATTGACCGCCGGGAGGCGGATCGCGCGGGCAAGAGAGGGATCAGGGAGCTTCCCTGGATAAACATCGCACTGGTGGCTGTAAACGTCATTCTTTTTCTAATATGTACATTCACCGGAGATCTGTTATATAATATAGGTGCTTTCAGTGTTCAGGATATCATTGAAAGAGGAGATTTTTATCGCATGCTGACCAGCATGTTCCTTCACGCGGATATCGAGCATCTGACGAGTAATATGCTTGTGCTTTACTATGTCGGGGAAGTTGTAGAGAAGAGGATCGGGCATCTGCCCTATGCGGTGATCTATATTCTTTCCGGTCTGGCAGGGGATGTTCTGTCCATGGCATATGAGCTTTTGAGCGGACAATACATAAGTTCCGTGGGAGCAAGCGGAGCGGTTTTTGGAATAGAGGGAGCTCTTTTGATGCTGGTACTGCTGCATCGCGGCAAAATCGAGTACATGACGGCAGGCAGGGTGGTCTTTGCCATTGCTTTTTCCTTGTACTGCGGATTTACCAGCGCGTTTGTCAACAATGCGGCTCATATCGGAGGCGTTATGATGGGATTCGCAGCGATGGGGATCCTTTGGATCTGCAGTGCGAGAGTGAGAGGGAAAGGACAGAGGAATGAAGGTTAATATTTACTATGGCGGCAGGGGATTGATGGACGACCCCACGCTGTTCGTGATGAATAAAATGAAAGAGGTGCTGGAAGAGATCCGCGTCAATGTGGAGGTATACCAGCTCTATGATCTGAAAAACAGCATAACGACGCTTCCGCAGACATTAAAAAGCGCGGACGGAGTAATCCTTGCAACGACCGTTGAGTGGTACGGCATCGGTGGATATATGCAGCAGTTTCTCGACGCCTGCTGGCTTTACGGCGATAAGGAGAAGATCAGCCAGATCTATATGTGCCCTGTGGTCATGTCTACGACCTATGGAGAGAGGGAAGCAAAGCTGAACCTTGCGACCGCATGGGAGATCCTTGGAGGACGCCCATGCAGCGGCATCTGCGGCTATATTGCGGACACCGCGCTCCTTGAGGAAAATCAGGAATACATAAATATCATTGAGAAGAAGGCGGAGAATCTTTACCGTACCATCAATCAAAAGATGGCGTGTCTCCCGGCGAGCAATCAGGCTGTAAAGCAGAAGGTTGCCATTACAAAGAGCATCAACTTTACGCCGCAGGAGACAGAACAGCTCTCGCAGTACGTGTCGGATGATACCTATGTGCAGAGACAGAAAGAGGATATCCAGGAGCTGGCAAGCCTGTTCCGCGACATGATGGGAAGCAGTGAAAAGGAAGATACGACGGAATTTGTCAATGAACTTCAGGCAGCATTCAGACCGCAGCCGGGAATAGCGGGCAACTACCGGATCGTGATCGAGGAGAAAAAGGAACCGCTCAACGTGGAGATTCAGGACGGGAAGTGCCATTGCTTCTATGGAAATGGAGCAAATGCGGATGTGGAGATGCAGATGTCCAGAGAGACCCTGAACCAGATCGTGAGTGGCAGGAGCACTTTCCAGAGTGCGTTTATGACGGGAGACATGAAGATGAAGGGCGACTTCAAGGTTCTCAGGGCGCTGGATCAGGTTTTGATCTTCTGATAAATGTCTGAAATGCCGTAGTTATGATTTCGGGAGAAACATTCTGACGAGGAGCAGATACTGCGGGAGTCAGAGTGGGTTTCCGGATTTATCAGTCACAATATAATATATGCGGAGGTGTGAGATGAAAGATCAGAATTGTATTTTTTGTAAAATTGCAAATGGAGAGATTCCTTCCAAGACACTGTACGAGGACGATAAGTTCCGTGTGATCCTGGATCTGGGACCGGCAACGAAGGGTCATGCGCTGATTTTGCCCAAGGAGCACTATAAGAATCTGTATGAACTGCCGGACGAACTGGCGGGCGACGCGATGATCCTTGCGAAGAAGATGATGATACAGATGACGGAAAAGCTGCACTGTGAAGGCTTCAATCTGGTTCAGAACAACGGAGATCTTGCAGGGCAGACCGTATATCATTTCCATCTCCATATGATACCCAGATATCAGGCGGACAGGCAGACTATTGGCTGGAAACCGCAGGAAGTGTCACAGGAGCAGCTGGAAGAGATACGCAAAGAGATTACCGGCTAAAGGAAGAGGACGCCATTTTTATGAGGACTATACAAGCATCAGAGATAACAGAAACCATCAAGGAGATGTGTATCGAAGCGAATCATTTTCTGACACGGGATATGGAAGACGCTATGCGCCGTGCGGCAGAGAATGAAAAGGCGCCTTTGGGAAAACAGATCCTGAATCAGTTGCAGGATAATCTTGCGATTGCCGGAGAGGATATGATACCGATCTGTCAGGATACCGGAATGACGGTTGTTTTTCTGGAGGTAGGGCAGGATGTTCATATCGAGGGTGGAAGCATCGGGGACGCGGTAAACGAGGGTGTCCGCCGGGGTTACGTGGACGGATTCCTGAGAAAATCCGTCGTGAAGGATCCGCTGATCCGCGAGAATACCAGGGATAATACGCCTGCGGTGATCCATTATGAGATCGTACCCGGGGAGAGTCTGCGGATCACGGTTGCCCCTAAGGGCTTTGGCAGTGAAAATATGAGCAGAGTCTTTATGCTCAAACCGGCGGATGGGATCGAGGGAGTAAAGAACGCGATCCTGACGGCGGTCAGGGACGCCGGACCGAATGCGTGTCCTCCGATGGTGGTCGGCGTTGGGATCGGAGGAACCTTTGAGAAGTGTGCGCTCCTTGCAAAGAAAGCGCTCACGAGAGCGGTTGATGAGAGGTCAGAGATCCCTTATGTGCGAGAGCTGGAAGAGGAGATGCTGGAGAAGATCAATCAGACCGGGATCGGTCCCGGAGGATTGGGCGGATCGACAACGGCGCTGGCGGTCAATATCAATACCTACCCGACACACATTGCGGGGCTGCCGGTGGCGGTCAATATATGCTGCCATGTGAACAGGCATGCGGTCAGAGTGCTGTGATCCGGTAATCGTCAGAGGATACGGGTTGAAAATTCTGGTAGTACCCGATAGGTGCTAAAAAGTTTTGGGAAAATGGAATGAGTAGATTCAGACGATGCGAGTGATGATGCAGAGAAAATTGTGTAGGAGTATTTCCCTGAAGATACAGAAACCGGTGGGAGATTTAAATTCAGAAGTAACTTTTTGAAGAAAAAAGGTTGAAGATAACGAAATAGCTGCCTGATATTAGCTATGTATTTAGTTATATATAGAGAAGAGTTTCTTCTATATATATGGAATTTGGAAGAGAACGATACAACATCTTGAAAACAGACACGGAGAATGGATATGGAACGACATATTACGGCCCCTTTACAGCAGGACACAGTCAGGTCGCTGCGGGCAGGGGACTATGTGTATATTACTGGAACAATTTACACGGCAAGAGATGCCGCCCACAAAAGGATGAGCGAAACGCTTGACGAAGGAGGAAAACTTCCGTTTGATCTCGAAGGCAATGTGATCTATTACATGGGACCGTCGCCTGCGAGAGAGGGAAGAACGATCGGATCGGCGGGGCCTACGACAGCGAGCCGGATGGATAAATACACGCCAAGACTTCTTGATATGGGGTTGAAGGGCATGATCGGAAAGGGAAAACGCTCAGAGGACGTAAGGCAGGCGGTCATTCGAAATGGCGCGGTGTACTTTGCAGCAGTCGGCGGTGCGGGGGCATTGCTCTCCCGGTCGATCGAATCCTCGGAGGTCATTGCCTATGATGATCTGGGGACTGAAGCGATCCGCAGATTGCAGGTGAAAGATTTCCCAGTGATCGTCGTGATAGATTCCGTGGGAAATAATCTTTATGAAACAGCGATCCGGGAATACTGTATTGAACAGAAATAGAATACCTGGTGCAGAGAAAAGGGGAACGATATGCGCAGAATTCTTTTGATGGTTTTGAGACTTTGGTATAAGGTGCCTTACTATATTTTACGGATAGGGCTGCTCGGAAAGAAAAAGAATTACGATCTGGAGAAAAGCTATCGCTTTATTCAGAAGGTGACACAAAAAGCCATCCGTGCAGGAAGAGTGACGATAGAGGCAGACGGACTGGAGAACATTCCGAAAGAGAGCGGATTTATCTTTTTCCCGAATCACCAGGGTATGTTTGATGTGCTGGTATTTCTTGCAACCTGCCCGGTGCCGTTTACGGTCGTGTACAAAAAGGAAGTGAAAAATACTGTTTTGTTAAAACAGGTATTTGGCGCATTGCGGGCGATCCCGATCGACAGAGAGGATATCAAACAGTCCTTGCAGGTGATCAATCAGCTTGCCGAAGGAGCAAAGCAGGGAAATAATTATCTGATCTTTGCGGAGGGAACAAGAAGCCGGGAAGGAAATAAGCTGCTTCCTTTTAAAGGAGGTTCCTTCAAGAGCGCAGTCAGGGCAAGGTGCCCGATCGTGCCGTGCGCATTGATCGATTCCTATAAACCATTTGATGAAGACTCGACAAAACCGGTGACAGTGAAACTGCGTTATTTGCCGCCACTGTACTATGAAGACTACGCCGGAATGAAGACGGTGGACATCGCGAAACTTGTTAGAGAAAATATTCAAAAAGCGATTGACAAACAATTATAGCTTATGTATAATAACATTTGCGTTGTGAAACGGCGCAGAACTATATATTGGTAGAGGAATAGTTCAGACTATGGAGAAATACTCAAGAGGCTGAAGAGGCGCCCCTGCTAAGGGTGTAGGTCGCTCACGCGGCGCGAGGGTTCAAATCCCTCTTTCTCCGTTTATCTTTTGAACTGTTACGGACAGAGATGTAAAAGCACTTTTATAGTTCCGCAGGAGAGAAGGATCTTGAGAAATTGAGATTCCTTTTTTACCCCCTTTTTTGGACAGGTTATTTTCGCTCTGGAAAGAGAAAAATATTGCTCGAGAAAAAGAATGAAAAAAATACAAAAAAGGACTTGACGGTAATAAACACCTGTGATAATATATCACTGTTGCGTGTTCAAGAGATAACAACAACGCAAACAGTACCTTGACAAATAAACAGTAATGCAACCCTGAAAATTCAAGAAACAGATTTTGCAGCGCGCAGCGCTGGCAGATGAC
>CAKRSV010000017.1 GCA_934401915.1 uncultured Lachnospiraceae bacterium
TTTGAACGCAATGCATTTGATAAAAGAAAAATGGCTCTGGGATTTGCATCCCAGAGCCGCTTTGTCTACAGTCTGAAAGCTATCCGGTTTTAATCGGATAGCTTTACTAATAATCTGTTCAAAAAATAGGCGATCACCATACAAAGGATCCCTGCCACACTTCCATACCAGTTCAGCGCGGCGTCTGTCATCTGAAAATGCCGCCCTTCCACAAATTGTTTATAATACTCTGTGTAGTACGCGAGCACATAGCAGAGTGCACCGGAGGCAAACACCCCCACGATGCGGAAATACCTTCTGCAGATCACCATGCTCACAAAAGTCGTCACCACACCGACGACAAAGAACAGCCCCAGATGCGCACCGTAGCGGATCACATAACTGATCGTCTTGATCTGATCGGCCGTCGGGCTGCTAAAAATCCGGTGTGCGACCTGCTCCGCAAGCGCCATCGTCACCCCGGCAGAGCTTTCTCCTGTCTGAAAAGACACAAACATCACAAAATAAAGCAGTAACATCAAGCCGCCGAGCGACGTCAAAATGACCAGAATTTCCAGGCCCAGCTTACTGCGCTTACCATTTCCTGACATACTACGCCTCATTTCTGTTTTAAGGCTTTACATCCCCATATCCTGAATGGTGCCATACGTCTCAATCCGGCTGGCGTCCATCTCTGACATACCGATAAAAATAGCCCCGTACTCATAGATATCGCCTCTCCGGCTGATCCGTACGACCTCCAAAAAGGTATGAAGCACCTCGCTTGTCCAGATGGTCAGGAAGGATTCATACACCGCTCCCACCTCCAGACGGGTACTGCAGGTAAACCCCACACCGGTCTTAGATACATCGGAAATATCAATATGTACCTCTTCCGCCACATTCTGACCCAGTCTTTTGATCAGGATCCTTGAACTAAGCTCCAGCCTTTTGTTTCTTCTTCTCTCATCCATATCCTTCTCCCCTTTTCACAAACCTGCGTTGTCGTGTGTCCATCCATTCCCCAATGGATCATTCCTTCCGGAAGCTGTCCGTGATAAACATCGCATCTCCAAAGCTGAAGAAACGGTACTTCTCCGCAATAGCCTCCTCGTAGGCATGCAGTACATTCTCTCTTCCGGCAAGCGCAGAGACAAGCATCACCAGCGTAGACTCCGGCAGATGAAAATTCGTGATCAGACAATCCAGCACCTTGAAGCGATAACCCGGATAAATAAAGATCTCCGTATTGTCGCATCCGGCTTCCACGCGTCCGTCCTCTCCGGCCGCGCTCTCCACAGTCCGGCAGCTTGTCGTTCCAACGCAGATCACACGGTTTCCACGCTCCTTCGCCCGGTTGATCTTCCCGGCAGCTTCGTCCGTGACCTGATAATATTCCGAGTGCATATGGTGCTCCAGAATATTTTCCTCCTTGACCGGCCGGAAGGTTCCAAGCCCCACATGGAGCGTCACATAGGCAATATCCACGCCTTTCTCCACAATCTTTTCCAGCAGTTCTGTGGTAAAATGCAGTCCGGCCGTCGGCGCAGCAGCCGATCCCTCGTACTTCGCATAGACCGTCTGATAACGGTTCTTGTCCTGCAATTTATGTGTGATATACGGTGGAAGCGGCATCTCCCCGAGTCTGTCCAGCACCTCTTCAAAAATCCCTTCGTAGAAGAAGCGGATCAGCCGGTTTCCCTCTTCCACCACATCCAACACTTCCGCTTTGAGACTTCCGTCTCCAAAAGTCAGTCTCGTTCCCGGTTTCGCTTTCTTTCCCGGCTTCACCAGCGTTTCCCAGACGTCCTTCTCTCTCCGTTTCAGAAGCAGGACTTCGATCGTTGCACCGGTGTCCTCTTTTACTCCCATCAGCCTCGCCGGTATCACCTTGGTGTTGTTCAGCACCAGACAATCCCCCGGTCTTAGATAATCGATGATCTCGCGGAACACATGATGCTCTGTCGCTCCCGTGTTCTTATCCAGCATCAACAGTCTCGACGCCGACCGGTCCGCAAGCGGATCCTGCGCGATCAGTTCCTGTGGCAGATCAAAATAAAAGTCTGACTTGTTCATAACAATCCCCATTCTTTTGTTTTATCTAACCATTATAACCCAGTTCCATGTAAAAATGCAACATAGCCTCTCTTTGTCTCATAGATGTCTGCCTTGCTGGTCGCCTCCCAGGGTGCGTGCATATTGAGAACTGCAACGCCGCTGTCGATCACGTTCATTCCATAAAGCGCCAGAATATATGCGATCGTTCCGCCGCCCCCAAGGTCTACCTTTCCAAGCTCCGCCGTCTGGAAATTGATCTTATCCTTCTCGAAAATACCGCGGATATAGCCCATATACTCTGCGTTGGCGTCATTCGAACCGGATTTTCCTCTGGCTCCGGTGAACTTGTTGAACACCATTCCTCCGCCAAGGTACGCCACATTTTTCTTGTCAAAGCTGGACGCATAGCTCGGGTCATACGCACTGCTCACATCGGAAGAAAGCATACAGGAATGGGAAAGACACCTTCTCAGGTTCAGTTCACTGTACTCTCCCGCCAGATCCATGACCTCTGCCACGGCATTCTCAAAGAATTTAGACTGCATACCGGTCGCGCCTACGCTTCCGATCTCCTCCTTGTCGACCAGGATACAGCAGGCAGTACGCTCAGGCACTTCCATCTCCAGCATTGCCTCCAGAGAGGAGAAGGCGCATACTCGGTCATCCTGACCATAGGCAAGGATCATGCTGCGGTCAAATCCGGCCTCCCTCGCTTTTCCTGCCGGTACGACTTCCAGCTCTGCGGAGATAAAGTCCTCTTCCTCCACATCGTAGTTCGCTTTCAGAATGTCAAGGATCCCTTCCTTCACCGCCTGTTTATCCTTCGATTTTTCCTCATCCTTCTTCTTATCAATCACAAGCGGCTTGTTTCCAACGATAATATCCAGCGCCTCGCCCTCGATCACCTTGGAGGCTTTCTTTTCAAGCTGCTCCTGTGCAAGATGGATCAGAAGATCCGACACGAAGAATACCGGATCGTCCTCATTCTCTCCTACGCTGACTTCCGCGGTCGTACCATCCTTTTTCACGATCACGCCATGGATCGCCAGCGGGATGGTCACCCACTGATACTTCTTCACGCCGCCGTAATAATGGGTATCCAGATAGGCAAAGCCTCCGTCCTCATACAGCGGGTTCTGCTTGATGTCCAGCCTCGGAGAATCGATGTGCGCGCCCAGAATATTCAGTCCCTGCGTCATCTTTTCCTTACCGATCTGGAACATCACGATCGACTTGTTCATCCAGACAGAGTATACCTTATCGCCCGGCTTTAAGGCTGTCTTTTTCTTTTCCAGGACCTCAAGCTCCTGATAGCCTTCCTTCTCGATCCGGTTCACGATCTGGTCGATACATTCTCTCTCCGTCTTTCCATGATCCAGAAAATCTCTGTATCTGTCCGCAAAAGCATCCATTTCCTTCATCTGCTCTGCGCTGTAAGTTTCCCATGTATTTTTGTGTTCCATTTCCTACCTCGTTTCTGCGCTTTTTTCTGCGCTGTCATTTCTGTAAAACCATAGTTTTCCGGCTCTTACGCCCGATAAAGGCGGCGCGCTTAGCTTCTGAGCTCGATTCCCATGCCCTCAAGTCCGTTCAGGATCTTCTTCATTGCACCGGAAATGTCGGCCTCCTCAAGCGTCCGGTCCTTTGCCCGGAAGGTGATGGAATATGCCACCGACTTATAGCCTTCCTTGATCTGATCGCCTTCGTAGATATCAAAAAGCTGATAATTCTCCAGGATCTTTCCACCTCTCTGGGCAATCACTGCCTCGATCTGTCCCACCATGATATTGCGCGGCACGACCATACTGATATCTCTCGAAACAGCAGGATACTTGGCAATTCCTTCATACTTGCGGTCAAAGGTAGCAAACGGAAGGATTTCCGGCATATCCAGAACTGCAATATAAGCTCTTGTCTTCATATCGTAATTGTCGCAGACCTCCGGATGCACTTCTCCCAGATAGCCTACTACTTTTCCGTCATAGATCACGTTCGCCTGTCTACCCGGGTGCAGGAAGTTCTTGCGTGCCTCCGGATCATAGACCGCCTTCTTCTTCATTCCGATCGCATCGAAGAACTCTTCGATCACGCCCTTCATGGTAAAGAAATCGCAGTCGCCGTACATTCCCAGCGTAAACTGCATCCGCTCATCCGGGAGCTCTGTTAGCGGCAGAGCCTTGGGAATATAGATATTGCCCAGTTCGTAAAGTCTGACGTCCTTGTTTCTCCGGTTATAATTCGTTGCCAGACTCGTAAGCATACCGTTCAGAGACGAAGTTCTCATAATCGAGAAATCCTCGCCGAGCGGATTCGATAGGGTAATCGCCTCTCTCGCCGGATCGTCTGCATCCAGAAGCAGTTTGTCGAACACCTTCGGGCTTTCGAAGGAATAGCACATTCCCTGGGAAAAGCCGCAGTATTCGGCAATGTCTCTTGCCTTCTGTTCGATCCGCAGCTTAAACGGCAGTTTGCCGGTCATCGCTTCGCCGCTCGGAAGCGTAGCCGGGATCTTGTCATATCCATAGAATCTCGCCACTTCCTCTGCGATGTCACACTGGCGGAGCAGATCCTGACGGAAGGTCGGGATGACAAGCGTATTGTCCGCCTGCTGATAGTCTACCTCGATCATGCGGAAGATATCCAGCATTTCCTCTTTTGTCACATCTGTTCCAAGCAGCGCGTTGTACTTCTCCGGTGCAAAAGGAAGCACGACCTTCTCCCTGAGGTCTCCGTGCACATCTACCATGCCGCTTACCACTTCGCCGCAGCCCAGTTCCTCGATCAGCTGGCAGGCTCTGTTGATCGCCTCCTCCGCATTGTACGGATCCAGTCCCTTTTCAAATTTTCCGGACGCATCTGTCCTGAGTCCGACTCTCTTTGCCGATTTACGGATATTGGCTCCGTTGAAGGTAGCCGCCTCGAAAAGCACGGTCTTTACATCGTCTGTGATCTTGGAATTCTCACCGCCCATGATGCCGGCGATACCGACCTCCTTCTCCTCGTCGCAGATCATCAGCACCTCGGAATCCAGCTTACGCTCCTGTCCGTCCAGTGTCTGGAATACGTCTCCGTCTTTTGCTCTGCGCACGATGATCTTGTGCCCTGCGATCGTGTCCAGGTCGTAGGCGTGCATCGGCTGTCCGTACTCTTCCATGACATAGTTCGTGATGTCCACAAGGTTGTTGATCGGACGGATACCGCTCGCTGCCAGTCTCCTCTGCATCCATTTGGGAGACGGACCGATCTTGATATTTGTGCAGACTCTCGCGCAGTATCTCGGACAGAGATCCGGATCCTGCACCTCCACTGCGATATAGTCCTCTATTTTCTCTCCGTTTTCTTTTACCTTGACCTCCGGAAGAATAAACGGCTTGCGGAACGTTGCAGCCGCCTCGCGCGCGATACCGATGATACTGTAACAGTCTACACGGTTTGAGGTGATCTCATACTCAAACACAGTATCCCGCAGTCCAAGTTCCTCGATCGCATCGGCTCCGACTACTGCGTCCTCCCCGAAGATATAGATCCCGTTTTCCGGCGCCTCCGGGTACATTTCCCTGCTTGAGCCGAGCTCCTCGATCGAGCACATCATACCGTTTGACTCAATCCCGCGCAGTTTCCCCGCTTTGATCTCAATTCCGTCCTCGGGAAGCGGTCCTCCGTCATGTCCTCCTGCAACCTTTCCTCCGTCCAGTACGACCGGCACTTTATCTCCCACCTTGACATTCGGCGCGCCGGTTACGATCTGGATCACCTCACTGCCGATATTTACCTGACAGATGATCAGCTTATCCGCATCGGGATGCTTTTCAATCTTCTCGATCTGTCCGATCACGATCTTCTCCAGATTCTTGTCCAGTCTGCTATACCCTTCCACCTTCGTTCCGGTCAGCGTCATAGCATCCATATATTCCTGATCTGTGCAGGAAAGCTCCGGCACATACGCTTTGATCCATGATAATGCTGTATTCATAGTATTCCTCATTTCTGCGCCCTTTTTCTGGTAACGGGATGCGTCCAGGTGCGCGGGGCACATTCCCTCTCTTCTATTTTGTGCTCTGTCGGTTGTCCTGTCTCTCTGTCCTTTATCAGAACTGCTTCAGGAAACGGATGTCATTCTCATACAGAAGTCTCATATCGTCAATTTCGTATTTGAGCAGGGCGATACGCTCAAGACCGACGCCGAACGCAAATCCCGTGTACTTCTCCGGATCAATGCCACTCATCTCCAGCACGTGCGGGTGTACCATACCGCAGCCGAGGATCTCGATCCAGCCCTCTCCCTTACAGAATCGACATCCCTTTCCGCCGCACTTGAAGCAGGTCACATCCATCTCTGCACTCGGCTCTGTGAATGGGAAATGGTGCGGTCTGAATTTTACTCTCGTATCCTCGCCGAACAGCTCTTTGGCAAACTCTGCCAGCGTTCCCTTCAGATCGGCAAACGTGATATTCTTGTCGATCACAAGTCCCTCGATCTGATGGAAAGATGGCGAGTGCGTCGCATCCACCTCATCGGCACGGAACACCCTGCCCGGTGCGATCATACGGATCGGGAGTATTCCCTTCTCCATCTCATGCACCTGGGTGGATGAGGTCTGGGTTCTCAGAAGAAAATCGCCGTTGATATAGAACGTATCCTGCTCATCCTTAGCCGGATGGTCCGCCGGAATGTTCAGCGCCTCGAAATTGTAATAATCCTTTTCCACTTCCGGGCCTTCTACCACCTCGTAACCCATACCGATGAAAATACGCTCAACCTCTTCCAGGGCAATCGTATTCGGATGGCGGTGTCCCACGTTGTTCTTTTTGGCGGGAAGCGTCACATCGATGACTTCTCTCTTCATCTTGGCATCCCGGACTGCCTTTTCCATCTTTTTCACAGAAGCGTCCAGTACCTTCTCGATTTCTTCTCTCGTCTCATTGACAAGCTGTCCTACCTTCGGGCGATCCTCCGGTGCTACGTCTTTCATGCTCTTTAATACAGCCGTCAGTTTCCCCTTCTTGCCAAGATAGTTCACTCTCACTTCATTCAGCTTTTCCAGCGCATCACTGGCTTCGATCTGCCGCAGTGCTTCTGCTTTGATCTGTTCCAACTTTTCTTTCATGTTCTCTCTCCTTCTTGTATTCTTTCCGTCTGCCGTTCCATGACCATTTCACAGGACATCATTTCTACGAAATAAAAAATCCCATGTGCAAACACACATGGGACGAATCATATCCGCGGTACCACCCAGTTTCCTGCCAACCATCGCCTTCCTCTGCGCGCTGACAGACACCTCATTCAGCGTAACGTGCTAAACGTCCCCGGCTACCAGCAAGCCATCTTCAATCCGATCGCTGTCTTCACCTGGGAAGCTCCGGTGGGAATTTCAAGTCGTTTTCTGAACCTGAGAGGACTTGCAGCCGATGATCCTCTCTCTCTGCCGGTAAAAAACGCTCTACTGACACCATCACTGCCTTTATCTTTTTCATTCTAATTTCTTTTTTTAGACTTGTCAAGCCATCCGAACAGGAATTTGTACACCGGTCCGAAATAGCGGTTGATATGTGCTCCGATCAGCAGGATATACATCATCATATAGAACCAGATCATGATGATGACAACCGTCGTCAGGCTCCCGTACGCGCCAAATCCATCAAAATAATCGACGTAGATGGAAAAGGCAAAGGACGCCACGCTCCATACGACGGCTGCAAACGCCGCCCCCGGCATCTGCGCCTTGAACTTCAGCTTCTTACTCGGAACAAACGCGTAGATCAAAGAGAAGATCAGCGTCAGGACCGCCCAGGAAAACAGGAAGCGGAAGTGCATGATAAACTGCACCAGTATGTGAAGCTGCGGAATGTCTGATAACAGAATATCCACGATCAGATTGCCAAACACCATGACAAAGAGTGCAAGGATCATCGCGATAAGAATGATGACCGTATAGATACAGGCAATGCTGCGCAGCACCACATAGTTACGCGTCTCCTCAAAATCGTTGACTGCATTCAGTCCATGGATCAGCGCCAGCATCGCTTTCGCTGCCGACCAGATCGTAACGATGGCAAACACCGTGATCGTGCCTGCCGATCTGGCATAGACGTCCGACACAACGCTCACCACCAGCGCGTCCATCGCATCCGGCGTGAACTGCGTGAGTGCCGCGATCAGATTCGCCTCTGTCAACGAAGTGTACGGCAGGATCGCACACAGCGCCATGAGAAGCGGGATCATGGACAGGAACAGGAAAAAGGCGGTGCTTGCTGCAAATGCGCCGATATTCTTTTTGGTCATCTGCCAGCTAAAATCCCTGGCTATATAATATAGTCTGTAGATCGTCCTCATAGTTCGCCGCTTATCCCCTCTGTCTCGTCTTCCGGTGTATCGCTCTCCTGCCGGCCGCTGATCTCACATCCCGGAAAGTACACGGCAAGGATCTCTTCGTACCCCTTTCCGCAAGCTCCAAGAGCCTTTGCCCCGTTCTGTGACATTCCGGCACCGTGGCCGTAACCGCCGCCAGTCAGCGTATATCTTATCATATTTCCTTCTGTTTGACCAGTTTCCATCACAAAAAAGCCGCTCGGAAGGAGAAATCCAGGCGTCACCCTTGTTCCATCCTGCCTGATGATCTCGCTCTCGCCGTCGCAGAGCACACAGCGGATATTGTACTCTGACAGGATCTTGACCGTCCTGTTCCTGCCCCGCACAAGCAATTCCTGCGCCACGCCCCCGGCTCCCCGTCCGACGATCGCAAGCTCCTCTATCTCACCGAGATCCTCCACCGGCTCTGAGACATAATATCCCCCTTCCGTCCGTGTCAGCACCTTCTCCGGCGTTGCGAGATACCGCTTCTGTATCCGCTCCAGAAATTTGGCACTGTCCACCGCTTCCACCGAATAACTCCAACGATACCAGGGTTCCTCATGCTCCCAGTCCTCCTCCCTGACCGAGGTAATGAAAGCGCGGAATTTCTCTTCCTCCCGACAGCTTTCCGCCCCCGTCAGATCCGTAAGATCCTCTCCGCAATAGAAAGACGCGCGGAGGTAAGGCAGGTTATCCGCCGCCTTATCGCCGCCCCAGATCGAAGCGTCCGTCCCCACTCCACAGGACGTCGAATAGTAGTAGTTTTCTGCCGGTTCTCCATTATAGGTAAGAACCATTCCGGACGTCTCCTTCACTGCCGTCGTCGCCGCCGCGCTCTCCGGACAGTTGTGATAAACCTGATACGCCGTCGTGTCATCCACGTGCGCTCCAAGTTCCGGCAAACCCGCATGCAGTATAAAACGATACCCATACGTTCTGGCGCACACCGCCTGCGCTTTCAGCGCCTCCACCGGATAGGACGCCGGCATCTCGCTCGGCACGACCGCATACAGATATTCTTCCAGCGGCAGCTCATTGATCAGCACAAGCCCCCCTTCCAGGCGGCTGCACTCAAGGCTTCCCCGATACCGGTTATCATCCTTCACCACGCCGTCTGCGTCCACAAAGATCCGCTCTGTCAGCTTGCTGCTCCTGTAGGTTCTCCTCTCCCCAACCTTCATATCCTTTGCCAGAAGCTCCGTCCTTTCTCCATCCACTTCCAGCACGACCCGGTCATAATACGCCGTCCCATCCGACGTATTCCACAACAGCACACGGATCTGATCCGCATCCTCCTTGTCGGAGACGAGCACTGCACAAATCGTATTTCCCTCGATCACATAATCTGAATCTGCATAGCCTATCTTCAGATCCTTCTCAGACAGCGTGACCAGCCGGTCGTACAGCCGGTATATCTCCAGCGCCGGATCCAGCGAAAAGCAGCCTTCCCCATCTATCTCCACCTCATTTTCCGTCAGTCTGAGCAGCTTTCCATGTATCTTCTTCCTCTTTATCCGGATCTGCTGCACTTCTCCGTCCTGAAATTCCAGATCCGCAACCTGCTCCCGCTCTGCCGCCTTCACGGCATCGCGGCAGGGCACTTCCAGATCCGTCTGATGATAAAAGCACTGCAGCCCCGTTTCTGCAGCCTCCTTTATCCAGACATTCTCCAGGGTATGTACGCCTTCCTCCTTCCCGATTACCGTCAGCAGCCGGTCTTTCTGCACATAGACCTTCACCTGCTGGTAAAGTGTGTCGGCAAACTCTGCCGAAACATAGCCTCTTCCGCCGCTTGCCGCATCCTCCTGCGAGTACAGTCTTTCATTGTCTTTATCAATTTTGACCACGAAGATCGTCGTCTCCCAGAGCGTCTCCTGCGGCTTATATTTTGACGCCATAATCCGGAAGGCCTGATACCAGTCTTTCTTTAACAGAAACTGCTCCTCTTTATAGTTCCCGGCAAAATCCGGCACATCCTCCCATGCCATCCGGTCAAGAAGCCCAAGATATGCTCCGTAGGTAAAATATTCCCCTTCATAATCTTCATCCTCTTCGATCCCGACCGCTTCCAGAAGGATCTGCACATCCTTCGTCCGTATCTTCTCACCCTCCGGCTGGGTTTCCGCCTTTCTTCCGGAAAGCAGCCGCACGCTTATGAGAAAAAGGATTCCCATGAAGATCAATATTGTTTTCAGAATATGCCTGCGTCTTCGCTCCATTCCATTCCCTTTTCTTCCCGTTTTCATTCTGCCTGTCTCTTATCATTCTATGCACTTTTTGCCATACCCTAGAACTGTGACAATTTCTTTCTTGTTTCAATAAAAATTATGCTCTGACAGGCAGCTTTTCCCAACGCATATGAGCAAAAAAAGCAGCCGTTTGCACGACTGCTTTTTTCGTAACCCCCAAAATGCCGGATCTTGTATTTTGACTCCTAGCTAAGCTAGGTGGGTAACCGCAACCATACTTCTGCCTTCCACTGCACAATGCCTTGCGGCTGGAGGCCTGACATCTGTATGGCAATTTAAGAATCCCGTTTAAAGTATCTGTAGGTTCAAAATAACAAGACTTTATCGAACATTCCAGGTTATTCTTATTATAACCGAGTTACACTGGTTTTACAACTGGTTTTTCCGTTTATGGCACGTCCCGCACATAGAAAATTTTTCCCAGTCTATTCGTTCATTCTGCTCCTCACATGTTCCACGTGCAGAAACTCGATATACCGATCTGCACTGACCGGACGGGAGAACAGATAGCCCTGCAGATATTCCACACCTCTCTCTTCCAGAAATGTCTGCTGTTCCTTCGTCTCCACTCCTTCCGCGACGATCTTCAGTCCAAGCTGATGGATCATCATGATCGAAGCCTCCAGAATAACTTCCGGCTTTTCCTTATTTTTCCCAAAGCAGGGCCAGATCAGGCTCTTATCCAGCTTCACCAGGTCGAAAGAACTCTCTGCCATCTTCGACAGATTCGAATACCCGGTTCCAAAATCGTCCATCGAGAACTGAAACCCAAGCTCTTTCAAAGCCATCATATTCTTCATTACCTGCTCGCCGGATTCGATAGCCGCAGTCTCCGTTATCTCCAGATTGATGAAATCCGGACGGATTCCATACTTATTCACACACTCCATCAGCTTCTCCGGCAGATTCGGATCACACGCCTGGATCCCGGAAAGATTGACCTCCAGATACTCTACCCCGTAGTTCCAGAGCTTTTCCCTGGCTACAAACCGGCACACCATCTCAAAGACCTGGCTCCCCAGCTTATCAACCAGTCCCATCTTTTCTGCGATCGGAACGAATATCTCCGGCGAGATGTAGCCGAGTGTCGTCGTATCCTTCAGACGGACTAACGCCTCCGCCGAGAGGAAACATTTCTCCTTCGTCGAATAGATCGGCTGGTAGTATACCTCCAGCCCTTCTTCCGCGATCGCTTTCACTACCAGATTTTCAACCGCTTCCTTCCGGAACATTTCATCCAGCAGCGTCACATCGACAACCAGAACATCCTTTCTGACAGAGGTGCAGTTCTCCCTTGTAAAATCCAGCACCTTTTCAAGTTCATCCGGCGTATGTCCAAGCTCTGGCGCCTTTATGACCTGAAAACAGAAACTGCTCTGTCCGCTGCCCAGAAGAGCCTCCAGCTTCTCCATGCCTCTGTGGTAACGCTTCTCACGGTCATAGAGCATACATATGGAAAATTCGGTGGTGTGATAGACACACTGCTTCCTGTCCAGACACAGCTTCTGCGCCGTCTCTGCCAGCATGTTTCGCACCTGTTCCTCGCCGTTTACCTGCAGCATCTCGTCGAGATCCGGCACAGTGATCTGCAATATATGAAACGGACTGCGCATCTCCAGAAGTGCAGTGACCGCCTCCGAAAAGGCGTGCTCATTCATCACATCCTTCAGCTCCGCATCCTGAAACGCCTGCGGATTCTCAAAAGCGATGTATAAAAATACCACCATCATAACCATTCCAACGGAGGATAAAAGCGTCTCCGGGGCGACAAACTGGATCACCGCCATCAGCAGCCATACCCAGATACCGACGCGCATATTCCACTTTTCCCTTACATCAAATACACCCTCTGTCGTATTGATCACGCGCAGCGTCCAGAACAGATAGATCGCTATGGATACATAGACCGTCATAGCCATCGGTCCGTAGGAATAGCGGACATCCCCATCCATACGATAATCCAGTCTTCCAAACAGGATCATGATCAGCGAAAAGATCGCCGGGATCAGCCGGTAAAAAATCTCCTTTTCTGTGTACCGTTTCTGTCTTCTGCTCTTTACATCCACATAGAGGAACAGACACAATATCGTTGCGTCCATCGATCCGATAAAGAGCTGGTGGCTGAACCGGTTGAACGTATCTCCCACCGTGTCGATATGCCAGATCGTATACGGGTCAGCAGCTCTGTCAGGACATTGACTGCCGCCAGGCACAAAAAGCCGGCAAACAGCTTGTTCGACATAAGACCGATCCGTTTATACTGGTAATACTCTATTAAAATGATAACAATAACCGCTAACGCTGCAATCTGCATCTTGATTCCCCACTTCCAAACATTTTATCCTATGAATAATTTCTATTATACCAGAAACCAGAAAAGACGATAGACTATTTTAATCTATCGTCCTTTCTCTTTAAAATCTGAACCTGCCGTTCAAATTATAACTGCGGTCCTGCAGAAACAAGTGCCTTACCAGCCTCATTTCCTTCATATTTAGCGAAGTTCTTAATGAATCTTCCAGCAAGATCCTTAGCCTTCTCTTCCCAGTCAGCAGCGTTTGCATATGTGTCACGAGGATCAAGGATACCTGTATCAACACCCTTCAGCTCTGTAGGAACCTCGAAGTTGAAGTAAGGGATCTTCTTGGTCGGTGCGTTTACGATGTCTCCGTTTAAGATACCGTCGATAATACCACGTGTATCCTTGATGGAGATACGCTTGCCGGTTCCATTCCATCCTGTATTTACAAGGTAAGCCTTTGCTCCGCTCTTCTGCATCTTCTTAACAAGCTCCTCTGCATACTTTGTAGGATGCAGCTCAAGGAATGCCTGTCCGAAGCAAGCTGAGAAAGTAGGTGTAGGCTCTGTGATACCACGCTCTGTACCAGCCAGCTTAGCAGTAAATCCGGAAAGGAAGTAGTACTGTGTCTGCTCAGGTGTCAGAATAGATACCGGAGGAAGTACGCCGAACGCATCTGCGGACAGGAAGATTACATTCTTAGCTGCCGGTGCAGAAGAAATCGGACGAACAATGTTCTTAATATGGTTGATCGGATAAGATACACGAGTATTCTCTGTTACACTCTTATCGTCAAAGTCGATCTTGCCGTTTGCATCAACGGAAACGTTCTCAAGAAGAGCGTTGCGCTTGATCGCATTGTAGATATCCGGCTCAGATTCCTTGTCAAGGTTGATAACCTTTGCATAGCAGCCGCCCTCGAAGTTGAATACGCCGTTGTCGTCCCAGCCGTGCTCATCATCACCGATCAGCAGACGCTTAGGATCGGTAGAAAGAGTTGTCTTACCTGTTCCGGAAAGTCCGAAGAAGATTGCTGTGTTCTCACCGTTCATATCTGTGTTTGCGGAGCAGTGCATAGAAGCCATTCCGTCAAGAGGCAGATAGTAGTTCATCATGGAGAACATACCCTTCTTCATCTCTCCGCCATACCATGTATTGATGATAACCTGCTCGCGGCTTGTGATGTTGAATGCTACACAGGTCTCAGAGTTAAGTCCAAGCTCCTTGAAGTTCTCAACCTTAGCCTTGGATGCGTTGTAAACAACGAAGCTGGGCTCGAAGTTCTCAAGCTCTTCCTCTGTAGGCTGGATGAACATGTTCTTTACAAAGTGAGCCTGCCAAGCAACCTCAACGATGAAACGAACTGCCATACGTGTATCCTTGTTTGCGCCGCAGAAAGCATCTACAACGAACAGTCTCTTATTGGAAAGCTCCTTCTTAGCAAGATCCTTTACAACCTGCCATGTATCCTCTGTCATCGGATGGTTGTCATTCTTGTACTCATCAGATGTCCACCATACAGTGTCTTTGGAGTTCTTGTCCATAACAATGTATTTATCTTTAGGAGAACGTCCTGTATAAATACCTGTCATAACATTGACAGCACCAAGCTCTGTCACTTTACCTACTTCATACCCCTCAAGGCCTGCCTTTGTCTCTTCTTCGAATAACAATTCATAAGAAGGATTGTAGACAATCTCAGTAGTCCCAGTAATGCCATACTTGCTTAAATCGATTTTTGCCATCTTGCGTTTTACCTCTCTTCTTTTTTATTTGAAAAGCCTGAAAATCAGGCTTTACGGTACTTTACCGTGAAACTTTTCTTGTTGTTTCTCCTCTCTTATTATACATAAATAACCTGTAAAATCAACCGGATTTTTTCATTTCCTGTACAGCCCCAATTTTAGCGCCTTCATAACATCTTTCTTCCCTTCCTTCTTCCTTCCGGTTTTTTCTGAATATTTATGAAATATTTGTTAATAAAGTGTAAATTTCTTATTTTTCCTTGTTTGGATCAAAAAAAATATGGTATCATAAAGCTATTGCGGATTTCCTTGATAGAAAAAAGCAAAGAAACATAAATATTGTAAGAAGGAGGTATTTCCTATGGATCAAAACAGTTTTTCTGATCTGACACCCGAAATCGTGCGCCTCGCATCTATGAGCGAAAAGGCCGGCATAATAGATACTGAATTGTTTACGAAATACGAAGTGAAGCGCGGTCTGCGCGATCTCAACGGCAAGGGCGTTCTTGCCGGACTGACGAACATCTCCGATGTGCGTGCCAGCAAAACCGTCGACGGCGTCCAGATCCCGACCCACGGTCAGCTTTTTTATCGCGGCTACAATGTCAGCGACCTCGTCGATGGTTTTTCCAGGGATAACCGCTTCGGCTTTGAAGAAGTGACCTATCTTCTCCTGTTCAACAAGCTGCCGGACAAAGAGGAGCTTGCTTCCTTTTCCGCGCTGCTCTCCAGCTACCGCTCTCTCCCCACAAGTTTTGTGCGGGATATCATTATGAAAGCGCCCAGCAACGATATGATGAATACGCTTGCCAGGAGTGTCCTGACCCTTTACTCGTACGATGACCGGGCAGACGACACCTCCCTGCCAAACGTTTTAAGGCAGTGTCTCCAGCTCATTGCCCTTTTTCCCATGCTTTCTATTTATGGTTATCAGGCATACAGTCATTATCACAACGGGGAAAGCCTTGTAATCCACCAGTCGCGTCCGGAGCTGTCCAACGCAGAGAATATCTTACATATTCTCCGCCCGGATTCCAGCTATACGCCTCTGGAGGCAAAGATCCTCGACATTGCGCTGATCCTGCATATGGAGCACGGCGGTGGTAACAACTCGACCTTTACCACCCGTGTCGTCACCTCCTCCCTGACCGATACCTACTCTGCCATCGCAGCCGCGATCGGTTCTCTGAAGGGACCTCGTCACGGTGGAGCCAACATCAAGGTCGTCAAAATGTTTGATGAGATGAAAAAAGAAATATCCGACTGGTCAAACGAAGGACAGGTGGCAGACTACCTCAAAAAACTTCTGCACAAGGACGCCTTCGACCACGCCGGTCTTATCTACGGCGTCGGCCATGCGGTATACTCCAAGTCCGACCCAAGAGCCGTTATCTTCAAGTCCTTTGTCGAGAAACTTTCTGAGGAAAAAGGGCTTCACGACGAATTTGCGCTCTATGCGCTCGTTGAAAGACTGGCTCCCGAGATCATCGCGGCAGAGCGTCCGATCTACAAGGGCGTCAATGTCAACGTCGATTTCTATTCCGGCTTCGTCTATGATATGCTCAATCTTCCGCTGGAGCTTTATACGCCGATCTTCGCGATCGCCAGGATCGTCGGCTGGAGCGCGCACCGCATGGAGGAGCTTGCCAACAACGGTAAGATCATCCGTCCGGCCTACAAACCGATCTGTGAGGATAAGAAATATATTGAACTTGACAAGCGCCGTTAGCATACGGCTTGTTCTCACAGCTATCTGCATCATGGATGACAGAAAGGGTATTCTTCCGATCGAAGAATACCCTTTTCAAATTCGTTTAAAACAGTCTTTCTATTGTTTGTTATACCTTATCCTTGAGCTTCTGCTCCTTTTGCAGCTCGACGAACGCCTTCTGCCCCTTTTTATAAGCCGTCACATAAAGCACGATCGCCACGATGATGACTGCACTCGCCACTGCCGTTGCAATGTTTGAGAAAAAGAAGCAGTCGTTTATAAAATTGATCGCGCCGGCAAGAATGACCAGTATCCCTGCGATCAGTATCTTTTTGTACATATACTCGATAAATCCCGTCTTATCCTTGATGGACTTCTCATCCATCCCCTTGCCAAGCATGACGTTCGCAGTGATCGTACCGTTTTTCTTCGCCATAAACGCCGAATAGATCAGGTATATACCGCTCCCCATAAACAGGATATCGATAACGCTTCCCATTTCCATGGCCAGCATCTCCTTCGCTTTCTTTTTTCTCTGTCGTACTCAATCAGAGTCCGAGGAACTTCTTCACGGTTTCCTTCATCTCCGTCTTGTCGCATACGTTGTCGTGGACAACCGGCGCTGTCCTTATCTCCTCGATCGCCTTCGGAACCGCAATATTTCCGATTTTGGAAAGCTCATCTACCAGTTCAAAATCGGACATTGCATCATACTTTTGATCGATCGCATCCATAACGCTTCTTGTGAACTTAAACGGACTTGCCGTAGAAGCGATAACCGTCTTGACCGGATCTTTGGTATCCTTCTGATACTTCTCATACACAACGCTTGCCACTGCCGTATGCGTATCCAGAATGTATCCCGTATTCTCATAGAGAGCCTTGATCCGTTTCGCAGTCTCCTCTTCCGTCGCATAGTTTGCGTAGAAATCCTTGAGCTTGTCTCTCATATCAGAAGAGATCTCATATTTTCCATCTGTTGTAAGGGCATTCATCAGTTCCTTATTCTTTTCCGCATCATTTCCGGCAATCCAGTAAATAAGACGCTCCAGATTGCTGGAGATCAGAATATCCATGGACGGGGAACTGGTCAGCACAAATTCTCTGTTCTTATCGTAGCTTCCTGTCTCGAAGAAATCAAACAGCACTTTATTTTCATTGGAGGCACAGATCAGCTTTGCCACCGGAAGTCCCATATTCTTTGCGTAGAACGCAGCCAGAATATTTCCGAAGTTGCCGGTAGGAACGACAATATTGATCTTCTCTCCCTCTTTGATCTTATCTTCCTCCAGAAGTTTCACATAGGCGTACACATAATATACCAGCTGAGGAAGCAGTCTTCCGATATTGATCGAATTTGCGGAGGAGAACTGCATTCCCGCCTTCTCCATCTCTGCTGCAAGCTCCTTGTCATTGAACAGCTTCTTCACGCCGGTCTGCGCGTCGTCAAAGTTTCCATGGATTCCCACAACAAAGGTATTGTCTCCCTTCTGGGTCACCATCTGCTTTTCCTGGATCGGGCTTACGCCGTTCTTCGGATAAAAGACGATGATCTTCGTCCCCTTCACACCGGCGAATCCAGCCAGAGCCGCCTTTCCCGTATCTCCCGAGGTCGCCGTGAGGATCACGATCTCGTTCTCCACATGATTCTTCTTTGCGGAAGTGATCATCAGATGTGGAAGAATGGAAAGTGCCATATCCTTAAATGCAATCGTAGCTCCATGGAACAGCTCCAGATAATATGTACCCTCTGCCTCGACGATCGGTGCGATCACCTCTGTATCAAATTTGGAATCGTACGCCTTTTCGATACAGCCTTTGAGTTCTTCCTCCGTAAAGTCTGACAGGAACAGCTTCATCACTTCATACGCTACTTCCTGATAGCTTTTGCCCGCCAGATCCTTCAAGGGCATGTCCAGTGCCGGGATATGATCCGGTACAAAAAGACCTCCGTCCTCAGAAAGTCCTTTTAAGATCGCCTGTGAAGCCGTCACCTTCTTTTCTTTATTTCTGGTACTGCTGTATAAAACCTCCATTTTGCCAACCATGCCTTTCCTGTGTTTTCCTAACTTCCTTGTCTGCTTTCGCAGACTGTTCTCTCGCTATTGAGCGCAGAAAAACAAATGTCTGCTTCGCAGCCGCTTGTTT
>CAKRSV010000018.1 GCA_934401915.1 uncultured Lachnospiraceae bacterium
AATCCTTCAAGAAGTTTTTCTTTTACACCATCTAATATAGCTTCATCAATATCTCTGAACTTCATATGCTTATATAAACCGGACTTTCTAAAATCATACATAGTACCCACATTATCAAGAAGATGTTTTACCACCTTATATGTTCCCTCTACATCTTTCCCTGCACATACAATATCAAGCATTGGCGAATACTCATTATATTTTCCCATTTCCAATGTATGGGCAACTGCCTGTACTTTCCCTGACAGAAATCTCGCATAACCGATATCATTTTCCCGCAATGCCAGTCCAGCCATTGTGGAAAGAACAAAATTAAGTGTACTAAAGCCGGAAAAAATGACATTTTCATATTTCTCATATGCTTCTTTGATTTTTCCCTGCTCATGGAGTAATCTTCCCTGATAATAACTTTTCATAGGATCGTATTCTGAAAAATAGTCCAGATATTTTTCCGCCTTGGTGTAATTCTTCTTACGTAAATAAAATCCAAATAAGGAATCTGCTGCATGATGCTGTATCTCTTCATTCTCATCATGTAATGCCAGCTCATACCATGCGTTAATCTGCTTATCATATTTTTCCGGATTCGTGCATTTATCCGTTATTCTTCTTGCATCAAGCATTACCGCAGCCTGCCAGATAAGCATGTTACAATTCGGATATTCCTTTATAAGTCTCAATGCCCATTCATAAGTCTTTTCATAGCCTTCTTCTGAAAACATCCTGTCCATCTTCCTGATAATTTCTTCGATTTCAGTATCTGAAAGATTTTCATGAAAAGAAAGTAATGTATCAAGCGAAATATCAAGCAGTCTCGCAATTGGTGCCAGCAGTTCAATATCCGGCTTGGAATTACTATTCTCCCATTTGTTTACAGCCGGTGTCGTCACGCCTAATCTGTTTGCCATCTCCTCCTGCGTCATACCAGCTTCTTTTCTATATTTTTTTATAACAACGCCTATATCCATTTGCATCATCTCCTAAAAAATTCAAAAGCTTTTGTATACTCAGCATATCAGATTCATATAGATTGCACAATTGAACAGTGTTTAATTTTTATTCAATTTAATTAACCAGTAGGAAATGTTGCATGATTAATCTAGTGTTTTGGTTGCTTTGATACTTCTTAGGTTGACGGCTAGATACGCATTAGAGATGTCTCCATCCAAATGCCGTTCTAGCAAGGGATTTTTCCCTTGAACCCTTTGTTTATTATATGTGGGGGCGCTTTTTGCCCCCATTTTATCATTTTGGTGGCGCTTTCCGCCCCCACTTTATGATTTTGACGGCGCTTTTTGCCCCCACTTTTTATGTTCTGATTTCATTGTAATCTTGTTTAGATTCCAGATTTTAAAAAACGGGGGCGCAAAATGGAGCCATTTTTGAATTCCGGGGGCGCTTTTCGCCCCCAAATAGTGAAAGTGGGGGCACTTTCTGCCCCCACTCAGGATATGTTGCTAAAATACTGTTTAGATTTATCATACATACAAACTGGAAGTTAACCAATTCATTGTCTTGAAACATCAATTGCACTCTATTCAATCAACATATCAGATATTGATATCCTTCCTTTTTCACCGAAATCATTCTCTGTCTTTTCAAAATCATAAATCAAAAGTTCAGGTTTATTTCTAACACATTCTTTTATACACTGACCCGATTTTCCAAGAACCATTGTCGGAGCCGTTTGAAATGGTGAAATAGCATTTACAGAAATAGTGGTAGTAACATTTTCAACTGCTCGAGTTTGTAAGTGTCCTTTAATCATGTTATATCTTTCGTTATCATCTATATCTGCTACATCATAAAATAGAACTAGATTTATATCTGTATTTCTTTTGTATAGTTCTCGAAAGAATTCAGGAAATCTGATTTCAAAACAAATTCTTATTCCAAATTTTATCCCTTCCATTTCAAATATTCCATTGTTACTGCCTTTTGTGAAATTATCCTTATCCCATCCCCACAAGGCACGCTTATCATAGAACTCAATTTGACTATTAGGTTGAAACAACATTGCTCTATTGTATATTTCTTTTTCTTTAAATATAGTTCCAATAATAAAGGAAATGTCATTTTTGTTAGCTATTGATTGAAGTTTATCACACATTATCTGAACAAGATTAAAATCAACACATGACGCATTAGATATATTTCTCGGAGGATACCCTGTTAATGAACATTCTGGAAATATAAGCAACTGAACATTTTCAGTTTTTGCGATATATATTGCTTTTTCTATTTCTTTATAATTCTCACTAATATTTCCAGATACAGCAAATTGATACGCAGCAATTCTCATTTAACAATCATCTCCTCTCTACAAATAACGATTTGTAAACCATAAACTCAAATTACAGATTCCTACAATTTGCAAATCATTATATACTCTTCGTCATTCTCATCGACAATTTCAAATCCTACTTTTAGATACATATGAACTGCATAATTCATCTTCTGAACAGATAATGACGCTTGCTTATATCCTTGCATTTTCAGTTTTTTTAATATCTGCTCCATTAGATTAGTTCCAATACCATAGTTTCTATACTGTTTTAAAAGTGAAATTGCAAATGATGGTGTTTCAGCATCAATATGTCCATAATCATTCATAATACGACACCATACTGCACCAACAATTTCATTATTGGCTTCAGCAACCAAACACAAGTCTCCTTTATTCTTACCGAAATCTTTAACATACACCTGTAATTCTGGTTGATTTATAATCTCTTTTGGTGGTATAGGAGCCCCTTCTGGAATAAAAATTGCTTCGTATAAAAAAATATTTAGCACCTTGGACTCGTTTTGTCTTAATTCTCTTATTGAATAATCCATATAAACCTCCGATTTATTTTTTTTAAATCAGTTGCTATTCCACACATCCAAACACCTCCACAAACAACGATTTATCAAACACTTTTTATTTCAGCTGAATCATCTTAAAATGCTCCAATGCCTCCACAATTGCTCTCTCTTTATCTTCCGGACACTGTGGTTGCCTACTGTCTTCATTTTTAGGTAAATTATAATTCTTTCCAACCTCAATTCCGCATTTTCTCTTTATCTGTGATATATACAGATTAGAAACCTTCATTCCGTCATTATGCTCTGCCACATACTTCTTTATCTCATCATATGTTGCCTTAGTCTCTGCTGATGTTATATCCATATCATCAAGTTCAATCGTAACATTAATGTAATCATCTGGCTTTTGTTTTAGTTGGGACAAAAGAACTACCGTCTCGATCCCTGTCGTCCATGGGAACTGATCGACCGCAACGGCGCGTTTTGCCTCGTACCCACGCTCCACAAAGACCTCCAGATCCCGAGCAAGGCTCGTCGGTTTACAGGAAATATACAGGATGTGCTCTACCCCATAGCGTATGATCTTGTCGAGCGCCTTGGGATGGATCCCGTCGCGCGGAGGATCCAGAATGATCACATCCGGCTTCTCCTCGATGGAATCCAGCACCTTGAGTACATCTCCCGCGATAAATTCACAGTTATGTAAACCATTAAGTTCTGCATTTTTCTGCGCTGCAAGGACAGCCTCCTCCACGATCTCTACCCCGATCACCTTCTTCGCCACAGGCGCCATAAGCTGCGCGATCGTTCCGGTTCCGCTGTACAGGTCATAGACGATGCTCTCGCCGTTTTGCCCGATATACTGCCCGATATACTCGCGCGCCGTCTGATAAAGCACCTCCGCGCTCAGGCTGTTGGTCTGAAAGAAAGAAAATGCCGTCACCTTAAAACGCAGCCCAAGCAGTTCTTCATAGAAAAAGTCCTGCCCGTACAACGTCTCCGTCTCATCACTCTGCACCACATCCGCAAGAGAATCATTCTTTGTGTGAAGGATTCCGGCAATACGCCCCTGATAAGACTGCGCAAGGAGCAGCTCCCGGTATTCCGAAAGAAGCTCTTCCTCCTCAAAACCAACAGTCTGTGTCGTCGTCACCAGCACAACCAGGATCTCCCCGGTTCTGGCTGCCTTTCTCACCAGCAAATGCCTGAGATATCCCACATGGCGCAGACGGTGATAAAATGTCACCGGCACGCCTTCCTCCTGTTTTGCCCGGAAAAAATCGCGGGTGACCGTAAGGATCCGCCGGTAGTCCTCATCCACGATCTGACAGTCTGTCACCGATACGATGTCATAAAAGCTGCCCCGCTTGTGCATGCCAAGCGAAAGCGGACCATCCTTCACCTCATCTCCAAAGGTGAACTCCATCTTATTGCGATAGCCGTAGATTGCCGGACTCTGTTTCATGCCTTCCCAGACACATGCCTGCTTCTGCCGGTCCAACACATCCTTCAGAAGTCTCCGAACCTGTTCTTCCTTGATCTGCGTCTCTTTTTCATAGGGAAAAGAAAGATAGGTACAGCCTCCGCACAGTCCAAAGTGCGGGCATACGTCCGCTCTCTCCTCCGGAGCTTTCTCCAGCACCTCCAGAAGCCTGCCCTCTGCCTTGCCTTTTCGCACTTTATTGACGGCTGCCCGGACTTTTTGCCCCGGAAGCGCGTTCTTCACAACGCATACGCCTTCTTCCGACTCCAGCCTTCCCTTGTTCGGGAAATCGATCCGTGTGATCATTCCTTCTACGATCTGCCCTTTTTTCATCTTTCTTCCCCATTCCGCGCACGCTTTTTACGCATGACAAGTTTGTGTCAAATGCGCTCTTTCCTGTTTCATCAAAAAGGGTGTGCCAAAGGCACACCCCTTCTTCCTGTCATGGTTTTCCGGTTTTCACTTACTCCTCGGTGTCGTCCTCTTCTTCATTCTCAAAAAAGTCGTCATCAAAGTCATCATCGAAATCATCATCAAAATCTTCCAGATAATCCGGCGTCATGTAACGGTACACTGCATATGCGATCGCTGCAACAGCTGCCACTGCTCCGATGATCGCAAGCACCCATACTACCGGACTGCACTTCTTCTCCTCTTCCTGCTTCTTTCCAAAGAGTTCATTTACGCCCGTTGCCCCCAATACATCGTCCAATTTATTCAAAATTTCTGCTTTGCTCACTCCACATTTTCTGCTCATAAGATTACCTCCTTTTTTCTGTTTGCGACAGACTGCTTATTGATTATAATATACCACCATTTTGCAAAATTTACTATAGAAAATCTTTTTTCTGTAACAGTTCAGTCCTAGAACGTCCTCGAATAAAATAAAAGCTGAGCCGCTACGCGATGCCGGATCAATATCAACACACTAAATCTTCCGCAGCTTTGCAAACCCTGCATACATGATCTTCTGTCCTGCCTCGTCAAACATAACCGTCACCTGTGCATCCCTCGGTCCCGGCTCGATCTTCAGAACCGTTCCTTCTCCGTAGCGCATATGCCGCACCCGGTCGCCGGCCGCATACCCCAGATTCTGCTCTCCCGAGGGCCGCACCAGTCCGGCTGACGGACCTGCCGCCTTTGCCAGAAAGGGCTGTACCTCCGACGCGGTTCTCTTCGGACGGACTACCGCCTTCGGCTTTGGCTTGTCAAAAATTGTGTCGGCGTCCTTTCCAAACCGGCTCTGATAAGCGGTCGTCTGACCGGAACGCCGATAGCCCTCCTCTTTTGGTCCGCTCTGCGCGGTCTGTGCAGGATCCAGCGCACTTCTGCGAAAGCTCGTCTCCTCCATTGTCGCCGCATAATCGGTCTTGCTTCTCCGGAAACCGCCGCTCCCGGACTCCCCTATTCCAAAAGGTTTGGACAGGAAGTGGCTTCTCTGGGCGGAATCATCCGCATATGTGTCGAACTCCGGCTTTTTCTGCGTCGGCAGCCTGTTGTCCAAAAGCTCCGGCGGAATCTCTTTCACGAAGCGGCTCACCGGATTGTACTGCGTCTCTCCACGCAGCATCCTCTGTTTTGCACAGGTCAGCGTCAGGTCGTCCTTCGCTCTGGTGATCCCCACATAGGCGAGCCTTCGCTCTTCCTCGATGTCCATCGGATCATCTGACATGATCGTCATATAGCTTGGGAAAACGCCGTCCTCCATGCCTGCCAGATATACGTGCGGAAACTCCAGTCCCTTTGCGCTGTGCAGCGTCATCAGCAGCACCCGGTCGTCCCCTTCCTCCGCACGGTCGATATCCGCCACCAGCGCAACTTCCTCCAGGAATTCACTCAGGTTTGGCTCCTCATGCGTTTCTTCATAGGAAACTACCTTGCTGACCAGCTCGTCGATATTTTCGATCCGGTCTGCCGCGTCCTCATCGTCCGAGGCCTCCAGCTCCTTCACATAGCCGGTCGTCTCTATGACGTCCTTGATCAGATCCTCCAGCGTGAAAAACTCCAGCTTGCTGCGGAATGCCTGGATCATCATGACAAAGGGCTGCAGCTTGGATGCGCTGCGTCCGATGGTCATGATCTGATCCGCCTCGCGAAGGGCATCGTAAAAGCTGATATTCCGCGCGTCCGCATACTCCTGCACCCGCACGATCGTCGTCGCTCCGATCCCTCGCTTGGGAATGTTGATGATCCGCTTGACCGCCACATCGTCCCTGCCGTTGTCGATCGTCTTGAGATAAGCCAGAATGTCCTTGATCTCCCGTCTTGCATAAAAGTTCGTCCCCCCGATCACATCATAGGGGATCCCTTCCATGATAAAGCGCTCCTCCAGCATACGCGCCTGGGCGTTTGTCCGGTATAAAACCGCACAGTCCCCATAGCGGACGTCCTCATTCCGGTGCTTCTTTGCCACATCCGAAGCGATGAACTCCGCCTCCTCGTACGCATTGTCAAACGGTCTGAAATGGATCCGGCTGCCTTCCTTTTTATCTGTCCAAAGCGCCTTGTTCTTTCTTCTGGTATTATTTCTGATCACCGCGTTGGCAGCATCCAGCACCACCTGCGTGGAACGATAGTTCTGTTCCAGCTTGATGACCTTTGCCTCCGGGTACACCTTCTCAAAATCCAAAATGTTGCGGATATTTGCCCCGCGGAATTTATAGATCGACTGATCATCGTCACCGACCACGCAGAGATTCCGGTATTTTCCTGCCAGAAGCCGGATCAACTCAAACTGCGCCGTGTTGGTATCCTGATACTCGTCCACCATAATATACCGGAAACGGTTCTGATAGCTGTCCAGCACCTGCGCGTCTGCCCGGAACAGTTCCACGGTCTTTACGATCAGGTCGTCAAAGTCCAGCGCGTTGTTCTTTTTCAGCGTCGCCTGATATTCGCGATATGCCTTTGCAATACGGCTGCCGTTATAGTCAAAGCCGTTCTGCTTTTCATACTGTAACGGATCGATCAGCTCGTCCTTCGCCGATGAGATCGCTCCCAGGATCGTCCGCTCCTTGAGCTGCTTGGTATCAATCTGCAATTTCTTACAGACCTCCTTCATGATCCCCCTCTGATCGTCCGTGTCATAAATGGTAAAATTCGTGTCGTACCCAAGTCTGTCTATATATCTTCTGAGGATGCGCACACAGGTCGAGTGAAAAGTAGACACCCAGATCCGGTCTGCTCCGTCTCCAACGATCTGGTTCACACGCTCCCGCATCTCGCCGGCCGCCTTGTTCGTAAAGGTGATGGCAAGGATATTCCACGGATCCACACCCTCCTCATCGATCAGGTAAGCTGCCCGGTGCGTCAGCACTCTGGTCTTGCCGGAACCCGCTCCCGCAAGCAACAAAAGCGGCCCCTGCGTATGCATGACCGCCGCTTTTTGCTGTTCATTTAATGTATCGTATATACTCATAACATTCCTCTGTTCATTCCTATTTCTGCGCGCTGTCGCTTAGCCCAGCTTATTGCCGCAGTTACCGCAGAACTTCATGCCATTGGTAGGAGTACCACAGTTCGGACAGAATTTCGGAATTGCTCCGCCTGCTGCCGGGGACTGTCCCTGCATACCGGCCTGTGCAGCCATATTCTGACCACCGAGATTCATCTGGTTCACCATCTGCTGTCCCATAGCCATTCCCATCTGAAGACCTACCATATCGGACGCCATGTTGCTGCCGGAGCCACCCTTGCCCAGCGAATCAGCTGCCGCAATCTGCGTATACTTTGACACATCGCCGACCATCGACTGTGCCGCCGCTTTCTCCTGCATCTTCTTGATCTCTTCCGGATAGGAAAAGCTCTCGATCGTAAAATCGGTGATACCGATTCCCAGCTTACGCATATCCATATCCAGATCCGACTCAATTCCCTTGGCGATGTTTCTTGCATCGGCCTGCAGGTTGAACATATCCCTGCCCTCTTTGCTGATCCAGCTCATCAAAAGCTGATCCAGGCTTGCAATGATACGCTCCTTGACATCCTCGACTGTGTAGGTCTGACGGATGCCTGCCAGCTTCTCGATCAGAACATCATGCTCCACAATACGGCAGTTAAAGGTTCCGAACGCACGGATCGGCATACCGCCCGGCAGTCCCGGCGCCTGGAGATTGATCGCATTCTTTGTTCCCCACTTCACCAGAAGCTCCTTTGTATTGATGAAAAGAACCTCTGCGCGCAGCGGCGTGTTGAACCCAAACTTAAAGCTCTTGAGCGTTGTCAGGAACGGGATGATATCCGACTCGATATCGTAGTCGCCGTCATCTTCAAAGATACCCTCTACCCTTCCGTTATACAGGAAGATCGCATCCTGTCCCGGACGGATGATCAGACGGGAACCCTTCTTGATCTCCTGATTCTGAAATTTATAAAAGAGAATTCCTTCTCCCGATTCGTTCCATTCGATTACGCTGGAAAACTGATTTGTAAAAAATCCCATCTATTTTCACCTCTCTGTAATTTACATTCCCATCTGTGCCTTGAGCGCTGCCAGTTCGTCATCCACTGCCGAGCCTGCTCCTGCATTGTCATACTTGCCTGCCAGATCCTCAATGCTGTTCTGGGACGCCGATTGGTTCAGCTCTGCCGCCGCATCTGCCTCATCCAGCATCCGGTTCACCTTTTCCTCCATCCGGTCAAAGGCTGCCGCGTGGTTGCCGGCGCTCTCCAGCCCGGAGCCAAGTTCGTTGATCCGCTTCTGTGTCTCTGCCACTCTGACCTTTGCCTTCAGGGAATCTCTCTTACTCTTCATCTCGGAGATATCTGCCTCCAGCTTATCGTGCATCTGGCGCATCTTCTGAGCGTTCGCCTGTGCAAGCTCATAGTTTTTGGCAAGAACCTCCTGTCTCTGGGTAAGCTCTGCCTTCTTGGTCAGGAACTGGCGCGCGTCGTTGTCGTTGCCTGCTGCAACTGCCTTCATCGCATACTCTGACATTCTCGCGATCTCTTCGTTGCACTCGTCCAGCTTTCTCTTTGCCGACTTTTCCTCTGCCATGATCGTTGCCGTCTCCGCCTTTACCTTGGCAAAATCGGATTCCAGATTCCGCAGATACTGATCGATCATCTTCTCCGGATCCTCTGCCTTATCCAAAAGTGCATTCACATTTGCCGCCATAATATCCTTGAATCTTGTAAGTACTCCCATACCTGTCTTCTCCTTTTCCTGTTTGAAATAATAGTTTATATGGTACTGATATCCTGGTTGAGCAGCTTCGCTTCCTCATTGATCTCCCCAACCAGTTTACTGACTTCATTAACAATAACGGCATTCCGCTCGCTGACCGTAAAAGTCTCCTGCGAATGTGCCGATACCTCCTCCATGATGGCCGAGATCGTCTGTACACTGTCCACGATGCCGCTGTTTGCCTCTGCCAGACGGTTCACCGCCTGATCAAGCTCGCTGCTCCTTGCATCGACCTGTGTCGTGCTCTCCGCAATCTTTTCAAAGCTCTCTGCCGCGTGTTTTGCCGCCTCGCTCTGCTGTACATTGCTTGCCAGAAGTTCCTCCACAGCCTCCGATGCGATCTTCAGCTTATCCGACACATTCTGGATCACCTCCGTGATATTGACAGTCGCGCTCTGCGTCTGGTTCGCCAGATTCGAGATCTCGGTAGCCACTACCGCGAAGCCTCTTCCTGCCTCGCCTGCTCTCGCCGCCTCAATGCTCGCATTCAGCGCAAGAAGACTGGTCTGGCTGGCAACGCTGGTGATCATATCTATGATCGACTGCATATTGGAGGTGTACTCCTCCAGCGTTTTCATATCCTGCACCGCTTCCTGTCCGGCATGATCCGAAGCCTTCACCTGTGCCAGCAGCGAATCGATGTTGTTCTTGCCGCTCTGTACATCCTGTTTTGCCTGATCCATATTTCCGGCAATGTCCTGCGTGATCTTCGCCATATTTTCAATATGATTCTGAATGTCCTCCGTCTTGCCAAGCTGGCTCTGCACGGATTCCGCCGTATCGTTCGTTCCCGAAGATACCTCCTGCATGGCATTTCTCGTCTCGGATACCGCATTTCCAAGCTCATCCATCCGCTCTGTCACATTCACGATCCCATCCGTCATCTGTGCGGAGATCCCCATGATGGTTGAGAGCAGATTCGAAACGTTGTCCTTCTCTCTGGAGATGGCGTCCATCTTTCTCTTGTTATGCTTTCCAAGCGTCGCCGTGCTAAGGCACAGGAACACAGCCACAATGATCATCACAAAAACCTGGATCTCAGCATCCGTCGTGGTGATCTGGTTTGCTCCGCCTACTATAAAACGATATGCGACATTGGCGATATTTACGACACAGCACGCGCTTGAAACCAGAATACAGTACCGGGCATCTGAAAAGAGCGTCACCACCAGATATGCCGGGATCACAAAGGTAAACGCAATGTTGCTCGTTGTAGTGAAGAGAACAAACGTATAAAAGATACCGTAGCCGATCCCCAGAACATGCTTGATCATATCCGTATCCGGATTTCTTTTGTATGCTACGATCTCCATCCCGAGCGGCACCAGCGCCAGAATGACAAATACCACATAATACCCGATCGTCCTTTTCCCCTGTACGACCTCCGCCAGATAAGACAACACCAGCACTGCCGACAATACCATATGACAAAGCAATGCGATCCGATTGATTCCCGCCTTTTCACTCAACTGCTGTTCCTTATTCACTTTTATCCCCCTTTTGGTGTCCATACACCCTTCAAAATAAATCTCAACTTGTTTTACCCTGCGCATAAGTTCGGACTAAGTATACCACAAATGCAGGCAGTTGGACAAGGGGCGATCCGCGATATCGGCAGATCCTTTTGCGGCGGTTCCGGTTATCCTGTCACGACTCTTTCATCGATCCTGCGTATGTAGGAATATGTGTACGGCGTAAAGTATTTTGTCCAGAAATGCAGCGCCGTCGGGTTCACCGTTTCATAGTCCACGCCAAGATACGTTTTCCCGCGCTCCTGCGCCATCGAAACCGCCGCGTCCAGAAGCTGCTTTGCAACGCCCGCCGAGCGAAATTCTTTCCTGACATATGCCCCGCAGATGTTCAGCATATCCTCTCTCAGCATGACAAAAGTTTCCCCCCTCCTCATCGACCGCCATATATCCGACCGCCGTATCCTTCCAGAAGGCGGCGAGGATCGAAACATCCTCCCGCGCGAGGAGGCTCTGCACCATGCCCTGCGGCTTCGGGAAAAAGCAGGGACTTTTTCTCATGTGCGCGTCGAGCTGTTCATAGAGCGGCGCCGTCTTTTACCATCCCGTCTGCTGTTTCCTGCAACAACAGAAGTGAGGCCGTCCGCGCCCAGTCTTTTCCTGCAAAAGCGCTCGCTCCAAACGGTGAAAATGCGCCTCTCACATCGCCGTGGAATCCTTCGATCGGTCCCAAAAAGCCCAGAAAACCAGCCAGTTCTCCATCCTCCAGCAGTGCGGCGCCGTATGCGTTTTCCCGGATCTGCCGCAGTCCCGCTTCGACATCCGCTTCCATCTCCGGCGTCATGGCAGGCACTTCTCCGCTTCTTCTGCTCTCCTCGTATTCCCTTTGAAAAATCAATGCTGCTCCGTGTAATTCCATATCTTTTAAATCCATGATCTGATACATATCTTAATCTCCTTCTTTTCTTCGTAAATATAAAAGGATAGGCCTTCTCTGGTCTGTCCCTGCTTTGAGCACCACTGTAATGCTCTGCCTCGTCTTCACAACCAAAAATGCGGCATCAAAAATGACACCGCAGATCAGTCCGTCTCTTTCTGTGATTCTGAGGTAATCATTTTTCGTATCAAGTTTTTCCCGTAAATTCTCGCCTTCATGCCGATTACCTCCTTTTGCTTACTAACAAAGTTAGCATACGTCTTTTTCTTTCTGCTGTCAAGCCTTTTTCGCGTTAATGACTGCTCCGGTCTTATTTGAAAAAAGCACTTTCCTTTTTTTACAGATGATGTTATACTAGGCTCATGCAGGATTAGTACATCGGTAGTATATCAGCTTCCCAAGCTGAGGAGGCGGGTTCGATTCCCGTATCCTGCTTTTTATAATTAAGAATATAAGAATAAAATGAAGAGAGGGAAATGCCTTTTACCGGCGTTTCCCATTTTTTATCTGGGATACCGGCTTTCCACACATCTGAATTTTCCGTTCACACTTTTCCTGCTTCCTCATATGCTAGAAAAGAAGTTATTTTTCGGCCTGATATTCAGGCAGATCAGGAGGATTATGAAGAAAAAGTTTCTATCTCTGCTGCTTGCTTCCCTGATGCTTGGCGGCACACTCTCCGGCTGCGGCAGCACAACCGCATCCACCGACACGGCTGACGCGCCGACCGGCAAAAAGACCGCCGTGGTCCTCAACGAAGTGGCTCACTCAATCTTCTATGCCCCTATGTATGTAGCCATAGAAGAAGGATATTTCGCACAGGAGGGCATTGATCTTACACTCGTCACCGGTTTTGGAGCCGATAAGACCATGACAGCACTTCTCACCGGAGAGGCAGACATCGGCTTTATGGGCAGCGAGAGCACGATCTATACTTATGCCGAGGGCGCTTCCGACTATGCGGTGAACTTCGCCCAGCTTACCCAGCGCGCCGGTAACTTTCTGGTATCCAGAGAGCCGATCGAAGATTTTCAATGGGAAATGCTCGCCGGCAAGAACGTACTCGGCGGCCGTGCAGGCGGAATGCCCGAAATGGTTTTTGAATATATCCTGAAAAAGAACAATCTGAACCCGTCAACAGATCTGTCCATCGACCAGAGTATCGATTTTGGTTCTACCGCCGCTGCCTTTTCCGGTGGGCAGGCTGATTTTACTGTCGAATTCGAACCACACGCCACCTCCCTTGAAGCCAAGGGCGACGGCTACGTCGTGGCGTCTCTGGGCGAAAGCTCCGGCTACGTTCCCTATACCGCCTTCTCCGCAAAGAAAAGCTATCTCGAAAGTCACCCGGAAGTCATCCAGTCCTTCACGAACGCCCTGCAAAAAGGTATGGACTACGTGACGACCCACTCGCCTGCCGAGATCGCCGAAGTGATCGCTCCGCAGTTTGAGGAGACAGACCTTGAGACGATCACCACTATCGTAGAGCGCTATGCTTCGCAGGACACCTGGAAAAGCGACCTGATCTTTGAAGAGGACAGTTTCCTTCTGCTTCAAAATATCCTTGAAGAAGCCGGGGAACTTCCCGAGCGCGTTCCTTACGCCGATCTGGTCAACACAGAATTCGCCACCGAAGCGGCGCACTGACCTCCCGCACGGATGCACGCGTTTTTCCTATTGCCCGGACAACAAATGCCTGACAGAATACTGTCAGGCATTTTCTCGTCTATCTGATACTTTCAAAAAGCTCCTCCAGAGCGTCTACCACCTGCTGATACTCTCTGAGCAGCGGTTCTACTCCGTCTTCTACAAGCTGCAATTCATTTTCCTTGACTGCGAACTCCTGTGTCTTGGCAGCTGCCGACAGGTGCTCCGCTCCGATCGTTTTCATGGCGTTCTTCAGACCGTGCACCTCAACACAGTATCTCTCAAAGTCCTTGTTTTCATAGAGCTCGCGGATGAGTGGGATCTTTTCTTTTCCCTCCTCCCGCGCCGCATCGAGGACTTCTACATATACCTCTTCGTCCCCGGCGCACATCGCGATGCCTGCATCTATGTCAAAGCCTCTTTTCGATAAATCCTCGATCGACCGTACCGATTCCATCCGTACCATTCCTCCTTTTGCATCACAAACGATCTGCAATGATGGTACTATTGTACCAAAATAAATACAATCCTGTCTACCCTTTGCCAGAAATTTCTGCTTTTCTTTTTCACAAATTCTGAATAGTTAAACGCTATTTTTTGTATTTCATGCACAAATCAGGGTATCAGACGCATATTTTCAGTTCTCTTCCTTCTTTGTTTCCTTTCCATGCTCCTTCTCTTTTTTCTTCTCCGTGTAGCCGTCGATCATCTTCTCAATCAGCAGTTTTTTCACATACACATCGAAACTAAGCATACAGATAAAGGAAAAGACATGCAGAAAATCCTGATCCTCCTCGGGCGCATCTGCAAAGGTCTCCCCGGCCGTCCGGTACTTTCTCTCGATATCCTCCTTAAGCAGATCCTTCTGCGCATCCTCCAGACCAAACACCTCCCGGTAGATCTGCTCCAGCTCCATGCCGCCCGTTTTGTCAAAATACTGATCCGTGATCGGTCTGAGCAGCTCCTGGATGTCGTTGATCGACAGGATTCCCTTGAAATAGTAAATGAAGATCAGCAAAAGCACATGATCCTTGGAATATTTCTTCTTAACCGGAGGCGGCAGCAGATCATTCTTCGCATAATTGTTGATCATCGTTTTAGTCAGGATCTTGTCTGTCTCCGGATTTCTCGTCGTATTGCGCAGATGCGACTCCATAAACGTTGTGACCTGATCCATATACAGATCGATCGCCGGGATATCATCTGCCTTAATGTAATCTATTCTGTCCATGCTTCCCAGTATGCTGTTGAGCAGATCCTTTATATCAATCGTCATTCGTACTCCTCTTTCCCGGCTTTTCTGCCTGCCGGATCCCGCTTTTCCGGAATCCCTGCACTTTACACAGATCCGCCAATTATGATTTCAGCCAGTTTTATAAAAACGGCATATTCCATCTGTCCGTGCAGATTTCGCCCGGCTCTGAAAAGTATTATATAGTTTTTGTAACTACATAACAAGTCCTTGCCGACTATTTTCAAAACTTTTCCTAACAGTTCAGCCATAGAATAACCCCAGCCTGTCCGTGAGTGCTTGCACACTAAGGACTGGCTGAGGGGGATTCTATGTGCGGAGCGCCCTCAAATGAAATAAAAGCTGCGCAGC
>CAKRSV010000019.1 GCA_934401915.1 uncultured Lachnospiraceae bacterium
CCTGCCGGTTCCAGCACTTTTTTCTCTAACATGTTTAACATCGCTTCGGTGTCAAATTTTCCCTCAAAATAAAGTTCCTCATCCACCTTTAGCGGTACATCCATTTCTTCCGGTGAACTGCCAAGGATCGTCCTCCAGCGTCCGGCTACTTTTCCACACATTTCCATAAAACGCTCATGGATATCCGGCTGTTCATTATAGGTCTGCAAAATTCTTTGTGCCACCTTTCTCCATGTAGGTGTCTCTATCCATTCTCCCGGCGCGAACTGGACTGCCAGCGGTCTTTTCCCTTTCAGTTCTGCCGGGGACACTGTAATAAGACTGCTTTCCCGGATTGTATCTTTCATGTCTGTCCTCATTTCTCCACTTCGGTACATCTGGAGCAGTGCATCACATTTCGTGTTTACAAGCTGTAACATTTCCTCCCTCAGTTCTTCTATCAGTTGCTCATAATTCATACGCTTTTCTCCTCCTGTCGCACACTTACTTCATGTGCTTTTTTTATATCCACTTTCTTTTACTCATTTTCCGTTATATGCTTTCTGCTGTCCTTTCCTATTTTATGCCAACAATAAAACGCCCGGATCATCGGGCATTTTATTCTTACCATAAACTGGCAGGAACAACGTTTCCTATTTACTTGCTGCCATTCCTGCCGCAGCCTTACTCATATCGAATCTCCTGTTCCATGACAATGCCTGACTGGAACTGTATCAGCAGCTTCTCGCTGGATTCCACTTTGATGGTGGAGATCAGCCGTCTGACAAGGTCATTGTCGAACTCCGGTATCTGGCAGGTGCTTGTGCTTAAGTAATGGTCGATATCTTGGATTCTCTGTTCATAGCTGTCAGCCATCCATTTCTCGTTTCTGGCTGTTTTCTGTGCCTCTTTTAAGGCATTGATTTCCTCTGCTATGGTACGATAGCGTTCATCAAACTCCGGTGTGTAGGAGCCGGTCTTTGCATTCTCCGCGATCAGTGCCACCATCTCTTCCTGCTTTTCTTTTATCTTTTCTTCGTATTCCTCAGACTCTTTTGCGGTGCTGTAGTTCCCGATGACATGGATGATGTTCTGCCGGAAGTTTTCCATAAATTCCATATCATCACTCGTGATCCTGTGGATGGCTTCCATCACCGCCCTGTTTAATGTGTTCTCTTCGAGTGTCTCGGATTCCCCGCATTTCTTCACTCCGTTAGTCAATCGGTTGCTGCATCTCCAGACAACTTTCTTTTTCCCGTTTCTCGCCCAGGTGACTCTCCGGTACTCCTGCCCGCATTTTCCGCAGATCAGCATGCCGGTCAGTGCATAGGTGGAGGAATACCTGCTCCTCTGGTTCTTCTTCCGGGTGACAGCCGCCTTGCATAAGGATGCCCTCCGCATCATCTCTTCCTGTACCCTGTAGAACAGCTCCTTCGGGATAATCGCCTCATGGTCATCTTCCACATAATACTGCGGTACGATTCCAGTGTTCTTGACTTTCTTTTTTGTCATGAAATCCACCGTATAGGTTTTCTGCAGTAATGCATCTCCCATGTATTTTTCATTGCGGAGCATTTTGTCTATTACCGTGGAATGCCATTTGTCCTGCCCTGTGGCGGTCTTGATTCCCTGCTCTTCCAGATGCTTTGCGATCTTCCCGGTACTGTAGCCCTCCAGATAAAGCCGGAAAATCAGCTTTACGATCTCTGCCTCTTCGGGTACGATGACCAGGTCACCATCCTCGTTTTTGGTGTATCCCATGAACTTTGTGCAGTTTACGATGACCTTGCCTTTTTCAAATTTCCTCACGACTCCCCAGCGGATGTTCTCACTGATGTTGCGGCTCTCCTCCTGTGCCAGGCTGCTTAAGATGGTGATAAGGATTTCGCCGGTTCCCTCCAGTGTATTGATCCCCTCTTTCTCGAACACCACCGCCACGTTCTTTTCCTTCAGTTTTCGGATGGTCACCAGCGAGTCTACCGTGTTCCTCGCAAACCTGCTGACCGACTTTGTAAGGATCATGTCGATCTTTCCTGCAAGGGCATCCTGTATCATGGCATTAAAGTCTGCCCTCTTTTTGGTGTTTGTTCCACTCTTTCCGTCATCCGCATAGATGCCGGCATTTTTCCAGTTTTCGTTTTCCGATATCTTGCTGGTATAATACTCCACCTGTGCCTCATAGCTGCTGTCCTGCTCTTCCAGTTCCGTACTGACACGGCAGTAGGCAGCGACCTTCATTTTCTTCTCTGACAGTTTCACATTCCGGTCATACTGCACCTTGGCAGGTATCATGCTGATCTTTTTTGCTGTTTCTGCCATCTGCTCTCCCTCCTAATCCTTGTATCCGGCTGTGACACGGCTCCCATTGATAAGCTCCACTTCTGCCATGTTTCCACCATGCACCCAGATGCGTGCGATTATTTTTCTATATAAATTTTCATCAAATGTTTCCAGTTCCTTTTTTCCTGCAAGGATGTTTTTGATCTCCTCTGTCCGGAACTCCCCATCCCTGACCTCCAGCGTCCGGTATCGTTCCTCTGCCCTTTCATAGAGCAGTTTCATCAGGTCTGTCTCTGTGCGTTCCTGCTCTTCTTTCATGTGCTGCAGGTTCCGCTCCAGAACCCGGTACTGAGGACTGAGCTTTTCCTCCTGCCTTTGTACCCGGAGCAGGCCTTTGTTTCGTATCACTGCATTGATGGCTTCTACACACACCTGCTTTGCCTGCCCGTCTGTAATAAAACTGTTCCTGCAGTTTTTTGCTCTGCCAGTCACATAGTTCCTGCACTTCCACTTGGCAGTGCCGCCACGCTCTTTTTTGTGGTTCGGCTGGATATGGCTGCATACTGCCCCGCATTCTGCACACCAGATGACACCTCCGAAAAGGATTCTTTCATCCCTGCCGGGTCGGTGGTCTGCCCTTCCAAGCTCTGCCCTCACCTTTTCCCGTCTGCGCTGGACTCTCTCAAACAGTTCCTCTCCTATGAGCTGCGGATAGTATTCTGTGCCAAGGTAGCTTGGGTTTTCCAGTATCCTGCCAATGGATGCATGGGTCCAGGACACTTTCCCTTTTGCATTGCATATGTTTCTCCCTTTCAGGTTCTGGGCGATCCTGACTGCCGCCACTCCGCTGTCATAGTCTGTAAATATCTGTTCCACAATCTTTCTTTGCTCTTCGCAGATGGTGATTTTTCCATCCACAACTTTATAGCCGATTGGCATGTGCCACTGCATCCTGTCCACCTCCCCTCTCCGTCAGTTTCAGTCCGTTGTATAGGCAGAAGGTGATGTCGTGTTCTTTGGAGACCACGATCTTCTCCGCTGTCATTTTAAACAGTTGCTCGTCAAACTCCTCCCTTAATCCGTCCTGTTCTGCAATCAGTTGGATAAGCTGTTCGGTCCGTACAATTTCTTTTGTCCTCCGCAGCTTTCTGGTCAAAAGTGTCTTTTTTCTTCTGCATTCCGTCAGCTGCCAGCCAAGCTTGCTACTGCTCTCCATAAAAAGAGCAGAGTCCATATATCCTTTCCTCATGACTTGGTTTAGGATTTGGCTCTGCCCGCTTATATCTTTGATTTCCTTATCCAGTTGTCTGATTTCCTCACTGTCCTGCCTTGCTGCCACAAGTTCTGTCAGCTCTTTTAACAGCGGCTCTAATATCGTTCCCTGATTGGTGTACAGCTTGTTCCACATGTCTGTAAAAGCCCGGTGCAGTACATCCTCCCGGATGGCTTTCATGCAACAACTCTCTTTATCCTCCACATGTCCGCTGCACGTCCAGATGATTTTCTCATAGGGTTTCCCGATGTAGATTTTCTGCCGCCGGAAGGTTCTTCCGCACTCCCCGCAGATGATTCTGCCGGAAAACAGGTATCTTTTGGTGTAGTCACTCTTGTTCATGTGCAGTACATCCACCCGGTATGCCATCAGGTTCCGCACCGCTTCTGCCTCCTCATGTGTGACGATTGGCGGATGGCTGTCCTTGATGAGATACTGGTTTCTCTGTCCGTTGTTTACCCGGCGGACAAATGGGAACCTTGTTTCTGTATAGGTTCTCTGCTGTAGCATATCTCCCTCATAAATCGGATTTTTCAGAATGTCCTGTATCACCCCGTCCTGCCACTTTTCTGCACCCCGGATTGTCGGAATGCCTTTCTGGTTCAGTGCCTTTGCTATCACATACACTCCCATGCCGTTTAGGTAGGATTCATAAATCCACCTTACGGTTTCTGCCTCGGATTCTATGATGACTAAATTTCCATCCTCATCTTTTCCATAGCCATACGCTGGTGTGGATATGATATAGGTTCCATCCTGAAAGCGTTTCTGTATCGCCCAGCGGTTGTTGCTTGAGATGTTTTCTGATTCCCCCTGCGCCACCGATGCCAGGATGGTAATGAACAGCTCGCTTTTTTCTGACAGCGTGTTGATGTTCTCTTTTTCAAAGTAGATTCCAACGCCAATCTCCTTCAGCTTTCGGATGGTCTGGATGCACTCCACCGTATTTCTTGCAAATCTTGTGATGGATTTCGTAAGGATCAGGTCGATGTTCCCATCCTCACAGTCTGCGATCATCATCTGGAACTCATCCCTGTGCTTTACGTTTGTTCCGCTGATTCCTTCATCCGCATACACCCCTGCAAACTCCCACAGGGGGTTGCTCTCGATCTTTTCCGTATAGTACTCGACCTGTGCAGTATAGGAAGTTGCCTGTGCCTGACTGCCGGTACTGACTCTGGCATATCCGCACACTTTCAGCCTGCGTTCTTCCTGTGTATGTTTCTGCGCTTTTGCTGCCTTTATGACAGTCACTTTTTTTGCCATGCTTTTTTCTCCTTTCCCAGTATTTTCAAGGGTTTGCACTCCCTGTCAGCAACATACACTACCACATAGTCCTTTATATATCCAGTGTTATTACAGATATACTTTTGCTAATTCCGGGGAGAAAGTCTTGACATTCAAAACCCGGATTTTTTCCCATTCTTCCTCGGTTAACAGCTTATCTTCATGCATCCTTTTTAAGAGAAATTCGGCAATCTTATACCGCACCTCATTCGCTCCGCCTTCCATCATCTTTTCCCTTTTTCCTCCCGCAATTTAAGAACGTTAAATTCATTCTCCCAAGCCAAACACTTTTGCCCAGAAGAAACACCTTTACATCATCCCGATTTCAGCCATGGTTGCAGCCTCATCTTCTTCCCGGAAATACTGTTCCGATACATCCCTGCTGACTGAAAGCACCTCTCCTGCGTCCTTTTCTCCCATCTGGATTGGGATTAAGAACGGATTGATTTCCTTGCAGAATTCCTGATTCGGACAGCTATTGATAAAATAGCCGCAGGTATCTAATATCAGCCTGTCACACATATCTGTGATGACGATCTTTTCAGCCTCAAACATGTGGCTGCCGATATAATTTGCGATATTTTCTGCCGTGGTCGAGATATAGTCCTCTTTCCTCTCCCCTCCATCACTCGGATAAAGATAGGCATATCCTGCCCTCTCCGTTTCAAAAATCCTTAACATCATTTCGGTATCTTCTTTCTTCATCTCCTGTTTTCCTCCATTCCCCATTTTTCAGTTTTTCTTAACCCCACAAGAATACGGCGGAAGTTCCCCTCCGCCGCATGGTTTCTGTAATTAAGTCTTACTGCCATAATCCTTCACTTCATAAATAAAAAGTGTCTGTCCCTATTCGTCACTACTCCCCGGAACCGAAACGCCGCCAAAACAGAGAAGAAAAAATCCCAAAGCCGGCATTTCATGGGCAGTCAGTCCAGACTATCTTTGGTCCCTGCCACTCGGACAGGCAGACATCACAGGTATCTCACCTCCACCACTGCGTGCTGGCTAATCTCAAGGTGTATCATTATAGGCCATTCCCCTCTTCGCGCCTGTCCACCACAGACAGGCTGTACCCCGGCTTTCCCGCTCGGCTCCTTAGATGCGATCTTTTTCACAGCATGGCTGGCAGAAAGAACATCTGCCCGATTGCTGCAGGAGTGTCACTGCGCCCCGGTTACGGCTCATGAAACGGCTAACGTATCTGAACTGCTGGATATGGCTGGCAGGATATGGCGTGATTCCATCCTGCGCTCGGAGTCCTGTATTCCTCTCCGGCATTTTTCAAGGTGCGTTTTGTCTGCCTGTGTCGTATCCACACACGAGACATGAGAGGATTCCCGGAAGAGACCATCTGTCCAGAAAAAGTTCCTCTCATAAGGTACTCACAGAAAAACACGTTTTGAGGGGGTATTAATCAAAAAATTTTTTTATTTTCTTTACCGCACCGTTTATGCTCTCCCGGATGTTCTTCTCTCCAACCCCTTCTTTCGCTGCAATCTGCCGGTATGTCATGCCCTCAAAAAAATAAAAATGCAGCCGCTCTCTCTGCACCGGGGTGAGTGACTGCATTGCTTTCTGCAGGGTTTCTATTTCCATCTGCCGGATGACCGTATCCTCTACCGATTCCCCGGTCAGCTCCACCAGATCTTCCGTTTCTCCTTCTGTATATCCGTCCTTGGTCGTATGTCTGATATCCCGCATTTCCTGTGCGTGGGCTTCTTTGCGGAACGTATCGGCAAGTGCCTCGTAGACTTCTCTGGTCACATAGGTGTATTCCAGCTCTCCAACTGCATCTTTATAAAAATCCTTTACTCTGATCCTGATCCATTCTGACATTCAAATGTCCTCCATTTCGTAATTTTTTTGAAATGAAGGACATCTGGCGGACCTCTGGGTTCTGCTTTACTGGAAAAAGACAATAAAAAAAGGTGCTGTTCCCATGCAAAATAAAGCATGCAAAACTGCACCCGGATGTTATCCTTATGAACTTTTCCCTTTCTGCCGCCCCCTGCAATCCGGTGCGGCATGAATTCCCCAAAACATGCCACGCCTTTCTTCTCCTAAGCCTTTTTGCGGTACTATACTTGGAAAGAAAGTGCGCTTCAATATAAGTGTAATAAGTCTTACGGTACCTGTAATAAGTTACCGTCTTGGATTGTCATCCTTCCTGTTTTCCAGAAAAAAAGTCCCTTCCGTTTGTTCGGAAAGGACTATCTATTTTCGGTATGTGACTGTATCCATAGCTGTGCTTTTCCTATAAGCATAAACAGTGCCGTGATGCAGATTCCTGTATAAACAGCGTAAGCATACAGTACCTGACCTGCATGCCACAAAATGCCAAGCACAGCCAGTTCCAAAGCTACAATCAGCCTTGCTTTTCTGCCAAAATGCTTTTGTTCCTCTTTATCCAGTTTTCGGTTCTTGCTGTGCATGGGACTGAGTAAAAAAATAATCCCTGCGGACACCAGCAATACTGCCAGCAGCCATGCCAGCGATGTCTTACAAAACACAGCCTGTGTATAAACCGGAACCAGCAGCACCAGATTGGAACCAAGATAACAGAAAATCCTGCTGTCTGAGTGATATCCACCAGTATAGCTGCGAAGAACCATAAAAGACAGGGTAAACACTGCCACAACCGCCAGTTGCTCTGTGAGCAGGCCGATGACCAGTGCCGTCACAACGTTTAGAAGCAGGATCATACCATTGCGTATTCCAAACTGGTATAATTCCTGCTCCTCCTCTTTTATGATTCCCCTCTCAACCATACGGTGGCTGAGCCATTTGGTCATGATTTAAAACCTTCTGAGTTTTTTGGAATCTTCCGGCATCTTGTCCTGTCCCAGATACCACATGCAGGAACGGTTCGTTGCCATGGTTGTCACCATAAGTGCCAGTGCTGCCATCACACTCATGGATTTGCTGCTCAGTCGGTACATCCAGTTTCTTTTCTTCATTTTTAGTAAAACCCTCCTTTTTTTGATGTTTTCACTCTAACAGTTTCCATGTAAAAATCAATCTATCTGTAACAAGTTGCAGGTTTACTGTAATAAGTTGCAGTCTCACTCCAGTTTTGCAACTCCGTTGAGCAGAAGGACTGCCTCAAAATGTTCCCCCTGATCCTTTAACATCAGCTCCCCACCGTATTTTTCTGCCACTTTCCGCACCGAACGGATTCCCCTGCCGTGTTTTATTTTATCTTTTTTGCTTGTCTGTTGACAGGAACTTGTCCCGGATGGCTTGCTGTTCTTAATGGATAAAAGCAGTCTGCCCTCCTGAAACTTTGATTCCACATGAACATACCGTTTTTCCTGTTCCACTGCCATCGCTGCCTCTATCGCATTATCCAAAAGATTCCCATACAAAACACCCATGTCCCCGATATCTACGGATACTCTCTGGGGGAGCAGCGTTGTAACCTGCATCGGTATCTCTTTCTCTTTTGCCTTTACGCTTTTTACTTTTAATATGGCATTCACCACAGGATTTGCGGAATAAATGATCTCTTCTGCCAGCCGGATATCTCCCAATACTTCCTGCAGTCTGTCCTTGATCAGTTCCGCACTTCCCTGTTCCGCCGCTGCGAGCAGTCCCGTCAGCCGGTTCTTCATATCATGCCGGATGTCCTGTATCTGTTCCTGATACCGTTCCATGTCCTGATAGTATTCGTTCCGGTATAAGATTTCCCTCTGGATCATTTCCTCTTCGTGCTGTTTTTCTTCCACTGTCGTATACTTTTCAATCATCAGAAAAATTACATAATTAGTGATGATAATGACAAAGATGATGCACATGCACAGCACGACCATCTGTGCCGAGATTAATTCTTTTGCAACCTCTATCAGTAAAAAGCAACTGATCAGGCTGCATAAAGGTATCATTGTCAACATATATTGCGTTTCTTTTGGCATTGCTGATAGTCGAATGCTTTTTCCAGATTTCAGTCTGCAAAACACCTCCACAATTGTTGCTTTCAAAAATGCCATAAAAAACACGATAAAATAATATGAAACCGTGGTATCGTCCAACACCTTTTCCATGAATGCCTTATTAAACAAATATCCTAACGGTTCTGCAACTCCCATAATCCCCATATACAGCAGAACCGCAATCAGCCTGCTTACAATCCCTGCCTCATACTGGCAGACATATACACAGAGAATCGCAACCATCGTCACAAAATTCAGCCAGCTTATCCCCATCTGGTTCACCGCACTTCCAATCAGCTCGCACACTATCAGCAGAAGAACAGAAAACTCCATGGAAGTTTTTCTGTTTCCGATGAACTCCTCTAAATACCTGCGGTAAATGCAGAGGTCAAAAAGATTTATGACAAGCCTCACCCCATATAATGCCATGTCACATTCCTCCCTGCACAAATGCGATGTGCTTTTCCGTCAGCTCCTTCCGGTACCCTCTTGTCACTCCCAGCTCTGTGCCGTCTATAAGCATGACCATGCCGCTGGATACAGAATGAACATGTTTCAAATTAACGATAAAAGAGCCATGAACGGCGGCAAACATGCGCTCGTCCAGTTTCTCCCATATTTCATTCAGGTTCATGTTGGACTGATATTTCATTTTCTTTGTGTGGATTATCGCCTGACGCCCCCGCTTTTCCAGATACAGGATTTCGTCAAACTTCAGACTGTACCGCACCCTGCGGTAACTAAATGAAAAACTCTGATTGGTCAGATTCAGATAGGTTCCTGCCTTCTCAAACAGCACACGGAGCCTTTCTTCTGAGATTGGTTTTGGAATAAAATCAAATGTGACAACTTCAAATACACTTGGCATGTATTTGGTATAGCTGGTAAGAAACACCAGCAATGCTTTGGAATCTGTCTCACGGATCTGTTTTGCCACCGCAAGTCCGTCCATTCCAGGCATCTCAATATCAAGAATGTACATATCCGGCTTTTGCTCCGCATCTGCACATTCCCTCAATAATTCTTCCGGTCTGGTATAAAACACATACTCCACCGCATAGTCGATCATACGCAGTGTATAGCGTCTGATCCTTTCAATGTCCTGCTGATTATCATCGCAGATTGCTACCCTCATATATCGTCTCCTTCTCAAAATATATTGATCAAATATACATCCCGGAGACTGTACTGCTTTAACGGCCTGTCATCAGCTTTCTCATATACGCAAGCATACGGTCTATAAATGCATCCCGTTCCTCCCTGCTACAGTTTGCAAGGAACAGTTCAATATCAACCTTATGATTTGTATCCCCCGTAACCAGATAAGTCGGCTCAATCCTGTACTTCTCATACAAGATCAGCATTTTCTCTGGCTGTAAGCCATAGACACCACTTTCGATTTTGCGATAATGCTCTACCCCTACATCCAGCGTCTCTGCAAAAACTTCCTGCGTATATCCACTGTTTTCTCTGGCGGTTTGCAACCTTTTTCCAATCTGTATATTGATTTCCTTCTTCTCTGCTTTCATGGAATTCACCTCGCTTTTATGGTAATGATACCAACGAGAAATACCCGAAAACAGATTGCAATACAACACTTCAAAAGTCGTATTGCGACATATCCCCATAAACGAAAAGTGAGCAGCAGACACCAATCCGCTACTCGCCTTCTATCTTTCTTTATTCTAATTACATTTCCTGTTATTCCACCAGTTTCCCAAGCACCACATGATTATATTGGTAACTCACAATCCTTTAGCCAAAATCGCAGTTCCATAACAGTCACAGCAATTTTATATTTTACTTCGATTTCAACTTTTTCTGGCGGATTGGCTAAAAGCCTGTCAATATCCTGTTCCTCAACATCAGCCATTTTTGCTATCGTTAGCTTGGATATGCCATGATAGGAAACAAGCACTTCCAAAAAACCGCTTAATTGCTTATCCTTATCTTCAATCGCTCCAAAATACAGAAATCCTACTTCTATTTAAAATTCTGAATTATGAACTCAATTCCGTTACCAGTGAAGAATATCTTTTTGTCCGGTTCTTTATATCCTCCTCACTGACACCATAAT
>CAKRSV010000020.1 GCA_934401915.1 uncultured Lachnospiraceae bacterium
CTACTCATTCCCAACTGTTTACGTTCCAACCTCTCTTATTCTCCTTTGGCTGCTTTAGAGCTTTATGTTAAAGAAGTCAACTCCTGGAGTTACCTGCAAATCTGCGCCACTACTTCGCCGACAAGGCAACATCCAAAGGGCTTGTGCGCATATCTTTTGCTTCCCCAACTCCAAAGCATTATATGTATATAGGACGCAACCATACATTCGTAGAGGATTTGAGCCGTGCCGTTGTCAACGATTCCGTCAATGGTGGCGAATTGGGAGCATGCCGAGCTTTGGTAATGGCAACAACAGAAGTGAAGAAACGAACCACCATTCTATTGATGCGTGTTCGTAGTGTTATCCGTGACAAAAAGATAGAGAACCGAGAACTGGTGGGTGAAGAAATGATATTTGTGGGCTATCGTGGAAAGATAGAAAACCACGATTTCCTTACACAGGAAGAAGCCAAACAGCTTTTCCTGCACTCAATGGCATCTGGCGATATGGACTTGCCTACACAGAAGACTCTTCTTTCAAATGCCATCCGTTGGATTAACAATGAGACAGAACTTCGCCAACACACAGATGAGATAGCCCTGGAAAGAGCTTCACATCTGGTAGAAGCTTTCGCCAAGTATCGCACCTACCTGAAGGCATCAGAGTACCAAGTGGTAGAACCTGTATTGCCTATGGATGTGATTGCTGCTTATCTGTTTGTGCCACAAATAAATATCTAATTCATTATGGACTATACAAGTATTCATATATATGGTCATCTCCTCTCTGATGACATCCTGCATAACATAGAGCGCGACAACACGCTCAACGGCAACCGTGACCAGGATTTCGGAATGGATATTTCCGTATCTTCGGCTATAGACTACGTATGGAGCAGCCTGCGCAACGATTGGAACTTCTACAAGGAACGTGCCAACAATGAGCGATTGGTCAACAAGGATCCATACGGAACCCGTCGTGCCCGTGATCTGATGGAACGACTGTTCCAAAGCTTAGGCTATTCACTCGACCGCCAGGCCACCAATATAGAAGTGGCTGGCACCAACTACGACATTAGCTATACCTGCCACGACCTGGGTAAAATGCCATTCATTATCATAGGTGAGGGTATCAGTGCCGACGGAAACATTGATACCCTGGACAAGTGTTCCCTCGACTATCGTGCCAAAGGCGGCATGCGCAAGAAGTCGGCTCATGCCACTATGCTCGAATATCTCAACGCCACTGAGAATGTATATGGCATCATCAGCAACGGACAAATCCTGCGAATCATCCGCAACTCCGGACAGCTGGTGAAGCTCACCTATATAGAGTTTGACCTCCGCCGTATGCTGGAGGAAGACAAATACACCGAGTTCTGCCTGATGTTCCGTCTGCTTCACGCTTCCCGTTTCCGCACAAGCGGTGACGAGCCATGCGTGATGGAACGCTGGTTTAACATGAGCATCGAGTCGGGCAACCGTATTCGCAATGGCTTGTCTCGTGCCGTGCAAACCACAATGGAAACCATCGGAAATGCCGTATTGACATCAGAAGGTGAAGGTAATAACGCATTGCGCGAAGCCTTCGCCAATGGAACGATGGATGCAACCCAACTCAACAAGGAACTCATCCACTTCATCTACCGTCTCCTCTTCCTGTTTATCATTGAGGATAGAGGATTGGTTTATCAGATTCCCGACTCACCTGATGCTCCAGATTACAAGCAGTTATGCCAGTGGCAGGACATCTACAAGAAGTTCTATGCAGCAAGCCGTCTGCGCCATCTCTCGGAATTAGCGTACCTGAAACAACGCCAGTATTCCGACCTATGGCAGGGATTGATGGATACTTTCCATCTCTTCGAGCCAGATACTTTTGGCGAGAAACTGGGCATCAAGCCATTGGGTGGTGTACTCTTTGGCACAGAAACCCTGCATTGGCTGAAACAATGCCAGGTAAGCAACAAGGATTTGCTCGCTGCATTCTCTGCTCTCAATGAGTTTGAAGACGAGCGTCAGCAGAAAGTAAAGATCAACTATTCCTCTCTCGACGTAGAGGAGTTTGGTTCTGTATATGAAGGCATTCTCGAAATGCGCCCATTCGTACAGCCGGGTGTTGCCGCTTCCGACTGGCAGTTTGGTTTCGTTGGCGGTTTAGACCGTCAAAGCACTTCTTCTTATTATACACGTCCAGACTTGGTACAGAATCTTATCAAGACAACACTAGAACCTGTCATCAAGGAAAAGATTGCAGCACAGACTACCACAGAAGAGAAGGTAAAGGCATTGCTCAACATGAAGGTTTGTGATGCAGCAAGTGGCTCCGGACATATTGTATTGGCGATGGCTCGCACCATTGCCTGGTATATCTGTACCCTCCGCACAGGTGAGGACAACCCGGCTTCGCTGGATTATCGTCAGGCGCTTCGTGAGGTTATCTCCCGCTGTGTTTATGCCGTAGATTACAACCCCGATGCCGTAGAACTTTGCAAAGTAGTATTATGGATTGAAGGTTATTGCGCAGGCAAGCCACTTTCATTCCTCGATCATCATATCCGTTGCGGTAATTCCGTTTTGGGAGTTTCCGACTTGCAGATGCTGATAGATGGTGTACCAGACAAGGCTTTGACTGCAGAGGACAAAGATACGTTGAAAGCTTTGAAGAAGATGAACCAGGAAGCCGTAAAAGCAGTAAACGGAACTTTAGATAATGAGCCAACATTAGGTTTGGAAGATTCCTTTGGTGTTGAGAATATGTCTGCTGCCCAGATTGGTTTAGCTGATAAGATTCGCTTTATCAACCACTTACCAGAAGATACTTTAGAGGAAGAAATCATCAAACAGGAACGCTGGAAGGAGCTGATGGAGTCTGCACGAGTAGATTGTCTGCGCCGTGCATGCGACATCTATACCTGTGCATTTTACCATACTGTTCAAAAAGACGAACTTTATAAAGATAATGGAGGCAGCAATAAAGAACTGCTTCTGGAAGCAGAGGTTCCATATACAAAGACCGTGATGCGTGCGCTTCAGGAAATTAGTGCAATGGAATGCCTTGAAAAAGGCAAGCCACTGCCTACTTACTATCGCCAGCTCTCTGCCGACTTCAAGACGGAAGTAAAGCGTATGGCTGATGAACAGCGTTTCTTCCATTGGTGCGTGGAGTTCCCTGAGGTATTTGCTGCCAATAAGGGATTTGACGTCATGTGCGGTAATCCGCCATGGGATAAGATTAAGGTGGAAGACAAGAAATGGTTTGAGAGTCACAATCGTGCCGACATTGTAAATGCTGGCACAGCAAGCCAACGCAAAGAAGCGATAGAAGCCTTACAGACTTCAGACCCAACATTATATAAGAAATATGCCAAGGCTCTTGCAGATGCAGAAGCCCTTAGCCGCTTCGCCCGTTTAGCAGGCAGATTTGATTTGACTGCTACTGGAGACATAGACCTGTACCCTATGTTTGCAGAATTATGCCTCTCTTTCTCAAAAGAGGCATGGGGACTTGTTTTGCCTACGGGTATCGCAGTAAATGATAGCAACAAGGCATTCTTCTCGAAGTTGATTGATGAAAACAGATTGGTTTCATTATACGATTTTGAAAACAAGGAAGGCTTATTCGACATTCATCGAATGTTCAAATTCTGCCTATTAGTAGCAAGTAAACCACAAGATAAACCTCGTATTGTAAAAGGCGGTTTCTACTTAAATCGTCTTGATCATTTGTTAGATCCTCGTCGCATATATTCTTTGCAGACGAGCGACTTTGCACGTCTTAATCCCAACACAAAAACTTGCCCAGTATTCCGTACAAGCCGTGACGCAAAGCTGACTGCTAAGATTTACCGAAACTCCACTATTTTATATAATGAAGTTACGGGAGAAAATCCTTGGAATGTAAAATTCGCAAGAATGCTTGATATGTCTAACGATTCCTATCTCTTCCGAACTTATGCACAACTGACAGAACTTGGCGCAACTCTGAATGGCAATACATTCACAACAGTAGATGGTGAAACATACGTTCCACTCTATGAAGGTAAGATGCTCTGGCACTACAACCACCATTATGGCTCATGGCCTATAGAAGGAGAACGCCCAAATTCCATCAACATGACTTCTTTGGATGAACTTAGTAATCCTAACAGCCATATCATGCCATGGTATTGGGTGCCATTGTCTGCTGTAAAGGACAGACAGGTGAAGAAGGACAAAGATGGAAATGTCGTGTGGGAGTGGAAGCATAAGTGGATACTTGGATATAGAAAAATTAGTAATGCTACAAATGAAAGAACATTCATAGCCTCGCTATTTCCTTCAAATAAAGGTGCGGGGGATAGTATTATAGAAATATACATAGACCAGATACCAAACTCAACTATTTTACAAGGTCTTATCACATCTATGCCTTTCGATTATTCTGTTAAACAGAAAATGGGAGGTTCTAACATGAATACTTTTATAACAAAGCAGCTTCCTGTCCTCACCCCCGACCAAATCCCCCCAACCATGCAATGGCAGATTGTGAAGCGCGTAGCCGAGCTATGCTATTTCAATCACGACATGGATGGTTGGGCATCTGAATTATGGGAAGAAATGAACGAAGAGCAGCGAGCAGAGCTACCACAACTGGGGACACAGCAGCCTTGGATTTACAATCCTGAGCGCAGAGCCATCCTTCAAGCCGAGCTTGATGCCATCTTTGCCCATCTCTATGGCCTCAACACTGAAGATCTCCGTTATATCCTAGACCCAGAAGATGTCTGTGGTAAAGGCTGCATCAACGAGACCTTCCGTGTGCTAAAAGACAACGAGATACGTCAGTACGGAGAATACCGCACCAAACGCCTCGTCCTCGAAACATGGAATAAATTTGAATTTGACAGATAATTTTAACAATATGAATAATTTTATTAAAAATCATTTGAATACAGAGAACCTTCTAAATGAAGTCTTTTTATACTACACTCAATCCACCGAATTTAATGGCATGCCATTAAGTTCGGTAACGTCATGTTCCCAAGAAAAAGCAAAAATCGTTATATCGAAATTAATAGAGAAGGGAGACATCTGTGTTCTCTCTTCTAAATTTGACAATAATCCCAATATAATCAGATTTGGTTTTCCTTCCATAGAAGAACAAATTGAATACGTACAAAACTATTCTTTCAATGAAGAATTAGTTTTGTACCCTTCTCCAAATTACTTAGAGAAGAATATAAACATTTCTAAAATTGATCAATACCCTTTCAAGTGTAAAATGGCAACAGGTTATCCACAGCTAAAAGCGTGCTTCTTTGAATATAACGTATTGCAACATTATGCATATGATCCAAGAATGAATCTAAAGTTCAATGATTACCAAGGAGAAATTCATTCTGATAATGACATAAATAGCACACAATACATAAATTTAAAGACCTTTGGAATCGGTAGAAATAAAGAGGATTTTGTAATTGTAGCATTTCCACGAGACCTACAAAATATGTCTTCTATGAACCAAAGTATATGGTTTGGTCATATGATAAAAGAGACTACAAATTGTAAAATATTAAAAGATTACTTTGATAATCTTTTCAATGCATCGTGGCATTTTCCTGACACTATTTACAGAGCTATATTAAAAGAAATCGTAAACATAAGTGATTTAACAATAGAAGCTTTCGGTATGTCTCTTTTTAGAAAGACATACATAAAGGAAAATCTTGAAAAATTTGACATGCTTCCTTTTCCTAGCCTCGAAAGCTACAATCTGTTTCTATTATTGTTAGAAAAAATCGTAATATCAAACATAAACGTAGATTTCTTTAAAAAAATCATGTCTATAAAACAAGACAATGGAAATATAAGAGGAACATTAGATTGTCTTAATGAGTGGATCAATCATATAAATAGTAGTATTTGCAATGACATCTTAAGTCCATTAAAGCAATTGCGAAAAGAAAGACAAACGCCAGCTCATAAAATACAATCAAATGATTATGCAAATGAATATTTGTCTAAACAACATTCCTTATGCAAATCAATTTATAGAAGTTTATATTTGCTAAGATGTCTTTTACAAACACATCCCAAGCTAAGAAATATAAAAATAAAATATGCTAACACTTGTTATATAGAATTATAATCATTGCAGACGTTAAGATCGCCCAGAAAAGTAGCAAGTTCTTGGGTGACATCTTTATCGATAAACAAAAATATCTGAAAATAACATGAATGGTAGACAGATAGAACAAATAGCAGTAGGAGCAGTAAAAGACATTTTTTTGAAAAATGGTCTTTTTAATCCATGCATTTCAGAAAATGACCGTGAGCCTCATTGGGATGGTTTCATTTATTTGCAAAATAAAAATCAAACAACGATTCGTATTGCAGTGCAGGTAAAAGGGAAGACCATAAACAGAATTCCCAATACCCCATCATACCCTATCAGGCTAACTGACTTACATGCCTATAAGAGAGATGGAGGCATACTTTACTTTGTTGTTTTTATAACAGAGAAAGGAAACTTTGTATATTTTGCGAAATTAGCGCCAATAGATTTAAGACGATACATCCAAAAAGCAAATAATCAGAATAAAGTATCAGTAAGACTATCACCATTCAACCAAGATTCCATGTCTCTTGAAAACGACTTACGCGATTTCCACCGTGACTGTAAAAAGCAAATTTCTTTTACAGACAAAAAGATTTTATCTCTTGAAGAAGTTAACAAGTATGGCTATAAAATAACGGCAACAGTTTCTGGATGCAAAACTAAAGAGGAAGCACTATCCAAACTCGTTAGCCAACCAATATATCTTTATGCTGAAACTGGTGAAAATGGGGTAAGCACTGAATATCCTATCGGAGACCAACCATATACTGTATATAGTTGCATCCATGTAAAAGAAGATGTCAAAGTTGCAAAAAAAGTATATTACACAGAATATGACATTTATCAAAATAAAGATATAGAAATTGTAAATATTGGTAATTTCTTAACAATTATCATTATCAATAAGAAGATAAATTGTATAAAATTTAATTCTAACAATCTCCACATTTGTACTCGTCTCCACGAATTAGAGTTTTTGCGTGATAGCTTAAAGAATAAAACCATATGCTATGGAGAAAACAAAGTTCAAATAAAAAAGATTTCTCCTTCAGACTACAAAGGAGTTGAAGAAGAATATAAAAGATGGTATAGAGCAAAAATGCTGTACGAGCAAATGGGCATTACAGCAGACGTAAACATCGGTGATTTAAACGATGAAGATGCTGCATGCCTAGATTTATTGGGACAAGCTATCATCGACAAAAAGCCAATATTTCAAAACCACGAGTTAAATCCAATTACTACAGCAACTATAGGGAAATACCATTTTCTATTGTTTGCCACCAAACTGTCCAATGGGAAATATAAAGTCGAAGAGTTTTTTAAATATGCAAATAAATTAGTCTTTGCATACGAAAATTCAAAGGGCGACAAGCTTATAAGTTCTCCATTTACTCCTATATTTTACAATAAGGATTTTACAACTGCACACAATATCAATTACTCAACCCTTGTTTCAAGTTATGAGTTTGCTTCACAATACAATCATGACATTTACAACAGAGCAACAAATGACATTTTATTGGCATTAAAAACATACGACAGTTTATCTATTAAAAATCCAAAGCTTTTACAAGGTATCAAAACCTTATCAAAATGGATTCTGGATAAAACTACAGAGAATAAAATCTGCCATACAATAAACTTTTTTCAAATCATAAAGAGAGAGAGAAATTTAACTTCGGAAGAAAAATATTCATTGATAAACCTTTTGGAAGATTCAGGAATTAGCAATGAAGAAAAAACTGCTATACATTTATTATTAGAAAATAAAACAATAGCTGAAATCTATTTCAAAAAGTTACCAAAAAAACAACAAAAAATGTTTGCTTCCCTTCCGATTTCGTTCTTTATGAATGAATAGTGGTATATATTTGTTAACTTACTCTATAATTATTGAAGTTATTATAGAAAAGTTCGTACCTTTGTATAAAAATTAAATATTGAACAATGATGAAAAATTATAATGAGATATTCAACCAACTCTGGGAGCACTCAGAAAATGAGGTCGTAGAGTTCAAAAAGGCAGAAACCAACTTCGATATTGACGAGTTGGGAAAGTATTTCTCCGCCCTTAGCAATGAAGCAAACTTGCGAGAACGTGAGTTCGCTTGGATAGTCTTCGGTGTTTGGGACAAGAAGCACCAAATCATTGGCACCTGTTTCAAAGATGGTGAAGTAGCCTTGAACCGTCTGAAACAAGATATGTCTCAACATACCACAGACAACCTCATCTTTAGGGATATTGTACCTATTGAGGTTGAAGGTAAGCGTGTTTTGCTTTTCCAGGTTCCAGCATCACCACGCAATATAGTGATGCACTGGAAAGGTGTAGCTTATGGTCGTGATGGTGAAAGTCTAAAACCACTAAATCAAGCTAAACAAGATGCCATCCGCCAACAACCACCAATCCCAGATTGGACAGCTCAACTTGTACCAAATGCTAATATAAACGACTTGGATGAACTGGCTATGGCTACAGCAAAAGTCATGTTCAAAAAAGTCCACTCTTCAAGTATTCCAGCCGAAGAAATAGATACGTGGAGTACAGAAGAGTTCTTGGCTAATAGTATGATGATGCGAGAAGGCAAACTCACTCGTGCAGCCATTCTACTATTGGGCAAACCACTTTCCATCCAAAAGATTCATCCAGCAGTAGCGCAAATCACTTGGACATGGGAAGATGAAGAAGGTATTGTCCAGGACTACGAGCATTTTACGATACCTTTCATCCTGACAGTAGATAAGGTATTGAGCAAAATACGCAACAAGACTATGCGTGAGTTGCCAGGTGGAACCCTGTTCCCTGACACCATGAAACAGTATGACGAATACACCATACGAGAGGCCTTACATAACGCCATCGCACATCAGGATTACACTTTACAGCAGCGAATTGTTTTTGTAGAAGGTCCCAGTACCTTATATTATGGTAATGGTGGCAGTTTCATTCCAGGAACAATAGAAAATGCCCTGGAGCATAAAGGTCCTCAATTTCATTATCGTAACGATTGTCTTTGCAAGGGCATGGTCAACTTCAATATGATAGATACCGTGGGGCGTGGAATCAAGAAGATTTACACAGAGCAACGCAAACGATTCTTTCCAATGCCAGATTACGACATCGACAACGAACATCGTACTGTTGGCGTAACCATCCATGGCAAGATGATAGATGAGAAATATACCAACTTGTTAAAGAGCAACCAGTCTTTGTCACTAAAGGAGTGTCTTTGGCTGGATGCGGTACAGAAGCATCACCCTATTACCAAAGATGCAGCCAAACATCTACTTGATAAAGGTTTGATTGAAGGACGTGCTCCACATTATACTATATCTCTAAAGGTTGCCAAACTGACGAAACAGATAGGGCATTATACCAAAGAGAAAGGGCTTGCAGAAAACAGCATTCAAAAGCTATTGCTTCAATTGGCACATAACGCAGGCGAAATAGGATTTTGGCGTAAAGACGCATTTGAAAGCCTTCAACATGTTTTTCCCGCAAACAACACTCGTGAAGAAAAGCTACGAAAAATAGGGCGCCTTCTTATCAATATGGCTAAAGATGAACTTATAGTAAAATCATCGAATGGAAAAAAATGGAAGATAACTGAGAAAGGCGAAAAAGAACTTTACTAAAAATATAGGTCGCTCTTGCGGTCGTTGCAGTCATTCTTACGGTCGTTGCAGTCGTTCTTGCGGTCGTTACAGTCATTCTTACGGTCGTTCTTGCGGTCGTTGCGGTCGTTCTTGCAGTCGTTGCGGTCGTTCTTGCGGTCGTTCGTTCAACCTTTTTCGGCTATATTACGAGACTGACCGTTACGATAAAAATGCCACCGTTCCAAAAGAATGCAACAATCCAAGAAATAGTTATTCATAAAAGCTCAAGCACAATCATCCCAGCATTGTGCTTAACTTTTTCTGGAACTCGGATATTTACACCGACAATTAGAGCTAATTTACACCGAAATGAACCTTGCCTTCGTACCTTATAATACCTGTTATTTTCATTACCGGCAAATCTTTTTCTCCATTCTTGAAGTCTCCGACATGGTTACCGACAAAGTCTCCGACATTTATTGTCGGAGACTTTGTCGGTAACCAACTTTTCATAAAACGATAACGTATTGGTTTTCAATTATTTTCCTTTCCGACATATTACCGTCATGTCTCCGGCATTTACATCGGTATTACCGCCACCATTACCGCCAAAAAGAAATTTACACCGACAAAACAGTATCAACCTTCAGCGTTCACAGACCAACTGCAAATTGATAACTTTCCCCAAATTATCCCAAAAGAGACCAGTTTACACATTATTATATATAGGAATTCTTAGGGAAAATGGCGGGAATAATATTGTTGAATATCAACAACTTAAGCGTTTCATTGTGCAAGTTGAGGCATTTTCATTGTGCAAGTTGAGGCTATTTCATTGTGCAAGTTGAGGATTTATCATAAAAAATGGTGTTCCATTCCTCAAAATGAAACACCATTAATCTAATCATATCTGATAATCGAATTTCGCAATTAGTT
>CAKRSV010000021.1 GCA_934401915.1 uncultured Lachnospiraceae bacterium
TGATGTCCCCAAACTCCATGCGGTAGCCGAAGACCATTTTTCGCTTGGATGCCATATCGTTATTTTCTCCTTTCAAAGTGTTCTGGGATTTCCAGCCCGTTGATGAGCCGGAAGATTGCTGTGCTGTTATTCTGAATGGTGATTTTCTCAACCAACTCGCTGAACAGCGCCCCGTCAAAGGCCATCAGCAGATCCGGCCCTTCTTCCAGAATGTCCAGAAGTTCCTGCGTGCGCTGGATCGTCTGATCGTCCTCGGCGCGCAGAATGTGGGATTTCTTCAGCTTTGCCTCGCGGCGCTGTTCAGCCAGTTGGTTGCTGCGGGATATAAAAATGTCAGGATCGACGATGGCCTGCTGCTTGAGCTGGGCCAGCAATCGTTCCTGACTTGCAATATCTGCGATTCGATTGTTGAGTGAAATGATATCCTCACTCCAGAGAAGTCTTCCGGTCTTGGCAGTCTGGAGAGCTTGGATGAGTTGTGTGAGAACTTCCTCCCCGTACCGCTTGAGACGGAAGTATACACGGAGGAAGGCTTCTGTGATCTCCGATTCGGGCGTTTGCATGGTGAGACAGCTTTCGGCACTTTTCTCATGCGTCTGACATACCCAATAGGCGGTGCCGCGGCATACCTTTCGCTTGCAGATCGCTCCGCAGTGTCCGCACACGATCTTGCAGGAGAGGGGATGGGGGATACCAGCCCTGGGCGGAATGGAAGCACTTTTTCGGGATAGAAGCTGCTGGACCTTGTCGAACACTTCCTGACTGATGATGGGCGAATGGGTTTCTTCGATGAGGTATTGATCCTCCTCGCCCTTATTTTCTTTCTTGCGATGGGGGAGAGTGGCTGTGGCATAGGTCTTCTGTACCAGCGAGTTCCCGATGTACTTTTCATTGCGCAGAATATACTGGATACTGCGAACCTGCCAGAAGGGGGTATTTTGCTTGGTGGGGATACCACGCGCCGTGATCTCCTTTGCGATATCCTCCATGCTGACGCCGGAGAGGTAGCGGTCAAAGATCTGCCGGATGACAACGGCCTCGTCCTCGATGACCTCCAGTTGGTTATCGACCAGCCGGTAGCCGTAGGGGGCGCAGCGGGTAGAGAAGACGCCGCGCTGCATCCGCATCTGATAGCTGTGACGCATCCGCTCTGAGATGGCTTCACTCTCTTTTTGCGCCAGCGCCGAGAATACTGCGGTGAGGGCTTCGCCGGTGGCTTGTGCGGTATCGATGTTCTGCTCCTCGAAGTAGACGCTGACACCGAGAGACTTCAGTTCTCGCACGGCCTCCAGACTTTCTTTGGTGTTGCGTGCGAAGCGGGAAGTGGACTTGACAAGAATGCGGTCAATGCGGCCGCTGCGGCAGTCTTCCATCATCCGCAGGAAGTCATCCCGCTTTTCGACGGATGTGCCGGTGATACCCTGATCGGCATAGATGTCTGCAAATATCCAGTTTGGATTGCTGTTGATGAGCTTTGCAAAGTAAGCGGTTTGGGCTGCATAGGAGTGGAGCTGATCGTTGGAGTCCGAGCTGACGCGGGCGTATGCCGCCACCCGGAGGGGGCGCGTGAGATCCTGCCCGGTGGCAGGGATGGTGATGATCCGCGGCTTCGGCTTCAGGGCGAGAGAGCCTGTGATTTTCTCGCTGTCGTTCATTGCGCTGACACCTCCTTTTTCAGCAACACACAATACCATGAAGCATCCGGAATAGCTATACCCAAAAGCGAGAAATCAGAGAGAAATAATGATGTCCGCGCCAAGCTGTACCATCAGACGCGCGGCGATCTTTTTTGCTTCGCTGCCACTGACAAGCCCGCGCTCCCGCAGACCGCGGAGCAGGGTGACGATGCCAAGATAATCTGCGTTGGGATTCATT
>CAKRSV010000022.1 GCA_934401915.1 uncultured Lachnospiraceae bacterium
ACCCTTGCAACCGCGCAGAGCAGGCGGTATAATAATAGGGCTTCAAATCGAAGCCCTATTCAAGTATCAATAGTATCTGGGTATAGCGAAGTTGGTATCGCGCCTGGTTTGGGAGCAAGATGTCGAATGTTCGAACCATGTGCTTGCCCTAAGATCTTTGAAACCGACTGATTTTAGACATCTTTATATCCGTATATACGTTTCAATGCTCGGAATAAGCTCTTCAAGGCAGCCATACAAAATAAAGCGAAAGCCAATCAGCGGCCATCATTCGTTCTTCACCAGCACCGCCCACTCGCTTTCCTTGAACCCAACGAGGACGAAGTCATCGCCGACCAGCAGCGGGCGCTTGACAAGCATGCCGTCCGTGGCGAGGAGGCGCAGCATCTCGTCCTCGCTCATTTGGGGCAGCTTGTCCTTGAGTTCCATGGACTTATACAGAAGGCCGCTGGTGTTGAAAAACTTTTTCAGCGGCAAACCGCTCCGCTCGTACCACGCGGCCAACTCGTCATAAGTAGGATTCTCCGTTTTGATGTCGCGGAGCTCATAGGCGATCCCCTGCTCGTCCAGCCACTTTCTCGCCTTCTGGCAGGTGGTGCACTTGGGGTAACAAACAAAAAGCATGGTGTTCACTCTCCTAATATTTATAGTAAATTACCGTAATCAAGATAGCATATTCCATCGTAAAAAGCAACAAAACAGAGGGTACTGTACAGTCCATGTCAAATCTATTTGCGCCTATTAAAAATATCAGTTTTTGTCTATTGTGTCCTCATTTTGCTTGCGCGCATGCGCACAATTTGATATAATATATTAAAATATCCGTTGGTAAGTGTAGCATTTTATGATTCTGTAAAACGCGACACATCTTTTTAATCAGACAGATACGGAGGATAATCCTATGGGCGGCACATCTGAGAAAACCACATCAAGTAGGTCCGACACCATGAAAGGTCTGTTCACCGCAATTAACAAAGCAAGGACTACCACTTTCAATGCAGTTCTTCCGCAGGTATGTCAGAAAAAGTTGCTGCAAAACTCGACGGTATCCTGTAGCAACTAAAATGTAGTGGTACCGCAACGATCAGCAGTGAAGTTCAACGTGAAAACAGGACTGAATTAAACTATCACATTGAATTCTGCCTTCGCCGAATCGTAAATTGTATCACAATCGTCACCGGATTTTCCCAAAATCGCACGCAGTACTTAAATCACAAATCCGCTGTCATCATAAGTTAAAACCGCTTCCTGCTATTTGTAGGAAGCGGTTTTCTTCATTTCTTCTATCACCGCGGCGATATCCCCGTCGATCAAAATCGACCGTTCTTCGATCTCGCGCAGTGTGCTTGCCTGCCCCATGTTGATGCAGGCGTAGGTGGCCTTCGGGTTGCCCGCCGTCATGCGGAGGAACGGATATTTGATGATGACCGGCGTGTTGTAGCCGACGCCGAGCTCTAAAAAGAGGAGCTTTTGTCCGTCCCGCGTGCGGAGGAAATTTTCGTA